>CAWHJL010000002.1:0-361786 GCA_963829665.1 uncultured Alphaproteobacteria bacterium | reverse complement strand
GCAGCAATCGACAGAATGCGTGCGAGCGCCGAGCAGAGCGCAGCCGCCAGCCTCTTGAGGTTGACCGCTGCCGCCGTGAGGAAGGCCTGGATACGCATGTTCTGGAGACCGCGCCGGACCGCGCGGGCGAGCCCATGCCAGGTCTTCGCCTCGCCATGGTAGCCCTCCGACCGCCAGCGGTGGCGCTGGTAGAGGTCCCGGTCTTCCTCCGACCATCTCTCGCGACGGCGTCGCGCGCGCAGAAGGGCGGGGTAATCATTCCCGAGCACGACGGCCTTGTTCACGCGCCCCTTCGACAGGCAGAGACGGGCGAGATCGCATCCGCGGCAGTCGCGCGCCCGGGATGTGAAGAAGCGCCCATGCTTGATGGCCCGTCCGGCCTTGAGCTTTTTGCCCCGGGGGCATTTCAGGATGTCGTGCTTCGCGTCGTAGCGGAACCGGCGCATCGGGACCGGGCTGCGGATCGGTTCGGCCTTGGCCGGAATGACGGCGGCGATCTTCCGGCGTTCGAGCCCGCCGTAGATCTTGGCATAGGCATAGCCGGCATCCGCCGTCACCGTCTCGACTTTGGTCCCGGTCGTCTTCTCGACAGCATCGAGGCGGGCGAGGATCTCTTCGCCTTCGTTCACTTCCCCGGTCGTGACCTCGACGTCGAGAACCACGCCGAAGACATCGTCCACGACGCCATGCTGCTTGTAGCTGGGCTCCAGGCGACGGTTGCGCCCTGACGTCGCCATGCTCGCATCGGGATCGGTGAGGCAGACCTTCTTGAACTTGCCGGTCTTCTTCGAGTTGCGGGCCCGAACCGTCTCCGCTTCCTGCACAGGATCGCCGTTCTCAGTCGCCACCGCATCGACATGACGCACCACGAGGCTCTCCCAGGACACGTCGGCCCGGATCAGAGACGCATCAACATGCACGACCTCGCCCTTGGCGATCCCGGCGCCGACGCAGTCCCGCACCGTGCGTTCGAAGATGCGCCGGAACCGATCGGCGCCCCATCTCTGACGGATGCGCGTGAGCGAGGAATGATCCGGCAGCCTGTCGTTCAAGCCGAAGCCCGCGAACCAGCGGATCGCCAGGTTCACTTGCGCTTCTCGCAGGAGGCGCCGGTCATGGACGATGCCGAGCAGGAAGCCCGCGAGCATCAGGCGGACCGCGGCTTCCGGATCGATGCCCGGTCGGCCAACACCTGGCGCGTAGAGATCGGCCACCTCCGCGCGAAGCCAGCCAAGGTCGATAACCCGGTCGACGCGGGCGAGGATGTGATCGTCGGGGACGAGGTCACGCGAGCCGATCCGCAGACAAAGAATTCCAACTGATCTCGGGTCCGACTGCCGATCATGCCACCCTCCACATGATGCCGCCATGAAGATGGAATCAGCAGATCGCGCCTTTTTCAACGGCCCCCGGGTGCATTTTCAGCGCAATCTCCTGGCTCGCGTGAGCAAAGCCAACAAGCCGGTGGTCAGCGCCGTGGTGAAGACCGTCTTCGCCGAGAAGGACCGGGACCAGGCCCACGCCCGGTGGCGCGAGGTCGCCGACAGCCTGCGTGACCGGTTCAGGGATGTCGCCGAACTGATGGACGCGGCCGAGCACGACGTCCTCGCCTACATGGCCTTCGACGAGAGCCTGCGCTCGAAGTTGCACAGCACCAACCCGCTGGAGCGCGTCAACAAGGAGATCAAGCGGCGCACCAACGTCGTCGGCATCTTCCCCAACCGCGAGGCCGTCGTTCGCCTCGTCGGCGCGCTCATGCTGGAGCAAAACGATGAGTGGGCCGTCAGCCGCCGCTACATGCCCGTGGAAAAACTGACAGGCCTGTGCGACGATAACCCTGATGCGGCCATGATCGCCGCTCAGTGAACGAGCGACACCAGCTATGAAGAAGCAGGTGGACGCCAGTTCCTACACCATCCCTCGGGACACTACCGCTATGCCTGCGCCAAGGCCGAGGCGGCAGTGAAGAACGCGGTCTTCGACACCGACCGCAACGATCCCGGGACCTGCTGGCCGCAAGACACCCTCCAGGCGATCTGGCGACACAAGCAAGCTCTTGAGGTTCACCTCGCCAGCCAGACGGACCGCCCGATCCGGCAGTACCCCCGCCCTGCCACGTCGCGCTGATCCTTCTCGGCTATCGACATTCCAACCAGATCTGACGGCCGATCCTGAAAACCGTGAGGGAATGGATGGGGATTAGAGGCAGGATATATGCGAGTGTAACACACGCCCTTAATTAGGCCCTTCCCCATCTTTGTTCTCTGACCAAACCGACGACTGCTGCGCATGAGGGCATGGCTTTGGCTCGGCCCTCATGGCCTACGCGGCCTGTGATGGCGACGGCGGACGCGTCTGGTCTTGACGTCCGGCCAGAAGCCCGACCACGGAGATATCTTCGTCCAGGTCTTCCCAGTGCAGGCCCTCGCCGCGCCCGATCAGCTCCCACCGGGCTCGCTGGTCAGGGGTGCCGTGCAGGAGGCGGGGAAACCACGCCAGGGGCACGGTCAGTTCTCGGCCGTCATCGAGCACAACCCGAAACGCATCTTCCTCGAAGGACACGTCCACGGCCACTGGCTCGCTCTCAAGGGTGAAAGTGCGCATTCCAGGCCTCCAGGAACTCGGCTCGGTGGTCTTCGACGATTTTCCGCAGCTCCGCGATCTCTTTCGACCGGAGCCGCTTGCTCGATGCCAACTCTACCGGATCAAGCCAGAACTTCGCCAGCTTTTCCCCGGCCGAGGCGTGGACGTGCGGGGGCTCCAGCGGATTGCCCTCGTTGCTGTAGAAGAAGATCCGGTAGGGACCGATCCGCAGAAGCGTGGGCATCCGGTGGGGTCCTTCGCTGAAGATTGACCTCCGACCTCGCACCGGATCCGGCGTCTGGGCAATGTCCGACCGTCGAAACCGACGTTTTGTCTCAGTGTCGGGTGTCGGGTGTCGCGTGTCGCAGGGCCTTATCTTCGCCGCGGCAAGGGCTTGGCGATACTCGTCGGCCGCATGTTGAATCCCGCGATCCGAGTGTCGGATCAACCCGGGCGCCGGACGCTGCCGATTGATGGCCCTGTGGAGCGCCTCGAGAGCGATCGAGGCATGCAGGGTCTCGCACATGCTCCAGCCAGCGACCTTGCGCGTATGCAAGTCGATCAGCGCGGCAAGGAAAAGCCAGCCTTCGCCGGTCCGGATGCAGGTCAGATCGGCCAGCCAGACCTGGTTCGGAGCGGTTGCCGTGAAGTTTCTCCGCAGCCTGTTCGGCGCGATCGGGTAATTGTGGCGGCTGTCGGTCGTGCGAACGCCAGAGAGTGTCCGATCTTCTGTGTATGACCCCGCCGGTCCATGCTGAGAGCGACAGGAGCATGGACCATGACGAAGAAGATCGACGACGACCTGATCGACGAATTGCTGAAGGGCTGCGAGCGGCCGGAGGACCTGCTTGGCGACGGCGGTCTGATGCAAGGGCTCAAGAGAGCGTTGATGCAGCGGATGCTGGGAGCGGAACTGACGGATCACCTGGGCTACGAACCCGGTGAGACGCCCCCGCCGGTGCAGCCGAACCGGCGGAACGGCACCGGGCGCAAGACCGTGAAGGGCGAGACCGGAACTTTCGAGATCGACGTTCCGCGCGATCGGGATGGCAGCTTCGAGCCGCGCCTGATCGGCAAGGGCCAGACCCGGATCGACGGGCTCGATGACAAGATCGTCGCCATGTATGCGCGGGGGATGAGCGTGCGGGATATCCGCAGCCATCTCGAGGACCTCTACGGGATCGAAGTCTCCCCTGACCTGATCAGCCGGGTGACCGATGCGGTTCTCGACGAGGTGAAGGAATGGCGCTCGCGGGCGCTGGACGCCGTCTATCCCGTGGTGATCTTCGATGCGCTGAGGGTGAAGATCCGCGACAAGGACAGCCGGATCGTCAAGAGTTCGCCACGAGGCCGCCACCGGTCCGAGGCCCGTGGCGGACGCCGTCTACCTGGCCCTCGGTATCACCTCGGAAGGCACCCGGGAGGTTCTCGGTCTCTGGATCGCGGAGAACGAGGGCGCCAAGTTCTGGCTCGGCGTCATGAACGAGCTGCGCAACCGCGGGGTCCAGGACATCCTGATCGCCGTCGTGGATGGGCTGAAGGGCTTCCCCGAGGCGATCACCGCCGCCTTTCCCGAGACCACGGTGCAGACATGCATCGTGCATCTGGTCCGCCACTCCCTGAACTTCTGCTCCTGGAAGGATCGCAAGGCGGTGGCTGCCGGGCTCCGCGAGGTCTACGGCGCGGACACCGCCGAGACGGCCTGGGACGCGCTGTTCGCCGGGCAATCCTTCCACCGGAAGGATCGCTCGGTCCGGCTCACCCTTCGACGACGAATGGGGCCGGCAGTATCCGTCGATCGCCCAGGCCTGGCGCCGCGCCTGGCAGGAGGTCATCCCGTTCTTCGCGTTCAGCCCCGAAATCCGCCGGGTGATCTACACCACGAACGCCGTGGAAAGCCTCAACCGGGTGATCCGGAAGGCGATCAAGACGCGCGGTTCGTTCCCCTCCGAAGAGGCCGCCGAGAAGCTGATCTACCTCGCCATCCGCGGCCACGAGAAAACCTCCCGGAACGTGCGGGGGTGGCTGACAGCGGTGAACCAGTTCGCCATAATGTTCGAGGATCGCTTCACCCCGATGAAGGGCTGAAAGCGGTCATCAAGGAACCGGGCCGGCGGCCAAATACACAGAGTCCCTGACACTCCCATTGTCGCTCAACATTTCGATCGGATGCGAAGTCCGGTAGCTGCCGAACCGCGCCTCAACAGCCTCGAGCATTATGTCGCAAATGTCCGAGCCGCTGATGCCGGCGTTCACGACGGCGCGCCAGGAGATGATTTCCCGGTCATGCGCGTCGATGATGAAAGTGCCCCGGATGATCTCGCCATTCCAGCAGGTGAACTGTATCCCTGCGGCGGAGGCCGTCTGGCCGAGGGTGAGGCGCCAGTCGTAGATCATGCGCTATGGCATGCTCTACGGTCATTTCGGATTTCGAGGTCCTTTCGGCGGACGATACCGGCCGGCGTCGTGATCGGTCTGACGCGGAGAAGATCCGCATCGTCGAGGAGAGCTTCCGCGGGCACCGCCAGGGCTCTGCGACGGCGCGCCGATACGGGCTCTCGCGTTCTCTGCTGACGCGGTGGCGGAAGGAATACCGGGAGGGGCTGCTCGGCGGCGGTGCCCCGGCTTTCATGCCCCTGCAAATCGGGTCCGAACCGGCCCTCGCCACCTCGACGGCGACCGAGACGCCGGCGGTCGAGGACAAGGTCGAGATCACGCTCACCAATGGCCGGCGGCTGAATGTCTCGGCCTCGATCGACACGGCGGCCCTTTCGCGCCTCCTGCGGGTTCTCGATCGACCATGATCGCCTTCCCGGCGGGGGTGCGCGTGTGGATCGCGGGCGGGGTGACGGACATGCGCCGCGGGATGAACACGCTCGCCCTCCAGGTCCAGCAGGGTCTCGGGCGAGATCCCCATGCCGGCGAGATCTTCTGCTTTCGCGGGCGTAGAGGTGATCTGGTCAAGCTGCTCTGGCATGACGGGGTCGGCATGTCGCTCTACACGAAGCGGCTGGAGGCGGGGAAGTTCATCTCCTATGGCCTTTGTCAACGGTTCTGGCCGCAGGAGAAATTCCCCCTTCGGCAGGTGGCGATCCTGATATGGCACGATCCGCATAGGTGAGGACGCCGGGTAATATCGACGGTCGCTCAGACTCCTATTCGGGGATTGGATACCCCATGATGACGGTGCGTCGGAGGGCTGCCTCGTTCTGGCCACGGACGTGGGCGTTGTCACCTGTCCAACATGAACTCGAGGATCCCCTCTACCGCTCCCGACGTCCTCGCTGATGCGGAGCGTTGATGAATGCGTAGCTCAGGCGCCGATCGGCACCCGCTGGCCGATCGACCAGATGAAGCAGAGAAGTTCGCGGGCGACGGCGGCGGTGACGACCACCGAGCGCTTGCCGCGCGCGCTGAGCCGACGGTAGGTCTTATGCAGCCGCAGCTGCGCCTTCCACGCCAGCGCGATGATTTCCTGCGGCACGGGCGGACGGTGCTGCTTCATCCAAACGCCGACCTTCGGCGTCGTGCGATAGTTCCAGGCCGCCTCGCACAGAACCGAGCGCGCGATGGAACTGCCCGCCTTGGTGATGCCGCGCGGTCGAACGGTGCTGCCGGAACTGTGCTCGCCGGGTGCGAGTCCGAAGTAGGCGACCAGTTGGCGCGGATGAGCGAAGCGGGAGAAGTCGCCGACTTCGGCGAGAACCGTGGCCGCGACGATGGGACCGACGCCCCTGAGCGCCTGGAGGGCCTGCATCTGCGCCGCCCAAGGCGAAGCAGCGAGGAGTTCCTTGATCTGTCCCTCGACGCCGGCCTTATGGTCCTCGTCGCGTTCGAGCGCGTTGAGGTAGAACTGGAACGCGATCTGCTGGGCCGGATGCGCAAAGTGGCGGTTCAGCATCCACTTGCGATGCCGTGTGCTCCACGCCTTGCCCTCGAAACGCACGTCGTGGCGGAGCAGGAAGGCCTGGATGCGGATGCGGTCGCGGCGCACGTCCTGAGCCGCCGCGTGACGGGCCCGGACCAGATCGCGTAGCGCCTCGTGCAACGGGTCCGGCACCCACACGTAAGTCAACTCGCCGGCCCGCAGCAGGCGTGCCAGCGCGTTCGCGTCGCGCCGGTCGTTCTTGATCCGGTCGCCTGGCTTGCGGGGCGTCAATGAAGGCGCGCAGACACGGCAGGAGAACCCCATCCCGGCGATCTGGCGCTGGACGCTGTAGCCACACGACCCCGCCTCGTAGACGAACTCGACGGCCCCGTGCCGGCGGCCGAGGCGGCGCACCAGCTTTGCGATGGCCTCCGGGACGTTCTCGACCGTCCCGACATGGCGGACCTCGCCCTCTCGCCCCGCATCTGCGACCGCGATGGAGATCGTCGCCTTGTGGACGTCGAGACCGACGAACGCACGAACCTCTTCCATGTTGTTTCCTCCTGGCTTGCTGGGTCCACACCCAGATGTCGGGGAGGATGCGGACCGGACGGCAGGAAAGGCCATGTCATCTGGCCTAAGGTTCAGGACGGGGTGATGCGGCTGTCGCGGGCACAGTTCGAGGCTCTCTTTGAAGGCCTGGATTGGAAACGGGTGATGGCCCGTCGCGTGGCGGCTCCGGTGGTGGCCGGGTAAGGAATTGCCATATTTTACTGGGTCATCCGGTCCCTGCGGGGTATGATCGGCCATGCCGTCGCCCCTCGACCCGAGCCTTCTCGAGGCCCTTCCCGCCGATCTGCGGGAGGCCGTCGAAGCGCAAATCGAAGCGCTCGGCCCGCGGAGCGGGCCGCACGCCTTCACCTGGATGCGGAGAACGCCGATCTGAGATCCCGGAATGCCGAACTGGCGGCGCTGAACGCCCGGCTCGAGCATCTGGCGAGGGAGATGAAGCGGGCCCGGTTCGGCCCGCGGTCGGAGAAGCTGAGCCCCGATCAGCTGGAGCTGGCCTTCGAAGACCTCGAGGCCGCGATCGCCGAGGCGCAGGAAACGCATGACGTCTCGGCGTCGGCAAGGGCGAAGACCCGCCCCCCGCGTCAGACCCGCACGTCCCGGGCGCTCCCGAAAGACCTCCCGCGCGAGGAGCGGGTGATCGAGCCGGAAAGCCTGACCTGCCGCTGTGGGTGCGGGGACATGGTCCGGATCGGCGAGGACCGCTCGGAACGCCTCGACATCACCCCGGCCCAATTCCGCGTCCTTGTCACGGTGCGTCCCCGCTACGCCTGCCCGAAGGGGCGGGCCGGCGTCGTGCAGGGCGAGCCATCGTGCGCCATCGGTTCAAGAACGATGGCGAGCGCGCCGCCGGCGCTGATCGAAGGCGGCCTTCCCACCGAGGCCACCATCGCCCATCTCCTCGTCTCGAAGTATTCCGAGCACCTTCCCCTGTATCGCCAGGCCCAGGTCATGGCCCGGCACGAGCTCACCATCGACCGCTCGACACTGGCCGATTGGGTGGGCCGCGCCGCGTTCCACCTCGCCCCCGTAGTGGACCGGATGGCGATGCTGCTGAAAGCGCTCCGGCAAGCTGTTCATGGACGGTCCGGAGGGAACCGTGGCCCCTGTGGGGCCGCGTAAGCCCCGCAGGACGCCGCGCCCGTGCTCGACCCCGGGCGAGGCCGGAGGTAGTGCCCCACTCCGTGGTGTAGGAGGCCGCGCGCGAAGCCCTTGGCGTAGCGCAGCGCGTGGCCGGGCTGGCGGCCATCGCGCGTCTTCGTAGTCTGAGGTTGTTCGACGACCGAAGACAACGAAGGAGAGCACGATGACCGAGGCTATGATCAACCTTCCGGAGGCGATCTCCAAGAGCGACGACACCGATTTTCTGCGTGAGCTGATCCAGGATGCGGCGCAGCGGCTGATGGAGATCGAGGTGGGCGCCGTGTGCGGGGCCGGTCTGCGCGAGCGAACGCCGGACCGGGGGAACCAGCGCAACGGCTACCGGCCGCGCCGCTGGGATACGCGGGCCGGGACGATCGGGCTGAACATTCCCAAGCTGAGGAAGGGGAGCTACTTCCCGACCTTTCTCGAGCCGCGGCGGACGGCGGAGAAGGCGCTGATGGCGGTGGTGCAGGAAGCCTACATCCACGGCGTCTCCACTCGAGCGGTGGACGACCTGGTGCGCGCCATGGGGCTGACGGGCACCTCCAAAAGCCAGGTCTCGCGGCTCTGCGAAGAGATCGACGAACGCGTCCAGGCCTTCCTGAACCGACCGCTGGAGGGCGATTGGCCCTTCCTGTGGCTCGACGCCACCTACGTGAAGCTGCGCGAGGGCGGTCGGGTTGTCTCGATGGCGGTGATAGTGGCCGTCGCAGTCAACTCGGATGGCCGCCGCGAGATACTCGGCATCACGGTCATGCCCTCCGAAGCCGAGACGTTCTGGGCGGACTTCCTGCGTTCGCTGACCCGCCGCGGCCTGCGGGGCGTGCAGATGGTAATCAGCGATGCGCACGAGGGCCTCAAGGCCGCTGCAAGCAAGGTCCTGGGCGCCGGATGGCAGCGCTGCCGGGTGGGGCCGTTGAAGAATTGCGCCGAGAACGGGCCGCTGCGGCCTACGCTGCCATGGCCGGTTCCCTTTCTTGAACGTCAGGCTGGTTTTCGCCATTCGCGTTCATCGGCGCCGTCGAACGGGCCCATCCAGCTGCAATCGACAGAATGCGTGCGAGCGCCGAGCAGAGCGCAGCCGCCAGCCTCTTGAGGTTGACCGCTGCCGCCGTGAGGAAGGCCTGGATACGCATGTTCTGGAGACCGCGCCGGACCGCGCGGGCGAGCCCATGCCAGGTCTTCGCCTCGCCATGGTAGCCCTCCGACCGCCAGCGGTGGCGCTGGTAGAGGTCCC
The DNA here is from genome assembly GCA_963829665.1 of uncultured Alphaproteobacteria bacterium. GTDB lineage: Bacteria > Pseudomonadota > Alphaproteobacteria > Rhodobacterales > Rhodobacteraceae > Palleronia. The sequence goes on along the minus strand of CAWHJL010000002.1, from coordinate 352,385 downwards.
GGTCTTCCTCCGACCATCTCTCGCGACGGCGTCGCGCGCGCAGAAGGGCGGGGTAATCATTCCCGAGCACGACGGCCTTGTTCACGCGCCCCTTCGACAGGCAGAGACGGGCGAGATCGCATCCGCGGCAGTCGCGCGCCCGGGATGTGAAGAAGCGCCCATGCTTGATGGCCCGTCCGGCCTTGAGCTTTTTGCCCCGGGGGCATTTCAGGATGTCGTGCTTCGCGTCGTAGCGGAACCGGCGCATCGGGACCGGGCTGCGGATCGGTTCGGCCTTGGCCGGAATGACGGCGGCGATCTTCCGGCGTTCGAGCCCGCCGTAGATCTTGGCATAGGCATAGCCGGCATCCGCCGTCACCGTCTCGACTTTGGTCCCGGTCGTCTTCTCGACAGCATCGAGGCGGGCGAGGATCTCTTCGCCTTCGTTCACTTCCCCGGTCGTGACCTCGACGTCGAGAACCACGCCGAAGACATCGTCCACGACGCCATGCTGCTTGTAGCTGGGCTCCAGGCGACGGTTGCGCCCTGACGTCGCCATGCTCGCATCGGGATCGGTGAGGCAGACCTTCTTGAACTTGCCGGTCTTCTTCGAGTTGCGGGCCCGAACCGTCTCCGCTTCCTGCACAGGATCGCCGTTCTCAGTCGCCACCGCATCGACATGACGCACCACGAGGCTCTCCCAGGACACGTCGGCCCGGATCAGAGACGCATCAACATGCACGACCTCGCCCTTGGCGATCCCGGCGCCGACGCAGTCCCGCACCGTGCGTTCGAAGATGCGCCGGAACCGATCGGCGCCCCATCTCTGACGGATGCGCGTGAGCGAGGAATGATCCGGCAGCCTGTCGTTCAAGCCGAAGCCCGCGAACCAGCGGATCGCCAGGTTCACTTGCGCTTCTCGCAGGAGGCGCCGGTCATGGACGATGCCGAGCAGGAAGCCCGCGAGCATCAGGCGGACCGCGGCTTCCGGATCGATGCCCGGTCGGCCAACACCTGGCGCGTAGAGATCGGCCACCTCCGCGCGAAGCCAGCCAAGGTCGATAACCCGGTCGACGCGGGCGAGGATGTGATCGTCGGGGACGAGGTCACGCGAGCCGATCCGCAGACAAAGAATTCCAACTGATCTCGGGTCCGACTGCCGATCATGCCACCCTCCACATGATGCCGCCATGAAGATGGAATCAGCAGATCGCGCCTTTTTCAACGGCCCCCGGGTGCATTTTCAGCGCAATCTCCTGGCTCGCGTGAGCAAAGCCAACAAGCCGGTGGTCAGCGCCGTGGTGAAGACCGTCTTCGCCGAGAAGGACCGGGACCAGGCCCACGCCCGGTGGCGCGAGGTCGCCGACAGCCTGCGTGACCGGTTCAGGGATGTCGCCGAACTGATGGACGCGGCCGAGCACGACGTCCTCGCCTACATGGCCTTCGACGAGAGCCTGCGCTCGAAGTTGCACAGCACCAACCCGCTGGAGCGCGTCAACAAGGAGATCAAGCGGCGCACCAACGTCGTCGGCATCTTCCCCAACCGCGAGGCCGTCGTTCGCCTCGTCGGCGCGCTCATGCTGGAGCAAAACGATGAGTGGGCCGTCAGCCGCCGCTACATGCCTGACCTTGCCCCCCGATCCCGGACCAGGGGCTTGTTGGATTAGGCCGCCATTTTGGGCATCATGTCCATCCTCGCCTGTGCCGGAGTTCGGTATCCGATGCTGGAGTGGCGCCGCTGGCGGTTGTAGAAGATCTCGATGTATTCGAAGAGCGCGGCCTTTGCCTCGCGCCGCGTCTGGAACTTTGTTCGGTGAACCATTTCGGTTTTCAGTGAGCTGAAGAAGCTCTCCATCGGGGCGTTATCGAGACAGTTCCCTTTGCGGCTCATCGAGGCTGTGATGCGATGCAGTCTGAGCAGTTTCCGGTAGCTGTCGCAGGCGTATTGGACGCCCCTGTCCGTGTGGACGATCAGCCCCGGCGGGGGGCGGCGGTTGCGGATGGCCATTTTCAACGCGTCTTCACACAGGGTGCTTTTCAGGCGCTCCGACATCGACCATCCGACGATCTCCATGGTCGCCAGGTCCTTGACCGCCGCGAGGTAGAGCCAGCCCTCGCCGGTTGGAATGTACGAGATATCCGCGAGCCAAACCGTGTCGGGCGCCATGATCTTGAAGTTGCGGTGCAGCAGGTTGGGCGCGATCGCAAATGAATGGCGGCTATCAGTAGTCATGGGCATCTGCCGCTTGCGTCCAGGCGGGTGAATGCCGTTCTGTTTCATCAGCTTGGCCACCGTCTTGCGTGACACGCGGTGGCCTTGACCTCGCAGTTCGGCGTGGATGCGAGGTGCGCCATAGCGCTGCTTGCTGTCCTTGAAGATCATACGGATCTCATCAATCAGCGCATCCCACCGACACGTTCGCGCCGCCCGGTCAGGGGCTGTGCGGCGCCAGGCTTGGAACCAGCTCCGGCTCAAGCCAAGCACCCGGCACATCAGACGTATGGAGTAATCGGCGAGGTGGGCAGCGATGAATGCCAGGTTGGCGTTCATGTCTTCGCCGCCCACTGAGCGAAAAAAGCCGATGCTTTGCGCATCACCTCATTCTCTTCCTTCAGCCGTTTGTTGTCTCGGCGCAGTTGCGCCAGCTCGGCCGCCTCGGCTTTGGTTTGAGCGATCGCCGTCGCTGAACCCGCCGCCAGAAGCTCGAGATGCCACGTCTTCAATTGCCCGGACGTGATCCCCAGCTCCGCCGAAAGGCTCGCGTAGGTCACGCCCGCCTCAGAAAGGCGTGCCACCGCCTGCTCCTTGTATTCCGGCGTAAACCGCCGCCTTGTCTTCTTGGTCATCTGCTTCTCCCGGTTCAGACGCTACTTTAGCCCCTGGTCCGGGATCTGGGGGCAACGTCAGCCCGTGGAAAAACTGACAGGCCTGTGCGACGATAACCCTGATGCGGCCATGATCGCCGCTCAGTGAACGAGCGACACCAGCTATGAAGAAGCAGGTGGACGCCAGTTCCTACACCATCCCTCGGGACACTACCGGCATCGGCGACGGATTTCGCAAGGTTCCGGTTTTTTGCCATTCCCCTGACGTTGAGGCTTTCAACCCGAATCTCGCCAGCGCGCCGAACGATGCGGCCTGTCGCCTGATGCGTCATGTCGCGGCGCTGGTGCCGCACTCGACGGTGGATCGCCGCGACGGCGCGCATGGCCCGCTCTCGCCTGATGCTGCCTTTCTGGCGGCGCGACAGGCGGCACTGCGCACGTCGCAAACGGCGTTCGGCCTTCCACAGCAATCGCCCTTCGGGCAGATCACCGCCGCGCCAGCGCATCCAGCCGACCTTCGGCAGCTTGAGCATGTGCCCGTCGAACGCCGTAGCTTGGTTGACCGCGTAGATCGAGAATTGGCGATGCCCCCTGCCTCGGAAGCGGGGGAAGCGGGCGCGGCGCTCGTAGAAGTTGACGAAGGCCCGGTGCATGTCGGCGCTGATCTGCAATACCGCGTGCGCGGGAAGTTCCATGCCCCATGCGGTCTCCGGGCGGCGCTTCCAAGCGACGGCAAAATCCTGCAACTGCCGCTTCGTCATGAACTTGCCCGTCGCGTCCCGTTGCGCCTTCGTCGCGGCAAGCATGTCGTTCCACAGACGGCGCACCCCGCCCTGAAACCGGCGGAAGTCGTTGGCCTGCGCCTTGTTCGGGTAGAGCCGGATCTGCGTGGCCTTCTGGATCATGCCGTCAGTTCCTTCCACGGAAGCGCGGGCCGGAAGATCCCGGTGATCACTGTATCGAACCGTTCCATGTTCGTCATGCCGAGCAGGTTCCAGCGTGCGGCAAGCTCGGAAAGGTAGCGGTCCCCATGCTTGATCGAGAACCAGTGCCAGACACCCATGATCGCCCGCTTGATCGTCGCGTTGAAGCTCTCGACCGTGTTCGTGTGGACAGCGGGCCGCGCGGTCTGACGGGACCATTCGCCCTTCGAGTGGTTGACACGCAGGTGCGCGCGGAACTTCAGGCCAATCCAGCGGTAAGCCGGAAGCTCGTCGCTGACGAGGATGCTGTCGAGATCGGATCAGTCGTAGATCGCGCGGGCGATCACGCGCTCGGAGTGCGTCTTGCCTTTTCGGGCTTTCGCCTTTCCGCCGCGTTCAACGGCGGTGACGGCCATCATCTTGCGCGAGCCGCCGCGCCCCTTCGGCTGATCGTCATCATCGTCCCATCTCGACGCCTGCCCCTTCCGGCGCTTGCCGCCCATATACGTCTCGTCGGCCTCGACCACGCCCTTGAGAAGCCTCCTCGTCGTTGTCGAGCATCTGCCTGATCCGGTGCGTCAGAAACCACGCGGTTTTGTAGCCGACACCAAGCTGGCGCGAGATCGCCATGCTGCTAATGCCCTTGGAACTTGTCACGATCAGGAAGATCGCCGCGAACCACTTCGGCAGTGGGAGGCGTGTTTCCCCCATCGGTGTGCCAGCCGTCACGCTGAACATGTGGCCGCAATCCTTGCAGTGCCAGTAACGGGGCCGCTTCGACTTGCTGGCATAGTCGATCGCCCCGCACTAGTCGCACAATGGACCGTTCGGCAAACGCAACTTCGCAAGGTGCTCGACGCACTTTTCCTCGGTGTCGAAAGCGGAGGTGAATTGCGGAATGTCCATAGGAAGGTGGACAGAAGTGAGCAATACTTATGTCAATAGATCCGGAATATTTTAACTCGCTTGGTCTGGGCGTTCCATAAACGTGCGTTGAGCATCAGTCAGTAAGCCATCTAAAGTGCTACCCAAATGATACCCAAGCGCGAATTGCTACCGCGCTCAATAATCATCAAAGGTCGCAAGTTATTGTTACCGTTTATAAATATGGTGCCCGGGGGCGGAATCGAACCACCGACACGAGGATTTTCAATCCACTGCTCTACCCCTGAGCTACCCGGGCACGGGCGGTCGATGCGGATCGACCGATCAGGGTGGCGGTGTCATAGACGCCGCGGGAGATGCCGTCCAGAGGGGGGCCGGCGAAAATCAGTGCGACCTGTCCGGGCGTGAGGAGGACGATTCCTCCCAGCTCTCGTCTTCCTCGGCGGCCACCGCGTATCCGCCCGACAGCCACCGGCCCAGATCGATGTCGGCGCAGCGCTTCGAACAGAATGGACGGTATCGCGGGTCAGTGGTCCTGGCGCAGATCGGGCAGGGCATGTCAGTCTCCGAAAATCCTGTGCAGCGGCAGGCGTTCACGCTTTCGTTGCAGCTCCACATGACCGAGCGGTGTCCAGCCCGCCAAGATCGTATCGACCGGATCCGCCCGGAAAGCGGCCTTAAGAACCTGTTCGATCATGCGGCGATCCTTCTTCGGGGCAGGAGCCATGTCGATCACCACCTGCCCGCCGAGACCGAGGCAGCGAAGCGCGGCGGGCAGGGCCCGGCCGCAGGCGATGTTCGCCTTGAGGCCCGCCGCGAGAGTTGCGTCGGTTCCGGTATTCACGTCCACGGCCACGAAGGCCTGGGTGGGTTCGACGCTGAACCAATGGCCGGAGCCGAGCTCGACGCGGCCCGAGGTCAGCGCGGTCACCTTCTCTTCGATGTCGTGGGCGGCAAAATTGCCCGGTTCCGTGAAAAGCTCGTCGGGCAGGCTCCAATCGCGCCACGCCAGCATGTGCGGGTCAGGTCCCTCGGCGAGGAGTTCCGGGTCCGTGCCTTGATCCGACACGATCTTCTCGGCGAGGTCGGTCGTCGCCATGATGTCTCCGGCCACTTCCTCCGCGCCGGCTCCGGCGGCCGCGGATCGGAGGATGAGGCCGAGACCGCTGCGATCCCCGCAGGTCTCGGCCACGAGTTCGAGGAGCCGCGCGCGCTCGATCTCGTCCGTGATCCGGCGCGAGACGTTGATCCCCGGTTTGCCGGGGGTCACGATCACGTGGCGTGACTTCAGGATCGGATCGACGGAGACCGGAACCGCCTTTCCTTCCTCAGCATACCCGGTAACCTGCACTAGGAGCCGCTCTCCGACACGAAGCCGCTTTGCCTTGCGGAGATAGGCGACGCCTTCGGGCAGGCGCAGGGTCACGCCGCCCTGGCCCTTCATCTGTCTGTCGACCGTGGCCCGATAGACAGCGCCCGGGACCGGCAGATCAGGATCGCCCTCGACGAGGAGATCGTCGAGACGGCCGTCGACGAGCCGGGCCGCCGCCAATCGGCCACGAAGGCGGTCGAGATGGATCGTGGTGCCCTTCATCGCGACATGGGCAGGCCGATCCCGGCCGCTCTCAGGAGGGTCGCGGTCTCCACAAGCGGCAATCCGACGACGGCGCTGTAGGATCCCCGGATCCAGGGGATCATCGCGGCCGCGGCGCCCTGTATGCCGTATCCGCCCGCCTTGTCGCGCCAATCGCCGGAGCGGAGATAGGCATCCATCTCCTGAGACGACAGCGGCTTCATCTTCACGGTGGTGACCACCTCACGGACCCGAATTCGCTCCGCCGTGCGGAGCGCGATCGCCGTGACGACCCGATGCCTGCGGCCGGACAGGAGCGACAGGAATGCCCGCGCCTCGGCCTCGTCCGAAGGCTTTCCGAGAATTCGGCGGCCTGCGCAGACCACGGTGTCGGCGCAGAGCAGAACCTCGTTCGGGGTGATCGCGACCGCTTCCGCCTTCTCCCGCGCCATGCGCGCGCAATAGCTCCGCGGCAGCTCGCCGGGCTCGGGGGTCTCGTCGATCGCCGGAGCGCGCACCGCGTCGGGAACGACTCCGATCTGCGCGAGCAGATCGTTGCGCCTCGGTGACCCGGAGCCCAGAATCAGGCGCGGCGCCTCACTTGAAGCGGTAATTGATCCGTCCCTTGGTCAGGTCGTAGGGTGTCATCTCCACCTGAACCTTGTCGCCCGCCAGAACCCGGATGCGGTTCTTGCGCATCTTGCCTGCCGTATGTGCGATGATCTCATGGCCGTTTTCCAGCTCGACCCTGAACGTCGCATTGGGCAGGAGTTCCTTCACGACGCCTGGAAATTCGAGCAGTTCTTCCTTGGCCATGTTCGCTCCATTGTTGCCATCCGCATTAACGGATGGCTCTAGATGGGACGAAGCACCTCAAAGATCAAGGCGTCTCAGGATTCCGCTGTCATCGCGCAGATCAGGGTGAACAACCGACGCGCCGTGGTCTCGTCCATCCGGACATGTTGCGCCAGCCGCGCCTGCAACTGCCGCGCCGCCTCCGTGTGAATTTCGCGCCGCGCCGCGTCAACTGCCTCGATGCGCGACGGGGGAAGCGACTTCACCGCGTCGACGTAGCTTTCGCACAGCGAGCGATAATCCTTGGCGGCCTGTTCGAGACCGCCAAGCGGAAGGGCGAACCGCCCCGCAGACCCGCCTTCCGTCTGCCAGTCGAAGACCGAACGCCCCTCCTCCATGCCGATTCGAAGCCGGTAGGGTCCCTCCGCCTCCGCCAGCTCGAACTCGCTTCCCTCCTGAAGGTCGAAGACGGCGACCCGGCGTTCCTGCTCCATCTCGGGCGAGGGGGTGGCAAGTCCGGTTTCGTCAACCTCCAGATGGCTGATATATGTCATCGCTGCCTCGTTCTCTCGCTCAAGGCCAGCCTCCCCTGGGCCGGAACATAAGGATCCCGCAAGGGACCGTCGAGATCAGTTGAGCCGGTCGAGCCGCGCCCTGACGCTGAGACCGTGGGCGCCGAGGCTCTCTGAGCGCGCCAGAATCTCGGCCGCCGGTCCGATCGCCCGCATCGCCTCGGGCGTCAGCTTCGCGATCGTCGTGCGCTTCATGAAGTCCAGCACGGACAGACCGCTGGAAAAGCGGGCCGAACGCGCTGTCGGCAGCACGTGGTTCGGTCCGCCCACATAGTCGCCGATGGCCTCGGGGGTCCACGACCCCAGAAAGATCGCGCCCGCATTGCGAATCCGGCAGGCGAGGCTTTCGGGGTCGGCGACGCAGAGCTCGAGATGCTCCGGAGCGACACGGTCGGCGAGTTCGGCGGCTTCCGTCAAGTCACGCGCAACGATGAGCCCGCCGCACCCGTCCCAGCTCGCTCGCGCGATCTCTCGCCTCTCGAGGGTTTCGAGGCGCGTCTCGGCGGCGCCGGCCACCCTGTCGCGCAGCCCCGCATCGGTGGTGATCAGGATCGGCTGGGCGCTCTCGTCGTGTTCGGCCTGGCTGAGCAGATCGAGGGCGATCCAGTCGGGATCCGCGTCCCCTTCCGCGATGACGAGGATCTCCGAAGGCCCCGCGATCATGTCGATGCCGACCCGGCCGAAGACCTGCCGTTTGGCGGCGGCCACATAGGCGTTGCCCGGTCCCGTGACGACGTCGACAGGCGCGATGCTCTCGGTGCCGTAGGCCAGGGCGGCGATGGCCTGGGCCCCGCCGATGCGGAAGACTTGGTCCACACCGGCCAGACGCGCGGCGAGGAGAACGAGAGGGTTCACCACGCCGCCCGGGGTCGGTGCGCTGACGACCAGCCGGCCGACGCCCGCGACCTTCGCCGGGATCGCGTTCATCAGAAGCGAGGACGGATAGGAGGCTCGGCCGCCCGGAACGTAGAGGCCGGCGGCCGTCACTGCCGTCCAACGCCAGCCGAGCGTTGCGCCGGCCGCATCCGTCCAGGACTCGTCCCGCGGCACCTGACGGGCGTGAAATTCCGAAATCCGCTCCGCGGCCAGTTCCAGAGCCTGGCGCTCCTCCGTCCCGACCTTCGTGACCTCGGCATCGATCTCGGCCTCGGAGAAGGCCAGGCGCTCGGGCGTCAGCGACAGCCGGTCGAAGGCCGCGGTATGCTCCACGAGCGCGACGTCGCCGCGGCTCCTCACGTCGGCGATGATCCGCGCCACCGTCTCGTCGACATCCGGCGCATCCTCGCGCTTCATGGCGAGAAGTGCCCGGAAGTCCCGCTCGAAATCGGGGTCAGTGGTGTCGAGAAACTTGACCATTGATCGTCTTTCGGTCTCCGGGCCCGGGGCGGGGGCCTGCCTCAGGCGCCGTGATCCGGCATGTTGCCCGACGGCGCCCGATAGGGGCGGGTGACGTCCTTCAATCTCACTTCCAGCGCCTCTACCTCCAGGGCCACGGCGCCGTCGCCAGCGAGCGTCAGGATCACCCGGCCGCTCCCGTCCTCGCGGGACTCCATCGTGACCGCGAGAAGCTGCAGGATCGTGTCGCCGTCGGAGCGATCTATGCCCTGGCTGCGAACCTCCATTACGTCCTCGACCACCAGCACTGACTGGACCCGCTCTACCTGGGACGGAACCCTGTCTTCGCGGCGCAGGCGGTTCAGTAGCATTCCGAACCGTCGGCGCGAGCGATCCCAGCGCATCTCCGTGATCGGCAGCACGCTGTCCTGCACCAGCGAGGAGAGAATCTGGAGATCGTCGGCGTCAAGCGCCCGGAGACGGAGCGGCGCGCCGCGCGCATCCTCGAACCGCGCATCGGTCATGCCGCCCGCACCCTTTCGATCTTGGCGCCGACGGCGCCGAGCTTGTCCTCCACGTGCTCATAGCCGCGGTCGAGATGGTAGACCCGGTTGACCGTCGTCTCCCCTTCCGCGGCGAGACCGGCGAGGATGAGGGAGACACTCGCGCGGAGGTCTGTCGCCATAACCGGGGCGCCCTTCAGCCGCGCGACGCCGTGCACCGTCGCCGTGCCCCCTGCAACCTCAATACGCGCTCCCATGCGGCCGAGTTCCGGCGCGTGCATGAAGCGATTCTCGAAGATCGTCTCGTGCAGGGTCGACGTGCCCTCGGCGGTGCAGAGAAGCGCCATCATCTGCGCCTGCAGGTCGGTCGGAAAGCCGGGGAACGGCCCGGTCTCGACATCGACGGCCTGGACCCGGCCGTTCCGCTGTCTCACGGCGAGGCCATGGGCCGTTTCCTCGACCGACACGCCGGCGGCATCGAGGCGTTCGCAGAACGCGCCGACGAGATCGATCCGGCCGCCGAGGCACTCGACCTCGCCGCCACAGATTGCCGGGGCGAGCATGTAGGTGCCGAGTTCGATCCTGTCGGCGACGACGGGATGGGTCGCTCCGGACAAGCGTTCGACTCCTTCGACCGTGATCGTGTCGGTTCCTGCGCCCTCGATCCGTGCTCCCATCCGGCGCAGGCAGGTCGCGAGATCGGAGATCTCGGGCTCGCGGGCGGCGTTCTCGATGGTCGTCGTGCCGCGGGCGAGAGTGGCGGCCATGAGTGCGTTCTCGGTGGCACCGACGGAGACGACGGGAAACCGGATGCGTCCGCCCCGGAGGCCGCCGGGGGCCTCTGCGTACACGTATCCCTCGCGCAGGTCGAGCTTCGCGCCGAGCGCCTCGAGCGCCGACAGATGCAGGTCGACCGGCCGCGCGCCGATCGCGCAGCCGCCGGGCAGGGACACGACCGCCCGGCCGTCCCGCGCCAGAAGCGGGCCGAGCACAAGGATCGAGGCGCGCATCTTGCGAACGATGTCGTACTCGGCGACGTGGCCGGTCAGCGTATGGGAGGACATGGCGAGCACCCGCCCGTCCTGCATGGAGGTGATCTCGACGCCGAGCGAGCGCAGGAGTTCGGCCATCGTCGCGATATCGGAGAGCCGCGGCGCATTCGTCAGGGTGAGAGGCTCCTCGCTGAGCAGCGTGGCCGGCATGAGGGTGAGACAGGCATTCTTCGCCCCGGCGATCGGAATCTGGCCGTTGAGCGCGGTCCCGCCGGTCACGACAATCGAATCCATGGCATTCGGTCCTACTGCTCGTCGTCGGCGCGCGCCGCCGCATCCCGCATCCTGGCCTGGGCCTTGCGGCGGGCGATATTCGACTTGAGCGCCGTCTTCAGCCGCTCCGCGCGGTTCTTCTCGGCGCTTGCCCCCGGCTTCTCTTTTTCCGTCCCGCTGGTCATGACCGGGACATAGACGCTTCGCTCGGAAGCGTCCAGTTGGTGCGGCGCGGCGAAGGGATTTTCCGCGCCCACCACTTGCGTGGACCGCCGCCACTGTCTAAAGGTCCGCCACCGACTTGGCGGGCTGCTGTAGCTCAGTGGTAGAGCACTCCCTTGGTAAGGGAGAGGTCGACAGTTCAATCCTGTCCAGCAGCACCATCTCGCTTTTCCGGTTGCAGGGTTCCGCTAGCGCCCGGAAGGGAAAGAGGGGTTCCATGATCCGAAAGCCGCACCCTCGCGAGTATCGCAGGGGCTCGCGCCAGACGAAGCCCTTTTTGCTTCATGGTGGGGATTCCGTTTTCTGTGTCTTTTTTCTTTGTCTTTCAAGGCCTTGCCGAAAATGCGGGCTCAGGTGACCTCCGCGGGCAGAGATGCAGGCCTCCGGGATTCAGCCGCCGTATTCCTCGTCGGAGACGTGCTCCATCCAGGTCACGGGGCTGCCGTCGATGCTCTCCTGGATGGCGATGTGGCTCATCGCGGTTTCAGGGGCGGCCCCGTGCCAATGCTTCTCGCCGGCGGGAAACCAGACGATGTCGCCCTGGCAGATCTCCTCGATCCGACCGCCGTGGCGTGCGACGCGGCCGCGGCCGAAGGTGACGATCAGGGTCTGGCCTGCGGGATGGGTGTGCCAGGCGGTGCGGGCGCCCGGCTCGAAAGTGACGTGGATGCCCGCCACGCGACCGGGATCCTCGGCCCGGAACATCGGATCGAGCCGGACGCTCCCGGTGAAGTACTCCTCGGGTCCGGAACTGGACGGCGTGGTGCCGGCTCTGGTGATCTTCATGTCGTTCTCCTTTTGCTGGGCCCCGGACCCGCGGTCCGTCTGGCCGGGCGAGAATCGGGTCGCCTTCCGCGGCTCGACACCTCTGCTCCGGGCAACGCGCGGCGCGCATCACGGCTCCGACCTTGTCCGCGGATAAGGTCATCTGTTCTTACATATCTGCCCCTGACGCGGGGCGGGGTCTTCGGCGGGGTGGGACCGAGGCTCGCCGATTGCGGCGCCGGGACGGCTCCGGCCCCCTATCCGGCGCGAATGAGAGCGGCGAGTTGGTCGGCCGGGACCGCGGCGCGCCAGATTTCTTCGCCGAAAGCCAGGAAGTCGGCGACCGGCCAGAGCCGCGCGACGCTTTCCGCGTCCAGCCCGCCCTCGGCCACCACCGGCACCTCTATCATCTCCGACCACCAGGCGAAGAGCTCCGCCGGTGCCGTGCCCCGGCCGAGATCGGGGCCGCCCGCCGGGCCGAAAGCCACGTAATTCGCGCCCATCTCCGCCGCGGTCATCCCGTCGTGCCGGGAAGCGTCGCAGAAGGCGCCGACGATCGCCTCGGACCCGAGATCGGCGCGCGCGGTCTTCACGTGTCTTGCCCCGTCCGAGAGGTGGACGCCGTCGAGCCCCGCCCGCGCGGCGATCGTCCAGTGGTCGGAAATGACCAGGGCGACGTCGCGGGGTTCCGTCACCGCGCGGAGGCCGTCTGCCGCGCGCAGGAGAGCGTCCTCCTCCCGCGTGGCGAGGGCGAGGCGGACACAGGCGACGGGATGGGCATCGAGCACTCTGGCGAGTCGCGCCGCGAAATCAGGGTCGAGCTGCGGCGGCGTGATTAGGTAGAGTTGCGGCGCGTCGGTGCCCATGATGCCCTCCAGGTGCATGGAGGCGGCGGCATAGCGGACCGCGCCGGTCTTGGCCATGCTTGCCGCGCCCGGAGCCCGCTCCTAAGAGAGGGCCATGACGGAGAGTCCCGCGATCATCCTCGTGCGCCCGCAGATGGGCGAGAATATCGGTGCGGCGGCGCGGGCGATGCTGAATTTCGGACTGACCGACATGCGCCTGGTGGCCCCTCGCGACGGTTGGCCCAATCCGCGGGCGGAGGCGATGGCTTCCGGAGCCTCCCGGGTGCTCGGGGGCGTGCGGGTCGGGGCGGACCTCGCGGACGCGGCCGGCGACCGCGACGTGCTCTTCGCCACGACCGCCCGCAGCCGGGACTTGACGAAGCCGGTGTTCGATCCCGAGGCCGCGATGGCCGAGGCGCGACGGCTCATCGGGCAGGGACGGCGGGTCGGAATCCTATTCGGTCCCGAGCGCGCAGGCCTCGAGAACCACGACGTCGCGAAAGCGGGCGCCCTCGTCACCGTGCCGGTGAATCCGGACTTCCCGTCGCTGAACCTTGCCCAATGCGTGCTTCTCCTAGGGTACGAATGGCGGCGGGGAGAGGTGGACCGGACCCTTCCGGCGGCACCGCAGACCGCGCCGCTCTCCGAGATCGACCGGTTCGCCGCCCACTGGGAAGAACGGCTCGACGCCGCCGGCTTCTTCTTTCCCGCCGAGAAAGCCCCGCATATGCGCCGGACGTTCCGCAATCTCTGGTCGCGGATGCCGCTGGCTTCCGCCGATGTCCAGTTGCTCCACGGCGCCCTGCGGCAGCTCGTCCGCCGCCGCGACGGCTGACTTGCGGCTCGGGATGGTGCGGCATAGCTTCCGCGCCAACGAGGCCCGGAGGCTCAGGCATGGCGGAAAAGCGCGCGATCTTCCAGGAGGTGGGCGAGACTGGCCGCCCGAAGGAGGCGCCGAAAGGGGGCATGATCGACGCACGCCCGCACAGGGCGCGGCGCGCGGTCCGGCTCTGGCTGGGCGCGCTGTTCGCGCTCGTGGTTCTCATGATCGCCGTGGGCGGGCTGACGCGGCTGACGGATTCCGGCCTGTCGATCACCGAATGGCGACCGGTCACCGGCGCGCTGCCGCCGATGGGCGCCGAGGCCTGGGAGGCGGAATTCGCACGCTATCGCGGAACGCCCGAATTCGACCTTCAGAACAGCGCCATGACGCTCTCCGAGTTCAAGAATATCTATTGGTGGGAATGGGGTCACCGGCAGCTCGGGCGGACCATCGGGCTCGTCTGGGCGCTGGGATTCGCGGGCTTCCTCGCAACGCGGAAGATCCCGCCGGGCTGGACCGGGCGGCTCTTCGGGCTCGGCCTTCTCGGCGGGCTTCAGGGCGCGATCGGCTGGTGGATGGTCTCCTCCGGCCTCGACGACGGCATGGTCGACGTGGCCTCCTACCGGCTGGCGGCCCATCTTGGCATCGCCTTCGCGATCCTCGGGCTGATCGCCTGGTTCATGCTGTCGCTGTCGCGCTCCGAGGCCGAGCTGATGCAGGCGCGCCGCGGCCGGGAGCCGCGACTCGCCGCGGCGTCGGGATGGCTCCTCGGGCTGGCCTTCGCACAGATCCTGCTGGGCGCCCTCGTGGCCGGGATCGACGCGGGCCGCAACTACACCGACTGGCCGCTCATGGCGGGCGGCTTCCTGCCTCCCGATCCGCTCCAGATCGCGCCGGTCTGGCGCAACTTCTTCGAGAATGACGGGCTCGTGCAGTTCATGCACCGGATGAGCGGCTATCTCCTCTTCGCGGTCGGCCTCGCGGTATTCCTCCGGGCGCGACGCTCGGCCTATCGCAAGACCCGCGGAGCCTATCACGCGATCATCGCGATGCTCGCGCTGCAGATGCTGATCGGCATCGCCACGGTCTCCTATTCCGCTCCGTGGCCGCTCGCGCTCCTGCATCAGATCGGCGCGGTGGCGCTCTGGGTGCTGATCCTGCGCGGTCGCCACCAGAACGCCTATCCGAAGGCGCAGTCGATCCGGGAGGCGGCATGAACGCCTTTGACGAGCTGATGGCCTTCCAGGAAACGACCGAGGTCCTGTCTCACGTCTCGATGCGGCTCGCCTGGGACCAAGAGACGGTGATGCCGCGCGGCGCAGCCGAACAGCGCGCCGAAGAGATGGCGGTGATGGAAGGGCTGCTGCACGCGCGCCGTACCGAGCCCCGGATCGGCGACTGGCTGGACACCGCCGCACCACCGGATGCGGAGGGTGCCGCCAGCATCCGCCATATCCGCCGCGACTTCGAGCGGGCGACCCGCGTGCCGGCGCGGCTGGCGGCCGAGATCGCGCGGGTCACCTCGATGGCGCAGGGGCAGTGGGCCGAGGCACGCGCGGCGGACGATTTCGCCGCCTTCGCCCCGGTTCTCGACCGGGTCGTCGCGCTGAAGAGGGAAGAGGCGGCGGCGCTGGCCGGAGGCGGCGACCCCTACGACGCGCTGCTCGACGATTACGAGCCCGGTGCGACGGCGGCAACGCTCGGCGAGATGTTCGGGGCGCTCCGCCCGCGGCTCGTGGCCCTCCGGGATCGGGCGCTCGGCGCAGAGCGCCAGCCCGCGAGACTCGAGGGACAATACGACGAGGCGGCGCAGCTCCGGCTTGCCGAGGAGCTGGCGCAAGCCTTCGGCTACGACTTGCGCCACGGCCGCATCGACCGTGCGGTGCATCCGTTCAGCTCGGGCGGCGGGCAGGACGTGCGGATCACCACGCGCACCGATCCCCGCGACCCGTTCAACTGCCTCTATTCGACGATCCACGAGGTCGGCCATGCCTGCTACGAGCAGAGCGTGCGGCCGGCATTCCGGTTCACGCCCCTCGGGCGCGGTGTCTCCATGGGCGTCCACGAAAGCCAGAGCCGTCTCTACGAGAATCAGCTCGGACGGTCGCGCGCCTTCACCGCATGGCTCTTCGGACGCATGGCGGATACCTTCGGCGCCTCCGGGCGGGATGCGGAGGCGTTCTACGCGACGGTGAACCGTCTCCACCGGGGTTTCATCCGCACCGAGGCGGACGAGGTGCAGTACAACCTTCACGTCCTCCTGCGCTTCGACCTCGAGCGCGAGATGATCGGCGGGCGGCTCGCGCCCGCTGATCTCGAAGACGCCTGGAACGACCGGTTCGAGACCGATTTCGGCTACCGCCCGGAGCGCGCCTCGGACGGGTGCCTGCAGGACGTTCACTGGTCGGTCGGTCTCTTCGGCTATTTTCCGACCTACACGCTCGGCAACGTCTATGCCGGATGCCTGCATGAGGCGCTGAGGCGAGATCTGCCGGATCTCGACGCGAGACTCGCGGCGGGCGATCCGTCTCCGGCGACTGGATGGCTCCGCGACGGGGTACAGCAGCATGGGAGCCTCTTCCGCCCGCGCGAGGTGATCGAGCGGGCGACCGGGGCTGCGCCCTCGGAAGAGCCGCTTCTCGCCTATCTCGAAGGCAAGTTCGGCGACATCTACGGCGTCTGAGACGGTTCAGTCGGGACGCAGGTTCTCCCAGATCATGCGGCTGCTCGGCAGGCCCGGCAATTCGGTCATGGCGAGATCCATGTCCTGGGCCGGAAGGTCGTACTCGATCCGCGTGAGCCAGTTGGCGAAGGTCCGCATGAGCGCGAGGGAGATCCACTCCCCGGCGCAGCGATGGCCTGTCGCGTGGTCGCCGCCGCCCTGCGGGACAAGCTCGAACGGTCCGATATCGCGTCCGTCGAAGCGGGCCGGGCGGAACATCGCCGGATCCCGCCAGCGGGACGGGTCGCGGTTCGTGCCGTAGAGGTCGAGCATCACCCGCGTGCCCGCCGCGATCTCCTGTCCGGCAAGGGTCGTGTCGCGGGGCGTCACTGCGGCCACGACGGGGAAGAAAGGGTAGAGACGGCGAACCTCCTGGGCTAGGCAGTCGGGGCGGTCGGCGGCGTCCCGCAGCGCGCCCTCCCGGGTCGCGGCCGCATGGGCCAGGAAGGTAAGCCAGGCGGACACGGCCACGATCGGACGAATGACGTTCAGCAGCTCGACCGCGGCAACGTTGGGGTCCAGCGCATCGCCGGACGTGTCGCGGTAGGAGGCTATCTCGCGCAGCGCGGAACCCTCCGGCAGGCTCAGTTCGCCGCGGCGTGTTGATGAAATCAGGTCCGCCGCCCAGGCATTGGCCCGTTTCCGGTCCAGTACCGCGAGCAGATACCTTGGCGTGATCGGCAGGGCGTGGTCGAAGAGGTTCGACAAGTGCGCCGCCCGGAGGCCGAGGTCCTCCTGCGTCAATGGAATGCCGGCCCAGTCGCAGGCGATCCGGGTCAGAATCCGCACCATCTCGTCCTGCACCACGAGCCGGGGGGCGCGCGCCTCGGCGAGGCGATCGAGGGCTTGCCGCAGCCGGGCGGCAAGCGATTCGGGGGCGTCCCCGGTCAGGATCCGCAGGAACAATGCCTTGCGATGCCGGTGCGCCTCTCCGTCGAGACCCTGCACGCCGCCCCGGCCGAACAGGGTGACCTGCACAAAGGCGGGCGCCGCCCCCTCGCGCGACAGGTCAGACTCGTAGAAAAACCTCGCCCGGTCTGCGCCGACCAGGAAAACGGTGTCCCGCAGCATAAGGCGGCCGCGGAAAGCGTCCGTTCCGAGCTGCGCGGCGATGCGGCCGATGAGGCGATAGGGATCACGGGCGAGCCGCAGGGTGAGATCGCGGTAGGGGGCGCTGGGCAGGGACATCGGGACTACCTCCCGTTCAGTGGTCAGAGGGGCCGGATCCGAAGTCTGGTGATGCGATTGTCGATACGCTGCATGACCTCGAACCGGAAGCCGTGGAAGGAGAAGACCTGCCCCTGGGTGGGGATGGTCTGCGCCTCGTGGATCACGAGGCCGGCCACGGTGTTCGCCTCCTCGTCGGGAAGCTGCCATTCCGCCGCCCGGTTGAGGTCGCGGATGGTCATGCCACCGTCCACGATCCAGTCCCCGCCTTCGGTGCGGCGGTAGGGCGCCTCCTCGTCGAGGTCGAACTCGTCGGTGATCTCGCCGACGATCTCCTCGAGGATGTCCTCGAGGGTGATCAGGCCCTGGAGCGTCCCGTATTCGTCGACGACGAGCGCGAAATGGGTGTGGCGACGGAGGAACTGCCGCATCTGGTCGTCGAGCGTCGTCGTCTCCGGCACGAAATAGGGGGGCATAGCGATCTCGGCGATCTCGAATGTGCCGAGCGTCTCTCCGGCGCCCTGCGCCGCCATGCGCCTTGCATAGATCGCGCGGAGAAGATCCTTGGCGTGGATCACGCCGATGATGTTCTCGTGCCGCTCGCGATAGACGGGGAGCCGGGTATGGGGGCTTTCGAGGCATTGCTTCAGCAGGTCGTCGGGCGGATCGTCCGCATTCAGCATCTCGATCTTCGAGCGGTGGAGCATGATCTCCTCGACGGTCCGCTCGGCGAGGTCGAGCGCGCCGAGGATGCGGTCGCGGTCCTCCTTCTCCACGACGCCTTCGGAATGACCGAGATTGAGCGCCCCCTCGATCTCCTCCCGCACCGCGAGGACGTGGCTGTCCGGGTCGGTCTGCACGCCGAAGACCCGCAGGATGAGGCGCACGAGCACCCGCACCGCGGCGACCACGGGAGCGAAGACGCGGATCACGATCTGGATCGGTGCGGAGACGCCGGCGGCGGCGGTTTCCGCATTGGTGATGGCGTAGGTTTTCGGCAGCACCTCGGCAAAGATCAACACCAGCAGCGTCATGATGAGCGTCGCGAAGGCGACTCCCGAATTGCCCAGCAGCCGGGTGAAGAGCGCCGTGGCCAGCGAGGTGGCGAGGATGTTGACGAGGTTGTTGCCGAGCAGGACGGAGCCGATCAGCCGCTCGTTGTCCTCGGTGATCTTGAGCGCCCGCTGCGCTCCCTTCGAGCCCTTGTCGGCCTGGGCGCGGAGCTTGCCGCGCGAGGCGGCGGTGAGGGCTGTCTCGGATCCGGAGAAGAACGCGGAGCAGACGAGAAGGAGAAGGATGGCAGCGGCCGAGATGAAGAAGGCGGTGTCGAGAATTGTCGGGTCGGAATCCATGGTCTCGTCGTGTCCAGAAGATCAGCCAGTTATGGCCGTCGGAATCGGGCGAGACAAGGTCAGCCCTCTTCCGCGAGCGGATGGTGCGCGAGCACGAGATCGCGCAGGCGTTGATCGAGGACGTGGGTGTAGATTTCCGTGGTGGCGACGTCGGCGTGGCCGAGAAGCGCCTGTATCGCCACCAGATCCGCGCCGCCGGCCAGGAGATGGGTGGCGAAGGCATGACGGAGCGTGTGCGGCGTGACCCCGGACGGCTCGAGACCGGCCTCCACCGCCATCTCCTTGATCAGCGTGAAGAAGCGGTGGCGGGTCAGATGCCCCGCCTTGCCGCGCGATGGAAAGAGGAAGCGGGAGGGCGCCCTCGGGTCCTCGGCGTCGGCGCGCACGGCGATCCAGGTGGCGAGTGCCGTGCGGGCGGCGGGCGACAGGGGCACCATCCGCTCGCGGCCGCCCTTGCCGCGGATGAGCAGCATGCGGGGATCGCCCATGGCGGCTGCAAGGGGCAGGGAGACGAGTTCCGTCACCCGCATGCCGGTGGCGTACAGAAGTTCGATCAAGCAAGCGTTGCGGATCCGGTCGCTTTCCGTCCGGCCGGTGCGCCGGGCGGCGTCCGTCAGGCGGTCGACTTGGTCGATCCCGAGCGTCTGGGGCAGGCGCTTGCGACGCCCCGGACCCTTGATCCGGAGCGCCGGGTCGTCGGAGCGCCAGCCCTCCCCGTAGGCGAAGCGGTAGAGGCCCCTGATGGCGGACAGGCGCCGGGCGCGGGTCGAGAGCGCGCGGCCCTCCGCCTCGCAATGGATCAGATAGCGCTCGATATCCGCGCGCGCCGCGCTGTCGAAGTCGAGATCCTGCCCGGAGAGCCAGGCCGCGAAATCGCCCAGGTCGCGCCCGTAGGCGAGCTGGGTATTGGTCGCCGCCCCGGCCTCGGCGGCCTGCGCTTCGAGAAAGGTGGCGATGCGGCGGGCCATGGTCACGATCGCGGCTCCGTCAGCAGGACCTCGATCGCCGCCGCGCGGGCGCGCGTCTCGAGGCCCGCCCGCTCCAGGATCGCCAGCCCGTCGCGGAGCGCGTCGAGGCTTCCCGCCGCACCTTGCTCGATCAGTTCGATGGCCGACAGGAGCGCCTCCCCCGCGCGCCCCTTGGCGAAAAGGTCGGCGGCGCCAGCCGGGGGCTCCGCATCGGTCAGTCCGGCGATTACCGCCCCCACAGGGCCGGTCCGCCCGCTGCTGCCCCCCATCCTTCCGGTAACGATGCGCGCGGGCAGGTCGTCTCGCGCGGCGAGGTCGGGACCCGTCCACCGTCCGGACAGGAGCGCGATGTCCCCCGCCGCGTCGGGCGCGCCGTCGGCAAGGTCCAGACGGGCGAGCCGGGGGCCGGCCCAGCGCGCCGCGGCCGACAGGAGATCCGCGGCGCGCATCTCCCGCCAGAAGCCGGGGAGGTGATCCGACACCGCCGCAGCCTCGCCAGCCTCCAAGGCGGCGGCGAGTCCCTGCCAGGCGGTGATGCGATCCCAGGGTTCGCCCGAGGCTGCCGGAGCGCGCATTCCGTAGATTTCGGCGAGCGTAGCATCGTCGATCGCGCCCGACCTCGCCAGACGCTCTGCGGCGGCGATCTGCGCCTTCCACCCGATATGGTGCCGCAGATCGGCATGGGCGAAGGGCAGGGGCAGCGACGGGCTTCGCAGCGGTTCTCCGATCGCCTCGTAGAGCAGGTAGTCGAGCGGCGTCGGCGTCTCCGGCGGGGGAAGCTGCACGCCGCCGGCGAATTCGTCGAGGAAGCGGGTCAGGCGCGCGGTCTCGGCATCCGTGACGACCTCGAGCGCCCGGGCGGTCTCGAGAGTGACGGCCGCGGCCCGCCAGTCGCCGGAGCGGGCGAGGCAGAAGATCCGCGCGGGATAGGTCGGCGTGATCTCGGGCAGGGCGCGCATCCTCTGGCAGGCGCGATCCTCCCGTCCGGAAAGCAGTGCGAGGTCGAACCAACGCCGGAAGATTTCGGGCCGGTCGTAGCCCGCCCGCTCCATCAGGCTCCGCGCCGCGTCGAAGCGGCCATGGGCGAGGAGCGTGTCGAGCCGGGCGAGGAAGAAGCCCTCGCCGGCGGCGCTGCCCTTCGGAGGAGCGGCGCGGAGGATCAGCATGTCGCGCAGGAGCGACTGCATGGCACCCAGTTCAGGAGGCGTCATCTTCGCCAGCCGCGCAGCGACATCCGCCGCTCCGGAGCCCGACCAGAGATCGGCCGGAAGGCCGGCCTCGGTCGGGGAGAGTAGTCCCACGCTGTCGGGCACGGGGTGATCGAGCGGTCGGACCGAGATGGTCTCCGGCAGGGCGCTGCCCGGCCTCGGGGGCGCCGCGTCGGTCGAGGGCGACTCGATCGAGTTCGACAGCCAGTCTATCGCCGAGAGCGGCGCCTCCTGACCGGCGGAGGGAACGGGCCACAGACAGACGAGAAGGAGCGCGGCCCTATTCCGCATCGAGCGTGACGGGGACGCTGCGTTCCGTCGGGCTTGGCGAGAGATCGCCGAGATAGGCGAACGCCGCCAGCCCGATCACGGCGACGAGCACCAGGAAGACGAGAAATTTCCATAGTCCGAGCACGAACGGCTCCTCCGTCTCTGCCTGCCCCATCCTCTCGCGCTCTCCGGCGCGGTTCGCGGCCTTTATAGCTGGTCTTTCCGGAGAGATCACGCCATTCAAGGGGCCGATGATCCGAAGAGAGAACGCCGTCCCCTTCATGGCACGATTGCTGAAGACCGTAGTGATGGTGGGCATGATGGGCGCAGGCAAGACCGCGGTGGGCGGCGCCGTGGCCAGGGCGCTGCGCGTGCCGTTCGTCGACACCGACACCGAGATACAATGTGCCGCCAACGCGACGATCCCGGAGATTTTCGCCCGCGACGGCGAGCCCTTCTTTCGGGAGAAGGAAACCCAGATCCTGAAGCGGCTTCTGGCCGGCCGCCCCTGCATCCTGTCGACGGGCGGCGGCGCCTATCTGGCGGAGCGCAACCGCGCCGCCATCAGCCGGTGCGGCCTCGCATTGTGGATCCGCGCCGACAGAGAGCTTCTCTGGAACCGGGTCCGACACAAGGACACCCGCCCGCTTCTGCGGACCGGGGACCCGAAAGCGACGCTCCATGCGCTGATCGAGGCCCGTGAGCCGGTCTACGGACTTGCCGATCTGGTGGTCGACGCCGAGGCCGATTTCAGCGTGGAGGAGATGGCGGCGAAGACGATCCGCGCGCTCGCGGCCCGGCGGGATGTTCTGGAGGGATGACCATGCATGAAGTCCGCGTCGCTCTCGGCGACCGCAGCTACCACGTCCGGATCGGGCCCGGCCTCATCGGAGCGGCCGGCCGCGAGATCGCACCGCTACTCGCCCGCCCGCGGGTGGCAATCGTGACCGACGCGATCGTGGCGGGACTGCACCTGCCGGCGCTCGAGGCGGCTCTGACCGAGGCCGGGATTCAGCCCTCCACCCTCGTCCTGCCAGCGGGAGAGGCCACGAAGTCCTGGGAAGAGCTCGGTCGGACGGTCGAGTGGCTCCTCGCCGAGCGAATCGAACGGCGGGATCTAGTCGTCGCCCTCGGCGGCGGGGTCATCGGCGATCTCGCGGGCTTCGCGGCCGCGATCCTGCGCCGCGGCGTGCGCTTCGTGCAGGTGCCGACCTCGCTTCTGGCGCAGGTGGATTCCTCCGTCGGCGGCAAGACCGGGGTCAATGCGCAGGCGGGGAAGAATCTGATCGGCTCCTTCCACCAGCCCGCGCTGGTCCTCGCGGATACCGGTGTCCTGGCTACCCTCGAGGCGCGCGACTTCCTCGCCGGCTATGGGGAAGTGGCGAAATACGGGCTTCTCGGGGATGCGGACTTCTTCGCCTGGCTGGAGCGGAATGGCCCGCGGCTCGCGGGCGGAGACGGCGCCCTCCGGGCGGAGGCGGTCCAGCGCTCGGTGCGGATGAAGGCGGAGATCGTCGCCCGCGACGAGACCGAGCAGGGCGATCGAGCGCTCCTCAATCTTGGTCACACCTTCGGCCATGCGCTCGAGGCCGCGACGAGCTATTCGGACCGGCTGCTGCACGGCGAGGGCGTCGCCATCGGCTGCGCGCTGGCCTTCGAGCTGTCGGCGCGGATGGGGCTCTGCCCGCAGGAGGAGCCCTCCCGCCTGCGGGCGCATTTCGCGGAGATGGGCATGCGGCGCGACATCGCCGACATTCCCGGCCCGCTGCCCGACGCGGACGGACTTCTCGACCTCATGACGCAGGACAAGAAGGTGGTGGACGGGCGACTCCGCCTGATCCTGGCGCGGGGGATCGGGGACGCCTTCGTCTCCACGGAAGTTCCTACCGCGGCGCTCCGCTCGGTTCTGGCGGACGCGCTGGCCGGGCGGTGAGTTTCTCGGTGGCGTTCGACGCCGGGCCGGACTGCGCGCCGCTCCGCTTCGAGATGCCCGTCCGGGTGATCTCCGCGGCCACGGCGGAAGAGGTGCCGCGCGCCTTCGCCGAGATGGAGGCGGCGCGGCAGGCCGGGCGCTGGCTTGCCGGATTCGCGAGCTACGAACTCGGCTATTGCCTTTCCGCGAAGCTCGCCCCGCTTCTGCCGGAGGGCCGCGATCTGCCGCTCCTGTCCTTCGGTGTCTTCGAGCGGCCGATCCATGGGGGCATCGCAATGGCCGGACGGGCCACGCTCACCCGACCGGTTCCGCTCTGGGACCGTGCACGCTACTTCCGGGCCTTCGCGCGGTTGCAGGACTACATCGCCGCGGGACACATCTACCAGGCGAATCTTACCTTCCCGCTCGCGGCGCGTGCCCGTGGGACGCCAGCCGCGCTCTATGCCGCGCTTTCGCACCGCCAGCCGGTGGGTTACGGCGCGCTCATCGAGATGCCTGACGGGGCGATCCTCTGCAGATCTCCCGAGCTCTTCGTCGAGATCGATGCGGAGGGGCGGATTCTCACCCGACCGATGAAGGGAACCGCGCCCCGGGGACGGACGGCCACGGAAGACGCGACCCTCCGCGACCGGCTCGCCGTGTCGGAGAAGGACCGCGCCGAGAATCTGATGATCGTCGATCTCCTGCGAAACGATGTCGCCCGCATCGCCCGCATCGGTAGCGTCCGCGTCCCGCGCCTGTTCGAGGTGGAGAGCTACGAGACCCTGCATCAGATGGTCTCGGAGATCGCGGGACGCGCGCGCGAGGGGATCACGCTGGATCAGGTCTTCACCGCGCTCTTTCCCTGCGGCTCGGTGACCGGGGCGCCGAAAATCCGCGCGATGGAGATCATCCGCGAACTGGAAGACGCGCCGCGTGGTGCCTATTGCGGTGCGACCGGATGGATTGCGCCCGACGGTGCCCTGCGGCTCGGCGTGGCGATCCGGACGCTGACGATGTGGAAGGACGGGTCGGTGCGCCTGAATGTGGGCGGTGGCGTCGTCCATGACAGCACCGGCGCAGGGGAATACGAGGAGGCGCTATGGAAGGCGAAGTTCGCCGATCTGTCCCGCCCGGCCTGACCGTCATCGAGACGTTGCGGCTCGATCCGGCCGGCCCGGTTCGGGGAGCGCTGCATCTTGATCGAATGGCGCGCACCGCGGCGGCTCTCGGAATTCCCTTTGATGGGAACGAGGCCGAAATTCGCCTCGACGCGGCTCGAGGGGCTTCGCCGGTCCGGGCGCGGCTGACGCTTCGAATTGATGGAGGTCTCGCTCTCGATGTGTCCGACATGCCGAAGGCCCCGGCGCTCTGGCGCTTGGCCTGGGCGGCGCCGCGCATCGAGGCGGATGATCCGTGGCGGCGCCTGAAGACGAGCGAACGCGCGATCTACGACCGCGCACGAGCGGGTATGGACGAAGGTGTCGACGAACTCTTGTTTCTCAACGAACGAGGCGAGGTCGCCGAAGGGGCGATTACCAATGTCTTCGTTTCCGCCCGTGACGGCCTTCTCACCCCGCCCATCGACAGCGGCGCGCTGCCCGGTATCCTGCGCCAAGAGCTGATCGAGACGGGTCGCGCGCGGCAGGTACGACTGTGGCCGGGTGGTCTGCGCGGCAAGAAACTCTTTGTCGGCAACAGCCTGCGCGGCCTGGTTCCCGCGCGCCTCGTCGATCAGAAAGGTATTTCGTCGTCGGTTTCGGAATGACCGCCGGTCCCGCGGTCGTCGCCGTATCCACCGCCCGAGCTGCCCCGGTCGTCGGGGTATCCGCCATCACCGCCGGAAGCTCCTCCGCCGTCGCTGCGGCCGTCGAGCATTGTGAGTTCGGAACGGTAGGGGCGCAGCACGACCTCGGTCGAGTAGCGATCCTGGCCGGACTGGTCCTGCCACTTCCGGGTCTCGAGCTGTCCCTCGATATAAACCTTCGAGCCCTTGCGCAGATATTGTTCCGCGACGCGGGCGAGCGGTTCGGAGAAGATCGCGACCGAATGCCATTCGGTCCGTTCGCGGCGCTCCCCGGTATTGCGGTCCTTCCACGTCTCGGACGTGGCGAGGCGGAGGTTGCAGACCTTCCCGCCGTTCGAGAAGGTCCGCGTCTCCGGGTCGCGGCCCAGATTGCCGATCAGGATCACCTTGTTGACGGATCCGGCCATGGCGCTTCTCCTTGTCGATTGTTGTCCGGCGCGGACACTCGCATAGCGTGGTGGCAAGGAACAGTGCATTTCCGAGATCGGTCTGGAAATGCGGGCCGACGTTTTCTAGTGTCGATCGAGACTGACCGGGGGACAGAATGAGATCGATGACAGGCGCAGCCCTGTGCTGCCTGCTGCCACTCGCCGCGCCGGCGGACACGCTCTTCTCTTCGAAGGGCACTTCGGATTTCTCCGCCAAGCTCAGGGTTCTCGATACGCGGGCAGCCTCGCAATACGCGGGATCGGTCAGGCTGCAGCCGAAGATCAAACCCGGTCCCGAGCGGCGCGGGCAGGCCAATGTCCCTGGTTTCACCGGCCGCTACAACGGGCCCTGGCTCGTCATCGCGAAGGCGGCGGCGCGCCGGCACGGCGTCCCCGAGGAGGTCTTTCTGCGGCTGGTGCAGCAGGAATCGAACTGGAACACGGGCGCGGTTTCGCACAAGGGAGCGATCGGGCTGGCGCAACTCATGCCACAGACGGCGCTCCGGCTCCGGGTCGATCCGCACGATCCGGAGCAGAATCTCGACGGCGGCGCGCGCTATCTGGCGCTGCAGTACCGCCGTTTCGGGAACTGGCGCCATGCGCTCGCCGCCTATAATGCCGGCCCGGGCGCCGTGGTCGAGTATGGCGGTGTGCCGCCCTACGCCGAGACCACCGCCTATGTCGCCGCGATCCTTGGCCAATAATGCCGGTCTTGGCACGTGGATTTCGCTTCGGAAGTCTTTGATTTAATTCGCGTGCAGGCCCGGTGAGCGGTTCTCTAGGCAGCCTTGGCTTTGAACCGGGCGGCAAGAGTTTCCATGTCCGGGTCGCTGGCGCGGGGGACGATGCGGAAGACGGCGTTCACGCCGCAGAAGAGGGCGAAGCAGAGGAGGCCGGCGCAAAGTGCGAGGACGAGGGCCTGGCCGTAGGGTTGGCCGGAAAGCCATGAGAAGACCGAGCCGAGACCGCCGGCGCTGCCCGGAGAATAGGTCCAGGCGGCGTAGCAGATGAAGAATCCGATGACCCCGACCACAAAGCCCTGACTGGCCACACCGGCGCGCAGGAGCGGATCCCAGTTTCTGGTAAAATGGTTTCCCATCAGATGCTTGCGGTACTCCCGCTGGTAGCCCTTCTTCACGTAATAGCCGCCCGCGGCGATGGTCAGGAGGCCGGCGGCCAGGAGGAGCCAGCGGCCGCCGGGCCAG
Source organism: uncultured Alphaproteobacteria bacterium (assembly GCA_963829665.1). Lineage (GTDB taxonomy): Bacteria > Pseudomonadota > Alphaproteobacteria > Rhodobacterales > Rhodobacteraceae > Palleronia. The sequence goes on along the minus strand of CAWHJL010000002.1, from coordinate 326,035 downwards.
CCGAGGATGGCGCCGACCGCCTTGGAAATGGAACTTTCACCGCCGCTGCCGGAGGCGGTGAGGACGATGAGGATCGCACCGATGCCGATGGCGAGATGGATGATGCCGGTCACGCACATGCCGAGGCGGGCGACGATCCCCTCGCCGTCGCTGCCGTAGCATTCGAGATCGAAGGCGGCGTCGATCAGGCGCCAGAGGGCATAGCAGGCCATGCCGAGAGCGATCGCGCAAAGCACCAGAATCCCGAGGAAATTTCGCTCCAGCTGAGCGAGGGCGGAGGAGGTGCCTTGGCCCCCGCCGCCATGCAGGACCGACCAGAGAGAGAAGCCGGCGACAACGATATAGACGAGGGCGCGGCCGGCATAGCCGGTCCGCATCACCGGAATTGCCCAGTCGAAATCGCCGTTCTTTGCCATGGAGTCCTCCTTTTCCAGAGGGCAAACACCCGGCCCGAAGGCTTCGTTCCGCGCCGTTCTCGACTCGCCGGACGGCCCCTTTGCCGGTGTCGGAGTCCTGTCGGAATCTCGTCGGAGTCCTGTCGGAGGGCGCGCCGGGGGGAAGGCGGTTAACGTCCGAGGCTCGGGTCGTGCAACGCGGAGGGAAAGTGGGCGGATCGCGGCGCAGGCGGGCCGGCGGTGCCCTTCGGCTTCCGCGCGGGAGCGGCCGGCCCGCAGAGACGGCTCCCGCGGGCCCGGTGCGGACCCGCGGGAGCTCGTGGCCGACTCAGGCCGCGGTGCGGCGGCGGCGCGAGACGATGCCCATTCCGCCGAGGCCGAGGGCCACGAGCGGCAGGGTCGCCGGCAGCGGCACCGCGGAGGGTGCGTTGTCGTATTCGACGACGTATTTCTGCACGACCGGGAGCAGGCACTTGTTCCAGCAATCGTCCCACTCGTCGCCCCAGGCCCAGCCGACGAGATAATCCTGGTTGAGGAAGTTGTTGGGCTGGAAGGGCGCCCAGTTCTCGTAGTCGAAGGTCTCTCCCGTCACCCATTCCCAGTGGCCCTCGCCGTCGCGGTCGCTGCCGCCGAGCCATGCGGTGGTGTAGGTGCCCCAGTGGTAGGGGGAGTTGGAGACGAAATCGGCATTGATCGCGTTCAGGAAGAGTTGCTCGGCGGCGCTCGTCACGGTGGCGAGGTAGCCGAACTGGCCGCCGTGGCTGGAGGCCTCGGCCTTCGCCCGGGCGTCGGTCCAGGAAATCGAGCCGTGATCCCAGACGAGCTCGTACCAATGGTCGTTGCCGCCGTCCGCGGCGGACCATTGCACCGGCAGCGCGGCCGCGGGGAGGGCGGCAGCGAGCGTCAGGGCGATGGCGGATGTCAGGGTCTTGATGTGCATGTCCGGGTCTCTCGTTCTCTCGCGGCCCCCGCCGTCGCAGGCCGGTATCGGCCGCGGCCGCGCGGCTGTCACGGGACAGGTTCCCGCGGAACGCGAACCGGAAACGATGCCGCGCGCGGAGCGCACCGTTGCTGGTTAAGCGAAGGTTAACCGTCGATTTTTCGGTAAACCGGGTCGGCGGCCGGGGCGGGGTCGCAGAGGCGCGCGAATCACGACCCGGGGAGGTGCACCCGCGTCCAGTCGCCCATGCGCGCGGCGAACCAGGTGCGCTGGCGCTTGGCGAATTGCCGCGTCTGAATCACCGCGCGCTCGCGGGCGGTCGCGAGGTCGATGCGCCCCTCCAGATGGGCGACGAGCTCGGCCGCGCCGATGGCCCGGTCGGCGGGGCGGGCCGGGTCGAATCGGGCGCGGTTTGCACGCGCCTCGGCGAGCGCGCCCCGCGCGAGCATGGCGTCGAAGCGGCGGGCGATGCGGGGCGTGAGCGCGTCGCGCGGAGCCTCGACGAGGAGGGGCAGGGTGCGGGCCAGGGGCAGGAGCGGCGGCGCGGGATCGTCCTGCCAGTCGGCGAGGGGGCGGCCGGTGGCGGTGACGACCTCCCAGGCGCGGCGCACGCGGGCGGGGTTCAGGGGGTCGATCCGGGCGCGGGTGCGGGCATCGAGCCCGGCCAGCATGGCGTCGCGGGTGAGGGCGGCGGCGCGGGCGCGGACCGGCGCGGGGATGGCGGGAATCTCGGCCAGCCCCTGCGTCAGGGCGGTGAGGTAGAGCCCGGTGCCGCCGACGACGATCGGCCGCTCTCCGCCGAGAAGCGGCGCCAGCTCGCGCAGCCAGTGGCCGACGGAATAGGCGCCGTCGCCGGGCAGGTGGCCGTAGAGCGCGTGGGGCGCGCGGGCGCGGTCCGCGGCGTCCGGCTGGGCGGTGAGGATCGGCCAGGGCGCGTAGACCTGCAGCGCGTCGGCGTTGAGGATGCGGCCGCCATGGGTCTCGGCGATGGCGAGCGCGAGCGCCGACTTGCCGCTGGCGGTCGGACCCGCGATCAGGACGGGGCGGCCGTCGGCCGCGTGCGAGACCGCCTCGTCGGGTGTCATCTTTCCCTCTCCGCGATGTTGTGCCCGTCGGGGTTTTGGGACATTTATCGCCGCGAGGCAAAACGGGGGCTTCTCCATGGCCGATGCGGGCGAGGCGCGGCGCTACGACCGGGTTCTTCTGAAGATCTCGGGCGAGGCGCTGATGGGCGACCTGGGCTACGGGCTGCACCCGCCGACGGTCCGGCGCATCGCCGAGGAGGTCCAGTCGGTTCACGAGATGGGCGTCGAGATCTGCATGGTGATCGGCGGCGGCAACATCTTCCGCGGCCTGCAGGGCTCGGCGCAGGGGATGGAGCGCACCACCGCCGACTACATGGGGATGCTGGCGACGGTGATGAACGCGCTCGCCATGCAGGGGGCGCTCGAGAGCCTCGGCATCCATACCCGCGTGATCTCGGCGATCACCATGAACGAGGTGGCCGAACCCTATATCCGCCGCCGGGCGGTGCGGCACCTGGAGAAGGGGCGGGTCTGCATCTTCGCGGCCGGCACCGGCAACCCCTACTTCACCACCGACACGGCGGCGACGCTCAGGGCCAACGAGATGAACTGCCAGGCGATCTTCAAGGGCACCAAGGTCGACGGGGTCTACGATCGCGACCCGACGAACGACGCCGATGCGGTGCGCTACGATCACGTGAGCTACGACGAGGTGCTGCAGAAGCACCTGAACGTCATGGACGCCTCGGCGATCGCCCTGGCCAGGGACAACCAGCTTCCGATCATCGTCTTCTCCCTCGACGAGCCGGGCGGGTTCCGCGGCATCCTCGCCGGCGAGGGGACCTTCTCCATCGTCTCCGACGCGGCCTGAGCGCTGGAAATCGGCGTCCGGCTCGGGCATAGCCGGGAGCCAGACGCAGACAGCGCCCCTGACAGAAGGATCCCGAGCATGGCCGAGGACATCGACATCGACACCGACGACCTGCAGCGCCGGATGGACGGGGCGATGACCGCGCTCCGGCAGGAATTCGCCTCGCTGCGCACCGGGCGGGCCTCGGCGCAGATGGTCGAGCCGGTGATGGTGGATGCCTACGGCCAGCCGACCCCGATCAACCAGGTGGGCACGGTGAACGTGCCCGAGCCGCGGATGGTGACCATCAACATCTGGGACAAGAGCCTGCTCGGCAAGGCGGAGAAGGCGATCCGGGAATCGGGGCTGGGCATCAACCCGGTGATCGACGGCACGACCATCCGCCTGCCGATCCCGGAGCTGAACGAGGAGCGCCGCCGGGACTTGTCGAAGGTCGCCGGCACCTACGCCGAGAATGCGCGGGTGGCGATCCGCAACGTGCGCCGGGACGGCATGGACCGGCTGAAGAAGGCCAAGTCGGCCGGCATGTCGGAGGACGACCAGAAGCTCTGGCAGACCGAGATCCAGGAGATGACCGACGACCATATCCGCCGGGTGGACGAGGCGCTGGAACAGAAGCAGCAGGAGATCATGCAGGTTTGAGACCCGGCCTGCCGGCTCGAATTTGAGTTAAGTGCCAATTAAACGTCCCTCGGGTAGACGTGTGCCTGACGAAAAGGCAAAAGCACCCCGAACAAGGCGGAGTACCGAAACGATGGCCCCAACCGAACGCGCGCGCGTGCCGCGCCACGTGGCCTGTATCATGGACGGCAACGGCAGATGGGCGCAGGCCCGGGGCAAGGCGCGTCTGTTCGGCCACCACGAGGGGGCGCGGCGGGTCAAGGACGTGGTCAAGTCCTGCCCCGAGCTGGGCGTGAAATACCTGACCATGTTCGCCTTCTCGACCGAGAACTGGAAGCGCACCCAGGCCGAGGTGGCGGGGCTGATGAAGCTCTTCCGCCGCTACATCGTCTCCGAGGCCAACGAGCTCTTGGCCGCGGGCGTGCGGGTGCGGTTCATCGGCGACCGGGTGCGGCTCGACCCGAAGCTGGTGCGCATGATGGACGAGCTGGAGCTGCTGACCTCGAGGAACGACAAGCTGCACCTGACCATCGCGCTGAATTACGGCGGCCGCGACGAGCTCGGGCGCGCCACCAAGCGGCTCGCCGCCGAAGTCGCGGCGGGGCGGCTCAGGCCCGTGGACGTGGACGAGACGACGCTGGCGCGGTTCCTCGACACCCATTTCCTGCCCGATCCCGATCTGGTCATCCGCACCAGCGGCGAGGCGCGGATCTCCAATTTCCTGCTGTGGCAGTCGGCCTATTCGGAATACGAGTTCGTCGACACGCTGTGGCCGGATTTCACGGCGAAGATCTTCGCCGAGACCCTGGCCCGGTTCGGACGGCGCGAGCGCCGCTTCGGTGCCGTCCCTGCGTGAGGATTTGGCCCGCATGACGATCCGGCCTGCATGAAGATCGGGCGCTGGAGCGATCTCGGAGAGCGGATCGGCGTCGGTGCCATCGTGGCCGGGATCGGCCTTGTCTGCGTATGGCTGGGCGGGCTCGTCTTCGCCGCGCTCACGATCCTCATCACCGGCATCATGGTCTGGGAGCTGGTGCGGATGCTCGATGCCGAGGCGCCGGCGATCCCGCTCGCGCTCGCCGCAGCCGGCGGGCTGACGATCGCCGAGATCGTGCCGGCGGCCTATGCGCTGCCGCTCCTGATCGCGCCGGTCTTCGCCGGCATCTCGCTGCTGAGGCAGCGGCGGGCGACCTTCGCCATCTTCACCGTTCTGATCGTGGTGGCCGGGCTCGGGCTCTACATCCTGAGAAGCGAAAGCGGCTTCGTCTGGATGCTGTGGCTGGCGCTGGTGGTGATCGCCACCGACGTCTTCGGCTACCTCGTCGGCCGGCAGCTCGGCGGGCCGAAGCTCTGGCCGCGGGTCAGCCCCAACAAGACCTGGTCGGGCACGCTCGCGGGATGGGCCGCCGCGGCGGCGGTCGGCGCCGTCTTCGCCCTCGTCACCGGCGCCAGCGCGGCGGTGGTGACGGTCTCGGTGGCGCTCAGCATGGCAGCGCAGATCGGCGACATCGCGGAATCGGCGGTGAAGCGGCGCGCCGGCGTGAAGGACAGCTCCTCGCTCCTGCCCGGACACGGGGGTCTCTTCGACCGGTTCGACGGCATGCTCGGCGCGGCGGTGTTCTTCCTCCTCGTCGCGCAGATCATCGACTTCCCGCCCGGCCTCGTGGCAGGCTGACGCGATGCGACGGGTCTCCGTTCTGGGCGCCACCGGCTCGATCGGCTGCAGCACGCTCGACCTCGTGTCGCGGCGGCCCGAGGCGTTCCGCGTCGTCGCGCTGACCGGCGGGGCGAATGTCGCGCGGCTCGCCGGCCAGGCGCGGCGGGTGCGGGCCGAGATCGCCGTCACCGCCTATCCCGAGAAGCTGGGCGAGCTGCGCGACGCGCTTCAGGGCTCCGGCGTGGCGACGGCGGCGGGTCCGGCGGCGCTGCTCGAAGCGGCGGCGCGGCCGGCGGACTGGATCATGTCGGGGATCGTCGGCGCGGCGGGGCTGGCGCCGGGGCTCAGGGCGCTCGAACAGGGCACGACGCTGGCGCTAGCCAACAAGGAGAGCCTGGTCTGCGCCGGACCGCTGCTGATGGCGACGGCGCGGGCGCACGGCGCCACGATCCTGCCGGTGGACAGCGAGCATTCGGCGGTGTTCCAGGCGCTCGTGGGCGAGGATGTCGCGGCGGTCGAGCGGGTGATCATCACCGCCTCTGGCGGCGCGTTCCGGGACTGGCCGGCGGAGCGGCTGGCGCGGGCGACGCCCGAGGAGGCGGCGACGCACCCGAACTGGGACATGGGCCAGCGCATCACCATCGACTCGGCGTCGCTGTTCAACAAGGCGCTGGAGCTGATCGAGACCCGGGAGTTCTTCGGCATCGCGCCCGAGCGGATCGAGGCGCTGGTGCATCCCGAATCGATGATCCACGCCATGGTCGGCTTCCGCGACGGCGGGCTGATGGCCCATATCGGCCCGCCCGACATGCGCCACGCCATCGGCTTCGCGCTGAACTGGCCGGAGCGGCGCGACCTGCCGGTGGAGCGGCTCGACTTCGCGGCGCTCGGCTCCTTCACCTTCCGCGCCCCCGACGAGACCCGCTATCCCGCGCTGCGGCTGGCACGCCGGGTGATGGCGGAGGGCGGGCTCTCGGGCGCGGTGTTCAACGCGGCCAAGGAACGGGCACTGGACCATTTCATCGCCCGCCGCATCAGCTTTCCGGACATGGCCGCGCTCGTCGAGCGGGTGATGGACAAGATGTCGTCAGATCGGCTTGGAATTGCCGTTCCGACGCTCGATATGGTCCGCGACGCGGATGCCCGGGCCCGCGCCTGCGCCGATGCGGCCCTGGGCGCCGCCACGCTCTGAAGGAGATCTGATGGACGCCGTCGGACTGATCCCCGATTTCGGCTCGCTCGCGGGCACTGTTCTGGCCTTCGTGGTGGCGCTGAGCGTGATCGTCGCGATCCACGAATACGGCCATTACATCGTCGGCCGCTGGTCGGGGATCGAGGCCGACGTGTTCTCCATCGGCATGGGGCCGGTGATCGCCTCGCGCATCGACCGGCGCGGCACCCGCTGGCAGCTCGCCGCCTTCCCGGTGGGCGGCTACGTGAAGTTCCGCGGCGATGCGGACGCGGCGAGCATGGGGCGGTCGGAAGATGGCCCGGCGGACCGCGCGACGATGGCCGGCGCACCGCTCTGGGCGCGCGCCGCGACGGTGGCGGCGGGGCCGGTCTTCAACTTCGTGCTGTCGGTGGCGGTGTTCGCGCTGGTGGTGTCGATCCGCGGCGTGGCGAGCGACCCGCTGACGGTGGAGAGCGTGCGCGCGCTGCCCGGAATCGAGCAGCGGATCGAGGCCGGCGACCGGCTGCTGACCGTGGCCGGCGAGGAGGTGCCCTCGGTCGAGGAGCTCGCCGGGTTCTTCGACGGTCTGCCGATGGAGCCGATGCTGCCCTACAGGCTCGAGCGCGACGGCGCGCGGCTCGACGTGGAGGCGCCCTATCCCTATCCGCCGGTGGTCGGCGGGGTCAGCCCGCGCTCGGCGGCGGACGAGGCCGGGCTGCGGGAGGGCGAGGTGATCACGGCGGTGGAGGGGCGGGAGGTCTTCGCCTTCTCGCAGCTGCGCGACATCGTCGGCGCCTCGGAGGGGCGGCCGCTGTCGCTCGAGGTCTGGTCGCCCGAGGGCGGCGCGACGCGGCAGGTGGAGCTGACGCCGCGGCGCATGGACCTGCCGCTGCCCGAGGGCGGCTTCGAGACGCGCTGGCTGATCGGGGTGACGGGCGGGCTCTACCTCGCGCCCGAGACGGTGACGCCGGGGCCGTTCTCGGCGCTGCAATACGGGGTGAGCCAGGTCGGGTTCATCATCGAGTTGTCGCTCTCGGGGCTCTACCACATGGCGGTGGGGGCGATCTCGTCGTGCAACCTGCAAGGGCCGATCGGCATCGCGCAGACGAGCGGTGCGGCGGCGAGCGCGGGGGTGTTGAGCTTCGTGTGGTTCATCGCCGTGCTGTCGACGGCGGTGGGGTTCCTTAACCTGTTCCCGATCCCGGTGCTCGACGGCGGGCATCTGGTGTTCTTCGCCTACGAGGCGGTGGCCGGGCGGCCGCCCTCGGAGCGGGCGCTGAACGTGCTGATGGCGGCCGGTCTGGCGCTGCTCGGAACCTTGATGATCTTTGCCCTGACGAACGACGTGATCTGCCCCTGAGGGGCTTGAAAACGGAGCCTCTCCCGAGGATTGCGAGACGCTCCTGAAGCGGCCGGAAGACCGCGGGAGGGCACGGAAAACACGGCCCGCGACCGATCCGCCGGAGCCGCCGTTTCGCGTTTTGACAGCGTGCGGCATTGGGGCTAGGCACGATCCAGAGCAGCAGGGACGGGTAAAAAACGATGCGCTTTGGGACAGGCCGCCTCACCCGCGGCGCCGGGCTAGCCACAGTGATGCGGGCGACGACGATTCTCGGGCTGGCCGCCGGCGGGGCCGCGGTGGCGCCGCTGCCGGCCCTTTCCCAGGCCTTCCAGGTCAATCAGGTGCAGGTGCGGGGCAACGAGCGCGTCGATACGGCGACGGTGCTGGGATACCTGCAATTGCCGCGCGGGCAGGTCTCGGCCGGGGAGCTGAACGCCGCCTATCAGCGGCTGGTCCAGACGGGTCTTTTCGAGAGCGTGGACGTGGCGCCCCAGGGCGGGACGCTGGTGGTCACGGTGGAGGAATGGCCGACGGTCGACCAGATCAGCATCGAGGGCAATGCCCGGTTGAGCGACGAGGAGATCCAGGACCTCATCGGCACGGTGCCGCGGCGGGTCTACAACCCGGCCCAGGTCGAGGAGGACGCCCGCGCCATCGCCGACGCCTACGAGGTCAGGGGACGGCTCGCGGCCTCGGTCAATCCGCGCATCATCCGCCGCTCCGGCAACCAGGTGGACGTCGTCTACGAGGTGGCCGAGGGCAGCGTCGTGGAGATCGAGCGGCTGTCCTTCGTCGGCAACCGCGCCTATTCCGACCGCCGGCTGCGCCGGGCGCTGGCCACGAAGCAGGCCGGCCTGCTGCGCCAGTTCATCGGGCGCGACACCTTCGTGGCCGACCGCGAACAGCTCGACCGGCAGCTCCTGACCGACTTCTACCGCGCGCGGGGCTTTGTCGACTTCCGCATCCAAGGGGTCTCGAACGAGTTCTCGCGCGAGCGCAACGCCTTCTTCGTGCAATACAACATCCAGGAGGGGCAGCGCTGGAGCTTCGGCAATGTCACCGCCTCAAGCGATGTGCCGGGCGTGGATCCCGGCGAATACCTGCGCCTGGCGAACATCCGGCCGGGCCAGACCTACAGCCCCGGGGCCGTCGACCGGGCAATCCAGCGCATGGAGCGGCTGGCCACGCGCCGCGGCCTGACCTTCGTCCGCGCCGATCCGGAAATCGAGCGCGACGCGCGCAACCTGCGCCTCGACCTCAATTTCAACATCGAGCGCGGGCCGAGGGTGTTCGTCGAGCGGATCGACATCGAGGGCAACGCGACCACGCTCGACCGGGTGATCCGGCGCGAATTCGAGACCGTCGAGGGCGACCCGTTCAATCCGCGCGAGATCCGCGCCGCGGCGGAGCGCATCCGCGCGCTGAACTACTTCTCCAGCGTCGACGTGCAGCCCCGCGAGGGCACCACGCCCGACCAGGTGATCGTCGACGTGAACGTGGTGGAACAGCCGACCGGAAGCCTGACCTTCGGCGGCTCCTACTCGACCGATACCGGGTTCGGGGTGAATGTCGGCCTGAGCGAGCGGAATTTCCTCGGTCGCGGTCAGTTCCTGCGACTGGAGGCGACGGCGGGCACCGACGAGGACAGCGCCCTCATCGCCTTCGGCGAGCCGAACCTGCTCGGCCGCGACCTGACCGGCCAGATCGAGTTCTTCTACGACACGAGCGATTACGAGGAGGCGACCTACAACACCCGCTCCATCGGGTTCACGCCGTCGCTCACCTTCCCGATCAGCCTGAACGGCCGGCTCTCGGTCCGCTACCTCTATTCCGACGACGACCTCTCCGGCATCAATTCCCTCTCCTCGCCGATCCTGCAGCGCGAGGAGGGTCAGGCCGTGACCTCGGCGGTGGGATACACCTATTCCTACGACACGCGCCGGACCGGGCTCGACCCGACCCAGGGCGTGCTCCTGCGCTTCGGCCAGGACTTCGCCGGCGTCGGCGGCGACGTGACATACGTGGAGACCCGGGCCGAGGCCACCTACCAGAAGGAGGTCTGGAACGAGGAGGTGACGCTGACTGCGACCATCGAGGGCGGGGCGATCAATTCCTTCGACGACTACAACACACGCGTCACCGACCGTTTCTACCTCTCGGCCCGCCAGTTCCGGGGCTTCGAGCCTCTGGGCGTCGGACCGCGGGACCTCGCCGCGCCGAACGAGGATGCGCTCGGCGGCAACTACTTCGCCGTGGCGCGGCTCGAGGCGAACTTCCCGATCGGCCTGCCGGAGGAATACGGCATCCGCGGCGGCGTGTTCGCCGATGCCGGCTCGATCTGGGAACTCGACGACACGGACGGATATGACGGCGTCGAGGTGGATGACAGCTTCCATCTGCGGACCTCGATCGGCGTGTCGCTGTTCTGGACGACGCCGTTCGGACCCTTGCGGTTCAACTACGCCGAGGCGATCCAGAAGGAGGATTACGACCGCCCGCGCAACTTCAACATCACGATCTCGACGGAATTCTGAGATCCTGCTCCGCGGCCTGATCCTGGCGCTCGGCCTTCTCGCCCAGCCGCTCGCCGCGCAGGAGGGCATCGCCGTGGTCGACCAGGAGCGGATGTTCCAGGAAAGCCGGTTCGGCCAGCGGGTGCTTTCCGAAATCGACCGCCGGAGCGAGGCGCTGGCCTCCGAGAACCGGCGCATCGAGGCCGAGCTCACCGGGGAGGAGCGGGCACTGACCGACGAACGCCCCGATCTCGCCCCGGAGGTCTTCCGCGAGCGGGCCGCGGCCTTCGACGACAAGGTCACCCGCATCCGCTCGGAACAGGATGCCAAGGCGCGGGCCCTGGCCAGCTACCAGGAGGAGGAGCGGCAGGCTTTCGTGCGGGCGGCGGCGCCGATCCTGGCGGACCTGCTGGCCGATCTCGACGCCGCGGTGCTGCTCGATCGCCGGGTGGTGCTCTCGGTCGCCGACCGCGCCGACGTGACCGAGCGGGCGGTGGAGCGGATCGACGCCGCGCTCGCGGATGGCGGCGCGGACGAGTAGGGGCTTTCTTGCCCCGGTGGGGCGCGCTTGCTAATCGGGGGCTTCGACATCCCGCGGAGGCCCCATGCCCGATCTCAAGACAGCCGATATCGACCTCATCCGGCGCATCATCCCGCATCGCTATCCGTTTCTCATGATCGACCGGGTGCGCGACATCGACGGCACGAAATCGGCCATCGGGGTAAAGAACGTCAGCGCCAACGAGCCGCATTTCCAGGGGCATTTCCCGGCGGCGCCGATCATGCCGGGGGTGACGATCATCGAGGCGATGGCGCAGACCGCGGCGGTAATGGTGGGCGTGGCCCAGAACCTCGCCGACAAGAATTTCCTCGTCTATTTCATGGGCATCGACGGGGCGAAGTTCCGCCGCAAGGTGGTGCCGGGCGACGTTCTGGAGCTTGCCATCGAGACCAGGCGCGGCGGCGGCAAGGTGTGGAAATTCGCCGGCCGGGCCGAGGTCGCGGGCGAGCTGGTCTGCGAGGCCGACTTCACCGCGATGATGGAGCGCCCGGCGTGAGCGACATCCATCCGTCCGCCACCATCCATCCGACCGCGATCGTCGAGACGGGGGCGCGGGTCGGCGCCAATTCCGCCGTCGGCGCCTTCTCCCTGGTCGGCGGCGAAGTGGAGATCGGCGACGACGTGGAGCTGAAGAGCCACGTCGTCGTCACCGGGCGGACCCGGATCGGGGCCGGGACGAGCGTTTTCCCCTTCGCGGTGATCGGCGAGATCCCCCAGGACCTGAAGTATTCCGGCGAGGAGACGCGGCTCGAGATCGGCGAACGCAACCGCATCCGCGAGCACGTGACGATGAACCCGGGCACCGATGGCGGCGGCGGGGTCACGCGCATCGGCGATGACGGGCTCTACATGGCCGGCTGCCATGTGGCGCATGATTGCCGGCTCGGGGACCGGGTGATCATGGTCAACCACGCGGCGCTGGCGGGGCATTGCGTGGTCGGCGACGGGGCGATCATCGGCGGGCTCTCGGGCGTGCATCAATTTGTCAGGATCGGGCACGGCGCGATCATCGGCGCGGTGACGATGGTGACCGCGGATGTCATTCCGCACGCGCTGGTGCAGGGGCCGCGGGGGGCGCTCGACGGGCTGAACCTCGTCGGACTGAAGCGCCGCGGCGTGGCGCGGGAGGACATCACCGCGCTGCGCGCCGCGCTGCAGATGCTGAAGCAGGGGGAGGGGACGTTCCAGGACCGCGCCCGGCGGCTCGGCGCGGAGAGCGAGAGCGACTACGTGCGCGAGATCGTCGCGTTCGTGCTCGCCGACAGCGACCGAGGCTTCCTGACGCCGTGAGCGATCTCTGCCTGATCGTGGGGGCGGGGCGGCTGCCGCGGCTTCTGGCGCAGGCCTGTCCGGAGGCGCGCGTGCTAGGGCTCGACGGCTCCGGGGCACGGGGCGAGACCTTCCGGCTGGAGCGGCTCGGGAGCGTGCTCGGGGCGCTTCCGGCGGAGGGGGTGCGGCGGGTCTGCCTCGCCGGCGCGGTGCGGCGGCCGCAGATCGACCCCGGCGCCATCGACGCGGCGACGCGGCCTCTGGTGCCACGGATCGCGGCGGCGCTGGCGGGTGGAGACGATGCCGGGCTCCGGGCGGTGATCGCGCTTTTCGAGGAGGCCGGGCTCGAGGTGGTGGGCGCGGCGGAGCTGCTGCCCGATCTGCTCGCCGGGGCGGGACCGCTCGGCCGGGTGGCGCCGGACGGAGCGGCGGAGGCCGACGCGGCCCGGGCGAGCGCGGTGCTCGCGGCGCTGGCGCCGGCGGATGTGGGGCAGGGCTGCGTCGTCGCCGGGGGTCAGGTGATCGCTGTGGAGGCGCTGCCGGGAACCGACTGGATGCTGGGCGGCGTGGCCGAGCTGAGGCGGTCGGGCCCGCCGGTGCCGGCGGGCGGGCTCCTGATGAAGCGGCCGAAGCCGGGGCAGGACCGGCGTGCGGACCTGCCCGCGATCGGGCCGGAGACGGTGGCGCAGGCGGCGCGCGCCGGGCTGTCGGGCATCGCGGTGGAGGCGGGCGGCGTGCTGATCCTCGACCGGGCCGAGACGGTGGCGGCGGCGGATGCGGCGGGGCTGTTTCTCTGGGGGGTGGCGTGAGGGTCTTTCTCGTCGCCGGGGAGGCGTCCGGCGACCAGCTCGGCGCGGCGCTGATGGCGGGGCTGTCCGAGCTGGCGCCGGGGGTGGAGTTCCTGGGCGTCGGCGGCGCGCGCATGGCCGAGGCGGGGCTCGCGAGCCTGTTCCCGATGGAGGAGCTGAGCGTCATGGGGCTCGCCGAGGTGCTGCCGCGCTACCCGGCGCTGCGCCGCCGGATGATCGAGACCTCGGACGCGGTGATCGCCGCGCGCCCCGACGTGCTGGTGACGATCGACAGCCCCGATTTCTGCCTGCGCGTGGCGCGCCGGGTGAAGCGGCGCTCGACCGTCCGGATCGTGCATTACGTGGCGCCCTCGGTCTGGGCCTGGCGGGCCGGCAGGGCGGCGCGGATGGCGCAGCACGTCGACCAGGTGCTGGCGCTGCTGCCCTTCGAGCCGCTCTACATGGAGGCGGCCGGGATGCGCTGCGACTTCGTCGGGCATCCGGTGGTCTCGGTGCCGGTGGCGGGCGCGTCGCAGGTGGCGACGTTCCGCGAGACGCACGGGCTCGGGGAATGGGTGCTGGCGCTGCCCGGCTCGCGCGGCGCGGAGGTGGCGCGGCTGGCGCCGGTCTTCGGCGCGGCGCTGTCGGAGCTGCGGGCGCGGCGGCCCGATCTCGGGATCGTGGTGCCGGTCGCGCCCGGGCGCGAGGCGGCGGTGGCCGAGGCGGTCCGCGACTGGCCGCCGGTGACCCTCGTGCCGCCGGAAGACAAGGCGGGCAGGGCGGCGGCCTTCGCGGGCGCGACGGCGGCGCTGGCGGCGTCGGGGACGGTGTCGCTGGAACTCGCGGCGGCGGATACGCCGATGGTGGTGGCCTGGGACACATCATGGGCGAGCTGGCAGATTCTGCGGCGGATGGTCCGGACCGACACGGTGACGCTGGTGAACCTTGTCGCGGGCGAGAACGTGGTGCCGGAATTCCTCGGCCCCGCCTGCCGGCCGGGCCCGATCGCCGCGGCGATGGAGCGGCTTCTCGACGCGCCGGAGGGGCAGCGCGCGGCGCTCGAGCGGGCCATGACGGCGCTCGGGCGCGACGGGGAGGCGCCGGGGCTCAGGGCGGCGCGGGCGGTTCTCGCCGGGCTCGGGCGTCAGCCGGCGTGAATCCAGCCGCCGCCGAAGACGCGGGGACTCTCGGGATCGTAGAAGACGCAGGCCTGGCCGGGGGAGACGCCCTCCTCCGGCGTCAGCAGCTCGACCTCGGCCTCCGTGTCCGAGAGCGGGCGCAGGATCGCGCCCCGCGGGGGGCGGGTCGAGCGGACCTTGACGCCCATGTGCCATTCGGGACGCGCGGTGAGCGGCGCGTCCCCGAGCCAGTTGATCTCCCGCACGGGCACGCGGCGCGTGGCCAGCAGCTCCTTCGGGCCGACGACGACGCGGCGGGCCTCCACGTCGAGCTTCACCACGTAGAGCGGCTCCGCGAGCCCGCCGATGCCGAGACCCCGGCGCTGGCCGACCGTGTAGTGGATGACGCCGCGATGCGCGCCGAGAACGCGGCCGTCGGCGTGGACGATCTCGCCCGGATCGGCGGCGCCGGGGCGCAGCTTCTCGATGACGCTCGCATAATCGCCGTTCGGTACGAAGCAGATGTCCTGGCTGTCGGGCTTGTCGGCGACGGCGAGACCGTGCTTCGCGGCCAACGCGCGGGTCTCCGCCTTGGTGGCGAGACCGCCCAGGGGAAAGCGCAGGTAGTCGAGCTGCTCGGCGGTGGTGGAGAACAGGAAATAGCTCTGGTCGCGCTCGGGATCGGCGGCGCGGTGCAGCTCGGGACCGCGCGCGCCGGCCGCGCGGCGGATGTAGTGGCCCGTCGCCATGCAATCGGCCTCCAGATCCTTCGCCGTCTCCAGGAGATCGCGGAACTTCACCCGCTCGTTGCAGCGGATGCAGGGCACGGGCGTGGCACCGGCGAGGTAGCTGTCGGCGAATTCGTCGATGACGCTTTCGCGGAAGGCGTTCTCGTAATCGAGGACGTAATGCGGAAAGCCCATCGTCTCGGCGACGCGGCGGGCATCGTGGATGTCGCGCCCGGCACAGCAGGCGCCCTTCTTCGCCAGCGCGGCGCCGTGGTCGTAGAGCTGCAGCGTGATGCCGACCACGTCATAGCCCTGGGCGGAGAGCTCGGCGGCGACCACGGAACTGTCGACACCGCCCGACATGGCAACGAGGACGCGGGTCTCGGCGGGCGGCTTGGCGAAGCCGAGCGAGTTGAGGGGGCGGGCGTCGAGCGCCATGACGATCCTCGGAACGAGCGGTGGAAGGGCCGCAAATATAGGAAAATCCGCGATATTCGCAAGGGTGGATTTCACCGCTCCTTAAGCGTCTTCGGGCGACATGCCCCGACAGGCTGCGAGGGACGAGCGCATGTATCTGAAGAAGACGATCCGGCCGAATTCGGTGCGATTGCCGAACGGAGTCCTGATGACCCGGGCCGACCTGCCGGACCGCGCGACGAAACGCTGGGTGGCGAGCCGGAAGGCGGCGATCGTGCGCGCCGTCGAGGCGGGGCTGCTCGACCGGAGCGAAGCCTGCGAGATGTACGCGCTGACCGAGGACGAGCTCGACAGCTGGTCGGATGCCGTGCGCAGCCACGGCGAGGCGGCCCTCAAGACGACCCGCCTGCAGCGGTATAGACAACTTTAACTTGTATTACCCTGGGATTCTTTGCATCGTCACGTTGAGTAACTCTTAATTAACCTTTGTGAGCGCAATTTTTACGGGACCGAACGCCCCAGGGAGAGTGTAATGCGTGTTCTGCTTGTAGAAGACGACCCCACCACGTCTCGCAGCATCGAGATGATGCTGACCCACGCGAACCTGAACGTCTACTGCACGGATATGGGCGAGGAAGGCGTCGATCTCGCCAAGCTCTACGATTACGATCTCATCCTGCTCGACCTGAACCTGCCGGACATGCACGGCCACGACGTGCTGCGGAAGCTGCGGCTGGCGCGGGTCGACACGCCGATCCTCATCCTGACCGGCGCCGACGATACCGAGACCAAGATCAAGGGGTTCGGCTTCGGGGCTGACGATTACCTGACGAAACCCTTTCACCGCGAGGAGCTGGTGGCGCGAATCCATGCCATCATCCGCCGCTCCAAGGGGCATTCGCAGTCGGTGATCCGGACCGGGCAGGTGACCGTCAACCTCGACGCGAAGTCGGTGGATGTGGGCGGCCAGTCCGTGCACCTGACGGGCAAGGAGTACCAGATGCTGGAGCTCCTCAGCCTGCGCAAGGGGACGACCCTGACGAAAGAGATGTTCCTCAACCACCTCTATGGCGGGATGGACGAGCCGGAGCTGAAGATCATCGACGTCTTCATCTGCAAGTTGCGCAAGAAGCTCAGCCAGGCGACCGGCGGCGAGACCTATATCGAGACCGTCTGGGGCCGCGGCTACGTGCTGCGCGATCCCGAGCCGGGGCTGGAAGCCTCCCCCGCCTCGAAGGCGAGCTGAACCGCTGGACGGGACGCGGACCTCCCCCTAGAACGAGCCCGACGGGCGCGGGGGACCCGCCCGCCGCACGGGTCTCGGGGGCAGGGTGGACGACGAGAGCACAGAGACGCCGGTCGCCGAGTTGACGCACCCGGAGGCGGAGAGCGAAATCGCGCGGCTGGCCGAGAGCCTGGCCGCGGCGAACGCCGCCTATCACCAGGACGACGCGCCGGTCCTGTCGGATGCCGAATACGACCGGCTGAAGCGCCGCAATGCCGCCATCGAGGGGCGGTTCCCCGATCTCAAGCGGAGCGATTCGCCCTCCGAGCAGGTGGGCTACGCCCCCGCCACCGGCTTCGCCAAGATCCGCCACGCCCGGCGCATGATGTCGCTCGACAACGCCTTCGGACCCGAGGATGTGGCCGATTTCGTGCGCAGCGTGCGCAGCTATCTGGGGCTCGGCGAGGCGGAGCCGCTTCCCTTCACTGCCGAGCCGAAGATCGACGGGCTGTCGCTGTCGCTGCGCTACGAGGCGGGCCGGCTCGTCCATGCCGCGACGCGGGGCGACGGCAGCGTGGGCGAGGACGTGACGCGCAACGCCCGCACGATCGGCGACATTCCGGTGGACCTGGCGGGCGCGCCGGACGTGCTGGAGGTGCGGGGCGAGGTCTATATGTCGCATCCCGACTTCGCGGCGCTGAACGTCGCCGCAGAGGCCGAGGGCGGCAAAGTGTTCGCCAATCCGCGCAATGCCGCGGCGGGGTCGCTGCGCCAGCTCGATCCGAAGGTCACCGCGCGGCGGCCGCTCAGGTTCTTCGCCTATGCCTGGGGCGAGCTCAGCGCGCCGCTCGCGGAGACGCAGATGCAGAGCCTTTCCCGGCTCGGGCGGCTGGGTTTCGCCATCAATCCGCTGACCGGACTCTGCGCCGGGACCGGGGAGATGATCGCGCGGTACGAGCACATCGAGGCGGAACGGGCCGAGCTCGGCTATGACATCGACGGCGTCGTCTACAAGGTCGACGACCTCGAGCGGCAGCGGCGGCTCGGCTACCGCTCGACCACGCCGCGATGGGCGATCGCGCACAAGTTTCCCGCCGAGTTGGCCTGGACGGTTCTGGAGCGGATCGAGATCCAGGTGGGGCGCACGGGCGCGCTCAGCCCGGTGGCGCGGCTCGCGCCGGTGACCGTGGGCGGTGTCGTGGTGTCGAACGCGACGCTGCACAACGAGGATTACATCGCCGGGCGCGATTCGCGCGGGGAGCCGATCCGGGAGGGGCGCGACATCCGGGAGGGCGACCGGGTGCAGGTGTATCGCGCCGGGGACGTGATCCCGAAGATCGCCGACGTGGATCTCTCCCGCCGGCCGGCGGGGGCGGAGCCCTTCGTCTTCCCCGCGATCTGTCCCGAATGCGGATCCGACGCGCCGCGGGAGGAGGGGGATTCGGTCCGCCGCTGCTCGGGCGGCCTGGTCTGCCCGGCGCAGGCGGTGGAGCAGCTGAAGCATTTCGTCTCCCGCCCGGCCTTCGACATCGACGGGCTGGGATCGAAGCTCGTCGAGGAACTCTATCGCGACGGCTGGATCCGGGAGCCCGCGGACATCTTCACGCTCGAGGCGCGCTACGGGCCCGGGCAGATGACGCAGCTCCGCAACCGCGAAGGCTGGGGCGAGCTCAGCGCCCGCAAGCTCTTCGCGGCGATCGAGGCGCGGCGGCGGATCCCGCTGGAACGGCTGATCTTCGCGCTCGGCATCCGCCATGTGGGCGAGACCAACGCCCGGCTGCTGGCGCGGCATTACGGCAGTTGGAGCGCCTTCGAGGCGGCGATGCGGGAGGCCGAGGAGGATGCCGGCGGCGCCTGGGAGGACCTGATCTCCATCGACGGGGTGGGGCGGGTGATGGCGCGCTCGCTGGTCACCACCTTCGCCCAGGAGGCGGAGCGCGCCTCGATGGAGCGGCTCATCGCCGATCTCCACGTGGAGGAGGCGGAGCGGCCGGTCACCGAGGGGAGCCCGGTCGCGGGCAAGACCGTCGTCTTCACCGGCACGCTCGAGAAGATGACGCGGGCCGAGGCGAAGGCGCGGGCCGAGAGCCTCGGCGCCAAGGTCTCGGGCTCCGTCTCGGCGAAGACCGACCTGGTGATCGCGGGGCCGGGGGCGGGCTCGAAGGGGAAGAAGGCGGCCGAGCTCGGCGTGGAGGTGCTGGACGAGGAAAGCTGGCTCGCGCTCATCGGCGGGGCATGAGCCGGCCGGAGATCCTCTGGCCGCTCTTCGCCGACCTGACTGGGCTTCCGGGGATCGGCAAGAAGGGCGCCGCGCTGCTCGGCCGGTTGCAGGTCGAGACGCCCCGCGACCTGCTGTTCACGCTGCCACATTCGGGCATCGACCGGCGGCGGCGCGGCTCGATCCGAGAGGTGACGCCGCCGGCCACGGTGACGGTCGAGGTGCGTGTCGGCCGTCACCGGCCGGCGACCGGGCGGGGCCCCGCCCGGGTCGAGGTGACGGATGCGGAGACCACGTTCCAGCTGGTCTTCTTCCACGCCAGGGGCGATTGGCTGGAGCGCACGCTGCCGACCGGGCAGCGGCGGGTCGTGTCCGGGCGGGTGGAGCTCTTCGACGGGGTGGCGCAGATGGTCCATCCCGACCACATTGTCCGGCCCGAGGCAGCGGATGCGATCCCGGATTTCGAGCCGGTGCATCCGCTAACCGCGGGGCTCACGCAGAAGGCGATGGGGCGGGCGGTATCCGGCGCGCTCGACCGGGCGCCCGACCTTGCCGAGTGGATCGACCCCGATCTGAAGCGCCGCGAGGGCTGGCCGGACTGGCGCGCGGCGCTGCTGGCCGTCCACGCGCCGGAGCGGGAGGCCGATCTGGCCCCCGCCGCCCCGGCGCGGGCGCGGCTGGCCTATGACGAGCTCTTCGCGCATCAGCTCACCCTGGCGCTGGTCCGCGCCGAGCGGCGGGAACGGAAGGGCCGCGCCTCGGTGCCGACGGGACGGCTCGTGGCGCGCGTGCGCGCCGCGTTGCCGTTCGCGCCGACCGGGGCGCAGGAGCGCGCCATCGCCGAGATCGGCGAGGACATGGCCGCGGAGCGCCGGATGAGCCGGCTCCTGCAGGGCGACGTGGGCGCCGGCAAGACGCTGGTGGCGCTGATGGCGCTGCTGGTCGCGGTGGAGGCCGGCGGGCAGGGGGTGATGATGGCGCCGACGGAAATCCTCGCCCGCCAGCATCTCGAAGGGCTGCGGCCGCTCGCGGAATCGGCGGGCGTGGTCCTCGAGATCCTCACCGGGCGCGACAAGGGGGCCGAGCGGGCGGCGAAGCTCGCCGCGCTGGCCGCGGGCGACATCCAGATCCTCGTCGGCACCCATGCCGTCTTCTCCGCGGACGTGGCCTTCCGCGATCTGCGCCTCGCGGTGGTCGACGAGCAGCACCGCTTCGGCGTCTCGCAGCGGCTGGAGATCGGGCGCAAGGGCAGCCGCGTCGACACGCTGGTGATGACGGCGACACCGATCCCGCGCTCCCTGAGCCTCGCGCAATACGGCCACATGGAGGTCTCGGTGCTCGACGAGAAGCCGCCGGGGCGAACGCCGGTGACGACCGCTCTGGTGTCGAGCGAACGCTACGCGCAGGTGGTGGAGCGGCTGCGCGGCGCGGTGGAGGCGGGGCGGCAGGCCTACTGGGTCTGTCCGCTGGTGGCCGAAAGCGAGGTCAGCGACCTCACCGCGGCCG
The DNA here is from genome assembly GCA_963829665.1 of uncultured Alphaproteobacteria bacterium. Classification (GTDB taxonomy): domain Bacteria; phylum Pseudomonadota; class Alphaproteobacteria; order Rhodobacterales; family Rhodobacteraceae; genus Palleronia. The sequence goes on along the minus strand of CAWHJL010000002.1, from coordinate 305,669 downwards.
AGGAGCGCTTCGCCCGGCTTCGCGCAGCACTCGGGGAGGGGCGCGTGGGACTCGTGCACGGGCAGATGCCGCCGGCCGAGAAGGACGCGGCGATGGCGCGCTTCGCTGGCGGGGAGACCGGCGTGCTGGTGGCGACGACGGTGATCGAGGTCGGCGTCGACGTGCCCAACGCCTCGATCATGGTGATCGAACGGGCGGAGACCTTCGGGCTGGCGCAGCTCCACCAGCTCCGCGGCCGGGTAGGGCGCGGCGAAGCGGCCTCGACCTGCCTGCTGATGTACGGGCCGGACGCGACCGAGGGCGGCCGGCGGCGGCTCGATATCCTGCGCGAGACCGAGGACGGGTTCCGCATCGCCGAGGAGGATCTGGCGATGCGGGGCGCGGGCGACGTTCTGGGCCATGCGCAATCCGGCCTGCCGCGATTCCAGGTGGCGGATGTGGAGCGGCAGGCGGGACTCATGGCCAAGGCGCAGGCCGATGCGCGACGGTTGCGCGCCGCCGATCCGCGCTTCGAGACCGGGCGCGGGCAGGCGGCGCGGACGCTCCTGTGGCTCATGGAACAGGACAAGGCGATCGGGCTTTTGTCGGCCGGCTGAGCGCGGAGCCCAGGATGTTCTCATAAAGTTCTTGTCACGGCCGCCGAATCGTGAGAACAAAGTGGCAACAGATGGGCAAGGAGGACGACATGCTCGATCAGATGAGAGAGGCGCTCCGGCGCTCGGAAACGCTTACCGGGGACGTTCTCGGCTGCGTCGCGCTGACGATCCTGCTGATCGGGGGGCTGCACCTGCCCATTCTCTGACGGTTTCTGCCTGCGTATCGGCCTGCCGGTCCGCGCGTTCCCGTCCCGGCGGGGATGCGTCCCTTCGGAATCGCCTCTGTTTCGGACCGGCGCGATCACGCGCTCCTGCCGCCGCCATCCTTTGGGGATGCGCGGCGGCTTTTTGCTTCCGTCCCCGGGGGACCCCGGGGGAAGGGAGACTGCGGGGGGCCTCCGCGCGGCGGTCGTTCTGCCCAGCGCGCGGCGGCGGGCAGGCCGGCTGCGTCCTGCCGGGCGGCCGGGAGGTCGGCCTCGCGGATGCGGCAGGACGGAAGCAGGCCGCCGGTCGAGGGGACGCGCGGGATCGGGGAAGGGGCCGGTGGCGGAGCGGGATGCTCGTGCGGTCAGGCGCAGGCGGATTCCTCGGCCTTGCCGAAGGCCTCGCTGGCGGCGTCGAGGCTCAGCATGATGGAGGCATGGCGGTTCTTGTAGTCCCGGGCGGGCAGCAGCACCTCGAGCCCGTCGAAGGGGCTGGCGGGCGGGGGGCCGTCGTTCTTCAGCATCGCGCGCAACTCGTCGCGGGCGCGCTCGACTTCCGCGCGGGTGCGTCCCAGGATCACCTCGCCCACAACGGCGGCGGAGGCCTGGCCGAGGGCGCAGGCCTTCACGTCCTGCCCGAAGCGGGCAACGCGGCCGTCTTCGACGTCCATGTCGATGGTCACTGTGGAGCCGCAGAGGGGCGAGCGCTTCTTCACGCTGGCCTGCGGATCGGCGAGACGCCCGGCATGCGGGATGGCGGCGGCCAGTTCGAGGATGCGCCCCGAATAGAGCTTGATGAGATCGCTGTCGGACATCGGCTTTTTCCCGGGTTTCCCCTGTCGCTTGCCGTGCCTAGATAAGGCGGCCGGGCCGCGCCCGAAAGACCTCCGAAAGGACCGACGATGCCGTTCGACCCCGCGACGCTGCGATACGATGCCGCCGGGCTCGTGCCGACCATCGCCCAGGATCAAGCGAGCGGCGAGGTGCTGATGATGGCCTGGATGACACGCGAGGCGGTCGCGCGGACCCTGGCGAGCGGCCATGTCACTTACTGGAGCCGGTCGCGGCAGGAATTCTGGGCGAAGGGGGAGACCAGCGGCAACCGTCAGCATCTGGTCGAGATGCGCGTGGATTGCGATGCCGATTGCCTGCTCCTCCTGGTACGGCAGGAGGGGCCGGCCTGCCATACCGGACGGCGGAGCTGCTTCTACACCGCCATCCGGGAGGGTGAGCCGGTAGAGATCATGGCGTCCGAGCAGCCAGGCCGGTGAGGCGGCGCAGATCTCCGGGCGTCGCGCCCTCCTCGCGATAGGCGCGGATGGCGCGGGCCGCGTCGCGCTTGGCGAGGCGGCGGCCCGTCTCGTCGTGGATCAGCCGGTGATGGTGATAGATCGGCGTCGGCAGGCCCAGGATGCGCTGGATCAGGACATGGATCGCGGTCGCCGTGGCCAGGTCGCGCCCCCGGGTGACGTGAGTGATGCCCTGCGCGGCGTCGTCGAGCGCGACGGCGAGGTGGTAGGAGGTGCCCATCTCGCGCCGGGCGAGGACGACGTCGCCGATCCGGGCCAGCATGTGCTCGCGGCCGGCATGGACCGTATGCGCCGGGCCGTCGCCCGTCTCCTCGAAGGCGATGGGGCCCGCGAGCTCGAGCGCGCGGTCCATGTGGAGGCGGATCGCGGCGCCCTCCGGGTCGCGATCCGCGTGCTTGCAGGTTCCGGGATAGACGAGGCCGTCGGGGCCCTGGAGCGGGGTGCCCTCCTGCGGCGCCGTTGCCGCCTCGCGGATGTCGCGGCGCGAGCAGGTGCAGGGATAGGTGAGGCCCATCGCCGCGAGGCGGTCGAGCGCGGCGCGGTGGGCTGGCAGCCGGCCGGATTGCCGCATGGCGGGCTCCGGCCAGCGCAGGCCGAGCCAGGAGAGGTCGTCGCGGAGCGCCGCCTCCCATTCGGGCTTCGACCGCCGGGTGTCGATATCCTCGATCCGCAGGTGGAAGGTGCCGCCGGCGGCGCGGGCCATGTCGTGGGCCAGCATGGCGGAGAAGGCATGGCCAAGATGCAGCGGCCCGGTCGGCGACGGGGCGAAGCGGGTGGCGAAATTCATGGTTCTATGACAGTGGTTTGGCGGGCAAACCTCACGCGGCGGCGCAGGTTCTGGAGGCGATCAGCCAGTCGGACCAGTCGGCCTTGGCCCGGTCGGTATAGGCCTTGTAGCGCGCCGGGCGGTTGCGACGGCCGCCCTTGAGGTCGACGGGCGGGAAAAGGCCGAAATTGACGTTCATGGGCTGGAAGGTCTTTGCTTCCGCACCACCGGTGATGTGGGTGACGAGCGCGCCGGTGGCGGTCGTCTCCGGCACGGCGGGCAGGTCGTGCCCGGCCAGTTCGGCGGCGGCGAGACGGCCGGCGAGCAGACCCATCGCGGCGGATTCGACATAGCCCTCGACGCCGGTGATCTGTCCGGCGAAGCGGATGTTCGGCTTCGAGCGGAGCCGGAGCCCGGCGTCGAGAAGCGTCGGGGAATTCAGGAAGGTGTTGCGATGGATGCCGCCAAGGCGCGCGAACCGGGCCTCCTCCAGTCCTGGAATCATTCTAAAGACAGAGGCTTGCGCGCCGTACTTCATCTTCGTCTGGAAGCCGACGATGTTGTAGAGCGTGCCTAGGGCATTGTCGCGGCGGAGCTGGACGACGGCATGGGGCTTGGTATCGGGGTTGCGGGGATCGGTGAGCCCGCGGGGCTTCATCGGGCCGTGGCGAAGGGTCTCCCGGCCGCGCTCCGCCATCACTTCGATCGGCAGGCAGCCGTCGAAATAGCCGGCGGTCTCGCCCTCGTGGAACTCGGCCTTTTCCGCGGCGAGGAGGGCGTCGATGAAGGCCTCGTAGGTGTCGCGGTCCATCGGGCAGTTGAGATAGGCGGTGCGCTCCGCCTCGGTCTCGCCCTTGTCGTAGCGGGACTGCATCCAGGCCTTCGACATGTCGATGGAGTCGAAATGGACGATCGGCGCGATGGCGTCGAAGAAGGCCAGCGCCTCGGTGCAGGTCTCGGCGCGGATCGCCTCGGCGAGCGCGCCGGAGGTCAGCGGGCCGGTCGCGACGATCCAGTGGCCGTCGGCGGGAAGAGATGCGATTTCAGAGGTTTGGACGGTGATCTTCGGATGCGCCTTCAACCGCTCGGTGATCGCTGCGGAGAACGGGTCGCGGTCGACGGCGAGGGCGCCGCCGGCGGGCAGGCGGTGGGCGTCGGCCATGGCCATGATCAGGCCGCCGGCCTGGCGCATCTCCCAGTGCAGCAGACCCACGGCGTTCTGCTCGTCATCGTCCGAACGGAAGGAGTTCGAGCAGACCATTTCCGCAAGGTTTCCCGTGCGATGCGCAAAGGTCTTCACCTCGGGACGCATCTCGTGGATGGTGACGTCGATGCCGGCCTCCGCGGCCTGCCAGGCGGCCTCGCTGCCTGCCATGCCGCCGCCGACGATGTTCAGATGAGCCATGAGAACCCTGTAGGAGTTGCGTAGGTATTGCGTCGGAATCCTGTCGGAGAGCGCCCAGCTAGCGCGGCGCGGCGCCCCGCGTCAATGCTCGGACCCTCCCGCGAGGGCGGGCGCGACGCGGGCCGCAGCTCCGGCGGGGGGCGTCATGCCCCGTCGCCGTCCTCGTCCTCGGCGATCTCCTCCGCGGATTGCTCGGCGATCCAGGCGACGGAGACGACCTCCTCTCCCGGGCCGGTGTTGAAGACCCGGACGCCGCCGGCGCCGCGGGAGCGGAACGAGATGCCCTCGACCGGGACACGGATCGACTGGCCGCGGGAGGTGGCGAGCATGATCTGGTCGTCCATCTCGACGGGGAAGCTGGCGACGAGGGGCCCGCCGCGCATCGCCTTGTCCATCGCCATGACGCCCTGGCCGCCGCGGCCGCGCACGGGGTAGTCGTGCGAGGAGGAGAGCTTGCCGGCGCCCTGCTGGGTGATCGTCAGGATCAGGTCCTCGGCGGCCGACATCTCGACGTAGCGCTCCTGCGGGAAGTCGCGCGCCTCGGCGGTAACCTCGTCCTCGTCCGCCTCCGGCTCCTCGGTCACCCCGGCCATGGCGCGGCGCATCTTGAGATATGTCTGGCGCTCCTCCGGGCTGGCCTCGAAATGGCGGATGATCGCCATGGAGACGACGCGATCGCCGTCGGCGAGGCGGATGCCGCGCACGCCGGTGGAATCGCGGCCCTTGAAGACGCGCACGTCGGTGGTGGGAAAACGGATCGCGCGGCCCAGGGCGGTGACCAGCATCACGTCCTCGGTCTCCGAGGCGATGCGGGCATTCACCAGGCTGACCTCCTCGGGCAGCTTCATGGCGATCTTGCCGTTGCGCATCACGTTGGTGAAGTCCGACAGCGCGTTGCGGCGCACATGGCCATCGGAGGTGGCGAAGACGATCTGCAGCTCGTCCCAATCCTCCTCGGCGCGGTCCACGGGCATGATCGCGGCGATCGAGGTGCCGCGCGTCATGCCGTCGATCACGTTGCGGATGTCGCGGCCGCGGGCAGTGCGCGAGCCTTGCGGCAGGCGCCATGTCTTCAGCTTGTAAGCCATCCCGTCGGTGGAGAAGACGAGCAGCGGCGTGTGGGTGTTGGCGACAAAGAGCGTGGTGATCACGTCCTCGTCCTTGGTGGCCATTCCCGACAGGCCCTTGCCGCCGCGCCGCTGGGAGCGGAACTCGGCCAGAGGCGTGCGCTTGACGTAGCCGCTGGCGGTGACGGTCACCACCATGTCCTCGCGCTCGATGAGGTCCTCGTCCTCCATGTCGCCGGCCCAGTCGACGATCTCGGTGCGGCGGGGGACGGCGAAATCGTCGCGGACCTTGCGCAGCTCGTCGGAGATGATCGCCATGATCCGCTCCCGCGAGCGCAGGATGTCGAGGTAGTCGCGAATCCTGCCCGCGAGCTGCTCCAGCTCGTCGGTGACTTCCTTGACGCCGAGCTGGGTGAGGCGCTGGAGCCGCAGGGCGAGGATCGCCCGCGCCTGAACCTCGGAGAGGTTGTAGGTGCCGTCCTCGTTCACCGTATGGCCGGGATCGTCGATCAGCCGGATGAAGGGCGCGATCTCCTCCGCCGGCCAGCGCCGCTCCATCAGCCGGCGCCGCGCCTCGGCGGCGTCCGCCGAGGACCGGATGGTGCGGATCACCTCTTCCACGTTCGAGACGGCGACCGCGAGACCGCACAATTCATGCGCCCGTTCGCGCGCCTTCCTGAGATCGTGGGCGGTGCGGCGGGCGACGACCTCCTCGCGGAAGGCGATGAAATGGGTGAGGAACTCCCGGAGCGTGAGCTGCTCGGGACGGCCGCCATGCAGCGCCAGCATGTTGCAGCCGAAGGAGGTCTGCATCGGCGTGAAGCGCCAGAGCTGGTTCAGCACCACGTCGGACGTGGCGTCCTTCTTCAGTTCGATGACGAGGCGCACGCCGACCCGGTCGCTCTCGTCCTGGACCGCCGAGATGCCCTCGATCCGTTTCTCCTTGGCGAGCTCGGCGATGCGCTCGACGAGGTTGGCCTTGTTCACCTGGTAGGGGATCTCGTCCAGCACGATGGCCTCGCGGCCGCGGGCGATCTCCTCGATTCTGGTCTTCGCCCGCAGGATGACGGAGCCGCGCCCCTCCAGGTAGGCCTTCCTCGCGCCGGAGCGGCCGAGGATGATGCCGCCGGTGGGGAAGTCGGGCCCGGGCACGATCTCCAGCAGGCGCTCGGTGGCGAGGTCGGGATCCTCGATCAGCGCCAGCGTCGCGTCCACGACCTCGCCGAGATTGTGGGGCGGGATGTTGGTGGCCATGCCGACGGCGATGCCGCCGGCGCCGTTGACCAGCATGTTGGGAAAGCGCGCCGGCAGGACCGTGGGCTCGAGATCCTTGCCGTCGTAATTGTCCTGGAAGTCGACCGTCTCCTTCTCGATGTCGGCGAGAAGGGCCTGGGCGGGGCGGTCCATGCGGACCTCGGTGTAGCGCATGGCGGCCGGGTTGTCGCCGTCCATGGAGCCGAAATTGCCCTGCCCGTCCAAGAGCGGCAGGGACATCGAGAAGTCCTGCGCCATCCGGACGAGCGCCTCGTAGATCGCCGAGTCGCCGTGCGGGTGGTACTTGCCCATCACGTCGCCCACCGGACGGGCGGACTTGCGGTAGGCCTTGTCGTGCGTGTTGCCGGTTTCGTGCATGGCGTAGAGGATGCGCCGGTGCACGGGTTTCAGCCCGTCGCGCAGGTCGGGAATCGCGCGGGAGACGATCACGCTCATCGCGTAGTCGAGGAACGACGAGCGCATCTCCTCGGCGATGTCGATGGTGGGGCCGTCATAGGCGGGCCGGCCGGGGCCTTCGTCCATCTCGTTCTCGGGGGGTTCGGGCGTGTCGCTCACCGCGGGCCTTTCCGGCTTGATCCCATATCTAGTTGGGTCCCCTATATCAGCGTCAAAAGGTGGGCCGCAATGGGCGAGGGCCGGATCGAGCTCCCCCGTGCCGCGGGACGGCGTTCAGCCCGTGCAGGCGGGGCTCGACGGCGCGGAACGGATCTTTCCCGTCGGCCTTCCCGCCGTAGAGGCGCCCGACGCGGACAGGGCGCCGCTGGCAGCCGGGGCACCGATCTGACAACGAACGGTTTCCGTTGATTTTTGCGATATCGGTGCAACGATCGGGCCATGGGGGGGCCGTTCGAGGAGACCGAGGATGACGGAAACCGAAATGCTGCTCAAGGGATACGGGCTGACGACGGCGGAATTCTTCTACCGGATGCCGGATTACCGGAACGTGCTGAACAGCTATGTCTGGCAGGATTACGACCTCGCGCCGGACCATCCGAAGCTCTTCGGCTTCGTGGAATTCTGGCAGCGGGAGATCGAGGGGCCGCTGCATTCGGTGCGCTTCACGCATCGCACGCTGGTCGCGCCGGGCGAATGGCGCAACCTGACGGGCGAGTTCACGCTGCACTGAGACGGCCCGCCCCTGTGTCGCGGAGGCCGCGGTCGGGGGCCGCGCGCGGCCCGGAGGCCGGCTACGCGGACGGTGCCGCTGGACCTCGGCCCGGTCAAGGGGCATCCTGCGCGCAACATTCCGCTCCTGGAGCCGACCATGACCGACACGCCCTGGCATTTCTGGCCGATCGTCCTCATCGCCTTTCTCTGGCACCTGATCGGGGCGATCGACTACACCGCGATCCAGTACGATTTCCGCCCCTGGCTGTCGGTGATGGGCACCGAGCAGCGCACCTTCGTGAACGGGCTGGCGGACTGGATCGACGGCTGCTGGGCGATCTCGGTCTGGCTGGGTCTGCTCGGGGTCCTGCTGATGGCGGGGCGGGCGGGATTCGCGCCGCTGGTGCTGGCGGTGTCGATGATCGCCGGCACGATCGTGGCCGTCTGGCTGACCTTCCTGGCCTCGCCCTCGATCCTGTCGCTGGGCGGTGGATGGGCGCTTCTGAGCCTCTGGCTGTCGGTCCTGTTCAGTGTGCTCCTGTGGCTCTATGCCCGCGAGCAGCACCGGCTCGACGTGCTGGGCTGAGGATCAGGGCGCGCAGCCGGTCCGGGCGCGCCACTCCGCCCAGGCCTCCGGCGTGTCGAGATCGGTGACCGCGCGGTCGCCGGGCAGGGGAACGGCGACGACCTCCTCGCCGGCGAGGAGGCGCCGCGCGCCCTCGTCGCCGGCGAGCCCGGCCAGCGCGGGCACAAGGCGGGCCGGGAAGAGGACCGGCTGACCGCCGCGCCCGGAGGCGGCGGTCGCGCGGACCACGCGGTCGGGAGCGGCGGCATGGGCTGCGATGAGACGGCGCAGATCCGCGGTCTCGATCTCGGGCATGTCGGCGAGCATCACGAGAAGCGGCGCCTGCAGTGCGGAGAGGCGCCGGAACGACGCGGCCATCCCGGTCGCCGCGTCGGGCACGTCGAGGAGATCGAGCGGCAGGCCGCGGAGCGCGGCGCGGCGCGGGGACTGTCCGGGGGGCAGCGTCACCGCGACGGGCCAGCCGGCGACGAGGGCGCGTATCGCGAGGAGCCGCAGGAGGGCGGTGCCGCCGATCGTCTCGAGGAGCTTGTCGCCGCCGCGCATCCGGCTGGAGCCGCCGGCGGCGAGGAGCGCGATGGTGCCCGCCGTCACAATGCCACGTTCCGGTGGAATGCGGTTTCCGCAAGGGAACCCGGACCTCGCCTCGGGGTTGTCGTCGCGACGCGCTGGAACCCGGCAAGCTGACGGCCGGCCGCAAGGCCGACCGTGACCCTTTCCCCGAGGGTTTCCGATATTGTCCCGATCGGTCTGCGGGCCGGTCCAGACGTCGGACGGAAAGCCCGGGCCCCGCAAAGGGCCCGGGCGATCCGGTCGCTCAGCGGATTTCGACGGTCGTGAAGTCGCCGCCTTCGATGTCGTATTCGCGATACGTGCCGGCGGCCTCGCCGGCTCCGATCAGTTCGACATTGGTGCCGCCGACATAGTCGATGTCGCCCCCTTCGGAGAGCACCTGGAGCGCCTTGTCGAACTCGCCCGGCAGGATCTTCTCGCCCGGCTCGTTCGCCACGTCCATGATGCTGGGCGCGTACTCGGCGGAATCGGTCGATCCGGCGGCCTCCATGGCCAGCGCCAGGAGCGCCGCGGCGTCGTAGCTCTCCCGCGTGTAGGAGGTGTCGGGATCGAATCCGGCCTCGTTGGCGAGCGAGGCGAAGGCCTCGGAGCCCTCGCCCTCGGACCATGGAACGGTGCCGAAGGAGCCCTCCAGCGCGTCCGACATCTCCGTCACCATTTCGGTGGAGAACATGCCGTCGCCGAGCACGTAGGTGTCGAAGGCGCCGGTATCGTAGGAGGCCTGGATCATGCCGCGGCCGCCCTGATCGGAATAGCCGAGCACCGCGAGCGCCTCGCCGCCGGCCGAGGCCAGCGCGCCGATCTCGGCCGAGTAGTCGGCCTTGCCGTCCTCGTGGGGGGCGGCGAGGGTGACGGTGCCGCCGGCCTCCTCGTACGCCGCCACGAAGCTGTCGCTGAGCCCCTTGCCGTAATCGTTGTTGGTGTAGGTGACGGCGATCTCGGAGATGCCCCGCGACATGAGGATGTCGGCGAGGACCTTGCCCTGGCGGGCGTCGGAGGGCGCGGTGCGGTAGAAGAGGCCGTTATCCTCCGCGTTCGAGAGCGCGGGGGAGGTGGCCGAGGGCGAGATCATCGCGACGCCGTTCGGGACGGCGACGTTGGCGAGGATCGCGCCGGTCACGCCGGAGCAATCGGCGCCCATGATGCCGGCGATGCCGTCCGAGGTGATCAGACGCTCGGCGGCGGCGGAGGCCGCGGCGGCGTCGATGCAGGTGGAATCGGCGCGGACCGGCTCCAGCATGCGGCCGCCCAGGATGCCGCCGGCCTCGTTGATCTCGCTGATCGCCAGTTCCGCCGCGGCGCCCATGTTGGGCGTGATCGATTCGATCGGGCCGGTGAAGCCGAGGATGATTCCGATCTTCACGGGGTCGCCGGAGCCCTCCTCCTGGGCCGGAGCCGCGGAGGCGGCGGCGGCGGTGAGGGCGGTGGCGAGTAGAAGTCTCTTCATGGATGTCTCCCTGTTTTCTTGAGGATTTCTCCCGCTCCGGAGCCTAAGCGCGGCTCCTGCAAAATGGAAGCGCGGCGGCATCGCTGCCGGGCGGCGCGATGGCCGTGGCTCGCCAAGTGCGGACGGGTCTGCGGGCGCGCCGATTCTTTTGGCGCAACGTCCATTCCGGGCGTATCCTCGTGGCGGGAAGCGGGTGCCGCGGCGCGGGGCCGGCTCCCGGCAGCTGGAGGAGGAGGATCGACATGAGATACCTGACGACGACAGCGTGTGCGATCACGGCGCTGGCCGCCCTGGCGGTGCCCGGTTTCGCGCAATCGGTGGAGGACGAAGTTCAGGCGGCCTATGCGACGTGGGACGCGGCGTTCAACGCCGGCGACGCCGCCTCGGTGGCCGCCACCTACAGCGAGGACGCCCTGTTTCTTCCTGCCACCCACGACGTTCTGACCGGGCCCGACGAGATCGCCGGGTTCTTCGGGCAGCTTTTCGAGATGGGCGTGAGCGGCCACGAACTCGCCCTGATCGAGGCGCGGGAGAGCGGCGACGCCGTGGTGGCGGCCGCCACCTGGTCGGCCAACGGAAAGGATGCCGAGGGCGCGGACCAGCCCTGGAGCGGCATTGCGACCCATGTCTTCGAGCGGGGCGACGACGGCGCGCTGGTCTTGACGCTGCACACCTTCAACTGAGCGCGGCGGGGCCGGGGGACCGGCCCCGCCGCGACCCGGCCCGGCTCACGGATCGCCCTGGCTGCCGCGCTCGCGATAGGGCGTGGTGTTGTAGTGCGCCCGGTAGCACTTGGAGAAATGCGACGGCGAGGTGAAGCCGCAGGCGAGGCCGACATTGATGACGCTCATGTCGGTCTGCATCAGGAGATTGCGCGCTCGGCCGAGGCGCAGCTCCATGTAGTAGCGCTTCGGCGAGCGGTTCAGGTAGCGGCGGAAGAGGCGCTCCAGCTGGCGCGTGGAGAGCCCGACCTCGCGGGCCATGACCGCCGGGCTCACCGGCTCCTCGATATGCGCCTCCATCTTCTGGATCACCGCCGAGAGCTTCGGGTGGCGCACGCCGATCCGCGTCGGCGTGGAGAGGCGCTGCTGGTCCTGGTCGGTGCGGATCGAGGAGTAGATCATCTGGTCGGCCACGGCATTGGCGAGATCCTCGCCGTGGTCGCGGGCGATGAGCCGGAGCATCAGGTCGATCGAGGCGGTGCCGCCGGCGGTGGTCATGCGGTTGCCGTCGATGGTGAACACGCGGCGGGTGAGATCGACCTCGTCGAACTCCTCGGCGAAGCCGTCCTGGTTCTCCCAGTGGATCGTCGCGCGCTTGCCGTCGAGCAGGCCCGCCTTGGCCAGCGCGTGGGCGGCGGTGCAGAGCCCGCCGATGGCGACCGAGCGCCGCGCCTCCCGCCGGAGCCAGCCGATGACCCGCTTCGTCGCGGCCCTGTCCACGTCGGCCCCGCCGCAGACGATGATCGTGGCCTCCCGCGGCGGCTCTCCCAGGTCGTCGTCGAGGCGGAAGGCGACGCCGGCGGAGCTGGTCTTGGTCTCTCCGCCCTCGCCCATCATCGTCCAGCTGTAGAGAGGGCGCCCCGACAGGCGGTTGGCAAGGCGCAGGCAGTCGACGGCGCCGGCGAAGCTCAGCAGGCTGAACCGGTCGAGAAGGACGAACACGTAGGGCCGGACGGTGGCGTCGCGGGGCAGGGCGCGGGCGGATCCCGAGGCGGGCGCGTGCGGTCCTTCCATCTGCTCCTCTGGGTCTGGACGGGTGCGGTGGACCGAACCACCGATGGGGACCGGCCGCAAGAGCGCGAAATGCGGGTTTGCATGGGCTCCCGGGCGGGCTTATACCTGCGGCCCGATCCGTCAAGAGGGGTGGTCCGATGAGCACGACCGAGATTTCGAGCTGGCGCGCACGCGAACGGATCCAGATGCCCGTCTATACCGACCCGGCGGCGCTCTCCGCCGCTGAGGCGGCTTTGCGCGCCAACCCGCCGCTGGTCTTCGCCGGGGAGGCGCGGCGCCTGCGCCGGGAGCTCGCCGCGGTCAGCCGCGGCGAGGCGTTCCTCCTGCAGGGCGGGGATTGCGCGGAGAGCTTCGACCAGTTCGGCACCGCCACCGTGCGCGACACGTTCAAGGTGCTTCTGCAGATGGCGATGGTGCTGACCTACGGCGCCAAGGTGCCGGTGGTGAAGGTGGGCCGCATGGCCGGCCAGTTCGCCAAGCCCCGCTCGGCGCCGACCGAGACGGTCGAGGGGGTGGAGCTGCCCTCCTATCGCGGCGACATCATCAACGGCTTTCCCTTCGACGAGACCAGCCGGGTGCCCGATCCGGGCCGGATGCTCGAGGCCTACGCCCAGGCGGCGGCGACGCTCAACATGCTGCGCGGCCTCTCCCGCGGCGGCTTCGCCGACATCAACCGCGTGCATTCCTGGACGCTCGACTTCACCGCCGAGGACAAGGCGGAAGCCTATCGCGACATCGCCGACGCGCTGCAGGACACGCTCGACTTCATCAAGGCCGCGGGGCTCTCGCCGCAGAAGGCCGAGGAGCTGGCGACGGTCGATTTCTACACCAGCCACGAGGCGCTGCTGCTCGAATACGAGGAGGCGCTGACCCGGCGCGACCGGGTGACGGGCGATCTGGTGGCCGGATCGGGGCACCTGATCTGGATCGGCGACCGGACGCGCCAGCCGGACGGGGCGCATGTGGAGTTCTGCCGCCAGGTGTCGAACCCGATCGGACTGAAATGCGGCCCCTCGATCACGCCGGAGGACCTGAAGCTGCTGATCGAGCGGCTGAACCCCGAAAACGATCCCGGCCGGCTGACGCTGATCGCGCGGTTCGGCGCCGGCAACGTCGCCGGGCACCTGCCGAAGCTCATCGACACGGTGGAGCAGATGGGCGCGAAGGTGGTCTGGTCCTGCGACCCGATGCACGGCAACACGGTCAAGTCCGCGACGGGCTACAAGACCCGGCCCTTCGACGACGTGCTCTCGGAGGTGCAGGACTTCTTCCGCATCCATCGCGACCTCGGCACGATCCCGGGGGGCGTGCATTTCGAGATGACCGGGCAGGACGTGACCGAATGCACAGGGGGCCTCAGGGCGCTGACCGACGAGGATCTGTCGGACCGCTACCACACCGCCTGCGACCCGCGGCTCAATGCCTCGCAATCGCTGGAACTCGCCTTTCTGGTGAACCGGCTGATGCGCGAGACCGGCGCCGACCGGCGGGCGGCGGCCACCGCCTGAGGGCTATTCCTGGACGACGTGGAGGCGGGAGCGGCGGCGGATCGCCTCCCGCGCCCGGTCCGCGCGGTCGAAATCCGGGGCGGGCGGCGGGGCCGGCGTCTCGGCCTCCGCCTCCGGCTTCGCCGCGGGATGCGGCAGATCCACATGGCGCATGCCGCTGATCTCGAGCCGGAGGGGGCTGCAGAGATCCTTCTCGGGCAGGCCGGCATAGCAGAGCGCGCGGGTCACGGCACCCTTCCGGTCGGTGAGCGGCAGCAGCACCAGTTCGGCATTCAGCCGGCTCCGCAGCGGGCCGCGCGGCCCGGCGAGGCCGATCTCCACCTGGGCCGGACCGTCGAACAGGGTCTCCAGCACGTCGCCCAGCCAGGACCGCGACGGCGGCGCGATGAGGCAGGAGAGCGGCATCCCGCGCAGATCCATGCCGAGCAGGTCGTTCACGCGCTGGCCGGCGATGCGGATCCGCGCCTGACGCGGCGCGATGCGCTCGATGAGCAGGATGCTGTCGAGGGCGTCGATCATGTAAGAAGGGTCGATGTCGTTGCGGGCGGGGACCGCCTTCGAGCCGCCGATCGCGCGCCAATGGGCCTCGACCGCTGCGCGGGCCGGATCTGCCTTGGCCTTCCGGCGACCGGAGAGGTTCACGATGTTTCCCACGATCGTCATTCGTGCCTCCGAACGTCTGGCGATCCCCGACCGCGGCGTGTAGCCCACGGCTCAATAATCGCTCAGTCCGCCCCCGGTTCAAGGAGATACCATGCGAGTTGATGAAAATCTTCTTGATTCTTATCGAACGGTTAACGGCGTTTGACCTGCTCGATGACCGGATACGCCACCGCCCCGGATGCGGCGGATGGCTGGACGTGGAGCTGGGAGATCCGCTCGGTGAACGGCCGCGGGCTCGACCTGCGCCTGCGGGTGCCGGACTGGCTTCCGGGGCTCGAGCCGCGCCTGCGTGCGCTGGTGCAGGGGCAGGCGGTGCGCGGCTCAGTCTCGATCTCCCTGCGCCTGGCGCGCGAAGGGGGCGAGGCAGGCGATGGCGGGCTCGACCGAGCGGCGATCGAACAGGCGCTGGCCCGGATCCGCGCGGTGGAAGCGGTCGCGGCGGCGGAGGGGCGCGAATTGCTGCCGGTCCGGGCGACGGACGTGCTGGCGATGCGCTCCGGGCCGGAGGCGCTCGGCGCGGAGGAGAGTGCCGCTCTCCGCGATCGGGTGCTCGCCACCTTCGAGACGCAGGCGCTGCCGGCCTTCGCCGCCTCCCGCGCCGCGGAGGGGCAGGCGCTCGACGCGATCCTGACCCAGCGGCTCGACGAGATCGGCGATCTGGTCGCTCGGGCGCGCGCGGCGGCGGAGGCGCGGCGTCCCGGTCGGGAGGCGGCGCTCTCGGCGGCGATCGCGCGCCTCCCGGCGGAGATCGCGGTCGATCCCGACCGGCTGGCGCAGGAGCTGGCGCTGATCTGGGTGAAGCAGGACGTGAGCGAGGAACTCGACCGGCTCGACACCCACCTTGGCGCCGCCCGCGGACTCGTCGCCGCGGAGGGGCCGAAGGGGCGCAGGCTCGACTTCCTGACGCAGGAATTCGTGCGCGAGGCCAACACGCTCTGTTCGAAGTCCCAGGACCGCGAGCTGACGGCGCTCGGACTTGACGTGAAATCCGTCATCGATCAATTGCGCGAGCAAGTCCAGAACGTGGAGTAACCCCTTGATGGATGCCCGCGGCCGGCGCGGCCTCCTGATCATCCTGTCCTCGCCGTCCGGGGCGGGGAAATCGACGCTGGCGCGGCGGCTGATGGCCTGGGATTCCTCGCTCAGCTTCTCGGTCTCGGCGACGACGCGGACGCCTCGCATCGGCGAGGTCGAGGGGCGGGAATACTATTTCCGCGACCGGGGCGAATTCGAGTCGATGGTGACGGGCAACGAGATGCTCGAACATGCCGAGGTGTTCGGGCATCTCTACGGCTCGCCCGCGCAGCCGGTCGAGGCGGCGATCGCGGCGGGGCGCGACGTGCTGTTCGACGTGGACTGGCAGGGCGGACAGCAGATCCGCAATTCCGTCCTCGGCAAGCATACGCTCTCGCTGTTCATCCTGCCGCCCTCGATCCTGGAACTCGAGCGCCGGCTGGTGGCGCGCGGACAGGACAGTGCGGAGGTGATCGCGCAGCGCATGAAGAAGAGCCGTGACGAGATCAGCCATTGGCCGGAATACGACTACGTTCTGGTGAACGACGACCTCGACGTGACCGAGCGCCGGCTGCGCACCATCATCGAGGCGGAACGGCTGAGGATCAGCCAGCAGCCCGGTCTCGTCGAGGCCGTGCGGAACCTGAACGCGGAATTCGAGGAGCGGACATGATCTACGATCTGGGTGGCGACACGCCGATGCTTGAAACGGGGGTGTGGGTGGCGCCGGGCGCGCATGTGATCGGCAAGGTGCTCCTGCGAGAGAGATCCTCGGTGTGGTTCTCGGCGACGCTCCGGGGCGACAACGAGCAGATCGAGATCGGCGCAGGCACCAACATCCAGGAGAATTGCGTGCTGCATACCGACATGGGCTATCCGCTGACGATCGGGGCGAACTGCACCATCGGTCACAAGGCGATGCTGCATGGCTGCACGATCGCGGAGGAGAGCCTGATCGGGATGGGCGCCACCGTGCTGAACGGGGCGCGGATCGGGCGGAACTGCCTGATCGGCGCCGGGGCGCTGGTGACCGAGGGCAAGGAGATCCCCGACGGCTCGCTGGTCCTCGGCGCGCCGGGCAAGGTGGTGCGGCAGCTCAATGCGGAGGCGGTGCAGGCGCTGAAGGCCTCCGCCATCCACTATCAGGAGAACGCGGCGCGCTTCGCCAGGAACCTCAAGGAGCTGTCGTGACCGTGCTCGGGCGGCTCCTGGGGCGAAGGGAGCGGCCGAAGGCGCTGCCGGCGCCGGAGCGCGAGGCCATGCCGGACATCGCCACGGTGCGGCGCGTGCCCTGGCCGGACGGTGCGGGACGGGCGCTTTCGACGCCGATCCAGCCCTCCGTGGTCTACGGGGCGTCGAGCCCCGACGCGCTCGACGCAATTTACGAGGGCCGGGAGCCGGGCTTCACCTACGCGCGCGAGGCGCATCCGAACGCCGAGCTTCTGGCCCGCAAGCTCGATGCGCTGGAAGGCGGCGAGGGCGGGCTCGTGGTCGGGTCGGGCATGGCGGCCGTGTCCGCCGCGCTGATGGGCGTTCTGAAGGCCGGCGACCACGTGATCGGGGCCGACCAGCTCTACGGCCGGTCGCTCAGGATGATGTCGGAGGAGCTGCCGCGACTGGGCATCGAGACGAGCCGGGTCGATGCCGGCGACGCGGCGGCGGTGGCGGCCGCGATCCGGCCCGAGACGCGGATGATCCTGATCGAGGTGGTCTCCAACCCGACGCTGCGGGTGGCCGATCTGGCCGGCATCGCGGCGCTGGCGCGGGAGCGGGGCGTGCTCCTCGCCGTCGACAACACCTTCACCACGCCGCGGGCGATCCGGCCCTTCGAGCACGGCGCGGATATCGTAATCCATTCGGTGACGAAGATGCTGGCGGGCCATTCCGACGCGACCCTCGGCTGGGTGGGCGCGCGCGACCCCGCGCTCCGGGAGCGGATGCGGGTCTTCGCGGTGACGCTCGGACTGACGCCGAGCCCGTTCGATTGCTGGCTGGCGGAGCGGGGTCTGCATTCCTTCGCGCTGCGCTACGACCGGGCGGAGGAGACCGCAGGCCGGCTGGCCCGGCACCTGCGCGATCTGCCGGGCGTGGAGCAGGTGGTCTATCCCGGCGCAGCGGATCATCCCGACGGCACGCGGGCGGCGGCGCTTCTCGGCCGCCGGTTCGGCAACATGGTGACGTTCCGCGTGGCCGGCGGGCGGGCGGCGGCGAACGCGCTCGTCGGCGCCGCCGGCGGGATCGCCTTCGCGCCGACCCTGGGGGACGTGGCGACGACGCTCAGCCACCCGGCGACCTCCTCCCATCGCGGATTGACGCCGGAGGCGCGGGAGGCGCTCGGCATCACCGAGGGGACGTTCCGCGTCTCCGTCGGGATCGAACCCGCCGAGACTCTGCTCCCGGAGTTCGAATCGGCTTTGCGGGCAGCGCATCGGGCGGCCTAGCGGATGACCGCGCCCCCGGCCCAGGAGATATTCGACGCGCTGCCGATGCCGGCCGTGCTGGTCGGGGCCGGGCAGCGGATCGAGGCGGTCAATGCCGACGCCGGCGCGCTGCTCGGCCGGAATCTCGTGGGCCGACACTACATCATCGGATTGCGCCAGCCGGCGGTGGCGGAGGCGGTGGAGGCCACGCTCGAGGACGGGGAGCCGCGGGCGGCGGAGTTCTTCGGCCGCAAGGACGGGCAGGACACGACCTGGACCGCCCATGCGCGGCGGGCCGGCGCGCGGGTCCTGCTGACCTTCGAGGACCGCACCCTGGCCCGGGAAGCGGGCCAGATGCGGCGCGATTTCGTCGCCAATGTCAGCCACGAGCTGAAGACGCCGCTCGCCGCCATGATCGGCTTCATCGAGACGCTGCGCGGTCCGGCGCGGGAGGATGCCGGTGCGCGGGACCGGTTCCTCGCCATCATGGATCGGGAGGCGCAGCGGATGAACCGGCTGGTGACGGACCTGCTGGTGCTGAGTCGCGTGGAGGCGAACGAACGGGTGCGCCCGAGGGAGCAGGTGAACCTGGTTCTCACGATCCGCTCCGTCCTCGTCATGCTGGCCCCGGCGGCGGAGGCGGCCGGGATCGCGCTGGTCTTCGACCGGACCGACGCGCCCGTGCGGGTCCGCGGCGACCCCGACCAGCTCCGCCAGAATCTTCTCCAATCTCGTGGAGAACGCCATCAAGTACGGCGGCGCGCGGGTCGAGATCCGACTGACGGAACACGCCGTCCTGCGCGAGCTTCGGGTGCCGGGGGTCACGGTGGAGGTGATCGATGACGGGCAGGGCATCGACGAATCGCATCTGCCGCGCCTCACCGAGCGGTTCTATCGCATCGACACCCATCGCTCGCGCCAGGTCGGCGGAACCGGGCTCGGTCTCGCCATCGTCAAGCACGTGGTCTCGCGTCATCGCGGCCGGCTGCGGATCACCTCCGAACGGGGCCGGGGAAGCACCTTCGCGGTGCTCCTGCCCTACGGCATCTGAGATGAAGGAAAGACCCGCTTGTCATGAAACTGTTACCCGGATGTTACATTGGTGAATCGCGGCCGGTCTAGAGAGCGCGCGAGGCCGACGAGAGAGCGGCCCGATTCCATCGTCAGAGGAGCTTCCATGTCCTTCACAAAGATCGCCGCGTCGTCGGTGGCCGTGCTGGCTGCCGCCGCCACGACGGCCGGGGCGCAGAGCCGCGACCAGATCCAGATCGCCGGGTCCTCGACGGTCCTGCCCTACGCCTCCATCGTTGCCGAAGCCTTCGCGGAAAACACCGACTATCCGGCTCCGGTCGTCCAGTCGGGCGGCTCCTCGGCCGGTCTGCGGCAATTCTGCGAGGGTGTGGGCGAGAACACGATCGACATCGCCAACGCCTCCCGCCCGATTCAGGACAGCGAGATCGAGACCTGCAAATCGAACGGCGTCGACGAAATCATCGAGGTCCGCATCGGCTATGACGGCATCGTCTTCGCCTCGAAGACGGGCGGACCCGACTTCACCGCCTTCGAGCCGGCGCAATGGTACCAGGCGCTCGCCGCGCAGGTTCCCCAGGACGGCGAGATGGTCGACAATCCGAATTCCACCTGGTCGGACGTGGGCGATTCGCTTCCCGATGCGGAGATCCTTGCCTTCATCCCGGCCACCAACCACGGCACCCGCGAAGTGTTCGAGGAGAAGGTGATCCTCGCCGGTTGCGAGCAGTCCGGCGCCATGGAGCAGATCATGGAGATGAATGGCGGCGATTCGGACGCGGCCGAGGCGACCTGCATGGAACTGCGCTCCGACGGCGCGGCGGTCGAGATCCAGGGCGACTACACCGAGACGCTGAACCGCCTGAACACCAATTCCGACGGGATCGGCGTGTTCGGTCTGGCCTTCTACGAAAACAATACCGACACGCTGAAGGTCGCCACCATGGGTGGCGTCGAACCGACCACCGAGACCATCGCCGCCGGCGAGTACCCGGTTTCGCGCCCGCTCTACTTCTACGTCAAGAAGGCGCATATGGGCGTCATTCCGGGCATCAAGGACTATGCGATGTTCTTCGTCGCCGACGAGGTCGCGGGTCCGGGCGGTCCGCTGGCGACCTACGGTCTGGTCCCCGACCCGGAACTGTCCGAGACCCGGGAGAAGGTCGAGAACGGGACCACCATGGATCAGGAAGGCTCCTGACCGACCGGCGGTGCGGCACCCTGCCGTACCGCATCTTTCCCGACGCCGCGGGCGATCCGCCGGCGGCGCATTCGCGAGACCGTAGCGGAGCGCAATCATGACCGTCCTCTGGCTTTTCGTCGTCGTGCTGGTCGTCGCCGCCGCCGGTTATGTCGCCGGCCGGAAGCGCGCCCTGGCCACGGCGGACGGCAACATGCGCGACATGCATTCGCTGCCCGGCGCCTATGGCATGAACGTTCTGATCTGGACGGCGGTGCCGGCGCTGCTTCTGCTTGCCGGGTGGATCCTCGTCCAGCCCGTCGTGCTCGAGCGGCAGGTCGTCGGCTCGATCCCGGAGAGCGCGGCCTCCGATCCGGGCGCGCGCAGCCTCATCATGTCGGATGTCCGGCGCATCGCGGGCGGCCTGCAGCTCGCCGTGCAGTCGGGAAGCCTCAGCGCCGAGGAGGCGCTCGACATGCGCGCCGACGCCACCGATCTGCGCGACCGGCTCGGCGACCTCGGAATCGCGGTCGGTTCCGATCCCGACCGGGTCTCGCTCGACGCGGCGCAGAAATGGTTCCGCCTCGAGCGGTTGGGCGGCACGGCGCGCAGCGTGGCCGTTCTCGCCGTCATGGTCGCGGGCCTCGGCTGGTCTCTCCGCCGGTCCACCAAGGACCACAATGCCCGCGCGAGCGTCGAGTTCGGCATCACCATCCTGCTGATGGGGGCGGCGCTGATCGCCATCGCCACGACCGTCGGCATCGTCCTGTCGATGCTGTTCGAGACCTGGGCGTTCTTCTCGCAATATCCCTGGACCGCCTTCTTCTTCTCCACCGACTGGAATCCGCGCTTCCAGGGGGGATCGGATCTGGGGATGATCCCGCTCCTCTGGGGAACGCTCTACATCTCGCTGATCGCGCTTCTCGTCGCGGTGCCGATCGGCCTCTTCGCGGCGGTCTATCTGTCGGAATACGCGGGCCCGAAGGTGCGGGCGGTGGCGAAGCCGCTGATCGAGGTGCTGGCGGGCATCCCGACCATCGTCTACGGTCTGTTCGCGCTGATCACGGTCGGGCCGTTCCTGCGCGACTATTTCTCCCAGCCGATGGGTCTGGGCAATTCCTCCGCCTCGGTGATGACGGCTGGGCTCGTCATGGGGATCATGCTCATCCCCTTCGTCAGCTCGCTCAGCGACGACATCATTAACGCGGTGCCGCAATCCCTCCGCGACGGATCCTACGGCCTCGGCTCCACCCAGTCGGAGACGATCCGCCAGGTCGTTCTGCCCGCGGCGCTGCCCGGGATCGTCGGCGCGGTGCTGCTCGCCGCCTCGCGGGCCATCGGCGAGACGATGATCGTGGTCCTCGGCGCAGGGGCCGCGGCGCGGATGTCCCTGAACCCGTTCGAGGCGATGACCACGGTGACGGTGAAGATCGTCAGCCAGCTGACCGGCGACACCGACTTCAACTCGCCCGAGACGCTCGTCGCCTTCGCCCTGGGGCTCACGCTCTTCGTGATAACGCTCGCGCTGAACGTCCTCGCCCTCTACATCGTCCGCAAGTATCGGGAGCAGTACGAATGACCGACGCGAGCCCCCACGGACGTGCGACCGGATCGTTCGGGTCGCTGAAGCAACTCGACGCCCGGACGAAGAAGCGCCACGCCGCCGAGCGCCGCTTCCGGTATTACGGGATGGGCGCGGTGGGGCTCGGCGTGCTGCTGCTGGTGGTGCTGCTGGTCTCCATCTTCAGCAACGGGCTCGGCGCCTTCCGGCAGACCTTCTTCCGCATCGAGGTGACGCTGACCCAGGCCGACATCGCGGAGGCCGAGGAGGCGCTGCTGAAGACGGGCGTCTACAGGGGCTATATCGAGAACAGCATGCGGGCTGCGCTCGACGCGGCCGGCATCTCGGACGAGGTCGCGACGAGCCAGGCCATGGAGCTCGTCTCCGGCGACGCGGCCGCGACGCTCCGGGACTGGGCGGTGACGCAGCAGACCACCCCCGCCGATGCCGGGGAGACGGTAACCAGGACCTTCAACTTCCTCGCCGACGGGCGCATCGACGGCTATTTCAAGGGCCGGGTGACGATGGACTCCGCCGAACGCGACAGCAGGGTGTCTCCGGCGGAACTGCAGCTTGCCGACAAGCTGCGCGAGGCGGGCGTGCTGACGCTGGCGTTCAATCCGGGCTTCCTGTTCATGCCGGACGCCTCCGAGAACCAGCCGGAGGCGGCGGGCCTCGGGGTCGCCATCCTCGGATCGGCCTACATGATGCTGATCGTGCTGGTCCTCGCCCTGCCGATCGGCGTCTGCGCCTCGATCTACCTGGAGGAGTTCGCGCCGAAGAACTGGTTCACCGACCTGATCGAGGTCAACATCTCGAACCTGGCTGCGGTGCCCTCCATCGTTTTCGGCATCCTCGGCCTCGCCATCTTCATCAACTTCATGGGCCTGCCGATCTCGGCACCGATCGTCGGCGGGCTGGTGCTGACGCTGATGACCCTGCCGACGATCATCATCTCCACAAGGGCGGCGCTGAAATCCGTGCCCCCCTCGATCCGCTCGGCGGCGCTCGGCGTCGGCGCCTCGCCGATGCAGACCGTCTTCCACCATGTCCTGCCACTGGCGGCGCCGGGCATCCTCACGGGGACGATCATCGGGCTGGCGCAGGCGCTGGGCGAGACCGCGCCGCTGCTGCTCATCGGAATGGTGGCCTTCGTGCAGGACTATCCCGCGCCGCCCCCCGAGGGCTTCTTCGATCCGGCCTCGGCGTTGCCGGTGCAGGTCTACAACTGGACCCAGCGGGCCGATCCGGCGTTCTTCGAACGGGCATCGGGGGCGATCATCGTGCTGCTCGCCTTTCTCGCCGTCATGAACGTCACCGCGGTGATCCTTCGCCGCAAATTCGAGCGCCGCTGGTAAGGAACCTTGACATGAAAGATTCCCGCATCGAGGACCGCGACACGAGCATGACGGACACCAAGATTTCCGCGCGCGGCGTGCAGGTCCATTACGGCGACAACCACGCCATCAAGGATGTGGACGTGGACATCCTCGACAAGACCGTCACCGCCTTCATCGGCCCGTCGGGCTGCGGCAAGTCCACGTTCCTGCGCTGCATCAACCGGATGAACGACACGATCGACATCTGCCGCGTGGACGGAACGATCGAGATCGACGGCGAGAACATCTACGACAAGGGGATCGACCCGGTCCAGCTCCGGCGCAAGGTCGGGATGGTGTTCCAGAAGCCCAACCCGTTCCCGAAATCGATTTACGACAATGTGGTCTACGGCCCGAAGATCCACGGGCTGGCGCGCACCAAGGCCGATCTCGACGAGATCGTGGAGAACGCCCTGCGCCGCGCCGCCATCTGGGAAGAGGTGAAGGACCGGCTGGACGCGCCGGGCACCGGCCTCTCGGGCGGTCAGCAGCAGCGGCTCTGCATCGCCCGCGCCGTCGCCACCGAACCCGAGATCATGCTCATGGACGAGCCCTGTTCGGCGCTCGACCCGATCGCATCGGCCCAGGTCGAGGAACTGATCGACGAGCTGAAGAAGAACTACTCGGTGGTCATCGTCACCCACTCGATGCAGCAGGCCGCGCGCGTCAGCCAGAAGACGGCGTTTTTCCACCTCGGCAACCTCGTCGAGTACGGCGATACCGACGAGATATTCACCAACCCGCAGGACAAGCGGACCGAAAGCTACATTACGGGCCGGATCGGCTGAGGAGATTTCCATGACCGAAGGTCAGCACATCGTCAGTTCCTTCGACCGCGACCTCGAGGCGCTCCAGGCGATGATCCTGAAGATGGGCGGGCTCGTGGAGGCCGCGATCCACGATAGCGCGACCTCGCTGGAATCGCGCGACGAGGAACTCGCCCAGAAGGTGCGCGACGGCGACAAGCGCGTGGATGCGCTGGACGAACAGTTGAACGAGGAGGCAGCCCGGGTCGTGGCGCTGCGCGCGCCGATCGCCTCCGACATGCGTCTGGTCCTCGCGGTGACGAAGATGAGCACCAATCTCGAGCGGATCGGCGATTACGCCAAGAATCTCGCCAAGCGCACCGGCCTCCTGCTGCAGCTTCCCAATATCGAGGGGGCGCCGCAATCCATCCGCCGGATGGCGCGGGAGGTGGAGAGGATGCTGCACGACGTGCTCGACGCCTATATCCAGCGCGACGCCGATCTGGCGCGCGATGTCCGCGAGCGCGACGCCGATGTGGACCAGATGTACACGGCGATCTTCCGGGAGTTCCTGACCTTCATGATGGAGGATCCGCGCAACATCACCGCCTGCATGCACCTGCACTTCATCGCCAAGAACATCGAGCGGATGGGCGATCACGTCACCTCCATCGCCGATCACGTGATCTACATGATCGAAGGCTCGGTGCCCCACAATCCGCGGCGCAAGGGCGACCGCACCTCCGTGGAGCCGATCGAGTAGACATGCCGCCGCACGTTCTGATCGTCGAGGACGAGGCGTCGCAGCGCGAAATCCTCGCCTACAACCTCGAGGCCGAAGGGTTCGAGGTGAGCCGGGCGGAGACCGGTGACGAGGCGCTGACCGTCTTCGAGGAGACGGCACCCGATCTCGTGGTTCTCGACTGGATGCTTCCGGGCGTGTCGGGGATCGAGATCTGCCGACAGCTCAAGCGGCGCAACAGCGCGCGGGAGGTGCCGGTGATCATGCTCTCGGCACGGACCGAGGAGACCGACCGGATCAGGGGGCTGGAGACCGGTGCCGACGATTACGTGACGAAGCCCTATTCGGTCGCCGAGCTCATGGCGCGGGTCAGGGCGCAGCTCCGGCGCACGCGCCCGGCAACGGTGGGACAGGTGCTGCAATATGGCGACCTGTCGCTCGATCCGGAAACCTACAGGGTGCATCGGGACGGACGGGAGTTGAGGCTCGGACCGACGGAGTTCCGCCTGCTCTCGACGCTGATGGAGAAGCCGGGCCGGGTCTGGAGCCGGGCGCAGCTTCTGGACCGGGTCTGGGGGCGCGACATCTACGTGGACAGCCGCACGGTGGACGTGCATGTGGGGCGGCTCAGGAAGACGCTCGGCACCCATGGCGGCGCGGACCTCATCCGCACGGTCCGGGGCGCCGGCTACGCGCTCGGATAGGTCAGGCGTCGGGGGGAAGGAGCCCGAGACCGCGCAGGTAGATGCCGATGCCGGTTTCGAGCAGATCCTCGGGCGGGAAGGGCGTTCCGGTTCCGGGGGAATTCCGCGCGAAGAGTTCGACGACGCCGTGGCTCATGGCCCAGACATGGGCGGAGAACATCGCCGCGGGCGGGCGCTTGTCCGGGGGGATGTGCTGCGAGAGCGCCTCCGCGGCGCGCTCGAGGACCGCATTGGCGCGCGAGGCCACCGCATGAAGCTCCGGGTTGCGCTGGATGGAGATGCCCGATTCGAACATGGCGACGTAGTGGCCCGGATATTTCCGGGCGAAGGCGAGATAGGCGCGGCCGGTCGCCTCGAAGCTGCGCAGCGCGGAGGGCTGGCCGGTCTGGAAGGCGTATTCCATGAGGTCGGCGAAGATGCCGTAGCCCTGCCGCGCGCATTCGGCGATGAGGTCGTCGCGGCCCTCGAAATGGCGATAGACGGCGGCTGGCGTGACGCCGGCGCGCTTCGCGGCCTCGGAAAGGGTGAAGCCCGCGGGACCCCGCTGCTCGATCAGGACGAGCGCCGCGTCCACCAGCGCCTGGGCGAGATTGCCGTGATGGTATCCGCGCTTGGGCATGGGCTCCGGGGGGTGATGGGCGGGGCGTCTCCCTCTGGCGCGCGACCCTAGGCCGCGGGCGATGTCAGCGCAATCCGGCGCGCTCGGCGGCCCGGTCGACGGCCGCGACGACACGGTCTGCCGCCACGTGCTGGGGCATGTGGCCGATCCCCTCGAGCCGGGTGAGCCGGGCCCCCGGGATCTGGCGGGACAGGGGGATGGAATGCACCTCGATCGGCACGATTCCATCGGCCGTGCCGTGGACGATCTCGACCGGCAGGCGGAGTCCGGAATAGCGCGGCGCCATCTCCACCAGATGCGGGCGGAGGGTGTTCACCTGCTGGGCGTTGGTGCGGAAGCTGTCCGCGCGCAGGGAAAGCGCCGCGCCCACGTGCTCGATATACCCGTCCGGCGGGACCTGCGGCGCGAAGACCGCTGCGACGGCCTGGCGCACGAGCGCAGCCGGAGCGAAGGCGGAGATCAGCGGCACGACGAGCACCCCGCCGAGGGGGCTGGCGGTGAAGAGGTAGAGCGAGCCGAGCCCGCCGGGCCAGGGTTGGGTCGCACCCGAGACGATCACCGCGGCCGCGGGATTGCGGTGGAGCGCCCAGGCCATGGCGACGGCCCCGCCGTAGGAATGCCCGAGAACCACCTCGTCGCGGATGCCGATCCGCTCCGCTGCCCGCGACAGGAGCCGCGCCTGCGCCGCCGGTCCCTCCGCGCGGGCGTCGAATGCCCCGCCGAGGGCCGGATCGGGCTCGGTGTAGCCGAGTCCGGGCCGGTCGAAGGCGGTCACGCGGTAGCGGTCGGTCAGGCGCTCCGCGAAGTCGAGGGTGAAGTCGCGCAGATTGCCGGAGGCGCCGTGGATCAGGACAAGGTCGGGCCCGCGTCCGGCCTGCACGTAATGGACGCGCCGGCCGTCGATCTCCACGAACCGGCCCTTCGGCGGGTACTCCTCGAGCGCACCGCGGCGACGGGTCTCGACGCGGCCGCCGATTACGGCGCAGCCGCCTGCCAGCAGCAGGAAGAGGGAGACGCTAAGCGCCGATCTTTTCGATATCATACGGCGTCGACTGGTATATCTCGTTGATCCAGTTGCCATATAGAAGATGGGCATGGCTCCGCCACCGATTGAGCGGGGATCTCCCGGGATCGTCATCGGGGAAGTAGTTGCCCGGCACCTCGACCGGCACGCCGGCGGCGACGTCGCGGTCGTATTCCTGCTTCAGGGTGTCGTCGTCATATTCGAAATGGTTGAAGATGTAGAGCGCCCGGTGGTCCGGGTCGTCCACCAGCGCCGGGCCGGCTTCCTTCGAGGAGAGCAGCGTGCGCAGGCCGGGGGCGCGCTCGATCTCCTCCTGGCGCATCTCCGTCCAGCGCGAGACGGGAATGACGCAATCGTCGGAGAAGCCGCGCAGGAAGGGGGAGGCGGGGTCGAGATTGGCATGCCGGTAGCAGCCGAAGAGCTTCGCGGGAAGGAGGTGCTTGGGGACCCCGTGGAAGTGGTTGATCATCGCCATGCCGCCCCAGCAGACGCCGAAGGTCGAATGCACGTTGGTCTGCGTCCAGTCCATGACCTCGAGGAATTCGTCCCAATAGGTGACATTGGGGAAATCGAGATGCTCGATCGGCGCGCCGGTGATGATCAGCCCGTCGAATTTCTGGTCCCTGACCTCGCGAAAGGGGCGATAGAACGCCTCCATGTGGCTGGCGGCGGTGGTGCGGGTCTGGTGTTCCGACATGCGGATGAGGCGGAAGTCGATCTGCAGGGGGCCTGCTCCGATCAGCCGCGCGAACTGGTTCTCGGTCTGGATCTTCTTCGGCATCAGGTTCAGCAGGCCGATCTTCAGCGGACGGATGTCCTGACGCGTGGCCTCCGCCTCGGCCAGGACATGCACGCCCTCGCTTCGGAGGACGGAGAAGGCTGGCAGGTCTGAGGGCAGCTTGATCGGCATCTGGGTCTCGACGGGCGGGGAGGCGCGAGAGGTAGGGCGATCGGGCGCGGGCCGCAATCCCGGCCCGGACGCGGCCTAGATTTGGCGGGCGATCGCCTCGGCGACGAGGTCGATGAAGTCGGATGGCGTGCGGATCGCCGTCACTTCGTCGGCCGTCACGGTGACGCCGCGGCGCGCGATGGCCGCGTAGCGGGGGCGGCGGTGGGCGAGGGCGCGGGCATAGGCCCAGCGCACGAAGGCGTCGGGATCGACCCTCTCCTCGTCCCGGCCGGTCTTTGCGAGATAGCTGGTCCAGGCGGCGGCGAGAAAGGCGGGCTGATAATACATCGGTTTCGGGGCGCGGTCGAAGCGGCGGACGAGTTCGGCCGTGTGCGCCTCCGTTCCCTCGATCCAGACGAAGAGCATGTGGTCGGCGAGGAGCGACAGGAGCGGATCGTCGGGGTCGTCGGGATCGACGATCTCGCAGATCGAACCGGACGTGTCGCAGACGAAGTTTTCGTAGCCGTAGAGCGCCTTCGCCCGCGCGATGAAGTGCACCGTGTCGCGCATCGAAAGCATTTCCGCCTCGCAGTGCAGGTTCTGGCGACGCATGTACTCGGCGAAGGGCAGCCCCCCGCGGGACGGGTCGCCCGGCTTGCCGAGATAGGTGGAGAGCGGCGCGAGATTGTCGAAGGTGATGTTGGAGCCGACATAGATCGAGTCGCTCAGGAGCAGTTCCCGGAGAAGCGGGACCTTCATCGCCGCTTCCTTGAAGTTGTCGGCGATGTGCTCGCCCATGTAACGCGTGCCGATCCGGTAATCGACCGAGTAGTGGAACCAGTCGCCCCGGTCCCTGAGCATCGAGGAGATATGGGTCTTGCCGAGACCGGACATGCCGAACAGCATGACCCGCTTCTCGGGGGCGTCTCGCCAGGCGGCTGGAGTCGGGTACAGCATGCGGCCGCTTCTATCGCCGCTGCGGCGGGGACGGTAGCCGGAAGATGGCCCCGCAGCGGGTGCGGGGCCGCGGCCGGTCAGAAATGGTAGGCGATCAGGGCGCCGAGGCCGAGGGCGGTGTTGTCGTCGAACTCGGCGCGAGCCACGTCCGGCGTGCCGGTCTCGGCGAAAGCATCCCCGATCCAGAAGTAGCGCATGCCGCCTGCAAGCGTCAGTTGGTCCGACACGTCGTAGCTGACGGCGAGCTCGATCGATCTCTGCCCGTTGGTGGGATCGAGGGGGGAGACGAGGTCGTCGTCCTGCTCAGGCTCGTAGCCGAAGGCAATCGAGCCCGCGAGACGATCGGTCAACTGGCGGCCGATGCCGATCTCGAAGGAGTATGAATCCGCGATGTCGGTGAGGCTCGAATTCGGCGTCTGGGGCTGGTCCGCCGCGTCGAAGAAGGTCGGCGAGGAGATCGTCTCGCCGTACCAGGCGTAGCGCAATTGCCCGAACAAAAGCGTGCGCTCGTTCAGGCCGGTCTGGAAATCGAGATTGACGGCCTCCGGCGTCTCTACGGGCGTGATCGTCTCCGTGGAGAAGGGATTGACCGGCAGGCCGAGCGCGGCGGCGGGCAGGTCGCCCACGCCCACGCCACCCAGCGTCTCGGTCGTTCGCAGTTGGTGCTCGGTTCCCCCGAAATAGGTCAGCGCAACGCGCAGGGCGATTTCGGGAATTTCGTAGGCGACACCGACCACCAAACCGAAATCGGCGTCCTCGTCGAACGTCGCCTGGTAGCCGGAGAGGCCGCCATAGGCGCGACCGGAAAGCGTCACGCTGGATTCGAGCCACGTGTAGCGCAGGCCGCCATGCACGGAAACGCGGTCGGAAAGCTTATAACGAGCGAGGACGTTCAACTCTCGGCTGTCGACAATCGCGTCCGTTCCGCCGAAGGCGACGGATTCACCGAGCGGGTAGGCGATGTCGACGCCGTAGGGCTGGCCGGAGATGAAGGCGAAGGACAGCCTGTCGGTCGCGTCGATCTTCAGGCCGGCGCCGACCTGGTTGAAGTCCGGAGCGACCTCGCCGGTGTCGCGCCCTCCGAAGACCGCCAGGTCCGTGCCGTCCACATCGGGGTAGATCCGGCCGAAATTGAACTCGAAGTAGTTGCCGTCTTCGAAGAGGACATTCACCGGTTGTCCCGACCGGTCGAGCCCGAGCGCCAGCACGCTGCCTGGTGCGATGCCGATCGCCGCGAGGCCCGCAACAATACTTCCAACCTTCATTGATTCCTCCAGCACGATGCGGATCGGTAATGCGATACTTCTGCTTTAGCGTGTATCAACACCGTATCGTGACGGAACGTCACACGCTTGTCGGGAGAAATCTCGAGACGCCTGTGTGACAGAAGTGGCGCAGTGCGCGGGACGCCGTTTTCTCCTGGATCGGCGAATCCGGCTTCGCGAGATCCGCGCGCTATCCGGAAAACGAGGCGCGGATCCGCGCCGTCTCAGGAGGGCGCAAGACGCGCGTCACTTCGCGGAGGGACCCGCGCTGCCCCGGCCGCGCGCGAAGAGGGTCGCCCAGGCGCCTCGGACAGTCGATCGGGCCGGCTTTCCCCGGCACGGCGCTGCCGCGTCCTGGTCTTCGAGGAAGACGTCGCAATTCCGGCAGGGCGCACCCTCGGCCGTGAATTCGTGTTCGGTCACTCTCTCCGGAGCTGCCCTGTGAGGCGACAAAAGGGTTTCCAGGTAGGTCGCGGTCTTGCCGCCGACATTCTCCTGCGAAACGAATGACTTGAGAAAAAAACGCCTCGGGTCGTCTAAAAATGCCATCATCGGGCTCCCTCGAAATCGTACCGCCACAAATATCCTTGCGCAGATCAATGGACCGCCGGTTCGAGCGGTTTCTGCTGCATGGGGCAATCAATCAGCTTAAAACATTCTCCACTCCCCGAAGGTTAAGGGAGCGATCATCGAGCGGTCAAGCGCAGCGCGAAATTCCTATTCCCACTCGATCGTTCCGGGAGGCTTTGACGTAATATCGTATGTAATTCGGTTTACTCCGGGGACATTGTTTATGATCCGCGTCGCGGTCTCGCCGAGGAAATCGTGGCTGAACGGGTAATAATCGGCGGTCATGCCGTCGACGCTGGTGACCGCGCGGAGCGCGCAGGCGAAGTCGTAGGTCCGGCCGTCGCCCATGACGCCGACGGTGCGAACCGGAAGGATCGCGACGAAGGCTTGCCAGATATCGTCGTAGAGGCCGTGTCGACGGATCTGGTCGATGAAGATGGCATCCGTCTCGCGGAGGATCTCGAGCTTTTCGCGGGTGATCTCGCCCGGGCAGCGGATGGCGAGGCCCGGCCCGGGGAAGGGGTGGCGGCCGATGAAGCTCTCCGGCAGGCCGAGTTCGCGCCCGAGCGCGCGCACCTCGTCCTTGAAGAGCTCGCGCAGGGGCTCGACGAGCGTCATGCCCATCTTCTCGGGCAGGCCGCCGACATTGTGATGGCTCTTGATCGTCACGCTGGGGCCGCCGGAGAAGCTGACGCTCTCGATCACGTCCGGGTAGAGCGTGCCCTGGGCGAGAAACTCGGCGCCGCCGATCGCGCGGGCCTGCTTGTCGAAGACGTCGATGAACAGGCGCCCGATCGTCTTGCGCTTCTCCTCGGGATCGGAGACGCCCTCGAGCGCCGCGAGAAACAGCTCGCTCTCGTCGGCATGGACGACCGGCAGGTTCATGTGGTCGCGGAACATGCCGACGACCTCCTCCGCCTCGTTCTTCCGCAGCAGGCCGTGATCGACGAAGACGCAGGTGAGGCGGTCGCCCACCGCCTCGTGGAGCAGGACCGCGGCGACCGAGCTGTCGACGCCGCCCGACAGCGCGCAGATCACCCGGCCCTCGCCCACCTGGCGCCGGATCGCCTGCACCGCCTGTTCACGGTAGGCCTCCATCGTCCAGTCGCCGCAGAAGCCGGCAAGCGCGCAGAAATTGGCGAACAGCGTCGGCCCTCCGGGCGTATGATGAACCTCGGGGTGGAACTGTACCGCGAAGAAGCGGCGGGCGGGATCGGCGGTCACGGCAAAGGGCGCGCCGGGCGACGTGGCGAAGGGGCGGAATCCCGGCGCCAGGCGGGAGACGTGGTCGCCGTGGCTCATCCAGACCTGTTCGCGGTGACCCGCAAACCAGCCCTTCAGCAATTCCAGCCGCTCCTCCGTCGGCTCCAGCCAGGCGCGCCCGAATTCCGCCGAGCCGGGGCTGCGGACGACCTCGCCGCCGAGCATGTGCATCATCACCTGCTGGCCGTAGCAGATTCCGAGAACCGGGACGCCGAGCTCGAAGACCTTCATCGGCGGCCGGGGGCTGTTCGCATCCGGAACGCTTGCCGGCCCGCCGGAAAGGATCACGGCACGGGGCGCGAAGGCGTCGAGGAAAGCGTCGTCCACCGCGTTGTAGGGGTGGATTTCGCAATAGACGTTCCGCTCGCGGAGGCGGCGGGCGATGAGCTGGGTGACCTGGCTGCCGAAATCGACGATCAGCAGCTTCTGATGGCCGGCCTCTAGTCCGGGGGCGATGGGCGCGTTTGTCATGTCCCGGGCGATACTGTGGCGGGCCGACCGCCGCAAGCGGCGCTCGCAGCACGCCGGAAATGTCGGATTCACGTTCAAAGCGGCGCTTCCTGGCGAGGAACGCTCCGGCGCAGTTCCTAATCCGGATGGTGGCAGCCAAGGAGCAGGCGATGAGCGAGACAGCGACCCGACGCCGGGGCAGGGGAGCGGGCGGCGGCGCGGCCCGCCGCGCCGAGAGGACAGCCGTCCGCATCGAGGCCGCCCGCTACATCGAGCGCAGGATTCCGAACTTGCCGGTCCTCGACGACGAGGCGCTGGAGATCATCGAGGCGAATGCGGAGACGCTTCTCGAGGAAATCGGCGTCGTATTCAGCGACAATCCCGGCGCGCTGCAGACCTGGCGGGAAGCCGGAGCCGACATACAGGGCGACCGGGTGCATATCCCGAAGGGCCTGGCGCGGCGGCTCTGCTCCACCGCTCCCTCGCGCTTCACCCAGCATGCTCGCAATGCCGACCGTTCCGTCGAGATCGGCGGGCGGAATCTCGTTCTGGCGCCGGTCTACGGGCCGCCCTTCGTGCGCGACCCGGTGCTCGGCCGGCGCTACGCGACGATCGACGACTTCCGCACATTCGTGAAGCTCGGCTACATGTCGAAATGGGTCCACCATTCCGGCGGAACCCTCTGCGAGCCGACCGACATTGCCGTGAACAAGCGGCATTTCGATATGTTGCTGGCGCACATGACCCTTTCGGACAAGCCGTTCATGGGATCGGTCACCGAACCTTCGCGCGCCAGCGATTCGGTCGAGATGTGCGAGATCCTGTTCGGCGAACAGTTCGTCGCCGAGAACACGGTGATGACCTCGCTCATCAACGTGAACTCGCCGCTGACCTTCGACGCCACGATGATGGGCGCGCTCGAGGTCTATGCGCGCAACAATCAGGCTTCCATCGTCTCGCCCTTCATCATCGGCGGCGCGATGGCCCCGGTGACGATCGCGGGAACCCTGACCCAGGTTCTGGCCGAGGTGATGACCGGCGTCGCCTATTCGCAGCTCGTGCGGCCCGGCGCCCCGGTGATCGGCGGCGCCTTCGTGACCTCGGTCGACATGAATTCAGGCGCGCCCACCTTCGGAACGCCCGAGGCTGCGCTCATCACCTACGGGGCGGGTCAGCTGATGCGGAGGCTCGGCCTGCCCTTCCGGTCGGCCGGGTCCTTCACCGGGTCGAAGCTGCCCGATGCCCAGGCGGCCTACGAGACCGCCAACAGTCTGAACATGGGGCTCCTGGCGGGAGTGAACTTCATGCTCCATGCCTGCGGGTGGCTGGAAGGGGGGCTGGTGGCGAGCCCGGAGAAATTCGTCATGGACGCCGACCAGCTCGGGGCGCTGCATCATCTGGCCCGGGGAATCGACATGTCGGAGACCGGCCAGGCGATGGACGCGCTGCGGGAGGTTGGGCCTGGCGGGCACTTTCTCGGCTGCGCCCATACCCAGGCGAACTTCAAGGATGCGTTCTGGAGAAGCCAGATTCTCGACTACAAGCCGTATGAGACCTGGTTCGAGGAAGGCGGCCGCGACAGCGTCGCCCTGGCCGAGGCGCGGGTCGAGAAGCTGCTCTCCGAGTACCAGCAGCCGCCTCTCGATCCGGAGATCGCGGGACGGCTGCAGGATTACGTGGACCGGCGGAAATCGCAGATGAAGGACGCCTTCAACTGACGGCCCGCAAGGCCGCGAAAAGTCTTGCCTCGGCGATCAGCGCCGTCAGGATCTCCACATGGTCGGCGATGGAATAGCCTGCTGCACCTGTGCGGCGCGCGTGGTCGTGGGCGGCCTCGCGCTCCACCAGGCCGGCAAGGCACTGGCTGCCGGGAGACGGGGCCTCGCCCCCGAATATGCGCGACAAGATCCACTCACGGTTGTATCGGCTCAAGCCGAAGCGCGCAGCGCTCATCAGGAGGCGGGGGCGCCGGAGGTTCGGGAGGCTCGTTTCCGTTTGGCACATCTGCTTGCTCCGTAGCTGTCAACGACGTGAACGCTCGCACGAGCCTTCGCTACGTTGCGTCTTCCTCCGCGACACCGTCCGGCGAGGGGAGCGAAGCTTAACCGGATGTAAGGAAATTGGGTCTCGCAGTGGGCATGTTAATGATGCGATAACAACTCAACTTCAGGTTGAATTTAATTTCGCGTTCATCATTACGCTAGCGGGTCCGCTGCGAGAGAAGGGGAACAAGCAGTATGGATATGACCTCTGCCGGCCTGCCGGGCTGGGTGCCTGACACTGTCCAGACTTATCTCGCGCACGTGGTGCATGGCCGATCGATTCGGTCGCTCGCGCGGGGAACGGGCTGCCACGCGTCGACGATCCTGCGCCAGGTCCGGCGTTGCGAGATGCGACGCGACGATCCCCTCGTTGACCATGCCCTGCTGCGCCTCGGGCGAGCGGGGGGCGGGGCCACGGCCCCGGATCACGTGGAGGGACACAGATCCATGACCAGCCTCAATCTGGAGAAGAGCGCCCCCGAGACGGACCGTCTCGAATTGGAAGCCAGGCGCATCCTGCGGCGTCTCTCCGAGCAGGGCGCCTGCCTCGCCGTCGCCAGCGGGATGGAGACCGCCGTCGTCGTGCGCGAGGACCCGAACGGCCAGACGATCCGCACGGGCACGGTCGACAAGGAGATTGCCGAGGCGATGGCCCTGCGGGACTGGATCGCGTCGAGCGGCAATGGCCGCGTGCTGAGATACCGCGTTACCTCGGCGGGCCGGGCGGCGCTGCGGGAGCTCATCGCGACGGACGAGCGGGAGCCGGAGATCCATAGCGAGAGCGGGGGCGAGCATCACGCGCGCTACGGCATGGCCGAGACGCCGATCCTGATGCTGGCGCGGCGCCGGGATCGGGACGGCACGCCGTTCCTGTCCACCGAGCTCGTCCGCGCCGGAGAGCGCCTGCGCGAGGATTACGAGATCGCGGCAATGGACGGCGTGCCCGAAGGCGGCTGGGAGAGCTTTCTCGGGCGACCTCCCGAAGGCGACACGACGGCGCGGGGGCCTGAGGGCGCGAGGGCGCGGCTGCTTTCGGCGCTGGCCGAGCTCGGCCCCGGGCTCGGGGATGTCACGTTCCGCGTCTGCTGCCAGCTCGAGGGGCTCGAAAGCGTGGAGAAACGCATGGGCTGGGCGGCCCGATCGGGCAAGATCGTTCTCCGAATCGCCCTTCAGAGGCTCGCGCGGTATTGCGAGGAGCGCGACGGGCCCGGCGGCGGAATGATCGGCTGAGCGCGGAGGGCCGGGCGGAGGCTCCCGGCCTCTCCCGGTTCGCGTGGACAGGCGGGGCGGCTCTGCCTATGTCGTGGGGCAAAGGAGGCCCGCCCATGCCGCGCGATCTGAGACTTCCCGCCGAGCGCCACCCCGAGAAGGCGCACCGTCCCGAGACGCCCCGGCTGAAGAAGCCCGACTGGATCCGGGTGAAGGCGCCCTCGGGAGACGGCTACAGGGCGACGCGGGAAATCATGCGCGAGCACAACCTGACCACCGTCTGCGAGGAGGCCGGCTGCCCGAACGTGGGCGAGTGCTGGTCCCAGGGCCACGCGACGATGATGATCATGGGCGAGATCTGCACCCGCGGCTGCACCTTCTGCAACGTCGCGACGGGGCGCCCCGACGCGCTCGACGTGTTCGAGCCGGGGCGGGTGGCGGACGCGGTGAAGAAGCTCGGTCTCAGCCATATCGTCATCACCTCGGTGGACCGCGACGATGTCGCGGATGGCGGTGCCGAGCACATCGCCCAGACCATCCGCGCCACCCGGCGCCAGGCGCCCGAGACCACGATCGAGGTGCTGACGCCCGACTTCCTGAAATGCGGGCCGGAGGCGCTCGAGGTGGTGGTCGGCGCCCGGCCGGACGTCTTCAACCACAATCTCGAGACCGTTCCGGGGCTCTATCCGGAGGTTCGGCCGGGGGCGCGCTACTTCCACTCGCTGCGCCTGCTGCAGCGGGTAAAGGAGCTCGACCCGACGATGTTCACCAAATCCGGGATCATGGTGGGCCTCGGCGAGACCCGACAAGCGGTGCACCAGGTGATGGACGACATGCGCGCCGCCGACGTAGACTTCATCACCATCGGCCAGTATCTGCAGCCCTCCGCGCGCCACCATGCAGTCGACCGCTACGTCGCGCCGGAGGAGTTCGCGGGCTACGAGAACGCGGCCCGGGGCAAGGGCTTCCTGATGGTCTCGGCGACGCCGCTCACCCGCTCGAGCTACCATGCGGGAGACGATTTCGCGAAGCTGCAGGCCGCCCGCGCGGCCCGGTTCCGGAGCGCCTGAGCCGTACCGCCGCTGTCGACAGATCGGAGAACCGACCATGCCCGCCCTCAAAGCCGTTGCCTTCGACGTCATCGAGACGCTGTTCCCTCTCGACCCGCTGCGGCCGCGCCTGGCGCGGATCGGGCTCTCGGAAGGCGATCTGGAGACGTTCTTCGCGTCGTTGCTGCGCGACGCTTTCGCGCTCGACACCTGCGGGCACTACGTTCCGTTCAAGGAGGTCGCGTCTTCCACGCTCGGCCAGATGGGCGTGGCGCAGGACGACCGGCAGATCCTCTTCGAGGGCTTTTCCGAGCTCGTCGCCTCCGATGACGTCCGCCCCGCCTTCGAACGGCTCCGGGCGGAAGGCGTCGGCATCGTCTGTCTGACGAACGGCGATCCGGACGCGACGCGCGCGAACCTGGATCGGAACGGGTTGAGCGAGCTTGTGGACCGCACCGTCTCCATCGAGGAGATCGGCTGCTGGAAGCCGCGCGAACGGGTTTATACCTTTGCCGCCGAGGCCGCCGGCGTGAAGCCGGAAGAGATGGCGCTCGTCGCCTGCCATGCCTGGGATTGCCATGGTGCGCTCTCCGCCGGGCTCAAGGCGGGGTATGTCGACAGGGGCAAGCCCTACGCGGAGGCGATGCACCCTCCGACTGTCGCCGCTGCGACGCTGCCCGCGGTGGTCGACGCGCTTCTCGCGACTCAGTCCTGAGACCAGAGCGGGTCGCGCTTCTCGAGGAAGGCGGCGATTCCCTCGTCGGTGTCCCGGTCGAGCATGTTCCGGACCATGATCTCGCCGGTATGGGTGTAGGCCGAGGCGAGGTTGAGTTCGATCTGCTCGTAGAAGGCGCGCTTGCCGATCCGGACCGCCCCCCCGAGCTTGCCGGCCACGGCGCAGGCCAGCTCCATGGTTTCCTCCGCCAGCCGGTCCCGCGGAATCACCTTGTTCACGAGGCCGAGATCGCGCGCTTCCTCCGCGTCGACGATGCGGCCGGTCGTCAGCATCTCGAAGAGGCGCTTGCGCGGCACGACCCGGCTCAGGGCGACCATCGGGGTCGAGCAGAAGAGGCCGATATTCACGCCGTTGACGCCGAATCGCGCTTCTTCGGCCGCGATCGCCATGTCGCAGGAGGCGACGAGCTGCGCTCCGGCGGCGACGGCCGTTCCCTGCACCTCGGCGATGACCGGCTGGGGGAGGCGCGGGATCGCCTGCATCACGTCGGAACAGCGCGTGAAGAGGTCGTGAAAGGCGGCTGCGCCATTGTCTGGTGCCTGCCGCTTCGCCTGCATCTCCCGCAGATCGTGGCCGGCGCAGAATGCAGGCCCGGTCGCGGCGAGGATGACGACCCGGACGTTCCGGTCGAGCTCCAGCTCCGCGAATGCGGCCCTCAATTCGCCCAGCATCGCGTCCGAAAGGACGTTGAGGCGGTCGGGGTCCGAGAGTGTCAGGCGCGCGATCGCGCCGCTGTCCTGCCTGTCGAGCATGCGATCCTCCATTTTGCCGAGATGGACACTAACATCCGGTTCCGTCAACGTCGCCGCCGGAAAACGGTACTGACAAGACGGGACGGCGGGCGATGAGCGGTTCGGAACCGAAGATGGATGTGGGCGCGCTGCAGGACTTTCTGCGGGACACGTTCCCGCAGGTCGCCGAGGACGTGGAGGTGATCGAACTCGTGGATGAGGGGGTGGCCGTGCGGATGCGGGTTCGCGACATGCATCTGCGCCCCGGCGGCACGGTCTCCGGTCCGGCCATGTTCGGACTCGCCGACGTGGCGATCTACCTTGCCATCCTGTCGCGGATCGGACCGGTGGCGCTGGCGGTCACCACCGGGGGCTCGGTGGATTTCATGCGTAAGCCTGCTGCCGGTTCCGATCTCCGCGCGACGGCGCGTCTGCTGAAACTCGGCCGCACCCTCGCGGTCGGGGACGTGCTGGTCTGGTCCGATGGGGTCGAAGAACCGGTCGCGCGGGCGTCGATGACCTATTCCATTCCGCCGGACCACTGAACCGCGCCTCCCGGCTCAGGGCAACCGCTTCAGGGCGACGAGCCAGAGGCCGGCGAGGGCGAGCGAGAGCACCGCGTTCCAGGACGCCATGGACAGGCCGGCAAGGGACCACGAGACCTGATCGCACATGACGACCTTGTCGAGGGTGTCCGTCGACAAGAGATCGCCGCCGCTGACACCGCCGAGCGACGCGCCCCCCGAACAGGAGGCGGGCCCGGCCCACCAGCCGGTCTCGACGCCGGTATGGTAGAGGCCGAGGCCCGAGGTCGCGAGCGCCGCGAGCGCGCCCAGTGCCGCCGCCGGCCAGCGGGGCCAGAGCCAGCCGGCGAGGCCGAGCAGGATTGCGGCCATGTGCGGCCAGCGCTGCCACAGGCACATCTTGCAGGGCGCGTAGCCCAGCGCCTGGAAGACATAGGCGCCGAGAAGGAGCGCGGCCGATCCCGCCGCGGCGGCGATGAGTAGGGCGCGCCCGGTCACAGGTAGTGCACGGCCGCGAAACCGCCGACAAACACCATGCAGAAGAGCGTGAAGACCAGCCCGAGGCGATCCTCGATGAAGTCCCGGATCGGCGGCCCGAACGCGCGCAGGAGGGCGGCGACGACGAAGAAGCGAAGGCCGCGCGCGATGACCGACGCGACGACGAAGATCGGCAGGTTGAGGCCGGTTGCGCCGGAGAGGATCGTGATGACCTTGAACGGAAAGGGCGTCACCCCGGCTATCAGGACGGCCCAGGCGCCGAACTCGTTGTAGCGCAGGCGGAACTCGTCGAACCGGTCCGCCTTGCCGTAGAACTCGAGGATCGGCTGTCCGAGCTGGTCGAAGAGAGTGGCGCCGATCCAGTAGCCCGCGAGGCCGCCCAGCACCGAGGCGAACGTTGCGACGCCCGCGATGAGCCAGGCGCGACGCGGCGCCGCCAGCACCATCGGGATCATCAGCACATCGGGAGGGATCGGGAAGACCGACGATTCGACGAAGGCCACGACCGCCAGCGCCCAGAGCGCGCGGGGATGGGCGGCGAGCGACAGGGTCCAGTCGTAGAGGCGGCGCAACATGGCGGCGAAGGACCACGCGGCCCGGTCGCGGTCAAGATGCGGCTGGCGAATCGTCCGACCGCGGGCAACCGTCCGCGCCAGGCAGGCGGACTGGCCCGCAGGCGCCGGCGAATGGCGAGGCGGCCACCCGCGGAAACGGCCAGGAACTTGTCCGCCTTACTGACGGACACACCGTCGCATCCGGCGGGGCAGCCCGGCATTGACACCGCGATTGGGCTCGTTACCTCACGCCCACCATGGTCGAGCCGAAAAAGATTACACTGGGCGGAGCGCCCGAAGGTTTCGACGCTCGGCTGATCCTCGACGAGGTCGGCAAGGCGGGCACGGTCCTCCATGTCGCCCGTGACGACAAGCGTCTCGCGGCGATGCAGGCGGCGCTTGCCTTCTTCGATCCGGGGCTGCCGGTCTTCACCTTCCCGGCCTGGGACTGCCTGCCCTACGACCGGGTGAGTCCCAACGCCGACATCTCCGCGGCCCGGATGGCGACGCTGGCGGCGCTGACCCATTCGATGCCGAACCGGTTCGCGCTGCTGACCACCGTCAACGGGGCGACCCAGAAGATCCCGCCGCGCGGCACCGTGCGGGAAGCCTCCTTCACCGCGCGGGTGGACGACCGGATCGACGAGGAGGCGCTTCGCGCCTTTCTGGTGCGGATGGGATTCGTACAGGCGCCGACGGTCATGGAGCCCGGCGATTACGCGATTCGCGGTGGGATCATCGACGTCTGGCCGCCGGGCGAAAGCGGGCCCGTGCGGCTCGACCTCTTCGGCGACACGCTGGACGGCGCCCGCCGCTTCGATCCCGGCAGCCAGCGGACCACCGAGACGCTGAAGGAGGTGGAACTCGCGCCGGTCTCGGAGGTGATCCTCGACGAGGAGGCAATGCGCCGGTTCCGCCAGGCCTACCGGATCGAGTTCGGCGCCGCCGGGACGGACGATCCGCTCTACGAGGCCGTGAGCGCGGGCAAGAAACACGCCGGCGCCGAGCACTGGCTGGGGTTCTTCCACGAGACGCTCGAGACGGTCTTCGATTACCTGCCGGACGCGACCGTCACTCTCGACGACCAGGTGACACCGGCGCGGCTCGCCCGCTGGGAGACGGTGGCCGACCAGTACGACAACCGTCGCGACGCGATGCAGAAGAAGGGGCGGGTCGATTCGGTCTACAAGCCCGCGCCGCCGGAGACGCTCTATCTCGACGAGGCCGCCTGGGACATGGCCACGGCGGATCATCGCGTGGTGGCATTCCATCCGC
This sequence comes from uncultured Alphaproteobacteria bacterium, assembly GCA_963829665.1. Classification (GTDB taxonomy): domain Bacteria; phylum Pseudomonadota; class Alphaproteobacteria; order Rhodobacterales; family Rhodobacteraceae; genus Palleronia. Next base: position 265,000 of record CAWHJL010000002.1, on the reverse strand, counting down.
TGGCCCAGGCGTCCGGGCCGAACGTGGCCGATGCCGGCGGGCGGATCGGGCGCAATTTCAGCCCCGAACGCCAGCAGGAGAACGTGAGCCTTTTCGGCGCTCTGGCCGACCATGTGGAGGCGAAGCGCAGGGAAGGCCAGGTAATCGTCGCCTCCTATTCGGACGGCGCGCGGGAGCGGCTTTCCGGGCTTCTCGAGGACGAGAACCTCGAAGGCGCGACGGAGATTGGGGATTTCCGCGACGTGCCCGAGGGCAAGGGCGGGCTCTATCTCGCGGTCTGGGGGCTCGAGCACGGATTCGAAGGGCCGCATGGGCGCGAGCGCCTGACGGTCGTGTCCGAACAGGACGTTCTCGGCGACCGGCTCGTGCGCAAGGGTCCGAAGCGTCGGCGGGCGGAGAACTTCCTGACCGAGGCGCAATCGCTCTCCCCCGGCGATCTCGTCGTGCACGTGGATCACGGCATCGGTCGCTTTCAGGGGCTTGAGGTCGTGACCGCGGCGGGCGCCGCGCACGAATGCGCGCTTCTGGAATATGCCGGAGGCGACAGGCTCTTTCTGCCCGTCGAGAACATCGAGCTCCTGAGCCGGTTCGGTCACGAGGACGGGCTTCTCGACAAGCTCGGCGGCGGTGCCTGGCAGGCGAAGAAGGCCAGGCTGAAGGAGCGGCTGCGCGAGGTCGCGGACCGGCTGATCCGGATCGCGGCGGAGCGGCTCCTGCGCAAGGCGCCGATCCTGGAGGCACCGGATCATGCCTGGGAGGATTTCTCGGCGCGGTTTCCCTACGAGGAGACGGAGGACCAGCTGAAGGCCATCGGGGACGTGGTCGAGGACCTGTCGCGCGGCGTCCCGATGGACCGGCTGATCGTCGGCGATGTCGGCTTCGGCAAGACCGAGGTGGCGATGCGCGCGGCCTTCGTCGCCGCCATGTCGGGCCAGCAGGTCGCGGTGGTCGCGCCGACGACGCTTCTCGCGCGGCAGCACTTCAAATCCTTCTCCGAGCGGTTCAGGGGCTTCCCGATCGAGGTGAGGCAGCTCTCGCGCTTCGTGTCCGACCGGGATGCGAAACTTGCGCGGGACCGACTCGCCGAAGGCACCTGCGACATCGTGATCGGCACCCACGCGCTTCTGTCGAAGCAGGTGAAGTTCCGCGATCTCGGCCTTCTCGTCATCGACGAAGAGCAGCATTTCGGGGTCAGCCACAAGGAGCGGCTGAAATCGCTTCGGACGGATGTCCATGTGCTGACCCTGACCGCAACGCCGATCCCGCGGACGCTTCAGCTTTCACTCACAGGTGTCCGGGATCTCTCGATAATCGGCACACCGCCCGTCGACCGCCTGGCGATCCGCACCTATGTTTCCGAGTTCGACGCGGTGACGATCCGCGAGGCGCTCCTGCGCGAGCATTACCGCGGCGGGCAGAGCTTCATCGTCGCGCCCCGGATCAAGGACCTCCCCGATATGGAGGAATTCCTGAAGACCGAGGTGCCGGAGATCACCTATGTCACGGCCACGGGTCAGATGGCGGCGGGAGAGCTCGACGACCGGATGAACGCCTTCTACGACGGCGGCTACGACGTGCTTCTCGCCACGACGATCGTGGAATCCGGCCTCGACATTCCGACGGCGAACACGATGGTCGTCTGGCGGGCGGACATGTTCGGTCTGGCGCAACTCTACCAGATCCGCGGGCGCGTCGGGCGCGCCAAGACCCGGGCATACGCCTATCTGACTACGAAGCCGCGGGCCACGCTGACCGCGACCGCGGAAAAGCGCCTGCGCGTCCTGGGCTCGCTCGACAGCCTCGGGGCCGGCTTCAATCTCGCCGCGCAAGACCTTGATATAAGGGGCGCGGGGAACCTCGTCGGGGAGGAGCAATCCGGCCAGATCCGCGAGGTCGGCTACGAACTCTATCAGTCCATGCTGGAAGAGACGATTGCGCGGCTGAAGGCCGGGGAACTCGACGGGATCGAGGGGCTCGGCGATGACGGCGAATGGTCGCCGCAGATCAATCTCGGCGTGCCCGTGCTCATCCCCGAGGATTACGTCCCCGATCTCGACGTCCGCCTCGGCCTCTATCGCCGCCTCAGCGACCTTACCTCGAAGGTCGAGCTCGAAGGGTTCGCCGCGGAGCTGATCGACCGTTTCGGCGACCTTCCCAAGGAGGTGAACACGCTCCTGCTCGTCGTGCGCATCAAGGCCGAGTGCAAGAGAGCCGGGATCGCCAAGCTCGACGCCGGGCCGAAGGGCGCCACGATCCAGTTTCACAATGACAGGTTCGCCTCTCCCGAAGGTCTCGTGACCTTCATTCAGGCGCAGGACGGGCTCGCCAAGATCAAGGACAATCGCATCGTCGTCCGCCGCGACTGGTCGAAGGACAGCGACAAGATCAGGGGCAGCTTCGCCATCGCGCAGGACCTCGTGCGCCATGCGAAAGAGGCCGATGGCGGGAGCGGCCGCGCGAGGAAGACGGCGAAGGCGGGCTAAGCGACCGCGCCCTAGAGCAGCCGAACCCGGTCACGATAGGCGGCGTGGCGCACGCCGAAACGGCGCGAGAGATAGCGATCCTCGACGATGGCGGCGAAGAGAAGCGTCGCGCTCCCGATTGCCGCGGCGACGAATCCTGCGGGCGAGCCGCCGAGGATCGCCAGACCGGCGAGCGAGACGATCTGTCCGGCATATTGCGGATGCCGACGTTTGGCATAGGCGCCGGTCGTGACGAGGCCGACATCCCAGCCGGAGGTGCCGGCCAAGCCGAGGTCGGTGATGCCGCGCCCCTGAATCCAGAGAGAGGCCAGCGTGAGGGCGACGCCGCCTAGACCCCAGCGCACCCATCCGGCCCAGCCGAGGCTGTTCCAGTCCGCCGCCGCCGCATTAATGAGGCCGACATAGATCGCGGTCGTGAGGGCCCACGCCCAGATCGCCGTCGGAAGGTTGCCGCTCCGCGGCGGCCAGATACGCACGAGCCCACGATCCGAAACGGCAAGGACGACAAGCCAGGCGAAGGACGCGCCGAGCGACAGGAGGAGCCACCCGGTCACTTGCCGGAGAGCTCGTCGATCACCTGCCGCCAGAGTTCGGACGGTTGCGCGCCGGGGACCACATGGGTCTCGCCGACGACGAAGGTCGGCACCCCGGTGACGCCGCGCTCACGCGCATGGGCGTCGCGCGCGGCGATGTCGGCGCGGTCGGCATCGCTCGCCAGAAGTCGCTTCACCACCTCCGGATCCATCTCGATGCGCCCGGCCACGTCGGCCAGCACCGCCGGATCGCCGAGATCCTCGCCGCGATGGAAATAGGCCTCGAAGAGTGCGGATACGGCCGCGGTCTGACGGCCCTCGAGGCCGGCCCAGTGGATCAGCCTGTGGGCATCGAGCGTGTTCGGAGTTCGGGAGATTCGCTCCCAGTCGATATCGAGCCCCGCCGCCTGCGCGGCCTCCACGACCGGCGCATATGTGCGCGCGGCCTCCTGGCGGCCACCGAACTTCGCTTCGAGATAGGTGCGCCGGTCCACGCCCTCCGGGGGGATGTCGTAATTGAGCTGATAGGGATGCCACGCGATCTCGAATGGGTGATCCGGCCGTTCCAGCAGGACCGTGTCGAGATTGGCCTTGCCGATGTAACACCAGGGACAGATCGGGTCCGACAGAATGTCGAGCTTCATGGACGTTCCTTGCGCAAGAGCCGGCGCTGCAGCTTTCCGTTGGAATTCTTCGGCAGGCCCTCCCGCCATTCGATGGCGCGGGGATGCTTGTAGCGGGCGAGACGCTCGGCGCAGCGGGCGAGGATCGCGTCCTCGAGATCCGGCGCGCCGCAATATGCAAGCGCGATGATGCGCACGTCCGGCCGCACCTCGCGCTCGAACGCAGCCGCTTCCTCCACGCCGTCGACCTCCGCGGCCACGGCTTCCACTTCGAGCGGCGAGACGCGGTAGCCCCCGGCGGTCATTACGTCGTCGTCGCGTCCGAGATAGGTGATCCACCCGTCCCCGTCGGCGACCGCGAGATCGCCTGTCGCTCTCCAGGCGCCCCGCGCGTTGTCGTCGGGCCCGTCCAGGTATCCGAGCATGAGCCCCGGATCGTCGCTCGAGACCGCGAGTTCGCCCGCGACATCGGGGCCCGCGGGACCGTCTGGCCCGAGGATCGCCGCGCGGCGACCGGGTTGCGGACGGCCGAGCCGCCCCGCCGGAGCCGGAGAGGCGGGTGACCCGGAGATGAAGGTCGAACATTCGCTCTGTCCGTAAGCCTCGTGGATGTCGGTGCCGGTGCGCGCTCGCCAAGCCTCGCGAAGCGGTTCGGAGAGCTTTTCTCCGGCGGAAAGACCGTGCCGCAGCTTCGGAAGATCGGGCAATCCATGGTTGAGAAGTTTTCGATAGATACCCGGAACGGCGGCGAAAATGGTGGCCTCCCGTTCGGCCAGGACGCGCCCGAGATTCGACGGATTCCAGCCGATCTCCGGGGATGAGCGCCGTGGCGCCGACACTCCAGGGATCGAGCAGGCCGGTCCCCAGCGTATAGGTCCAGTTGAACGCGCCGGCATGAAGAAGCCGATCGGTCTCGGTCAGGCCCTCCCAGCCGGCAATCATCATGCCGCGCGCCCAGATCGCGCGATGGGCGTGGACGACGCCGCGCGGGCGCGAGGCGGTGCCGGACGTGAAGATGATGTAGCCGGGGCGGTCCGGGTCGGCCATCCGCACCGGAACCGGGTCAGCGGTACGCATCTCGCGCAATTCCTCGAGGCCGATCGCCGGGCCGCACGGTCGCGGGGCAGGGACGGCGGGATCCTGAAGGATCAGGCCGAGGTCGAGATCGTAGCAGATGCCAGTGATCTCCTCGGCGGTGAGTTGGGCCGAGGTCGGCACGGGAACGAGGTCGGCGGCAAGCGCGCCGAGAAAGGCGATCGGAAAGTCGACGCTGTTGCCAAGCCGCAGGAGAACACGGTCGCCCGGCTCCAGGCCCAGAGCACGCAGCCCGCCGGCGGTGCCGAGAACGGCGGATTTCAGCGCGCCGTAGCACCACGTGTCGCCACCCGTTTCCACGAGCGCGACCTTCTCGGAAAGACGGTCGGCGTGGGAAAGCACATGCGCCGCGAGGTTGAACGGCCGCGGGCAGGGGGGCCAGAGGGCCTCGGGCCCGACAACCGGGAGCGACGCGGAAGGGCAGATGGCGGTGTCCGTGCCGGCGTCAGCCATCGCGACCGATGGGACGTTCGGAGACCTGCTCGTCGCCAAAGTCCTTGTCGTCCGAATAGACGTCCTCTCCCGTGCCGATGTGGGCGGCGGAGGCGCGGATATTCTCGCCGTCGCGCGTCTCGTCCATCGCCACGTCGGCGGGAACCGCCCCCTGCAGCCATGCGGTGATCTGCTCATCCGATTCGCGCGCCGTCAGGTCGTGACGCTCGGCGAGATAGACGGCGAGACGCTCGCGACTGCCCTCGAGGGCGAGGAGGTCCTCTTCTTCCGTGTTCGGCCAACGCTGCATGATCGGTTCGACGAAGGCAGCCCAGTTCTTTTCGACGGCGGTCCACTGCATGTTTCGATCCTTGTTCGCGTGTCGCCCGGTCAATGTCGCGCGGGAGGGAGGGTTCCCAAGGGAATTTCCGGCCCGGCTCGCCTGCCGGCTGCGCGGCCTACTCCCGATACCACCAGACTTCCGGCATGAAGCCCAGGTAGTCGCCGTAGATCGGCAGCGACTCGGGATAATGCAGGTCGGCGTCGTGGGCGATGTAGCTGACGGGATTGAACCAGACCGGGATCACGTAGCGCCCCGTGGTCAGAACCCGGTCGAGCGCCTGCACCGCGGCGACGTATTCCGCCTCGCTCCCGGCGGTCAGCATCGTCTGTACGAGACCGTCGATGGCCGGAGAGCGGGCGCCCATCCAGTTCAGGCTGCCCGGTTCGTCAGCGGCCTCCGATCCCCAGTAGAGAAGCTGCTCGCGGCCCGGCGAGAGCGACAGGGCGCGCATGTACCAGGTCATGTCGAAATCGAAGGCATTGGTGCGTTCGGTGTACTGCGCCTGATCGACCAGCGTGACACGGGCATCGATCCCGAGCCGCGCCAGCGCAGCGAGATAGAGGTCTGCCGTCTTCTGGGCGATCTGCGGTTGGTAGCCGCTCTGGCTCAGAAGGATCTCGATCCGCATCGGCGCGCCGTCGGCATCGCGCAGGATTCCGCTCTCGCCCACGGTCCAGCCGGCCTCGTTCAGGAGATGGATGGCGCTTCGCATGTTGCTTCGGTTGCGCTCCGTCCCGTCGGCCTCGGGCAGGGTGTATCCGTCCAGCGCCCCGGGAAGGAGAACATCTTCGTATTCAGAGAGATAGTCGGCTACCTTTCCCCCTGCCGGCCCGTGATCCATGGCCAGCGAGGAGTTCGAGAAATACGACGCGATGCGCGGCAGCGCTCCCCCGTTCACGATCTGGTTGGCGAAGTCGAAGTTGAACGCCCGAATCAGCGCCTCCCGGACCCGCCAATCGTCCAGGGGAGCGCGTCTCGTGTTCATCACGAAGCCGGTGATCCCGGACGGGCGATCATGCGGTATCTCCGATTTCACCACCTCGCCGGACCGGATTCGCGGGAAGTCGTATTGTCTGGCCCATCGCTGCGCGTCGGTCTCCCTGAGAGTATTCATCGCTCCGGACTTGAACGCCTCGAACATCACCGACTGGTCGCCATAGAATTCCATGCGGATCTCGTCGAAATTCATCTGTCCCTGCATGAACGGCACGTCCGCGCCCCAGTAATCGGCGTCGCGGGTGAGGGTGACGTATCGCCCTGGCCCGAAATCCGAGATCACGTAGGGGGCCGTGGTGATCGGAATCGTGTCGAGGCCCGATTCGGCGAAATCCTCGCCCTCCCATTGGGCCTTCTTGAGAATCGGGCGCATTCCCATGATGAGCGCCAGTTCGCGGTCTGGCTCGGTGAACGTGAAGCGCACCCCCCGCTCGCCGACCTTCTCCGCTGACGCAACGTTCTGCCATGCGCCGAGATAGCGCGGATGGCCGACCGTCCCGAGGGTTTCGTACGACCAAAGCACATCCTCGACCGTGACCGGCGTTCCGTCCGAGAAGGTCGCTTCGGGGCGAAGATGGAATTCGACCCAACTGTCATCCGGCGCCACCTCGACGGTTTCGGCGAGCAGAGTGTAAAGGGTGAAGGGCTCGTCGTAGGATCGGCCCATAAGCGATTCGTAGGCGAGCGAGGCCAGCTGCCAAGGAACGTTTCCCTTCAAGATCAGAGGGTTGAGAGAGTCAAAGGTTCCGACTTCGCCTTGGACGACACGCCCGCCCTTCGGCGCATCGGGATTCGCATAGGGCAGGGACTTGAAATCGGGGGGCAGGGCCGGCTTGCCGAACATCGCGATTCCGTGGCTCGGCTCGGAGAGCGCAAGGCCGCCGGCGCATGCTGCAAGCGCAGCAATGCTGGTCCCGATTGCATGATTCGTTAATCTTTTCATGTCCCGCCCGTTCCCGTTGTTCTTCAGTTTCGGTGAATCTACCGGCCGGAAGTCCGAAGTTTCAAACTTTTACGTTTGCTTCCTCACGGAATTGGCTTATAACAGAGGCACTGCTCGATAGGTTTCTTGCCTGTATGAAACCTGCCTCAATGACTTGACGCCCGCCATGTGCGGGCGTCTTTTTTTTATGCCATCCCGAACGAATTCCCCCCGCCTCGGCGTCCGCGAATCAAGTGGCGCGACCAAGGGCTTCAACGGACTCGGAAATCACGGCACCGTCAGCGTGCGAACCCGAACCGCGCGCGCCGCTTTCCTTTTGCACTTGCAGAATTGTCGCGGCATGGTCGTCGCGGGACAGCGAAGGAGGAAACCATGGAATTGAGCGGAAAGACCGCGATCGTGACCGGATCGAATTCCGGGATCGGGCTGGGCGTGGTCCGGGAACTGGCGAAAGCAGGGGCGAACGTGGTCCTGAATTCCTTCACCGACCGGGCCGAGGATCACGCGCTCGCAGAGGAGATCGCCAAGGAACACCGGGTGGAGGCCCGCTACATCAAAGCCGACCTCTCCAAGGGAGACGAGGCGCGGGCGCTTGTCGAGACGGCGGGGCGCTGCGACATCCTGATGAACAATGCCGGCATCCAGCACGTCGCCGCAATCGAGGAGTTTCCCGTCGAGAAGTGGGACGCGATCATCGCCATCATGTTGTCCTCCGCGTTCCACACCACGGCCGTGGCCGTGCCGATGATGCGCGAGGCCGGCTGGGGCCGGATCATCAACCTCGCCTCGGCGCATGGGCTTCGCGCATCGCCCTACAAGTCCGCCTATGTTGCCGCGAAGCACGGGGTCGTCGGCCTGACCAAGGTTGCGGCACTCGAGACGGCGGAAGACCCGATCACCGCCAACGCGATCTGTCCCGGTTACGTGATGACGCCGCTCGTGGAGGCCCAGATCCCCGACACGATGGAGAAATACGGCATGGACCGGGAGACGGCGATCAAGGAGGTGATTCTCGCGCGCCAGCCGTCGAAGGAGTTCGCGACGGTCGAGCAGATCGGTGGCATCGCGACTTTCCTGTGTTCGGACGCGGCAAGCCAGATCACCGGAACGACGCTCAGCGTCGATGGCGGCTGGACAGCGCGATGAACCGCGCCGCAGACCGATAAACAGGTGGCGATGCGCCGCCAGGGAAAGAGCGGCGGCGGACTCCCGGGACGGCCCGTCTTGCGGGCGGTTCCCCAAGAGCGTCCGCCTGCGCAGACGTTAGGGGAGGCGGCGAATTTCTTTCTCCCGCCTGCGATCCTGGCGAACGTCTGCCCCGCGAGGATATCCGCCCGGACCGGAGGGGCTCAACCGGGGCCATCGCCTTCTTCATCGGCGCGCTTCGGATTGCCGCCATCTCAAAGATCGGGATCGCCGTCCCGGCGCCCGTCAGCGGCATCCTGTCGCCGGGCTGCTACACTGTCCATCGGTCCCGGTTGAGGCCGGACAACCTCTACGCGACCGACGCAAAGAGCGCCTGCCATGTCCAGCGGGAAGGAATCGGCAGACCTTCGTCGCATCCGCCTCGGCCACGATCTTTTCGCTCGCGACGGTCCACGATTCCTTTCTCGGCGATCCGTCCGGCGTCGCCCGGATCATCGGCGCGATCTTCGGCGGCGGCTTCCACGTCGCGCTGGCGTGGCGGAGGAGCCCGAAGCGCGATCCGTTTACCACCGGTCAGGCCCCGCCTCCCACTGGACAGCCGGCAACCGGGTCTGCACACAAGCTTCAGGCCCGGTCGGTTCGGACAGGAGGATGCATGGCCAAGCGGATCAACGTGGCGCTTCAGGGCGGCGGAGCGCATGGCGCCTTTACATGGGGTGTCCTCGATCGGATTCTCGAGTGCGACGAAATCGAAATCGCCGCGATTTCAGGGACTTCTGCTGGGGCGTTAAACGGCGCAGTGGTAAAATCCGGTCTCGTCACCGGCGGGCGCGAGGCCGCCAGGGAGAACCTCGGCTGGTTCTGGGCGCGCGTCCTGGGCCTCAGGGATCTGAAGGTCGCGACCTGGCTGAGCCCTCTCGCACCGACTACCGCCTCCATCTCGCAGGCGATCGAGTACTCGACAGCCTATGCCCTGGGCGATCTCGTCAGCCGAGCCACCTCGCCCTACAGCCTCGGCCCCTTCTATCGCAATCCGCTCGCCGACATCACGAGGGACATGCATTTCGAGAAGATCCGCAGCGCCTCCGGCCCGGAACTCTACGTCTGCGCCACCAACGTGCGGACCGGCAAGATCAAGATCTTCAGCGGTGCGGAGATCTCGCCTGACGCCCTTGTCGCCTCCGCCTGTCTTCCGACCCTTTTCCAGGCGGTCGAGATCGACGGGGAAGCCTACTGGGACGGCGGCTATACCGGAAACCCGGCCCTCTTTCCGCTCTACGAGCCACATCTCCCCGACGATCTCGTGATCGTCAACATCAACCCGCTGGTGCGCGATCGGCTGCCCTTCACCGCGCAGGAGATCCTGAACCGCATCAACGAGGTGAGCTTCAATGCTTCTCTCTTGGGCGACCTGCGCGCGATCCGCTTCGTTCAGCGCCTGATAGAAGAAGGGCGCGTGGAGAAGGGTACGATGAAATATGTTCTCGCGCACATGATCGCCGACGATGCGCTCATGCGCGATCTCTCGGTCGCGACCAAACTCGTCCCGTCAGCCATTCTGGTCGAGCGCCTGAAAGACGCCGGTCGTGCGGCCGCGGAGGCGTTCTTGTCGCGGCACCTCGGCGATATCGGCGAGCGCTCGACCATCGATCTCGCCGAGATGTACGACTGACGGCTCCCGCCCTCCGACGCCGCGCGCAGCGGGTTCGAGGGGAGGGGCCGGGGCTGCGCCACGTCTATTCGGCCGCCATCGGCCGGCCGGACGGCACTCTCGGATTCTTCGGATTGGGATAGACGAGGCCCGCGGAGATCACGAGCTTCGCCGCATCCTCCACCGTCATTTCCAGGACGATCAGTTCGGATCGGGGGACGAAGAGGAGAAAGCCCGATGTCGGGTTCGGGGTGGTCGGCAGGAACACGGCCGCCTTGCCGTCGGAGACCGGGATCGCGGAGGCGATCTCGCCCTTCGCGTCGGTGGACACGAAGGCGATCGCCCAGATGCCCTTGCGCGGATATTCGAGCAGGACGGCCGTGTCGAAGGAGGTCTCGGTCTGCGCGAAGACGGTCTCCGCGATCTGCTTCAAACCGGAATAGACGGACCGCACGACCGGCGTCCGGTCGACGAGGCTCTCGCCCAGCTTCAGCAGGGACCGGCCGATATAGCCCTTGGCGACCCAGCCCACGAGCAGGGTGAAGAGCAGGAAGAAGATCACCCCGACGCCGCGGAGATTGATGCCGATATATTGCTCCGGCTTGAAGCGGTACGGCACGAAGGGCAGGACCACCGCATCGATCCATCCGATCACCGCCCAGATGAGCCAGATGGTGAGCCCGATGGGGGCGATCACGACCAACCCGGTCAAGAAGTTCGCCCGCATTCGGGCGAAGAGACCCGGCCGGCGGCGCGGCGCGGTATTCGCACTCGGATCGAAGCTCATCGTCGCTTTCCTCTGGTCCGACGAAGATAGAGAGGCGGCACGACCTTCACAACGCCGGCCCCTCCGGCGCCGCGGGCCGACGGCGGACCGCGCAGATTTCTCCGGCGATGGCCGCGGCGAGACGCGCGTTGTTGAGCACCAGCGAGATGTTCGCGCGCAGCGTTCGGCCCCCTGTCAGATCGTGAAGGCGCGCGAGCAGGAACGGCGTGACCGCTTTCGCCGAGATCCCCTTCTCCCGGGCTTCGGCGATGGCTCCGTCGATCAGGGGCGCGAGCTCGGCGGCCGGGATCTCGTCCCGCTCCGGGATCGGGTTCGCGACGAGCTGGCCGCCGGGCACGCCGATCGCCCCGCGCAGGACATGAGCGGCCGCGATTTCCGCAGCGGTGTCGAGCCGGAGAGCCGCCATGTGAGCCGATCCGCGCGACCAGAAGGCCGGCAGCCGGTCCTGTCCCACCGCGATCACCGGCACACCGAACATCTCCAGCACCTCGTAGGTCTTGCCGAGGTCGAGAATGGCCTTGGCCCCCGCCGCGACGACCGTCACCGCCGTCTCGGCGAGTTCGCGCAGATCGGCGGAAATGTCGAAGCTCCGCTCCGCGCCGCGATGCACCCCGCCGATCCCGCCGGTGGCGAAGACTTCGATTCCCGCGAGCCGCGCCGCGATCATCGTCGCGGCGACGGTCGTGGCGCCGGTCCGGCCGTTCGCCATGCAGACCGCAGGATCGGCACGGCTGAGCTTGGCGACGTCCTGCGTCCGCGCGAGCGCCTCGATCTCGGACTCCGCCAGCCCGATCCGGAGCGCTCCGTCCAGCACCGCGATCGTCGCCGGGGTCGCGCCAAGGGCGCGCACCGTCTCCTCGACCTGGCGCGCGACCTCCACGTTCCGCGGCCAGGGCATCCCGTGGGTGATGATCGTGCTCTCGAGCGCCACGACCGGCTCGCCCGCCGCCAGCGCCGCCCGCACCTCGGGCGTGGTGGCGAGAGGGACGTTCACGCCGCATCCTCCCCGGCCACATGGCGCGCGGCGGCCGCGAGTCCCGCCCGAAGCGCGTCCACTCTTCCGAGACCGCGCATTTCGGCTGCGATATGGGCGGCCACGACGGTGTCGCCCGCGCCGGTCACCCGGACCGATCGGACCCTTGGAGGCGTCGCCGTCAGAATCTCGCCCGCGATGGCAAGCGCCGCGGCCGCGGCGCCGTCCGTCACGACCAACCGCGCAGCCGCTTCGCCGGCCAGCGCTCGGGCGGCGGAAGGCGCGGCGGAGAACAATTTTCCGGCGAGGAGCCCGGCTTCGATCCGGTTCAGGTAGATGGTCGCGCGGGGCAGGGAGAGCAGCGGGGCGAGTTGCGCGACCTTGCCCGGCGAGGCCGGCGCGACGCGCAGATCGGCAGCGGCAAGCCACGGCCCGGTCGCCAGGTCGGCAAGCGCGGCCGCCGGAAGATTGCCCTCGAGCACCGCGATCCCGGAAAACGGCTCCTCGGCGGTTCCGAGCCGGCCGTCGAGAAGCGGCGCGAGGATCGCGGTTCCGGCTTCTTCCAGGGCGCGGGTATCCGCGATCGCACCGACGAGGCCGCCACCGTCCTCAAGCGCCATGTACCCGTCCGTCGCGATCCCGGCGGACCGATGGACGAGGTCGGTCCGCACGCCGCGGCGCGCCGCTTCCGCGAATATCGCCTCTCCCTCCGAGTCCCGGCCGACCGCGCTCAGGAGACAGGGGGCGAGGCCGCGATCCGCCAGCCACAGCGCGATGTTCAGAGCGACGCCGCCAGGTACGCGCTCGATCCTGCCCGGCACATCCTCGCCCGGGGTCATGGTGCCGGGCGTCCGGCCGATCACGTCCCAGAGCGCCGATCCGATAGAAAGAAGTCCCGCCGTCATCCCGGCCTCATTGCGTCAGCGCTCGCCGGCCCGCAAGCCTTCTTCGCATCGAGACGTGCCGGCGGGTGCGCGCCCTCTTGCGCGGCGCGCCGCCGGATTGTATGGGCGGCAGCACTTCACAGGCGGGACTTGGGCGCGCGGGGGAGACATTCCCGCGAGGTCCACCGGTTGGATCTCCGGATCTGAACAGTTCCGCCGCGGCATGAAACCGGAAAAAGGACAGACCGCCATGGCTCTCCCCGAGTTCTCCCTGCGCCAGCTTCTCGAGGCCGGCGTCCATTTCGGCCACCAGACCCAGCGCTGGAACCCGCGCATGGCCGAATACATCTACGGCGACCGTAACGGCATCCATATCGTCGATCTGACGCAGACCGTTCCCCTCCTCGACCGGGCGCTTCAGGTGGTGCGCGACACCGTCGCCAAGAATGGCCGCATCCTTTTCGTCGGCACCAAGCGGCAGGCCCAGAAGCCGGTCGCGGAGGCGGCGGAACGCTGCGCACAGTACTACATGAACCACCGCTGGCTGGGCGGCACGCTCACCAACTGGAAGACGGTCAGCCAGTCGATCAACCGCCTGCGGGAGATCGACGAGCGCATGGAACAGGGGGCCGCCGGCCTCACCAAGCGCGAGCGGCTGTCGATGGAGCGCGACCAGGCGAAGCTCAACGCCTCCCTCGGTGGCATCCGCGAGATGGGCGGCGTGCCGGACCTTCTCTTCGTCATCGACGTGAACAAGGAAGACCTCGCCATCGCCGAGGCCAGGAAGCTGGGTATCCCGGTGGTCGCCATCGTCGACACGAACTGTTCGCCCGACGGGGTGGACCATGTCATCCCCGGAAACGACGATGCGGCGCGGGCGATCCAGCTGTATTGCGACCTCGTCTCGCGTGCCGCTCTCGACGGCATGTCGGCGCAGATGTCCGCGGCCGGTGTCGATGTGGGCGCGATGGAGGACGCCGGGTCCGAGGACGAGGAGATTCTCGAGACCCCTGCCAATTCCGAAGAGACGCTCGATGTCTCCAAGGAGGCCGTCCACGACGACACGAAGGCGAAGGACGCGCCCTACGAGCTTGAAAATAAGGGCTAACGGCGCGCGACGCGCCTGCTGTTGCCGAGTTGCTGCCGGAGCGGGATGATTCCTCGCTCCGGACCCCTCCGTCTATGAAGAATCGAGGAGAGCCAGAGACATGGCGATCACCGCTGCACAAGTGAAAGAACTGCGCGAGACCACCGGCGCCGGCATGATGGACGCCAAGAAAGCGCTGACGGAAACCGATGGCGACATGGGTGCCGCGGTCGACTGGCTGCGGACGAAGGGCCTTGCCAAGGCCGCGAAGAAGGCCGACCGGACGGCGGCGGAGGGTCTCGTCGCGGTCAGGGTCGAGGGCGGAACCGGGGTGGCGGTCGAGGTCAATTCCGAGACCGACTTCGTCGCCAAGAACGCCGAATTCCAGGAGCTTGCGGCCGAGATCGCCGGGGCTGCCCTAGGCGAGAAGGACGTCGCGGCGCTCTCCGAGGCCGAGATGGGCGGCAAGAAGGTCAAGGAGCGGATCACCGACGCGATCGCAAAGATCGGCGAAAACATGACCTTGCGCCGCATGGAGAGGATCGAGGGCGCGAACGTGGCGGCGTATGTGCACAATGCGGCGACGGAGGGGATGGGCAAGATCGGGGTGCTCGTGGCCTATTCGGGGGAGGATGCGGCGACGGCGCGACAGATCGCGATGCATATCGCAGCCGCCCGGCCCGCCGCGCTCGACGAGGCGACGCTCGACCCGGACGTGCTCGAGAAGGAGAGGGCCGTTCAGATGGAGATCGCGCGGGAATCCGGCAAGCCGGAACAGGTCATCGAGAAGATGATCGAGGGCCGGATGAAGAAGTATCTCTCCGAGATCACGCTTGTGAATCAAGACTTTGTGGTCAATCCCGACATGAAGGTCGGGGCCGCAGCCAAGGAGGCCGGGATCGAGGTCACGGGCTTCGTGCGTATGGAGGTCGGCGAGGGGATCGACGTCGAGAAGGAGGATTTCGCGGCCGAGGTGGCGAAGGCCGCCGGGCGCTGATCCGACCCCTGTTCGATGCAGGATGAGGCGCCCCGCGGGGCGCCTCTTTTCGTCTCGGCGGTCCGAAAACCGCTGTCGGATTCCTGTCGGAGTCCTGTCGGAATCCCGTCGGAGTCCGGGGCGTGGGTCGACGAAGAGCGAGGCGACGAGATCCGGGAGGTGCGGCGCCGACACAGGGCCGGTCCCGGCGTGGCGGATCGCCGCCGAACCCTCCGTACCATTTCCTCCTTCGGCCGGAGCGGGTGCATCGACCGGCGGCGATGAGCGAGGCGAATCCGCCGACGCAAACACTCCGCCGCAGGGGCGCGGCGGGCAGCGCGGTCCGGAGCGCGGCGGGCGGCAAGGAGAGATGCGGTGCGGGCTCGGAGAGGCGCCCGAATCTGGGCTGGCGGGACTTGAGGCGATCTCGCGTCGGGAACGGGCCGCCCGGCCGGGGCCGGGCGGATCGGGTCAGCGGCGTGCCGTGGCCGCCGCGAAGTAGCGCAGCATCTCGGCCGAGGCGTCGGGTCCGGCGGCATCGGCATAGGAGCCGGCGGCATCGCCGCCCGACCAGGCATGGCCGGCGCCGTCGATGAGCCAGAGTTCGGTCCCCTGGGCGGTGGTCAGGCGGGTCCAGCTGCGGACGCCGTTGCGGTGCTGCGTCTCGACCCCGTCGCCGGGCAGGAGGGCGCGGGCGTTTCGCGGCGAGACGGTGCCGTCGGCGGTGCCGTGGAAGACGATGGCCGGACCGCCAAGCGGACGGCCGGCGCGTTCGCCGCGCATGGCCGAGAAGGCCGAGGGCAGGTCCACTGCCGCACCGGCGGGCAGGCCGGAATGGACGCCCACGGCCGCGAAGACCTCCGGGTGCGTCTCGGACAGGACGGCCGCCATGGCGCCGCCCGCTGAGAGGCCGGCGGCGAAGACGCGGGACCCGACATCGAGCTCGGTCGCGAGGTCGCGGGCGATGGCGGCGAGGATCGCCGGTTCGCCGCCGCCCGCGCCCTGGTCCTCGGGGCGGAACCAGTTCCAGCAGGATTGCATGTTGTGGGCGCCGGTCTGGGCCGGGTAGGCGACGGCGAACCCGGCCGTCTCGGCCGCGAGGTCCATCCTGGTGCCGAGGGCGAAATCCTCGGGCGACTGGGTGCAGCCGTGCAGCATCAGGACGAGGCCGGTGACGCCACCCTCCCGCGGGGAGGGGGTGAAGAGGCGCACGGCGCGACCGGCGATCTGGCGCATCTCCACCCGGGCGCCGTCGGGGACGGGGGCGCGGCGGGCGGGGGTGCGGCCCGGCAGATCGGCCAGTCCGGGCAGATCGGCAAGTCCGGACATGCCGCTCATGCCGCTCATGCCGCTCATGCCGTTTATGCCGCTCATGCCGGGGAGGCCGGAGAAGGCGGACAGATCCGGCATCGCGCCGAGATCGGGCCTGCCGGGCCTGGCCGGACGGGCGGGGGCGCCCGCTGTCCGGCCGCTTGCCGCGGCGAGGCGGGCGCAGGGGGCACATTCGCCGGCCGGTTCGGGGTCGGGCGCGGCCTGGCCCGAGAGCGCGGACTGGATGATGGCGGTGGCCGCGCCGGGGTCGCCGGCACGAGTTGAGGAGAGCGCCCGGCGCAGCGCCGTCGCGAAATCGTCTGTCATGTGTCTGGTCCTTGGAGTTCGGGGGCCTCGGCCCCTCAGGTTGTACGGTCGGCGAGCGCCGCCTTGACGTCCTTCGGGGCCTGGAGGGATCCGAGCACGCTCAGCGAGCCGATCGTGTCGCGGGCGAGTTCGACATCCACGTCCGCCGCGATCCGGGCGAGGCCCACGACGCGGAGATGCAGGACCTCTCCGGCGTCGCGCAGGGCCTCGAGATCGGCGCGGGCAATGTCGAAGAGCCCCATCTCGAAGCGGTGCCGCGCCACCGACTGGTCGACGGCGTGCGACTCGGCGGTGAGCTGGGCGCGGATCGCGGAGCGGATGAAATCCGTCCGGTTCGAGTAGAACCCCTCGCGCACGAGGAGGTCGATCCGGCCGAGATCGACATGGCCGAGATTGATGGTGACCTTCTCGGTATCGGCGGCACGTTCGGGCAGGCGGTGTATCTTCGGCATCGTTTCCTCCATCCACTTGGATGGTATATGGATGATGCAGGGTGCAGCGCAAGGGGAAACGGCGGCGTCCGGTTCAGCTTTGCGCGGGCGGCGGACCGAGCGAGGCGCGCAGGCGCAGGGTCGTCGCGAGCTCGACGCTGGCCGACGGCCCGGCGCGGCGCATCGTGGCGAGAAGGAGCGCGGCGGCGCGGCGGCCCATCTCGCGGTGGGGGACATGCACGGTGGCGAGCGGCGGCACGGCGACCTCGGCCAGCTCGATGTCGTCGAAGCCGGTGACGGAGAGATCGCCGGGGATGCGGAGGCCCCGGTCGCGCGCCGCCATGATGGCGCCCATGGCGAGCACGTCGTTGCCGCAGCAGATCGCGGTCGGGCGGTCCGGCCGGGCAAGGAGCGCGGCGGCGGCGGCGCGCCCGTTGGCGACGGAATAGGGGGTTTCCACCACCGGCACCGCGGCGGCGTCGAGCCCGGCGGCGGCGAGGGCGTCGCGGAACCCCGCGACCCGGTCGGCGGCGCGGTCGTTCGGCGCGATCTCGGCGGAGATCATCGCCAGCCGCCGGTGGCCGGCGGCGAGCACCGCCTCGGCGAGGGCGCGCATGGCACGCCGGTTGTCGAAGCCGACGCAGGGCACGGGCGGGTCAGACCGCCAGGCCCAGGCGACCACCACCGGCACGCCGCGCCGGCCGAGGAACTCGTAGAGACGCGGATCGCGCTCGAAGCCGATCAGCATCAGCGCGTCCGCGCCGCGGGCGACGAGGGTGCGGATTTGGTCGGCCTCCCGCTCGGGAGAATAGGCGGAACTGGCGACGAGGAGGGTGATTCCGGCCTCTCCGAGCGCCTCCTGGAAGGCCTGCACGCCGCGGGCGAAGACGGAATTCTCGATCGTCGGGATGACGACGCCGACGGTGTAGGAGCGGTTCGCGGCGAGCGCCTGGGCGGCGTAGTTCGGCGCGTAGCCGAGCTCCGCCACCGCGGCCATCACCGCCGCCCGGGCCGTCGGCGAGACGCGGTCCGGCGCGTTCAGACAGCGCGAGACGGTCGCCGTGGAGACCCCGGCGCGGGCGGCGACGTCGGCAAGGGTCGGCAGGCGGTCTGGCGAATCGGGCACCGGCGATTTCTCCCATGGCCGGCGGCGCGCGGGACGCCGCCGGGAGTCACCTAGCACGAAAGGGTGTGAAAGTGCTTGCATTACGCTATGTAAGCGCTTACAAGAAGGTTCAAGAAGGTTAACGTCCGCGTCGAGAGGGAGGAGACCACGATGCCGCTGATCGTGTCCGCGATCCTGTTCGCGATCTTCGCGGCCTCCGTGGTGGCGGGGGCCTGGGGCACAAGCCCGTTTCTTACCGACATCTGGCAGATGCTGATCCTGTTCGCCGCCGTGATCGCCTTCGTCGTCGCGGTGCTCAGGCGCGAGGCGCGGGAAAAGGACGGGACGAAACGAACCGACTGAGCTCTGGGAGGAGTGACATGGACAAGACCGAGGAGACGCTCGAGTCGCTCGAGCGGCGGAACTTCCTGAAACTGGCCGGCACCGGCGCGTTCACGGCGGCGATGGTCGCCGGCGCGGCGGGGGTGCTGTGGTCCTCCGAGGCGGCGGCGCAGACCGCGGCCGAGGAGCGGATGCGCGAATCGGAGGCCGAGGTCACGATGACCATCGCGACCGCCTACGTGCTCGGCGCCTCGCGCAGCTACCCGATCATGCAGCTCGACCTGAAGGAGAACATCCAGAACGCCACGGGGCGCAAGGTCTATGTGAAGCTGGCGCCGGGCGGCCAGCTCGGCGCGGGCGGCGCGCTGGTGCAGAAGGTGCAGACCGGCACCATCCAGGCGGCGCAGCATTCGCTGTCGAACTTCGCACCGTTTGCCAGCGTCGTGGACCTCATCAACCTGCCGTATTTCTGCGGCACCAACCAGCGCTTCGTGAACCTCGTGACCTCGGATGCCTGGCGCGAGCAGGTAAATCCGCTGGTCGAGGAGAGCGGGTTCAAGGCGCTGTTCTACGTGGTGATCGACCCGCGCGTGGTGGCCATCCGTCGCGGCGGGCCGGGGCCGGTGCTGGTACCCGCGGATCTGAAGGGCGTGAAGTTCCGCGTTCCGGGGTCGGAGATGCTGCAGCAATATTACCGGATGGTGGGCGCCAACCCGACGCCGGTGGCCTGGGGCGAGACGCCCTCGGCGATCAAGCAGGGGGTGGCCGACGCGCTCGACCCCTCGGTGGGCGCGCTCAACGTCTTCGGCTTCAGCGACATCCTGAGCCATGTGACCTTCACCCAGGCGGTGCCGGACAGCCAAGTCTATTCCTGCAATCTCGAATGGTTCAACGAGCAGTCCGAGGACGTGCAGGAGGGCATCGTCTGGGCCTCCGAGATGACCTTCCACCAGAACCTCGCCAAGGTCCCGTCGGCGCGCGCCTATGCGATGGCCGAGCTCGAGGCGGCGGGAGTGGAGTTCCACATGCTGGACGACGACCAGCTCGCCCAGTGGAAGGAGGCCGGCGGCTACCAGCGCCCGGAATGGGACGGGTTCAAGTCCGATCTCGCGGGCTCGATGGAGACGTTCGGCAAGCTCGAGGAGGCGGCCGGGACGGAAGGGCGCTGGTACGTGAACGACGCCTGAGCGGCGGGGGACGAGAGGCCGCCGCGATCCTGCGGGAGCTGCGGCGGGGGAGGGAGATCAGGGCCGCCTCGGCGTGAGGATCGCCTGCGGCCGGGAGGAGGAATATCATGCGCCACGTCCTGTCACTCATCGACGCCAACCTGGAGCGATGGGCGCTTCTCGTCTTCTACGTCATGCTCGTCGCGACGATGGCGGTGGAGGTGCTGAGACGGGAGATCTTCGCCTATTCCTCGATCTGGGGAGAGGAGATCGTCCGCTACGCCTTCATCTACCTGGCCTGGATCGGCGCTGCCGCCGCGGTGAAGCAGCGCGGCCACATCCGCATCGACGTGATCCTGCAATATCTCGGCAATCGCGGGAAGGCGGTGATCTACATATTCGGCGACCTGGTGATGGCCGCGGTCGCCCTCGTCGCGCTGATCTACAGCTTCGAGACGCTGGTCACCTCGGCCGAGTTCGGCTCGGTCAGCCACGGGCTCCGGGTGTCGATGGTGTGGTTCCTGGCGGCCGTGCCGCTGGGCTTCGGCCTGATGCTCTTCCGCCTCGCGCAGTCGCTGCTGCGCGACATCCGCGACCTTCGGGACGGCACGCCCGTCTACGAGGGCGACCGGCTCTTCGACTGAGGGGGACCCAGACATGATGTGGCAACAGATGGGCGAGCAGTCCGTCATCCTCGGCGCGGATTTCTACGTCCCGCTGATCCTCTTCGTCCTGCTCTGCGCCCTCGCGGTTCCGGTCTGGGCGGTGATCGGCGTCTCGGCGACCACCATGCTGGTGATGTCGGGCGCGCTGCCGCTGACGCTCGTCGGCGAGAGCCTCTTCGACGGCATCGACGCCTTCGCGCTGACCGCGGTGCCGCTCTTCATCCTGACCGGCGACGTGCTGGTCAGGACCGGGCTCAGCCGCAAGTTCCTCGACGTGGCCGAGGCGCTGACCTGCTTCGCCAAGGGCGGCTTCGGATCGGCGACGGTGCTCGTCTGCGGCATGTTCTCAGCGATCTCGGGCTCCGACGCCGCCGGCGCGGCGGCGGTCGGGCGGATGACCATCGACCGGCTGGTGGAATCGGGATACCCGCGGCCCTATGCCTGCGCTCTGGTCGCCGCCGGCGCCTGCACCGGCATCCTGATCCCGCCCTCCATCGCCTACATCATCATCGGCCTGGTGCTCGGGATTTCGGCCTCGACGCTGTTCCTGGCCGCGCTGATCCCCGGCATCGCGATCCTCGTCTCGATCCTTGCGACCAACGTGGTGATGAACGTGCTCTACCGCTGGGAAGGCGGGGGCGGCCTGAGCTTCGGCCAATGGGCGGCGAATGTGGGCGGCGCGCTCGGACGCGGCTGGTACGCCTTCATCGTGCCGGCGATCATCTTCTGGGGCATCTTCTCGGGGCGGCTGACCCCCACCGAGGCGGGCGCGACGGCGGTGGTGGTGACGATCATCCTGGGATTCATCCTCGGCACATTGAAGCTCTCGGACTTCCCGGCGATGCTGGTCTCCTCGGCCAAGGTCAACGGGGTGATCCTGCCGATCATCGCCTTCTCCCTGCCGCTGGCGCAGGCGCTGGCGATCATGAACGTGCCGCAGGGCTTCGTCGGCGCGGTGACGGGGCTGACGACTGAGCCCGCTTTGCTGATCCTGATGATGATCGGCATCCTGATCGCGGCGGGCTGCGTGATGGAGACGACGCCCAACATCGTGATCCTGGCGCCGATCCTGAAGCCGCTCGCCGACAATATCGGCATGAACGAGATCCAGTTCTGCGTGATGATGATCACCTCGCTGGGGGTGGGGTTCATCACCCCGCCGCTGGGGCTCAACCTCTTCGTCGTCTCCGGCCTGACCGGGGAATCGATCCTGCGCATCGCCTGGCGCGCGGTGCCCTTCGTGCTCTTCATGCTGATCGTCGTCCTCGGCATCGGCTACTGGCCACCGCTCTCGACGAGCCTGCTGCCCTGACATTCACGACCCGGAGGAAAAAATGTCCCGTGACTATCTGAAGAAGGCCCCTCGCACGTCCACGAGCGACAGCGGGGAGGTGCGCCGGACCGTGCAGGGCATCCTCGACGACATCGAGGCGCGCGGCGAGGCGGCGGCGATGGAATATGCCGCGAAGTTCGACAAGTACGACGGCAACGTGGTGATGAGCGAAGGCGAGATCGCCGCCGCCGCCGACAGGGTGCCCGACCGGGTGAAGCGCGACATCGCCTTCGCCCATGACAACGTGCGCCGCTTCGCTGAAGCGCAGAAGGGCACCGCCACCGACATGGAGGTGGAGATCCTGCCCGGACTCGTCGCCGGGCAGAAGGCGATCCCCTGTCAGGCCGCGGGCTGCTACGTGCCCGGCGGGCGCTACAGCCACATCGCCAGCGCGATCATGACGGTGACGACGGCGAAGGTGGCGGGGTGCAGCCAGATCGTCGCCTGCTCGCCGCCGAAGCCGGGCGAGGGCGTGGCGCCGGCCATCGCCTATGCCGCGCATCTCTGCGGCGCGGACCGCATCCTCGCCATGGGGGGCGTGCAGGGCGTGGCGGCGATGACCTTCGGCCTGTTCGGGCTGGCGCCGGCCAACATCCTCGTCGGGCCGGGCAACCAGTTCGTCGCCGAGGCCAAGCGCATCCTCTTCGGGCGGGTCGGGATCGACATGGTGGCGGGCCCCACGGACAGCCTGATCCTCGGCGACCGGGACGCGGACCCGGAGATCGTCGCGGCCGATCTCGTGGGGCAGGCGGAGCATGGCTACAACTCGCCGGTCTGGCTGGTGACCGACGACCGCAAGCTGGCCGAGACGGTGCTGGCGCGGGTGCCGGAACTGATCGCGGCGCTGCCGGAGCCGAACCGGGGCAATGCCGAGAAGGCCTGGGCGGATTACGCCGAGGTGATCCTGTGTTCCGACCGCGAGGAGATGGCGGCCTGTTCCGACGATCACGCGCCCGAGCACCTGACGGTTCAGGCGGGCGATCTCGACTGGTGGAAGGAGCGGCTGACCTGCTACGGCTCGCTGTTTCTCGGCGAGGAGACGACGGTCGCCTTCGGCGACAAGGCCGCCGGCCCCAACCACGTTCTGCCGACGAGCGGAGCGGCGCGCTATACCGGCGGGCTCTCGGTGCACAAGTACATGAAGGTGGTGACATGGCAGCGGGCGACGCGCGAGGGCGCCCGCCCGGTGGCGGAGGCGACGGCGCGGCTGTCCCGTGCGGAGGGCATGGAGGGTCATGCGCGCACCGCCGACATCCGGCTGCGGAAATACTTTCCCGACACCGAGTTCGAGCTGTCCGCCAATGCCGTCTGAGGGGCTCTTCGACATTGCCGGCCGGGTCGCCTGCGTGACCGGGGCGAGCTCCGGGCTCGGGCGGCACGCGGCGACGGTGCTCGCCCGCGCCGGAGCGCGAGTGGTGGGCGTGGCGCGGCGCGGCGCGGCGCTCGCGGAGTGGCGGGCGGAGGCCGGGGGGGAGACCGCCTCGGTGGTCCGCGACCTCGGCGACCGCGACGGGCTGGAGGACGTGGCGGTGGCGGTGGCCGAGCCGTTCGGCGCGCCGGAGATCGTGGTCCACGCGGCCGGGATCAACACGCGGGAGGCCGCGGACGAGGTGACGGCGGCGGGCTGGGACCGGACGCTGGATTTGAACCTCCGGGCGCCGTTCTTCCTGAGCCGGGCGCTGGTGGCGGGGATGCGGGAGAAGGGTCGCGGGCGGATCGTGACCTTCGCCTCGCTGCAATCGTTCCGCGCCTTTCCGGGCGGTCTCGCCTACGGCGCCTCGAAAGGGGGCGTGGCGCAGCTCACGCGGGCGATGGCGGAGGCCTGGTCGAAGGACGGGATCACCGCGAACGCGCTCGGGCCGGGGTTCTTCCCCACCGAGCTGACGGCGGCAGTCTTCGGCGACGACGCGCTGGCGGCGCGCAACGCCGGCCAGACCTGCATCGGGCGGAACGGGGCGCCGGACGACCTCGACGGGCCGCTGCTGTTCCTGTGCTCTGACGCCTCTGCCTATGTGACCGGGCAGATCCTGATGGTGGACGGGGGGTTCACGGCGACATGAGGGCGCTTGTCTATACCGGGCCCGAGCGGCTGGAACTGCGCGAGACGGCCGATCCCGTGCCGCGGGCGGGAGAGGTGCTGGTGCGGATCGCGGCCTCTGGGATTTGCGGCTCCGACATGCATGCCTATCTCGGCCACGATTCGCGGCGGCCGGCGCCGCTGACGCTCGGCCACGAGGCGGCGGGAACCATCGCCGGCGGCCCGCGCGACGGCGAGCGGGTGACGATCAACCCGCTGGTCACCTGCGGGACCTGCCCGGCCTGCCGGGCGGGGCGGGAGAATCTCTGTCCCGAGCGGCAGATCATCTCCATGCCGCCGCGGGAGGGCGCCTTCGCCGAGGCGGTGGCGATCCCGGAGGAGAACCTCGTCTCCCTCCCCGACGATTTGGCGCTGGGGGTGGCGGCGCTCGCCGAGCCCGTCGCCGTCGGCTGGCATGCGGTGCGGCTGGCGCTGGCGGCAGCCGGCGAGACCGGTCCGGTGCTGGTGATCGGCGGCGGGCCGATCGGCGTCGGCGCGGCGCTGTCGGCGCGGGCGCAGGGCGCGGAGGACATCGTGGTGGTCGAGCCGAACGCGGCCCGGCAGCGCTATCTGAGGGAGGCGATCGGGCTCGATGTGGTGGCCGAGGAGGCGCTTCCGGCGGACGCCTTTCCGGTCGTCATCGACGCGGTGGGGATCGGCGCGACGCGCGGGCTCGCCTCCGCGCGCGCCCGGCCGGGCGGCACGATCGCCCATGTCGGCCTCGGCGACGAGGCGCAAGGGTTCGACGTGCGGCGGGCGACGTTGCAGGAACTGACCTTCATCGGCACCTACACCTACACCAGGGCGGATTTCCGCGAGACGGTGGCGGCGATGGCCGCGGGGCGGCTGGGCGCGCTCGACTGGATCGAGTGGCGGCCGCTCTCGGCAGGGGCGGCGGCCTTCGCCGATCTGCGCGCGGGACGGGTGGTGCCGCCAAAGGTGATGCTCGACCCGGCCGGGTGAGCGATTGCCCGCGCCCCTCCCGGTCGGACCGACACATGGCCGCGGCGCAGGCGGTGGGGACATTCATGCCGGAGGTCCGCCGCGCGGAGAAAGGACATTCTCTTGCAGTTCGCGATGTTCGTCCGACACGCCGCGCACCGCAGAGGGCCGTTTCGCTCGCTACCATTCTTCTGATTTTCGTGCTACTCCACGTTCGTCGTCTCGCAATATCCCACGGGAGGGAGTAATGGGGATTTGCAATAATTGCAAAAAGATTGGCGTGATCGACAAAGAGCGGAAAAACGAAATGCAGGTCGCGCCAATTTCTACTTGCGACAGTTGTCATATGAGATACTGGACGGAATCCGGCGAACTCGAAAACAAACCGGTGAATTGAACGGAGACGATGCAGAAATCGCGTTCAATCCCCGTATCCGCAGAAAAAGTGGCGGCCGGACTCGAAGACTGGATCGTTGAAGAGCTGAAAGGTCGAACCGGTCGATATTTCGAGCTCGGCAAGTTCCTTTTTACGGTTTCGACCGGAATCCTGGTATTTTTCTCGACAGCGATAAAAACCGTGGGAACGCATGCCTGCAGCAATCACTGGCTAGTCTTCTGCGTTCTTTTCGCAATTACGGGCATTCTTGCAAGCGTCTGGCTCGTTTGGCCGAGGAATACCCAAATCGGACCGGAACTCGATGCATTGGAAGAATTCAACAATGTCATGTTCCAGCACCGGGTTGTGCTGTTCGTGTGGACCCTGCTTACGATCCTTGCTCTTGGCGGAGGGTTCTTAAGCTTGGTGGAAATCGGTCCGTCCTGTTCTTTCTGGAAATGATTTCCGCGCTCTTCCGCTCGACGGACGCCTTTTGCCGTGCCGAATGAATGCCGATCGTCCTGGCAGCGGTCGTATCTGGCCCTGCGCGGGCTGCGCGACTGGTAACGGCTTCACTGCAGGGAAATCTGGTAGGTCATCTCGCCGGTCAGACAGAGCGAGCGGCGCCGTTCCACCACGCGGTCGCGCATGTCCACGGCGCGGCGGTCGACGGCGAGGAGCGGCGTGCCCGGCGCCACGCGCAGCGCGGCGGACGCGACCGCGTCCGCCGCGGTGGCGGTGAGCGATTCGTCGGCGCGGACGATGATGATGCGGTAGGAGTGCTGGTAATGGACATAGAGCGGGTTCGGCAGCGGCGCATGGCCGTCGAGGCCGGGAAAGAGATCGGCCGGCACCACCGACCGCTCCAGCAGGCTCGGCCGGCCGTCGAGTGCACGCACCCGCTCCACCTCGAAGACGAAGGCGGGCGCGCCGTGCAGGAGCGCGCGCTCCTCGCGGTGGGCGCGGCGGCGGCGGACCTCCTCGCGTACGAGTTCGGGGCGGGCCTGGCTGCCATCGGGGCGGCGCAGACGGAAGAACTGGAACAACGCACTTTCCGGCGTGCGGACGGTGACCATGGTGCCGCGGCCCTGCGTGCGCTGCACCAGGCCCCGGGCCTCGAGCGCCATCAGCGCCTTGCGCGCCGTGCCCTGGCTGACGCCGAGCTCGACGCCAAGCTGCGCCTCCGAGGGCAGCATCGCGCCCGGAGGCCAGGCGCCGGTGGCGATGCGGTCGACCACGGTGTCGATGACGACCTGATAGAGCGGCGCGGACATGGGCAGAACCTCCCCCGTTATCCGGGGGAGTGTAGGCCGGATCCCGCTTGCCGGACAAGTCTTATACATTAATACTTGTATAAGTTTACGAAGAGCGTTAACCTGCGACTTGACTGGACGGACATGAGCGCAGCGAAGAGGAGGATGCCCGTGGGCAAGCCACAGCTTTTGGTCCACGACCCCGAGGACAATGTCGGCGTGGTCGTGGTCGAGGATCTCACGGCGGGGACGGAAATGCTTTGCGTCGTCACCGCCGACAATTCGGACTTCACGCTGACCGCCAAGGCGGACATCCCGATCGGCCACAAGGTGGCGCTGAAGGATCTGTCCGAGGGCGACACGGTGATGAAGTACGGCGAGGACATCGGCAAGATGGTCGGACCCGCCGAGAAGGGCGGACACGTCCATACCCACAATTGCAAAACCAAGCGGTGGTAAAGACATGGCCCTAGATTTCAGCACCGAGACCGTGCAGGCGTGGCGCCGCGAGAACGGCCGCGTCGGCGTCCGCAACCACGTCGTGATCCTGCCCGTGGACGACATCTCGAACGCCGCCTGCGAATCCGTCGCCAACAACGTCAAGGGCACGATGGCGATTCCGCACGCCTACGGGCGGCTGCAGTTCGGCGAGGACCTGGACCTGCACTTCCGCACCATGATCGGCACCGGCGCGAACCCGAACGTCGCGGCCTGCGTGGTGATCGGCATCGAGCCGCAATGGACCCAGCAGATCGTCGACGGGATCGCCGAGACCGGCAAGCCGGTCTTCGGCATCTCGATCGAGCAGAAGGGCGATTTCGAGACCATCCGGCAGGCGAGCTGGAAGGCGAAGGAGTTCGTCCAGTGGGCAAGCGAGCTCAAGAAGGAGGAGTGCCCGATCACCGATCTGTGGATCTCGACCAAATGCGGCGAGAGCGACACCACGACCGGGCTCGCCTCCTGCCCGACGGTCGGCAACATGTACGACAAGCTGCTGCCGCACGGAATCTACGGATGCTTCGGGGAGACCTCCGAGATCACCGGCGCGGAGCATCTGTGCAAGGAGCGCGCGGCCAGCCCCGAGGCGGCCGACGCCTTCATGAAGATCTTCCAGGCCTACCAGGACGATGTGATCGAGGCGCACAAGACGTCGGATTTCTCGGACAGTCAGCCGACGAAGGGCAATATCGAGGGCGGCCTGACGACGATCGAGGAGAAGGCGCTCGGCAACCTCGAGAAGATCGGCAAGAGTTCGTCCTACATCGACGCGATGGGACCGGCGGTGGCGCCGACGAAGGGGCCGGGTCTCTACTTCATGGACACCTCCTCGGCGGCGGCGGAATGCGTGACGCTGATGGCGGCGGCGGGCTACGTCATCCACACCTTCCCGACCGGGCAGGGCAACGTGGTCGGCAACCCGATCGTGCCCGTCATCAAGATCACCGGCAATCCGCGCACCATGCGCACGATGTCGGAGCATATCGACGTGGACGTGACCGGCATCCTGACCCGCGAGCAGACCATAGAGGATGCGGGCGACGCGCTCATCGAATGCATCACGCGGACCGCCAACGGCCGCTACACCGCCGCGGAGGCGCTGGGGCATCGCGAATTCACGCTGACGAAGCTCTACCGCTCGGCCTGATGCGGGTCGTCGTCACGGAATTCATGGACGAAGCCGCCCTCGGCGGCTTCGATCCCGGCTGGGACGTGGTCTACGAGCCGGGACTGGTGGAGGATCGCGGGCGGCTCGAGGCGGCCGTCGCCGCGGCCGACGCGGTGATCGTCCGCAACCGCACCCGGGTGGATGCCGCGCTCCTCGAGGCGGCACCGAACCTGCGCGCGGTGGGCCGGCTGGGCGTCGGGCTCGACAATATCGACCTGGACGCCTGCGCGGCGCGCAGCGTCGCCGTGTTGCCGGCGACGGGGGCGAACGCGCTGTCGGTTGCGGAATACGTGATCGCGGCGGCGCTGGTGCTGGTCCGCGGCGCCTATCTCTCGACCGGCGACGTGCGCGCCGGCGAATGGCCGCGGAACGCGCTGATCGGCGGCGAGGCGGCGGGACGGACGCTGGGGCTGCTGGGCTATGGCGGAATCGCGCGGATGGTCGCGGGGAAGGCGCAGGCACTCGGCATGACGGTCGCGGCCTTCGATCCGCATCTCGGCGCCGAGGATCCGGCATGGAAGGGTGTGCGGCGCTGCGCGACGGCGGAGGAGCTGTTCGCGGCCTCCCACGTGCTGTCCCTGCATGTGCCGCTGACCGAGGAGACGCGCAACCTCGTGGACGCGGCGGCGATCGAGTTGCTGCCCGCGGGCGCGGTGGTGATCAACACATCCCGCGGCGGGATCGTCGACGAGCCGGCGCTCGGGCGGGCGCTGCTCTCGGGCCGGCTCGGTGGCGCGGCGCTCGACGTATTCGCGACCGAGCCGCTCGATGCCGCTGGGGGCCGGGTCTTCGAGGATGTCGAGAACCTGATCCTGACGCCGCACGTGGCGGGGGTGACCCGCGAGGGGAACGCGCGCGTGTCGGAGGTGACGGTCGCCAATGTGCGCCGGGCGCTGGAGGGGAACGATGGCTGAGCCGGTGCGGATGGATGTCGGGGCGCTGACCGATCTGGTGACGCGCGCCTTCGCGGCGAGCGGCGTGGCGCGCGGCAATGCGGAGAGCGTGGCGCGGGCGCTGGTGGCCGCGGAGATCGACGGGCAGGCGGGGCACGGGCTGTCCCGCGTCGCCTCTTATGCGGGCCAGGCGCGGACCGGCAAGGTCGCGGGCGACGCGGTGCCTGAGGTGACGCGAGCGGCGCCGGGCTGGCTGGCCGTCGATGCCGGGCACGGCTTCGCCTATCCCGCGCTCGCGGCGGCGCGGGAGGCGCTGGTGCCGGTGGTGCGGGAGCAGGGGATGGCGGGCGCCGCGATCCGGCGCTCGCATCATTGCGGCCAGCTCGGCGCGCAGGTCGAGGCGCTGGCGGAGGCGGGGCTCGTGGCGCTGATGGTCGCCAACACGCCGAAGGCGATGGCGGCCTGGGGCGGACGCGCGGCGCTCTTCGGCACCAACCCGATCGCCTTCGCCGCGCCCCGGGAGGGGGAGGCGCCGCTGGTCATCGACCTGTCGCTGTCGAAGGTCGCCCGCGGCAAGGTCATGGCCGCGAAGAAGGCGAACGCGCCGATCCCGGAAGGGATCGCGCTCGACGCGGAGGGCCAGCCCACGACGGATCCCGACGCGGCGCTCGCCGGCACGATGGTACCCGCGGGGGAGGCCAAGGGCGCGGCGCTGGCGCTGATGGTCGAGGTTCTGGCGGCGACGCTGACCGGCGCCACGGCCTCGCGCGAGGCCAGCTCCTTCTTCGAGGCGGAGGGAGCGTCGCCCGGCGTGGGCCAGCTCCTGCTAGGCTTCGATCCGGGCCGCACGCCGCCGCCGGGCTTCGGGGCCGGGATCGAGGCGCTGGTGGCGGCGATGGAGGCCGATCCGGACGTGCGCCTGCCGGGTAGTCGCCGGCCGGGCCTGCGGGCGCGGGCGGCGACGGAAGGGCTTGCAGTGCCGGCCCATATCCACGACGAAATCAGAAGGCTGGCCGACGCCGGCTGAGAAAGGGGCGCCCGGTCCGGGCCAGGGCGACCCCGGGAACGCGGAACGGCCCGGAAGACCAGTCTGGGAGGACACCCATGTTCAGACGCACGCTCGCCGCGATCGCCTTCGGCCTCGCCGCGCTTCCCGCCGCGGCGCAGGAATTCCCGTCGCAATCGGTCAACTACATCATCCCGTTCGGGCCGGGCGGCGAATTGGACATCACGGCACGGTTCCAGCAGCCCTATTTCAAGGAGCTCTTCGGCGAGGATCTGGTGATCACCTACAAGCCCGGCGGCGGCGGCGCCGTGGGCTGGTCGCAGCTGAACTCGATGCCGGCCGATGGCTCGACGATCATGGGCATTAACCTGCCCCACATCATCGTCAAGCCGAAGCAGGGCAATGTGGGCTTCCAGACAGAGGACATCGTGCCGGTGCACATGTTCCACTACACGCCCGACGCCATCGTGGTGCCGGCTGACAGCGAGTTCGAGACGCTCGAGGATCTGGTCGACTACGCTAAGGAGCATCCCCGCGAGGTGATCTTCTCCGGCTCGGGCAAGGGCACGGCGAACCACCTCGCACAGGTCCGCTTCGACGAGATGGCGGGGATCGACACCACCTATGTCGCCTTCGACGGCACCGGCTCCGCCACCACCGCCAATCTCGGCGAGCAGGTCTCGGGGCAATGGGGCTACACCACCGTCGGCGCCACCCAGGGCGACGAGGTGCGGATGCTCGCGGTGGCGATGGACGAGCGCCACCCGCTCTTTCCCGACGTGCCGACCTTCAAGGAACTGGGCTACGATCTGGTCTCGGGTGCCTATCGCGGTATCGCGGTTCCGAAGGACACTTCCGAGGAGCTGCGCCAGCAGGTCTCCGACGCCATCCAGAAGATCAACGATCAGGAGGGGTTCCGCCAGAAGATGCTCGATAACGGCTTCGCGCTCGTCGATATCGGCTATGGCGAGGAGATGGACAGCTTCATGCAGGAGCAGGCCGACACCTATCTCGAGGCGGCCCGGACGGGCGGCGTGATCGAATAGGGCCACCGGCCCGTCCGGCCGGTGCCCGCGCCGGCCGGTCTTCCTCGTCCGCGCCGGAGTGATCTTCGATGTTCGAGTATCTCGCGCTCGCCTTCAGCCCGCTCAACATCCTCTTCGCGCTCGGCGGCGTGGCCGCCGGCACGATCATCGGATCGATCCCCGGCCTGACCGCGACCATGGCGGTGGCGGTCCTGGTGCCGATCACCTTCGCGATGGATCCGGCGAGCGCGCTCATCCTGCTCGGCGCGATCTATACCGGCGCGATCTACGGCGGCGCCTACGCGGCGATCCTGCTGAACACGCCCGGCACCCCCTCGGCCATCGCCACGACCTTCGACGGCTATCCGATGGCGAAGCGCGGCGACGGCGACCTCGCGGTCACCATCGCCTGCCTCTCCTCGCTGATCGGCGGGCTCTTCGGCGCCGCGGCGCTGCTGCTGCTCGCGCCGCCACTGGCCCGGGCGGCGCTGGCCTTCGGGCCGGTGGAGTATTTCTGGCTGGCGATCTTCGGCCTGTCGCTGATCTCGGCGCTGTCGACGGGAAACGTGGTCAAGGGGCTCATCGGCGCCTGTTTCGGCCTGCTGCTGGCGACCATCGGCATCTCGGAGACCAGCGCCGAGGTGCGCTTCACCTTCGGCTCGCCGACGCTACTGGGCGGCATCGAGATCGTCTCGGCGCTGATCGGGCTCTATTGCGTGCCGGTGCTCATGGATCTCGTGGCCACGTCGGACCGGCATCTGGAAAAGCCGGAGGAGACCCGCGGTTTCCGGCTGAAGGAAGCGGTCGGCGCGCTGATGCGCAACAAGGTCAACGTCGTCCGGTCCTCGATCATCGGCACGCTCGTCGGCGCGCTGCCGGGCGCCGGCGGCTCGATCTCGGGGCTCGTTTCCTATTCCGAGGCGCGACGCGCGGGCAAGGGCGCGGAGAAATACGGCGAGGGAAATCCGGGCGGCGTGATCGCCACCGAATCCGCCAACAACGCCACCGTCGGGGGCGGCTTCATCCCGACGCTGGTACTCGGCATTCCCGGCACGCCGCCCGACGCGGTGATCCTCGGCGCGCTCCTCGTTCAGGGCGTGCGGACCGGCCCCTCGCTGTTCTCCGAGGGATCTAGCATCGTCTACACCTTCGTCTTCGGGCTGTTCCTGGCGACGCTGCTGATGCTGCCCGTGGGGCTTCTCATCGGCCGCTTCGCCTATGGCGCCATCGTGCAGGCGCCGAAGATCGCGCTGGTGCCGGTGGTGGCGTTCATGACCGTGATCGGCTCCTTCGCGATCCGCAACTCGCTGTCGGATGTGGGCATCATGATCGTGCTCGGCGTGGTCGGCTGGGTGGTGCAGCGGCGGGGATTCGACGTCTCGCCGATCGTGCTCGGTCTGATCCTCGGCTCGATCGCGGAGAAGGGATTCGTCCAGGGCTGGACCATCGGCGACGCGATGGGGAACGTGCCGGGGCAGTTCTTCGGGCGGCCGCTCTCCCAGGTCATCATCGTGCTGGCGATCCTGAGCGCGTTCTATCCGGCCTTTCCGTGGATGCGGCGGCAATTCAAGCGCAGGCGCCGGGAGGGGCGGGCGGCGGTGCAGCGTCCCGAGCCTTCCGCGCCGCGCGGGCGGATCTTCGACGCGGTGGCGCTCGCGGTCTTCGGAGCGGTGGCGGCGACGGTGATCGTGCAATGCGCCGGGCTGAACCCGGAGGCGGCGGTGTTTCCCGGCACCGTGGCCTGGGCGATGCTGGGCTTCGTCGCGCTCGCGGCGGTGCGGCTGCTCGTCCTGCGGCAGGCGGCCGCGCCGGCGCCGGCGAAGGGGCTCGTGCGCGTCGCGGTGGTGCCGGTGGCGATGCTGGCCGCGGTCGCGGCGATCCCCACCCTGGGCTTCGCGCTCGGCGGGATCGCGATGGCGCTGGCGCTGATGGCGGCCTCCTACCACGCGCTTGAGGGGCGGGGGCGGCTCCTCGCGAGCCTGGCCGGCGTCGCCGCGGTGATCGTCGCCGTGACGCTGGCGTTCCGCGATCTCCTGAACGTGCCCCTGCCGGCGGGCACGCTCTTCTGAGCCGCGCGGCGGCGGCGCTTCGGGCCGTCCGCTCCCGGTCACCCGGCCGCGGCCTCCCGGCGATGGGTGACGAGGGCGGCGATCCCGGAGGGAAGCTCGGGGGCGTCGTGGAGGTCCGCGCCGCGGAGCCGCCAGAGGCCGCGGGAGATGTGGCCGGACGGGTCGCAGAGCAGGTCGCGCAGAGGGTTCGGGTTCACGTCGACCTCGAGAAGGCCGGGGCCGCCGGCTGCGGCCAGAAGCTCGGCCGATGCGGCGAGGCCGATGCCGCCGCCGAGGAAATGCGGGCAGTAGGTTCGGCCCGCGGCCAGCGCGTCGCGCGCCACCCCGAAGCAGCCGCTTACCCCGCCCCATTTGGCGAGATCGGGCTGGACGATGTCGAGAGGCGCCACGCCGAAGGCGGCGCGCCCCGCGAGGTTCTCGCCGCCGGCGAGCGGCAGGCGCCCCGCGAGCCGGCGCCATTCGGCGGCTGGGCGGTCGGCGGCGATGGGCTCCTCGAGCCAGCCGAGGGGCAGGTCGGCGACGGCGTCGAGGAAGGCGCTCGCCTCGGGCTCGGTCCAGCCCTGGTTGGCGTCGAGGAACAGCCGGTCGCCGGGCCCGATCCCGCCGGCGATCTCGCGGATGCGCGCGGCGTCGCGCGCCGGATCGAAACCGACCTTGACCTTGAAGGCCGAAAAGCCGGCGGCGCGGGCGGCGCCGATGGCCTCCTCGGCCGCATCGACATGGATGCCGCTGGCGTAGGCCGGCACCGTGTCGGGCGCGCCGGGATCGAGGATCAGCCGCAGGGGCCGCCCCGCGCGGCGCGCGGCGAGATCCCAGAGCGCCTGGTCGAGCCCGGCGAGGCAATGGCGGAAGGGGCCGAACTCGCCGCATTGCAGGGCGCGGAGATGGGTGCGGGCGGTGAGTTCGGCGAAGAGGGCCGGCGGATCCTCCGCCGGGGCGCCGAGGATCAGGGGCGCGAGATCGTCGGCCAGGAGGTTGACGCGGTGCTCGGCGCCGGCGGCGGGCCAGTTGGCGAAGACCTCGCCCCAGCCGAAGGCGCCGTCCGCGTCCTCCACCTTGAGGAAGACGGCCGGGCGGTCGCGCATGACGCCGAAGGCGGTCGCCACGGGGCGGTCGATCGGCGCGCGCGCCGCGACCATGTCGAGACGGGCGATCCGGGGCACCCGGTCAGCCCGCCGCCGCAGGGGCGCGGATCCGGTAGCCCGTGCCCGGAAGGGGGCGCACCATCCCGACGGTCACACCTTCGCGCGACCGGATGCGGGGCGCGAGCGGGGCGACGATGTCCATGGCGGATCCTCCCGGCACGTGTGAACCGTGTAAACGCGGCATGAATTGCGACTCCTGCGTGGGTCAGGGTAGGGGTCTCGCGGCGTGCGCTCCAGCGTCTTGTGGCTAAATAATTGGCCAGGTCTTCGGCTCGAGACACGTCCCGGGCGTGGCGTCGAGGCGGTCGCAGAGCATATTGCAGAGCATATTCACGTCATGATCGGGGACTGCCGGGCGCCAGGAGAGCCGCCGGCGCTCTTGAGCTTCCGCGCGGAAAGGCTTGGAATTCTGTCCGGAAATCCGTCCAAGCTGCAGCGCCGGCGAATCCGGTCGCCGTTCAATCCCGATCCCGCGACACCGACCCGAGGAGCACCGATGCCGACCATCTTCGTCCTGAACGGACCGAACCTGAATCTCCTGGGCCAGCGGCAGCCGGAGATCTACGGAACCGACACGCTCGAGGACGTAGCCGCGCTCTGTCGCGCGGCCTGCGCGCCGGGCCATTCCATCCGCTTCGAACAGACGAATCACGAAGGCCGGCTGGTCGACCTCGTGCACGAGGCGCGGTCGGAGGCCTGCGGCATCGTCATCAATCCGGCGGGCTACGGGCACAGTTCGATCGCGCTCCTCGATGCGCTCGAAACCTTCGAGGGACCGGTGATCGAGGTGCATATCAGCCAGATCCACCGCCGCGAACCGTTCCGGCACCATTCCTACGTCTCGCACCGCGCGGACGGGATCGTGGTCGGCTTCGGCCTCGAAGGATATGCGGCAGCCGTGCGCCGGGTCTGCGACATGACAAATATTACATAATGTTTATTACCGGACTTTGGTTTGTAGCCGCAAAGTTAGAATGTCCCACCTCTGCAAAGTAGACGTGTCACGCTTCCCACTCGGGCAAACGAGAGCGGAGCGTGGCCGTGGGATGGGTTTTGATGAGCGAGCGAGAGCTGAACCGCGTCGAAGTGCTGAGCCAGGTCGCGCAGCGGCGGATGACGGTTCGCTCGGCGGCCGACGTGCTGGATCTCAGCCCTCGCCAGGTTCATCGGCTCTTGAAGGCGTTCGATGCCGGAGGCCCGGCTGCGATCCGTCACCAGGCCCGCGGCCGGACCTCGAACAACCGCATCGATCCGGCCATCCGGGATTACGCGCTGACGCTGGTCCGGGAGCGCTACGCCGATTTCGGACCGACGCTGGCCGCCGAGAAGCTTGCCGAGGATCACGGATTGAAGGTCTCGCGCGAGACGCTCCGCAAGTGGATGGCCGAAGACGGGATATGGCTGTCGCGCAAGCAACGGCGGACATTTCACCAGCCGCGGCTGCGCCGGGAATGCCTGGGTGAGCTGATCCAGATCGACGGCTCCGACCATCACTGGTTTGAGGATCGCGGCGATCCCTGCACGCTTTTGGTCTTCATCGA
Source organism: uncultured Alphaproteobacteria bacterium (assembly GCA_963829665.1). Lineage (GTDB taxonomy): Bacteria > Pseudomonadota > Alphaproteobacteria > Rhodobacterales > Rhodobacteraceae > Palleronia. The sequence goes on along the minus strand of CAWHJL010000002.1, from coordinate 229,375 downwards.
CGATGCCACCAGCACGTTGATGCACCTGGAGTTCGTAGCGTCGGAGAGCACGTTCAGCTATTTCGGGGCGCTGAAGCGGTACCTGACGACGCATGGCCGCCCGGTTGCCTTCTATTCGGACAAGCACTCGGTCTTCCGCGTGGCGAGCCAAGGCGCGAGGACCGGCCATGGCATGACCCAGTTCGGCCGGGCGCTGAACGAGTTGAACATCGAGATCCTCTGCGCCAATTCGAGCCAGGCCAAGGGCCGTGTCGAGCGGGCGAACCGGACGCTTCAGGACCGCCTGGTGAAAGAACTCCGTCTCGCCGGCATCTGTGACATGGACGCCGCCAACGCGTTCCTCCCGGGCTTCATGGCGCGCCACAATGCCCGGTTCGCGAAGCTCCCACGGCGCGCCGATGATCTCCACCGGTCCCTGAACGTGGAGCCCGACAGGTTGCGGGACATCCTTTGCCTGCGCGACGAGCGCCATGTCGGCCAGCAACTGGCCTTCTCCTACGACCGCAGACGGATCCTCCTCGAGGAGACCGAGATCGCGCGCGGCCTGCCTGGCAAGTACGTCGACAGCTACGAATTCGCGGACGGACGGCTCGAGTTCCGCTGGAAAGGCATCTCCTTGCCTTACTCCGCCTTCGATAAAGACCAGCGTGTGACCCATGCGGCGATTACCGAGAACAAGCGCCTGAGCGCTGTCCTGGAGTTCATCAAGGACGAACAGGACAAGTCCCCGCCGAAGGCCCGCCGCGCCGGCAAGCAGCGCACCCGGTATCAGCCTACGGGGCGTCGCAACGACGGCTGGAATTCCCTGGCGGCCAGGAAGGCGAAAGCCCGCGCGGCGCCGGCCGCCGACTAGCCCCCCTGCACCTCGGCCGGCGCAATGCTACCCTCATGCGGAGTGACAAGAGCGGGAGGCGGACATGGCTGACGCCGAGGATCCGGAGATCATCTTCTCTGACCTCTCGCGGGACGTGCTGATCGACGGACACGCCTTCACCGTCGAAATCTACCGAAGTTCTGGCGACCATGGCTGGGTTCTTTCGGTCATGAACGCCTTCGGCACCCTGACAATCTCCGACGATCCGCCCTTCCTGGCGGACGGACTTGCCTGGCGCGCCTTCGAGACGCTCTCCGACAAGGACGGTCCCGGACCATTCTACAATGCCAAGGAGCGCCGGAGGCTCGGCCTCTGACCGCGCAGCCGATCAGGGCTCCGATATCTGAGGTCTCCGCCCTGCCCGGCTGCGCTCCCGAACCGCCCTACGGGACATTTCTACTTTGCGCCCGGACGGACAGTTCAACTTGGTTGCAACATGGTTTGTAGCCGGACCCATTCTAAACTGGGTTGCGACATCTCCTCTATTCTTGTGGGAAAACAGGAGATTGATTGATGGCGCATACGGAGCTGGACGTGCGGGAGCGACGGCTGATCGCGAATCTTCTGACGGCGAAGGCGCCTGTCTCGACCATCGCCGCGCGTCTGGATCGGCACCGCTCGACGATCTACCGGGAGATCAAGCGCAACCGCTTCGAGGATGACGAGCTTCCGGAGCTGAACGGCTACTTCGGCTTGCTGGCTCAGAAAACAGCGTCTGAGCGCCGTCACCGGCAGCGCAAGCTCGTACGCTGCGCCGACCTCCTCGGTGCCGTTCTCGAAGGTCTGGATGCCGGCTGGTCTCCAGAACAGATCGCCGGACGGATGCGGCGCGAGCGGCAGCCCCGGTCGGTCTCCCACGAGACGATCTATGCCTACGTCTATTCTCCCGATGGCCAGAGCGCCGGGCTGGTCCGCTACCTGCCCGAGCGTCGAAAGCGACGAAAGCCGCGCCGTGCCCGCAAGCCGCGCGGTACCGTATTCCCGCCAGACCGGGCCATCCAGAACCGGCCGGAGGACGTCGCCGCGCGGGAGATGTTCGGCGACTGGGAGGGAGACCTGATGATCTTCCAGAAGGATCTCGGTCCCACGAACGTCGCGTCCCTGGTCGAGCGCAAGACGCGCTACGCCGTGCTCTTTCGCAACAACGATCGCAGCTCCAAAATGCTGATGAACCGGCTCATCACCCTGTTCTCGCCCCTGCCCGCGACCGCGAGGCGTTCGATTACCTTCGACCGGGGCTTCGAGTTCGTCTCCTGGCGGGAACTCAAGAGCGGTATGGGGACCGAGGCCTGGTTTTGCGATCCATCCGCTCCCTGGCAAAAAGGATCGGTCGAGAACCTCAACAAGCGCGCTCGACGGTATCTGCCCCGGGACACTCCGCTGGCAGCGCTCTCGGATCGCTCCATGACGGCGATCTGCGAGCGCCTCAACGCGACGCCCAGGAAATGCCTCGGCTACAGGACACCGGCCGAAGCGTTCCGCGACGAACTCAGACGGCTCGGATAACCCGAGATGTCGCAACCCGTCTTGAGCCTCCACGGGTGGATTCACATTTGAAGTGTAAATTCTTTTAAGAAAACAGGAACTTGCATGGAGGATGACGAATGGGTTTCCGCTACCCTCACCTGAGCCTGGAAGAGCGACGTAAGATCGCCCAGTGGCTGAACGCCAAGATGCCGATCCCGGAAATGGCGGATCGTCTCGGTCGCGCCCCCTCGACGATCTACCGTGAACTGAAGCGGAATTACTATGACGACGAGGAACTGCCGGAACTGAACGGCTATCACGCGGTCAATGCTCAAGGCATGTACGAACGTCGGCGCGCCGTGCATTGCAAGTTGCTCGTTCATCCGCAGGTGAAAGCCGCCGTCGAAGACCGGCCGAACTGGAGATCGTGGCGCTCCACGAGAAGATCGACCATCAATGGGAGCACCTGCTCAGGATTCAGCAGGCGCAGATCGAGATCCTCGACGACCAGAATACCGACTCCTGATCCGGGGCGCCGGCGCCGCTGGGCCGGGGAGCGGAATCCGCCACCCCTGCCCCGCCGGACGCGGCCTGCAACTTGCAGATTTGTAAGCTGAACGCGGAGCCGGTGTGATCTGGGCCGGGCATCGAGGGCCGGCCCGGCCTGCAGGGAGTTCGACATGGACCGCAACAACGTCGCACCCGGCGATGGCGACAGGCGGACGATTCGCACCGGCCCCGCTCTGCAGCGGCGGGTCGCGATCGGTCCGGCCGCATGGCTTCTGAGCGGCGTGGCGGCCCTTGGCGGGGTCTCCGTCGTGGAGGCCGTTCGAACCGGTGACGCGACGGTCGATCTGCTCCTCGCCGTGCCGTCTCTCGGGCTGCTGGCGGCGACAGCGGCGGCGCCCCGCCAATGCGCCCTCCGGGCCATCCCGCCCGGCTTCGGGTCGAGCATCGTCGCGCGGGCGCTCGTGCTGTTTCTCGGGCCGCTTGCCGGCGCCGTGACCTCCCTCGGCCTGGTCCTGGCGCTCGGTGCTCTCACGATCCCCCGGAGGGCCCGCCACCGGGCCGGCGCGGCGGTTACGATCTCCGCGGCGCTCGGTGCCTGCGCCGAGGCGACCCTCGACGTTCGGGTCCAGCCTCAGGCTCTCCATATCGCGATCCTGCTCTTCGCGGTTCTCGGCGCGGCGTTCCTGGTGATGTCGGTTTTCGAGACCCTGGCCGGGCGCGTCGGGAGCCTGACGCCGGCCGTCTCGGTGGCGCTGGGATCGAGCCTCGGCCGAGGGATCGAGCGCGCGCCCTCCGGGGGAGATGGCCTGCCCCCCGCCGTCATCGCGACCTGCGTTCTGGCCGGCCTCTGCGTCTATGTCGCTCTGGCGAGGCGAGACCATGCAGCGGCTTGACGGCGACACCGCGCCCGCGGCTACGTTTCCGGACGGGATGACCTTCCGGGATTATTCGGCGGGGGCGCGATGCGCATTCTTCTGATCGAGGACGACGCGTCGACCAGCGCCTTCGTGACGCGGGGCCTAAGCGAATCCGGCCATGTCTGCGACGCCCTCGCCGACGGGTCCGACGGGCTGTTCGTGGCGCTGCGCGAGCCTTACGATGTTGCCATCGTGGACCGGAAACTGCCGGGCCTCGACGGCCTGTCGCTGGTGCGGGCCCTGCGCGCGGCCGGCAACCGGATGCCGGTGATCTTCCTGACCGCCATCGGCGGCGTCGACGACCGGGTGGAGGGCCTGCGCGCGGGCGCCGACGACTACCTGACGAAACCCTTCGCCTTCGCCGAGCTCATGGCCCGCATCGAGGCGATCGGACGCCGGCCGGCCACAGAGCACCGGAACGCGGTCCTGCGTGTCGCCGATCTCGAGCTCGACCTGCTCAGGCGGACCTGCCACCGCTCCGGCCGGGAGATCCGCCTCCTGCCGAAGGAATTCCTTCTCCTCGAGGCGCTGATGCGGGCCGAGGGCCGCGTGGTCACGCGCACGATGCTTCTGGAGCAGGTCTGGGACTTCCACTTCGACCCCCAGACGAGCGTCGTGGAAACCCATGTCAGCCGGCTCAGGGCGAAGATCGACAAGCCCTTCGCGACCGCCCTCGTTCATACCGTGAAGAGCTTCGGCTATTCTCTCCATGCCGGCGCCTAGGATGTTGCGGTCCTCGTCCTTCCGGCTGGCGCTGCTGATCTGCGGCATCGTCGCCCTGGCATTCGCGGTCAGCGGCCTGCTGACCTGGCAGGTCATGCACCGCCAGCTTCAGGAGCTGCAGGACATCCGGATCAGGACGGTCGTCTCGATCCTCGAAGAGACCTACGGGATCGGCGGACGGGAGGCGTTCTTCCTCGTCGCCGACCAGATCTCGAGCCCCAGCGTCGCCAATGCCCCGACTATCAGCATCCTCGACCCGGGCGGCGCGCTGGTCGCCGGCGACCCGCTGCCCTTCGATCCGCCGCCCGGCTGGTCGATCCTTTCCGGCGACACCCCCGCGGGGCTCGCCTACCGCGTCTTGCGCCGGGAACTGCCCGGATACAGCCTGATCGTCGCGATCGAGACGAGATCGGTCGACAGGGCGATGGCCTACGTGACCAGATCGACGTTCTGGTCCGTCCTCGCCGCGCTATCGGTCGCGCTCTTCGGCGGCGGCTGGGCGGCCGGGCGCATCCGTCGCCGTCAGCTCGAATTCCAGGGCGTTCTGGACCGGATCGCCGGGGGCGACCTCGCCGCGCGCCTTCCGCTGACATCGCGCGACGACGACCTGAACGACCTGGCGCGGGGGGCCAATGCCGCCTTCGCCCGCCTCGAGAATGCTGTCCACGCGATGCAGCAGGTCAGCGACGACATCGCGCACGACCTGCGGACCCCGCTGTCGCGGCTGCGCCTGCTCGCCTCCGAACTCCAGAGCGATGCCGGCGCGACCGCCGGGGTGCAGGACAGGATCGACGAGATGATCCGCGAGATCGACGGGATCACCGAGACCTTCACGGCGTTGCTGCGCATTTCCCAGATCGAATCGGGGAGCCGGCGCGAGCGTTTCGAGAAGCTCGATCTGCGATCCATCCTCGGCGCGATCGCCGAGACGTACGAAGCCGTCGGCGAGGAGACCGGCCACGCATTCGCCGCCGCCTGGCCGGACCGGCCGGTGCCGATCAGGGGCGACCGCAACCTCCTAGTGCAGGCGCTGGTCAATCTGGTCGAGAACGCCATCCGCCATACCCCGTCCGGCACCCGGATACGCTGCACGGTCACGGATGACCCGGTCCCGACGCTCCTTGTCGAGGATGACGGCCCCGGGATCCCCGCCGCCGAGCGCGACCGCGTCGTGCAGCGGCTCTACAGGCGCGACTCGAGTCGGGCGACACCGGGATCGGGGCTCGGACTGACCCTGGTCAAGGCGGTCGGCACCCTCCACGGTGCCAGGCTGGTCCTCGGTGACGCGCATCCCGGTCTGCATGTCAGCCTGACATTTCCGGCCGGCGGCGGCGCAGGCGGATCATCCTTACAAATCTGTAAGCCGGGTGGAAGCGCTCTGTGATTGCGAAGCGGTACCTGTCCGGTGCGGGCCGAATCAGCTACCCGATCAGCAGAGGACACACCCATGAGACACTCCTATTTCACGACGATCACGGCGACCGCCCTGACCACCGCCCTGCTCGCCGCCACACCAACCTTCGCGGCGGAACTGGAAATCGAACAGCTCCGGAATAGCCAGCTCCCGGGCCTGGTCGGCCTGGACATCTCGACCGCCAATCTGACGCAGGCCACTTTGAACGACCTGGTCAAGATCAAGGCGGCGCTCGACAGAGGCAACAGCGAAGCCAAGCTCAGGATCAACCGCACGCTCGGAAACGACGTCCCGGATATGTAGACGATGGAGTCCCCGAGACGCCGGGCGGCACGAGCCACCCGGAGAAGGCGGCCGTTACCGACGACGCCTCCGTGGGCGTGAGCAACGACCGTTCGGGCGATATCACGCCGAACGGGTTCGGGCAGCTGAAACCGGTGGTCGACAAGGAGGTGCATACCCCCGTCGGCATGTGAAAGCGCTTCGCTTCCAGCCCATGCGCCGAGCCGCGAGGCGGTTCCGATCAGCTGGCGCCGCGTAACCGGCGCGCCGTCCGGTATCGCACCCGAGACCGACGCACGAGGTCGCACGGATGGCATCGAGCGCGGCCTCGTCGTTCGACACGCAGGAGGTCACATCTGCCGGGATCCGCACGAGCCGAATCCGAGGCTCGAGCTGCATTGCGGCGGCCTGACGGACATCTCCGATCCTCGGGAGGCATCGGTCGCTTCTTAGCCGGTTTTAAGATCATATGAGAGTGTCCGTGGGGGCACGCGAAACCGTGGAACGGCCGGGGACGCCCCCTCGTTGGTCGGTTGCCTACACGGAGAGCGACATGTTCCACCATTCCAGTGAGCTTCAGTACGAAGTCCGCGTCGACAGGCGCGACCCGGTCTTCGCCAAGAATCTGCAGCAGGCGATCGGCGGGATCGAGGGCGAGATCCGCGTCGCCATGCAATACTTCTTCCAGGCGATGGGCGGCCGGGGCGACGCCACGCTCGACGAGCCGACGCCAGAGGGCCGTTGGACCTCGGGCCCCTCCCTCGACGGCCGGAGCGAGTTCTCCGTCGAGGAGAAGATGAAGCCCTACGGCCAGAAGCCCGATCTGGGCCGCGCCAGGCCCGGCAGCGGCGCCCAGACCGAGCAAGAATAACCGGGCCCCCAGCGGGGACCGGGCAGTAACCAGTTTGACGGAATTGAGCCTCCCATGCCATTTTCCCGTGTTTCCGCGGATCGTTTGAATACCCGCTCGCCATCCGCGGCCGGTGCGTCGCCCGAGGGCCTGCCGTCTCCGGACGGGGCGGCAGGAAGATGACGATGCGCGCCGATCGCGAATCGCCCTCACCCGGGCGGCCCTTCCCCCTCGCCGGAACCGATCGGGAGCGGGCCAGGCTTCTGGCGGAGGAGCTGAACAGGCCCTCTCCGGCCTCGCCGGATACCATCCTGCACCGGTCGGGATGTCTCGATGCCGGTCTCGTCGACGAGCCGGCCTGGCTCCTGCGCGCGACCGCGGCGCTGGATCTCTCCCTCGCCAGACTCCTCGAAGGGCACGTGAACGCGTTGATCCTGGTCCGCCGCTACGGTGACGGCGATCTGCGACGCGCCTGTTTCGACGAGGCCGCGGAAGGCCATCTGTTCGGCGTCTGGGGCGCGGATGACGATCCTCCCGTCGAGGCCAGCGACGGCGTTCTGCACGGCGCGAAGCGCTACGCTTCGGGGCTCGGCGCCGTGACGCGCGCGGTCGTTTCCGCCCGGAGCGCCGGGGACGTCGCCCTGTTCGTCGTGGATGCCGGGGAGACCGGGCGCCACGATCTCGGCGGGTGGGACATGAGCGGCATGCAGGAGAGCCGCTCGGGACGGTTCGACTGCGTCGGGCTCGTCGGACGGCCTCTCGGGCCACCGGGCATCTACACCCGGGAACCCTATTTCGTCGGCGGAACCTGGCGCATCGCCGCAGTGACGCTCGGGGCGGTCGTCGGTCTGCTGGATCGCGCGGCCACGGCACTGCGCAGTCGCGGACACCTCGACAGCGACGCGCAGCTGCTGCGCCTCGCCCCGGTCGCGGGCCGCGCGGTGGCGGCCTGGCCCGCGATCCTCCGGGCGGGACGGATCGCGGCGGGACCGGAAGGGTCGGCCGATCCGGACCGCGCGGCCACCCTGTCGGTGGCGACGCGGCTTCTGATGGAGGATCTCGGCCAGGATGCGATCGCCGCGGTGGAACGGTCGCTGGGGCTCACGATGTTCGAATCCTCGAACCCGGCCGGCCGCGCTGCCCGGGATCTCGCCTGCTACCTGCGACAGGCCGGTCGGGATGCGTTCTGCCTTCGGACGGGTCGCGCCTTCCTCGGCGAGTCCGCGCTCGGGGACTGGCTCGATGACTGATCCCGCAACCGTCGCGTTCGATGCGATCGCGCAAGGCCGGCTGATCCTCGTCCTCGCGCCGCATCCCGACGACGAATCCCTCGGTTGCGGCGGGCTTCTCGCCAAGGCGTTCGCGGGTCCCGGCGCCCATGTCGTCTGCATGACGGACGGTGCGGCGTCGCATCCCGGTTCGCGGGCCTATCCGCCCGTTCGGCTCGCCGGGCTCAGGGCGGCGGAACTCGACCGGGCGCTGATCGAACTGGGAGGCAGCCGGGCGGACGTGACCCGCCTCGGATTACCGGATGCCGGCCTCGGGGACCTTGCGCCCGAATACGGCCGGATCGCCGAGCGCGTCGCGAGGATCGCCGTCCAGCGGGGCGCGGGATGCCTCCTCGCCAGCGCCGGGACCGACCCCCATTGCGATCACGTCGCCACGGCCGCGATCGGCGCCCGGGCCGCGCGTCGCGCCGGCATCCGGTGCCTGTTCTACCCGATCTGGTCGCGATGGGCCCTGCCCGATACCCGGAGCGCTGCCGGCGCGACACGGGAATACCGGCTCGCCACGGCGGCGTTCCGCGACCGGAAGCAGCGGGCGGTGGCGGCCCATGCCAGCCAGATGGGACAGGTGATCGACGACGATCCCGACGGCTTCGTCTGCCCGGCCGACTTCGTCTCGCTGTTTCTCGACAATGACGAGATCTTCTTCGAATGCGGCGCGCCGTGAGCAGGGTGGACGCAGACCATCTGGAGCGGCTCTACGCGGACACGGACGACCCCTGGCAGTTCCGCACGAGCGCCTACGAGACGGCGAAGTTCGCAGCCACCCGCGAGGCGCTCGCGCGGCCGCGCTATCGTTCCGCCCTGGAGGTCGGGTGCGGCAATGGCGAACTCGCGCGCCGGCTCGCGCCGCTCTGCGATTCCTATCACGGCGTGGACGCGGTCGAGCGCGCGCTTGTCGCGGCGCGCCGCGCCGTGCCGGCCGGGACGTTCTCGCGGATGATGCTGCCCGCCCGGCTGCCCGAAGGCGCGCATGACCTGATCGTTCTGTCCGAGATCCTCTACTTTCTCGATGCGGAGGGGATCGCGGCTCTGGCCCGCGAGATCGATGCGCGCTGGCTCGATGCGGATCTGCTCTGCGTCACATGGCTGGGTCCGAGCGGCAATCCGTTGCAGGGGGAAGAGGCGTTCCGCCTGTTCCGGTCGGCCTCCAAGCGGGACTTCCGCCGGGCCGCCGCCACGCCGCACTACCGCATCGACATCGCGGAGAGTCCGGCGTGACGCGGTTCCAGCTGACGGTCCTCGACACGGCGCGGGTGGCGGCCGCGTTGACGGCCATCGTGGTGCCGGCCCGCAACGAGGCCGACCGGATCGCGGCATGCCTCGAAAGCCTTGCGGCACAGGACGCTCCGCTTCGGCCAGCCGTCTATCTCTGCGTGAACAACACGGCCGACGAGACTGCGGAAATCGCCCGCGACGTGGCCCGGTCCGCGGATCTGCCCCTGGTCGTGGCCGAGGGCCATATCCTGGTCGGCGGGGTCGGCGCGGCGCGGCGGATCGGGCACGATCTGGCCGGGCGGTGCAGCCCGCGGGTCAGGACGTTCCTGTCGACGGATGCCGATTGCGCCGCCCACCCCGCCTGGGTGCGGACCATGGAAGAGGGGTTGCGCCACGCCCCTGCGGTGCTCGGCCGGATCGAGATCGGGGCGGAGGAGCTGGCCGCACTCCCGGATCGCTACCATGCCCTGGCGCGGATCGAGGAGACCTACATGGATCTCGCGATGGAGTTCGAGCGGCTGCTGGCCCGGCATGGAACGGCGAAGATCGGGTTGAACACCGCCGGCGGGGCGAATCTCGGCATGCGGGCGGACGTGTATCGCAGGATCGGCGGATTCCGTCCGCTTCCGAGCGGCGAGGATCGCGATATCGTCGCCCGTATCATCGGGGCGGGGTTCGAGCCGAGCCGGCTCGCGGAGGCCCGTGTCAGGGCCTCGGCGCGGGCCGTCGGGCGCGCGCCGGGAGGCATGGCGGAGCGGATCGCCGCGCGGCTGGTGGATGGCGATTGCCTTCTCGACAGCGTCTGCGAGCCGTTCGCCTCGATGGTGGCCCGGTATGTCCGGTCCGGTCCGGCGCGGGCCGACGGGCCGATGACCGCCGCTGAGGCGATCCGCGACATCCCCCGCCTGCGGGACTGCGTCCGCCATCTTCGCGCGCTCGACCGGGTCGCGGACCGGCACAAGTATCTCGCCGGCATCCTCGCAGCGTCTCCGGGCCCCGTAGCGGAACAATCTCCGGGGCGTGTGGCGGCGATCTGATCCCGGTTCCGGACGGGGCGCGATGGAAACTGCCGGGACCGCTGGCGCGTCGACGTTTCGCACGACGCCCTCCAAGGTTGCCGATCCGTCGCGGCGCCGGTCCAGACATGGACGACGCCGGCGCCGCGGCCGGGGCGGCACTTGGTCGCGAGGACAGGCCGGGCCGATCCGCTAGGTCCCCGGCAACGCGAACAGGAAAGGTCCGCTCATTCGACGTCCTCTGAAGATCCTCGGCGGCCTCGTCGCCGTCGTTCTCTTCGCCGGCGCCGGCTATGTCGGCACCGGCTACGTGCTGGGACGGCAGGAGGCCGGGTCCGGGAGCGGCGGCGCGGCGGAGCGGGCCGCTCCGGCGCGGGTCGGGGTGGCTCCGGTCGCGATGCGGAGAATCGACCGCGACGTGTCCGCGATCGGCACCCTCCGGCCTGCCCGGTTCGTCGACGTGGTCGCGACCGTCTCCGGCCGGGTGACGGACCTGCCCATCGCCTCGGGACAGGCGGTGGAGGCTGGTGCCCTGCTCGTCCGGCTCGACGACCGCGCGGTGCGGGCCGATCTCGTCGAGGCGACGGCGACGCGGGACGAGGCGCGGCAGAGCTTCACGCGGATCGAGAGGTTGAGCGATCGCAACACCGTGGCCGAGGCCGAGCTCGAAGGCGCCCGGGCAGCGCTCCGCCGCGCCGAGGCGGCGGTCATGCGAGCCCGCGCCGCGCTCGACGACCGCACGATCCGCGCGCCCTTCGCCGGCGTGCTGGGCCTGGTCGACATCGAGCCCGGCGCGCTCCTCGGCGAGGGCGAGGTGGTGACCCGCCTCGCCGATCTCTCCAAGGTCGAGCTCCAGGCCCCGATCCCGGAGCGCTATTTCGACGAGGTCGCGCCGGGGCAGTCGGTTTCGGTCGGTGTTCCGGCCTATCCCGGGACGCGGTTCGAGGGCGAGGTCACGGTGCGGGCGCCGCGGATTTCCGAAGCCTCGCGCAGCTTCGACATCCGCGCCGAGATCGACAATCCCGATCGCCGTCTCGCCGGCGGCATGTTCGCCGATGCGCGGCTCGTCCTCGGCACCCATGACGGCGTCGCGGTGCCCGACGACGCGATCATCGACGAGGGCCTGACGACCTATGTCTATCGCGTCTCCGATGGCGCGGCGGAACGGGTGGAGGTCGGGACCGGCGCCTCGCTCGGGTCCGCCACCAAGATCACCGGCGGCCTCGCGGACGGCGAGCGCGTCGTGGTCGCGGGCTGGGAAAACCTCTCCGACGGCGATCCGATCGAGATCGTCGAGGATATTGCGCGGGAGGGCCTGAACTGAGGCGGGAGGACAGGTCTCGCTTCCGTCCGGGCGGGGCCCGGCGATGACGCTGCCCGATCTCTGCATCAGGCGGCCGGTCCTCGCGACCGTAGTCTCGATCCTGATCGTGGTCGTGGGTCTCGCGGCGCTGACGCGGATGCCGGTGCGCGAGCTTCCCGCCGTAACCGAACCCGAGGTGACGGTCAGCATTCCCTATACCGGGGCCGGCCCGGGCGTCGTCGACGCGGAACTCGCCACCGTGCTCGAGGGTGCGATCTCCACCGTGGCCGGCATCCGCAGCATCGAGACCGAATCGGAACTCGGGGGCCTGCGGACCGTCATCACCTTCGACCAGGGCAGCGACATCGACGAGGCCGCGGCAGACGTGCGCGCCGCGGTCGAGGGCATCGCGGGACATCTGCCCGAGGAGGCCGACGAGCCCGAGGTCGAGCGCAACGACAGCGAGGGCGACCCGATCCTGCGGCTCACGCTCTCCTCCACCGGCCTCTCTCCCTCGGAGCTTACCGACTACGCCGACCGGACCATCAGCGCCCGGCTCGAGACGCTGAGCGGCGTCTCCTCGGTGGGGCTCTCGGGCGACCGGCCCTATGCGATGCGGATTCTGGCTCCAGCCCGAGGCCATGGCCGCCCGCGACGTCACCGCGACCGAGATCGCCGACGCGCTCGAAGCCAACAATCTCGAACTGCCCGCCGGCCAAATCGAGGGCGGCTCGCGCACCTATCTGCTCCGGACGGAGACCCGCCTCGTGAGCGTCGGGGAGTTCGAGGATCTGGTCGTTGCCGAGGGCGGGACCGGCCGCGTCACGCTCGGGGACGTGGCAAGGGTGGAGATCGGCACCGAAAGCGACGACAGCGCCTACCGCGTCAACGGCGAGACGGCGATCGGCGTCGAGGTGCTGCGGCAATCCTCGGCCAACACGCTGGCGATCTCCCGCCTCGTGCATGACGAGGTGCGAGCGATCCGCGACACGCTGCCGGACGGGACCGAACTTTCCGTCGTCAGCGACGACGCCGAATTCATCCGCGCCTCCATCGTGCAGGTGCTGACCACGCTCGCCATCGCCGTCGGCACCGTGGTCCTGGTGATCTACCTGTTCCTCACCTCGGCACGCGCCACGCTGGTGCCTGCGGTGACGATTCCGATCGCGCTCCTCGGCGCCTGCGGCGGCATCTACCTGGCCGGGTTCTCCATCAACATCCTCACCCTCTTCGCGCTGATCCTCGCCATCGGCCTGGTGGTGGACGACGCCATCGTCGTGCTCGAGAACATCGAGCGCCGCGTCGAGGAGGGCGCGGCGCCCGGCGAGGCTGCGAGCACCGGCGCGAACGAGGTCTTCTTCGCCGTCGTCTCGACCTCGCTCACGCTCGTCGCGGTGTTCGTGCCGATCTCCCTGCTCAGCGGCGAGATCGGCAAGCTCTTCCGGGAATTCGGCATCACGCTCGCCATTGCCGTGGCCATCTCAACCTTCGTGGCGCTGTCGCTCTGCCCGGTGATCGCCGCCCGGGTGCTTAGGCCGGGCATGAACGAGGGCCGCTTCGCCCGCGCCGTCCGCCGCATCAACAGCCGTCTCTCCGCCGGGTACAGGCGCGTCCTGGTCCAGGCGATCCGGGCGCCGATCCTGGTTCTCGGTCTCGCGGCGCTCCTGACCGGCATGTCGGTCACACTCTACCGCGAGCTGCCCTCCGAACTCGTCCCGGACTCCGATCGCGGGGTCTTCTTCTTCTCTATCCAGTCCCCGCCCGGATCGGCCCTGTCGCCGACCGACGCGGCCGTCCGACAGGTCGAGGACCTGCTCGCCCCCTATCGCGAGGACGGCACGGTCGAGGACGTGCTGTCGATCGTCGGCCTCTACGGCGAGACCGGGCGCGCCTTCGTGGTCGCCGTCATGGCGCCCTGGGGCGAGCGCGAGACCGGGCCCCGCGACATCATCGCCGAGCTGCGCCCCGAGCTGGAGACGATCACCCTCGCCGATATCCGCAGCTTCGCCCCCTCGGGGCTCGACGCCGGCGGCGGCTCGGGGCTCGAACTCGTCGTCACCGCTCCGTCCTTCGCGGCGGTCGCCGATTACTCCGAACGGCTCTCGGCGGCCCTCCGGGACGTGCCCGAGCTGACCGATGTGCGCCGCGATTACGAGGTCAACACGCCGGGCTACGACATCGCCGTGAACCGCGACCTCGCGCGCCAGATCGGCATCGACGCGCGCACCGTCTCGGATGCCGTGCGCACCTTCTTCGCCTCGGCCGAGGTGACCGAGTTCATCTCCCGCGACCGGCAATATCCGGTCATCCTGCAGGCCCCGGACCGCCGCCGTGCGGCGCCGGAGGACCTTCGGGGCCTCAATGTCCGGACCGCCTCCGGCGCGCTCGTGCCGCTCGACGGGCTGGTGACGCTCGAACGCCGCGCCTCGGTCCGGGCCTACAATCGCTACGACCGCCAGCCCTCGGTCGAGATATCCGCTTCGCTCCCGGAGGGCGTCGATCTCGGCGCCGCCATCGCCGCGGTCGACCGCGCCGCCGCCGCGCTGCCGTCGGATATGGGTATCGCCTATACTGGCCAGGCGCGGACCTTCCAGGAGACATCGAGCGGCCTCGCCGTCACCTTCGGCCTCGCCTTCCTCGTGGTGTTCCTGGTCCTTGCGGCGCAGTTCGAGAGCTTCGTTCAGCCGGTGGTGATCCTGCTGTCGGTGCCGCTCGCCGCCGCCGGCGCGCTCCTGACGCTCGCGCTTCTCGGCCAGGCGGTGAACATCTACACCCAGGTCGGCCTCGTCATGCTGATCGGCCTCATGGCCAAGAACGGCATCCTGATCGTCGAATTCGCCAACCAGCTGCGCGCGCGGGGGCGGGGCGTCCGCGACGCGGTGGTCGAGGCCGCCGCCGTCCGCCTGCGCCCGATCCTGATGACGGTGCTGTCGACCGTGCTCGGCGCGGTGCCCCTCGTCCTGTCGACGGGCGCGGGCGCCGAAAGCCGCTTCTCGATCGGCATCGTCATCATCGGCGGCTTCCTCGGGGCGTCGATCCTGACCCTGTTCCTGATACCGGTGCTCTACGACCTTCTGGTCCGCGAGACGCGATCGCCCGCCGAGGCGCCGAAGGCCCGCGTTCCGGCCGAGTGAGCCCGCGCGGCCGGCGACCCGCGCCGCCCGGCGGTCCGCATGGGGTCACACCACGCCCGTTGCCCGGAGGGCGCCGCGCAGGGCCTTCGCGATGAAGCGGTCCCGAAGGCCGCCGGGAGCATCGAGTTCCAGACGTTTCACGCAGGCCTCCTCTTCCGCCGAGCCGGTCCCCCGCCCCTGCCAGGCCAGTCTCGCCAGCGCCATCCGGTCGCCCCGGGCGCGCCCGAGCTGCGTGAGGGCGGGCAGCAGCCGCTGTTCGCGCTCGGTGAAGTCGGTGCCGAAGGGGAAGGCAGGCAGGCGGTCGCGCGCCGGGTCGAGCCAGGCCGACACGCGGCCGGGCAGATTGTGTTGCCGGGCCTCGGGGATGCGGAAGTCGGGGGGCAGCTTGCCGCGCTCCCGGGCCTGCCCCAGAAGCTCCTTCTGGAAGCGGCTGTCGGCAATCGCGAGCATGGCGGCGGCGCAGTCGGCGTCGCTCTTGCCGCGCAGGTCGGCGATCCCGTATTCGGTCACGACGATGTCGCGCATGTGCCGGGGCACGGTGACGTGCGGACGCGACCAGACGATGTTGGAGCGCAGCCCGCCGCTGCCGTGCCGGGTGGCATGGAGCGCGAGCACCGACCGCGCCCCCTCGAGCTGGTGCGCCTGGGAGACGAAATCGAACTGCCCGCCGACGCCGCTGACCACGGTCCCGTCGAGGAGCTGGTCGGAGGCCGCGTCGCCGAGCAGCGTCGCGGTCATCGTCGAGTTGACAAAGCGGGCGCCGCGGCGGGCGGCGCGCTTGGCGGTCTCGTCGCCGAGCAGGCTGTTGGTGAAGGTCACGGGCATCATCGCGATGCGGGCGCGGACCTCTTCGGGCAGATCTCGCAGACGGGCATAGAAGTCGCGGCACCCGACGAAGAAACCGGCGTGGATGGCGACGCCATCGACCTCGCGCGCGATGATTCCCTCCTCGAGGAGCGGCAGCATGACATCGACGAGCATCTCTGTGACGGCGTAGAGACCGATGTCGAACGGGCCGGTCTCGGCGAATCCGTCCGCCGGGACGGGGCAGTTGCGCCAGAGCTCGGCGAGGGCGCCGCGGTGGCGGAGGCGCAGGGCGTGGGCGACCGCGTCTCCGGTGGTGCCGATGCCGATCTGGAGCGTCCCGCCGTCGGGGACGAGGCGCGAGACGTGAAGGCCGATGGCGTGATCGGCATCCGCGACCGGGCGCTTCGGCACGGAGAAGAGCTCGAAGGGCTCGGGCGGATCGAGGCCGAGCGCGACCTCGCTTGCCGCGATCTCGGCCGGTCCGGGCAGGAAGGGAAGCGCCGGATTGAGCTCGGCGGCGAACAGGAAGTCCGCCCTGCCCTCTCTGCGAAGCCGGAGAAGATCGGCCGAAATATCAGTGTTGCAGGACAGGCTGAGCCGGTCGCCCTCCGCGGCGAGAAGCTGGAGGACGAGGTTCGGCCGGCGGGCGAGCAGGACGTCGAGGGCCTGGGCGAAATCGACCGAGACATAGGCGCGCTGCATCCGCTCCACGCTGGTCCAGCGTCCGGCGAGAAGGAAGAATTCGGTGACGTCGATATTCGCCGGGAGGGTCCCGTCGCGCAGCATTCGCGCATAGGCGAGGTCCGGGTAGCGGCCGAAGAGACGGTCGCGCGCCGGGCCGAGAAACCGGCGCTCCATGTCCGAGGACGGCTCCGGTCGCTCCAGCGTCAGGGCCGTGAAGATCGAGAGCTTTAGGGAGGGATCGTCGGCCGCCAGCCGGACGAGCGCGTTGACGAGCGTGACCGGCTTGCCGAGTCCGAGGGGAAGCGCCACCCGCAGATCCGGCCCGACCCGCGCGACGATGGCGCGGGCGGCGGACATGGCGTCCGAGAATGTGAACGGGTTGAACAAGCTCGACCTCGACGCCGTTGCGGATGCCCGCGCCGCGGCGCCTGGCTCACGAGGAACCGGTTCCGACCGATCTCCGTTCCACGAGCCGGATCACGGAGCATTGCGAGCCCGTGCCCGGCCGTTCGGCGATCTCGCCTGATCGGTGCCAGCCGCGGACGAAGCGACGTTCGCAGGCGCGCGAGCCTCGAAGCTCGGGACCGCGCGCCGATCGCCGCCCGGCGGGGTGGGACCGCGCAGCGGACCGGGTCCGATGCGGCCCCGGCGCGGGCTAGGAGGCGATCAGTTTCCGGGCGGTGGCGACGAGGCGCGTGGCCTGGTGCGCGATGCTCTTGCGGTCGGTTTCGCACAGCTCGCCGGCGGCCTTCGAGAAGCCGTAGGGGTTGCCGCCATCCTCGAACTTCACCGGGTCGGTATAGCCGGGCGCCACGATCACGCAGCCCCAGTGCATCGCGGTGAGGTAGACGGAGAGGAACGTCGTCTCCTGTCCGCCATGTGCCGTATTGGCGCTCGTCGTGGCGGTGATCGCCTTGTCGGCGAGCTTGCCGGCCTGCCAGAGCGGGCCGAGCGTGTCGAAGAAGACGCGCATCTGGCTGGCTACGACGCCGAACCGGGTCGGGCAGGAAACGAAGTAGCCGTCGGCCCATTCCATGTCCTCGGGGCTCGCCTCGGGAATGTCCGACATCTTCTCGAGCTGCGCCTTCCAGGCGTCCTGGCCGTTCACGACCTCCTCCGGCGCGGTTTCCCGCACCCGGCGCAGGCGGACCTGCGCGCCGGCGGCCTCCGCGGCCTTCGCCGCCTCCGTCGCGACGCTGTGGTTGGTGCCGTAGGTCGAGTAGAACAGCACCGTGATCTTCGGCTCGGACATGACGAATTCCTCTGTTGTGGCGTGACCCTCATCTAGCCGCAGATCACGCGCGCGCCATCGGCCGGAATCGAAGAGGTTTTGTGCGTACGCGCACGTTCAGCGCCGGGCGATGATCCAGATGGCGTGCACGACGCCGGGGATGTAGCCGAGGAGGGTCAGCAGGATGTTGATCCAGAAGTGCTTGCCGAGCCCCTCCTGCAGGAACACGCCGAGCGGCGGCAGCAGGATGGCCACGATGATGCGGATGATGTCCATGGATGTCTCTCCTTTGCCCGCTAGACGCGCGCCGAAGGCGGTTCGTTCCGTCCGCCCGGGGAGCCCCGCCGCGAGTGGCTTTCCTCCGTGCGGCCATTCGTCTAAGCGGAACGCAACGCACCCAAAGGCGAAGAGGCTTTCATGTCGAAGATCAAGGTCGAGAACCCCGTCGTCGAGCTCGACGGCGACGAGATGACCCGCATCATCTGGGAGATCATCAAGGAGAAGCTGATCCTGCCCTATCTCGATATCGACCTTCTCTACTACGATCTCGGCATCGAGGAGCGCGACCGGACCGACGACCAGGTCACCGTCGATGCCGCGGAGAAGATCAAGGAGATCGGCTGCGGCGTGAAATGCGCCACCATCACCCCCGATGAGGGCCGCGTCGAGGAATTCGGCCTGAAGAAGATGTGGCGTTCCCCGAACGGCACGATCCGCAACATCCTGGGCGGCGTCGTCTTCCGCGAGCCGATCATCTGCAAGAATGTCCCCCGCCTCGTGCCGGGCTGGACGAAGCCCATCGTCATCGGCCGCCACGCCTATGGCGACCAGTACCGCGCGACCGACATGAAGTTTCCCGGTCCAGGCAAGCTGACAATGAAATGGACGGGCGAGAACGGCGAGGAAATCGAGAAGACGGTTTTCGACGCCCCCTCGGCCGGCGTCTATATGGGGATGTACAACCTCGACGACTCGATCCGCGACTTCGCCCGGGCCTCGTTCAATTACGGGCTGAATCGCGGCTATCCGGTCTATCTGTCGACCAAGAACACGATCCTGAAGACCTATGACGGACGCTTCATGATCCTGTTCCAGGAGGTCTTCGACGCGGAGTTCAAGGACGCCTTCGACAAGGCCGGGCTGACCTACGAGCACCGCCTGATCGACGACATGGTGGCGGCGTCGATGAAATGGTCCGGCGGCTATGTCTGGGCCTGCAAGAACTACGACGGGGACGTTCAGTCCGACACCGTCGCCCAGGGCTTCGGTTCGCTCGGACTGATGACCTCGCGGTTGATGACACCGAACGGCAAGGTGGTGGAATCGGAAGCCGCGCACGGCACCGTCACCCGGCACTTCCGCCGCCACCAGGCCGGCGAGGAGACCTCCACCAATTCCATCGCCTCGATCTATGCCTGGACGGGAGGACTGCGCCACCGGGCGCAGCTCGACGGCAACCGGGAGCTCGAGAAATTCGCCGACACGCTCGAGAAGGTCGTGGTGGACACGGTGGAATCGGGCAAGATGACGAAGGATCTCGCCCTGCTCGTCGGACCCGAGCAGAGCTGGTTGACCACCCAGCAATTCCTCGACACGATCGACGAGAACCTCCAGAAGGCGCTCCACTGATCCGGACCGGCGGCCGGATTCGTCCGGCCGCTGCCCAAGTCCCGGGCGGCCCTGCCCGCGCGGCGATCTTCGACCGGCAATCGGGACACCCCCCGGCGCCGGCGGCTGGCAAAGCCGGCCGCGCCGACTAGGATCGGCCCATGGCCTCGCCCCTTCAAACCATCGAGGTCGATCGCGCGAGCGTCGACCATTCCCCTCTCGAGGATGCGCAGGGGCTAGGCGTCGGCGTCCTTCTGTGTTCCATAGGCCTGACGCTGCTCTCCCATCTGGGATTCCTGACCGGACAGACGGCGGGGCTCGCGCTGCTTCTCTCCTATGTCAGCGGGGTCGGGTTCGGACCGGTCTTCTTCGCGGTGAACCTGCCCTTCCACCTTCTCGCCTGGAAGCGGCTCGGCCGCGAGTTCGCGCTGAAATCCTTCGGCTGCGTCATCGCCCTCTCGGTGCTGACCGAGTGGGTTCCGGACCTGATGCCCCTCGGCGCGCTCGATCCGGTCTTCGGCGTGATCGCCTTCGGCGTCATCACCGGGTTCGGTCTGCTCGCGATCTTCCGCCACAAGGGCTCGCTCGGCGGCATCGGCGTCGTCGCGCTCCTGGCGCAGGACACGGTCGGCATCCGGGCGGGCTACGTGCAGCTTCTTTTCGACGTCGCCATCTTCGCGGCGGCGCTGTTCCTCTTCCCCCCGGGGGTGGTCGCCTACTCGCTGCTCGGCGCGGCGGTTCTGAACGGGGTGATCGCCTTAAACCACCGGCGCGACCGCTACATCGCCACCTGATAACGCGGGCGGCCTGCGGAATCGCGACCAAAGTGACCTCGCCTTTCCGTTACGACAGCCTAGCTCCGGCACCATGGACATGGTCTTCGACTGGACTTGGCGCTTCCTGCCGGCGCCGATGCGCGACCAGCTCTCGGGCTACGCCGTCGCCTTCTGGCGCGCCCTGCCCCAGCTGATCCTCGCGATCCTGTTCCTGGTCGGCGTCTGGGCGCTCGTCGCCGTGGCGACGCGCACTGTGCCGCGGGCGCTGCGCGGCGCCCGGATGCGAGGCGCGCTGCAGGACGTCATCGTCATGCTCCTGACCGTGGGGCTGTGGCTGCTTGGCGGGCTCATCGCGCTGACCATCGCCTTTCCCTCGGTCACGCCCAGCAAGGCCCTGACCGCGCTCGGCGTCGGCGGCGTCGCCATCGGCTTCGCCTTCAAGGACGTGTTCGAGAACTTCCTCGCCGGCATCCTGCTTCTGATCCGCGAACCCTTCTCCAAGTCCGACTTCATCGAATGCCAGGGGATCGACGGTCAGGTCGAGGAGATCACGGTGCGCGACACCCATATACGACAGACCGACGGGCAGCTGGTGGTCGCGCCGAACGCGATGTTCTTCAAGAACCCGGTGACGATCCGCACCGCGACCGGCCTGCGCCGCACCACGATCATCGTCGGCGTGGCCTATGGCGAGGACGTGGACCGGGCACGGGAGGTGATCAGCGAAGCCGTGCGCCAGGTCGATTCGGTCCGCGACGACGTGCGCGACGTCCAGATCTTCGCGCAGGAATTCGCTTCGAGCTCGATCAACTTCGAGGTGACCTGGTGGACCGGCTCGCGGCCCGTGGACATCCGCCGGTCGCGCGACAAGGTGGTCGCCGCGGTGAAGCGCGCGCTGGACGAGACGGCAATCGAGATCCCCTTCCCCTACCGAACGCTGACCTTCAAGCACCCCCTGCCCCTCGCCCGGGAGACCCACGATGCTGAAAGCTGAGGCCGCCCCCTTCGATGTCGCTCCGTGGCTAGTGGAGGCGCGCTGGCTCGGGAGCGGCGAGCTCGACGAGCCGCCGGAGATCGGCCCGCGTCATCCGGTCGGACGGGTCGTCTTCGGGCTCAACGCCAGGCTGGCGGCGGGAAGCGGCTGGCCGGGCCTGTTCGTCGCCCATTGCTTCCGGGTGGCCGACCGCGAGCTCGTCCTGCCGCGCGCTCCGGCGCGCGCCGCGTCCTGGGCCGGCTGGGGTCTCGACTGCCCGCCCCAGTTCGGCGCGGTCATGGTATTCGGGAAGCGGGAGCGGGGAACCGCGACGGAGGTGGGCTTCTACCTCTCCGAGGACCGGGAGGGCTTCCACATCGTCTCCTGCAGCGGTCCGGACACGGTCGCGATCGCGCGGCCGGTGAAATCCCGGCTCCTGGCCTGCCGCTGGCCGGAGGGGCGGCGGCAGACCGGGCAGCGGCTGATGCGGGAGGCGGCCTCCAGCGGGGCGCAATAGCACATTCGCGGCTTTCCATCCGGAGGGGACCGGGATAAGCCCCGCGCGACCTCCGAAGGACGCCTCCATGGATCTGCGCAACATCGCCATCATCGCTCACGTGGACCACGGCAAGACCACGCTCGTGGACGAATTGCTGAAGCAGTCCGGCGCGTTCAGGGAGAATCAGCAGGTCGCCGAACGGGCGATGGATTCAAACGATCTGGAGCGCGAGCGGGGCATCACCATCCTCGCCAAGAACACCTCCGTGGAATGGAAGGGCACGCGGATCAACATCGTCGACACGCCCGGCCACGCCGATTTCGGCGGCGAGGTCGAGCGCATCCTGTCGATGGTCGACGGTGTGGTCCTCCTTGTGGATGCGGCCGAGGGGCCGATGCCGCAGACGAAGTTCGTGACCTCCAAGGCCCTTGCTCTGGGGCTCAGGCCCATCGTGGTGCTGAACAAGGTCGACAAGCCGGACGCCGAACCGGACCGGGCGCTCAACGAGGTCTTCGATCTCTTCGCCAATCTCGATGCCGAGGAAGACCAGCTCGACTTCCCGCATCTCTATGCCTCCGGCCGCTCCGGCTGGGCGGATTCGGAGCTCGACGGGCCGCGCAAGGATCTCTCCGCGCTCTTCAATCTCGTCGTGCGCCACGTGCCTCCGCCGCGGCAGCAGGGACGGCAGGGCGAAGATTTCCGGATGCTGGCGACCACGCTCTCGGCCGATCCGTTCCTCGGACGGCTGCTGACGGGGCGGGTCGAATCCGGCCGCCTGAAGCCCGGCGCGACGGTGCAGGCGCTCTCCCGGCAGGGGCAGAAGATCGAGCAGTTCCGCGTCAGCCGCATCCAGGCGTTCCGCGGCCTGGGCTACGACGACATCGACGAGGCGGTGGCCGGCGACATCGTCACCCTGTCCGGCATGCAGAAAGCGACCGTCGCCGACACTATCGGCGCCCTCGCCGTAGAGGACCCCCTGCCCTCGCAGCCGATCGATCCGCCGACGATCTCGGTGACCTTCGGGATCAACGACAGCCCCCTTGCGGGCCGCGACGGCAAGAAGGTGCAATCCCGCGTCATTCGCGAGCGGCTGCTGAAGGAGGCCGAGCAGAACGTCGCGATCCGGGTGACCGACACGCCCGGCGGCGAGGCCTTCGAGGTCGCGGGACGCGGCGAGCTGCAGATGGGGGTGCTGATCGAGAACATGCGGCGGGAGGGGTTCGAGCTGTCGATCTCGCGGCCGCAGGTGCTGTTGCGCGAGGTCGAGGGCCAGCGCCTCGAGCCGATCGAGGAGGCGACGATCGATGTGGACGAGGAGTATGCCGGGGCGGTGATCGAGAAGCTGACGGGGCCGAGGAAGGGCGACCTCGTGGAGATGAAGCAGTCGGGGGCGGGCAAGACCCGCATCGTCGCCCATGTCCCCTCCCGCGGACTGATCGGATATCACGGCGAATTCCTGACCGACACGCGGGGGACGGGTGTGCTCAACAGGGTCTTTCACGGCTGGGCGCCGCACAAGGGGCCCATTCCCGGCCGCAGGCAGGGCGTGCTGATCTCGATGGAGAACGGCCAGTCCGTGGCCTATGCGCTGTTCAACCTCGAGGACCGGGGGAAGATGTTCATCGGCGCCGGCGAGGACATCTATCAGGGTATGGTGATCGGCGAGCATTCCCGCGAGAACGACCTCGAGGTGAACCCGCTGAAAGGCAAGAAGCTGACCAACGTCCGCGCCTCCGGCAAGGATGACGCGGTCACCCTGACGACGCCCGTGAAGCTCTCGCTCGAGGAGGCGATCGCCTATATCGACGACGACGAACTGGTGGAGGTGACGCCGAACGCGATCCGGCTGAGGAAGCGTCTGCTCGACCCGCACGAGCGCAAGCGTCAGGCGAAATCGGCCTGACGGCGAAGTCGGACTCCTGTCGGAGTCCCGTCGGAGTCGGAAACGACGGCGTGGTCCTGACGGCCCGCCGCGGGGCGGGCAACGGTTTGCCGCGCCTTACCGGACCGCCCGGACCGCCCGGCACGCCCGTTGGTCAACCGAAAGGAAATGGACCTGTCACCGCCCCGAACCGGGATCGCCTTCGGTGCCCCGGCCGGCATCCGTGGACCGGGGAAAGCGGGTCCGAAGCCTTGTCGATCAAAATGCGGGTGAGACCCACGAGGCGCGCTGAAGATGGAGAGGCGCCAGAGGCTCGTGGGAATCGGGATCGACCCGGCGGAGATCGCCCGGCCCTGCAGGGCGGAGTCTGGCCTTGACGCTGCCGTCGGCGGCCCGACCGCCTCAGCCGGCGGGGCGGAACGGGTTCGACCAGGCGCGCCCTCCGGCGGCGTCGCGGATCGTGACGCGCACCCACGGCGCCGCGGCGAACTCGCCCAGGGGCAGGCAGGCCCGCGTCAGCGCGCGGCCATGGACGGAGGGGCAGCGCTGTCCCGGCCCCTGCAGGATCACCGTCTCGCAGGCGCTGCATTCGACCTCGACGCCGTCCCCGGTCAGGCGGATGTCGCGGAGCTCGGGGCCCTGGCTGGCGTAGAAGGCGCCGTCCTTCAGCGCCGCGAGGAGCGCCTCGGGCGCGTTCTCCGCCGCCTTCACCATCACCCAGCCGCCAAAATGGTCGGCGCCGCGGAAATGCGAATTGTCGGTGGCGATGGCGGTGAGCTCGCGGCCCTCGGCGAGGAGCGGGTCGAGAAGGTGCCAGCCATCGCCGCGATCGGCCTTGGTGGCCGAGCCGTGGTTGTAGATCTCGACCGCATGGGCGGCGTCGAGAGCGCGGCCGTCGGCGAGGGTGAGGCCGGACCATTGCGGATGGGCGATGGCGACGAAGGCGCCAGCGGCGGCGGCGCGGGCGGCGATCTCCGGCCCCGTCTCCTGTCCCGGACGGGGCACGGGGTCGGGCGCGTCGGGCGGCGCGAAGCCGGGCGGCAGGCCGACGGCGAGGATGTGCCAGATGGCGCCGTTCTCCGTCGCGCCGGAATGCAGCTCGGCGCCGAGAAGGGTGGTGAAGCCCGGCTCGCGGAAGGCCGTGGTATCGGTCAGCGGGTAGCCGAAGCGGCCGAGGAAATGGTCGGTGAGGGCGGTGAAGTCGTAGCCTTCCGCGCGGTAGCGGCGGCAGACCTCCTCCGGGGCCAGCTCGCCGTCGGAGCGGTCCGAATGGCCGTGGAGGTTGCCGCGCCAGAAGCGGCCGGGCCGGGTGAAGGCGTCGAGGCTCATGGGCGATGCTCCTTGTCCCCCGCCCGGCTATCGTTCCCGGCGGTTTCGAGACAGGCCGCGCCGCACCTCGGGCCAGGAAAAAGGGACCCCCTCGCCCCCCTTCCCAGTTGCGCCGACCGGTCTTTTCGCTGCCCGTTTGCGAGGTTCCGCCTGTTGTCCCGGTCGGCATCAGGGAGCGAGCGCACCCGCCCCGTGTCTTGTTATCCCTTAGTCTTCTTCGGGTCGTGACCGTAAGTATTGCGCTCACGAATTCGGCCGTCTTCGCCCTTTAGAAAGGCTTCTAACTTCGCTTCCCGCGCTAAATCCTTGCTGCGCGACCAAGCATCTCTTTGGGTATCCACATGCGAAGCACGCTTGGCTCCTTCTCGCTTTACTTCCCACCGATCGTCAGACCGTTTTTGCGTCCAGTAGTCTTTTCCGCCAAGAATACCCCGATTCCCTGATTTCACCGGCTACCCACTTTCCTATGGATAAAGCTGTGGAGCATTCTGGGATTTCTCAGCACGCTATTGATCGCGTCTTCCGACCTTGATCTTTGGACCTAACGACTCGCGAGAGCCGAACTTGCTTACCGGCAGCGTGCTATGCGATTGCCGGATGAGCCGGGGTCGCTGTTAGCGCACCGGCCCCACCTCTCAGTCTCGTTCTACATCCTCACATGTCCTCGCCTGTTCGGCTCCGGCGCGGCCCCCGGCCCGCCGCCCCGTTCAGCGGCGGCTTCAGCGCCGCGACCAGGATTCGCGCCGCCTCGGCGGCGGGGAGGACGCTGGCGAAGCCGGGCATGTGGACGAGGAGTCGGTTGGCGCCGAGCGCGGCGGCCGGGGCGAGCGCCTCGTGGCCTGCGAGCCGCTCGGGGAGGTCCGGCGCCATGCCGATATAGAGATGCTCGAGCCGGTTCGAGCGCAGCCGCGCGAGGCTGTAGACGCAGCCGGTCCGGGCCGGGCGCTCCTCGATGCCGTATTCCTCGAAGCGGAAGACGGCGTTCCCGACCCGGACGATCCATCTCCCGAGGACGACCGGACATCCGAACAGGCTGCTGGCGACGCTGACGCCCATCTCCCGACCTCCCTCAGCTGCACCCGCTCGTGCCGCCGCAGGTGTTGCACTTCATGCAGGTGCCGTTCCGGACCAGCGTGTAGTTGCCGCATTCGCCGCAGGGATCGCCCTCGTAGCCCTGCATCCGGGCCATCTGGCGGGCGCCGCCGGGAGCGGCCTCTCTCACCGCCTCGGTCTGCACGGCGATAGCGGTCTCGCCCCCGGTCGCCGTGCCGCCCTGCATGACCACGAGTTCCTTCGGGGCGCGGCCGCGGAGATAGCCGGTGGAGGCGACCTGGCGCAACACGTCGAGCGGCGAGGCGCCCGGCGCATCGCCGGCGGCGGGCCGGCCCTCCGCCTCGCCGCGGCCGAGATCGTCGAAGGCGGCACCTTCGGGCTTCACATGGGCGAGGTCGGAGCGGTCGAGATAGGAGACCGCCAGCTCGCGGAAGATGTAGTCGAGGATCGAGGTGGCGTTCTTGATCGCCTCGTTGCCCTGCACCATGCCCGCCGGCTCGAAGCGGGTGAAGGTGAAGGCGTCCACGAATTCTTCCAGCGGCACGCCGTATTGCAGCCCGACCGAGACGGCGATGGCGAAGTTGTTCATCATCGCCCGGAAGCCCGCCCCCTCCTTGTGCATGTCGATGAAGATCTCACCGAGCTTGCCGTCGCGATACTCGCCGGTGCGGAGATAGACCTTGTGGCCGCCGACGATGGCCTTCTGGGTGTAGCCGCGCCGCCGCTCGGGCAGCCGCTCGCGGGCCTGGGCGATCTCCTTGACGATCACCTTCTCGACGACCTTCTCGGCCAGCACCTGCGCCTTCCGGTCGGGCGAGCCGTTGGCCAGCGCCTCCTCGGCCTCCTCGTCGTCCTCGATCAGCGCGGCGGCGAGGGGCTGGCTGAGCTTCGAGCCGTCGCGGTAGAGCGCGTTGGCCTTGGTGCCGAGCGACCAGGAGAGCTCGTAGGCGCGCTGGCAATCCGCGACGGTGGCGGTGTTCGGCATGTTGATCGTCTTCGAGATGGCGCCGGAGATGAAGCTCTGCGCCGCGGCCATCATGCGGATGTGGCTCTCCACCGAGAGGTAGCGCCGGCCGGTCTTGCCGCAGGCATTGGCGCAGTCGAAGACCGGGTAATGGTCTGGGGAGAGATGCGGCGCGCCCTCCAGCGTCATGGCGCCGCAGACATGCAGGTTGGCGAGCTCCACGTCGCGCTTCGAGAAGCCCAGGTGCCGCAGCAGGTCGAAGGCCGGGTCGGCGAGCTTGTCCTCGGGGATGCCGAGCGTCTGGCGGCAGAATTCCTCGCCCAGGGTCCACTGGTTGAAGACGAAGCGGATGTCGAAGGCGGTGGGCAGCGCCGCCTCGATCTTCTCCAGTTCCGCCGCGCCGAAGCCGTGGCCGAGAAGCGCCGTCTGGGTGATGCCCGGGGCGTTGCCCAGCGAGCCGTGGCCGACCGCGTAGGCGACGATCTCGGCGATCTCGGCGGAGGAATAGCCCAGCGTGTCGAGCGCCGCCGGGACCGAGCGGTTGATGATCTTGAAGTAGCCGCCGCCGGCGAGCTTCTTGAACTTCACCAGCGCGAAGTCGGGTTCGATGCCGGTGGTGTCGCAATCCATGACGAGGCCGATCGTGCCGGTGGGCGCGACCACGGAGACCTGGGCGTTGCGGAAGCCGTGGGCCTCGCCGAGGGCCAGGGCCTCGTCCCAGGCGGCCTTCGCGGCCCCGGCGAGCCCGGCATCGGGGCAGGAGGCGACGTCGAGGGCGACGGGCTCCACGTTGACCCCTTCGTAGCCCCCTGCCCCGTGCGCCGCGCGGCGATGGTTGCGGATGACGCGGAGCATGTGGTCGGCGTTGCGCTCGTAGCCCGCGAAGGCGCCGAGCTCGCCGGCCATCTCGGCGGAGGTGGCGTAGGAGACGCCGGTCATCAGAGCGGTCAGCGCGCCGCAGAGGGCGCGGCCCTCGGCGCTGTCGTAGCTCCAGCCCATCGTCATCAGCAGGCCGCCGAGATTGGCGTAGCCGAGCCCCAGGGTGCGGAAGTCGAAGCTGCGCTGTGCGATCTCCTTCGAGGGGAACTGCGCCATCATCACGCTGATCTCCAGCGTGACAGTCCAGAGCCGGGTGGCGTGGACGTAGGCGTCGGCGTCGAAGTCGCCGCCCTTCAGGAAGGTCAGCAGGTTCATCGACGCGAGATTGCAGGCGGTGTCGTCGAGGAACATGTATTCCGAGCAGGGATTGGAGCCGCGGATCGCGCCGTCCTCGGGGCAGGTATGCCAGGCGTTGACGGTATCGTGGAACTGGATGCCGGGATCGGCGCAGGCCCAGGCGGCGTGGCCGACCTGCTCCCAGAGATCGCGGGCCTTCACGGTCCTGGCCACCGTGCCGTCGGTGCGGCGGACGAGCTCCCAGTCGGCATCCTCGGAGACGGCCTTCAGGAAGGCATCGGTGACGCGGATCGAGTTGTTGGAGTTCTGCCCGGAGACGGAGGAATATGCCTCGCTGTCCCAGTCGGTGTCGTAGGTGGGGAACTCGATCGAACCGTAGCCCTGCCGCGCATAGTCGAGCACCCGCTTGACATAGGTGTCGGGGATCGCGGACTGGCGGGCGGATTTCACCGCCGCCTTCAGGGCGCCGTTCGCCTTCGGGTCGGTGGCCGCGGCCAGATCGCCGTCCCAGGCGCGGACGGCGGCGAAGATGCCGTTCAGCTCGCGCTCGTGCATCTTCGAGCCGGCGACGAGGCTCGCCACCTTCTGCTCCTCGATGACCTTCCAGTTGATGAAGTTCTCGATGTCGGGGTGGTCGGCATCGCAGATCACCATCTTCGCCGCCCGGCGGGTCGTGCCGCCCGACTTGATCGCGCCGGCCGCCCGGTCGCCGATCCTGAGAAAGCCCATCAGGCCCGAGGACCGGCCGCCGCCCGAGAGCGGCTCGCCCTCGCCGCGCAGGTCGGAGAAGTTGGAGCCGGTGCCGGAGCCGTACTTGAAGAGCCGCGCCTCGCGGACCCAGAGATCCATGATGCCGCCGTCGTTCACCAGGTCGTCCTTGACCGACTGGATGAAGCAGGCATGAGGCTGCGGATGCTCGTAGGCGCTCTCGGACTTGACGAGCTTGTGCGTCTTCCAGTCGACGTAGTAGTGGCCCTGGCTGGGCCCGTCGATGCCGTAGGCCCAGTGCAGGCCGGTATTGAACCATTGCGGGCTGTTGGGCGCGGCCATCTGGGTGGCCAGCATGTAGCGCATCTCGTCGTAATAGGCGGAGGCGTCCTCCTCGGTGGTGAAGTAGCCGCCCTTCCAGCCCCAGTAGGTCCAGGCGCCGGCCATGCGGTCGAAGACCTCGCGGGCGGAGGTCTCGCCGCCGGTGGCGCAGTCCCCGGCGGGCCGCGAGCGCCACAGGAACTCGGGGACGCCCGTCTCCTTCACGCGCTCCAGCCGCGCGGGCACGCCGGCTTTGCGGAAGTATTTCTGGGCGATGACGTCGGAGGCGACCTGGGACCAGGAGGCCGGCACCTCGACGGCGTCGTTGCGGAAGACGATCGTACCGTCGGGATTGCGGATCTCGCTCACCGTGGTGGTGAACTCGATCCCGGAATAGGCGTCCTGCCCGGCCGTGGTGAACTTGCGCGCGATCTTCATGTCTCTGGCCCCTTTGGTCGTGGCGCGACCCTTCCCGACAGCAGGCACAGGGCGGACGGAGCCGCTCGCGCGGTCTCGTTCCTGCACTATATCTGGTGGATCGCGTCTCTGTGCATACAGAACTGAGACAGGTGACCGGGCTGGTCAACGCATTTTCGGACTTACTCACAGCAAATAATGCTTGACGCGTTCGGGCGACACGCGCCGTGGGAAGTTCTGCGCGAGAAAGCCCATTGGTTTCGCGGCGATAGGGAAAGAATTGCCGAAATTTACACACGTTAAGGATGTATTACCACGCAATGTGGTGTGCCTCTCAGATAGGCACTCCAGATGTTGCGGTAGGCCGGAGCGATTCGAAACGAGCAGGAAAAGACTTTCGTGAGACCAAATTCCCCGATGGCCGCGCGGCGCAATCGGCTATGGTCTGTCTCGGGCCGAAGCGCAACCGACGTGCGCCGGACGGGAAACGGAGCCGGTGGGAGGAAGCCGATGCTGAGCAAGATACTGGTACCGGTGCGCGGCGACGGGATGGTCGGCACGGTCGTCGGGCACGCCGCGGAACTCGCCAAGAGGCACGGGGCGCATGTGGTGGTCGCCCATTGCCGGGCGCAGGCCGCCGACATGCTGCCCTTCGGGGTGCCGCTGCCGAAATTCGCCCGCGAGACCTTCGTCCAGCAGGCCCAGGAACTGGCCGACCGGCAGGAGGAGCACGTGCGCAAGATCCTGCACCGGCTGGCGGGGGATCTGGGCCTCGAGGAAAGCGCCCCGCGGCCGGGCGAGACGGGCACCTGCGAATTCGTGGAGGAGAACGCCCGCATGGCCGACGTGATCAAGCATAACGGCCGCCTTGCGGATCTGATTGTGGTCGCCAAGCCCGACCGCGACCGCAACCTCGGATACAATTCGCTGAAGGCCGGGCTCTACGATACCGGGCGCCCGGTGCTCATGTGCCCGGGCCACGGGGTGCCGGCGCCGGGGCTCGGCCGGCACGTCGCCATCGGCTGGAACGGCTCGGTGGAGGCGGCGCGGGCCGTCGCGCTCACCCTCGATCTCATGGCGGCGGCCGAGGAGGTGACGATCCTTGCCGGCGGCAAGGGCGAGCCGCATGGCGCGAGCACGGAGGAGCTCGAGGATTATTACCGGCTCCGCGGCATCAAGGCGACGACGCGGCAATTCGAGTCGCGCAATCCGGGCGCGGCGCTGCTCGAGCAGACCGCCGGGATCGGCGCCGACCTGCTGGTGATGGGCGCCTACAGCCACAGCCACGAACGCGAGACGCTGTTCGGCGGCAACACGCAGACGGTCGTCGACCGGGCGGAGGTCCCGGTCGTCCTCGTCCACTGAGACCTTGGTCGCAGAACAATTTTCCTTAACTTCCGAAGCTCTTTGCGCAATATAGTGTCGTGCTGCCCTCGGCGATGTCGGCGAGGCGCACCGAGAGCGGCCGGCGGGCCGGACACCAGAGGAGGACATAGATGCGGATTACCAAGAGAGGCGTTCTGGGACTGGCGGCCGGCGCCGTCATCGCCGCCCTGCCCCTGCCCGTCCTGGCGCAGGACTGGGAGCCGACGCGCCCGATCGACTTCGTCATCATGGCCGGACCGGGCGGCGGCGCCGACCAGATCGCGCGCTTCATTCAGTCCGTGGTCGAGAAGAACGACATGACCAGCCGTCCTCTGGTGCCGAACAACAAGGGCGGCGGATCGGGGGCGGAGGCTCTGCTCGCGCTCAACACCGCGCGCGATCCCGACCACACGCTTCTGGTGACGCTCAATTCCTTCTTCACCACGCCGCTCCTGCAGGCCGGGCTCGGCGTCGACGTCGAGACCTTCACGCCGATCGCGATGATGGGCGTCGATCCCTTCGTGCTCTGGGTGCACAAGGATTCGGGCATCACCACGTTCGAGCAATTCGTCGAGACGGTGAAGGCGGCCGACGGCGACTACGTGATGGGCGGCACCGGCAAGGGCCAGGAGGATTCCATCGTCATCGCCTACCTGGCCGGCGCCTACGGGCTCGACATCAAGTACATCCCCTATGACGGCGGCGGCTCGGTGGCCAAGGACCTCGCCGGCCAGCAGATCATGGCGAGCGTCAACAACCCCGCCGAGGCCAAGGGCTTCTACGATTCGGGCGATTTCGTGCCCCTGCTCGCCTTCTCCGACGAACGGCTCGACGCCTATCCGGACGTGCCGACGATGATCGAGAAGGGCAACGACTTCTCCTACTACAACCAGCGCGCGGTGGTCGGCCCGCCGGGCATGTCGGACGAGGCGGCGGCCTATTACCGCGACCTCTTCACCCGCGTCTACGAGAGCGAGGAGTGGCAGAACTACCTGGTCTCCGAGAGCCTCACGCCGCTCTGGATGGATGCCGACGAGCAGCGCGCCTACTGGGCGAAGCAGATCGAGAACCATCGCGAGCTGCTGGCCCGGATGGAGGGCTGACCGGCAGGCCGGGCGGAGGGACGAGGATGCGCAAGGGCGAAATCGCGACGGCGGGCATTCTCGCCCTCTTCTCGCTCTACCTGATGTGGAAGAGCACGGATCTGCCCATCGGCTACATCAGGGGCGAGGGGCCGGGCGGCGGCGCCTGGCCGTTCTGGCTGTCGGCGATCATGCTGCTCTCCTGCGTGGCGATCGCGGTCAACTGGTGGCGGGGAACGAGCCCGCCCTCGCAATCCGAGGAGCCGCTGCTCGACGGCTACGGCTGGCGCACCCTGCTGTTCGTCGGCGGCGGGATCGTGGGCTTCGTGGCGCTCGTCAACGTGGTCTCGATGTACGGCGCCATCGGGGTGTTCCTGCTCTACTACATGCGGTTCCTCGGGCGGCATTCCTGGGCGCTGACCCTGCCGGTCGCGCTGATCACGCCGGTGGCGATGTTCTTTTTCTTCGAGGGCGCGATGCAGATCACCATGCCGCAGGGCATGGCCTTCACCCAGCCCGTCTTCGACGTGCTCTACGAGATCATCTACTAACGCCCGACAGGGCTTCGAGGGAACGCGATGGAAGTTCTGGGATTCCTGTCCGACGGCATCCTGGCGGCGCTGCAGCCGCTGAATCTCGGCCTCATCCTGATCGGGGTGTCCGTGGGGCTCTTCATCGGCGCGATGCCGGGGCTGGGATCGGTGAACGGGGTGGCGATCCTGCTGCCGATCACCTTCCTCGTGCCGCCCGGCTCGGCGATCATCTTCCTCGCCGCGATCTATTACGGGGCGATGTACGGGGGCGCGATCTCGTCGGTGACGCTCGGCATCCCGGGCGCCTCGACGGCGGTGGCGACCACGTTCGACGGGCGGCCGCTGGCACTCCAGGGCAAGGCGAGCCTGGCGCTCGTCACCGCCGCCATCGCCTCCTTCGTCGGCGGCAGCGTCGCCAACGTGCTGTTCACCCTCTTCGCACCGGTCCTCGCCACGCTGGCGCTGTCGTTCGGGCCGCCGGAGATCTTCGCGCTGATGCTGCTGGCCTTCGCCACCTTCGTCGGCCTCGGCGGCGACGACATCGCCAAGACGGTGTTCTCGATCTGCTTCGGCCTGGTTCTCGCCGCGGTCGGGTTCGACCGAATCTCGGGCGCGCCGCGGCTCATCCTGTTCGACATCTCGGGCTTCCTGCACGGGATCGGCTTCCTGGTCCTCGCCATCGGCGTCTACGGCATCGGCGAGATGCTCTGGACCATCGAGCAGACCCGCGGCGAGGTGACGACCACCACCGCGCGGATGACCTTCGCCACCCTGGTCTCCGACACCCGCCAAGCGTTCCGCCAGGGCTGGAAGGGCATGTCCATCGGCTCGGTGCTGGGCTTCTTCGTCGGGGTGCTGCCGGCGGCGGGGGCGACGCCGGGATCGCTGATGTCCTACGGCGTGGCCAAGATGATGTCGAAGACGCCGGAGAAGTTCGGCAAGGGCCATCCGGACGGCGTCGCGGCGCCGGAATCGGCCAACAATTCCGCCTCCACCGGGGCGATGCTGCCGATGCTGACGCTCGGCATCCCGGGCTCGCCGACGACCGCGATCCTGCTCGGGGGCATGGTGATCTGGGGGCTGGTGCCGGGGCCGCGGCTGTTCGTCGACGAGACCGAGTTCGTCTGGGGGCTGATCGGCTCGTTCTACATCTCCAACCTGGCGGCGCTGATCATCAACCTGGCCTTCATCCCGCTCTTCATCTGGATGCTCAGGATGCCCTTCACCATCCTCGCGCCGATGATCTTCGTGCTGTCGATCGCCGGCGGCTACGCGGCCACGCGGGACATGCACGACATCTGGCTGATCGTGATCTTCGGGCTCGGCGCCTTCTTCCTGCGGAAGTTCGACTATCCGCTGGCGCCCGCGGTGCTGGCGATCGTGCTTGGGCCGATCGCCGAGCCGACGCTCCGGCAATCGCTGCTGCTGTCCTCGGGCGACCCGTCGATCTTCCTCACCCGGCCGATCTCCGGCCCGATCACGGTCGCGGCGCTGATCCTGATCTTCCTGCCGGCGCTGAAGCTCGTCCGCCGGCGCCGGAGATCGCCGGCGGAGTGAGGCTCAGCCGTAGAGCCCGGCAACGCGCCCGCGGAGCGTGACCAGCGCCAGCACGGTGTCGATGGTGGGCGTCGCGGTGCCGGTGATGCGGCCGAGCTCCTGCACGGAACCCAGCAGCGCATCGATCTCCATCGGCCGGCCCTGGTCGAGATCCTGCAGCATGGAGGTCCGGTGCGCGCCGACCTCGGCGCCGCCCCGGATGCGGCGGTCCACGTCGATGGGGAACTTCACGCCGAGCTTCTCGGCGATCTGCTGTGCCTCGAGCATCATGTTGCGCGCCACCTCGCGGGTGCCCTCGTCGGTGCAGAGCACGTCGAGCGTCGCGTGGGTCAGGACCGAGATCGGGTTGAACGACAGGTTGCCCCAGAGCTTCACCCAGATCTCGTCGCGGAGCTTGCTGCGCACGGGCGCCTTCAGGCCCGCCGCCGAGAGCGCCTTCGACAGCGCCTGGGCGCGCTCCGATCTCGAGCCGTCGGGCTCGCCGAGGGAGAAGCGGTTGCCCTCCACGTGCCGGACGCGGCCCGGCTCCACCACTTCGGCGGCCGGGTAGACGACGCAGCCGAGGACGCGGTCCGGTCCGAACCCGTCCCACTGGGCGTTGCCGGGATCGACGGTTTCCAGCCGCGTCCCCTCATACGCACCGCCGAGGCGGTGGAAGTACCACCAGGGCACGCCGTTGACGCCGGAGACGATCGTCGTTCCCGCGCCGATGAGCGGCTGCATCTTCTCGACCACGCCGGGCACGGAATGGGCCTTGAGCGTCACGATCACATAATCCTGCGGCCCGAGCGCCGCCGGGTCCTCCTCGGCCCTGACCGGGATCACCGTTTCCTCGCCGTCCTCGACGAGGCGCAGCCCATGCTCCCGCATCGCGGCGAGATGCGGGCCGCGGGCGACGAGGCTCACCTCCTCGCCGGCCTGGGCGAGCTTCGCCCCCATGTAACCGCCGATCGCGCCGGCGCCGAACACGCAGATCTTCAAAGTCGCTTCCCGGACGCACGCCGCGTCCGCCCCCCGCTGGATCGGTTGTCGTCGTCAGGCTTCCTCGGCGAGGCCCAGCTTCTGCGCCAGGCCGATGCGCTGCATCTTGCCGGTGGCGCCCTTCGGGATCTCCTCGAGGATCAGCACCTTGCGCGGCACCTTGAAATCGGCGAGCCGCTCGGCGGCGAAGTCGCGGATCTCGCGGTCGGTGACCTCCTGCCCTTCGGCAAGCACGATTGCCGCGGCGACCTCCTCGCCGAGCTTCGGATGCGGCATGGCGAAGGTCACGACCTGCGCCACGGCCGGATGGTCGGAGATCACCCCGTCCACCTCAAGCGGGCTGATCTTCTCGCCGCCGCGATTGATGATCTCCTTCAACCGCCCGGTCAGGGTCAGGAAGCCCGCCTCGTCGAAGGCGCCCTGGTCGCCGGTGCGGAACCAGCGCTTGCCCTCGGCCTCGAAGAAGCTCTTGGCGTTGGCCTCCGGATTGCCCTCGTAGCCGGGCGTCACGTTCGGGCCGGAGATCGAGACCTCGCCCACGCCCTCGATCAGCCGGTTCTCGGATTCGTGAGCGATGCGGACCTCGGGACCCGCCGGCAGGCCGACGGCGCCGGGCTTCTGGGTGCCGGCCGCGAGGGGGTTGGAGCACATCTGGTGGGCCGCCTCGGTCATGCCGTAGGCCTCCACCACCGGCGCGCCGAAGGTCTCGGCGAGCCTGGTCATCACCGGCCCCGGCAGGGACGACGAGGAGGAGCGCAGGAAGCGCAGATTCGCCGTCGCGATGGCCTCCGCGTTGCGGGGCGCGCGCGCCAGGATCGCCTGGTGCATGGTCGGGACGGCCGTGTACCAGGTCGGCCGGGTCTCCGAGAGCCAGCCGAAGAATTTCAGCGCGTCGAAGCCCGGACTGCAGGCGATGGAGCCGCCGGAAGCCAGCGTCGAGGAGACCGCCGCCAGCAGCCCGTGAATGTGGAAGAGCGGCATCACGTTCAGGCAGCGATCCTCGGCCGTCAGCTCCAGCGATCTGGCAATGTTGCGCGCCGAGGCGGCGATGTTCGATTGCAGGAGCGGCACGATCTTAGGCCGCGACGTGGTGCCGGAGGTGTGCAGGATGAGCGCCACGTCGCCGGTCCCCGGCGCGCCGGCCGGCGCCTCGGGGCCCGCCTCCCCCTCGGGCGCGAGGGTGAAGGTGCCCGCGGGCGCGTCGGTGTCGGCGTCGAGGCGCAGCACCGTCAGGCCGAAGCGCGCCGCCGCGGCCAGCGCCGGCCCCTCGTAGCCGATCGAGACCACGATCGCCTTCGCCTGCAGATCCTCGAGATAGAAGGCGAACTCCTCCTCGCGATAGGCGGGGTTCAGGGGTGCTGTGGTCGCGCTCTGCGCCAGGGTGGCGAAGGCCGCCGCCATCTCCGGCCCGTTCTGCAGCACGATGGCCACCCGGTCGGTGGCCCCGATCCCGGCGCCGCGGAGCGCCGAGCGCACCTCCGCGGCCTGCTCCACGAGCCCGCCATAGGTCATCCAGTCGCGCCCCGGCGCACCGATTGCGGGCGCGCCGTGCGGGTGGGGCTCGATGAGGCTTGCAATCGTTTCGGTCATGGGTCTCCCTCGCTCGGTCGGCCGCGCCGACCGTCTCTTCCCGTGGCGAACCTATCCAATCGCGGCCGGCTGCGGAAGCCGGTGTCGGCGGATCGCGACAAAGGTCGCGGAGACCGGCCGCCGCACGGCCCTCAGGGCGCGAGCGATTTCGCCGGCAGGGAGAAGAGCCCGAGAAAGCGCCGGACCAGACCGGGTTCGCCGGCGACCGTGACGCCGGCCGTTCCGGGCCCGACCTTGCCGTAGACCAGGGCGGCAAGCTGCGGGGCGGTCGCCGCCTCGAATCGGAGATCGGGGATCTCGGCCTCGCCGCGCTCGACGGGCAGCGCGCCCTCGGCCAGACGCGCCGTGAAGACCGCCGGACCGATCACGAAGACCGCGACGGCGCGCATGTCCACCGCGGCCCGGCGGTCCAGCATCGTGCGCAGCGACATCATGAAGGAGACCGGCGAGAGCGGCAGGGTCGGGTCGTGGAGCGGCGAGGCCGCGGCCCAGCGGCCGATCTCCTGCACGATCGGCTCGGCGGCATAGCCCCAATCGGTCAGCTCGTAGAGCTGCGCGGGGGCCGGATCGACGACGGTCCGACGGCGCAGCACGCCGTGGGCCTCGAGGCCCGAGAGGCGCTCGGTCAGCACCTTGGCGCTGATCCCGGGCAGGCTCACCCGCAGGTCGGAGAAGCGCCGCGGGCCGAACATCAGCTCCCGGACGACCAGCAGCGACCAGCGCTCGCCCAGGAGCTCGAGGCCGAAGGCGGTGCCGCAGGCATCGCCGTACCAGCGGCCATGCGGCGCGTTTCCGCTCGAAGTTACTTTATGTGATTTCATAATTGCTTTTTGTAACGCATCTCGCCTAGCCTGT
This sequence comes from uncultured Alphaproteobacteria bacterium, assembly GCA_963829665.1. Taxonomy (GTDB): domain Bacteria; phylum Pseudomonadota; class Alphaproteobacteria; order Rhodobacterales; family Rhodobacteraceae; genus Palleronia. The sequence goes on along the minus strand of CAWHJL010000002.1, from coordinate 191,990 downwards.
CGATATCGGATCGGGCGGGGAGGAGATCCATGATGGTTCGCCGTCGTCCGCGACAGCTTTCCGATGAGAATGGGCGGTAGCGGCCCGGCCGCCGCCGATCTCCGGCCAACCCGACCAAGGGAGGGAACCATGCCGCAGATGATCTTCGTCAATCTACCGGTCGCCGACCTCGAGCGCTCGAAGGCGTTCTACGCGGCGGTCGGGTTCATCAACGAGCCGAAATTCACCAACGACCAGGCGGCGGCCATGGTCCTCTCGGACACCATCGTGGTCATGCTGCTGACCCACGCATTCTGGGCCGGCTTCACGTCGAAGTGGCGCGTCGATCCGGCCTCGGAGGCGCAGGTTCTGCTCTGCATCAGCCGCGAGGACCGCGGCGCGGTGGACGCCATCACCGAGGCGGCGGTGGCCGCGGGCGGCACAGCGGATCCCTGCCCCGCGCAGGATTACGGCTTCATGTACGGGCGCAGCTTCGAGGATCCGGACGGCCATGTCTGGGAGCCGATGTGGATGTCCGCCGAAGCGGTCGAGAGGGGACCGATGGAGATGACCGATGCCGGTTGATCCGAACGCGCAGGTGACCATCACCGCCTACGACTGGGTGCCCGACTTCGCCAGGGGCCAGGTCCGCGACCTTCGGGTGCGCTGGGCGCTCGAGGAGGTCGGCCGATCCTATGCCGTGCGCAGCCTCGCCCAGGGCGAGCAGAAACAGGCGGCGCATCGCGCCCGCCAGCCCTTCGGCCAGGTGCCGACCTACGAGGAGGGCGATCTGACGCTCTTCGAGAGTGGCGCCATCGTCTGGCATGTGGCGGAGCGGTTTCCGGGCCTGATGCCGGAGACTCCGCGCGCCCGGGCCATGGCACTCGAATGGCTCTTCGCGGCATTGAACACGGTGGAGCCGCCGATCATGGACCGGGCGGCGGCGACGATCTTCGAGGCCGGCGAGCCCTGGTCGGCGCCGCGGGTGCCGGCGATCGAGACGCGGATCGCGCAGCGGCTGTCGGAGGCCGCGGACCGGCTCGGCGCCGCGGAATGGTATGCCGGCGCCTTCTCGGCGGGGGATCTGGTGATGGTGTCGGTCCTGCGGATGCTCGAAGGCACGGATCTGCTGGGCGCCCATCCGAGCCTTGACGCCTATGTCGCGCGGGGCACGGCGCGGCCGGCCTTCGCCCGCGCCCTCGACGCCCAGATGGCCGGCTTCACCGGGGCACCGCCGCCGGGGTTCCGCAAATGGCTCGACGAGAGGGCCGCGCGCCAGGGAGAGACCGCATGAGCTACGTCGCCGGATTTGTCACCCCTGTTCCGGACAGGAACCGCGACGCCTATGTCGCCTGCGCGCGCAAGGCCTGGGAGTTGTTCAGGGAATACGGCGCGCTCGAGATCATGGAGGCCTGGGGCGACGAAGTGCCCGAGGGCAAGCGCACCGACTTCCTCCGTGCGGTCGATCTGAAGGAGGGGGAGACCGTCTGCTTCAGCTGGATGGTGTGGCCCGACAGGGAGACCTGCAAGAGATGCGAGGCCGCCATGGAGGCCGACTCCCGGTGGCAGGAGATCGACATGCCCTTCGACGGCGCGCGCATGATCTGGGGCAGCTTCGCGCCGATCTTCGAGGCGACGGCCTGACCGGTTCCGCAGGGCGCGGCCTTCGCGTTCGTCGGCAAGCGGACCGGATGACGCGTGACGGGGCGAGGAGAGACGGGAGGGTGGCGCGCAAGGCGGCAGGGTTGCCGTGGTTCGACGGGCAGGCGCAGGCGGTCCGGCGCCGCCGGCGCCGTCTCGCGGCCGGGAGCGCCCCGCGCGGGTCCGCCACCCCTCGCCGATACTCGGAAACGGCAACGGCGGACCGATTCGGGATGGTCGGGGCGAGAGGATTCGAACCTCCGACCCTCTGCTCCCAAAGCAGATGCGCTACCAGGCTGCGCTACGCCCCGACGGCGTCTCTCTAGACCCTCGCGGCGTCTCTGGAAAGCGGCAAGCTGGGTGCGGAGGGTGGCGCGAGCGCTACTCGCAGGGCCAGACGGCCCGGTCCTGGGGCAGCCCGGGATGACGCAGCTCCGTGCCCTCCTCGATGCCGAGTTGGTCTGCCATGCCGCCATTCACCTCGAGCACGGCGCGTACCTCCTCGCCGCCCGGGATCGGCGTCTCGTCGAGGGGCACCGCGTTCTCGTGCACCCGCGTCACCGTTCCGGTCGTGTCGAGGAAGATCATGTCGAGCGGGATGAGGGTGTTGCGCATCCAAAAGTTGGCCGGCTGGGAGCGGTCGTAGAGAAAGAGCATCCCCGCCATCCGCGGCAGGTGCTCGACATTCATGAGACCCTGGGCCCGCTCCGCCGGGTCGTCCGCCAGGGCGACGCGGAAGCGCACACTGCCCCAGTCGCCGCGCAGATCTGCCGTTCCCGGGTCGCAGGCGGCCGCGGCCGGGCCACCGAGCCCGAGCAGCAGCGCCACAAAGAGCGCGGCGCGGGCTATTCGGCCGCCTCGCTGCCCTGCCACGCCTCTTCCTCGATACGCGTGATCGCCGTTTCCCATACGGATACCTGTGTCGCGAGCTTGCCCCGCGCGCCGTCGGCCACCCGGACGGCGATCGCCTCGCCGGGTTCCAGATCGGCCAGCGAGGAGCGGCGCAGAACGTCTATATGGATGAACACGTCCTCGCCGTCGCCGAAGACGTTGGCGAAGCCGAATCCCTTTGCGCGATCGAACCACTTGACCCGGGCGGGCTCAAGAGGCCCGCCATCGGGCATGATCTCCTCCGCCCGGTTTCGCTCGGCGTGGTCGGCCAGGATCTCGGGTTCGGGAGGGTCGATCCAGATCACCTCCTGGGCCTGGACGCCGCGATCGGTCTCGATGACGCGGATCGTCATGACGCTGTTGTCGGCAACGCTGTTCTGACCGAAATTGCGCAACACGTTGGCATGCAGGAGGATGTCGCGTGGTATCACCTCCGAGACGACGAAGCCGTAGCCCTTCGTCCCGTCGAACCACTTGACCCTCCCGGTCACCTCGCGTCCGTGATGCGATTCTCCTTCGGACATCTCCGCCCCCTTTGGCAGCTTGCGGGCCGCCAGCCCCATCTTAACACAGTGCTCCAGCATACCGGGCGCCCAAATCGCCCGGAACCAGCTTTAACCACTTCCCTTACGCAAATTCACGTTACGGAAAAAGTCTTTTTACATACCAATCGCCCGAAGTCCCGTCCCGCGACCAGCGTTCGCGATCGTGCAGACGGTCGGCCCCGTCCTGCCAGAACTCGATCTCGACGGGGCGCAGGCGGTAGCCGCCCCAGAAGGGCGGCCGGGCGGGATCGGTGCCGTGGCGGGCGCGGGCTTCCTCCACCCGGTCGAGGAGCGTCCGGCGATCGGGCAGCGGGCGCGATTGCGCGGAGGCCCAGGCGCCGAGGCGCGAGCCCAGCCCGCGGGAGCGGTAATAGGCATCCGCCTGCGCGCCATCCTCCCGGGTGACGGGTCCGCGCACCCGGACCTGGCGGCGCAGCGTCTTCCAGTGCAGGCAGAAGGCGGCATTGCCGGCGGCCTCGATCTCCCTGCCCTTGGCGCTTTCGTAGTTGGTGTAGAAGAGGAAGGCATCCGCCTCGATCTCCTTCAGGAGCACGATGCGGACATTCGGCAGCCCGGCGGGATCGACCGTTGCGAGGGCGATGGCGTTGGGATCGCCGGGTTCGCTAACGGCCGCCTCGGCGAGCCAGTCGGCGATCAGCGCGATCGGATCCGTGGTTCCGAATATGCTGGAAATCGCGGACATTTGCGCTCCCTCCCCGGGTCTTGATGCCACCAGGTCCTTGGCCTATTGCCCACCGCGAGGGCAGGCAGCGTGGGGCGGCACATGGCGGATAAATTGATGGCGGGCAAGCGCGGCCTGATCATGGGACTCGCCAACGACAAATCCATCGCCTGGGGGGTCGCCAAGGCACTGGCCGAGGCCGGCGCGGTGCTCGCCTTTTCCTACCAGGGCGAACAGCTGAAGAAGCGGGTCGGGCCGCTCGCCGGATCGCTCGGATCGGATCTGCTGATCGAGTGCAACGTTGACGACATGGCCTCGCTCGACGCGCTTTTCGAGACGCTGCGGGAGCGCTGGGGCGGGCTCGACTTCGTGGTCCATGCCATCGGCTTTTCCGACAAGGCGGAGCTGCGCGGGCGCTATGTCGATACCAGCCGGGAGAACTTCCAGCGCTCGCTCGACATCTCCTGCTATTCCTTCACCGCCGCCCTGCAGCGGGCGGAAAAGCTCATGGGACCGGGCGGGGCGGCGCTGACGCTCACCTATTACGGCGCCGAGAAGGTCATGCCGCATTACAACGTGATGGGCGTGGCGAAGGCCGCGCTCGAAGCCTCGGTTCGCTACCTCGCCGAGGATCTGGGCCGCGACGGCATCCGCGTGAACGCGATCAGCGCCGGCACGATCAAGACCCTGGCGGCGAGCGGGATCGGCGATTTCCGCTACATAATGAAGTGGAACGAGCACAATTCGCCACTCCGGCGAAACGTGACGCAGGAGGAGGTCGGCAAGTCCGCGCTCTACCTCCTGAGCGATCTGGGCTCCGCGGTGACCGGCGAGGTGCTGCACGTGGATGCCGGCTACCATGTCGTGGGCATGAAGGCGGTCGACGCCCCGGCGCTCGAGCGCGACTGAGATGGGGGCGCGCCCCCTGCCCTTTCGCTCCGCGGCCCGGCCCGCGACCCGGTGCGGAGCGCCGGCATGAGCCTCGCGGCCTTCGTCGGCGTCGCCGTCGCGCATCTGCTGGCGGCGATCTCTCCCGGACCGGCCTTCGTCCTGTCGGTGCGCACCGCGGCGACGGAAGGGTTCCGTCCGGCCGCGGCGCTGGCAGCGGGATTCGGGCTCGGCGCGGCGCTCTGGGGGACGGCGGCGCTGGCCGGGCTCGCGCTCCTCTTCGAGATCGTGCCGCTGCTCTTCGTGGCGCTGAAAGTCGGCGGCGGGCTGGTGCTGGTCGGGATCGGCATCGCCATGTGGCGCCATGCCCGCGACCCGATGCCAGAGATGGCGCCGGGCGCCGCGCCGCGGGGGCCCGTCGCGGCAATGCGGCTGGGGCTCGCGGCGCAGCTCGCCAACCCCAAGCCCGCAATCTTCTTCGGCGCGGTCTTCGTCGGACTCGTTCCGGCGGCGGCGGATGCGGGCGACCGCGCGATCGTGCTCCTCAACATCCTCTGGGTCGAGGCCGCCTGGTACCTCCTGGTGGCGCGGGCCTTCTCGCTCGACCGGGCGCGGCGTGCCTATGGCCGGGCGAAGGGATGGCTCGACCGCGTCATGGGCACCCTGCTCGGATCGCTGGGCCTGAAGGTGGCGCTGAGCTGAAAGGAGAGCCGCGATGACCGACCGCCTGCCGCATGAGAAGGGTTTCCACGTCAGCTGGGACCAGCTCCACCGTGACGCCCGCGCGCTGGCATGGCGGCTCGACGGGATGGGCCCGGAAGCTGGCCCCGGCGCGCCGGGCGGCGGCTGGCGCGCGGTGGTGGCGATCACGCGGGGCGGCATGGCGCCGGCGATGATCGTCGCCCGGGAGCTCGACATCCGCGTCGTCGACACGATCAGCGTGAGGTCCTATGACCACCAGACTCAATCGGAGGCCCGGGTGCTGAAGGCGCCGGACACCGTCACCATGGGCGACGGGCGCGGCGTGCTGATCGTCGACGATCTCGTGGATTCGGGGCGCACCCTGGAAATCGTCCGGGCGCTCTACCCGGCCGCGCATTTCGCCACCGTCTACGCCAAGCCCAAGGGCCGCGGACAGGTCGATACGTTCGTCACCGAGGTGAGCCAGGACACCTGGATCTTCTTCCCCTGGGACATGGCGATGCAATACGTCCCGCCCTATCGCGGGCGGGACTGAGAGGCCTCAAGCGGCCTCGAGCTCGTCGCGGACGATCCGCTCGATGTCGTCGAGCCCGTGATTGGTCAGCGTCTTCGGCACCTCGCCGATCACCCGGCTCCGGACCTCCTGGTGCATCTTCCGGCGGAGTTCGCCCAGGACGCCGGGCGCGGCGACGATGACGATCTCGCTGAAGGCGTTGCGGTGGGCGCGCTTGTAGAGCATCTCGGCCAGATCGTCGGCGAAGCGGTCCTTGGCGAGCTGGTGCCAGTCGGTGTCCTCGACCGCCGACCGATGCACGCCGCTGCCATCATTGAACCGGCCACGCCGATTCGCCGATTGCTCGCGGTCGGGCGGGTTCTCCTGCTCCTCCTTGGTGAGGACGGTCAGGAAGGGGTCCTCATGATCGGTCTGGTTCTCGAGCACCAGCGCCTTTTCGCCGTCGGCGATCAGGACCCATGTTCCCTTCGTGAGCCTCGCAGCCATGGTCAGCTTCCCTTTCCTTCCTCGTCCCCGGTGCCGTGGAGGCCGCCGAGATTGCCCTCACCCTTCTCATCGTCCTTCGTGACGCGGGTCGGGCCTTCGTGGTTCTTGCTCTGGCGTTCCTCGTCGCGGGAGCCGACCTTGCGCTCCAGTTCGCCGCCCGCGCGCCCCGAATGTCCGGGCGCCTCCGTGGCGTCGTCTAGATAGTTCTCGACTTCGCTGCCCCCGTCGTTCGATCTCTTGCGCTCGGCCATGGCGAATCCTTTCCGTCTGGTGTCACGGGGAAAACGAGCCCGCCCGGGGGCCGGTTCCTCAGCTCTCGGCGCGACCGCGGTCGATGAGCCAAGCGATGGCGGCGGCTTCGCCGACCCGCGCCTTTGTGCCGGCGACGGTGACGACGAGCGGCGCCTCCTCCTCGATCCGCTCCCAGAGCCACGCTGCCGCGGCGGCGCTGTCGGCATCGTCGGCCAAAGCGAGGGTCGCGACGACACGGTGACCTGCGTGCTCGTCGAGCGCGGCCTCCATGGAGATCGGCTGGAAGCCCATGCCGGCGGGCATCTCCATCGGCGCGCGCAGCAGCGCCACGGTCTCGGCGGTCAGGGGTTCCATCGAGATGAGCATCGGTCCTCCGGATGCAGGAAGGGCCGGCGCGACGGCCGGCCCTTCGGATCTCGCGGCAACCGGATGATCACATCCGGCTCGCCACGTTCTCCCAGTTCACCAGGTTGTCGAGGAAGTTCTGCAGATATGCCGGCCGCTTGTTGCGGAAGTCGATGTAGTAGGAATGTTCCCACACGTCGCAGCCCAGGAGCGCGGTCTGGCCGAAGCAGAGCGGATTCACCCCGTTCTCTGTGGAGGTGATCTTGAGGCCGCCATCGGTGTCCTTGACGAGCCAGGCCCAGCCGGAGCCGAACTGGCCGCCGCCCTTGGCGGCGAACTCGTCCTTGAACTTGTCGACCGACCCGAAGCTGTCGGTGAGCGCCGTCTCCAACTCGGAGGGCATGCCCTTGCTCTCGGGCGTCATCATTTCCCAGAACTGGCAATGGTTCCAGTATTGCGAGGCGTTGTTGAACAGGCCGGACTGGGCGACCGCGTTCTTGTCGTAGGTGCCGCGCACGATTTCCTCGATCGCCTTGCCTTCCCATTCGGAGCCCTTGGTCATCTCCTGGGTCTTGTCGGCATAGGCCTTGTGGTGAATGTCGTGGTGGTATTCCAGCGTCTCGCGGCTCATGCCCTTGTCGGCCAGCGCGTCGTGGGAATAGGGAAGATCGGGGAGTTCGAAAGCCATCGGATGTCCTTTCGGTCGCGTGAATCTCTCGGCCGGGGTGGCGGAACCGCCCCTTGCCCGTGAGCAACGACCTAGGCCGCGGGAGAGGTCCGGAAAGTCTGGAAGACACCCACCTCGCCGCCCTCGCGGGCCCCCGCGGCGAGCACGTCGAAGGCGTAGCGGGCGACCGAGCGGAAGCACAGGACATGCGCCGTCCCGGGCTCCGACAGCCAGACCGCGGCGGCGATCTGCGCCAGTCGCGTGCGCCGGAACGCGCCCGGCTCGAAGGCGCCCGGCGCCATGTCCACCGGCGTCACCTTCGCCAGCACCTCGCGCAGGCCCGCGCCTTCGAGCCGGATCCCAGCGCGCATGTCGGAGACGTCGAGAGCGAGATGGGGCGTGCCGGACAATGCCTCGCGCAGCAATTGGACGGCCCCGGCCGCACTGGAATTGGGGAGCATTACGAGCAGTTCGTCCGGGGCCATCCACGCGACCTCGCCGGCATTGCCCGAGACGATGCGAAGCGGCTCGGGCACCGACGCACCGGCGACGACCATCAGCGCGTCCCGCATCGCGGAGCCGGCGAGGTCGCCCTTCAGCTGCACCATGCCGCGCGGCCGGTCCTCGCGGACGGTGACGTAGCCGCGGAACGCGGCGCCGCGGAGCGCGGTCAGGGGTTCAGGCATCCTGCTTGGTTCCTTCCGGGTCGTAGAAGACCGGATCGCAGATGCGCGCCCGGGTGACGCGCCCGTCAATTCCGGGAAAGTCCAGCACCTCGCCCCGCCTGTCAGGGCCGTGCAGGACCAGCCCCATGGCGATGCCCTTCTTCAGCGTGGGCGAGAAATAGGTGGAGGTGACGCGGCCCTGCGTGTTCCTCTGACCGTTGGCGTTATTCCCCTCGGCCACGGCATAGGCGCCCTCGGGCAGCTTCGAGCCGTCGAGGGTTTCGAGGCCGACGAGCTTCCAGCGGTCCGGCCCGGCCATGTGCACGCGCTCCTGGGCGCGCTTGCCGATATAGTCGTCCTTCTTCTTCGAGATCGCCCATTGCATGTTGAGATCCTGCGGGATGACGGTGCCGTCGCTCTCGTCGCCGATCATGATGAAGCCCTTCTCGGCGCGCAGGACGTGGAGCGCCTCGGTGCCGTAGGGGCGGATCGCGTGCACGCCGCCGGCGTCGAGAAGCCGGTCCCAGAGCTCGCGGCCGCGGCTCGCGGGCACCGCGATCTCGAAGCTGAGCTCGCCCGAGAACGAGATGCGGAAGACACGCGCCGGCAGTCCGGCGATCTCGCCCTCCGTCCAGTCCATGAACCTCATCGCCTCCTTCGAGACGTCGATGCCGCCGAGCGCGTCCAGCACCTTGCGGGCGTTGGGGCCGACCACGGCGATCTGCGCCCATTGCTCCGTGACGTTCGAGGTGAAGACCTCGAGGTCCCACCATTCGGTCTGCAGCCACTCCTCCATATGGGCGTGAATGCGGTCCGCGCCGCCGGTCGTGGTGTGGCAGAGGAAGCTGTGCTCGGAGAGCCGGGCGACGACGCCGTCATCCATCAGGAAGCCGTTCTCCGAGCACATGAGCCCGTAGCGGCAGCGGCCGGGCGGCAGCGACGACATCATGTTGGTGTAGACGCGGTCGAGGAACGCGCCGGCATCGGGACCCGTCACGACGATCTTGCCCAGGGTCGAGGCGTCGAGGATGCCGACATTGTCGCGGACGTTCAACACTTCCCGCGCCACCGCGGCCTCTTTCGATTCGCCGGGCTTCGGGTAGCAGTAGGGGCGGCGCCAGTGGCCGATGGGTTCCCAGGCAGCGCCGGCCTTTTCGTGCCAGTCGTGGAGCGGCGTGCGGCGCAGCGGCTGGAAGACGTCGCTGCGCGCCTCGCCGGCGACGGAGCCCATCGAGATCGGCACGTAGGGCGGGCGGAAGGTGGTGGTGCCGACCTGCGGGACGGGTTCGCCCTTTACCTGAGACAGGATCGCCAGCCCGTTGATGTTGCTTAGTTTCCCTTGGTCCGTCGCCATGCCGAGCGTGGTATAGCGCTTTAGGTGCTCGACGGAGACGAAGCCCTCGCGGGCGGCGAGCTGCACGTCGGAGACCTTCACGTCGTTCTGGTAGTCGAGAAACATCCTGGCGCGGAGATCCGGCCCGGCGTGCTCCGGCATGATCCAGACCGGGCGGATCGGGGCCTCGGAGGGCGCGTCGGAGTCCTGTCGGAGTCCTGTCGGAGTTCCGTCGGAGTCCATGTCGCGCAAGCTGAGCTGCCCGGCGGCCGCGCCGACGACGGAAACCATGCCGCGGCCGTCGGCGCCCAGGGGCGGACGCTCGGGATCGGGGGCGAAGAACGCGCGCGCGTCGTCCCACAGCAGCTTGCCGCCGCAATGCGACCAGAGATGCGGCACGGGCGACCAGCCTCCCGACATGGCGACGCCGTCGCAGGTGATCTTGCGGGTGACGGTGCCGGTGCCGGAGATGTTGCAGAGCGCCACGCGCTCGACACGCATCCGGCCCTCGACCCTGGCAATGCCGGTGGCGGTCATGATCTCGATGCCGCGGTCGCGGGCGCGCATGGGAAGGTCGCCCTCCGCCTGCTCGCGGGCATCGGCGATCACCGGAACCTCCACGCCGGCATCGTGGAGCGCGAGCGCGGTGCGGTAGGCGTCGTCGTTGTTGGTCACGAGGATCACCCGCCGCCCCGGCGTCACCGCGTAGTCGCAGACGAAGTCGCGCATGGCGGAGGCGAGCATCACGCCTGGCACGTCGTTGCCGGCGAAGGGGAGGGGACGCTCGATGGCGCCGGTGGCGGTGACGATGTGGCCGCAGCGGATGCGCCAGAGCCGGTGGCGGGGACCGGGCGCGCCGGGGGTGGCGTCGGTCAGCCGCTCATGCGCCAGGAGATAGCCGTGATCGTAGACCCCCGCCCCCATGAGGTTCAGACGCAGGGTCACGGTCTCCATCGCCGACAGTTCGGCGACGACCGCGTCCACCCACTCCGCCGGCGCCTTGCCGGACAGGGTCGTGCCGTCGATACCGCCATCGGTGATCGTGCGCCCGCCCCAGAGACTGTCCTGCTCCATGAGGATCACGCGGCGGCCGGCGCGGCCCGCATCGAGTGCCGCGGCGAGGCCGGCGACGCCGCCGCCGACGATGGCCAGGTCGCAATGCAGGTTCAGGTGCTCGTAGCGGTCGGCGTCCGGCCCCTCCGGCGGCCGGCCGAGGCCGGCGGAGCGGCGGATGACGGGCTCGTAGACCCGCTTCCAGAAGCTCCGCGGCCAAAGGAAGGTCTTGTAGTAGAAGCCCGCCGGCAGGAAGCGCGACAGCGCCGAGTTCACCGCGCCCAGATCCCAGTCGAGGCTCGGCCAGCGGTTCTGGCTCGTCGCCACCAGCCCCTCGTGGAGCGGCGCCTGGGTGGCGCGAGCATTAGGCTCGAAGCGGCCGCCCTGCCCCAGACCCAGAAGCGCGTTCGGCTCCTCGGGTCCGCTGGCGACGGGGCCGCGGGGACGGTGATACTTGAAGGAGCGGCCCATCACCATGCGGCCGGAACCGATCAGCGCCGAGGCCACGCTGTCGCCGGCATAGCCCGACTGGTTGGTGCCGTCGAAGGTGAAGAACAGCCGCCGCGTGCGGTCGATCCGGCGGCCGCCCCGTGCCAGACGATGCGCCATCGTCACGTCCTCCCGTTCGACCGGGCCGAGCCCGGATGCGCCGCCTCGATCCGGTCGCGGATCTCCTGCGGCGGCTCCGTCGCCTGCGCGCAATAGGTGCCGAAGACCTGCATGGTCACGGTGTGGCGGGCGGCGTGGAACCACTTGCCGCAGCCCATCGCGTGGCGCCAGCGCTCGAAATGCACGCCCTTCGGATTGCGGCGCAGGAAAAGATAGGCCTCGAAATCGGCCGCCTCGGAGCCGGGGCCGCGGCGCAGGAGATGCGCCTCGCCGCCGCCCGCGAGCTCGGTCTCGTCGCAGGCCGCGCCGCAATGGGGACAGTCGAGGGTCAGCATGGCGCGCCCTCCCGAAGAAGGGCGCGCCCGTGGCGCGGCCGGGCGATCAGCGCGGCCGGCGCCGCTGTCGGGCGGTTCGGGCGGTCAAATCCGGCTGTCGCCGCCGCCCGAGCCGCCGCCGGACCCGTTGCCGCCCGAGGATGTCCTGGCGCGGGCGCCCGGCGCGACGCGATCGCTGTCGTCCGGGCCGGACCCCTCGCAGTCTCGGGCGCTTCACAATCTGGGGTTGTGAAGGCTGTGTTCCCCGGCGTCAAGATCGTTCCGGCAGGTCCGGCGACGGGACCGGCGGGCGGGGTCGCGGCGACACGGCGCGCGGCGGTGCGGCGGCGGCTCAGACGGGCTCCTTCGGCGGCAGGGCTGAGGGCGTTGGCAACCGCCGGATCGCGCGGCACGCGGCGCTGGTCGTCGTCGGCAGCGCCGGCGGGCGTGAGCTCCACGATGCCGGTCATCGGGCGCGCGGTCATCCGCATCTCCGTTGTTCCCGGCCGTGCGAGGGCCTCGGCCCAGGCGGCGCGGCCGACCCGGAAGACCGCCGCCGAGCGAGTCACGCCGGCGACCACGTGCCCTTCGTAAGGGAAGCAGATGCCACCGAACATGGCGATCTCCGGCGTCCGCATATCGGCGAGATCCTCGCGCATCCGCTCCGGACCTTTCGGATCGGCGGCCATCAATGCGCCACCCCGGCGGCGACGCTCTCGTCGATGAAGCGGCCCTCGCGGAAGCGCGACAGCGAGAACGCCTCGGTCAGCGGCGAGTGCCCCGTGGCCATCAGCTCGGCGAAGGCCCAGCCCGATCCGGGCGTCGCCTTGAAGCCGCCGGTGCCCCAGCCGCAATTGACGAAGATGTTCTCCACCGGCGTCGTCGACAGAATCGGCGAGCGGTCGCCGGTCATGTCCACGATGCCGCCCCATTGCCGCAGCATGCGGAGGCGGGAGATCATCGGGAAGGTCTCCACCAGGGCGCGCACCGTCTCCTCGACATGGTGGAAGGAGCCCCTCTGGGTATAGGCGTTGTAGCCGTCGGTGCCGCCGCCGATGACCATTTCGCCCTTGTCGGACTGGCTCATGTAGCCGTGCACAGTGTTGGCCATGACGACGATGTCCATACAGGGTTTGATCGGTTCGGAGACGAGCGCCTGCAGCGGCACGCTCTCGATCGGCAGGCGGAAGCCCGCCATGTCGGCGAGGCGCGAGGAATGGCCGGCGACGACGATGCCGAGCTTGCCGCAGGCGATCGGCCCGCGCGTCGTCTCGACGCCGGTGACGCGGCCGCCCTCGCGATTGATCCCGGTGACCTCGCATTGCTCGACGATGTCCATGCCCATGCCGGAACAGGCGCGGGCATAGCCCCAGGCCACCGCGTCGTGGCGCGCGGTGCCGGCGCGGGGCTGCCAGAGCCCGCCGAGGACCGGGTAGCGCGGCCCCTCGACGTTGAGGATCGGGCAGAGCTGCTTGACCCGGGCCGGGCCGACGAACTCGGTGTCGATGCCCTGGAGCCTGTTGGCGTGGGCGGTGCGGAGATAGCCGCGGACCTCGTGTTCGGTCTGCGCCAGCATCAGCACACCGCGGGGCGAGTACATCACGTTGTAGTTCAGGTCCTGGCTCATCGTCTCGTAGAGCGAGCGGGACTTTTCGTAGAGGGCGGCGGAGGCGTCCTGCAGGTAGTTCGAGCGGATGATCGTGGTGTTGCGGCCGGTATTGCCGCCGCCGAGCCAGCCCTTCTCGATCACCGCGACGTCGGTGATGCCGTGGTTGCGGCCCAGCCAGTAGGCGGTGGCGAGCCCGTGGCCGCCGGCGCCGACGATGACCGCGTCGTAGCGCGACCGGGGCGAGGCGCTGGCCCAGGCGCGGGTCCAGCCGGTATGGTTGCGCAGCGCCTCGCGGGCGATGGCGAAGGCGGAATAGCGGCGTGTCATCTCGGCCCTCCCCCGGGCGTCCCCTCGCACCCCTCTTAGGAAAGCGCCCGGCGGCGATGATGCGCGCGCGCGGCAGGTTCGACAGGTTTTGCGACATGGGCGGTGCGGCAGCCTGACCCGGCCGCTTTCCCCCGGCCGCGCGAGCCGGTAGGAGATCGCCATGACGTTCTGGCTCATCGGTCTGGCCCTCGCGGCCCTCGGCTTCCTGCCGGTCGTGCTCACGCTGTGGCGCGGGCACGGGCAGGCTGATGCGGCGCCGGAGCTCGGGGTCTACCGCGACCAGCTCGCCGAGATCGACCGCGACATCGCGCGCGGCGTGCTCTCTGGCGACGAGGCGGAGCGCACGCGGGCGGAGGTGGCGCGCCGGCTGCTGGCCGCCGACCGGGCGCGGCGGGCGCCGGCGGGCGAGGCGCCGCGGGCGGTGCGGCTGGCGGGCGGCGCGGCGGTGCTGGTGCTGGGCTCGGCGGGGGTGGTGGCGCTCTATGTCTGGCTCGGCGCGCCGGGCTATCCCGACCTGCCGATCGAGAAGCGGCTCGCGGAGGCCGCCGAGCGGCGCGCGGACCGCCCCAGCCAAGCGGAGGCGGAGACGCGCGCGGCGGCGTCGCTGCCGCCGCCGGTGGAGCCCGACCCGGACTTCGCCCAGCTCTTGGAGCGGCTCCGCAGCGCGATGGAGACCCGCCAGGAGGACCCCCAGGGCTGGCGGCTCCTGGCGCGCAACGAGGCGCGGCTCGGCAATTACCCGGCCGCGGCGCGCGCGCAGCAGCGACTGGTGGCGCTTCTCGGCACGGAGGCCCCGGCGGAGGAGCGCTCGTTTCTCGGCGAGATGCTGGTCCTCGCGGCAGGCGGATTCGTGACGCGGGAGGCCGAGGCGGCCTTCGACGCAGCGCTGGCGCGGGACCCGGGCGACGGCAGGGCGGCGTTCTACAAGGGGCTGACGCTGGCGCAAACCGGGCGGCCCGACCTCGCCTTCCGCATCTGGCGGCCGCTTCTTGAATCGGCGCCGCCGGGGGCGCCGTGGGTCGCGCCCATCCGCGCCCGGATCGGCCAGGTCGCGGCGCTGGCCGGGATCGACTACGAACTGCCGCCCGAGCCTGCCGGAACCGCGCCGCCGGGCCCCTCGGCCGAGGACATGGCGGCGGCCCGGGACATGGACCCCGCGGCGCGGCAGCAGATGATCCGCTCCATGGTCGAGCGGCTCGGCGAGCGGCTGGCGACCGAGGGCGGCCCGGCGCCCGAGTGGGCGCGGCTCATCCGGGCGCTCGGCGTGCTCGGCGAGCGGGAGCGGGCGCAGGCGATCTTCACCGAGAGCCGGCAGGTCTTCGCCAACCAGCCCGACGACATCGCCGCCCTCGAGGAGGCGGCGCGCGCCGCCGGCGTGCTGGAGTGAGTGCCCCTGCCCGCCCTCCGCCCGGCGGCGCCGGAATCCATGACGACGTGGCCGCCTTCGCCGCCGCGCTGCCGCCGATGCGCGCGCTGATCGGGCTCGATCTCGGCACCAGGACCATCGGCGTCGCGGTCTCCGACCGGATGCGGTCCGTCGCCTCGCCGCTCGAGGTGGTGCGGCGCAGGAAGTTCACCCTCGACGCGGCCCGGCTCACCGAGATCGCGGCGGCGCGAGAGATCGGCGGCCTCGTCCTCGGCCTGCCGCGCAACATGGACGGCAGCGAGGGCCCCCGCGCGCAATCCACCCGCGCCTTCGCGCGGAACCTGCAACGGATCGTTGACCTGCCGATGGTATTCTGGGACGAGCGGCTCTCGACGGTGGCCGCGGAGCGCGCGCTTCTCGAGGCGGACGCCTCGCGGGCGAAACGGGCGGCGGTCGTGGATCAGGTCGCGGCCGCCTACATCCTGCAGGGGGCGCTCGACCGGCTGGCGCGGATATGAGGATCGGATGAGCGACGAATCGTGGCGGCGCGACGGGATCGAGAGCCCCTGCGTCAGCATCTGCATGATCCATCCCGATGCCGGGCTCTGCGCCGGCTGCCTGCGGACCGTGGACGAGATCGCCCGCTGGACCGCCATGGAGCCCGAGGAGCGGAGCCGGATCATGGCCGAACTGCCGGACCGCGCCGGACGGTTGCGGGTCCGCCGCGGCGGACGCGCCGGGCGGCTGAAGCGCTAGGCCGGGGCCGGTCGTGCCGGCGGAATCAGGCGGCGCGCGCGACCACCTGATCCAGCGCCTCGCGGATGAGGCCGGTGCCGGCGCCGGGGCGCCCCGCACCCTCCGACAGGATCCGCCGCCAGGCCCGCGCGCCCGGAAGGCCGGCGAACAGGCCGAGCATGTGGCGCGTCACCTGGTGCAGCCGCCCGCCCTCGGCCAGGTGGCGCTCGGCATGGGGAATCATGGCCAGCGCCGCCTGCTCCCGCGTCAGCGGCCGGCCGCCGGCGCCATGGAGGCGCCGGTCGGCCGCGAGCAGCAGGGCGGGATCGTGATAGGCGGCGCGCCCGAGCATCACCCCGTCCATGCCGGCGGCGAGATGCGCCTCGGCGGCATCGAGATCGGCGATGCCGCCGTTGACCGAGAGATGCAGGTCCGGGAAGGCGGCCTTCATCCGGTGGACGAGGCCGTAATCGAGCGGCGGCACGTCGCGGTTCTCCTTGGGACTGAGGCCCTGGAGCCAGGCCTTGCGCGCATGGACGATAACCCGCCCGATCCCGGCGCCGCGCAGCGCCGCGAGGAAGGCCGGCAGCACCTCCTCTGCGACCTGCGCGTCGACGCCGAGGCGGCACTTCACCGTCACCTCGCGCGGCTGGGCGGCAATCATCGCGGCGCAGCATTCCGCCACCAGCTCCGGCTCGCGCATCAACACCGCGCCGAAGGCGCCGGACTGCACCCGGTCCGAGGGGCAGCCGACATTGAGGTTGATCTCGTCGTAACCCTCCTCGGCGCCGATCCGGGCGGCACAGGCGAGCTCCGCGGGGTCGGATCCGCCGAGCTGCAGCGCGACGGGATGCTCGGCGGGATCGAAACGCAGCAGGTGCCGCGCGCCACCGCGGACCAGCGCCGGTGCCGCGACCATCTCGGTATAGAGCAGCGTCCGCCCCGAGAGGATCCTGTGGAAGAAGCGGCAATGGCGGTCGGTCCAGTCCATCATCGGGGCGACGGAAAGCCGTGACGCCCCCCGGGCCACTGATTCGTTTTCGTTTTTCATCGTCTTTCCGTCAGCCGGTCGTCTTGGATGTCACCCTGGCTCGGCGGGTTATGCCGGGTTTTTCCGGGTTCCGCGAGCGGAGTTGCTCGGGCGTGGCAACTTGCATGGGGCTCCTCCAGCCCCGCAGCTCGGAACAGAGGCGAAGTTCGCGAGTTGGGCGCCAATACCGAGAGCGGCGAGGAGCACGGTTCTCAAACGCGGTTCGAAGGTCGCTGCAAGAAGGACGGGACGTGTCGCAGCGTCGAGCCCGACATTCAAGAGAGCCCCGGCGAGAAGGGGCGACACCATCAAGGCCCTGGCGTCCCTCCCTCCCGGGGCACGGCAAAGCGCCTTCGATTGACGCATAGCCGCGAGGATGCGCGGTCAGTTTTCCGACTCTGCGTCGAGGAGGTCTGCCACGGCGAGAACCGTCCGGAACTGCGCTTCATGCGCGAGGCGGAAATCTTCCCCGCCGATCGACTCGTCGGGGGCCTCGGTGATGAGCGTCACGGGATAGGGTGCGTCGGGCGTCGCGCTAACGGTGTAGGGGATCGAACCCTCGTGTATCTCGCCCGCGAATCGGCGCCCGCGAAAGCAATTCGACCGGACCGGAACCCTCCGCTTATCGGGACCCTGCGCCAATACGGTCTGCCGGATGCTCGATCCGGGTCGGGCGCAGGCGGCGGTGCAGGGCGTCTTTCATCCCCCCTACCGCGAACTCCGGGCCGACGCCGCGAAGATTCCTGGCCTGTTCCGAGTCGCCGTTCTGAAGGGCGGTGCGGTGAGTTCGAGCACCATCAAGCCAGGGACATCGCCGTTTTCGGCCTGCGCGACGGCGCGACCTGGAGCGGCCTGACCGGCCGTCCGGTGGAGGCGCATCGCCGCCTCGCCGATGTCGCCGCCGATCCGCCCGCCCCGCCCGGTCTGTGGGACGGGTCGCATCCCTACCCCTTCGCCGAGGCCATCGTGATCTCCACCGCCGCACTGGCGATGGGGGCTTCGCCAGCCCCGAGGCCACCGCGCGGGAAATTGGGCCCGGCGCGAGACGGACCTCGCATGACCGGCACTCCCCTGTTCATCCGCCCCGCGGGACGGCGGATGTCGGGCGGGAAGGCCCGGCCGGCGGTGAAGACGGGCGAGGCGCCTTGGCGGCCGCGTGGCCGATCTGCACGATGCCGGAAGAGAGGCGGCCATGGGGTCCGGCGGGTGAGCCGGACCTGCCGGGAAACGGACCCGGACGGGCACGGGTGCGGGCTTTGCGCCCTATTGCAGGAGGTTCGACAGCTTGTCGCGCGCGCTGTCGTTCAGCCAGCCCGACCAGGTGTCCTCGTAGGTGGTAAGGAAATGCACTGCCGTCTCGTCGGGCGAGGCGGTGTTCTCGTCCTGCCAGGCGAGGAGCGCATTCATTTGGTCGGCGGTGAAACTCATGTGGCTGAGAAATTCGGTGACTTCGGGATGCGCTTCGGCGAAGTCTGAGGTGACGACCGTCAGCACCGTGCTCTCGGGGTAGGGATTGACCCGCGGATTCTCGCAATCCTCCCGCGAATTGCATGCATGGGCCTCGGGATCGAACTCCCCCATGTCGACCAGAACCATGGGGTACTTGCCGAGGACGGCGTTCGGCGACCAGTAATAGCCGATCCAGGGCTCGTGATCCTGGTAAGCCGCGGCCATTGAGGTGGCCATGGTCTCGCCGGACCCGTGCTGGAAGATCTCGTAGCCGGCCTCCTCGAGACCTGCCCCGGCGATGATGTTGGCGTTCACGGTCTTGCAATCCCAGCCGTCCGGGCATTGATGGATGCGCCCGCCGAGCCATTCGGGGTGGGCTACCACGCCCTCGATCGTCGCCAGTTCCGGATGCTCCTCCACAAGGTAGTCGGGCACCCAGAACCCCTCGTCGGCCCCGGTGATGACATTGGCGAGCGGCTGCACCTTGCCCTCTTCCTTCAGCCGGTCGTAGACGGGCGACGCGTTCGTCCAGAGTTCCGTCAGCACGTCCGGCTGGCCGGTCTCCGCCACCGAGGTGATCGCCGGGCTCGTCGAGGAGGGGACCTTGCTGACGTCGCAGCCATAGCCCTGCTCCATCAGGAACGCGGCGACGGCGGTGACCACGGCGCCCGAGGCCCAGTTCATCTCGGTGATCGTGACCTGGCCGCACGCACCGGATTGCGCGGAGGCCGCGCCGCAAGGCAGGGCGATGGCAAGGGCCGCGGCGCGGGCGACGTGTCTGACGGTCATGATCCTGTTCCTCTTCGCCTGGCCGGATCCGCCCGACACGGTCGCGGCCCGGCTTTCCCTGTCTTCTCTGGGCACGAGATGGTAGCTGGCGGGACCGGGATGTCGAGACGCGGACCGGGGGCTGAACTCCGCCCGGATATGCGCTTAGATGGGGCATATTCGCGGCCGCCGCGGCGCCGGGGAGATGGGAGAGACGACCAGATGCAGGACATCACCGAATTGCAAGCGCGCATGGATGGCGCGCTCGACCGGATCGCGAAGGGCCTCGCGGCGCTCGGTCCGGCGACGGAGGGTTCCTCCTCCCTCGAGGGCGATCTGGCCGCCGAGCGCGAACTGAGCGCGAGCCTGCAGGACCGTCTTCGCGCGAGCCGGGCGGAATACGAGGAGCGGATCGCCGCGATGGAGGCCGAGCTCGCGGAGACGCGCCGGCTCCTCGCCTCCGTCGAGGAGGATCGCGGCCGGCTCCGCGCCGCCTCGGACACGCTCCGCACGACCTGCGAGCGATTGCGCAAGGCGGCGGCCGAAAACATCGATGCCGAGCTCATCAACGGTGCGATGCAGACCGAGATCGAGGCGCTCGGAGCGGCCCGCCGGAGCGACCGGGCGGAGCTGGACGCGATCGTGTCGCTCCTGGGCGAGGACGGGGAGCGGAACCATGGCTGAGCAGATCGTGACGATCGGGGGCCGCGATTACGAGGTTGCCTGCCAAGACGGAGAGGAGGCGTTCCTGCTGACCGCGGCACGGCTTCTCGACGCGGAGGCGCAGGGCGTGCTGGATCAGATCGGGCGGCTGCCGGAGGTGCGGGTCCTGCTGATGGCGGGCCTGATGCTGGCCGACAAGGCGGCGGGTGGCGACCGAAGGGTGGAACGTGCCGAGGCTCGGGCGGCCGCGCTCGAAGCGGAACTGGCGGATCTGCGCGCCGCGGCACCCGAGCGGGTGGAGGTGCCCGTGATCCCGGCGGAGGTGGTGGAGAGAATGGCGGAGCTCGCCGCGCGGTCGGAATCGCTGGCTGCGGAGGTCGAGCGCGCGCGCGGCGAGACCTGAGGGCGGAGGCCGGCCCGGGCGCTGCAGGGCCGGCCTCCGGAGCCGCGTGGGATCAGGCGTTGGCCTCGCGGATCTTTTCCGCGGCGGCCTTGTCGTAGGCGACGCCCTGCTTCTCGAAGAGCTGGTCAAGCTCTCCGGAAAGGGTCATCTCGGTGATGATGTCGCAGCCGCCGACGAACTCGCCCTTGACGTAGAGCTGCGGGATCGTCGGCCAGTCGGAATAATCCTTGATTCCCTGCCTCACGCCCTCGTCGGCGAGGACGTTGACGTCGGTATAGTCGACCCCCATGAAGTTCAGCACGCCCGCTACACGGCTGGAAAAGCCGCATTGGGGCATGGATTTCGTACCCTTCATGAAAAGGACCACGTCATGCGCAGTCACGGTGTCCTTGATCTGTTCTTCGGCGCTCATGATTCAGCCTTTCGGTATGGTCTTCGGCCCGGTCTCCGCGCCTGATATGCGTCAAAAGATGGTCACAACCTACTGATTCGGCTACATTTCCGAACGAACACGCCGGCAGGCGCGTTCATTCCGGCGCGCGGGTTGTCAGCGCCAGAGCGTGCAGGTCGCCCGCCGATCCGGCCATCTTCTGCTTCAGCGCGGTATAGACAGCGCGTTGCTGCTGCACGCGGTTCTTGCCGCGGAAGCTCTCGTCCACGACCTCGGCCGCGTAGTGGTTGCCGTCGCCCGCGAGGTCGGTGATGGTGATCTTCGCCTCCGGGAACTCGGCCCGGATCAGGTTCTCGATCTCCTGTGCTTCGATGGCCATCTCTGTCCCCGTTCGGTTGCGGCAATCCGTACCTAAGGCTGCCGCGAAGCCTCCGCAAGCGGGTGAAAACCGCTGTCGGATTCGCGTCGGATTCCTGTCGGAGTCCCGTCGGAGTCCTAGCGCCCCAGCCAGTCCACCAGCCGGGCGGTCGAGGCGTCCTTGCCCTCCGTTCCCCGGTCGCCGGCGAGCACCGGCTCGAGCGCCTTGGCGAGCTCCTTTCCGAGCTCCACGCCCCATTGGTCGAAGGAATTGATGCCGAGAAGCACGCCCTCGACGAAGACCCGGTGCTCGTAGAGCGCCACGATCTTGCCGAGCGTGGCGGGGGTGAGCCTGTCGTAGAGGAGCGTCGTGGAGGGGCGGTTGCCGGGGAAGACGCGGTGGCGGGCCTGGCGCTCGAGCTCGTCCCCCTCGAATGTCGAGACCACCGTCTCGCGCGCCGCGTCGAGATCGCGGCCGCGCAGGAGCGCCTCGGACTGGGCGAGGCAGTTGGCGACGAGGAGCCGGTGCTGGTGGGCGAGATCGGGCTCGAACCCCTCCCGGCCGACCATGAACTCGCAGGGCACGATTCGGGTCCCCTGATGGACGAGCTGGTAGAAGGCGTGCTGGCCGTTGGTGCCGGGCTCGCCCCAGACCACGGGACCGGACTCCACCGCAAGTTCGGAGCCGTCCATGGCCACGCGCTTGCCGTTGCTCTCCATCTCGAGCTGCTGGAGATAGGCGGGGAGCCGGGCAAGCCGCTGCTCGTAGGGCAGGACGGCGCGGGTGGCGTGGCCGCAGCCCTGATTGTGCCAGATGCCGACGAGGGCCAGCATGACCGGCATGTTGCGCTCGAGATCGGCCTCGCGGAAATGGTCGTCCATCGCCTGCCCGCCGGCGAGGAAGGCGCGGAAATCCTCCGGGCCGATGGCGATCATCAGGCTGAGGCCGATCGGCCCCCACATCGAATAGCGCCCGCCGACCCAGTCGGCGAAGCCGAAGACGCGGGACTTGTCGATGCCGAAGGCGGCGGTCCTGTCGGCGGCGGTGGACAGCGCGGCGAACTGCGCGGCCGGGTCGGAGACCTTCGCGGCCATCCAGCCCTTCGCCGTCTCGGCATTGGCCATGGTCTCGGCGGTGGTGAAAGTCTTCGAGGCGACGATGACGAGGGTCGTCTCCGGGTCGAGAAGCGCGAGGGTGTCGGCGATATGGGCGCCGTCCACGTTGGAGACGAAATGGCAGCGCGGCCCGTCGGCATAGGGCGAGAGCGCCCGGTGGGCCATGGCGGGGCCGAGATCGGAGCCGCCGATGCCGATGTTGACCACGTCGGTGATGCGGCCGCCCTGCCCTTCGAACCGGCCCTCCCGCACCTCGCGTGCGAAGGCCGACATGGCGTCGAGCGCGGCGAGCACGCCGGGCATCACGTCCTCGCCGCCGACGCGGACGGGGCGGCCGTCGAGATTGCGCAAAGCCGTGTGCAGGACGGCGCGGCCCTCCGTCTCGTTGATGGGGCGGCCCTCGAACATCGCGTCGCGGCGGGCGGCGAGGCCGGAGCTCTCGCACATCCCGAACAGCATCGACCGGGTCTCGCCGTCGAGATTGGTCTTCGCGTAGTCGAAGAGCATGTCCAGCGCCTCGACCGAGAAGTCGCGGGCGCGGTCCGCGTCCATCAGATCGAGGATCGGACGTTCCGCGACCGACGCCGCCTTGTCCTGCAGGTCGTGCCACATCTCGTTCACTCCTTCGCCCAGTGCACGGTAGCGTCGCCCAGCACGGTGGCGATGGGCGCCTCCTCCGGTTTCAACTTGCGCGCCCGCTCCAGCGCCTCGCGCTTCTCGCATCCGGTGATGACCACGTGGGTGGAGAGTGCACCGCGCAGCACCGGACCGGTCAGGGTGATGCGCGGTTCCAGCCCCTCGGGCGCGTCGACCTCCATGAGCGGCGGGGCGCGGTGGTCGAGGGCCTGGGCGAGCTGCGGCGAGCCCGGAAAGAGCGAGGCGCAATGCATGTCCGTCCCCATGCCGAGCAGCAGGATGGCGAGCGGCAGTTCCGGCTCCAGCCGCCGCGCGAGCTCTTCCATCGATGTCTCGGCATCGGGGACGAGGCGGAGGAAGGTCGCGGCCGCGGCCTTGTCGGTCAGCAGCCGCTCGCGCAGCAGCCGCTCGTTCGAGCGCTCGTGGTCCGGCGGCACGCGGCGCTCGTCGGTCAGCAGGACGTGCACCCGGGCCCATTGCAGGTTGGCGCCCGCCAGTGTGTCGAAGACCGGACCCGGCGTGGACCCGCCGGGCACGGCGAGCGAGGCGTGGTCGTGGGAGGAGAGTGCCGTGGAGATCTCGCTGGCCAGCTTGTCGGCGAGCTTCATCATCATCATCTCGGCGTCGGGGTATTCGATGAGTTCCATCTCGTCCTCCGCTGGTTATCCCGGCCGGGCGCGGGCTGTGTGAAAATGTCCGACGGCCGGGCCCCGTTCCTCCCGGCACGCGGCCCTATTCGCGGATCTCGCGCCAGCGGCGGTTCTCGCGGTGCAGCAGCATGGAGGATTCCTCCGGGCCTGCCGTGCCGGGCTCGTAGGGGTTGGGGCGGTCGTCGCGGGAGGTCCAGTTCTCGATGATCGGGTCGGTCCAGGCCCAGGCGGCCTCCACCTCGTCGCCGCGCATGAACAGCGTCTGGTTGCCGCGGATCACGTCCATGACGAGACGTTCGTAGGCGTCTGTCACCTCGCTGTCGGCGCCGAGGGCATCGGCGAAGGTCATGTCGAGGGGCACGTCGATGAGGCGCATCCCCCCCGGCCCCGGCTCCTTGATCGTGGTGACGAGGGTCATGCCCTCGTTGGGCTGCAGCCTGATGGTCAGGATGTTGCGGTGGCGCCCGGCCTCGGCGCCGAAGATCGAATGCGGCGCGTCCTTGAAGACCACGGCGATCTCGGATGCCCTGGCCCGGAGCCGCTTGCCGGTGCGGATGTAGAACGGCGTGCCGGCCCACCGCCAGTTGGAGACGTGGAGCTTCATGGCGATGAAGCTCTCGGTGCGGCTCTCGGGGTTTTCCACGTCGTCGCGGTAGCAGGAGATCCCGCCGGACGCCTCGTACTGGCCGCGCACGATGTCCTCGGGGCGGACGGGATCGAGGGAGCGGATGACCTTCAACTTCTCGTCGCGCACCGCGTCGGGCTCGAACTGCGAGGGCGGCTCCATGGCGATGAGGCAGAGGAGCTGCATCAGGTGGTTCTGCACCATGTCGCGCATGGCGCCGGACTTGTCGTAATAGCTGCCGCGACCGCCGACGCCCACCGTCTCGGCGACGGTGAACTGGATGTGGTCCACGTACTGGCTGTTCCACAAGGGCTCGAAGAGGACGTTGCCGAAGCGCAGCGCCATCAGGTTCTGCACCGTCTCCTTGCCGAGATAATGGTCGATCCGGTAGATCTGGGTCTCGTCGAAATGCTCTGCGAGGGTGCGGTTCAGCGCCCGGGCGCTCTCGAGGTCCCGGCCGAAGGGCTTCTCCACGACGATGCGGCTGGCGCGGTCGGCGATGCCGTGCTCGTGCAGCCGCTCGGCCAGCGCGCCGAAGAGCGCGGGCGCGACGGAGAAGTAGAATGCCTGCACGCAATCGGCGCGCATCAGGTCGCGCATCTCCGGCCAGCCCTTCTCGCCGGTGGCGTCGATGGAGACGAAGTGCAGGCTGGCGAGGAACCCCGCCACCACGTCGGACTGCAGCCGGGCGGGCTCGATGAATTCCTCCAGCGCGGCGCGGACCTCGTCGCGATAGCCGGCATCGTCGAGCTCGGAGCGCGCCGCGCCGACGATGCGCGAGCCCTCGGGCATCTGGCCGGCGAGGTAGCGGCGGTAGAGGCCGGGCAGGATCTTGCGCCGCGCCAGATCCCCGGTGCCGCCGAAGATGACGAGGTCGAACGTGTCGACCGGAATGACCCGCGAGACCATGGCACCCCTCCCAATTCTCCGCGACGATGAGTTGCGCGTACGCGCGCGGGGGTCAAGCCCCGGCTGGGGGCGCTAACGGCACCGGCGCGCGAAACCGGGTTCAGGCCTCCAGCTCGGCGTCCCAGTAGAGGAAGTCGAGCCAGGTCTCGTGGAGGTGGTTCGGCGGGAAGCGGCGGCCGACATTCTTCAACTCCTCCGCGCCCGGGCAGCGCGGCGGCTTCCTCAGGCTCATGCCGGAGGCCTTGAGCGAGCGCGAGCCCTTGGAGAGGTTGCAGCGCGCGCAGGCGGCGACGACGTTCTCCCAGCTGGTGCGGCCGCCGCGGGCGCGCGGCACGACGTGGTCGAATGTCAGATCGCCGGTGGAGCTGCAATACTGGCAGCGGAATTCGTCCCGCAGGAAAAGATTGAAGCGCGTGAAGGCCACGCGCTTCCGGGGTTTGACGTAATCCTTGAGGACCACGACCGAGGGGATGCGTATCTCGGTCGTGGGACTTCGCACCACCGCCTCGTATTCGGCGACGATCTGGACCCGGTCGAGGAAGGCCGCCTTCACCGCTTCCTGCCAGGGCCAGAGCGAGAGCGGGTAATAGGAGAGCGGGCGGTAATCGGCGTTCAGGACGAGCGCCGGATGATGCCTGAGCGAGCTCGGTTCTCGCACGAAGCTGGTCCTGAAATCGCCGCCCATCATAAACGCCGCCTCTGCCCTGCCTTCCGCTTCGAAAGCCCGGGGCGGAGGGAACCGCCCCACGCTCGGCCCGACTATATCTGGCGCTCGGGCCACGGCAAGACCTAGACGTAGTGGGCCGCCGCGAGACACCGACTGCCATGCCGGGATGACACGGATGTGACGGCCGCGGGGAGGCGGGACCGCAAGCGGAACGGGCGCCGCGAGGGCGCCCGTTCGATCGTCATCGCAGCCGCCTTACTCCTGCCAGGACTGGACGAGCTCGTCGTAGGAGACGGTCTTCGGTTCCTCGTCCTCGTTCTCGATGGCGGGCTTCGGGGCGCCGGGCTGGTCGAGCCAGTATTGCGGGTCCTGCTCCTCGTTCAGGACCGGGCCGAGATCGCCCTGCACGCCCGCGCGCTCGATCCGGGACATCACGTCCTCCATGTCCGCGCAGAGCTTGTCGAGCGCGGCCTTGGTGTCCTTCGCGCCCGACATGGCGTCGCCGATGTTCTGCCACCAGAGCTGCGCGAGCTTGGGATAGTCGGGGACGTTGGTGCCGGTGGGCGACCATTGGGTGCGCGCCGGGGAGCGGTAGAATTCGACCAGGCCGCCGAGCTTCGGCGCGCGCTCGGTGAAGTGCTCCGAGTTGATGGTCGAGTCGCGGATGAAGGTGAGCCCGACATCGGACTTCTTCACGTCGACCGTCTTGGAGGTGACGAACTGGGCGTAGAGCCAGGCCGCCTTGGCGCGGTCCGTGGGCGTCGAATTGAGGATCGTCCAGCTGCCCACGTCCTGGTAGCCGACCTTCATCCCCTCCTCCCAGTAGACGCCGTGGGGCGAGGGCGCGAGGCGCCATTTCGGCGTGCCGTCCTCGTTCATCACCGCGTCGGAATCGACCAGCGGCGCCACGAAGGTGGTATACATGAACATCTGCTGGGCGATGTTGCCCTGCCCGGGAACGGGGCCGGCCTCGGAAAAGGTCATGCCCGACGCCTGGGGCGGGGAATACTTCCGCAGCCACTCGATGGCCTTGTCGACGGCATAGACCGCGGCCGGCGAGTTGGTGGCGCCGCCGCGATCGACGCAGGAGCCGACGGGCTGGGACTTCTCGTTGACGCGGATGCCCCATTCGTCCACCGGCAGGCCGTTGGGCTCGCCGGTATCGCCCATGCCGGCCATGGACATCCAGGCATCGGTGTAGCGCCAGCCGAGGGACGGATCCTTCTTGCCGTAATCCATGTTGCCCCAGACACCCGAGGACGGCGAACCCTCGACATAGCTCATGTCGCGGCCGGTGAAGAACTCGGCGATGTCCTCGTAGGCAGACCAGTTCACCGGCACGCCGAGATCGTAGCCGTATTCCTCCTGGAAATCCGACTTGGTCTTCTCGTCGTTGAACCAGTCGTAGCGGAACCAGTAGAGATTCGCGAATTGCTGGTCGGGAAGCTGGTAGAGGTTGCCGTCGGGCGTGGTGGTGAACTGGGTGCCGATGAAATCATCCAGATCGAGGGTCGGCGAGGTGACGTCGGACCCCTCCCCTTCCATCCAATCGGTGAGGTTGCGCGCCTGGCCGTAGCGCCAGTGGGTGCCGATCAGGTCGCTGTCGTTGACGAAGGCGTCGTAGACGTTCTGTCCGGACTGCATCTGCACCTGCAGACGCTCGACCACGTCGCCCTCGCCGATCAGGTCGTGGGTGACGTTGATGCCGGTGATCTTCGAGAAGGCGGGCGCGAGAACCTGGCTCTCGTATTCGTGGGTGGTGATCGTCTCCGACACCACGTTGATGTCCATGCCCTGGAACTCCTCCGCGGCATCGACGAACCATTGCATCTCCGATTCCTGCTCCTCGCGGGAGAGCGTCGACATGCCGTCGATCTCCTCGTCGAGGAAGGTCTGGGCCGCCTCCATGTCGGCCAGCGCCGGCGGGGCGAGAAGCCCGAGCGCCAGCGCGAGCGCGGTGGTCGATCTGAGGGACACGTTCATTGTTTTCCTCCCTGGATTTTTGTCGAACGTTTGCGGGCGGGGCCTTGTCACACGGTGCGGAAGATGAGCGCCGCGAGGGCGAGGCAGGCGATGGGCGCGTAGATCATCGGCGCGATTCCGAGGCCGAGCCAGGCGAGACAGAGGAAGGCCGAGGCGACGAGCGAGATGAAGAGCCTGTCGCCGCGGGTTGTCTCGATACGCAGGATGCCGCGCCGGGGCGTCTCGGGATAGCGGATCGCCAGAACGGAGAAGACGATCAGCAGGAGCCCGATGCAGGCGAAGAAGGCCGCGGTCGGCCAGGTCCAGGCCATCCAGGACATTAGCGGGCCTTTCGACGCGGCTCGAAACGCGCGTATTCCTGATTGGGCTTCATTGGGTAATCGGTCGGACAGATGTGCTCAAACGGGCTTTGGCGGATCGCGGCAAAGAACGACTTGCCCAGGTTCTGATGCTCCGGCCCGGACATCGCCTCCCACTCATCACTCGAGAACAGGTCGGGAAGGGTGAATGCTTTACCCGGGCCTTTTTGCCAGATGCGTTCGATCATCAAGTCGCGATGCTCTTCGAGAAGTTGGTCACCCATTTTCATCATACTCTCCCTAACGCAAAACCCTTGGCGATGTAGTTGCGCACGAAGTAGATCACGAGCGCGCCGGGGATGATGGTCAGCACGCCGGCGGCAGCCAGCACGCCCCAGTCGACGCCGGCGGCGCCCACGGTGCGGGTCATGGTGGCGGCGATGGGCTTGGCGTCCACGCTGGTGAGCGTGCGGGAGAGAAGCAGCTCCACCCAGGAGAACATGAAGCAGAAGAACGCCGCCACGCCGACACCGCTGGCGATCAGCGGCATGAAGATCTTCACAAAGAATCGCGGGAAGGAATAGCCGTCGATATAGGCGGTCTCGTCGATCTCGCGGGGCACGCCGCGCATGAAGCCCTCGAGGATCCAGACCGCCAGCGGCACGTTGAAGAGACAATGCGCCAGCGCCACGGCGATATGCGTGTCGAACAGCCCGACCGACGAGTAGAGCTGGAAGAAGGGCAGCGCGAAGACCGCCGGCGGCGCCATGCGGTTCGTCAGCAGCCAGAAGAACAGGTGCTTGTCGCCCATGAACTCGTAGCGCGAGAAGGCATAGGCCGCGGGCAGCGCCGCGGCGACCGAGATCACGGTGTTCATCACCACGTAGATGAGCGAGTTGACGTAGCCCATGTACCAGGATGCGTCGGTCAGGATCGTGACATAGTTCTGCAGCGTGAGGTTCTGCGGGAACAGCGAGAAGGTGCCGGTGATCTCCGTGTTGGTCTTCAGGCTCATGTTCAGGAGCCAGTAGATCGGCAGCATCAGGAACAGGAGGTAGAGCGCCATGACGACGGCCGAACCGGAGGGTCCGAAGCGGCGGCCGGTGCGGGTGGCGTTGCGCTCCGCGGAGAGATCCTCCGGCAGGCCGGCGGCGCCGGGGGCGGAGACGGTGCCGTCGCTCATCAGCTGCCCCTCCGGTCGAGATTGGTCATGACGATGTAGAAGACGTAGGAGATCACCAGGATCACCAGGAAGTACATGAGCGAGAACGCCGCCGCCGGGCCGAGGTCGAACTGTCCGAGGGCCATCTTCACGAGGTCGATGGACAGGAAGGTGGTGGCGTTGCCGGGGCCGCCGCCGGTGACGACGAAGGGCTCGGTGTAGATCATGAAACTGTCCATGAAGCGCAGCAGGATCGCGATCATCAGCACGCCCAGCATCTTCGGCAGCTCGATGTAGCGGAAGACGGCGAGGCGCGAGGCCTGGTCGATCTTCGCGGCCTGGTAATAGGCGTCGGGAATCGATTGCAGCCCGGCATAGGCCAGGAGCGCGATAAGCGAGGTCCAGTGCCAGACATCCATGACGATCACGGTTGTCCAGGCGGCGTAGAACCCTTGGGTGTAGTTGTAGGAGATGCCGAGGCCCGAGAGCGTGTGGCCCAGAAGGCCGATATCGACGCGGCCGAAGATCTGCCAGATCGTGCCGACCACGTTCCAGGGGATGAGCAGCGGCAGCGACATCAGGACGAGGCAGACCGAGGCCCAGACGCCCTTCTTGGGCATGTTGAGGGCGACGAAGACGCCGAGCGGCACCTCGATCGCAAGGATGATGCCGGAGAAGACGAGCTGGCGCCCGAGAGCGTTCCACATCCGCTCCGAATGGAGCATCTGGTCGAACCATTCGAGACCCGCCCAGAAGAAGACGTTCTGGCCGAACGTGTCCTGCACCGAGTAGTTGACGACGGTCATCAGCGGGATCACCGCCGAGAAGGCGACGAGCACCAGAACGGGCAGGACGAGGAACCAGGCCTTTTCGTTGCGGGTCTTCATGCGGCCTCGCGCTCGGATTCGGGGGAAAGGCGCCATTCGTTCTCGTAGACGTTGACGCCGGTCTCGACGAACTGGAGATGGGTTCCGCCGTCGGGCACCGCCCCGCCCTCGGGGACGATCGCGGCGACCTCGCGCCCGGCGAGGTCGAGCCGGACGATGCGGTGGTGCCCGACATCCTCGACGCGGGTGACGCGGGCGGGAAGGCCGTGTTCGGCGAGGCGCACGTATTCGGGGCGGACGCCGATCTTTATCGGCCCCCCGTTCGTGCGATAGCTGGCGTGCAGGTCGAAGCGGGTGCCGGCGACGATGGCGCTGCGGCCGTCGATCTCGGCGTCGAAGAGGTTCATGCCGGGCGAGCCGATGAAATAGCCCACGAAGGTGTGCTGGGGCCGCGCGAACAGCTCCTCCGGCGTGCCGATCTGCACCACGACGCCGTCATTCATCACCACCACCCGGTCGGCGAAGGTCAGCGCCTCCGTCTGGTCGTGGGTGACGTAGATCATGGTATGGCCGAAATCGGAGTGGAGCCGCTTCAGCTGGGTGCGCAGCTCCCATTTCATGTGCGGGTCGATGACGGTCAGCGGCTCGTCGAACAGAAGCGCGTTCACGTCGTCGCGGACCATGCCGCGGCCGAGGGAGATCTTCTGCTTGGCGTCGGCGGTCAGCCCGCTGGCGCGGCGGTCGAGATCGCGCTCCATGTCGATCATCCGGCCGACGCGGGCGACGCGCTCGGCGATTTCCGATTGCGGCAGGCCGCGATTGCGGAGCGGAAAGGCGAGGTTCTGGCGCACGGTCATCGTGTCGTAGACGACCGGGAACTGGAAGACCTGGGCGATGTTGCGTTCCGTGGTGGCGAGGTCGGTCACGTCCTCGCCGTCGAAGAGAACGCGGCCGTGGCTCGGCCGCACGAGACCGGAAATGATGTTGAGAAGCGTGGTCTTGCCGCAGCCCGAGGGGCCGAGGAGCGCGTAGGCTTCGCCGTCCACCCAGTCATGGGTCATCTCCTTCAGCGCGAAATCGTCCTGGGATTTCGGTTCGGGCAGGTAGGTGTGGGCAAGCCGGTCGAGGGTGATCCTGGCCATCAGGCGGCCTCCGCATAGGGTGCCGGACGGGCAAGCGCGCCGTTCGCGTCGAAGAGATAGACGTGGGTCGGGTCGAGATAGACCGTCAGCGCCTCCCCGGGGGTGAGGCGGCGGATGCCCGGGAAGAGACCGACCCAGCGGTCGCCGTCATGGTCGAGATGCACATAGGTCTCCGAGCCGGTGATCTCGGTCGCGACGAGCGAGGTGTGGAAGCCGACCGCGCCCTGCCCATGCGCGTCGAGCGCCAGATGGGCGGGGCGGAAGCCGGCGGCATAATGGCCGTCGGGCAGATCCGCGTCGAGACCGAGGCGGCCTGCCCCCATCACCTTCTGGTCGCCGTATACGAGATCCTCGCCGCGCTTCTCGATGTTGAGGAAGTTCATCGGCGGGTCGGAGAAGACCCGCGCCGTGGTGGCGTCGGCGGGGCGGCGATAGACCGACGGCGTCGGGCCGAACTGCGTCACGCGGCCCTGCCAGAGCGTCGCGCAATGGCCGCCGAGAAGCAGCGCCTCCTCGGGCTCGGTGGTGGCGTAGACGAAGATCGCGCCCGATTCCTCGAAGATGCGCGGGATCTCGGCGCGGAGCTCCTCGCGGAGCTTGTAGTCGAGATTGGCGAGCGGCTCGTCGAGTAGGACGAGGCCGGCCTCCTTCACCAGCGCGCGGGCGAGCGCGCAGCGCTGCTGCTGACCGCCCGACAGCTCCAACGGCCGCCGGTCGAGCATCGGCGCGAGCTTCATCAGGTCGGCGGTGCGGCGCACGCGGGCATCGACCTCGTCGGCCGCGGCGCCCTGGAGCCTGAGCGGCGAGGCGATGTTGTCGTAGACGCTCATGGTCGGGTAGTTGATGAATTGCTGGTAGACCATCGCGACCTGCCGGTCCTGGACGCGACGGCCGGTCACGTCCTCCTCGTTCCACAGGACGCGGCCCGCGGTCGGCACGTCGAGTCCGGCCATCAGCCGCATGAGGGAGGTCTTGCCCGCCAGCGTCGGCCCGAGAAGCACGTTCATCGTGCCCCGCTCGAGTCTCAGATCGGTGGGATGGATGTGGGTCTCCTCGCCCACCACCTTCGAGACCCCGTCGAGGGTCAGTGTCATGTCCCGTCCTCCCTTTCGGCCGGGTCGCCGGCCTCCGGATCGCCGCCCGGTTGGCGCAATAGAACGCGGTTGCCGCACGCTTGTCCACCGGGTTCGTCGGGGCTGTGGCCTGACGCCGCCGCAGATGGCACGGGGCTCCCGATCACCGACGTCCCAGATAGGTCACGAGCGTCGATTCGGTGCCCTCCGCCCAGAGCATGTCGAGCCAGCGGGCGAAGGCGGCGCGCAACGTCTCGTTCTCGCCCAAGGCGCCGTAGATCCCGCGCTGCTCGAGCCAGGCCGCGGGCCGGTCGCGCGCCTCCCGGGCGACGCGGGTCAGCCGGTCCCAGTCGGGATCGTTGGCCTCGATGGTGTCGCCAGCATCGGTGGTGCCGGCGCAGTAGCGGCACCAGAGCGCGGATTCCAGCGCCAGCCCCTCAATCGATCCGCCTCGCTCCAGCGCGTCGGCGAGCGAGAGGCAGATGAATTTCGGCTGCCGGTTCGATCCGTCGAAACAGAGCCGGCGCACGGTGTCGCCGATCTTCGGGTTGGCGAACCGCGCCTTGATCGTTTCGAGATACTCGGTCGTGTCGGTGTTCGGGACGGGCGGCACGCCGGGCAGCACTTCCTCCCGCTCGACCTTGTCGAGAAAGTCCCGGATCAGCGGGTGCTCCATCGCCTCGTGGACGAAATGCAGGCCCAGAAGCCCGGCGGGATAGGCGATGATCGCGTGGCCGCCGTTCAGAATCCGCAGCTTCATCGATTCATAGGGCGAGACGTCCTCGACGAACTCGACGCCGACCTCCTCGAGCGGCGGGCGGCCGAGCGGGAAGTCGTCCTCCAGCACCCACTGGATGAAGTCCTCCGAGAAGACCGGCCAGCCATCCTCGACGCCGTGCTCGTCCCGCAGCAGCCGGCGCTCCCGGTCGGATGTGGCGGGGGTGATGCGGTCCACCATGCCGTTCGGGAAGGAGACGCTCCTTGCAACCCAGTCGGCGAAATCGGGGTCGGAGAGCCGCGCGAGACCGACGACGGTGTTTTTGCACACCACGCCGTTATGCGGGATGTTGTCGCAGGACATCACCGTGAACGGCTCGTGCCCGGCCTCGCGGCGCCGGCGGAGCCCCTTGAGGATCATGCCGAAGACCGTCTTCGGGGCGTCGGGGCTCGCGGCATCGGCCGTCATCGCGGGGTTGTCGGCGTCGAACCGGCCCGCGGCGTCGAGGACGTAGCCGCCCTCGGTGATGGTGAGCGAGACGATGCGGATGTCGGGCTCGGCCATCCGCGCGGAGATCGCCTCCGCGTCGGCGGGCTCGAGATAGTCGATCATCACGCCGGTCACGCGGGCCACGGATGTGTCGGAGGATTGTTCGACGAGGGTCGAGAGCCAGTCCTGCCGGGCAAGGATGTCGCGCGCCTTTCGGTCGCCCTCCATGATGCCGGCGCCGACGATCGCCCAGTCCCGGCCCTTCCCTTTGGCGAAGAGCCGGTCGAGATAGGCGACCTGGTGGGCGCGGTGGAAGTTGCCGACGCCGAAATGGAGGATGCCCGCCGACAGATCGGCGCGGTCGTAGCCGGGCCGGCCGACCGTCTTGGGCAGGTCGTCGAGATGCGACAGGTCGAGCGTGGTTGCCATGGGGCTCCCTCGGGATGGAATTCTATCGGTGCGGCGGGGTCAGGCGATCCTGAGACCCTGCGCGTCGAAGCGGTGGATGCGCCCCTCTTCGGGCTCGAGATGCACCATGTCGCCGTGCTTGAACTGCACCTCGCCGGGCGAGCGCACCGTCATCGGTTCCTCCATCTCGTCCACGTGGACGTGGAAGAAGGTGTCCGAGCCCAGATGCTCGGCGACGCCGACCTTACCCGAGAAGGTGCCGCCGCTCTCGACCACGCGCAGGTGCTCGGGGCGGATGCCGATGGTCCGGGCATCGTGCTTCTTCGCCGGCGCTCCCTCCATGAGGTTCATCTTCGGGCTGCCGATGAAGCCGGCGACGAAGAGATTGCGGGGGGTGCGGTAGAGATCGAGCGGAGAGCCCACCTGCTCGATGTTGCCGGCGCGCAGGACGACGATCTTGTCGGCCATGGTCATCGCCTCGACCTGGTCGTGGGTGACGTAGATCATCGTCGTCTTCAGCCGCTCGTGCAGCTCGCTGATCTCGAGCCGCATGCCGACGCGGAGCGCCGCGTCGAGGTTCGACAGCGGCTCGTCGAAGAGGAAGGCGGCGGGCTCGCGCACGATGGCGCGGCCGATGGCGACGCGCTGGCGCTGGCCGCCGGAGAGCTGGCCGGGCCGCCGGTCGATGTAGTCCCTGAGGTTCAGCACGTCGGCGGCGCGCTCGACGCGGCGTTCCTGCTCGGCCTTGTCCATACCGGCCATGCGCAGGGGGAAGGAGATGTTCTTGCGCACGGTCATGTGGGGGTAGAGCGCGTAGGACTGGAAGACCATGGCCAGCCGGCGCTTGGCGGGCGGCAGGTCGGTGGCGGCGGTGCCGTCGATGCGGATCTCGCCGCCGGAGACGTCCTCGAGCCCGGCGATGAGGCGCAGGAGCGTGGACTTGCCGCAGCCGGAGGGGCCGACGAAGACCACGAACTCGCCGTCCTCGATGGTGAGGTCGAGCGGCGGGATGACCTCGGTCTCGCCGAACTTCTTCTGCACTTTCTCGAGCGTGATGCGTCCCATGTCGGATCTCCTACTTCACGGCGCCGAAGGTGAGGCCGCGGACGAGCTGCTTCTGGGAGAACCAGCCCATGATCAGAATCGGCGCGATGGCCATGGTCGAGGCGGCGGAGAGCTTGGCGTAGAACAGACCCTCCGGGCTCGAATAGCTCGCGATGAAGGCGGTGAGCGGGGCGGCGTTGGCGGCGGTGAGGTTCAACGTCCAGAACGCCTCGTTCCAGGCCAGGATGATGTTCAGAAGCAGCGTGGAGGCGATGCCCGGCACCGCCATCGGCGTCAGCACGTAGAGCACCTCGTTGACGAGGCTCGCCCCGTCCATGCGGGCGGCCTCGAGGATGTCCACCGGGATCTCGCGGAAATAGGTGTAGAGCATCCACACGATGATCGGCAGGTTGATGAGGGTCAGCACGATCACGAGACCGGCGCGGGTGTCGAGAAGCCCCCAGTCGCGGAAGACGAGGTAGATCGGGACGAGGACGCCGACCGGGGGCAGCATCTTCGTCGACAGCATCCACATCAGCACGTTCTTGGTCTGCCGGCCGGGCACGAAGGCCATCGCCCAGGCCGCCGGGATGGCGATCACGAGGCCGATGAGCGTGGAGCCGACGGAGATGATCACCGAGTTCCAGAAGTGGCGGAAATAGTCCGACCGTTCCTGCACGGCGGCGTAATTGTCGAGCGTCCAGTCGAAGAACAGGAAGACCGGCGGATCGGCGATGGCGGTGCCCTCGGTCTTGAACGAGGTCAGGATCGTCCAGAGGATCGGGAAGAAGATCAGGATCGCGATCGTCCAGGCGATGGCGGTGTTGATCGCCTTCTTCTGGGTGGAGACGGCTCTGGCCATGGAATCCTCCTCATTTGTCCAAATTCTTGCCGATCATCCGCATCAGGAAGATGGCGACGATGTTGGCGAGGATGATGGCGATGACGCCCCCCGCGGAGCCGGTGCCGACGTCGAAGCGCAGGAGACTCTCGGCATAGACCAGATAGGTGAGGTTCGTGGAGGCGACGCCGGGGCCGCCATTCGTCGTCACCAGGATCTCGGCGAAGATCGACAGCAGGAAGATGGTCTGGATCAGGATCACGACGGTGATGGCGCGGGCGAGATGCGGCAGCTTGATGAACCAGAACCGGCTGAACGCCGAGGCGCCGTCCATCTCCGCGGCCTCGAGCTGGTCGGCGTCGAGGGATTGCATGGCGGTCAGCAGGATCAGCGTGGCGAAGGGCAGCCACTGCCAGGAGACGATGCCGATGATCGAGGCGAGCGGCGCCTGGGTCAGGAAGTCCACGGGTGGCACGCCGAAGATGTCGAAGACATAGGCGAAGAGCCCGTTCACCGGGTTCATGAACATGTTCTTCCACACCAGCGCAGAGACGGTCGGCATGACGAAGAACGGCGAGATGACCATGATCCGCACGATGCCGGTGCCCCACATCGGCTGGTCGAGCAGCACCGCGAGGCCGATCCCGCCGAGGACGGTGATGACGAGCACGCCGCCGACGAGCAGGAGCGTGTTCACGATCGCGGTCTTGAAGGCCGGATCGGTCAGGAAATAGCTGTAGTTCTCCCACCCGATGAACGGATTGTCCCCGGGCATCAGGAGGTTGTAGCGCAGGAACGAGAACCACAGCGTCATGCCGAGCGGTATCAGCATCCAGGCCAGAAGCAGGACCACGGACGGCGCGATCATGATCCGCGCCGCGGCGCGGGAATGCTGCGTAGCCATGGCGGCTCCCCCTCACATGTCAGCTTCGGGAGGCCGGCTCACGCGCCGCCCTCCGGTCTTGCTCTCCCGCGCCGGGCCCCTGCCCGGCGCCTCGCTCAGTCCGAGCCGTATCCGGCGCGGTCGATCTCGCGCTGCGTCAGGCTCTGGGCGTTCGCGAGCGCCTGATCGGCCTGCATCTGTCCGGCCAGCGCGGCCGAGAAGGTCTGTCCGACCGCCGTGCCGATGCCCTGGAATTCCGGGATCGCGACGAACTGGCCGCCGGTATAGGGCGTCTCCTGCACCGAGGGCGAATTCGGCGTCGCCGCCTCCATCGATTCGAGCGTCATTTCGGCGAAGGACGCGGCCTCCTGGTATTCCGGGTTCTCGTAGAGCGAGGTCCGGGTACCCGGAGGCGCGGCGCGCCAGCCCTGCTTCTCGGCGACGAGCTCGGTATAGTCCTGCGAGGTCGCCCAGGTGATGAACTGCTTGGCCGCCTCGGTCGCGTCGGAGGAGGCCGGGATGGCGAGGTTCCAGGACCACAGCCAGTTGCCGTGGTTGTCGACGCCCTCCTTGTTGGGGAACTGGGCGAAGCCGACGCTGTCCGCGACCTGGCTCTCCTCGGGATCGGTGACGAAGGAGGCGGCGACCGTGGCGTCGATCCACATGCCACATTTGCCCTGCTGGAACAGCGACAGGTTCTCGTTGAACCCGTTCGCGGCGGCGCCCGGCGGGCCGTATTCGTTCATCATCGTCAGGTAGTCCGACAGCGTCGCCTGCCATTCCTCGCTGTCGAACTGGGCCTGCCAGTCCGTGTCGAACCAGCGCGCGCCGTAGCTGTTCGCCATGGCGGTCAGGAAGGCCATGTTCTCGCCCCAGCCGGGCTTGCCGCGCAGGCAGATGCCGTAGATCTCGTTCTCCCTGTCGGTCATCGCCTCGGCGGCCGACATCACCTCGGACCAGGTCGGGCTGTCGGGGATCTCGACGCCGGCCTCCCGGGCGAGATCGGTGCGGTACATGATCATCGCCGACTCGCCGTAGAACGGCAGCGCGTAGAGCGTGTCGTCCACCGACAGCGATTGCCGGATCGAGGGCAGGATATCGTCTTTGTTGTACTCGTCCGGCAGCTCGTCGAGCGGCTCCAGCCAGTCCTGCTGCGCCCAGATCGGCACCTCGTAGTTGCCGATGGTCATGACGTCGAACTGGCCGCCGCCGGTGGCGATGTCCTGGGTGACGCGCTGGCGCAGCACGTTCTCCTCCAGCACCACCCAGTCGAGCGAGATCTCGGGATGCTCCTCGGTAAAGGCCCCGGCCAGATTCTGCATCCGCACCATGTCGCCGTTGTTCACGGTCGCGATGGTGAGGGTCACGCTGTCCTGGGCATGGACGAATCCTGCGGCCGCACAGAGGGCGGTCGCGCCGAGAAGGGCGCGGGTATGGCTGGTCATTGGGTCCTCCCGAACGGGCCTTAACTGGTCCTTGCCATTAGGTTCCGCAAATTGATCGCCCGGTCAACCATAATCCCGATAGCGCTCTCAAGCGGCCCCGCCGCCCCTGCCCAAGTGGGCAGGCGGGGCTTGCCAGCAGGGCGGCGATGGGGCGACAAGGCCGGATGTGGCGCCTCGCTCTCGCGGCTCTCGCCCTGTTCGCCGCCTGCGGACGAGGCCCGGACAGCCTGCCCGCTCCCTCCGGGGAGGCGCTCCGCATCGCCACCTACAACGTCCACTACATCCGGCTCGCGGCGGAGACCGGGCCGTGGTCGCGGGGCGACTGGCTGCGCCGCCGCGGCCCCCTCGCCGCCGCCGTCGCCGCAACCCGCGCCGACGTGGTGGCGTTTCAGGAGATGGAGAGCTTCAGCCGCGGATCCGACGGGTCGGTGAACCTCGCGCGGGACTGGCTGGCCCAGACCCTGCCGCACTACGCCGTGGCGGCGAGCGGGGATTGGCGCCGGTTTCCCTCGACGCAGCCGATCTTCTACCGGCGCGAGCGGCTGGAGGCGCTGGAGCAGGGCTGGTTCTTCTTCTCGGAGACGCCGGAGGTCCTCTATTCGCGGACCTTCGACGGTTCCTGGCCGGCCTTCGCCTCCTGGGCGCGGTTCCGCGACCGGGAGAGCGGCAGGCGGTTCCGGGTGGTCAACGTCCATTTCGACGCGTTCAGCCGGGTGAACCGGCGGCGATCGGCGGCGCTGGTGGCGGACCGCATGGCGCCGTGGATGGCGGCCGGCGAGACGGTGATCCTGGCCGGCGACCTCAACGCGATCGACGGCATGGTGCCGCACGACATCCTCGAGCGGAGCGGGCTGGTCTTCGCCGGCGTGCGCGGCGCGACGTTCCACTTCAACCGGGGTCTGAACCTGTTCGGCGCCATCGACCACATCGCCTATTCCGGTGCGACGCGGGCCGCCGGCCCGATGGTGCTCCGGCGGCGTTTCGGGTGCGAATGGCCCACCGACCACTACCCGGTGGCGGTGGATCTGCGGCTCTGAACCGCGCGGGGGAAGACGAAGCAGCGGTCGCGGCGGATGGCGAGCCACATGGGCGTGCCGGGCTGGGGCAGGAAGACCGACGGCACGGTGGCGCTCATCTCTCCGCCCTCGTCGAGACGGAACTCCACCAGGCTCTCCTTGCCGATGAAGCGGGCGCGGGTGACGACGGCGCGGGCGGGCGTGCCGTCGCGCGGGGTGGGGTTCGGACCGCGCCCCGCCCGGTCGAAGTCGATCCGCACGTGCTGCGGGCGGATGACGATGTCGACCTTCGTGCCGTCCGGCACGCCGGGCGCGAGGAACTGGCCGAAGGGCGTGTCGGTGAGTGCGCCGTTAACTTCGCCCTCGATCACGTTGATGTCGCTGAAGAACGCGGCTGCGGCGCGGTCCGCGGGGTTGTTGTAGATGTTGTAGGGGGCGCCACGCTGCACGATCCGGCCGCCGCGCATGAGCGCGATCTCGTCGGCCATGCGCATCGCCTCCTCGGGCTCGTGGGTGACGAGGAGGACCGCCGCCCCCTCCTCCTTCAGCACGCTCAGGGTCTCGTCGCGGATGCCGTCGCGCAGGCGGTTGTCGAGGCCGGAGAAGGGTTCGTCCATCAGCATGACACGGGGTTTCGGCGCGATGGCGCGGGCCAGCGCCACGCGCTGCTGCTCGCCGCCCGAGAGTTCGTGGGGATAGGCGTCGATGTAGCGCTCGAGATGGACGCGCTCGAGGAGCTCGGAGACCCGACGGCGCTTGGCGGCCTTCCGCCCCTTCAGCCCGAAGGCGACGTTGTCGCAGACCGACAGGTGCGGAAAGAGCGCGAAATCCTGAAAGATGAGGCCGACGCCCCGCGTCTCGGGCGGCACGAAGATCTCCCCCCCGCAGACGCTGCGGCCGTCGATGCGGATCAGGCCCGCTTCGGGCCTCTCGACGCCGGAGATCGCGCGGAGCGTGGTGGTCTTGCCGCAGCCCGAGGGACCGAGCAGGCACATGACCTGCCCCGCCGCCACGGAGAGCGACACGTCGTGAACCACGCGGCGACCGTCGAAGCCGCATGAGAGGGAGTTGATCTCCAGGCGCGGAGGGTCCGCAGGCATCCCAATTCCCGAGAAGAACAGTCGGGCGGGAGCTAGCAGCCGGCCGCCGCGCCTTCAAGATGCGGCGGCCGCGCGGCTACATCGACAGGTTCACCGCGCCGCCGTCGAGCAGGATGTTCTGCCCGACGACGAACCCCGCATGGGTCGAGCAGAGGAAGGCGCAGGCGGCGCCGAACTCCGCGGCCGTGCCGTAGCGGCGGGCCGGGATCGAGGATTGCCGCTCGGCGCGGGCCTCCTCGAGGCTGATGCCCTTCTGCTTCGACACGCCGCCGTCGAGAGCGGCGGCACGGGCGGTGTCGTGGATGCCGGGAAGGAGATTGTTGATGGTCACGCCCTTCTCCGCCACCTGCCGCGCGGTGCCGGCGACATAGCCGGTGAGGCCGGCGCGGGCGGAATTCGACAGGCCGAGCACCGGGATCGGCGATTTCACCGATTGCGAGGTGATGTTGACGACGCGCCCCCAGCCGCGCGCCATCATCGCCGGCATGCAGGCCTTCATCAGCGCGATCGGTGTCAGCATGTTGGCGTCGAGCGCGGAGATGAAATCGTCGCGGTCCCAGTCCGTCCAGAGGCCGGGCGGCGGGCCGCCGGCATTGGTGACGAGGATGTCGGGATCGTCGGCCGCCTCGAGAACGCCGAGGCGCCCCGCCTCGGTGGTGATGTCAGCGGCGATTTCTGTGACGCCGACGCCGAACTCGTCCCGGATCGCCGCGGCCGCCTCGGCGAGTGCATCGCCGCCCCGCGCGTTCATCACCAGCTCGCAACCGGCTTCGGCGAGGGCACGCGCGCAGCCGAGTCCCAGCCCCTTCGAGGACGCCGTCACCAGCGCCCGCTTGCCCGCGATCCCGAGATCCATGTCCATCTCCCTTGCATTGCGTTGCGGGAGGCATAGGGCGCGGGGGCGGGACTGACCAGAGCGGGGCCGCGATTGCGCGCTCTCCAGCGGGCCGGTAAAGTTCTGCCGGGACCGTTCGGGAGGAGGATGACGATGTCCGGATCATGGTTCGCCGCGGCCCTTTCCGCCGCCCTCCTCGCCGGCACGGCCGATGCGCAGGCGGTTCCGCCCGCGGCGCCGCCGCCGGAGATCGCGGCCGCGGTCGCGTCCCGAAGGCCGCTCCTCACGACCACCGCCTGGGCACTGGACATCAACCGCGACGGCGCGAGCGACCGGCTGGTGCAGCTCGTCCGCAGCTACGAGGGCGGCAACGGCTGGCTCTTCGAATACGCGATCTTCTACCGGACAGGAGAGGGCTGGACGGAGGTTCCGGTCGAGCTTCCGCATTCCGGCATCGAGCAGGTCGTGCTCGTGCCGGCAGGCGCGGAACTCACGGGCACGACCTATCTCGACGGCGATGCGCGCTGCTGCCCGAGCGGCCGGACCGTGAAGCTGCTCCGGTTCTGACCGGCGCGAGCCGGCCTTCGCCGCCCGGGTCATGGCCGCCGCGATCGCGCACGTCCGACCCTCCGCCCTGCCGATTGCAGAGGAGCGGCCCGCCTTCTATATCGCGCCCATGCTCGACCGATCGCACAATTCCGCCCCGCTTCCGCCCGAGATCGCGCGGCGGCGCACCTTCGCCATCATCTCCCACCCCGATGCCGGCAAGACGACGCTGACCGAG
This sequence comes from uncultured Alphaproteobacteria bacterium, assembly GCA_963829665.1. Classification (GTDB taxonomy): domain Bacteria; phylum Pseudomonadota; class Alphaproteobacteria; order Rhodobacterales; family Rhodobacteraceae; genus Palleronia. Next base: position 150,674 of record CAWHJL010000002.1, on the reverse strand, counting down.
AAGTTCCTGCTCTACGGCGGCGCGATCCAGATGGCCGGACAGGTACGCGCCAAGGGCGAGGCGCGACGGACGCGGTCGGACTTCATGCAGATGGAGAAGGACCGCGGCATCTCCGTCTCCGCCTCGGCGATGTCGTTCGAGTTCGGCGAGTACCGCTTCAACCTCGTGGACACGCCCGGCCACTCCGACTTCTCCGAGGACACCTACCGCACGCTGACCGCGGTCGACGCCGCGGTCATGGTGATCGACGGGGCGAAGGGCGTGGAGAGCCAGACCCGGAAGCTCTTCGAGGTCTGCCGCCTGCGCGACCTGCCGATCCTCACGTTCTGCAACAAGATGGACCGGGAGAGCCGCGACGTCTTCGAGATCATCGACGAGATCCAGGAGAACCTGGCCATCGACGTGACGCCGGCCTCCTGGCCCATCGGGATGGGGCGCGACTTTCTCGGCTGCTACGACATGCTGAACGACCGGCTCGAGCTCATGGACCGGGCCGACCGCAACCGGGTCGGCACCTCGATCCGGCTCGAGGGGCTCGACGATCCGAAGATGGCCGAGCACGTCCCCGCGCAGCTTCTCGAGACGCTCCGCGAGGAGGTCGAGATGGCGCGGGAACTGATGCCCGCCCTCGACGCGCAGGCGCTTCTGGACGGGACGATGACACCGATCTGGTTCGGCTCGGCGATCAATTCCTTCGGGGTGCGGGAGCTGATGGACGGGATCGGGCGGTACGGGCCGGCGCCGCAGCCGCAGCGGGCCGAGCCGCGCCAGATCGCGCCCGAGGAGGACAAGGTGGCGGGCTTCGTCTTCAAGGTGCAGGCCAACATGGATCCCAAGCACCGCGACCGGGTGGCCTTCGTCCGCCTCGCCTCGGGGCATTTCAGGCGCGGCATGAAGCTCACCCATGTCAGGACGAGGAAGCCGATGGCGGTCTCGAACCCGGTCCTGTTCCTCGCCTCCGACCGGGAGCTCGCCGAGGAGGCCTGGGCGGGCGACATCATGGGGATTCCGAACCACGGCCAGCTCCGCATCGGCGACACGCTGACCGAGGGCGAGAACCTGCGGGTGCAGGGCATCCCCTCCTTCGCGCCGGAGCTCTTGCAGAACTGCCGCGCGGGCGACCCGATGAAGGCCAAGCATCTCGACAAGGCGCTGATGCAGTTCGCGGAAGAAGGCGCCGCCAAGATCTTCAAGCCGATGCTAGGCGCGGGCTTCATCGTCGGCGTCGTGGGCGGGCTGCAGTTCGACGTGCTGGCGAGCCGGATCGAGGGCGAATACGGGCTCCCGGTGCGCTTCGAGCCGTCGCAATTCACCTCCGCCCGCTGGGTGCGCGGCAAAAAGGAGGCGGTGGAGGCCTTCGTTCAGGCCAACAAGGGGCACATGGCGCGCGACAACGACGACGATCTCGTCTATCTCACCCGGCTGCAATGGGACATCGACCGGGTCGCGCGGGACTGGCCGGATGTGACGCTGACGGCGACGAAGGAGATGATGGTGTGACGTCCGCGCACCGGGTCGGCGCGGACGTGCAGGAGTGCGGGCTTTCGCGATCAGGCGATCGGATTGCGGCGGCTGCCGGCGATGCCGATCCCGCCCAGGCCGGCGAGCAGTAGCCACGCCGTCGCGGGAAGGGGGACGCCCGCGCCGCCGCCACCGCCCGTGCCACCGCCCCCGCCCCCGCCGGGACCGCTGCCCCCGAAATCGTCGGCTTCTGAGGCAACGATGCCACCGTCGACGAGCGCATGGGTATCGAACATTGCAAGGCCTTCGCCCGTCCTCGTGAAGGTCACGTCGAAGACGAACGAGCGATCTTCGGATCGATCGTAGTCGCCCAGGGCGAATGCGCCATCGCAGATCCCGGTATCGGCCGAAATGCACTCCACCATGACGTCGATCGCCGAACCGCCGCCCCGAGGTCGCCGATCGTGACCTCGGAGTAATCCGCGAAGCCGAGCTCGACGCCTGCCGTGATGGCCGAGACGATCTCCCCGGGATCGGCAGTGGCGTCGAAGGCGGTGCCGCCGAGTTCCTCCACGCTTCCGGTCAGGCCGGAACCGCCGGCGAAATCCAGTCCGAAGAGGTCGGCATTTGCGCCGGTCAGGCTCGCGGTGACATCCGCGTCGCTCTGGATTTCCGTGCCGCCTTCCTTGAACGGCGCATCGCCGAGCGCGACCACGAACCGATTGGCTCCGGGCCGCCAGCTCGCGTTGTCGGCAGCGTCCTTGACCGCCGAGCTTCCGAGTTCGGGCGTGTCTCCGCCGCTTCCCCCGTCCGGGTATCCGATCCCGTAGGCGCCCAGGGCCGAGAGCGTCGTCGCATCGACGGCGAGGTCGGAATCCACCCCGTCGAATCCCGGCGCAGGCGGAACGTCGTTGTAGTAACCGAGCCCGGTGCGAAGGCCTCCGGCGCTGAACGAGGAAAGACCCGCCAGGATGTCGCCCGCGCGGACTTCGCCGCCGCGATCTCGCCGCTCATCGAACCGGTCGTATCGAACAGGAACATCACGTCAAGCAGGGCGTCCGTGGGACCCCCCTCGCTGACCGTCACCGTCTTGCGAACCGTGACGCTCTCGCCGTTCGCCAGAAGCTGGCTGAACGACGTCGGATCGATCGTGTCGGCCGAGGCGAAACCGGACCCGGCGGCCAGACCCAGACCGGCTCCGGCCAGTATTCGAATGGAATGGTTGGAAATCGTGATTGCATTCCCGTGCCTGAGATTAATCTTAATCACAAAGGCCGGGCCGCGACGTTTATGCCGCGACGCACACCGGATACGATCGAACCATGAGACAGACGGCCTCCGCGCAACATATGCTCTCACAATCGAGTGTTCCGCGCCAGCCGGCCGGCCCTGTTCTTTCGGCCAGATCCGCCAGATCCGTTCATCCGAAGGAGGTTCCGGTCGGGTGAAGCATTAACGGTTCGTTGAGCGCCATCTGCGAGCGTGCCGCGCAACGCTGGAGGTGCGAGGGGCGATGAGAACACGGCAGGCGATGGTCGAGTGGCGGGGAGATCTCAGGAACGGCGGCGGGCAGATCACCAGCGAATTGGGGGCGCTGTCCGAGACGCCGTTCGGCTTCGGCAGCCGGTTCCTCGACGAGCCGGGCACCAACCCCGAGGAACTTCTCGCCGCGGCGCATGCCTCCTGCGTGGCCACCCATCTCGCGATGCTGCTGTCGCGGAGCGACGCGCCCCCGGAGGAGATGACGGTCACCTCGTCGATCCATCTCGCCCGCACCGGCGAATCCCGGGTGACGATCGAGTCCTCGGCGATCGACATCGTCTGCCGGGTCGCGGATCTGCCCGATCCGCACTTTCAGGAAATTGCAGGGCAGGCCGCTTCGGAGTGCCCGATGTCGCGGGCACTCAATCTCCGGGTCACCTGGTCCGCCCGGCTTTCCGGACGCGCCGCCACGTGATCGGCGCGGTCGTGCCGCCAGCCATTCTCCCGCACGGTCCGCATCGACAGCCGCAGATTGACGAACGGGCCCTAAATCTGTAGCAGGACGGACGATCGCGGTTTGCGCGGTCTGACGCGGGGCGCGAGAGACGGCGTCCCATGACCCGGCGGTCGGGAGACCGCCCAGACGGGACGTACATGACAAAATTCACTGACCTGAAGCTGGGCCCAAAGGTCCAGAAAGCCATCGAGGAAGCCGGCTACGTGGAGCCGACGCCGATCCAGGCGCAGGCGATCCCGGCGGCGCTCGAAGGGCGCGACGTGCTGGGCATCGCCCAGACCGGCACCGGAAAGACCGCCTCCTTCACCCTGCCGATGATCACCCAGCTGGCGCGGGGGCGCGCCAAGGCGCGGATGCCACGGAGCCTCGTGCTCGCGCCGACACGCGAACTGGCCGCGCAGGTGGCGGAGAACTTCGACACCTATGCCAAGCACGTGAAGCTCACGAAGGCGCTGCTGATCGGCGGCGTGTCGTTCAAGGAGCAGGACCAGCTCATCGACAAGGGCGTCGACGTGCTGATCGCGACGCCGGGGCGGCTTCTCGACCATTTCGAGCGCGGCAAGCTGCTGCTTTCCGACGTGAAGATCATGGTCGTGGACGAGGCCGACAGGATGCTCGACATGGGGTTCATCCCCGATATCGAGCGGATCTTCTCGCTGGTTCCGTTCACCCGGCAGACCCTGTTCTTCTCGGCGACCATGGCGCCGGAGATCGAGCGGATCACCAACACCTTCCTGTCGAGCCCGCACCGGGTCGAGGTGGCGCGGCAGGCGACGGCCTCGGAGACGATCGAACAGGGCGTGCTGATGTTCAAGGCGTCGCGGCGGGACCGGCTGGCGAGCGAGAAGCGGCGCGCCCTGCGCGAGCTGATCGACGCCGAGGGCGAGCGCCTCACCAACGCCATCATCTTCTGCAACCGCAAGAGCGAGGTCGACATCCTCGCCAAGTCGCTGAAGAAGAACGGGTACGACGCCGCGCCGATCCACGGCGACCTGGACCAGTCCCAGCGGACGCGCACGCTCGACGGGTTCCGGGCGGGCGAGCTGCGCTTCCTCGTCGCCTCGGACGTCGCAGCGCGGGGGCTAGACGTGCCCTCGGTCAGCCACGTCTTCAACTTCGACGTCCCCTCCCATGCGGAGGATTACGTGCACCGGATCGGCCGGACCGGGCGGGCCGGGCGCGACGGCAAGGCAATCATGATCTGCACGCCCGGCGACGAGAAGAATCTCGAGGACGTGGAGCGGCTGCTCGAGAAGGAGATCCCGCGGCTCGGCGATCCCGAACCCGCAAGGGCCGCTGAGGAACCGAAGGCCGAAACCGAACCGACCGAAACCGAACCGACCGAGGCCGAGCCGGTCGAAGCCAGACAGCGCGAATCCGCGCCGGCCAAGCCCGAGACGGTCGAGCAGGCCTCGCGTCCGCGCCGGTCGCGGGGCGGCGGCAGGGGCCGGGACAGCGGCGAGGAGAGCGGCGGCGGCCGTCGGAGCGCCGGGAAGGGGGACGAGAAGGTCGTCGGCATGGGAAACCATCTGCCGAGCTTCATCGAGAAGAGCTTCGAAGAGCGCCTGGCCGGCTGAGTCGCTCCCGATCAAGGCTGCAATTTCAGGTTGCGTATGGCGCGGGGCCTGCGTGGGGTCTATCCTCACGCGCATGTCGCGTCTCCTCTGCCTTCTCCTGCTCGCCGCCCTGCCCGCCTCCGCCGAGGATCTCTGCCGGGCCGACATCAACTCCACCGAACTACTGGTCGACCGCGCCGCGCTGTCGGCCTCGCCGGGGCAGACGACGCTCCGCGAGCGGGTGACCGGCTGGCCGGCGCGCCGGCTCGACCGGCTGCGCGGCAAGCTGCCCGCCTGCGACAGCCAGACGCTGATCACCTTCCTGTCGAACGAGGTTCCGCGGGAAGAGATCGCGGGGTACTGCCTCGCCCCCGACGCGACGCTCGGATACGTGCTCGCCCCTGGCCCGCGGGACTATCGCGGCCGCTGCGTGCGGACGACCTGCGACCGGGTCAACGCCGCGCGGGAAGGGGCGCAATCCGTCGCCGGCACAGCGGCCGACATGGCCACCGGGCGGCACGCGGAGACCTCGCGGGCCGACGCGGTGGTGCATTCCTCGGGCGCGGCGATCCTGTCCGGGTCGACCGCCTCGCTCCTCTCCGCGCTCGGCGGCGGTGCGACCACGGCCGTGACGGCCGCGCTCTCCGCGCCCGCGCTCGCCGGCGCCGCGGCGGTCAGCGTGGTGGCCGTCGGCGGCGCGGTCTATCTCTGCCACGACGGGTGAGGCCCCTCTCCGTACCGGGCCCAGGTCAGCCGCGTCGGCCGCGTGTCCGGGCGAGGAGATCCACCAGGGCGCACTGGGGCGGCGGCAGCCGGCGGCTGGAGATGTGGCGCCTCGCACCGTCGAAGGGCGGCCACAAGGTCTCCGGCACCGCCCGCGCCCGCCGGCCCAAGGGCCGGTGGCACTTCCAAGCGTCTGGACGCGGTCGCCGGGTCGTCGTGAAGCTACTTCCGCACATCCAGCCGGCAGACAACGAACTCGTCGACGTGAAGATGGCGGAAACGCGCGCGGCCGATCACCAGTCGCCCGATGGCGAGCGCCCCGATCGCAAGGGCCCCCATTGCCATGGCGCCGAGCGCGATCGCGCCGATGCGGGCCAAGCCGACGGCATGCCAGCCGATCGCCCGTCCCGAGAGATCGGGCGCATCACCGCGCCGTATGGACCAGCCTCTTCCGGCCGGAGTTCGCGAAAATCTTTCAGGGCGGTGCGTTGTCATGTTCGGGTCCTCCCGCTGGAAGCTGGGGCTTCACGCGAGGCGTATTCGACACCATGAGACGGGCCTTCCAGCGTGGACAGCTCAATCTCGTCGACAGCCTCGAAGGTCTCTCGGTCCGGCGGCGGAAGGAGACCGCATGACGAAGATCGATTCCGCGGCCGGGGCCATGCCATGGACGGCGCCGGCGGTCTGTCGTCCGGGCAGCATCCGCTGCCCCGGGAGCCCGGACGAGCGAGGGAAAAGACTATCATGGAGGGGTCCGCGTCCGGGACGTCGGGGTCTCGCAGCGCCCGAACCACAAAAAAAACGGCGGGCCCCTCGCAGGACCCGCCGTTCGGTACTCGACCGATACTTTCAGCCTCGAGGCCTCAGGCGGCCTTCTTCGCGGCCGAGCTGGCCTTGTCGGCGGCGCCTTGCGCGTTCGCGGCGGCCTTGTCGCCCACTTGCTGGCCAGCCTCGGAGACCGTCTCGGTCACCTCGGTGGCGCTCTTCTGCGACACGTCGGCATAGGACTGCGCCGTGCGGCTGACGAGGTCCATCTGCTTCTGCACGAAGTCGCTGTAGGCCTTGCCGTAATCGGCGGGCTCGTCGCGAACCTGCGCGACCTCGCGGAGGTTGCCGAGCGCTTCCTGCGCGGTCTCGCGGGTGATGTCGGTGGTCTTCGAGGCTGCATCGACCATCACGCCCGTCAGGCGCTCGTTGAAGCTTGCCCAAGTCTTGAAGACGTCCTGGTAGCCCTGCGGGTCGAAGAGGCTCTGGATGTCGGTCGCGGCGGATTTCGCGTTCTGCTGCTTCGTGGCCATGTCGGGTCTCCTTTCGGGAGTATTGGATGTCTCGTGCGCTGTTACCTTCCCATGTAATGCCGCAGTGCGGCATCGCAAGTGCAGAACCCCGGATCCATCCCGAAAAAGTTCATGGGTCCAGTCCGCTCCGGTCTGATCAGGACGGGCCTATAGAGAGCCGCTTCGCGGGCTGGTGATCGCCACATTGCGCATCTGGCGGATCAGGTGGAGGACAGGGACGTGATCACGACCGCTCCAGCGGGCCTCCCCCGGCATGCGGTCCCGACGCCCGCCAATTCCAGGTTCGAAGACGTTCCGGAAGGCGCGACAGAGCCTCGCGGGCCTTGCGCAGGTTGTCTGCTCTGTTGCCACTCGGAGCCTGTAGAAGCGCCGACAGCCATCCGCGGCCGCCGGAAGAGGGAACGGGTGCCGCGGAGCGGGGCCGGCGTATCGCGGCCTCGCTCCCGCTTGTTCACGAGGGGCCGGCTCCTTGGGTAGCGGTATAGACGGCGTAGAGCGACTGGCTCGCAGTCATGAAGAGCCGGTTGCGCTTGGGCCCGCCGAAGGTGAGGTTGGCGCAGACCTCCGGCAGGCGGATGCGGCCGAGAAGCGTGCCCTCGGGCGACCAGCAGGTCGCGCCGTTGTAGCCCACGTTGCGCCCGGCATTGGAGGAGGCCCAGACATTGCCGTAGACGTCGATGGCCAGCCCGTCGGGCCCGCACTTGACCCCGTCGATCACGCAATCGCTGAAAAGCCGCCCGTTCACCGCCCGGCCGTCCTCGACGTCGAAGACGAAGATGTTGCCCTCGCCGCCCTGCCCGCCATCGCCCGGCCCGGGGCCGGTGGATGAGATGTAGAGACGGCGCTCGTCGGGCGAGAAGGCGAGCCCGTTCGGATCGGGTGCCTGGTCCTCGCCGACGACACGGGTCACGGCGCCGTCCGGGGTGACGCGGTAGGTGGCTGTCGGCATCTCGCGCATCGCCTCGCCGATCCCCGGCGGCTGGCCGAGCATCGGGTCGATCGCGCCCTCGGGGTTGGACGGGCCCCCCGGCGCGCCGGGGGCGCCCTCGTAGAGCTGACCGCCATAAGGGGGGTCGGTAAACCAGTAACTGCCGTCGGTATGAGCGACCACGTCATTGGGGCTGTTGAAGGGCTTTCCCTCGTAGGAGTCCGCCAGCACAGAGACAGACCCGTCGAGCTCGTAGCGCACCACCTGACGGCTCAGATGCTCGCAGGTGATCTGGCGCCCCTGATAATCGAAGCAGTTACCGTTCGAATTGCGCGAAGGAACGCGGAAGTCGCTCACATGTCCGTCGTCGGAGAGATACCTGAGCTGCCGATTGCTCGGGATGTCGCTCCAGACCAGGTACTTGCCCACGCCGCTCCAGGCCGGCCCCTCGGCCCAGAGGGCCCCCGTCCAGAGACGCTGGATGGCGGCGTTGGGCTGGGCCAGCCCGTTGAAGGCGGGATCGACGGCGATGACGTCCGGATCCCAGAAATAGACGTTCGGGGGCGTGCCGGGGCCGAAGGCGCGCGGCGGCTCGGTGACGGTGCTGGGCGGCCGCGCCGTCTCGGCGCCCTCCTGCGCCAGGCCGCGCCCGGCGAAGGCGATGCCGGCACCACCGGCGCCGATTGCCCCCAGCGCCCGACGTCGGGTGATCGTCTTGTCGTCTGCCATCGTCTCCTCCTCGATCTGCAGCCCGCCCACCATGTGCGCCGGACCGCCTTCCTGTCCAACCTTGCGGAGGACACGCGAGTGGGACCTTGAAGAACAGGACCGCGATGGTGCCCAGACAGCTCGATGCGCGAGGCGGGCGGCCATCGAGGCAGTCGCGCACCGCGAGCCATCCGCTCCATCAATGGCGGACAATGGCTCAGCCTTCTCGGCCATATCCATCGGCATCCCGGCGCGTTGGCCACCGTCCATCTCGGCCTTCGTCACCCAGGCGTTCAGTGTGTTTGCCAAGCAGCCGACCCTCGCGGCGATCGAGGCAATGGCCTGCCAGCGAGACCCGTGCCGGCCCTGGCAGGACGTCTTCTTCCGGGATGCCGTTGTCCTGCTTGCGCCGGATCAGGAGGGGGCCGAAGCTGCGCTCGGGAGCGACGGTGAACCCGTCCTCGCGCAGGATTTCGACAAAGGCCGTGCAGTATCCGCAATTTCTGATTGCAGAAGCAGATCCAGGTTGGTGGCTTCGGTCGATCCGCCAAAAAGAACCGGAAGGCTGGCGTTTTTCATGGCGTTCTCCTCAAGCGGGACGGATGAACATGGACTCGGTGTCGCCGTCCTGCCGGTCATCACCGCGGATATCGCGATAGGCGTGCCACGTGGCGTGCCCGAGGACGGGGAAGACCAGGATCAGCCCGAGAAAGCCGGTCGCAACCGAGATCAGGAAGAGGAACAGAACGATGACGCCCCAGGCCAGCATGACGGGCAGGTTGTTCCAGACCATTGCCATGCTGATCCCGAGGGCGGAGAGGGCATCGGTCCGCTCGGTCAGCAGCATCGGGACGGCGAAGACGCTGATGGCGAAGGCGAAGGCCGCGAAGACAGCGCCGACCGCGCTTCCGCTCAGGAGGAGTGCCCAGCCGGTCGGGGTGAGGAACAGCATGGGGAGGAGCTCGTCGGTGCCGGGGAACGGGACGATGCCGAAGAAGAGTGCGTAGATCAGCACCGCCGCGCGCAGCCAGAGCAGGAACAGGCTCAAGAGCAGGACCCCCATGAAGAAGGTCTGGCCGATCGATCGGGGCCTCACGAAGACCATCCGCGCGAAGCCGATCCGTTCGTCCGCCTCCAGCCTGCGGCTCTTCTCGTAGAGGCCGTTCGCGATCAGCGGTCCGACGACCATGAAGCCCGCCAGGGCGGGAAAGAGGGCATATTCGTAGCGGAACCGGAACAGCGCCCAGACGATCAGGACCGAGATGAAAGCCACTCCCAGGCCATAGAGCAGGCTGGGGAGCGGGTTGGTCCGCAGGTCCGTCCAGCCGGCGCGCAGCCAGCGAAACGCGGTGCGCCAGGGCAGGTCGCGGGCCCGCTGGTTCTCGCGTGGCAGTGGCGGGACGACCTTCGGAATGGCGCCGGCGGCGTGCGGGTTGTCGGGAGGGGGTAGATTGCTGCGGTCGCTCAACATGACGGTTTCGCCGCGCGAAAGGCGGCGCCTTCTGGTGTAGAGGAAAGGACGCAGTCGGGTTGCGATGCGAAGGAAACAGCGATCAAGTGGGCGTTGGCAGCGACGAAGACAGCGAGCACGATCAGGGCCATGGCGATGCCGACCAATCGCGGGCGCGTCCAGAATGTCACTCGGGATGCGATGTTCACTGCACGGTCTCCTTCGCCAGGTCCTGCAGATAGATCGTCAGGATCTTGCGATCCGCGACGGTCAGGCGATTCTCCCAGGCGGGCATCCAGCCCTGGCGGCCGTTCCAGACCGTCTCGAACATCGTCTCGTCATCGCCGCCATAGATCCAGAAATCGTCGGTCAGGTTCGGCGCCCCCAGTTCTCTCATGCCCCGCGCGTCCTCGCCGTGGCAGCCGGCGCAGTTGGCGGCGAAGATTTCTCGACCTGCCGCGAGCCGCTCGGTTGGCGCCTCGGTTCCGGAGAGCGACTGTACGTAATCGACGACGATGCGGATATCCTCGCGCGGCAAGATACCGTCCCGGCCGAAAGCCAGCATCTGGGCGTAGCGGGTGTCGGGGTGGGTCGAATTGATGCCGACGCGCAATGTCTCCATGATCGTGTCGGCATCCCCGCCCCAGAGCCAGGCGTCGTCGGTCAGGCTGGGAAAGCCCGGGCCGCCGCCCGCATCCGATCCGTGGCAGCCCGCGCAATTGTCGCCGAAGAGGGCGTGGGCCGTATCGCCAACCGGCGCCATCAGGGCCGGATCTGTGCGGATCTCGTCGACCGGCAGGTCGGCGATGCGGCTCGCCCAGTCCGCCCTCGCAAGATTGGCGACGGCGATACTTTCCTGCACTTCCTCGCGCTGGTCGGTGCCGAGAAGGCCCTTGGTGTAGGTCGTGATCAGCGGCCAGGCGGGCAGCAGGACCCAGACGGCCAGAGCCCAGACATGGGTCACGATGATGAAGAACCAGACCGCACGTGGCACACGCGTGTTGAGTTCCGTGATGCCGTTCCACTCGTGCCCGGTGGTCTGGTGGCCAGTGAGCGGGTCGCGTTCCTTTACCGACATGACTCATTCTCCGGCTCGGTTACGTCTCCCCGAGCGGGCCCGTCCTCGTCGTCCAGGATGCTCTTGGCGGCCTTGTCGAACCGGGTCCCCAGCGACGGCCAGAAGGCATAGACGGTGATCCCGATCGACAGGGCGATCAGGTAGAACAGGCCGAAGGATTTCGAGAAGCCGACGAACCATTCGTGAGGGATGTCCATGTTCATTCCTCCGGCAGGATTTGGGTCTGTTCGGGTAGGTCGGTGAGCCGCCCGAGGATTTGCAGGTAGGCCACCAGCGCGTCCATCTCGGTTAGCCGTCCGGGCCGGCTGTCGAAGTTGCGGACCGCCGTCTCGTCGCCGTACCGCTCGAACACACCGTCCGATCGCTCGGTGTCGGGCATGGCCTGGCCGAGCGCGTCGGTATCTGCGCTGGCTATCATCTCGTCGGTATAGGGCACGCCCACCGCGCGCAGGGCGGCGAGGCGTTCGGGCAGGTTGTCGGTATCGAGCCCCGCTTCCAGCAAGAAGGCATATTGCGGCATCACCGATTCCGGCACCAGGTCGCGCGGGTTCACCAGATGCCGGACGTGCCAGTCGTCGGAATACTTCTCGCCCAGCCGCGCCAGGTCCGGCCCCGTGCGCTTGGAGCCCCAGAGCATCGGATGGTCGTATTGCGACTCCACCGCCAGCGAATAGGGGCCGTAGCGTTCGACCTCGTCGCGCAGGGTGCGGATCATCTGGCTGTGGCAGAGATAGCATCCCTCGCGAATGTAGATGTCGCGCCCGGCCTGCTCCAGCGGCGTGTAGAGCCGCATGTCGGGCGCGTCCTCGACGGTGTCGTCGATGGTGAAGAGGGGCGCTATCTCGATGAAGCCGCCGATGCCGGCAGCCGCGATGATGCCGACGGTCAGCGCCATCGAATGACGCTCCATCCGGTAATGTGTCCGGGCGTGAGCCTCGAAGAAGGCGGCGAAGGGTTTCAGCAGAGTTCGGATAAACTTCATCATCGGATCACTCCGCAGCCGGCAGGGCCGGCTCCCCGGACTCGGAGGAAGTGGGATAGTCCAGCTCGGGTGTCTCGGACGGCATCCGCCGGATCGTCATCATCACGTTCCAGGCCCCGATGCAGGCCCCGATCAGGAACAGCAATCCGCCGAAGGCGCGCGCGATGTAATAGGGATGCATCGCCACCAGCGTATCGGTGAAGGAATACCTGAGCGTTCCGCTATCGGTGTAGGTGCGCCACATCAGCCCTTGGGTGATGCCGCTGTTCCACATCGCGAAAACGTAAATGACGGTCCCGGCCAGAGCCAACCAGAAGTGCCACTCGACGGCCTTCCAGGAATAGATCGTCTCGCGCCGCCAGAGCACCGGCGCCAGCGCGTAGATCGACCCGAAGGAGATCAGCGCGACCCATCCCATTGCGCCGGCATGGACGTGCCCCACCGTCCAGTCGGTATAATGCGACAGCCCGTTGACGGGGCGGATCGCCATGAACGAGCCCTCGAAGGTCGAGAGGCCGTAGAACACCGCAGCGACCATCATGAAGCGCAGGGTCGCATCGTCGCGCACCTTGTGCCAGGCGCCGTTCAGCGTCATCAGCGCGTTGCCGGCCGAGGCCCAGGAGGGCACCAGCAGCATCACCGAGAAGGTCATCCCGAGCGTCTGCACCCAGTGCGGCAGCGCGGTGTAGTGCAGGTGGTGCGAGCCTGCCCAGATGTAGAAGAAGGTGATGCCCCAGAAGCTGAGGATCGACAGACGGTAGGAATAGATCGGCCGCTCCGCCCGCTTGGGCAGGAAGTAGTAGAGCATGCCGAGAAAGCCGGAGGTCAGGAAGAACGCCACCGCATTGTGGCCGTACCACCATTGCGTCATCGCGTCCTGCACCCCGGCGAAGGCCGAGTAGCTCTTGGCGCCGGCCAGGCTCGCGGGCACGGCGAGGTTGTTGACGATGTGCAACACCGCCACGACCAGGATGAAGGCCAGATAGTACCAGTTGGCGACGTAGATATGCGGCTCGTTGCGGCGCGCGAGCGTACGGATGTACAGGACGAAGTAGACGACCCAGACGACGACCAGCCAGAGATCGGCATACCATTCCGGCTCGGCGTATTCCTTGGACTGGGTGACGCCCATCAGATAGCCGCTGGCCGCCACGATGCAGAAGAGGTTGAAACCGAGAAGCACGAACCAGGGCGTGATCTGATCGGGCATCCGCGCGCGGCAGGTGCGCTGCATGATGTGGAAGGACGTGGCGATCAGGGCGTTGCCGCCGAACCCGAAGATCACGCCGGAGGTATGGACCGGGCGGAGGCGGCCGAAGCTGGACCAGGCCGCATCGAACCTGAGGTCCGGCCAGGCCAGCTGCGACGCGACCCAGACGCCCATAGCCATGCCGACAACGGCCCAGAACAGCGCAAGGAGAATTCCGACCTTGGTGGGGTCGTCATAGTAGGACGCCGTGCGGTCCTGGGTCGGTTCCGGATCCTCGTAGGCGTTGCCGACGACGAAGAACAGCACGCCGCAGAAAGCCAGTACGATCCAGCCATGCGCACCCATCGGATCGCCCCGCCCGACCGCGGCCATCACGAGGCCGACGAACGCCCCTGCGCCTGCGATCAGCATCGCGGTCGCCCGTTCCGGGCGGGTGAGATCCGACATCATGGCGTTTTCTCCTTGGTCGTCCCGGAATGCCCCGGCGAGCGGGGTGCGAGGGGCTTATCGTCCTCGTCGAAGAGAATGCGTTCGGCGTCGCCCGAGAGATCCACGTACTGCCCGCTATGCAGGCTCCAGAAGAAGGCGCCGAGTCCGACCGCGCCCATGATCAGCGTCACCGGGATGAGAAGCGTGAGGATCGTCATGCCGGAATGGCCGCCGACCAGGGTTCCGCGCTCCGCAACGGCGCCGCCGCGCGTTTGCCGTTCAGCCGAAGCGAATTGCCGATGACGAGGATCGACGACGCCGACATTGCCAGGGCGGCGATCAGAGGTGTGACCAGCCCGGCGACGGCCAGCGGGATCGCGATGCAGTTATATGCGATGGCCAGCCCGAAGTTCTGGCGGACCACACGCGCGGTTGCGCATGCAACGCCGTGGGCCGTGGCCACCGCGTCCAGCCCGTCGCGCAGGAACACGAAATCGGCAGCAGTGCGGCCGGCATCGGCGGCGGTGGACGGCGCCATCGACACATGCGCCGCGGCGAGGGCCGCGGTATCGTTCAGCCCGTCGCCCACCATCAATGCGCGGCGCCCCCGGTCGCGGAGATCTTCGAGAAAGGCCACCTTCTGCGCCGGTGTCATGCCGTGGTGCGTCTCGGCGATCCCGAGCGCCTCCGCGACATGCGCCGCACGGGCAGCGTCGTCGCCCGACAGCATCGTGACCGGGATACCGGACGACTGCATGTCCGAAATGGTGCTGACCGCGCCGGGGCGCAGGGTCTCGGACAGATCGAACGATACGACGGGGGCGCCTTCGAAGGCGAAGGCGGGGCCGATCGCCACCTGTGAACCCGCGGCGATCTCGGCCACCCAGCCGACGCGGCCGAGCCGCGCGCGACGGCCGTCGACGCGGCCCTCGACCCCGAAACCCGGCACTTCGGCGGCATCCGCCACCTCGCGTGCCGCATCGGGCAGATGCGCCGCGATGGCCAGCGCGGCCGGATGACGCGAGCGCAGCGCCAGCGCCTTTGCCGCGGCCAATTCGGCTTCGCCCTCGAACCTTGAGACGACTTTCGGCGTCCCTGTGGTCAGCGTTCCGGTCTTGTCGAAGACGGCACGGTCGATCTGGGCCAGACGCTCCAGTGCGCTGCCGTCTTTCATCAGGATGCCCTCGCGCATCAGCCGCCCGGCGGCGATGACCTGGGCCACCGGCGCCGCGAGCCCCAGCGCACAGGGGCAGGTGATGATCAGCACGCTGATCGCGACGAAGGCCGAAACGTGCCAATTTTCCGTGGCCACCATCCAGCCCGCGAAGGTCGCCAGCGCCAGCAGGTGCACGACGGGCGCATAGAGCCGCGCGGCCCGGTCCGCGATCCGAACATAGGTGCTGCGGCTCGCTTCGGCCGCGCTCAGCATCCGCATCATTTCGGCCAGGAAGGACTCGGCGGCCGGGCGCAGTACCTCGCCCTCGATGGCACCCGTGAGGTTCAGCGTCCCGGCCTCCAGCTCCGTGCCGGGGCTAGCGGCGACCGGCATCGCCTCGCCGGTGACGAGCGAGCGATCCAGGTCGGTGGCGCCGGTCGTGATCCGGACATCGACGGGAATCCGCTCGCCCGCGCCGATATGCAGGATCATGCCGACGGCGAGGCTGTCGAGCGGCGACCAGTCGAGCGTCCCGTCCGGCCCTCGCACCATCGCGCCCTTCGGCGACAGCCGCGCGAGACCGGTCACGATGCTTCGCGCGCGGTCGCGCATCATCTGGTCCAGATATCGGCCTGCCAGCAGGAAGAAGAGAAGCGTCACGGCCGCGTCGAAGAAGACGTGGTCGCCGCCCTGCACCATCTCGGAGAGGCTCAGCGCCAGAGCCAGAAGAACCGCCAGGGCGATTGGCACTTCCATGTTCAGCCGACCGTACCGGAGCGCGCCGATGGCCGAGCGAAAGAACGGTTGACCAGCATAGGCGACGACCGGCACGGCAATCAGCGCCGAGATCAGGTGGAACGTCTCGCGCGTGGTGGCCTCCGCCCCCGACCACACAGCGACCGACAGGAGCATCACGTTCATTGCGCCAAAGCCCGCGACGGCGATGCACCTCAGAAGATCCGGACCGTCCTGCCCTGCCGATGCCGACTCAGTGTCGGATGGATCGAGCGGTCGCGCGGTATACCCAAGGGCGGCCAGCGCGTCATAGACCGGCGACGGATCGGTGTTGGCGTCCGTCAACGTCACGCGGACCTGCCGAAGCGTCAGGTTGGCGCGTGCGGCGACGACGCCGGGACAATCGATCAGCGTACGTTCGATCCGGGCGACGCAGGCACCGCAGGAGATATCCGGGATCGAAATCAGGCAGACGCCATGACCATCGGTGGCGGGTCGCACGGTCGCGCTGCGCTCGGCGCACGCCAGCGGGCTGGGCGCCCCCGGTTGCACCCGGCGGTCGTGCTTTCCCGACATCTCGCACACTTGCATCGCGCCCTCTCCACCGGCGGCACCCTCGCTCTCGTCGTACGGAGACAGTCGGGACAGCGCGTTGCCTGCGCCTGCCACCTCCGCCGCACACTTGGCTCCCTGACACGGCCGGCGGAATGTCGATTTGATCCCGATCAAGGATTCCGGGGTTTCCCGTGCTAGCCCTGCATCCATTCGCCAGAAACGACAGGAGCGTTTGTCCGTGCATTCGCCTGCGACAGGGACTCCCGACAGTTTCGATGTCGCGAAACGATTCGATGCCTGTATCGGTCGGCAATTCGATCTTTGTCTGGCGCTGGAATCCCTTGCGGACAGCCTACCGTCCTGCGTCGATACCTATGACGCAATGACCCTCGTAAATAAGCTGAACACGACTTTGAGGCGGTGCCACAGGTTCGAGGAAACGATGGTGTTTCCCGTCCTGAGAATTTCGAACCGCGATGTCGGTTCGATCCTGGAACGGCTGCGTATCGAACATGTCGAGGACGAGGATCACGCCGCGGATCTTCGGGATGCCCTGGAGACCTTCGTGACGTGCCGGAGAACTGCGGCGGCCGACGAGATCGGTTACATGCTGCGCGGTCTCTTTACGGCGTTGAGGCGGCACGCCGCCTTCGACCGGGATCATATCCTGCCGCTCTACCGTCGCAGCGCCGGAGTCTGAGCCGTCAGAGAGACGACACAGCCTTCAGCGCGTCATGGTCGTCGATCGTGACGTGGCGGTTCGTCTCTATGGCGACGATGCCGGCCTTTCGCAGGCGGGTGAGCTGGCGGCTGACCGTCTCGATCGTCAACCCGAGGAAATCGGCGATGTCGGCTCGCTTCAGGGGAATGTCGAACTCATCCGAATACCCATCCTTCTGTGGATCGATATGCCGGCTCAGAAGAAGAAGGAACGACGCAACTTTCTCGGCGGCGGTTTTGCGACCCAGCGTCATCATCCAGTCGCGCGCATCGTCGAGCTCGCGCAGGGCCTGCCGGTGGAGCCGGTGTTCAAGCGCCGGAGAACAGCGCACGATGTCCTCGAACGCGGACCTCGGGAACGTGCACAGACGGACGGTGCTGGCCGCCTCGGCACTGACCTCGCTGGCTTCCAGAAACGGGCGGCCGAGAAAGTCAGGTGCGAATTGCAGGCCGACGATCTGCTGACGCCCGTCGGGCATTAGCTTGGTAAGTTTTACCACGCCGCTGAGGATGTTGGCGTAGCTCTCGGCGGGGATTCCGGCCGCGACCAGCTCCGTTCCGGGCTCCACCTCGCGCCGTCCCGTCTTGCGGCCGAGCCGAACGAGCTGAGCGGGATCCAGTGCGCCGCATATCCCCTTGTGGCGCGCCTCGCAGGCGCGGCAGAGTACGGGGATGTCCGAGTTGTGAATGTCCAGTCGCATGGTCTCGGTCCTCTCGTCGATTCGGTCCCGGGGTCGCCCTCCGGTGTCAAAGCCCGTCTACATGGCGTTGGACTGGCGGGCGAGACCTTGCACGGTCTGGCGAAGCGCCCCGACATCTCCCGCAACCTGATCCGGTCGAACGTACACGTTCGACGGGTCGACATGTACGAGGCCGGCGCGTTCGATGACGACCCGCAGGCCGCCGATCTGGGCCAGGCCTACGAGGCGCGGATTGCGGCGCTGGAGCGTCTGGTTGGCAAGCGGGCGCTCGAGCTCGAGTTGTCTCAAAGGCGGCTCAGCGCTTTGGACCACGGCCGAGAAACGCGCCCATGTCCGTCATCGCCGGCCCGCGGCCTCTCCGTCGCGGAAGGATGCCGTCTGATGGGGATCGCGCGCTCCCCCTACTTCGATGCGACCAGGCGATCGACAGACGGTGAGGCGAATTTGAACGCGCTCGTCGAGGGGTAGTGTCCCGAGGGATGGTGTAGGAACTGGCGTCCACCTGCTTCTTCATAGCTGGTGTCGCTCGTTCACTGAGCGGCGATCATGGCCGCATCAGGGTTATCGTCGCACAGGCCTGTCAGTTTTTCCACGGGCATGTAGCGGCGGCTGACGGCCCACTCATCGTTTTGCTCCAGCATGAGCGCGCCGACGAGGCGAACGACGGCCTCGCGGTTGGGGAAGATGCCGACGACGTTGGTGCGCCGCTTGATCTCCTTGTTGACGCGCTCCAGCGGGTTGGTGCTGTGCAACTTCGAGCGCAGGCTCTCGTCGAAGGCCATGTAGGCGAGGACGTCGTGCTCGGCCGCGTCCATCAGTTCGGCGACATCCCTGAACCGGTCACGCAGGCTGTCGGCGACCTCGCGCCACCGGGCGTGGGCCTGGTCCCGGTCCTTCTCGGCGAAGACGGTCTTCACCACGGCGCTGACCACCGGCTTGTTGGCTTTGCTCACGCGAGCCAGGAGATTGCGCTGAAAATGCACCCGGGGGCCGTTGAAGAATTGCGCCGAGAACGGGCCGCTGCGGCCTACGCTGCCATGGCCGGTTCCCTTTCTTGAACGTCAGGCTGGTTTTCGCCATTCGCGTTCATCGGCGCCGTCGAACGGGCCCATCCAGCTGCAATCGACAGAATGCGTGCGAGCGCCGAGCAGAGCGCAGCCGCCAGCCTCTTGAGGTTGACCGCTGCCGCCGTGAGGAAGGCCTGGATACGCATGTTCTGGAGACCGCGCCGGACCGCGCGGGCGAGCCCATGCCAGGTCTTCGCCTCGCCATGGTAGCCCTCCGACCGCCAGCGGTGGCGCTGGTAGAGGTCCCGGTCTTCCTCCGACCATCTCTCGCGACGGCGTCGCGCGCGCAGAAGGGCGGGGTAATCATTCCCGAGCACGACGGCCTTGTTCACGCGCCCCTTCGACAGGCAGAGACGGGCGAGATCGCATCCGCGGCAGTCGCGCGCCCGGG
This sequence comes from uncultured Alphaproteobacteria bacterium, assembly GCA_963829665.1. Classification (GTDB taxonomy): domain Bacteria; phylum Pseudomonadota; class Alphaproteobacteria; order Rhodobacterales; family Rhodobacteraceae; genus Palleronia. The sequence continues at coordinate 131,527 of CAWHJL010000002.1, read as the reverse complement.
ATGTGAAGAAGCGCCCATGCTTGATGGCCCGTCCGGCCTTGAGCTTTTTGCCCCGGGGGCATTTCAGGATGTCGTGCTTCGCGTCGTAGCGGAACCGGCGCATCGGGACCGGGCTGCGGATCGGTTCGGCCTTGGCCGGAATGACGGCGGCGATCTTCCGGCGTTCGAGCCCGCCGTAGATCTTGGCATAGGCATAGCCGGCATCCGCCGTCACCGTCTCGACTTTGGTCCCGGTCGTCTTCTCGACAGCATCGAGGCGGGCGAGGATCTCTTCGCCTTCGTTCACTTCCCCGGTCGTGACCTCGACGTCGAGAACCACGCCGAAGACATCGTCCACGACGCCATGCTGCTTGTAGCTGGGCTCCAGGCGACGGTTGCGCCCTGACGTCGCCATGCTCGCATCGGGATCGGTGAGGCAGACCTTCTTGAACTTGCCGGTCTTCTTCGAGTTGCGGGCCCGAACCGTCTCCGCTTCCTGCACAGGATCGCCGTTCTCAGTCGCCACCGCATCGACATGACGCACCACGAGGCTCTCCCAGGACACGTCGGCCCGGATCAGAGACGCATCAACATGCACGACCTCGCCCTTGGCGATCCCGGCGCCGACGCAGTCCCGCACCGTGCGTTCGAAGATGCGCCGGAACCGATCGGCGCCCCATCTCTGACGGATGCGCGTGAGCGAGGAATGATCCGGCAGCCTGTCGTTCAAGCCGAAGCCCGCGAACCAGCGGATCGCCAGGTTCACTTGCGCTTCTCGCAGGAGGCGCCGGTCATGGACGATGCCGAGCAGGAAGCCCGCGAGCATCAGGCGGACCGCGGCTTCCGGATCGATGCCCGGTCGGCCAACACCTGGCGCGTAGAGATCGGCCACCTCCGCGCGAAGCCAGCCAAGGTCGATAACCCGGTCGACGCGGGCGAGGATGTGATCGTCGGGGACGAGGTCACGCGAGCCGATCCGCAGACAAAGAATTCCAACTGATCTCGGGTCCGACTGCCGATCATGCCACCCTCCACATGATGCCGCCATGAAGATGGAATCAGCAGATCGCGCCTTTTTCAACGGCCCCACCCGGCAGCGCTGCCATCCGGCGCCCAGGACCTTGCTTGCAGCGGCCTTGAGGCCCTCGTGCGCATCGCTGATTACCATCTGCACGCCCCGCAGGCCGCGGCGGGTCAGCGAACGCAGGAAGTCCGCCCAGAACGTCTCGGCTTCGGAGGGCATGACCGTGATGCCGAGTATCTCGCGGCGGCCATCCGAGTTGACTGCGACGGCCACTATCACCGCCATCGAGACAACCCGACCGCCCTCGCGCAGCTTCACGTAGGTGGCGTCGAGCCACAGGAAGGGCCAATCGCCCTCCAGCGGTCGGTTCAGGAAGGCCTGGACGCGTTCGTCGATCTCTTCGCAGAGCCGCGAGACCTGGCTTTTGGAGGTGCCCGTCAGCCCCATGGCGCGCACCAGGTCGTCCACCGCTCGAGTGGAGACGCCGTGGATGTAGGCTTCCTGCACCACCGCCATCAGCGCCTTCTCCGCCGTCCTGCGCGGCTCGAGAAAGGTCGGGAAGTAGCTCCCCTTCCTCAGCTTGGGAATGTTCAGCCCGATCGTCCCGGCCCGCGTATCCCAGCGGCGCGGCCGGTAGCCGTTGCGCTGGTTCCCCCGGTCCGGCGTTCGCTCGCGCAGACCGGCCCCGCACACGGCGCCCACCTCGATCTCCATCAGCCGCTGCGCCGCATCCTGGATCAGCTCACGCAGAAAATCGGTGTCGTCGCTCTTGGAGATCGCCTCCGGAAGGTTGATCATAGCCTCGGTCATCGTGCTCTCCTTCGTTGTCTTCGGTCGTCGAACAACCTCAGACTACGAAGACGCGCGATGGCCGCCAGCCCGGCCACGCGCTGCGCTACGCCAAGGGCTTCGCGCGCGGCCTCCTACACCACGGAGTGGGGCACTACCCGTCGAGGCGATGCATGCCATCAAGGATGAGTTCGAGGCCTATGGCTGCCATCAACCTGCCAAGCCCGGTCACACCGTCAATGCCGACTGTCAGGCGTTCTGGATCGCCCAGTCGGACATGGCCGGAAGAAGGCCGTCCAGAATTCGCTGGAACGTCGCAGCGACGGCGACGGGCCGGTCGTCGGGCGCACGAGCCCGGCTTGCGAAGCCGCGTGTCGCTCGGACGCTCTGGGCGCTATCGTCGAGAGCGGTCAGCGCAATATCCACCACCGCGGCGAAAGTGCCGTCAGGCATAACCTCGATGTTGAAGGCGTCCAGACGGACGAGCAGGACGGTGTCGGGAACCGGTCCGCTTTCGCTCCGCCCGACATAGCCGATCCGGCCAGTGCCGGAAATGCTTTGAATCAGGATGGTTTGAAGAAGATCGGGAAGCTCGTCGCTCCAACGGGCATCTGGCAAGTAGGTCACCGACTGGGCATTCGGCTTCACCATGATACGGTCGGTGGCGATCGCAGCCGGTGCCTCGGGTCGGACAACGAGAAGGGTGCGGGATGTATGGCGCCCATCGGGCGACCCCGTCGCAGCCGCAAGGTCATAGGTGTCCATGGGGCGCGAGGCCGTATTCAGGGCCGATATGGCCGAGCAACCGCTCAGGCACGCTGCTGCGCCAAAGAGCATCGTTCGCCGGTTCAGACGTTTGAGTGTCATCCACTATCTCTCGTAGGTCGGGACGCGGTCGTCGAGAAGAAAGCGCGTGGGGTTCTGGTCGATCCGGCGCACGAGCATGTCGAGGGTGCTTACGAGGGCGCGTGCGTCCCGGGTGAGGCGCACGAGTTCGCGCAGGCCGGAATCCGTGAATTTTCCGATCCTCGGAGCACTCGACGCGACCTCGGTCTGGACCTGAGCAACAACCGCATCGGCCCGGGCGATCAGTGACTTCAAGTCGGTGGCAATGGCCGGGACGTCCCGCGTCATCTCCTCGACGGCGGCACCGATCCTGTTCGACGCCGCGCGGATATCGGCGAGGACCGGTCCGATGTCGACATCCATGAGGCCGTTCGCCGTATCGAAGGCCGTTTGTGCCGAAACGAGCGCGTCCGCAGCCCCCGCTAGAGCAATATCGAGGCCGTCGAGTGTGGCCTGAGCCCGCTGGAAAAGCGCGTTGGCGGATTCCAGTGCCTGTTCGGCCTCTCCCGCAAGCGGATCGAGGCGCGCGGACACGCCGGTCAGATCGGCAGCGACCCGGTCGACGGCGGCCGAGGCCGTCGCGACACCTTCGCGGATGTCTGCCACCACGGCTGGCACCTCGTCGCTCACGACGGTCTCAACGGTGGCGATGGCCGCTCCGGCCCGTACGAGCAGATCGCGCCCCTCGGCGACGAGGAGCGCGCCGTCGCCATCCACGAGGGTATCGAAGCTGTCGGAGGCCTCGGTGACGGCGGCAAAGGCGGCGTCGGCACCCGTCAGGGTCCGTTCGAGTTCTGCGAGGCGGGCGTTCAGCAGATCTGCCGTCGCGGCATATCCATCCAGTGTCGTGCCGGTTCGGCTTTGAAGATCCGAGATGGCTTCATTCGTCAATGCGACGGTCTCGGACACCTGCTCCAGGATTGCCGGAATTCTGTCGCGCAGGATGGTCTCGGCCTGGGAAAATGTACCTTCGACTTCCATGATCGCGTCGTCTGACCTGCTTAATGTGCTCCTCGCCGCGCCGAATGCCTGCCGTGCGAACGCCAGGGCCGCATCGGCACGTTCCAGTGTCGTCTCGACTGCGGCGCCGATACCGTCGAGCCGATCGGTGAACCGGGTGATCTGGATCGTCGCGTCGTTGACTGTGCCGGTGATCTCGGAGAAATCCGTGAGTGCCTGATCGAGACGCCCGGACGACGCATCGAGATTGCGCAAAATGTTCGTCACGTAGGCTTGGTTCTCCGGACCGCTGAGGACCTGAAACTGGCGAAGAAGTTGCGTCGCCTCCGCGAGCAGGTCCGGTGCGTCGTCAACGAGCGTCTGCACGGTCGAGCGGCGGGACGGGATAATCGGAAGACCGTCGCCCACAGCCGGCAGTTCCGCAGCGCCGGGCGTGCCGCCGACGAGGGCGATGTAGGCGACGCCGGTGACGCCTTGGGACTGAAGCTGGGCGACTGTATCGATGCGCACCGGCGTGGCGGCGTCAATCTCGACTGTCGTGAAGACCTTCGACGGGTCGTCCTCGAAGATCCGCAAGCCGATTACCTTGCCCACCGTGATCCCGTTGAAGAGGACATCGCCGGAGGCATCGAGGCCCGAGACGTCGTCGAACAGGATGCCGTAGGTGGCATATTGCCGGTCGATCTGGACGCTGGCCAGCCAGATGAAGAATCCCAGCGTGCCGAGGATCGCCAAGAGGGTGAACGCGCCGATGAGGATGAAGTTCGCGCGGGTTTCCATCAGATCGTCTCCTGCGAAAGAAGCGATGCCGTGGCCGCCCTGGCACGGGGCCCGTGGAAATATTCCCGCACCCACGGGTGATCGACTGCTAGCATGTCCTGCATCGATCCCACGGCCAGAACCCTGCGATCTGCGAGCACCGCGACCCGGTCGCAGATGGCGTGCAGAGAATCGAGATCGTGGGTGACGAGAAAGACCGTGAGGCCGAGCGCCGCCTGCAATTGTCTGATGAGAGTATCGAATGCAGCCGCCCCGATCGGGTCCAGCCCGGCCGTGGGTTCATCCAGGAACACGATCTCCGGATCGAGAGCGATGGCGCGCGCGAAGCCTGCGCGCTTGCGCATGCCGCCGGAGAGTTCCGACGGATACTTGCTCTGCGCGTTCTCGGGCAGCCCGACCATCCGGACTTTGATGCCTGCGAGCGTCTCGCGCAGGTCATCGTCCAGATTGAGCTGTTCGCGCATCGGTGCCTCGACGTTCTGGCGCACGGTCAGCGAGGAGAACAGCGCGCCATCCTGGAACATCACGCCCCAACGGCGGCGCAGGCGGCGGTACTCAGACTCGGGCGTATCGCGCACGCTCTGCCCGAACACCTCGATCCGTCCGCCATCCGGCCTGAGCAGACCCACGATCGCGCGCAGCAGCACCGACTTGCCGGTGCCCGATCCGCCGACGATGCCGATGATTTCGCCGCGCCGCACGTCGAGATCCAGCCCCTCATGGACCATATGGGTGCCGAACCGGGTCACGAGGCCCCGGACGCGGATGATCGGATCGTCGGATGCTTCGGGCATCAAATCCCCACCAGGGCGAAGAAGATCGAGAAAAGCGCGTCCATCACGATGACAAGAAAGATCGACAGGACGACGGAAGCCGACGTCAATCGCCCGAGCGATTCCGCATCCCCCCCGACCATCATTCCCTCGTAGCACCCTATGATCCCGATGATCAGAGCGAAGAACGGCGCCTTGATCATCCCGATGCCGAAGTGCCAGACATCGGTGTTCGAGACGAGGCGCGACTGGAACACCGCGGGCGATATCCCCAATTCGATCCACGACATGAGGGCGCCTCCGATCAGCCCCGAGACATCGGCGATGAACCCGAGCGCGGGGAGCATCAACATCAACGCCAGCACCCGCGGCACGACCAATATCGTTACCGGGTCGAGGCCCAGGGTGCGCATGGCGTCGATCTCCTCGCGCATCTTCATCGACCCGATGGCGGCCGTGAACGCCGAGCCCGAGCGTCCCGCGACGATGATCGCGGTCAGAAGGATGCCGAGTTCGCGCAGCATGGAAATGGCGATCAGATCAACGACGAAGACCTCGGCGCCAAACTGGCGCAACTGAGCGGAACCCTGGAAGGCCAAGACCACGCCGATCAGGAACGCCATCAACGCGACGATCGGTACCGCGTTCAGCCCCACTTCCTGACAATGGTGGACGAGAGATGTCAGCCGCAAGCGGCGCGGATGGATCACGATCGTCGCGATGGATCCGACGACCCGGCCGAGGAACGACACCGTCTCGATCCCCATTCGTGCGCCTTGCACGACCTGGCGGCCGATGACTTCGAGCCGATCGGTCATCCGGTTCGGTCTCTCCGGCGCAGGGCCCTCTGGTGGCAGATTGCGGCGCACGGTCTCGAGCAACTGGATCTGCGCTGCGTTTGCTCCCTCGATCTCAACCTCGTTGCCGTGACGTTCGAGAGCGCGTTTCAGGTCAACGAGAAACCATGCCCCTGCCGTGTCGATCTGGCTCAGGGGGGCGATGTCGATGACTGCGACCTCGGCCGCCAGCTTGCGAATGCGCTTCCGGTCGAGACTCTGCAACGCTTCGATGTGCAATCGGCCCGAAAGCGTGAGGCGGGGACCATCGATCCTGAGATCGAGATAGCCTTGCGGCATGTCCAAGTCGGCGCTCACCTCAATCCGCTCTTGACGAAAAGGCATGTTCCCATCTCACCCGACAAGATTTCCGGAGCGTTCTTGAGGCCGCTCGCCGCCCCGGCACTGAGGTGGTCCCGATATCCCCGACTGCCGTGGTTCACCGCCTTGACGCAGGTCATTGCCCGGCCCCACGCGCCGGGCCACCTTGCGATGTCAACCTCTTGAATGCGGAGGCCTCCATGCTCTCGTACTGGCAGCCGGTATACCGCGACCCGTTCGAACTGATGCGCCGGCAGTTGCGCGACCGCCCATCCTCCGCTGCAACTGGATACCCCCCGGTCAATTTCTGGCAGGGCGCAGATAGCGCCGCCGTGACCGCCGAGATCCCCGGCGTTGCGACCGAGGACATCGAGATTTCCATCAAGAACAATGTCCTTACGATCTCGGGGGAGCGCAAGGCGCCCGAAGTAGAGGAGAGCACTACCTGGCTTCTCCGCGAGAGCGCCAGCGGACGTTTCAGCCGCATCGTGCAGTTGCCCTTCCGCGTCGATCGCGACCGGGTCGAGGCCCGATGCGAAAATGGCGTGCTGCAGATCGAGCTCCACCGCCCCGAGGAAGACAAGCCGCGGCGCATCGAGATCAAGTCGGCGTAAGAGCGTAGAGGAAGGAGCAAATCATGGCGAAGACCACCTCCAAATCGGAGCCCACGCCGGGAGACCAACGTGACCTCTCTCGTCGAGCGCACCAGCCGCTTCACCGTGCTTTTGAAGAACCCGAGCAAGCGGACCCGGCCGGTCATGGACCAGGGGACCCGGGCGCTCCGGGATTTGCGGCTCGTGGCTCGCAGGTCGATCACCTTCGACCGTGGCACCGAGTTCGTCCCCCGGCCGCATCTCCAGGCCGAGATCGGCACGCAGACCTGGGTCCGCGATCCCTCGGCGCCCTGGCAGAAAGCTACCGGGGAGAACACGAACCGGCGCGCCCGAAGGTGGCTGCCCCGCAGGCTCGATCCCACGGCGGTCCCGGATCATGACGTGAAGATGATCTGTGGCCGCCTCAACGCGACACCCAGAAAGTGCCTCGGCTGGAAAACCCCCGCCGAGGTCTTCCGCGAGAAGATGCTGGAGCGGAGCGCCTGAGGCCCCTACCCTCACCCGGCAGGAGCCGCGGTTCAGGTAGCGGGCACAACCGCGCAGCAGCAAGACAGCCGCTGGCCTCGACCCTTGCTACGGAAATCCGGTCGCCAAGAGGGAAGCCCATTGGCCGGGGCGCCTCCGGGACCCGCATCCATCCTTATTGCGGGGGATGCTCAGTAGGTCTCGATGTGAAGTCGTCCTTCTTCCCGCATGCGGCCCGCTGAACTGGCTCCCGTTTCGCCCGGACACTCAGGCATAACCATGGAGGCTTAGGAATATCCCTGAGCACGTGCTTATGTCTGACTACGAGATCATTACCGATGGCGGCCGTTGGCGCCGGTGGGCGGCCGCAGAGAAGCTGCGGATCGTCGAGGAGACGCTGGAGGACGGCACCAGCATCTCTGTGGTAGCCCGCCGGAATGGCGTGGCGCCGAACCTTCTGTATCGTTGGCGAGGTCTGATGCTGGGTGGAGGAGCCGTGGCCGAGGATAACGAGGTGACCAGTAATCGCGCCGTCCGGCAGATGGAGGAGCGCATCCGCGAGTTGGAGCGACAGCTCGGGCGCAAGACGCTCGAGGTCGAGATCCTCAGGTAGTGTCCCGAGGGATGGTGTAGGAACTGGCGTCCACCTGCTTCTTCATAGCTGGTGTCGCTCGTTCACTGAGCGGCGATCATGGCCGCATCAGGGTTATCGTCGCACAGGCCTGTCAGTTTTTCCACGGGCATGTAGCGGCGGCTGACGGCCCACTCATCGTTTTGCTCCAGCATGAGCGCGCCGACGAGGCGAACGACGGCCTCGCGGTTGGGGAAGATGCCGACGACGTTGGTGCGCCGCTTGATCTCCTTGTTGACGCGCTCCAGCGGGTTGGTGCTGTGCAACTTCGAGCGCAGGCTCTCGTCGAAGGCCATGTAGGCGAGGACGTCGTGCTCGGCCGCGTCCATCAGTTCGGCGACATCCCTGAACCGGTCACGCAGGCTGTCGGCGACCTCGCGCCACCGGGCGTGGGCCTGGTCCCGGTCCTTCTCGGCGAAGACGGTCTTCACCACGGCGCTGACCACCGGCTTGTTGGCTTTGCTCACGCGAGCCAGGAGATTGCGCTGAAAATGCACCCGGGGGCCGTTGAAAAAGGCGCGATCTGCTGATTCCATCTTCATGGCGGCATCATGTGGAGGGTGGCATGATCGGCAGTCGGACCCGAGATCAGTTGGAATTCTTTGTCTGCGGATCGGCTCGCGTGACCTCGTCCCCGACGATCACATCCTCGCCCGCGTCGACCGGGTTATCGACCTTGGCTGGCTTCGCGGGGAGGTTGCCGATCTCTACGCGCCAGGCGTTGGTCGACCCGGGATCGATCCGGAAGCCGCGGTCCGCCTGATGCTCGCGGGCTTCCTGCTCGGCCTCGTCCATGACCGGCGCCTCCTGCGAGAAGCGCAAGTGAACCTGGCGATCCGCTGGTTCGCGGGCTTCGGCTTGAACGACAGGCTGCCGGATCATTCGTCGCTCACGCGCATCCGGCAGAGATGGGGCGCCGATCGGTTCCGGCGCATCTTCGAACGCACGGTGCGGGCCTGCATGGGCGCCGGGATCGCCAAGGGCGAGATCGTACATGTCGATGCGTCCCCGATCCGGGCCGACGTGTCGTGGGAGAGCATGGTCGAGCGGCATCTGGATGAAGTCGCCGATGCCCACGACAACGCTGGCCGGAAGGACGGCGAGGATGTCGAGGGCGGGCCCGACGGATCGAGCCGCACCCAGTTCGCCATAATGTTCGAGGATCGCTTCACCCCGATGAAGGGCTGAAAGCGGTCATCAAGGAACCGGGCCGGCGGCCAAATACACAGAGTCCCTGACACTCCCGCGACAATGGATCACCCTACATCGCCAGGGACACGCGCATCTTCGCAAGCCAACTCGGCCTGAAGCCCTGCTTCACGCCGGTGAAAAGCCCCGCAGAGCAATGGCATCTCGGAAGCGTTCGTAAAGACGCTGAAACGGGACTACGTCCATGTGACGCCGCTCCCGGATGCCGCCACCGTTCTCGGATTGATCGCCGGGTGGTTCGAGGACTACAACGACAATCACCCGCACTCAGGGCTGAAAATGCGCTCGCCACGCGAGTTCATCGCAGCTCAAACCGCAACCGCCTGAGTGTCCGGTGAAACGGGGGCAAGACCACTCTCCAAGCGAAGGAGGTCAGGCGGACGCCGTCGGACGGCTTCGGAAAATGCACGCCCTGGTCCGCCATAGAGAGCAGGACCTGCCTGACAGTGCCGATGTCCTGGAACCGGGCGAAGATCAACCGGATCACCTCCTGGATGCGCTGGTCCGGGTCGAGCATGCGAGCGACGACGGCCGCCAGGCCCTCGACCGCCGCAGGCTGTTCCTCTTCGAGCCAGGTCTGCCCGCCGTCGCCGGAGACCGCGAGCGCGGTGCCGGACGCGACGACGACGAAATCCCCAGCAGCGGCGATGTGGTCGGCCTCGGAAGGCAACTCCCCCATCCGCTCGACCGACTGCCCCGCGACGGCCCAGGCAGCCTCCTGCGTCGCCAGGACATGACGCCGCGCCTTCAGGTCCCTGGCGATTGCCCGCACCGTAGATTGCGTCTCATAGACCACCGACATGCGCACGGTGTCGATGTAGCCGCTACTCGGGAAGGTCGGGTCGTTGTAGAGGCCGCGCAGGAAGACCTCGACCGGCTGCCGACATCGACCGGGAAAGTCATGGAGACATTCTGCCACCTGCCGAGGCCCGGAACCTCGATGACCTGGCTGTAGCCGGTGGGGGTTACATCGAGCGGCGAGGAGAGCCGGCAACGGTAGGACTTGAAATCGCGATACCCTGAGAGGGTGTTCTTATACCCCATCGGCGGCCGCCACCCCCCGGGATATGGAGGAGGGCGGACTGACCGGGCAGGTTCGGGTTCGTGAGCTCGACCGGCCGGTCCTGTGCGAACCGGAGGTCATCGTTCCAGAGCCCGTCGTGCTCGCGCTTGCCATACCACCGTCCGTTACCGAGGGCGTCGTGGAACGACCACTCGATGAACTTCCCGTCTTCCTGCTGCGCCTCCATGTAATCGAGATCCGAGATGCGCTCCGCTCCGTCCCCGGACAGACTAAGAAGGGACATGCTGCTCGAATCAATGTCAGCATTAACATAGTCGCCCGGCGGGATCCGCACATCGGGGAACGAGTAGGTGGTCCCGTTCCAGCCGCTCCGCACCTCGATCTGGGCGCGCGAGCCGTCGTTGGTATAGACCGCCGCAGTCAGCGTGACCTCGCCGCTGTCGGAGGTCGGGATCGGCACGAGCTGAGAGATCTCGAACTCCTCCCCGTCATTCGTGAGATTCCAGGTTCCGCCCTGCTGCGCGGGCTGAACGGTGTCGAGCACGACGGGCGGCTTGGTGCCCGCCGAGGGCGTCCATTCGGTCAGGTCGCCCTCCTCGAAATCGCCGTTGATGAGAACCAGGTCGGACTCCTCGGTCCGGTCCAGATCGAGCGCGACATAGGCTCCTGGCACGTTGCTGTAGGCCAGCGAGTAGGGCGCGTGGTAGGCGCGCCCGTCCGTCGCCCGGATCAGCACGCCGTCGGTCAGCGCGGAGATGTCGAGCGGCAGGGCGGGGGTGTTCGCGGCTGCGTGCCAGGTGTGGCCGCCGTTCTCGGAGTAGCTCAGCCCACCGTCATGGAGCGCGAGGAGGTTGCCCGCGCCGGGCGTCGGCGCGACGGGCTCGCCGGTGTCCGGGTCGGTGTAGTCGTTATCCGGGTCGGTCGTGTCGTCCTCGCCGGGCACGTCGTCCTCGGGGTTGTCCTCCGGCTCCTCGGGTTCGGTCGCGTCGGGGTCGGCACCGAGCGGATCGGCGGACTCGACGCCCAGTGCGAGCCCAACGGCCCACCACTCGCCGGTTCGCTCGAAATATGTCAGCCGGATCCAGTCCGCGGTCCCGGCCGGGGGGCGGCCCCTGGATCTCGACGAGTTCGGCGGGCGGCGCGGCGGGCTCGGGGTTCTCCGCAGTCGGCTCGGGCGTCGGCGGCTGGGTCAGCTCATAGCCCACGCGGCCCCAGCGCACCTCGGAGGGCCAGGAGATCTCGGACTCGGACGCCGAGAAAATCAGCAGATCGACATCCCATTGGCGCGTGCGCGCGCCGGCGGTCGGATGGAGCTGGTCAGAGGGGACGGCGGGAGACTTACCCAGCGAGACGGAGCCGGAGCCATCGACGCGGCAGACATAGGAGCTGTAGGCGCCGGGCTGGATGTCGACGCTCTCCAGATACACGCTCCTCCGCGACAGGGTCCGCAGCTCCATGAGATGGCGGGTTTTCTGCCCGCGGTCCTCGTGGCCGCGATCGGGAAACACGACCTGGCCGGCCCGGATGGCGACATTGCCCGCCCTGCCCGGCGCGGTCGGCTCGAGCGTCCGGCGCTGCGTTTGCGGGAGCGCTTGCCCCGCGATCTTTCTCTCATAGCTCATAGGATGATCTGTCTCGGGGCTGCTACTGAACCGGACATAGTCACCGGCACATCGGCGGAAAAATCGGTCGCGGGTGCGGGTGCGCATTCCGGAGCATCCGGTCGCTTGTTCCAGCGACATCCGGTCAGTCATTCCGAGGTATCCGGTCACCCCGAGATGACGCCGCTGAGCGTGGTTACCTGATCCCATCCGGGCTGCATTCGGTCAAGCCTCACGGAGGGAGCTCTGCGGGAGCCGCGCGCGGCGGCGCGTGCGCCCCATGACGCTGGCGCGGCGCCGCGCGTGGCGGTGGGTTGGGCGGTGGTCATCGGGTCTTGCTCCGTTCGGCATCGAGGGTCTTGCGCATGGAGGGCCCGTCGAGCGGCAGTCGGTGCGCGTTGTGGACGAGCCGGTCGAGGATTGCATCGGCGAATGTCGGTTCGTCGATCACGTCGTGCCAGGCATCGACGGGCAGCTGGCTCGTCACGATGATCGAGCCGTTGCCGTATCGGTCCTCGACGATCTCCATCAGGTCGCGCCGCTGCTGCGGTGTCAGACGGTCGGGTCCCCAGTCGTCCAGGATCAGTAGATCGGTGCGGAGGAGTTGACGGAACAGACGCGGGAAGCGTCCGTCGCCATGGGCGAGTTCGAGATCGGCGAACAGGCGCGGCAGGCGATGATAGAGCACGCTCTTGCCGTCCCGGCACGCTTTCTGGCCGAGGGCGCAGGCGAGCCAGGTCTTGCCGACACCGCAGGGCCCGGTGACCAGCAGGTTCTGTCGCTTCTCGATCCAGCCGCCCTGAACGAGCTGGCGGAACAGGTCGCGGTCGAGCTGGCGCGGGGTGCGGTAGTCGACATCCTCGATCGAGGCACCGACATGGCGCAGCTTCGCGGCCCGCATGCGGCTCTGGAACTTCCGCGTGGCCCGGCTGGCAGCCTCGCGGTCGATCAGCAGCCCGAGCCATTCGGCATGGCTGAGATCGGCGGATTCCTCCTGTCCGTGGAGGTCGGTGAAGGCGTCGGCCATGCCGTCGAGCTTGAGCTCGCGCAGGCGGTGGTGGGTTGGGTGGTCGAGCATGCATTTGCCTCTTCAATGGAAATAGGTGGCGCCGCGGATGTTGGGATGAGTGATCGCCGGCCCCTCCGCGGGCTTTGTGGGCCGGTGGCGATGCAGGTTGTTCTGGAGGATCGACTTCACCGAGCTGTAGGACAGCCCGCCGATCTCGTTGGCGCGCAGGCAGGCGGCCTCGAGCGCGTCACGCCCGTGCGGCTTCGCCAGGCGGACGATCCCGAGACAGGCCCGGAAGCCCTGCTCGGGATGCGGCTTCGTTCTCAGGATCAGCTCCACGAGCGCCGCCGTGTTCGGCCCGACGGCCTGCGCCCGCCGGCAGAGCTCGGCCGGTGTCAGACCGGCGTATCGACGATGGCTGGCAGGCATATGCGCCGCCACGGTCGTGTGCTTGCGGTTGCCCGAGGTCCGCACGTGGGAAGCGACACGGGCGCCGTCACGGAAGATCTCGACGGTCCGCGCCGTGACCCTGACCCAGAGCGCCTTCTTCAGCAGCTGGTGCGGGACCGAGTAATAGTGCCGCTCGACCTCGACATGGTAATCGAGCCCGACGCGGCGCTCGAACCAGTCGGCATACTCGAACGGAACGGCCGGCAGCGGCTTCAGCGCCGGCCTGTCCAGCTGCTCGAACAGCGCCTGCCGGCTGGCGCCCAGATGGCGCGTGACCTTGCCGTTGAGGCCGGGCAGAAGCTCCCGGATCGCGGCATTCACCTCCGACAGCGAGAAGAACCGCCGCCGGCGCAGCCGGGCGATGATCCAGCGCTGCACGAGCAGGACGCCGACCTCCACCTTCGCCTTGTCGCGCGGCTTGTAGGGGCGGGCCGGGAGCACCACGGTGTCGTAGTGCGCCGCCATCTCGGCATAGGTGCGGTTGATCCGGGGCTCGTGGAAGCAGGCCTTCGTCACGCCCGCCTTCAGGTTGTCCGAGACCACCTGCTCCGGGACACCGCCGAAGAACCCCAGCATGCGGACATGCGCGCCGATCCAGTCCGGCAGGGCCTGCGTCCAGGTCGCCTCGACATAGGTGTAGTTCGAGGCGCCGAGCACGCCGACGAACACCTGCGCCGCCCTGACCTCGCCGGTCTTGCCGTCGACGACCTCCACCGTGTCCCCGGCATAGTCGACGAAGACGCGCTCGCCGGCGACGTGATGCTGCCGCATGGTCGGCGACAGTCGGCCCTCCCAGCGGCGGTAGAGGTCGCAGAAGCGACTGTAGCCGTAGCCATCCCCGGGATGCGCCGCGCGATATTCCTCCCAGAGCAACGACAGCGTCACACCCTTGCGCCGGAGCTCGCGATGGACCGCCGCCCAGTCCGGGGGCACCAGTCCCCGCCGGGTCGTGCCGCCTTGCGGCTCGAACAGCCGCCGCTCGAGATCGGCATCCGTGACGCCGTCCGGCAGCGGCCAGGACAGGCCGGACCGCTCCGCCCGCTTCAGATACTCGGTGACCGTCGACTGGCCGACGCCCAGGCTTGACGCGATCTTCCGCGTCGACAGTCCCGCGGCCCGCAGGCGTAGGGCTTCTGCAATCTTGCGCATCGGCAATCGTCTCATTCCGGGCTCCCTGCTCCTCCTCGAAGGAGCCAAGGTTACCCCGCTGCACGATCACCCAGCAGCGTCAGTCCCGTCCGGAAATCCAGGTGATCGGATACTCCGGAATTGGTGACCGGATCAGATCGGAATCACTGACCGGATGTTATCGGAACGGGTGACCGGATGACCTCGGAACGCGCATGCGGGGATGGTTTCGATCTCGGCGCGGGTTTCCGGGACCAACTCGCCGGCCTCGAATGCTTGGCGCTGCTCGTCGCCCTTGCCGTGGACCTTGAGCCGGACGGATGCGGAGACCAGGTCGGGCTGGTAGTCATCGACGGCGGCCCCGGCGGTGTCGGATCCGCCGTTTCCCGGGCATGCCTCGACCGTGCCGGCGAGCGTGCGGCGATCGGGCTCCCATGTCAGGTCATGGGCCTATTCCGTTGAAAAACTCGACTTGCCCGAAGGGGTGACCGCTGATTCAGTTTGGCTGTAACAGGCGGAGGTGAACGGCGGTAGTGTCCCGAGGGATGGTGTAGGAACTGGCGTCCACCTGCTTCTTCATAGCTGGTGTCGCTCGTTCACTGAGCGGCGATCATGGCCGCATCAGGGTTATCGTCGCACAGGCCTGTCAGTTTTTCCACGGGCATGTAGCGGCGGCTGACGGCCCACTCATCGTTTTGCTCCAGCATGAGCGCGCCGACGAGGCGAACGACGGCCTCGCGGTTGGGGAAGATGCCGACGACGTTGGTGCGCCGCTTGATCTCCTTGTTGACGCGCTCCAGCGGGTTGGTGCTGTGCAACTTCGAGCGCAGGCTCTCGTCGAAGGCCATGTAGGCGAGGACGTCGTGCTCGGCCGCGTCCATCAGTTCGGCGACATCCCTGAACCGGTCACGCAGGCTGTCGGCGACCTCGCGCCACCGGGCGTGGGCCTGGTCCCGGTCCTTCTCGGCGAAGACGGTCTTCACCACGGCGCTGACCACCGGCTTGTTGGCTTTGCTCACGCGAGCCAGGAGATTGCGCTGAAAATGCACCCGGGGGCCGTTGAAGAATTGCGCCGAGAACGGGCCGCTGCGGCCTACGCTGCCATGGCCGGTTCCCTTTCTTGAACGTCAGGCTGGTTTTCGCCATTCGCGTTCATCGGCGCCGTCGAACGGGCCCATCCAGCTGCAATCGACAGAATGCGTGCGAGCGCCGAGCAGAGCGCAGCCGCCAGCCTCTTGAGGTTGACCGCTGCCGCCGTGAGGAAGGCCTGGATACGCATGTTCTGGAGACCGCGCCGGACCGCGCGGGCGAGCCCATGCCAGGTCTTCGCCTCGCCATGGTAGCCCTCCGACCGCCAGCGGTGGCGCTGGTAGAGGTCCCGGTCTTCCTCCGACCATCTCTCGCGACGGCGTCGCGCGCGCAGAAGGGCGGGGTAATCATTCCCGAGCACGACGGCCTTGTTCACGCGCCCCTTCGACAGGCAGAGACGGGCGAGATCGCATCCGCGGCAGTCGCGCGCCCGGGATGTGAAGAAGCGCCCATGCTTGATGGCCCGTCCGGCCTTGAGCTTTTTGCCCCGGGGGCATTTCAGGATGTCGTGCTTCGCGTCGTAGCGGAACCGGCGCATCGGGACCGGGCTGCGGATCGGTTCGGCCTTGGCCGGAATGACGGCGGCGATCTTCCGGCGTTCGAGCCCGCCGTAGATCTTGGCATAGGCATAGCCGGCATCCGCCGTCACCGTCTCGACTTTGGTCCCGGTCGTCTTCTCGACAGCATCGAGGCGGGCGAGGATCTCTTCGCCTTCGTTCACTTCCCCGGTCGTGACCTCGACGTCGAGAACCACGCCGAAGACATCGTCCACGACGCCATGCTGCTTGTAGCTGGGCTCCAGGCGACGGTTGCGCCCTGACGTCGCCATGCTCGCATCGGGATCGGTGAGGCAGACCTTCTTGAACTTGCCGGTCTTCTTCGAGTTGCGGGCCCGAACCGTCTCCGCTTCCTGCACAGGATCGCCGTTCTCAGTCGCCACCGCATCGACATGACGCACCACGAGGCTCTCCCAGGACACGTCGGCCCGGATCAGAGACGCATCAACATGCACGACCTCGCCCTTGGCGATCCCGGCGCCGACGCAGTCCCGCACCGTGCGTTCGAAGATGCGCCGGAACCGATCGGCGCCCCATCTCTGACGGATGCGCGTGAGCGAGGAATGATCCGGCAGCCTGTCGTTCAAGCCGAAGCCCGCGAACCAGCGGATCGCCAGGTTCACTTGCGCTTCTCGCAGGAGGCGCCGGTCATGGACGATGCCGAGCAGGAAGCCCGCGAGCATCAGGCGGACCGCGGCTTCCGGATCGATGCCCGGTCGGCCAACACCTGGCGCGTAGAGATCGGCCACCTCCGCGCGAAGCCAGCCAAGGTCGATAACCCGGTCGACGCGGGCGAGGATGTGATCGTCGGGGACGAGGTCACGCGAGCCGATCCGCAGACAAAGAATTCCAACTGATCTCGGGTCCGACTGCCGATCATGCCACCCTCCACATGATGCCGCCATGAAGATGGAATCAGCAGATCGCGCCTTTTTCAACGGCCCCACCCGGCAGCGCTGCCATCCGGCGCCCAGGACCTTGCTTGCAGCGGCCTTGAGGCCCTCGTGCGCATCGCTGATTACCATCTGCACGCCCCGCAGGCCGCGGCGGGTCAGCGAACGCAGGAAGTCCGCCCAGAACGTCTCGGCTTCGGAGGGCATGACCGTGATGCCGAGTATCTCGCGGCGGCCATCCGAGTTGACTGCGACGGCCACTATCACCGCCATCGAGACAACCCGACCGCCCTCGCGCAGCTTCACGTAGGTGGCGTCGAGCCACAGGAAGGGCCAATCGCCCTCCAGCGGTCGGTTCAGGAAGGCCTGGACGCGTTCGTCGATCTCTTCGCAGAGCCGCGAGACCTGGCTTTTGGAGGTGCCCGTCAGCCCCATGGCGCGCACCAGGTCGTCCACCGCTCGAGTGGAGACGCCGTGGATGTAGGCTTCCTGCACCACCGCCATCAGCGCCTTCTCCGCCGTCCGCCGCGGCTCGAGAAAGGTCGGGAAGTAGCTCCCCTTCCTCAGCTTGGGAATGTTCAGCCCGATCGTCCCGGCCCGCGTATCCCAGCGGCGCGGCCGGTAGCCGTTGCGCTGGTTCCCCCGGTCCGGCGTTCGCTCGCGCAGACCGGCCCCGCACACGGCGCCCACCTCGATCTCCATCAGCCGCTGCGCCGCATCCTGGATCAGCCCACGCAGAAAATCGGTGTCGTCGCTCTTGGAGATCGCCTCCGGAAGGTTGATCATAGCCTCGGTCATCGTGCTCTCCTTCGTTGTCTTCGGTCGTCGAACAACCTCAGACTACGAAGACGCGCGATGGCCGCCAGCCCGGCCACGCGCTGCGCTACGCCAAGGGCTTCGCGCGCGGCCTCCTACACCACGGAGTGGGGCACTACCGTAGCGGCGATGATGGGGTCCCGGCAGGAAGCGCAAAGCGCGCTCTTCTACGAGTTCTCGATCGAAGCGCATGTGCCGCCAGACCATATGCTCCGATCTGTGGATCGGTTCGTCGACCTGACCGGCATCCGGCAGCACCTGGCGCCATTCTACAGCTCCACTGGACGACCGTCGGTCGATCCGGAACTGATGATCCGCATGCTACTGGTTGGTTATATCATGGGCATCCGGTCCGAGCGTCGCCTTTGCGAAGAGGTTCACCTCAACCTCGCCTATCGCTGGTTCTGCCGCCTTGATCTGACCGTTTCGGTCCCGGATCACTCGACCTTCTCCAAGAACCGCCACGGTCGTTTCCGCGACAGCGACCTGCTGCGGCACCTGTTCGAGACCGTGGTGGCGCGGTGCATCGCGGAGGGCTTGGCGAGCGGTCAGCGCCTCGCCGCGGATGCCAGCATCATTCAGGCTGATGCGAACCGGCAGAACTCGACTCCGAAGTCGGACTGGCAGCCGGGCAGCATCGATCCTGAAGAGGCGCCCCCGGGCTGTCAGGGAATACCTGGAAACACTCGATGATGCCGCCTTCGGCGCAGCGAGCCCGGTGGAGCCGAAGTTCACGTCACATTCCGATCCTGCCTCGCAATGGACCGGGGCTCGGGGAGGTCCGGCCTACTTTGCCTATTCCACCAACTACCTGATCGACACCGACAACGGCGTGATCCTCGACGTGGAGGCGACCCGGTCGATCCGCCAAGCCGAGGTTGGTTCGGTGCGGACCATGATCGACCGGGTGAATGATACCTTCGGCCTCACCCCGGAACGGCTAATCGCAGACACCGCCTACGGGGGCCGTTGAAGAATTGCGCCGAGAACGGGCCGCTGCGGCCTACGCTGCCATGGCCGGTTCCCTTTCTTGAACGTCAGGCTGGTTTTCGCCATTCGCGTTCATCGGCGCCGTCGAACGGGCCCATCCAGCTGCAATCGACAGAATGCGTGCGAGCGCCGAGCAGAGCGCAGCCGCCAGCCTCTTGAGGTTGACCGCTGCCGCCGTGAGGAAGGCCTGGATACGCATGTTCTGGAGACCGCGCCGGACCGCGCGGGCGAGCCCATGCCAGGTCTTCGCCTCGCCATGGTAGCCCTCCGACCGCCAGCGGTGGCGCTGGTAGAGGTCCCGGTCTTCCTCCGACCATCTCTCGCGACGGCGTCGCGCGCGCAGAAGGGCGGGGTAATCATTCCCGAGCACGACGGCCTTGTTCACGCGCCCCTTCGACAGGCAGAGACGGGCGAGATCGCATCCGCGGCAGTCGCGCGCCCGGGATGTGAAGAAGCGCCCATGCTTGATGGCCCGTCCGGCCTTGAGCTTTTTGCCCCGGGGGCATTTCAGGATGTCGTGCTTCGCGTCGTAGCGGAACCGGCGCATCGGGACCGGGCTGCGGATCGGTTCGGCCTTGGCCGGAATGACGGCGGCGATCTTCCGGCGTTCGAGCCCGCCGTAGATCTTGGCATAGGCATAGCCGGCATCCGCCGTCACCGTCTCGACTTTGGTCCCGGTCGTCTTCTCGACAGCATCGAGGCGGGCGAGGATCTCTTCGCCTTCGTTCACTTCCCCGGTCGTGACCTCGACGTCGAGAACCACGCCGAAGACATCGTCCACGACGCCATGCTGCTTGTAGCTGGGCTCCAGGCGACGGTTGCGCCCTGACGTCGCCATGCTCGCATCGGGATCGGTGAGGCAGACCTTCTTGAACTTGCCGGTCTTCTTCGAGTTGCGGGCCCGAACCGTCTCCGCTTCCTGCACAGGATCGCCGTTCTCAGTCGCCACCGCATCGACATGACGCACCACGAGGCTCTCCCAGGACACGTCGGCCCGGATCAGAGACGCATCAACATGCACGACCTCGCCCTTGGCGATCCCGGCGCCGACGCAGTCCCGCACCGTGCGTTCGAAGATGCGCCGGAACCGATCGGCGCCCCATCTCTGACGGATGCGCGTGAGCGAGGAATGATCCGGCAGCCTGTCGTTCAAGCCGAAGCCCGCGAACCAGCGGATCGCCAGGTTCACTTGCGCTTCTCGCAGGAGGCGCCGGTCATGGACGATGCCGAGCAGGAAGCCCGCGAGCATCAGGCGGACCGCGGCTTCCGGATCGATGCCCGGTCGGCCAACACCTGGCGCGTAGAGATCGGCCACCTCCGCGCGAAGCCAGCCAAGGTCGATAACCCGGTCGACGCGGGCGAGGATGTGATCGTCGGGGACGAGGTCACGCGAGCCGATCCGCAGACAAAGAATTCCAACTGATCTCGGGTCCGACTGCCGATCATGCCACCCTCCACATGATGCCGCCATGAAGATGGAATCAGCAGATCGCGCCTTTTTCAACGGCCCCCTACGGCACCGGTGCCATGCTGGACTGGCTGGACCAGCGGCGCGGCATCGCACCCCATATCCCGGTGGTCGACAAGTCGGGGCGCAAGGACGGAACATTCGAGCGCGCTGACTTCACCTACGAAGCCAAGGCCGACGTCTACACTTGTCCGGGCGGCAAGGAGCTGAAGCGAAGCCGCCGGGCCTTCACGAAGCCCCGCGAGAAGAAACCCGACGAGGACGGCATGCTCCGCTACCGGGCCAGCAAGGCCGATTGTGATACCTGCGCGTTGAAGACACGCTGTTGCCCGAAGGAGCCCGCGCGCAAGATCCTCCGGTCGATCTTCGAACCATCACGGGACCGGGCACGTGCGATCGCCCAGTCCCCCGATTACGCGATATCATGCAGGCTGCGTAAGAAGGTGGAGATGCTGTTCGCGCATTTGAAGCGCATTTTGGGCCTGAGCCGCCTTCGATTGCGGGGCCCGAACGGCGCGCGAGACGAATTCCACCTCGGAGCCACCGCCCAGAACCTCCGGAAGCTCGCAAAGCTCCTTCCAGTCCCGGAAATCGCCTGCTGAGGAAGGTCAGGCGCACGCGTCGCAAACATCGGGACGAAAGCAACGCGGCCGCCGAGCCGAGTTTTCCAACGGAATAAGGCGATCAGCCGCCCCTCGACATATCCGCCGGCGAGTTGCGTGCTCTCGAGGCGAACCTCCATGTCCTCGTCGAGGAGCCAGGGATCAGGCATGGCGCTTTCGAACGACACCTCGACGCATCAGGCGGCGACGCGGGCGCGGGCCCGGATGCGCTCGAGGCAGTCTTCGATGACGGCCTGGCCGCGCGCCTGGCCGCAAAAATCGGAGTCGCGCCTGGCGGAGATGTAGGAGGATTCCCCGACAAGGATCCAGAACTCGACGGCGCGATACTCGCCGGACAGGTGCGCCTCGCGCGCCTCATAGTTGCCGGACACGATCTGGTCGCCGGCGGCGTATAGCGTGAGCGGCTTCCAGGGGTCGGCGTCGGGCTTTTCCGACACGTCGCGCAGGGTCAGCTCCTCGACCTCAGCCTCGCCGGAATGCGCGCCGGGCTGGATATCGAGCGGGATCGAGAAGGCGCAGGTCTCGGAGCGGTTGACCTCGTATTCGTATTCGAGGCGGAACTCGACATTGAGCGGGACGATCTCGATCCGCTGCTCCATGTCCCCGGCCGCGAAGAAGACGGGGTCGAGCTCGTCGGCGGCGACGGGTGCCATGCGGGAGACGAGCTCGCGCCGGGACTTGCCGAAGGTGTCAAGCCGCTCGGAGATTTCGCATTCCGCGACCCGGAACGAGCCGACCTCGTCTCCGCGCCGGGGCATGGCCGCCGCGAACTGGGTGGGCGTCATCGTCGTGAGGCCCCGGAACCAGGTGTCGCTCTCGAAGTCAAAATTGCCCGTCTGCCGCCAGGCCACATCCAGTCTCACGCCGAACGCGGGCGCGACGGGCGTGCTCTCATAGCTGATGGTTTCGTGGTGCGGGGCGAGGTCGAGCCGCCGAGAGCATCCACCGCCGCCACGCCACCGCCGGTGCGGGAATAGGCGAGCACCCGCGAGTAGCCCGACAGGACCTCCTCCGGCGCGCTCTCCTGTCCGTGCGGGACGCAGAGGCTGTCATAGATATAGCGGGTCCGCGCTGGTCGGAACACGAGATGGAGATGCCGAGGCGGCGCATCTCGGCATATTTGAGCGGCACGACGGATCCGTTCAGCCCGCGCGCGTAGTCGGCCGCCTCGGGGATGGGGGTCTGCTCATAGTCCAGGAACCGGTGCGAGCCGGGCGGCACGGGGATCTCCTGGCCGCCCTTGAAGATGCGCAGGGCCGTCTTCATCGCATGGTTCTCGGCGCCTTCGTTGGCTGGCGGGAGGCCTTGCGGTTCTGGTCGCGCTGGATCTGACCGATGACCTCGGAGCTGGCCTCCATCGGGTAGGAGGTCCCGTCGATGATGATGTTGGTGGCTTCTTTCGTGCCCGAGGCCGATGCCCCGCCCAGGCTCGACTGCTCCTTGAGGAGCGGGTGAAACCTGTCCTCCTCCTAGGGTCAGGATCCATAAAATCGTTTGAGGCCGTCCTGATTGCGTGATTCACGCTCCCAAACGGATGGGGCATGATGAGCGGGCATTTCTGGCTGACCGACGAACAGATTGAGCGGCTGCAGCCGTTCTTCCCGAAGTCCCGAGGCAAGCCGCGGGTCGATGACCGTCGGGTGCTGAGTGGGATAATCTACATCAAGAAGAACGGGTTACAGTGGAAGGACGCGCCTGCCGTGTATGGGCCGCCGAAGACGCTCTACAACCGGTTCGTGCGCTGGTCGCGCATGGGCGTGTTCGCCCGGATTTTCGTCGAACTGGCGCAGCCTGGGCACGACGGCGGGATCATCATGATCGACAGCACGCACCTCAAGGCGCATCGCACGGCGGCAAGCCTCTCAAAAGGGGTCTCGGCCGCGGGCCATCGGACCGACCAAAGGCGGGCTGAACTCCAAGCTTCACATGGTCTGCGACGGGCTGGGCCGGCCGCTGACCTTCTTCCTGTCGCCCGGCCAGATGAGCGACGCGAAGGGGGCGTTGGCGCTGCTGGGTGCGCTCTCGCCCGCCACAACCCTCCTCGCAGACAAGGGTTACGATGCCGACTGGTTTCGTGAAGCCCTGCAGGACAAGGGAATGGCGGCCTGTATCCCGGCCCGGCGCGGGCGCAAGAACCCCGCCAGCCATGACCGAAAGCTCTACAAGCAGCGTCACCTGATCGAGAACATGTTCGCCCGCCTGAAGGACTGGCGCCGGATTGCAACCCGCTACGACAGAGGCGGCGAGCTCTTCCTCTCCGCCATCAGTATCGCCGCTACGGTAGTGCCCCACTCCGTGGTGTAGGAGGCCGCGCGCGAAGCCCTTGGCGTAGCGCAGCGCGTGGCCGGGCTGGCGGCCCTCGCGCGTCTTCGTAGTCTGAGGTTGTTCGACGACCGAAGACAACGAAGGAGAGCACGATGACCGAGGCTATGATCAACCTTCCGGAGGCGATCTCCAAGAGCGACGACACCGATTTTCTGCGTGAGCTGATCCAGGATGCGGCGCAGCGGCTGATGGAGATCGAGGTGGGCGCCGTGTGCGGGGCCGGTCTGCGCGAGCGAACGCCGGACCGGGGGAACCAGCGCAACGGCTACCGGCCGCGCCGCTGGGATACGCGGGCCGGGACGATCGGGCTGAACATTCCCAAGCTGAGGAAGGGGAGCTACTTCCCGACCTTTCTCGAGCCGCGGCGGACGGCGGAGAAGGCGCTGATGGCGGTGGTGCAG
Organism: uncultured Alphaproteobacteria bacterium; assembly: GCA_963829665.1. Classification (GTDB taxonomy): domain Bacteria; phylum Pseudomonadota; class Alphaproteobacteria; order Rhodobacterales; family Rhodobacteraceae; genus Palleronia. Next base: position 107,926 of record CAWHJL010000002.1, on the reverse strand, counting down.
GAAGCCTACATCCACGGCGTCTCCACTCGAGCGGTGGACGACCTGGTGCGCGCCATGGGGCTGACGGGCACCTCCAAAAGCCAGGTCTCGCGGCTCTGCGAAGAGATCGACGAACGCGTCCAGGCCTTCCTGAACCGACCGCTGGAGGGCGATTGGCCCTTCCTGTGGCTCGACGCCACCTACGTGAAGCTGCGCGAGGGCGGTCGGGTTGTCTCGATGGCGGTGATAGTGGCCGTCGCAGTCAACTCGGATGGCCGCCGCGAGATACTCGGCATCACGGTCATGCCCTCCGAAGCCGAGACGTTCTGGGCGGACTTCCTGCGTTCGCTGACCCGCCGCGGCCTGCGGGGCGTGCAGATGGTAATCAGCGATGCGCACGAGGGCCTCAAGGCCGCTGCAAGCAAGGTCCTGGGCGCCGGATGGCAGCGCTGCCGGGTGGGGCCGTTGAAGAATTGCGCCGAGAACGGGCCGCTGCGGCCTACGCTGCCATGGCCGGTTCCCTTTCTTGAACGTCAGGCTGGTTTTCGCCATTCGCGTTCATCGGCGCCGTCGAACGGGCCCATCCAGCTGCAATCGACAGAATGCGTGCGAGCGCCGAGCAGAGCGCAGCCGCCAGCCTCTTGAGGTTGACCGCTGCCGCCGTGAGGAAGGCCTGGATACGCATGTTCTGGAGACCGCGCCGGACCGCGCGGGCGAGCCCATGCCAGGTCTTCGCCTCGCCATGGTAGCCCTCCGACCGCCAGCGGTGGCGCTGGTAGAGGTCCCGGTCTTCCTCCGACCATCTCTCGCGACGGCGTCGCGCGCGCAGAAGGGCGGGGTAATCATTCCCGAGCACGACGGCCTTGTTCACGCGCCCCTTCGACAGGCAGAGACGGGCGAGATCGCATCCGCGGCAGTCGCGCGCCCGGGATGTGAAGAAGCGCCCATGCTTGATGGCCCGTCCGGCCTTGAGCTTTTTGCCCCGGGGGCATTTCAGGATGTCGTGCTTCGCGTCGTAGCGGAACCGGCGCATCGGGACCGGGCTGCGGATCGGTTCGGCCTTGGCCGGAATGACGGCGGCGATCTTCCGGCGTTCGAGCCCGCCGTAGATCTTGGCATAGGCATAGCCGGCATCCGCCGTCACCGTCTCGACTTTGGTCCCGGTCGTCTTCTCGACAGCATCGAGGCGGGCGAGGATCTCTTCGCCTTCGTTCACTTCCCCGGTCGTGACCTCGACGTCGAGAACCACGCCGAAGACATCGTCCACGACGCCATGCTGCTTGTAGCTGGGCTCCAGGCGACGGTTGCGCCCTGACGTCGCCATGCTCGCATCGGGATCGGTGAGGCAGACCTTCTTGAACTTGCCGGTCTTCTTCGAGTTGCGGGCCCGAACCGTCTCCGCTTCCTGCACAGGATCGCCGTTCTCAGTCGCCACCGCATCGACATGACGCACCACGAGGCTCTCCCAGGACACGTCGGCCCGGATCAGAGACGCATCAACATGCACGACCTCGCCCTTGGCGATCCCGGCGCCGACGCAGTCCCGCACCGTGCGTTCGAAGATGCGCCGGAACCGATCGGCGCCCCATCTCTGACGGATGCGCGTGAGCGAGGAATGATCCGGCAGCCTGTCGTTCAAGCCGAAGCCCGCGAACCAGCGGATCGCCAGGTTCACTTGCGCTTCTCGCAGGAGGCGCCGGTCATGGACGATGCCGAGCAGGAAGCCCGCGAGCATCAGGCGGACCGCGGCTTCCGGATCGATGCCCGGTCGGCCAACACCTGGCGCGTAGAGATCGGCCACCTCCGCGCGAAGCCAGCCAAGGTCGATAACCCGGTCGACGCGGGCGAGGATGTGATCGTCGGGGACGAGGTCACGCGAGCCGATCCGCAGACAAAGAATTCCAACTGATCTCGGGTCCGACTGCCGATCATGCCACCCTCCACATGATGCCGCCATGAAGATGGAATCAGCAGATCGCGCCTTTTTCAACGGCCCCCGGGTGCATTTTCAGCGCAATCTCCTGGCTCGCGTGAGCAAAGCCAACAAGCCGGTGGTCAGCGCCGTGGTGAAGACCGTCTTCGCCGAGAAGGACCGGGACCAGGCCCACGCCCGGTGGCGCGAGGTCGCCGACAGCCTGCGTGACCGGTTCAGGGATGTCGCCGAACTGATGGACGCGGCCGAGCACGACGTCCTCGCCTACATGGCCTTCGACGAGAGCCTGCGCTCGAAGTTGCACAGCACCAACCCGCTGGAGCGCGTCAACAAGGAGATCAAGCGGCGCACCAACGTCGTCGGCATCTTCCCCAACCGCGAGGCCGTCGTTCGCCTCGTCGGCGCGCTCATGCTGGAGCAAAACGATGAGTGGGCCGTCAGCCGCCGCTACATGCCCGTGGAAAAACTGACAGGCCTGTGCGACGATAACCCTGATGCGGCCATGATCGCCGCTCAGTGAACGAGCGACACCAGCTATGAAGAAGCAGGTGGACGCCAGTTCCTACACCATCCCTCGGGACACTACCCTACCGCCGCTACCGTCATGTTCTGGTTGTGAGTCCTGACCCTAGTTGAAGTCATACTTGATGCTGTGCAGCCCGATCCGGAAATCCTCGACCATCCTCGTGAGGATATTCACAGCACCGGTCAGCGCACCTCCGCCGAAGTCGAGGAACAGGCCCTGCCATTCGAGGCGGAGCTGCGCCGTCGCCTCCCGCAGCCTCTCGGCATCGTCGAGGTCCTTCTGGCTGAACAGGTTGCCGCTGTTCTTGGCGGTCGCCATGAGCCCGTCGAGTTCCTCGGCGCCGCCACGCAGGAGCGGCAGGAGCGCGGTGCTGTCGGAGACCATCGACTCCAGATAGCTCGTGTATTCCTTCTGGCTGAGGCCGGCCTCGTCGAGATACTTGACGTAGAGGCGCAGGGCCTCCGCGGCGTCGCCGAACCTGTTCTGCGCGGCCTCAGCCTCCGAGGCCGCCGTGCTGACCCACCCTGCACCGCCCGCAGACCACCTCTCCGCCGCCCGACCCGACCCAGGCGGCGGCATGGAGAAGACGACAAGAAGACAATTTTCGCACTCGCGCTGACTGCCTGTCTTTCGACCTGCGCCGCGCCTGTCATGGCCGGCTCCGTCGAAGATGCGCGATACGGCGCCGTGGAGCACGTCAAAGGGTGGCTCGGCATCCCGATGGAGCGCGCCGCGCCCGCGGGCGCGACGCTCGAGAAGTTCGTGCGCCGCCCGGTGGAATATCGACACGCCTATGCGGCCGCGGCGGTCGAGACGTTCGGCCAGATCGCCAGGCGGCTGGGCCGAGAGGACGCGGTGCGTTGCTACGCCCGCATCGGGCCGAAGGCCGGACCGGCGCTGGACTGGCTCACGGAGACCGGATCCGTGCCAGGAAGGCATGGAGTGCTTGCGACGCTGCGGCGGATGTGCCTCGGCGACGGCGCGGCGAACTGATGTCCGTCATCGGCCAGGAATGCGGCGCCTACGGGCGCCGTTTACATTTAGAGGAGGGATGGTGATCGCACCAGGATTCGAACCTGGGACCTCTACCTTCGGAGGGTAGCGCTCTATCCAGCTGAGCTATGCGACCATCTATCGGCGCGGTATCAGTGCAATCCCGCCATGTCTACAGCCAAAAAAACTTCCATTAAACATAAACTTACGAACCTTTCCCGATGCCTTCGGGGGGCAGCGCTTTATCCAGCTGAGCTACGGGTGCCGCCCGGGTCTCCTACCCGGAAGCGGTCGGCGCGACAACCGGAAACCTGCCGGTCACTGACGCCGTTAGGCCGACATGACGAACCTCACCCATCACGGCCGCTACGGCTATTCGCCGATCACGGACCGCGCCGACTTCACCTGGCCGGGCGGCGCCCGGCTCGCCGTCTATGTCGCGGTGAACGTGGAATGGTTCTCCTTCGGCGAAGGTCCTGGGGCGACGCTTGACGGAGCCAAGCCCGCGCCGGACGTGCAGAATTATTCCTGGCGCGACTACGGCAATCGCGTGGGCATCTTCCGCTTGCTGCGGCTCCTCGACGAACTCGGCTGGACCGCCTCGATGATGGTGAACAGCTGTCTCTACGACGAGGCGCCGGCGATCATGGAGACGATCCGCGCGGGCGGACACGAGATCGTCGCCCACGGTACCACAAATTCGGTGAAGCCGGGCGAACTGGCCGAGGCGGCCGAGCGGCAGGTGATCCGGGAGGCGCGGGACAGGATCGCGCGGGAGGAAGGCGCGCCGCCCGCGGGCTGGCTCGCGCCGTGGATCTCGGAAAGCCGGATCACGCCGGACCTCCTGGCCGAGGCGGGATACGCCTACCTCCTCGACTGGTGTCATGACGACCAGCCGGTCTGGATGAAGACGCGGGCCGGACCCATCCTCTCGGTCCCCTATCCGCAGGAGTTGAACGACATTCCTCAGATCGTGGGCCGGAACCGGGACGGAGCGGAATTCGGACAGATGATCCGCGACGCCTTCGACGTGCATCGCCACGACCCCTGGCCGGGGGTCATGGGCATCGCGCTCCACCCCTACCTGGTAGGCCAGCCGCACCGGTTCGAGACCCTGCGCGCGACGCTGCATTCGCTGAAAAGCATGGGCGGGGACAGCGTGTGGTTCACGACCGCAGGGGACATTGCGGATCATTACCGCAAGGCATTTCCAGCCTGATCAGGCGAAGAGTTCGTGACAGAGGGTCAGGGCGTCGATCAGCGCGTCGACCTCGCCGGTCGTGTTGTAGAGACCGAAGGAGGCCCGGCACGTCGCCGTCAGACCGAGATGATCCATCAGCGGGCCGGCGCAGTGGTGACCGGCGCGGACCGCGACGCCCTTCTTGTCGAGCACGGTAGAGATGTCGTGGGCATGGGCCGGGCCCTCGAGGGTGAAGGAGAAGATCGCTCCCTTCCCCGCCGCATCGCCCTGCACGTCGAGCCAGTTGAGGCCCCCGAGCCGGTCCCGCGCGTAGTCCCTGAGCCCCGATTCGTGGGCGGAGATGCTTTCCATGCCCAGTTCGGTCATGTAGTCCAGCGCGGCGCCGAGGCCGATCTGGGCGACGATGCCGGGCGTTCCGGCCTCGAACTTCATCGGCGGGGCGGCATAGTCGATCCGGTCGCGGTGGACCTCCTTGATCATGTCGCCGCCGCCCATGAAGGGGCGCATCTCCGCCATCCGCTCGGGGCGCACGTAGATGCCCCCCGATCCGCTCGGGCCGTAGAGCTTGTGGCCGGTGATCGCGTAGAAGTCGCAGCCGATCTGCTCCACGTCCACGGGCATGTGCACGGCCGCCTGGGAACCGTCGACGAGGACCGGCACGCTACGTTCGCGCGCGCCGGAGCAGATGGCGGCGACGTCGACGACCGTGCCGAGGACGTTCGACATGTGGGTGACGGCGACGAGCTTCGTCTTCGGGCCGATGGCGTCGAGCACCTTCCGGGGATCGAGGGAGCCGTCGGGTTCGGGCTCGACCCAGTTCAGCACCACCCCCTGCCGCTCGCGGAGAAAGTGCCAAGGCACGATGTTGGCGTGGTGCTCCATGACGCTGAGCACGATCTCGTCGCCGGCCTCCATGCGCGGCATGGCCCAGCCATAGGCGACCATGTTGATCCCCTCGGTAGTGCCGGTGTTCATCACGATCGATTCCTCGTCCGCGGCGCCGAGGAAGGCGGCGATCTTGCCGCGAACCGCCTCGTATCTCTCCGTCGAGAGGTTCGAGAGCGTGTGCAGTCCGCGATGCACGTTGGAATATTCCTCGGCATAGGCCCGCCGGATCGTGTCGAGGACCACCTGCGGCTTCTGCGCCGAAGCGCCGTTGTCGAGATAGACCAGCGGCTTGCCGTTCACCTGGCGCGCCAGGATCGGGAAGTCGCGCCGGACCTGTTCCACGTCGTACATGGACATCTCCTTACCGGGGGACGGTGACCCCGGCCAAACTGAGAAGGAAAGAGAAGCCGAGGGCCACGCCCATGAACACGAAGAGGATCATGGCGAAGGTGCGGCCCATGGAGGGAAAGCCGTGCAGTTCCGCCACGAAGGCGGTCAGCAGGTAGAGGAAGAGGGCGATCCCGAGAAGCACGATCACGGCCGCGCCGAAGGGGAAGAGGACGAGCGCGGCGCTCTGCACCACCTGCAGGCAGATCATGATGAATTGCAGCCAGGTGACGGCGAGGATGGCGCCGTCGAGATCGCCCGTGCCTCCCATCAGCCGGCCGATCCGGTCGATCAGAACGACCGAGAGGAACAGCATGGCGAGCTGGATGCCGCCGAAGGCGAAGGGGCCGGCGAGGGGCGTGCCGGCTCCGGCGGCGGGCACGATCGCGGCGAGGACGAGGTTCACGGCTTCCGCCAGCAGCACCGAGACGACGACCACGAGCACCATCGCCTGCCAGAGCGCCTCGCGCGGCAGGTCGAGGGCGCGGAGGGCAGCAAAGGTGGCGCGCGGCTCCCGGATGGTCCGCAATGCGAGCCGGACGAGCCCGCCGAGGGAGGTGAGCTCGGTCATGGCCGCTCCACGGCGAGAAGGCTCGCGGCCCAGAGCCCGAGGAAGGCCGCGAGCGCGACGATGCCCGTGAGGTCGAGCGCCGGGCCCGGCCCGGCGAATCCGGCGACGATCCCCCACAGGAGCCAGAGCGGTGCAGCCGCCAGCAATGCCCAGAAGAGAGCCATGCGCGCCTCCGTGTAACTTGCCCGGCCGCCGACCCGTCTGGCGACAAGATGGCTCAACCCCGCTGCTCCGTAGAGCAGAAGCGGGGCGATGAACAGCCAGCCGAGGAGAGCGCCGCCGAGAAGCATGTCGAGATCCTGTCCGGTCTCCTGGCTTTCGCGGCTGAGACGGGGCCATTGCCCGACGAAGATCAGGAAGCAGGCCAGCATGCAGGTGACGAGCGCCCGCGCCTCGGCGCGGTCGGCCGAGCCCAGCCGGCGGCGCACCACCTGACCGGGCCGCCGGTAGCTCGCCAGGATGTCCCCCGCCAGCGCCACCTCAATCCGCGTGCCGCTCGAGCCAGTTCTCGAGCCGCTGGCGGAGCACCTCGCCGATGGTCTCGTCCTCGATCTCCGCCAGCGTCCCGGCGAGGAAGGCGAGGACCAGCAGATCCGTCGCGCGCCGCTCCGGGACGCCGCGCGCCCGGAGATAGAACAGCATGTCCTCGTCGATCGCGCCGGTGGTGGAGCCATGGGAACAGGCCACGTCGTCGGCGTAGATTTCGAGTTCGGGCTTCGCCAGGAACTGGCTGTCGTCGTCGAGCAGGAGCGACTGGCTGATCTGGTAGCCGTCGGTCTTCTGGGCATGCGGCTTCACCAGGATCTTGCCCTGGAAGACACCGACGGCGCCGTTCTTCAGAACCTTCTTGAAGACCTGGCGGCTCTCGCAGTTCACTGCGTCATGGGTGACGAAGACCGTGTCGTCGTGATGCATCGGCGCGACGTTCCCGTCGCCGATCGCGGCACCGGCGACATGCGCCACGGCGTCGTCGCCGGTGAACTCGACCACGTGCTCGTTCCGCGTCAGAGCGCCGTTCAGCGTCAGGGTGAAGGACTTGAAGACCGACCGCGCGCCGAGCCGCGCGAAGGTATGGGTATTGGCCCGCCGGTCGCGGTTGCGACCCTGGCTGCGAACGTGATGCAGCCTGCCGGTTCCCGCCACGTCGGCCTCGAGAGAGGTGTTGAAGCGGGCACCCGCGGCGCCGGTCTCGAGCAGGGTGACCTCGGCGCCGGCGTCGACCTTGACGACGTGGTGCAGGACCGGATCGCTGTCGGACCGCTCGTGGAGATAGACGATGTTGATCGGCTTCGTCGCCTTGCCGGTGGCGTGGATCAGCAGACCGTCCGTCGCGAAAGCGGTGTTGAGCGCCGCGAAGGGCCGGGGCACGGGATCCTGGCCCCGCGCCTCGAGGCGACCGTAGACGTCGCGCGCCCAGTGGATATCGGCGTCCTGGACCTCGGAGAGACGCGCGATCTCGACGCCCGAAAGCGCGAGCTCGTCGGAAGCGTCGGCGTCGAACACGCCGTCCCGGAACACGATCTTCAGCGTCTCCAGGTCGGCATAGAGCGGCGCCTCGTCCGATTCGTCCATCGGATCGGCCTTCGGCGCCTCGGGCGCGTTCAGATCCTTCGGGCGGGTGAAGCGCCAGTACTCGTCGCGGGGGGCGGGCAGGCCCATCGCGGTCAGGCGGCTCAGCGCGTCAGCCCGGGGCGCGCGGATCCAGCCGCCTGTCACCGGCAGCTCCAGCCCCGCCAGCCGGGCCTCGGTCGCGTCCTGCTTGGCTTGCGGCAGCGCCATCAGGCATTCTCCTTCAGGATGTCGGTATAACCGTTCTTCTCGACCTCGAGCGCCAGTTCCGGCCCGCCGGTCTTCACGATCCTGCCGTCCGACATGATGTGGACCACGTCCGGCTCGATATGGTCGAGAAGTCGCTGGTAGTGGGTGATCACGAGGAAGGCGCGGTCGGGGCTGCGCAGCGCGTTCACACCCTTGGCGACGAGCTTCATCGCATCGACGTCGAGGCCGCTGTCGGTCTCGTCCATGATGCAGAGCCTGGGCTCCAGCATCGCCATCTGCAGGATCTCGTTGCGCTTCTTCTCGCCGCCCGAGAAGCCCACATTGACGGGGCGCTTCAGCATCTCGGCGTCGATCTGCATCTCCTGGGCCTTGGAGCGCACGGCTTTCAGGAAGTCCGCGGACGACATTTCCTCGAGACCACGGGCCTTGCGCTGCGCGTTGACCGCCGTGCGCATGAAGGTCATGTTGCCGACACCGGGGATTTCCACAGGATACTGGAAGGCCAGGAAGATTCCGAGCGCGGCGCGCTCCTCCGGCTCCATGTCGAGGATGTCCTCGCCCGCCATGGTCGCCGAGCCCTCCGTCACCGCGTAGCCGTCGCGGCCCGAGAGCACGTAGGAGAGCGTCGACTTGCCCGAGCCGTTCGGCCCCATGATCGCGTGGACCTTGCCCGCCTCGACCGTGAGGTCGACCCCCTTGAGGATCTTCTTGTTCTCCTCTTCGAGGCTCACATGAAGATTTCTGATCTCAAGCATTCATACGTCCTTTCATCGCCTTGCGGCGCATCTTTCATTCAGGTGCAACTTCCGCGGACCCGGTGTCAGTCGAGCACGACCGCCGTGCCGGAAGCCGAGACCATCAGCATCCCGCCCTCCTTACCGACGACCTCGTAATCGAGATCGACGCCGACCACGGCATTCGCCCCGGCATCGCCGGCGCGCTCCTCCATCTCCCGAAGAGCGGTCTCGCGCGCCTCGTTGAGGCTCTTCTCGTAGGCGCCCGAGCGCCCTCCCATGATGTCTCGCACGTTCGCGAAGAGATCGCGGAAGAGGTTGGCGCCGAGGATCGCCTCTCCCACCACGATGCCCTTGTAGGACGCGATCCTGCGTCCTTCCACGTTCGGCGTGGTGGTCACGATCATCTCGGATTTCGACCAGAAGCTCATCTTTTCCTCCCGAACATGAGCCGTCCCGCGACCCAGCCCAGCAGGGACGTGACCGCGAGGACGATCAGAACACGCGGCATCGGCGCTGCGAGCCACCATTCGAGGCTCGCAATCAGACCCAGCGCGACCGCCGTCCCCGTCGTCAGACGAACGAAGAAGCGGGCGCGCTCCGGTGCGCGGATCGGGTCCAGTTCGCCCAAGTCAACCCACCGAGCCTTCGAGGCTGATCGCCACGAGCTGTTGCGCCTCCATGGCGAATTCCATCGGCAGCGCCTGAAGCACCTCCTTGCAGAAGCCGTTGACGATCAGCGCCACCGCCTCCTCCTCGTCCATGCCGCGGGACTGGCAGTAGAACATCTGATCATCGTCGACCTTGGAGGTCGTGGCCTCGTGTTCGACCCGGCTCGAGTTGTTCTTCACCTCGATATAGGGAACCGTGTGCGCCCCGCACTTGTCGCCGATGAGGAGCGAGTCGCACTGGGTGTAGTTGCGCGAATCCTTGGCCTTCGGATGCATCGATACGAGGCCGCGATAGGTATTCTGCGCCTGACCGGCGCTGATCCCCTTCGAGACGATCCGGCTGCGGGTGTTCTTGCCCAGATGGATCATCTTTGTACCGGTATCGGCCTGCTGCCAGTTGTTGGTGATGGCGATGGAATAGAACTCGCCCTGGCTCTCGTCGCCGCGCAGGATGCAGGAGGGGTATTTCCACGTCAGGGCGGAGCCGGTTTCCACCTGCGTCCAGCTGACCTTCGACCGGTCGCCCCGGCAATCGGCGCGCTTGGTGACGAAGTTGTAGATGCCGCCCTTGCCGTTCTCGTCGCCCGGATACCAGTTCTGGACCGTGGAATACTTCACCTCGGCGTCGTCGAGCGCGACGATCTCCACCACCGCGGCATGGAGCTGGTTGGTGTCTCGCATCGGCGCGGTGCATCCTTCGAGATAGGAGACATAGGCCCCCTCCTCGCAGATGATCAGCGTCCGCTCGAACTGGCCGGTATCGGCGGCGTTGATGCGGAAATAGGTCGAGAGCTCCATCGGGCAGCGCACGCCCTTCGGCACGAAGACGAAGGATCCGTCGGAGAAGACGGCCGAGTTCAGCGTGGCGAAATAGTTGTCCTGAACCGGCACGACCGAGCCGAGATACTTCCGGACGAGCTCGGGATGCTCGCGGATCGCCTCCGAGATCGAGCAGAAGATGACGCCGGCCCTCCCGAGCTCCTTCTTGAAGGTTGTGCCCACGCTGACGCTGTCGAACACCGCGTCGACGGCGACCTTGCGCCCGCCTTCCTTCGCCTCGGCGGGCGCCTGCTCCGCGCCCTCGACACCGGCGAGGACCATCTGCTCCTTCAGCGGAATGCCGAGCTTCTCGTAGGTCTCGAGAAGCTTCGGATCGACATCGTCGAGGCTCTTGGGCTTCTCCTTCATGGAGGCCGGCTTGGCGTAGTAGTATTGCGCCTGGTAGTCGACCGGGGCGTATCTCAGCATCGACCAGTCGGGCTCCTTGAGGCCCTGCCAGCGACGGAAGGCCTCCAGACGCCACTCTGTCATCCAGTCGGGCTCGCCGTTCCGCTCGGAGATCAGGCGCACGATCCCTTCGTCGAGGCCCTTCGGCGCGAAGTCCATCTCGACTTCGGTTTCCCAGCCATGCTTGTAGGTGCCGAGCTTCTTGACCGCGTCCACAGTCTCCTGGTCGACGCCTTCCTTGGCCTGCTCATCGATGACGGTCTGATCGTCCATCTCATCGTCTCCTTCTCAGGCGGCGCGCGCCCGCTGCTTGTGCCATTGCCGGAGCCAGGCTTCGGCGAAGCGGCTCACGTCCTCGTCCGTCGTTTCGGGGCCGATCGAGACCCGGATCGCGGATCCGGCCGCGATCCCGTCAAGGCCCATCGCGGCCAGCACACCCGATCCGCGGAGCTTGCCGCTGGAACAGGCCGACCCGGCGGAGACCGCGAAGCCGGCAAGGTCCATCTGCATCACCTGCGTCTCGCCCTTCCAGCCGGGGCTGACGAGAAGGCTCGTGTTCGGCAGCCGTTCCGCCCCCCTTCCCGCGCAGATAAGGTCTTCGGCGCCGTTCATCAACGCGTCTTCCAGTCGGTCGCGGCGTATCTCCACCTCGCCCCAGCGGCCGGCGTCCAGGTCGCGTTGCGCCGCCTCGGCCGCGGCGCCGAACCCGGCGATGGCGGCGACGTTCTCAGTGCCGGCGCGGCGACCCATCTCCTGTCCGCCGCCGCGCGACCGGGGCACGAGGTCGAGACCCCGCTTCACGAACAGCGCCCCCACGCCCTTGGGCCCGCCGATCTTGTGCGACGAGACGAAGGCGATCTCCGCGCCGGACCAGTCGAAGGCGAAGGGGATCTTGCCGAAGGCCTGCGTCGCGTCGGTGACGACGAGGCCCGCGGGAAGCTGCTGGATCACGCCGGTTTCCGAATTCGCCGCCTGGAGCGCGCTCCCGGCCGGATCGGAGACGATCGCGCCTCCCGCCGCATCGACGGGGAGCGTGGGGTCGCACCAGGCTAGGACCGCCTCGTGCTCCACGGCAGGACAGGCGAGACCGCGTCCGGCGCAGGCAAGCGCCGCCGCCTCGGTCGCGCCGGAGACGAACACAACATCCGCCGATTCGGCGCCTGCGGCACGGGCGATCCGGGCCCGCGCCCGTTCGACGCAGGCCCGCGCCGCCCGTCCCTCGGTATGGATCGAAGACGGATTTCCGGCGATGTCGAGAGCCGCGTCTATCGCCTCCCGCGCTTCGGGTCTGAGGGGCGCGGTCGCGTTCCAGTCGAGATATGCGCGCATGCCTGTCATCCCTCGTCCACGACCTCGAACAGGGAGGGGACCGCCGGACAGGGCGCGAGGCTGTTGCCGACGACGTCGGACAGCCGGGTCTGGTGGAGGAAAACGTAGACCTGGGCCGAGAGACCTTCCCAGAGACGGTTGTTCAGGCTTTGCGCCCGGGTTCCCGACAGCCCGCCCTTCGCGCCGGCCCCGGTCTCGAGCGCGGACACGGTCTCGTCCACCGCCGCCAGAACGTCCGAGACCCGTATTTCCGAAGGCGGCCGCGCAAGGCGGTACCCGCCACCGGGACCCCGCACCGAGACGACGAGATCGGCACGGCGGAGCTTGACGAAGAGTTGCTCGAGATAGGGCAAGGAGATGTTCTGCCGCCGCGAGAGCTCCGACAGGGCTGTGAGACCGCCCTCCGGTTGAAGGGCCAGATCGGACAGGGCGACCATGGCGTAACGTCCCTTCGTGCTCAGCTTCATCCTAATCCGTCCGGCAGTTGACGGAGCCGCACGCCGCGGCTACCTGCACACGTCTAGCCGCGGCGCGTCCGCGGGCGATTTAGAAGCGTTCTAAGGTGTCCGGCCCAGACCGTCAATGAAGGGTGCGGCACCTCCGGACGCCGCGAGCAGAGCGACGGAGTCCGATCGATGCCCGAAGTGATTTTTCCAGGTCCCGACGGACGTCTGGAAGGGCGATATCATCCACAGCGCAAGCAGGACGCGCCGATCGCGATCATGCTGCATCCGCATCCGCAATTCGGCGGAACGATGAACAATCGCGTGGTCTACAACCTTCACTACGCCTTCCACCAGCTGGGCTTCACCGTGCTGCGGTTCAACTTCCGCGGCGTCGGACGGAGCCAAGGCGAATACGATCAAGGGGTTGGCGAGCTGTCCGATGCGGCGGCGGCGCTCGATTACCTGCAATCGATGAACGCGAACGCGAAACATTGCTGGGTGGCGGGGTTCTCGTTCGGGGCGTGGATCGGGATGCAGCTGCTGATGCGGCGGCCGGAGATCACCGGCTTCATCTCCGTCTCTCCGCCGGCAAACATGTACGATTTCAGCTTTCTAGCGCCCTGCCCGTCCTCTGGGCTGGTGCTCAGCGGGTCGGCCGACCGGGTCGCGCCTCCGAAGGACACCCATACGCTGGTGGCCAAGCTCCAGGAGCAGAAGGGCATCACCGTCACCCACGAAGAGCTTGATGGCGCAGGACATTTCTTCGAGGACCCGTATATGGAGCCGATGATCGGCCACGTGCAGGACTATGTCCGCCGGCGGCTCCTGGAGACGACGCGCTAGGCCGACACCCCGGAAACGAGGTGTCGGAATCGCGTCGGATTCCTGTCGGAGTCCCGTCGGAGTCCGCGCCCTCAGCTCAGACGGCTGACGACCACCGTGACCTCGGGCTTGCGGCCGATTTCCTGCAGCGCCGTCTGACGGGCGACGCGGCGCATGAGCTCGTCGAGCTTGTCGTCGTCGAGGATGGTGCGGTCGTCGGCGCGGCGGAGCGCCTGATCGAGATCCTGCTCCATCACGTCGGTGAGAGCGGCGCCGGACCGCCCGGTCTCGGGAAGGCCCTTCAGATCCACCCAGGGTTCGCCCAGGGGCGTGTCGTCCTCGTCGAGGATCAGCGACACGACCGCGTGGCCGTTCAGCGCCATGCGGATGCGGTCGCGCACCACACCGTCGAGGGCGCCGACCTGCACCGCGCCGTCGAGATAGATCCGCCCCGTCTCCACCTGCTCGACCACTTCCGGCTGGTTGCCCGACAGCGCGATGCAGGTGCCGTTCGGCGCCAGAAACGCCGACCGCCCGTTGCCGCGCGCGAGCTTCACATGCTCGCGGAGGTGGCGGTGCTCGCCGTGCATGGGCACGACGATCTGCGGATTCACCAGATCGTGCATCGCCACGAGGTCGGGCCGGTTGGCATGGCCGGAGACGTGGTAGCGGCCCTGGTCGTCGTCCTGCACGTCGACGCCCATCTCGGAGAAGGCGTTGACGATGGAAATGACGCCGCGCTCGTTGCCGGGGATGGTCTTCGAGGAGAAGAGGAAGGTGTCGCCCTCGTCGAGCTTCAGGCCGAGATACTTGCCGCGGCTGAGCTGCGCGGAGGCGGCGCGGCGCTCGCCCTGGCTTCCGGTGACGATCAGCATGACGCTCTCCCGCGGCAGGCTCGCCGCATCCTCCGGCGGGATCGTGGAGGGGAAGTCGGTCAGCACCCCGGCCTCCACCGACGCCTCGACCATGCGCCGCATGGCGCGGCCGAGAAGGCAGACCGAGCGGCCCGCCTCGACCGCGGCATTGGCGAGCGACCGAACCCGGGCGACGTTCGAGGCGAAGGTGGTGGCCACGACCATGCCCGGCTGCTCGGAAATGAACCGCCGCAGCTCGGGACCGACGGTCGATTCGGAGCGCCCCTCATGGGCGCTGAAGACATTGGTGGAATCGCAGACCAGCGCCCGCACCCCACCCTTCGCGGCCGAGGCCCAGAGATCGCGGTCGAAGGCCTCGCCGACGCCCGGCGCGTAGTCGATCTTGAAGTCGCCGGTATGGATCACCCGGCCCTCCGGCGTGTCGATGACGAGCGAGGAGCTTTCCGGGATCGAGTGCGAGACCGGCAGGAAGCCGACCTCGAAGGGGCCGGTGCGGATGGTCTCCGGCCAGGGCTTCATGGTCTGCACCTTGTCGGGGTTCCGGCCCTGCTCCTCCATCTTGCGGCGCGCATGGATGGAGGTGAAGGCCCGCGCATAGACCGGCGCGCCGAGCCGGTCGTGGAGATGGCCGACGGCGCCCACATGGTCCTCGTGGGCATGGGTCACGAAGATGCCGTCGATCCGGTCGCGACGCTCCTCGAGCCAGGTGATGTCGGGGAGGATGAGGTCGACGCCCGGCGAGGTGTCCATGTCGGAGAACGTCACGCCGAGATCGACCACGATCAGCCGCTCGGATCCCGGCTTGCCGTAGCCGTAGACGTAACAATTCATGCCGACTTCGCCCGCCCCTCCGAGAGGCAGGTAGATCAGTCTGTCCTGAGCCATTATTCTTGCAGTTCCTTGTTGTACCTATGCAGCACGGTCAGGCCGTGCATCGTCAGATTCTTCTCGGACACGTCGAATAACGTGTCGCCCTGCTGGAAGAGAGGCGCCAGCCCGCCCGTTCCTATGACCTTCATAGGGCGGTCGCGCTCCGCCCGAATGCGCGACACGATCCCGCCGACAAGACCGACATATCCCCAGAAGATCCCGGACTGCATGCAATCCACGGTGTTCCGTCCCACCACTTGGGCGGGCCTGGTGACGTCCACAAGGGGGAGCGCCGCCGCCGCCTCGTGCAGCGCCTGAAGGGAGAGGTTCACCCCCGGCGCGATCACGCCCCCCTCGTAGGCGCCGTCGGACCCGACCACGTCGAAGGTGGTGGCGGTGCCGAAATCGACCACGATCAGGTCGCCGCCGTAGAGATCGTGCCCGGCCAGGGTGTTGACGAGCCGGTCCGGACCCACCTGCGTGCCCGGATCGACGCGGGGTTCGACCGGCAGCACGCAATCCGGCCGGCCGACGACGATCGGCCGGCAGTCGAAGTAGCGGTTGCACAGGACGCGGAGATTGAAGACGACGCGCGGCACGGTGGAGGAGACGATGACCTCGTCGATGACGACCTCGTCGAGGCCGCGCAGCTTCATCAGGGTGGAGAGCCAGACGTAATACTGGTCGGCCGTGCGCTGCACCTCGGTCGCCGTGCGCCAGGTATCGAGGAAGGCCCGACCGTCCCAGAGCGCGAAGACGGTATTCGTGTTGCCCACGTCGATCGCCAGAAGCACCGCGCCCGCCCCCTTCAGAAAAAAACGTCCGCAGCGGGGATGCGCCGCTCACCCTGCGACGTGGCGAGCACCAGCTGGCCGGCCTCGTCCACGCGCTCGAAGCGGCCGGTGATCTCCTCCCGGCCGGTCCGCGCGGTCAGCACCTCGCCGAGCCGCGCGGCGTGGCGCAGCCATTTCTCGCGGATCGGCTGGAAGCCGAGTTGCGTCAGGATTTCCTCCTCGGTGGCGTAGAAGCCCGCGAGCCGAACGAGGAAGTCCTCGGGAGCGATGTCGTCGCGCTCGAGGGCGACGGGGGGAAAGGCGGCGTCGCGGATGCCCGCCGGCGCGGCGCGCAGATTGACGCCGATGCCGATGGCGAGCCAGTCGATCTCGGTCCCGCTACTGGCGGTCTCGAGCAGGATACCGGCGACCTTGCCGCCGTCGAGGAGCACGTCGTTGGGCCATTTCATCGCTAGGCGCGGCCGTTCCACGTAGAGCGCCAGCGTCTCGAACAGGGCGTTGGCGGCGAGGAAGGTGCGCAGGCCGGCCCAGCCGGCGGTGCCGGTGGGACGCATCAGCAGCGTGGCGGCGAAGTTGCCCTCGGGCATCAGCCAGTCGGCGCCGCGGCGGCCGCGCGCGCCGGTCTGCTCGTGGGCGAGAATCCAGGTCGGCCGGTCGAGCTCGGCGGCGAGGCGGACGGCCTCGGCATTGGTGCTGTCGCAGGTCTCCCGGACGATCAGCCGATAGCCCTCGGGCCAGCCGGGATCAGCGGACAAGGGTCTGTGCCGCCGCGGCTGCCGGCCCCTCGATGCCGAAGAGGTTCACGACCCCCACCACCATGATCAGCGCCGAGACCATGAGCATGCCGTAGAGCACGGGATGGCGGCCGCCGTCGAGCGCGGGCTCGGTCTCGGGGCCGAAGAACATCAGGTAGACGATGCGCAGGTAGTAATAGGCCGCGATCACCGAGGCGATGACGCCGAGGATGGCGAGCCAGCCGAGCCCGCCGTCGATCGCCGCCGTCAGCACGTAGTACTTCCCGAAGAAGCCCACGAAGGGCGGCACGCCGGCCATGGAGAACATCAGCACGAGCATGGCGACCGCCTTGCCCATGTCGGTGCGGGAATGAAGGCTCAGCGCGTCGATCGAAGTGACCGGCTTGCCGTCCTTCTCCATGCCGAGGATGAAGGCGAAGGCGCCGATGTTCATGGTGACGTAGATCGCCATGTAGACCAGCATGGCCTGGACGCCGAAGGCGGTGCCCGAGGCCAGGCCCATGAGCGCGAAGCCCATGTGGTTGATCGAGGAATAGGCCATCAGCCGCTTGATGTCGCGCTGGCCGATCGCGGCGATGGCGCCGAGGAACATGGAGGCCACCGACAGCGCGGCGACGACCTGCTGCCAGTCGCCGGTGACGCCGCCGAAGGCGTCGTGCAGGACGCGGGCGAGGAGCGCCATGGCGGCGACCTTGGGCGCGGTGGCGAAGAACGCGGTGACCGGGGTCGGCGCGCCCTCGTAGACATCGGGCGTCCACATGTGGAAGGGCGCGGCGGAGACCTTGAAGGCGAGGCCGGCGGCGATGAAGACGAGGCCGAAGAGAAGACCGAGGGACGCCGATCCCTGCCCCGCCGCGGCGACGATGCCGGAGAAGAGCGTGGTGCCGGAATAGCCGTAGGTGAGCGAGGCGCCGTAGAGCAGGAGACCCGAGGAGAGCGCGCCGAGGACGAAGTACTTGAGCCCCGCCTCGGTGGACTTGGCGCTTTCGCGGCGCAGCGACGCGACCACGTAGAGCGACAGCGACTGCAGCTCGAGGCCCATGTAGAGCGTCATCAGGTCGCCGGCGGAGACCATGACCATCATGCCGACCACGCCGAGGGTGACGAGGACGGGATATTCGAAGCGCAGGAGGTCCCGGCGCCTCATGTAACGCTCGCTCATGAGCAGGACCGCGGCGGCGGAGATCAGGATCATGACCTTGGCGAAGCGGGCGAAGGCGTCCTGGGTGAAGAGACCGCCGAAGACCGATTGCGGCGGTCCGCCCGAGGCGCCGATCCAGAACGCCATGAGCACGAAGAGCGCGCTCGTGGACCACAGAATCGCCGAGGCCAGGCGGTCCTTGCCGGTATAGACGGCGAAGATCAGCGCGGCCATGGCGTAGATCGCGAGCACGATCTCTGGCAGGAGGGCGGAGAAGTCGGCGGAGCTCATCGGCGGGGCCTCACTCTGCGTTCCGGGCGACGGAGGTGGAGGAGGCGAGGCCCGCCTCCTCAACCGCGACGTCGTAGCTGTCGAGAAGGTCGGCGACGGCGGGGCCGATCCGGTCGGTCACCAGCGCCGGATAGACGCCGAGGAGAATGGTCATCGCCGCCAGGGGCGCGAAGATCCAGCGCTCCCGGGCCGTCAGGTCCTGGATCGACTTCAGGCTCTCCTTCAGGAGGTCGCCGAGGATCACCCGGCGGTAGAGCCAGAGCGCATAGGCGGCCGAGAGGATGATCCCGGAGGTGGCGACCGCGGCGACCCAGGTATTGACCTGGAACATGCCGGTGAGCGTCAGGAACTCGCCGACGAACCCGCTGGTGCCCGGCAGGCCGACATTGGCCATGGTGAAGAGCATGAAGATCGTGGCGTATTGCGGCATGCGGTTGGCGAGCCCGCCATAGGCATCAATCTCGCGGGTATGCATCCGGTCGTAGATGACGCCGACGCAGAGGAACAGCGCGCCGGAGATGAAGCCGTGGGAGAGCATCTGGAAGATGGCGCCGTCCACGCCCTGCTGCGTGCCGGTGAAGATGCCGGCAGTGACGTAGCCCATATGGGCGACCGACGAGTAGGCGATGAGCTTCTTCATGTCCGTCTGCGCCAGCGCCACCAGCGAGGTGTAGACGATGGCGATGGCCGAGAGCCACAGGATCAGCGGCGAGAGCAGGTCGGAGGCGACGGGGAACATCGGCAGCGAGAAGCGCACGAAGCCGTAGCCGCCGAGTTTCAGCAGGATCGCCGCCAGCACCACCGATCCGGCGGTCGGCGCCTGGACGTGGGCGTCGGGGAGCCAGGTATGGACCGGCCACATCGGCATCTTCACCGCGAAGGAGGCGAGGAAGGCGAGCCAGAGCAGCGTCTGCAGACCGCCCGCGACCTGGAAGCCGAGAACGCTGATCGTGGCATGGCTGAAATCGTGGCCGAGCAGCGTCGGGATGTCGGTGGTGCCGGCGTCGACATACATGGCGAGCATCGCCACCAGCATCAGCACCGAGCCGAGGAAGGTGTAGAGGAAGAACTTGAACGCCGCGTAGATGCGCTCCTTGCCGCCCCAGATGCCGATGATCAGGAACATCGGGATGAGGCCGCCCTCGAAGAAGAGGTAGAACAGGATCAGGTCGAGCGCCACGAAGACGCCGAGCATCAGCGTCTCGAGCACCAGGAAGGCGATCATGTATTCCTTCACCCGCACCGTCACGTCCCAGCAGGCGAGGATGACGAGCGGCATCAGGAAGGTGGTCAGCATCACGAACAGGACGCTGATCCCGTCCACGCCCACCTTGTAGGTCAGCCCGCCGATCCATTCGTGCTGCTCGACGAGCTGGAAGCCGGCGCCGGGATCGAACTGGGCGAGCACCAGTAGCGACAGAAGGAAGCTCGCCGAGGTGGCGATGAGCGCGAGATAGCGGGCGTTGCGCTGCGCGGCCGGATCGTCGCCCCGGAGGAAGACGGCCAGGATGATCGCCGCGACGATGGGGACGAAGACGACGATGGAGAGCAGGCTGTCCATGTTACCGCGTCCCTCCGGTGAACGTCATCCAGGTGATGAGGATCGCGACGCCCACGACCATCGCGAAGGCGTAGTGAAAGAGATAGCCCGACTGGGCACGGCTGGCGGCGCGGGTGAGGAAAGGGATCACGCCCATGGCGATGCCATTGATGCTGCCGTCGATCACGTTGCCGTCGCCGCGCCGCCAGAGGAAGCGCCCGAGAGCACGCACCGGCCGGACGAAGATGATCTGGTAGAGTTCGTCGAAATACCACTTGTTCAGCAGGAAGAGGTAGAGCGGCCGGGTCTGCTGCGCGAGCTTGGCGGGCACGTCGGGGCGGCGGACATACATCAGGTAGGCGATCCCGGTTCCGAGCAGCATGGCGAAGAAGGGCGCGAGAGCCACCCAGTTCGGGGCGTGGTGCGCCTCGTCGAGGACGTGGTTGTCGGGGCTCATGTAGATCGCGCCCTCGCCCGGCGCGGCGTGGAACGCCTCCACCTCCTCCGATGCGGTGCCTTCGGGCTCGGCGATGGCTTCTTCCGCTGCGCCGGTCTCGCCGGTGGCCAGATCGGTCACCGCCTCGCCGACGCCCCTGTCGCCCTCCGAGGATTCCTCGTGCGGGATGCCGAAGAACGTACCCACGGCCGCGTGACTGCCGAAGAATGGTCCGAACCAGACCATCCCCGAGAGGACCGCCCCGATCGCCAGGGCACCGAGCGGCACCAGCATCGTGGTCGGGCTCTCATGCGCGTGGTCGTGGGTGCGCAGGTCGCCCTTCGGCGCGCCGAAGAAGGTCATGAACATCAGCCGCCACGAATAGAAGGCGGTGAAGACCGCGGCGACGACGAGGAGCCAGAAGGCATACATGCCGACACCCGTCCGCGCCCCCCAGGTCGCCTCGATGATCGCGTCCTTCGACAGGAAGCCGGCGAAGCCGATATGGGTGAGCGGGATGCCGACGCCGGTGATCGCCAGCGTGCCGATCAACATCGCCCAGTAGGTATAGGGCATCTTGTGGCGCAGGCCGCCGTAATTCCGCATGTCCTGCTCGTGGTGCATCCCGTGGATGACCGAGCCCGCGCCGAGAAACAGCATCGCCTTGAAGAAGGCGTGGGTCAGCAGGTGGAACATCGCAGCGGAATAGACGCCGACACCGGCGGCCGCGAACATGTAGCCGAGCTGCGAACAGGTCGAATAGGCGATGACGCGCTTGATGTCGTTCTGCACGAGGCCGATCGTGGCGGCGAAGAAGGCCGTCGAGGCGCCGATGATGGTGATGAAGGCCGTCGCATGGGGGGCGAATTCCATCAGCGGCGACATGCGGCAGACGAGGAAGACGCCCGCCGTCACCATCGTCGCGGCATGGATCAGCGCCGAGACCGGGGTCGGACCCTCCATCGCGTCGGGAAGCCAGGTGTGCAGGAAGAGCTGCGCCGACTTGCCCATCGCGCCGATGAACAGCAGCAGGCAGACGACCTCGATCGCCGGCCAGTCGCGCCAGAGGAAATGGAGCCGGGTGTCCGCGATCTCGGGCGCGGCGGCGAAGATGTCGGAGAACTGGATCGAATCGACCAGGAAGAACAGCGCGAAGATGCCGAGCGCGAAGCCGAAATCGCCCACCCGGTTGACCACGAAGGCCTTGATCGCGGCGGCGTTGGCGGAGGGCTTGCGGTAGTAGAAGCCGATCAGGAGATAGGAGGCGAGGCCCACCCCCTCCCAGCCGAAGAACATCTGCACCAGGTTGTCCGCCGTCACCAGCATCAGCATCGCGAAGGTAAAGAACGACAGGTAGGCGAAGAAGCGGGGACGGTAGTTCGGGTCGTCCTCGGCGAAGTTGGCGTCATGCGCCATGTAGCCGAAGGAATAGAGGTGGACGAGGCTCGACACCGTGGTGACGACGATGAGCATGATCGTCGTCAGCCGGTCGAGGCGGATCGCCCAGTCCGAGGTCAGGCTGCCCGATTCGATCCAGCGCAGGATGCGGATCTGGTGCATCTCGCCGTCGAAGCCGAGAAAGACGATCCACGACAGCAGCGCGGCCAGGAACAGAAGCCCCGTCGCGGTCCACTGGGCGGGCTTCTGGCCGATGAGGCCGTGGCCGAAGCCGCAGATCAGCGCGCCGACGAGCGGCGCGAAGAGGATGATCGTGGTCATTGGGCCCTGCCCCCTCCGGTCGTGGTCGTCGTCGTCCAGCCCGCGCAGGCCGGGGAGAACGGGATGGACGACCGGCGCGCCGCCGATGGCGGCGGCAACTCCGCCGATCCGAGAGAGCGGGTCCGCATCGTCAGCCCTTCATCATGTTGATGTCCGCCACCGCGATGGTGCCGCGGTTGCGGAAGAAGCAGACGAGGATGGCGAGCCCGATCGCCGCCTCCGCCGCCGCGACGGTCAGCACGAAGAGGGTGAAGACCTGCCCCACGAGGTCGCCCAGATGGGTCGAGAAGGCGACGAGGTTGATGTTCACCGCCAGCAGCATGAGCTCGATCGACATCAGCAGGATGATGACGTTCTTGCGGTTCAGGAAGAGGCCGAAGATGCCGATCACGAACAGCGCGCCGGCCACGGTCAGGTAATGCTCAAGTCCGATCATGGTCTGCCCAATGGTCCCTATTCGTCCGACGTGCAAGGCACGGCCGCATTCGGGCCGGCCGGCTGGCGATCACAGGAAGCTGTAGCCGCCTCCGAGTACGATCAGCAGCACGACGATGACGACGACGATGGTGGTGTTCGACATGGGTGCGTCTCCTGTTTGGTCAGAGGCCCTGACCGGATTTCACGTCCTTCAGCTCCATCGAGGCGGCCGGGTCGCGCATGATCTGCGCGATGATGTCCTGCCGCTTGACGTCGGGGCGGTGGCGCAGGGTCAGCACGATGGCGCCGATCATCGCCACCAGCAGGATGAGGCCGGCGAGCTGGAACAGCAGCAGGTAATCGTCGTAGACGAGCTGGCCGAGCGCCTGGGTGTTGGAGGCGCCGCCGAAGCGCGCGGTGGCGGCGGCGACGTTGCCGGCGGCGGCGTCGGAGGCCTGCCAGACGCCGAAGACGATGCCGAGCTGGGTCAGGATGACGATACCGATGAGCAGCGCGATGGGCACGTAGCCGGCCATTTCCGCCTTGAGGACGGTGAAGTCGACGTCGAGCATCATGACGACGAAGAGGAAGAGCACCGCGACCGCGCCGACATAGACGATGACGAGGAGCATGGCGACGAATTCGGCGCCCATGAGCACGAAGAGCCCTGCCGAGGAGAGGAAGGCGAGGATCAGCCAGAGCACCGAATGGACCGGGTTGCGGGCGATGACCGTGAAGAGGCCCGCCGCGAGGACGAGGATCGCGAAGAGGTAGAAGGCCAGGACGGGCGGTGTCATGTCGTTTCCTCTGCCGTGGCGGCGGACCGTGCCCGCCCTCTAGCGGTAGGGCGCGTCGATTTCCAGATTGCGGGCGATCTCCGATTCCCAGCGTTCGCCGTTCTCCAGGAGCTTCGCCTTGTCGTAGAAGAGCTCCTCCCGCGTCTCGGTGGAGAATTCGAAATTCGGTCCCTCGACGATGGCGTCGACCGGGCAGGCCTCCTCGCAGAAACCGCAATAGATGCACTTCGTCATGTCGATGTCGTAGCGCGTGGTGCGCCGCGATCCGTCGGCGCGGGGCTCGGCGTCGATGGTGATCGCCTGGGCGGGGCAGATCGCCTCGCAGAGCTTGCAGGCGATGCAGCGTTCCTCCCCGTTCGGGTAGCGCCGGAGGGCGTGCTCGCCGCGGAACCGCGGCGAAAGCGGCCCCTTCTCGTGCGGATAGTTGATCGTCGCCTTCGGGGCGAAGAAGTATTTCAGGCCGAGACGCATGCCCTTGAACATGTCGAAGAGCAGGAAGTAGCGGCCGGCGCGGGCATAGTCGAAGCTAGCAGCCATATGATCAGCCTCCCACGGCCCAGCGGGCATAGGCCCCGCCGAAGAGTTCGAAATGGGCGAAGAACGCGACCAGCACCACCCAGACGAGGCTGAAGGGAAGGAACACCTTCCAGCCGAGCCGCATGAGTTGGTCGTAGCGGTAGCGGGGAACGACGGCCTTCACCATCGCGAACAGGAAGAAGAAGAAGGCCATCTTCAGGATCATCCAGAACGCGCCGTCGGGCAGGAACGGGATGGGCGAGAGCCAGCCGCCGAAGAACAGGACGGCGATCACAGCGGAGAGCAGCCACATGGCGATGTATTCGCCCGCCATGAACATCAGGAACGGGGTCGAGCTGTATTCGACCTGGTAGCCGGCCACGAGTTCCGATTCGGCCTCCGGCAAATCGAAGGGCGGCCGGTTCGTCTCCGCCAGGCAGGAGATGAAGAACAGGAAGACCATCGGGAAATGCGGCAGCCAGTACCAGTTGAAGAGGCCGAAGCTGCCCTCCTGCGCGCGCACGATGTCGGAGAGGTTGAGCGAGCCCGTGGAGATGATCACGCCGATGATGATCAGGCCGAGCGAGACCTCGTAGGAGATCATCTGCGCGGCCGATCGGAGCGAGCCGAGGAACGGGTATTTCGAGTTCGACGCCCAGCCGCCCATGATGACGCCGTAGACCTCGAGCGAGGACACCGCGAAGATGAACAGGATCGCGACGTTGATGTCGGCCAGCACCCAGCCGTCGGCGAAGGGGATCACCGCCCAGGCCACCATCGCCAGCACGAAGGAGATGAGCGGCGCGAGCAGGAAGACCGCCCGGTCCGACCCCGCCGGCACGACGATCTCCTTCAGAATGTATTTCAATGCGTCGGCAACGGTCTGCAGGATGCCGTAGATGCCGACCACGTTGGGCCCCCGGCGCATCTGCACCGCCGCCCAGACCTTCCGGTCCACGTAGACGAGGGCGAGCAGGGAGATCATCACGAAGCTGACGATCAGCCCAGTCTGCGCCACCGCGATGAGCAGCAGCCCGAGCGTGGAGGAGAAGAAGTCAGCCATGTGGTGTGCGCTCCTCGTTCGTCATGTCGCGCGGGCCGGGAGCGGCTCGCGGCCGGGCTTGCTGCCTGCGCGCCGGCTCGGGGCCGCCGGATCGCGTCGGGGGCGACATCGTGTAAATCGCATCTGTGCGGTGAGCGCCACCCTCTAAAGACAGGGCGACGGCCGCGCCGCGGCCAGACCGGCTCGGCCCCCGCCGGCGGCGGCGGGGCGGATGGACAGACGAGCGCATCACGTTCACTCGGCCGCGAGCGGGGCCTGCTTGCGGCTCCTGGCGCTCTGGCTGAGCTCCGCCATGAGCGGGCTCGCGCGGCAGATCGAGTTCGCCAGGTAATGGTCCTCGACCGCGCGGCCGAAATCGCCGCCGCCGATCTCCCCCGCCTCGAGCGGGCCGATCTCGTTCAGCGGCACCGAGTCGATCGCCTTGAGCTGCGGCGCCGCGTCCCAGAGCCGGGCGCGGAGCTCGCGAAGCGAATCGAAGGGAAGCACATGGCCCGTCTCGGCGGAGAGCGCGCGCAGGATCGCCCAGTTCTCCTTCGCCTCGCCGGGCGCGAAATTGGCACGGAGAGCTAGCTGCGGGCGACCCTCGGTGTTCACGAAGATTGCGTTCTCCTCGGTGTAGCAGCAGGAGGGCAGGATCACGTCGGCGCGGTGGGCGCCGCGGTCGCCATGGGAGCCCTGGTAGATCACGAACGGCCCGTCGGGGATGTCGATCTCGTCCACGCCGAGGGCGAAGACCGTCTCCGCCCCGTCGAGCGCGGCGTCGAGGCCGCCCTCGGTGACCGCGCCCACATCCATCGCGCCGACGCGGCTGGCGGCGGTGTGCAGGACGAGAAGGCCGGCCTCGTGCCGCGCGGCATGGTCGGCGAGCGCGGCGAGAATCGCCACCCCGTCGTCGCGCCGCAGCGCCCCCTGCCCGACGATGACCACGGTATCGCCGTCGAGTTCGGGGAAATCGATGCGGTCGATCGCGTCCGGTCCGGTGCCGAGATGGGCGTAGTCGTAGGTGAGGTCGACCTCCTCGCCGATCAGCGCCACGTCGGCGCCGCGCAGCCAGGCCTTGCGGATGCGCGAATTTAGGACCGGCGCCTCGTGGCGCGGGTTGGAGCCGACGATCAGGATGCGGCGCGCATCCTCGATCGATTCCACGCTCGTCGTGCCGGCATAGGCGCCGCGGTTGCCGGGCACGAGCTTCGCGCCGTCGAGGCGGCACTCGACGCGGCCGCCCTGCCCTTCGACGAGCTGCTTCAGCGCGAAGGCCGCCTCGGTCGGGGCGAGCTCGCCGACGAGGCCGGCGACCTTCCCGCCGGTCATCGCGGCGGCGGCGACCTTCAGGGCCTCCGGCCAGCTCGCGGGCCGGAGGCGGCCGTTCTCGCGGATATAGGGCCTGTCGAGGCGCTGGCGCTTGAGACCGTCCCAGACATAGCGGGTGCGATCCGAGATCCATTCCTCGTTCACGCCGTCATTGTTGCGCGGCAGGATGCGCATCACCTCGCGTCCCTTGGTGTCGACGCGAATGTTGGAGCCGAGCGCGTCCATGACATCGATGGTCTCGGTCTTGGTAAGCTCCCAGGGCCGGGCAGTGAAGGCATAGGGCTTGTTGGTCAGCGCGCCCACGGGGCAGAGATCGACGATGTTGCCCTGCATCTCCGAATCGAGGGTCTGGCCGAGATAGGAGGTGATCTCGGCATCCTCGCCGCGGCCGGTCTGGCCGAGTTCGGGCATCCCCGCGACCTCGGTGATGAAGCGCACGCAGCGGGTGCAGGAGATGCAGCGCGTCATGTGGGTGCCGACGAGGGGGCCCAGATCCATGTTGCTGACGGCCCGCTTCGGTTCGCGGTAGCGCGAGAAGTCGACCCCGTACGCCATTGCCTGGTCCTGAAGGTCGCATTCGCCGCCCTGGTCGCAGATCGGGCAGTCGAGCGGGTGGTTAATGAGCAGGAACTCCATCACCCCCTCGCGCGCCTTCTTCACCATCGGCGAGGTGGTCCTGATCTCGGGCGGCGCGCCGTCCTTGCCCGGGCGCAGGTCGCGGACCTGCATGGCACAGGAGGCGGCGGGCTTCGGCGGGCCGCCGACGACCTCCACGAGGCACATGCGGCAATTGCCCGCGATCGAGAGCCGCTCGTGGTAGCAGAAGCGGGGAATCTCGATGTCGGCCACGTGCTCGCAGGCCTGAAGAAGGGTCAGGGCCGGATCGACCTCGACTTCCTTGCCGTCGATGATGACCTTGCGCAGATCGCTCATGATCCGTCTCTCCGTGCTACGGGCCGCGGCGGCGGGACAGGTGCCCCGCCGCGGCGGTACCGCGGATTTAGCGCGGATCGGGGGCGGCGAAAACCGCGTCTCCGCGATTTGTCGCGCCTATTCGCAGGTGCCGCCGAAGCGCCAGCTCTCCAGATTCTCGGGCGCGTAGCGCTCGCGCTCGTCGATTCGGGCGACGATCCTCTCGCCGGTGGTCCGGCCGCAATAGCCGATCGCGGCCGCCGCGGCCTCCACCACGGCGTACTCGTAGGGCACGGCGTTCGGAGTGACGAGAATCGCGAAGCGGGCGCCCTCGCCCGTGAGCACGGCCGCGGAGGGCACGGTGCGCGGCGGGTATGCGTAGTCGTGCACGTCGAAGGCCGGGACTTCGCAGAGCTCGAACCGATTCTCGGGATAGCAGGGAATCTGCACGAAGGCATCGCCGGCGCCGGCATGGGCGGCGGCGGGCAGAAGCAGGGCGGCGAGACCCGCGGCGAGGAGGCGCATCAGTTTCCTTTCAAGAGTTGGCCGGCCTGGGTGTCGCGCGCAATCTCCTCGCGCCCGACCTTGCAGTAGCCGGCGGTGTTTCCCGGGGTCGCGCCCCGGGCCGCGAGATCGGTTCGGATCTCGTCTCGCAGCGCATCCTTGGCCTTCTTGTTGTCCTGCAGGGCGTCGATGTCGGCGCGGCTGTAGCCGGCGTCGAGCGCGTAGCCCTCGAGTGATTTCAGGAACGTGTAGGCCCGCACGAGCCGCGGCGTGATCTGCGGGCAGTTGCGGCGCACCTCGTCGGCAAGACCGATCGCGTAGAAACCCTGGCGGACTTTCGGGTCCTCGTGGAGCGGGGTCTGCGCGGCCGAGGCGCCGGCCACGCTCAACAGGAAGGCCACGGCAGTCGCCGCGAAGCGTGTGGGTTTCATCGTCAATCTCCCGCCGGGCGCCGCAACGGGCCCGTGCGTCTCCGTATCCCCGCGCGGCATGTTACCCGCGCGCGCCCCGCCGGGGCAAGCCGCCCGTCCGGGCGGCGCGCGCGAAAATCCCCGCGAGGGGCGCGATGCGGCCCCGCGACACGCCTCACCGTCCCGTGCAGCGCCCGGCATAGACGACCTGCCCTTTCGCGTCGGCGCGGCCCGTCCAGGCCTCCGGCGTGCCGGCCGGCGCCGCCCAGTCGATGTCGGAGGTCCCGAAATGGCGCATGCAGTAGCGCGTCGCGGGGAAGCGCACGGATTCCCGCACTGCGTCCAACGGCGCACCGTTCGAGGTCACCGCCACGGCGAATTGGGCCGATCCGTCCCCCTGCGCGAGGCGGGACGGATAGGGAAGCGGCGTCTCGGGCCGGGCCTGACCGAACGCGCCGGTTCCCGGCAACGATGGCAGACGAGAGCACGCGATTGTAGCGAGACACAGAATCGAGGCAAGTATCAGGCGCGACACCGAATCCCTCCGGATGGTCATGGTCGGGTCCGTCCGGCCCGGCAGCGGCGAACGGGCGAGCGACGGGCGGGAAGGCCCCGCCCGGATGCCACGGCCGCGTTCATTCGGCGGCGATCGCGCGCTTGTGCTTGATCCGGTCCTCGATCTCGCCCCGGAAATGCCGGATGAGACCCTGGATCGGCCAGGCGGCGGCGTCGCCGAGGGCGCAGATCGTGTGCCCCTCGACCTGCTTGGTGACATCGAGCAGCATGTCGATCTCCTCGATCTCCGCCTCGCCGCGCACCAGCCGCTCCATGACGCGCATCATCCAGCCGGAGCCTTCGCGGCAGGGGGTGCACTGGCCGCAGCTCTCGTGCTTGTAAAAGGCCGAGAAGCGCCAGATCGCCTTGATGATGTCGACCGACTGATCCATCACGATCACCGCCGCGGTGCCGAGCCCGGACTTGCGCTCCTTCAGCCAGTCGAAATCCATGATCCCGTCTTTCATGACCGACCCGGGCAGGAGCGGCACCGAGGACCCGCCGGGCACCACGGCCTTGAGGTTCCCCCAGCCGCCGCGGATGCCGCCGCAATGGCGCTCGATCAGCTCCTCGAAGGAGATCGACATCGCCTCCTCGACCACGCAGGGCTTGTTCACGTGGCCCGAGATGGCGAAGATCTTGGTGCCGGCATTGTTCTCCCGCCCGAAAGAGGAGAACCACGACGCCCCGCGGCGCAGGATCGTCGGCACGACGGCGATCGATTCCACGTTGTTCACCGTCGACGGACAGCCGTAGAGACCCGCACCGGCCGGGAACGGCGGCTTCAGCCGCGGCATCCCCTTCTTGCCCTCCAGACTCTCGATCAGGGCCGTCTCCTCGCCGCAGATATAGGCGCCGGCGCCATGGGTGAGGTAGAGGTCGAAATCCCATCCCGACCCGGCGGCGTTCTGCCCGAGCAGGCCGTCGTCATAGGCCTCGTCGATGGCCCTTTGCAGCGCCTCGCGCTCGCGGATGTATTCGCCGCGGATGTAGATGTAGCTCGAATGCGCCCCCATCGCGAAGGAGGCGATGAGACAGCCCTCGATCAGCGTGTGCGGATCGTGACGCATGATCTCCCGGTCCTTGCAGGTTCCGGGCTCCGATTCGTCCGCGTTGACGATGAGATAATGGGGCCGCCCGTCCGATTCCTTGGGCATGAAGGACCATTTGAGACCGGTGGGGAAGCCGGCCCCGCCGCGCCCCCGGAGCCCCGAATCCTTCATCTCCTGGACGACCCAGTCCTTGCCCCTGCCGATGAGGTCGGCCGTCCCGTCCCAGTGGCCCCGGGCCTTGGCACCGGCCAGCGTCCGGTCGCCCATTCCGTAGAGATTGCTGAAGATCCGGTCCTTGTCGTCGAGCATGTCTTTTGAAACCTCTGTCGGGACGGAACCTATCTGTGCTCGTCGCGGCGCTTCTGCCAGATGCGGAAGGTCGCGACCAGAGCCCAGGCGAAAACGACGAGCGCGGCGGCGTCGGCGACGAAGACGAGGCGCGGCGGCAGCCCCAGGGAGGCGCCGAAGAGTTGCGCCGCCATCCACAGGATCATCGTCATCGCGATGACGACGCCGACGGTGCGGGCGCGCCGCGCGGTCGCGAGATCCTCCTCAGCCATCGGCCACCGACGGTCCCGTCATTCCTGCCGCCCTGCCGAAAGTTCCTGCGCCTGCCGCACCCATTCGTCGCGGCCGACGCGGCCGCGGAAGCCCTCCAGATGCTCGTCCACCCAGGCGATCTCGTCGTGGTTCCAGGCGGCGACCTGGTCGAAATGGTAGATCCCGAGACCGTGCAGCAGCGTTTCGAGCTTCGGCCCGACGCCATTGATCCGCTTCAGGTCGTCCGCTCCGCCCTCGCGCGGGGCGTGCAGCCGCGTCGGCTCCGTCCCGACCGCGGGATCGGGGCCGTCGCCGAGCACCTCGGCCTCCGATGGCGGGGCTTCCGGCACCGGCGCGGCCTCGCGCTCGTAGGACCAGCTCCCCTTGCGCCCGGCCAGGTCCTGCGTCCCGGCGAGCTGCGTCGATTTCCATTTCGCCGGCTCCTGCGTCCCGGCGGAGGCGGGGACGTCCGAACCGCCCCGCGCGGTCTCCGTGGCGTTGGACGAGTGGCCCCGCGCGGCCTCCGTGGCCTCAGACGGCGGGGAGGCTTCGGAGGCCGGCGGCGTCTCCCGGTGGGCCGGGGCTTCCTCCCTCGGGGCGGCCGCAGGGGCGGGCGCCGGGCCGGGCGCGGGGGAGGCCGCCGTGGCGAAGCCGGACGCGGCGCCGGGCTTCACGCCAGCCGATCCAGGCTCCACGCCGGCGGTGCCGGGCATGCGCGTCACGTCGCCGAATTTCGTGCTGTCGCGGGGCCTCAGATCGGGCGTGCCGGCCGGTTCTGCCTTGTGGAAGCCCTGAAACAGGAAGATCGCTGCGGCGAGCGCCGCCAGTAGCGCCAGGAAGAGGGCCGGCGAGAACGTGAACTCGCCCACCACCATCAGCGCCACGAAGGCGACGAAGCCGATCCCGCCGGCGAGCGCCGCGATCAGCAACAACGAACTCGGAGTTTGCTTGGTCATCCCGTCCATCCCTCTTGCGTGGGGCCCGTCAACGCCCCCTCCCTAGGGGAAGCTAGCGCGGAATCATCCCTTTGTCTTCCCGTCGTTGGACAGCGACTTCGCCTGGCCGACCCAGTCGTCGCGGGTGACACGCCCCTTGAAGCCTTCGAGGTTCCGGTCGACCCAGGCGATCTCGCGGGCGCTCCATCCGGCGATCTGGTCGAAATGGAAGATGCCCATGTCGTTCAGCGACCCTTCGAGCTTCGGTCCCACGCCATGGAGGCGCTGCAGGTCGTCGGCGCCGCCCTCGCGCGGCGCGTCGCGCCCGGCCGGCCGGGTCTCTTCCCCCTCCGGCACGTCGGCGGCGGCATCGTTCGAGGACTCGCGCTCGTCCTCCGAGTCGAGCGGACCCCGCCCGCCGGGGGTGGCGGATTCCCGGTCGCTCTCCTGTCCGGTCGAGTCGCCGGTGGCGCCGGCGGGCTCGGTGCGCCCCGACATCGGCGTCGACTGGTCGTCGACCTCGGTGCCGGCGACGTCGCCCTCCTCCGGGCGCCCCTTCGAACTCGGTGTCCGGGGCCTGCTTGGAGATGCCCTTTCCGCTGATCGGCGAATCAGCGGCGGGCTGAGGCCCCGGGGTCTCGCCCTCGCCGCCGCCGCTCGGCGGCATCAGGTCGTCGTTGACGGGTGGAGGCACGCGCGCGGCGGAGTCCATCACCGGGTTCCACGGCATCCGGAGCGGCTGCTCGGTGCCGTCGATGCGCTTCAGGGTGTCACCGATCTCGAGCGCGAGATCGACGGAGGCGTTGTGCGCGTTCACCCGGTCCTTCAGCAGCACGGTCTTGCCGTCCGCGGGCTCCGAGGCGAACCGGCCGATCTGCGAGCCGGGCCGCGGGACCTCGCCGGTGGCCATGGCGTCGAGAAGCGATGCGAGGCTCCCGGCGGTCAGGTCCTCGTAGTAATCCTTGCCGATCTGGGCCATCGGCGCGTTCGAGCAGGCGCCCAGACACTCGACCTCCTCCCAGGAGAACTTGCCGTCCTCCGAGACCTGGTGCGGCAAGGGCGCGATCTTCTCCTTGCAGACGCCGATCAGATCCTCGGCGCCGCAGATCATGCAGGAGGTGGTGCCGCAGATCTGGATATGGGCTACCGACCCGACCGGCTGGAGGTGGAACATGAAGTAGAAGGTCGCCACCTCGAGGGCGCGGATATAGGCCAAGCCGCACATGCCGGCGACGTGTTCGATTGCGGGGCGGCTGAGCCAGCCCTCCTGCTCCTGGGCGCGCCAGAGAAGCGCGATGACGGCACTGGCCTCCCGCCCGTCGGGATACTTGGTGAGCTGCGCCTCGGCCCATTTCCGGTTCGCGGGCGTGAACTCGAAGCTCTCGGGCTGGTCGTGGTGCAGACGGCGGAGCATGGCGGGCCTCTCTCGGATGTCCTTGCGCCCCGCTTACCGCCTCGGCGCGCGGAACGGAAGGCGGGCGGGCGGTCAGAAATAGCGCAGGCTGACGAGGATCAGGAGGACGGAAAGACACCCGGCCGGCACCATCGCCCGGTCGCAGGCGCGGGTGAACCACGTGTCCCACCGGCCCTTGCCCATCCAGACCAGGAAGGCGGTGAGGAAGACGAGGATCGCGAGCGGCGTGGCGAAGAGGACGAGGAGCGCGAGAGTTTCGATCGCGGTCACCGGCCGCGCCTAGCGGTCCACCTCGCCGAAGACGATGTCGAGCGAGCCGAGGATCGCCGAGACGTCGGCGAGCTGGTGCCCGGTGCACAGATGGTCCATCGCCTGGAGATGCAGGTAGCCGGGGGCGCGGATCTTGGCGCGGTAGGGCTTGTTGCTGCCATCGGAGACGAGATAGACGCCAAACTCGCCCTTCGGCGCCTCGACGCAGGCATAGACATCGCCCTCGGGCACGTGGAAGCCTTCGGTGTAGAGCTTGAAGTGGTGGATGAGGGCCTCCATCGAGGTCTTCATGTCGCGCCGCGTCGGCGGCGTGATCTTGCCGCGCACAAGCACGTCGCCGGGACATTCGCGGATCTTGTCGATCGCCTGGAGCATGATCTTCACCAACTCGCGCATCTCGGCCATGCGGACAAGATAGCGGTCGTAGCAATCGCCGTTCCGGCCCACGGGAATCTTGAAATCGAACTCGTCGTAGAGCTCGTAGGGCTGCGCCCGGCGGAGATCCCAGGCGAGGCCCGATCCGCGGACCATGATGCCCGAGAAGGCGAAGAGCTGGATGTCCTCCTCGGTGACGACGCCGATATCGACGTTGCGCTGCTTGAAGATGCGGTTCTCGGTGATGAGGCCGTCGATGTCGTCGAGCGCGCTCGGGAAGGCGTGGCACCAGGTCTCGATATCGTCGAGGAGATCGGGCGGCAGATCCTGATGGACGCCGCCGGGGCGGAAATAGGCCGCGTGGAGCCGCGCGCCGGATGCGCGCTCGTAGAACTGCATGAGCTTCTCGCGTTCCTCGAAGCCCCAGAGCGGCGGGGTCAGCGCGCCCACGTCCATGGCCTGCGTGGTGACGTTCAGCAGATGGTTCAGGATGCGGCCGATCTCGCAGTAGAGAACGCGGATGAGCGAGGCCCGGCGCGGGATCTCGGTCTTCGTCAGCTTCTCGATTGCCAGCACCCAGGCGTGCTCCTGGTTCATCGTGCCGACATAGTCGAGCCGGTCGAAATAGGGGAGGTTCTGCAGGTAGGTGCGGCTCTCCATCAGCTTCTCGGTGCCGCGGTGAAGCAGGCCGATATGCGGATCGACGCGCTCCACGATCTCGCCGTCGAGCTCGAGGACGAGACGGAGAACTCCGTGTGCCGCGGGGTGTTGCGGGCCGAAGTTGATGTTGAAGTTGCGGATCTTCTGTTCTTCGGTCTCGACGTCCTGAAGCTTCGTGCCGTCCATCATCTCACACCTCGTCTCGTGTCGTCCGCGCGGGGGCGCCATCCTCTTTCGCCCGCGCGGGGGCGCCATCCTGTATCGTCCGCGCGGGGGCGCCGTCTTCTGTCGCCCGCCCCGGGGGTCCGGCTCGTGTCGTACGGCCGGGCATATCGGCGCGGAACGCGATCACCCACAGGAGGATCAATGCGCCGACCGGCAGGACCGCGACCAGCGCCAGCCAGCGCGGGAGTCCGAATCGCGGCAGGAGGCGCCAGAACGGCACCACCAGCAGGACGGCCACGAAGAGGAACCCCGTGATCATGTCGCCGGTGCCGATGGAGCCCATCACGGCGCGCCGCCCTCCCCGGCGGGCCGGAGGCCGCTCCGGGTCACTTCGACGCCTCGCCCGACTTCTCGTCACCGGGAAGGATGTATTCCGCGCCCTCCCAGGGGCTCATGAAGTCGAACTGGCGGTATTCCTGCACCAGGTCGACCGGTTCGTAGATCACCCGCTTGGTGGTCTCGTCGTAGCGCACCTCGACATAGCCCGTGGTCGGGAAATCCTTGCGGAGCGGATGGCCGCGGAACCCGTAATCGGTCAGGATGCGGCGCAGATCGGGATGGCCGGAGAAGAGGATGCCGAAAAGGTCGAAGACCTCCCGCTCGAACCAGTTGGCCGAGGGGTGGATATCGGTGATCGATGGCGCCATCTCGTCCTCGCGGACCTGCGCCTTCAGCCGCACGCGATGGTTCTGGTACATCGACAGGAAGTGGTAGACGAGATCGAAGCGGGATTCCCGCGCCGGATAATCGACCGCCGTGAGGTCGACGAGTGTCGAGAAGCGGCAGGTCTTGTCGGATTTCAGGAAATCGACCAGCGTCGGCACCGAGGCCAGCGCGGCGTGGAGCGTCAGCTCGCCGCGCTCGATCTCCGTGCTGAGGATGCAGTCCGGGCGCGCCGCCTTGATGTGGTCGCCGAGTTCCTCGAGGACAGTATCGGGCATCTCGTCCTTACCTCGTGATCGTGCCGGTGCGGCGGATCTTGCGCTGGAGCTGCAGGATTCCGTAGAGCAGCGCCTCTGCGGTCGGCGGGCAGCCGGGCACGTAGATGTCGATCGGCACGACACGGTCGCAGCCGCGCACCACCGAATAGCTGTAATGGTAATAGCCCCCGCCATTGGCGCAGGACCCCATCGAGATGACGTAGCGCGGCTCCGGCATCTGGTCGTAGACCTTCCTGAGCGCCGGCGCCATCTTGTTGGTGAGCGTGCCGGCGACGATCATCAGGTCGGCCTGGCGCGGGCTGGCGCGCGGCGCGATGCCGAACCGCTCCGCATCGTAGCGCGGCATCGAGGTGTGCATCATCTCGATGGCGCAGCAGGCCAGACCGAAGGTCATCCAGTGCAGCGAGCCCGTCCGCGCCCAGTTGATGACATCCTCGGTACTGGTGAGCAGGAAGCCCTTGTCCGTGAGCTCGCTGTTCAGGGTCTGGGTGGCATGCTCGCGGTCGGGTCCCGCGGAGATCGCGCCTTCGGGAGTAGCGCCCGGGGTGACGGTCATGTCGAAAACCTCTTGGGAACCTGTGTTCAGCACGTATAGGCGGGCCGCGCCATCGTCAACGCGCCCGGCGGCGATGCCGTGATCTAGCCGTGATCGTGATCGGTCATGCGCGGATCCATCATCCCCTCCTTCACCCCCCAGTGGAGGAGGGCGAGATTGACCGGATAGGCGGCGACGAGACCGCAGGTCAGCGAGACGATCAGCCCGGTCCAGAACAGCGGCTCGCCGATCGTCGCGCCGTGGGTGATCGCCAGCGCCACCCCGATCGCCACCAGCTCCATGACGGTGATCGAGGGCGTCTCGGACAGAAGGGCGTCCTTCAGCGCGGTGCCGAGCGGCGTGCCGCCCTGGACCAGCGGTCCGACTGTCAGAGCGAAGCCGAAGAGATAGGCGAGGCAGAAGGTCACCAGCGAGACCCAGAGATTGCCGAGCGACAGCAGCCCGGCGGCGATCAGGACGCCCACAATCTCGCCCATGCCGCAGCCCGAATAGCAATGCGCGACGGAGCGGAAGGCGCGCCGCGGCAACGTATCGTCGGCGATCTCCTTCCGTCCGGCAAAGCGGTAGATCAGCACGCCCAGCGGACCCGAATAGAGCACGGTGAGCATCCAGACGGCCTTCATCAGCGGCATCAGATGGGTGTTGCGGACCGCCAGATCACGTGCGGTCCAGATGAGGCTCGGCACCATGAGGACGAGCCAGAGGATCAGCGGCAGCGGGCCTGAGAGGAACGTGGACATGCCCCGGAAACACCCGAGGCCAAGATCGGTTTCAACTGATCACTCCCATTCGAGGGCGCCCTTCTTCCACTCGTAGGCGAATCCGATCGTCAGCACCGCGAGAAACGCCATCATCGACCAGAACGCCATGTCGGTCATGCTCGCGAAGGTCGTGGCCCAGGGAAACAGGAACGCGATCTCGAGGTCGAAGATGATGAACAGGATCGACACGAGATAGAAGCGCACGTCGAACTTCATCCGGGCATCATCGAAGGCGTTGAAGCCGCATTCGTAGGCCGAGACCTTCTCGGGGTCGGGATGCCGGACCGCGAGGATGAAGGCGGCGAGGATCAGGATCACGCCGAGCGCAATGGCGAGGCCCAGCAGGATCAGGATCGGCAGGTAATCGGCGAGAAGCTCGTTCACGGGGGCGGCCCTCCGGTCGGTTGATCGGGATCTAGACGGCGCGGCGCCGGCGGTCAATGCGCCGCAGCGTCCTCCCAGGCGGGGTAGAAGGCGCGGTCGTAGAGCCGCTCGGCCCCCTCGGGCGGCAGAGCCAGGCGGAACGCGGCGCGATCGGTGATCTCCGCGTACCAGCGCGACATCTCGGGGAACTCGTCGAAACCGGCGAAGTGGGCGGCCATGTAGACTGCCTGCCCCACCGAGATGTCGGCGGCGGAG
This sequence comes from uncultured Alphaproteobacteria bacterium, assembly GCA_963829665.1. Lineage (GTDB taxonomy): Bacteria > Pseudomonadota > Alphaproteobacteria > Rhodobacterales > Rhodobacteraceae > Palleronia. The sequence goes on along the minus strand of CAWHJL010000002.1, from coordinate 71,166 downwards.
AAGCCGCTCGTGAGCAGGTAGTCGCGGTTCTCCACCGGCGTCGAGAGACGACCCTCGATCGCCGCGTAGCACTTCTTCAGGCGCGCCGCCTCGAGACGCATGATCGTGGGTGAGCGCATCCGGTCCTCGCGCAGGAAGATGTGCTGCTGGGTCAGCGCCGCGGCGTGCTGGCTGATCGTCTCGGCGAAGTGCAGCCAGGTCAGGAAGTCGGGGCGGTCGATGTCGCCCGGCGGGCGGCCAAGACCGCGATCGGGGAAGCGTTCGCAGAGGACCTCGGTGATGGCGCCCGATTCCCAGATGGTATCGCCGTCGAGAACCAGGGCGGGGACTCTGCCGGCTGGGCTGACGGAGAGGTATTCGGGATCCCGGAGCGACCGATCGAAGGGCCGGATGCGCAGCGAGTATTCGAGGTCGAGTTCGTTCAGGAGCCACAGAATCCGCATGGAGCGCGTCTGGTGGCAATGGTGGAGGACGATCATCGGTCCCTTCCGGACGAGGCGTTCTGTCGGCCGTGGCGGCGATCCGCGCTCCGGGCCGACTCTGCGGCAGACCGGCGCGTCGGGATCCGACCGGCGATGCGGCGCTGCAGCAATGCTGCCTCATCGGAGACCGGGCCGCAAGCGGCATCATGTTCGCACGGGCGCGATCCGCGTCCCGCGATCACGTGCCGCCCGCCGTGACCGCGAGGATGCGGCCGCGCCGGTCGAGCCGGTAGATGCGCAGATGCGGCCCCCGGCCGCAGGCGACGACAAGCCAGGTCGCGCCCTGCCCCGGCTGGCCCGCACAGGCCTCGGGACGCCCTCCCTCCATCTCGCGCGCATAGCGGGAGCCGACCCGGGCAATCGCCTCGGTCTCGCTTCCCGCGCGCCTGGTCTCGCCCATGCGGAACCCGGACCAGAATGCGAGCCCCAGAAGGAGCGCGAAGGGGGTCCAGCGCAGAAGCCTCATCGGCGGCGGGACCGGAAGAGGCGACGCGATCCGGATTCGGTGGGCCGTGCGGGCATGGCGGAGTCCGGGCGGCGGGGCTCAGGCGACCATGCGCGCCGCCAAATCCGGAAGATCGGCGTAATCGTCGAGGATCGCGTCGGGACCGAGATCGGCGACCGACCGGCCGGCGGGGCCGAACCCCACGAGGATGCAGGGCACGCCCGCGGCCCGCGCGGTCCGCATGTCGGTCACAGTGTCGCCGACGAGCAGCGCCCGCGCCGGGTCGCCGCCGGCGCGGCGCACGGCTTCGCGGAACGGTGCCGGATCGGGCTTCGGGACCGGCAGCGTGTCCGCACCGACGAGCGCGGGCAGGCAATGGGCGGTCCCCATTTCCGCCATGAGCCGCCGCGCCAGGCCTTCGGGCTTGTTGGTGCAGAGGCCCACGGCGAAGCCGCGGTTGCGCAGGGTCTCCACCGCCGCCCAGGCGCCCTCGTAGGGTCGCGAATGGACGGCGATGGCGGCGCCGTAGGCCTCGAGGAGCCGCGGGTAGTCGGCCTCCACCTCCGCCTCGGCGCCGGCACCCGTGCGGGCGTATCCCTCGCGCAGCATCGCCCGGCCGCCCCGGAACGCGACCAGCGCGTCGGCCCGCGGATCAAGCACGTCGCCGAGTCCGCGCGCGCGGAGGCAGGCATTGGCGGCCGCGACGAGGTCGGCGGAGGTGTCGATCAATGTTCCGTCAAGGTCGAAGACGACCGTCCGCATGGGTCTCTCCCGTGATTTTCGCGGCGCGGCGTGACCGCGCTCGCTTGCGTGGCGGTGCGCGACGGGTAGAACGAGGCTAGGCGAAAGGAAAGAGCAGCCATGCCCCCACATCTGATCGTGCTCGCCGCCGGACAGGGCTCGCGGATGCAGTCCGACCGTCCGAAGGTCCTGCACGAGATCGGCCACGCGCCTCTCTTCGTGCATGCGCTGCATTCCGGCGCGGCGCTGGCGCCGGAGCGACGAGTGCTGGTCGTCGGGCACGGCGGCGCCGCGGTCCGGGCCGCGGCGGTAGCGCACGATCCGGAAATCGCCGTCGTCGAACAGGCCGAGAGGCTCGGAACCGCGCACGCCGTGGCGCAGGCGCGGGACGCGCTCGCCGGCGCGCGGGGCGACGTCTTCGTGCTCTACGGCGACACGCCCTTCATCCGGCCCGAGACGCTGTCGATGATGGCCGCGGCGCGGGCGGGCGGCGCGGCGGTGGTCGTGCTCGGCTTCGAGGCCGCCGAGCCGGGGCGCTACGGACGTCTCGTGGTCGAGGGCGACGAACTGGTCCGGATCGTGGAATGGAAGGATGCGACGGATGAGGAGCGTTCCATAAGGTTCTGCAATTCCGGCGTCATCTGCGTCGAAGCCGAACAGCTCTTCGACCTGGTCGACGGTGTCGGCAACGACAATGCCGCGGGGGAATACTACCTGCCCGACATCGTTGCCGTCGCCCGCGCCCGCGGCCTCCGCTGTGCCACGGTCGCCTGCGACGAGGCCGAAACGATGGGCATCAACACCCGTGGCGAGCTGGCCCGCGCCGAGGCGGTCTTCCAGGCCCGCCGGCGCGCGGCGGCGCTTGCCGAGGGCGCGACCCTGCTCGCCCCGGAGACGGTGTTCTTTTCCCACGACACGGCGATCGGACGCGACACCGTGATCGAGCAGAACGTGGTCTTCGGCCCCCGCGTGCGGGTCGAGCCGGGCGCGCGGATCCGCGCCTTCTCCCATCTCGAGGGCGCGCGGGTGGAGCCCGGCGCGGTCGTCGGCCCCTATGCGCGGCTGAGGCCGGGCGCGGAGATCGGCCGCGACGCGCGGATCGGCAATTTCGTGGAAGTGAAATCGGCCGATATCGGCGCGGGCGCTAAGGTGAATCACCTGACCTATATCGGCGACGCCTCGGTGGGCGCGCGGGCCAATATCGGCGCGGGAACGGTGACCTGCAACTACGACGGGGTCTTCAAGCACCGGACGGAGATCGGCGCGGAGGCCTTCATCGGCTCCTCGACGATGCTGGTTGCCCCGGTCCGGATCGGTGACGGGGCGCTGACCGGATCTGGATCGGTCATCACCCGGGACGTGGCCGCCGGCGCGCTCGCGCTCGGGCGCGCGCGGCAAGTCAACAAGGAGGGTCTCGGCCGGCGGCTGATGGCGAGGCTCCGGGCGGAGAAGACGAAGAGGACCAACTGATGTGCGGGATCGTCGGAATCCTGGCGGGCTACGAGGTCTCGCCGGTCGTGCTCGAGGCGCTGAGGCGACTCGAGTATCGGGGATACGACAGCGCGGGGATCGCCACCGTGGAGGCCGGCCGGCTCGACCGCCGCCGCTCGGTCGGCAAGCTCGTGAACCTCTCCAACCTGCTGGTGCATCATCCGCTGCCCGGCCGGTCGGGGATCGGCCATACCCGCTGGGCGACCCACGGCAAGCCCACGGAAATCAACGCCCATCCGCACCGGGCCGGCGGCGTGGCCGTCGTCCACAACGGCATCATCGAGAACTACGCGGCGCTGCGCGGCGAACTGCTCGCGGCCGGCTACGGCAGCGAGACCGACACCGATACCGAGACCGTGGCCCTGCTTTGCCAATCCTATCTCGAGGCCGGTGCCACGCCCGAGAAGGCCGTGCAGCGGACGCTCCGCCGGCTCGAGGGTGCCTTCGCCCTCGCCTTCCTCTTCGACGGGCAGGACGACCTGATGATCGCCGCGCGGCGCGGCTCGCCGCTCGCCGTGGCCCATAGCGGCACGGAAGCCTTTGTCGGGTCGGACGCGATCGCGCTCGCGCCGCTGGTCGATCGGCTGGTCTATCTCGAGGACGGGGACTGGGCGGTGCTGACCCGCTCCGGTCTGACGGTCCACGATGCGGACGGGATCGAAGTGGAGCGGACCCCGGTGCGGATCGCCGCCGAGGCCGGGCGGATCGAGAAGGGCGGCCATCGCCACTGGATGGCGAAGGAGATCCACGAACAGCCGGCGGTCGTGAATGCCTGCCTCTCGCATTATCTCGACGGGTCGAAGGTGGTGCTGCCGGACGGCGAGATCGACTTCGCCGCGATCGACCGCGTGGTCATGGTCGCCTGCGGAACGGCGTTCTATGCCTGCCTGACGGCAAAATACTGGTTCGAGAGCGTCGCCCGGCTGCCTGTCGAGGTCGATGTCGCGAGCGAGTTCCGCTACCGGGAACCGCCGATCGCGGAGCGAACGCTCGCCATCTTCGTCAGCCAGTCCGGCGAGACGGCGGATACCCTGGCGGCCTTGCGCTACTGCCGAGGAAAGGCGCGGATCGCTTCGGTGGTGAACGTGGCGATGTCGTCGATCGCACGGGAATTGGACGTGGCGCTGCCGATCCTCGCCGGGACGGAGATCGGGGTCGCCTCGACCAAGGCCTTCACCTGCCAGCTGACCGTCCTCGGCGCGTTGGCACTGAAAGCGGCGTCCGACCGCAAGGTACTGTCGGATCAGGAGGTTGCGAGGCATGTCGAAGATCTGCGGCGGGTCCCCGCGCTGATGTCCCAGGCACTCCGGATCGAGGACAAGCTGGCCGATATCGCCTTCGCTCTGTCCGAGACCGACGACGTGCTGTTTCTGGGTCGGGGCGCGATGTTTCCCCTCGCCATGGAGGGGGCGCTGAAACTAAAGGAAATCAGCTACATACATGCCGAAGGTTATGCTTCTGGAGAGTTGAAGCACGGGCCGATCGCGCTCGTTGACGAGCATGTGCCGGTCATCGTCTTCGCGCCGTCGGACGCGCTTTTCGGCAAGACGAAATCCAACATGCAGGAAGTCATGGCGCGGAACGGGCGGGTCGTACTCGTGAGTGATTCCAAGGGGTTGTCGGAAGAAGAGGAGGCATGGCAGCATGTGGAGATGCCGCTCGCGCCGGATCTCTGGGCGCCGATCCTCTATGCCGTGCCGGCGCAGCTTCTGGCCTATCACACGGCGCTGGCGAAGGGGACGGACGTGGACCAGCCGCGCAACCTCGCGAAGTCGGTGACCGTCGAATAGGTTGTCGGATTCGCGTCGGAATCGCGTCGGACTCCTGTCGGAGTCCGGCGGAACAACCGGGCCGCGCGGCGCCTGACCCGCAAAGACCCAACCGGAGGTTTCCATGCCCATCAACGCCATCGTGTTCGGCGGCCTGTCCGCCCTCGCCGAGATCGACGCGCTCGACCACCAGGCGCTCGACGCCGCCCTGCAGGAGACGGGCGCGCCCGCGCTCTCGCGGGAGACCTACACCGCCCTTCTCGAAACGCCGGACGGACCGGAGCGGATGGCGCGCGTGACCGACGGCGACGCTGCGCCGCTCCACGCCGCGAAGCAGGAGCACCTGCTGGAGCGGATCCGGCTCATCGGTCTCAGCGAACGGCCCGGCGTCGCGGAGGTGATCGACGCCGCCGAGGCCGAAGGCGTGCCGCTGATCCTCGTGACCGATCTGAGCGAGGCGATGCTGGGCGACGTGTTCGAGGCCTTCCAGCGGATCGAACCCGGCACCTTCACCGCGATCGTGCGGGACTGGCCGGCGGCGCTTCTCGACCTCGACGCCGCGCCTGCCGATTGCATGGCGATCGCGGCCGATCCCTGGGCGGCGGCTGCGGCGCGGGCGGCGGGCCTGCCGGTCACGGCCTATCCGAGCGCGGCCCATCGCGGGCGCGACTTCAAGGGCGCCTCGGCCGCCACCGCGGCGCTCTCGCCCGAGCTTCTGGGGCTGAACCGACCCATCTGACCGCAGGGAGGCGCGGTCGGCCGGCGAGCGAGGACACCTGAGCGCCCCGGACTGGGCTTGACCGGCATCAATGGGCGGACTCCGCAGTCGATATATGTCTCCCTCTTTCGTCCGATGGGGGATCATACGGTGGGGGAGGTCGATCGCCACGGCCCGGCGACGGCAGTGATGGCGCTGTCGGTCGTGCTTGCGAGGTCCTCGGGGCGCATGACCCGCCGGCGGGCCCAGACGCCGGCGTCAGTGCGGCGGGCCGTCACCATCCGCGGCGGCCGGACCCGCCTGCCCGGCGGCGAGAACGCGCGGCAAAATTTCTGGCAAATCCTCCGCGACCAGCCCGGGGCCGAAGGCGCGGGCGGCTTCCACATGGAGCCAGGCGGCGGCGGCGGCGGCCTCCTCCGGCGAGAGCCCGCGCGCGAGGAGCCCGGCGATGATTCCCGCGAGCACGTCCCCCGCCCCGGCGGTCGCGAGCCACGGGGCGTCGCGACCATAGGCGGCGCTGTGGACCGCGGCCGCGCCGCCCGCCGAGGCGATCACCGTGTCGGACCCTTTGAGGAGCAGGGTGCATCCGGCGCGGGCCGCAGCGGCACGCGCGATGTCGATCTTCGTGGGCGCGGGCCAGCTTTCCGGCTCGTCGGTCAGGGCCGCAGCGAGATCGGGGAAGAGACGGGCGAACTCGCCCGGATGCGGGGTCAGAACGCAGGTCTCGTGGAGCTGCGCGAAGAGCGTCTCCGGATCGTCGGCAAAGACGGTGAGCGCGTCGGCGTCGAGCACGGCGGAGCGTCCCGCCGAAAGCACGGCCTCGACCGCCTCGCGGGCGGCCGGCCCGGTGCCGAGACCGGGCCCGAGAGCGACCGTGCCGAGCCTGTCGTCGGCGGCGAGCATCTCCGCCAGCGCCGAGGCGTCCCTTACTGGACGCAGCATGATCGCGTCGAGCCGGGCGGCGTATTCCTGCAGCGCCGCCGGCGGCACCGCGATGGTGACGAGGCCGGCGCCGATGCGGAGCGCACCGCGCGCCGCCATCCGCGCCGCGCCCCCCTTCCCCGGACCGCCGCCTAGGACGACGACGTGGCCGGACCGGTACTTGTGGCCGCCCGCCTTCTCGGCGGCGCGGCCGGGCCCGGCGACGAGGGCCGTGCCGCGACCGTCTTCCGCGAGTTCGATCGGGGCCACGGCGAGGCGGCCGCAGAGGCCCGGCCCGCCGGCCAGATGGTGACCGGTCTTCGGCGCATGGAAGGTCACCGTGAGATCGGCAGCGAGCGCCCGTCCGGCACCGCCGACGAGGCGCCCGGACTCGGCGCAGAGCCCGGTGGGCACGTCCACCGCAGCGATGCGAGCGGTGCCGAGCCCCTCCCCCAGCGGCAGGTCCACGGGCCGGGAGAGACCGATGCCGAAGAGCGCGTCGACGACGAGGGCGGGCGGCCGGGCCGCGAGGTGGCGGAAGCTCTCGGGCGAGAGCGGCGTGACCGGGCCGAGCGCGCGCCAGCGGTCGTGGTTGCGCCGCGCATCAGCGGGCAGCCTGACGGGGTCGCCCATCGCCAGCACCTCCACGCGCCAGCCCCGGGCATGGAGAAGCCTGGCCACGACGTAGCCGTCGCCGCCATTGTTGCCCGGCCCGCAGAGAATCGCGGCGGCGGCCGGCGCGACGGCGAGATCGGGCCAGGTGCCGAGGATCGCGGCGACCACCCCGCGACCGGCCCGCTCCATCAGGTCCAGCCCGGTGACGCTGCCGATTTCGATGGCACCCCGCTCGATCCTGCGCATCTCTTCGGCGCTCAGCAGACGATCCATGCCCTCTCCTTCTCAAATCGCCCGGACGCGAAGCACGTTGCACAAATTCCGGGCACCATTTACCAAAGCCAGCGGCCCGGCCACGGCCCCGCGAGGTCACCGATTGAGGCGCGCGGCGCAAGATGGTCTGTCCCCACTGAACCGGACCCGGAGGAATTGGCGCAATGAAGAAGATCGAGGCGATCATCAAACCCTTCAAGCTCGACGAGGTGAAGGAGGCCCTCCAGGAGATCGGCGTCCAGGGTCTCAGCGTTCTGGAAGTGAAGGGCTTCGGTCGCCAGAAGGGCCATACGGAACTCTATCGTGGCGCGGAATACGTCGTCGACTTCCTGCCGAAGGTGAAGATCGAGGTGGTGCTCGACGACAACCAGGTCGAGGGCGCGATCGAGGCCATCGTCGGCGCGGCGAAGACCGACAAGATCGGCGACGGCAAGATATTCGTCTCCCCCATCGAACAGGCGATCCGCATCCGGACCGGCGAGACCGGTTCCGACGCGCTGTAACCCCGCGCACCAACGACGTTCTCAGACAGAGAGGGACATATGAGCACGAGCGACATGCTGAAGACCATCACCGAGGACGACATCGAGTATGTCGACCTGCGCTTCACCGACCCGCGCGGCAAGCTGCAGCACGTCACGGTGATCGCGCACGAGGTCGACGAGGACTTCCTCGAAGAGGGGATGATGTTCGACGGCTCATCGATCGCCGGATGGAAATCCATCGAGCAGTCCGACATGAAGCTGATGCCCGACGCGGATTCGGCCTATATCGACCCGTTCTACGCCGAGAAGACCCTGGCCGTGCACTGCACCGTCTACGAGCCGGACACGATGGAGCGCTACGAGCGCGACCCGCGCGGCACGGCGCGCAACGCGGAGGACTATCTCAAGGCCTCGGGGATCGGTGACAGCGCCTTCATGGGACCGGAGGCGGAATTCTTCCTGTTTGACGACGTGCGCTACGCGGTCTCGATCAACAAGGTCTCCTACCAGGTGGACGCCAACGACGGGTCCTGGAACACCGACACCGAGTTCGAGACCGGCAATACCGGGCACCGTCCCGGCATCAAGGGCGGCTACTTCCCGGTGAACCCGGTCGATGACGGCCAGGACCTGCGCTCCGAGATGCTCTCCACGATGAAGCGCATGGGGATGAAGGTGGACAAGCACCACCACGAGGTCGCGTCCTGCCAGCACGAGCTGGGCCTCGTCTTCTCGACGCTGACCGACCAGGCCGACCAGCTGCAGAAATACAAGTACGTGGTGCAGAACGTGGCCCATGCCTACGGCAAGTCGGCGACCTTCATGCCGAAGCCGATCTCGGGCGACAACGGCACCGGCATGCATGTCAACATGTCGATCTGGAAGGACGGCAAGCCGCTCTTCGCGGGCGACAAGTATGCCGACATGTCCGACGAGGCGCTCTACTACATCGGCGGCCTGCTGAAGCACGCCAAGGCGCTGAACGCCTTCACCAACCCGACGACGAATTCCTACAAGCGGCTGATCCCCGGCTTCGAGGCGCCCGTGCTCAGGGCCTATTCGGCGCGCAACCGCTCGGGCTGCATCCGCATCCCCTGGGCGGAGAGCCCGAAGGCCAAGCGCGTCGAGGCCCGCTTCCCCGATCCGGCCGCGAATCCCTATCTGTGCTTCTCGGCGCTTCTCATGGCCGGGCTCGACGGGATCAAGAGCAAGATCCATCCCGGCGAGGCGATGGACAAGGACCTCTACGATCTCCCGCCCGAGGAACTTGCCGAAATCCCCACCGTCTGCCACTCTCTGCGCGAGGCGCTCGAGGAGCTGGAAAAGGACCACGACTTCCTTCTGGCAGGCGACGTGTTCACGCGGAGCCAGATCGAAGGATACATGGATCTGAAGTGGGAAGAGATTTATGCCTACGAGCACACTCCGCATCCCATGGAATTCAAGCTCTACTACAGCTGCTGACGAGGCCGCACGACGAGCTGTGCGGAAGGGCGCCCCTCGGGCGCCCTTTTCGCGTTACCGGCTCGGCTCCGCACCCGGGAAGACTCGCGCCACCCCAGAGCCACGACCGTATCGATTTCGCGACATTCTTCTGCCAATCTTAAGAATTATGCTATCGACAAATTACGGAAGTGAGATAGGACAGCTTCTCAAATGATTGAAATTTCACCGAAAGTGTCTGCGACCCTGACCCTGCGCCAAGATCGTGGCTTTCGTTTCTTCGATCTTCCGCCGGTCATCGTGCAGTTGCTGACCCGGGCCGGTGTTCATGTATACCGTGTCGACCTCGCCTTCGAGGGGAATTCGGCGCGCTACGAGACCGATCAGGGCACCGTCTCGGTCACCCATGCCGTCGACGCGCGCGGCACCGAACGCCTCGTCATCCTGTGCGATACGCTTCGCCGCGGCTCCCGCGAGGTCGGACGCCAGATCTGCTACGAGCTCGTGCGGCGGCTGATCGCGCGCTGCCGCGTCGCGACAGTGCATTGGCGCGCCTCCCGGCAGACGCTTCTGCCGGAGGAATTCCGCTGGGCGGCGCTCGCCGACCTGCCGCAGCGGTTCACCTGCCACGCGCCCGTTTCCGACCCCTGGACCGCGGTTCCGATGACTGCCTGACGCAGGGGCAGTTGGCATTCCGCTTCCCCGAGGGTAACGTTGCGCGCGAGCCCGGCAGTGCCGGGCCGGGCTGCAACACAACATCCGGGGTGCGCGATGGGCACGAAAATACCGCAGGACCGACTATGGATCTTCCCCAAGGTCAATCGGCCGGTCTTCGCGACTTCGGCGATCCTCATCGTCGGCTTCATCCTGTTCGGGGCGATCTTCAACGACACCGCGAACGCGATCTTCGGCGGGCTTCAGACCATCCTCGCGGACACTCTGGGCTGGGCGATGATCCTGCTCGTCAACGCGCTGATCCTGTTCGTGCTGTACCTCGGCCTCGGGCCGTTCGGGGACATCCGGCTCGGCAGGATGGACGAGCATCCCGAATACGACCTGTTCAGCTGGACGGCGATGCTGTTCTCGGCGGGGATCGGGATCGGGCTCATCTACTGGGGCGTGGCCGAGCCCATGTACCACTACTTCTCCCCACCCCGCGCGGAGGCGGAGACGCTCGCGGCGGCCCGCGAGGCGATGGCGCTCACCTTCCTGCACTGGGGCTTCCACGGTTGGGCGGTCTACGCCACCGTGGCGTTGAGCCTCGCCTATTTCCATTTCCGCATGGGGCTTCCGCTGTCGATCCGGTCGGCGCTCTATCCGCTCATCGGCGACCGGATCTACGGTTTCTGGGGCGACGTGGTGGACACGCTCGCGGTCTTCGGCACCATGTTCGGCATCGTCACCTCGCTGGGACTCGGCGCGATCCAGATCAATGACGGGCTCGGGACGGTGTTCGGCATCGATTCCTCGGTCACGGTGCAGATCCTCGTCATCGCCGGGATCACCGCGCTGGCGACGATGTCGGTGGTCGCGGGGCTCGACGGGGGCATCAAGAGACTGTCGAACCTCAACATCATCCTGTCTTTCCTGCTGCTGATCTTCATGCTCGTCGTTGGGCCGACGCTGTTCATCTTCGACGGGTTCGTGGAGAATTACGGGCTCTATCTCGCCAAGTTCGTCGATCTCTCGACCTGGACGGAGACCTGGATTCCGCAGGATGCCAGCGGCAACTGGCAGAATTCCTGGACGATCTTCTACTGGGCCTGGTGGGTGAGCTGGGCGCCGTTCGTGGGCGTGTTCATCGCGCGCATCAGCCGCGGCCGCACGATCCGGGAGTTCATCTTCGGGGTGATGCTCATCCCCTGTTCGATCATGTTCTTCTGGTTCTCGGCCTTCGGCGGGGTGGCGATCGACATCTCGCTCGGCGGCGACCAGACGCTCGTGGAGGCAACCAAGGAAGGCTACGGGAACACGATGTTCGCGCTGCTCGACTACTTCCCGCTCTCAGGCGTGACGAGCGTATTCGCGATCGTGCTGATCGTGCTGTGGTTCGTCACCTCCTCCGATTCGGGCAGCTTCGTGATCGACATGCTGACCGCCGGCGGAGACCCCGACCCGCCGAAGATCCAGCGCATCTTCTGGGCGATAAGCGAGGGCTGCGTCGCCTCCGTCCTGCTCCTGGCAGGTGGGCTCTCCGCGCTGCAGGCGGCGGCTGTCGTCGCCGGCTTCCCCTTCGCGGTGGTGGTGGTGTTGATCACGATCGGGCTCTGGCGGGCGCTCAGATGGGACGGCCTCATGGTCCACCGCCACAACCTGCGCTACCGCAACGACGTGGAGGCGGAGCACAACATGCCGGACGAGCTTCCGGGACGCGGAGCGGGCATGCCCGACGATCCGGCCTATCACGGCGAGCCGGACCCCGCTCCGGCGGAGTGAGGTCCGCGAAAGGCCGGCCGCGATGCGCCGCGGCCGGCCCCGGCCACGCTCCGGGCGTCAGAGGCGCTTTCCTTCCATCTCGCGATGAGCGGATGCCGACTGCACCTCAAGGAACAGGCGGCTGACGACGGAGAACTTCTCCTTGGTCCGCTTCTCGCAGTCGGTGACGATTTCCTCGATCCGCCCCGCCCGCACGTCGTCCCTGAAATCGACGCTGATCGTGAGCAGGACGTCGCGGGGGCCGAAATGGATCGAGCGGATGTCGTTCACGGCGTCGACCTCGTCGCGCGCATTCAGGTTCGCGCGGACGCTGTCGGCGATGCCCGGATCGGTCGACTTGCCGACCAGGAGCCCGCGGACCTCGTTGGCGAGGAAGATCGCCACGAGCCCGAGCAGGAGGCCGATGAGGATCGAGGCGGCCGCGTCCCAGAACGGGTGGTCGAGCTGCCAGTGCAGCGTGACGCCGAGCGCCGCGATCAGGATGCCGAGAAGCGCGGCGGTGTCCTCGCAGAGGACGACGAAGATCGCCGGATCCTTGGTCTCTTTCAGGTCCGACCACAAGCCGCGCCCGGCCCGCACGCGGTTGAACTCGCGCACCGCCTTCTGCCACGAATATCCCTCGAAGGCGAAGGCTAGGGCGAGGACGACATAGGGAATCCAGGGAACGCCGCCGCCCTCGGACTCGCCGTGGAGCAGCGCCCTGACCCCCTCCCAGATGGACAGGCCGGCGCCGAGAGAGAACAGCAGGACGGCGACGATGAAGGACCAGAAGTAGATCTCCGCGCCGTAGCCGAACGGGTGCTTTTCGTCCGCGGGCCTCCGGGCGCGCTTCATGCCGAGCAGCAGGAAGGCCTGGTTGCCGGTGTCGACCACCGAGTGGATGCCTTCCACCAGCATCGCCGAGGAGCCCGACAGCGCGGCGGCGATGAACTTCGTCACGGCGATGCCTCCGTTCGCCACGAGCGCGGCCATCACCGTGCCCTTGCTGTCGCCGCCCTCCTGGCTTGTTTCTTCACTCATCTCGCGTCCTTCGGCTGTTTGTCCGGCGGCAAACGCCGTCCGGCGGCAGGCGGTTGCCTCAGTCGATCGACTGGACGCTGTCGAAGACCTCGAGTTCCGGCGGGCCGAGATAGAGATCGGCCTGCGGCCGGACGCCGGAATGGGCGGCGCGGAACGCGTCGGACCGGGTCCAGGCCTCGAAGGCGGCGCGGTCGCGCCAGGTAGTGTGGGAGGAATAGAGCGTGTGGTCCTCGCGCTCCGGGCCGCGCAGGAGATGGAAGGCGACGAAGCCCGCGACCTCCTTCAGATGCGAATCGCGGCTGCGCCAGAGCTCCTCGAAAGCCTCCTCCTTGCCACGGGCGACCTTGAAGCGGTTCATCGTGAGATACATGGCTGGCTCCCGGACTGTGACGGGGCACAGGTAGCCCTCGGAGCCACGGCCGACAGGGAGGGGAGATGGTGGGCGGTACTGGGATCGAACCAGTGACCCCTTCGGTGTGAACGAAGTGCTCTACCGCTGAGCTAACCGCCCGGTGGCGGTTGCCATAGAGAGCCGGGCGGGGATCCGCAAGGCCTCCCGGCGGCCAGGGGGCCCGGAGCGCCGATTTGTCGGGTCGCGGCGGCCGGGAAACCCACGGGCGATGGAGCGGAGGCGCGGCGCGGTACCGAGGCGACCCGTCGCCCCGGCGCCGATCCGGGGCTCGCCCTCAGCGACGGGGCGGGGCCCGCGACAATGGCGAGAATACGCCGGCGCGATCTTGGCGCGGGAGACCGAGAGCGGGGTCGCCCTGCTCTCCTGAAGGAGTTCCGGTTTCGAGAATGTCGGGATGCGTCTTGTGCGCGATCGGGAGGGGATGCGGGCGGTCCTGCGCGGCGTTCGACGCGCACGGGCTCGATTGGACATCGCGGCGGTGGCGAGGCGGAGAACGAGATGGAGATCTTCATGGAACTCGCGGGCGCCAACAGCGCCGAGATACTGCGCGCCTTGCTCGCGGCACCGGGCCAGGGCGCGCGACGCAAAAAGGGCGCCCCGCGGGGGCGCCCTTCCGGCGATCGCCGGCTCCGCGATCAGTGCGGAAGCTGCGCCGCGGTCTCTGCGGCAGCGGCGCGGGCCGCGCGCTCGGCATCGGCTGCCTCCTGCGCCGCCTCGTCCCATTCCACCGGCTCCGGCTGCCGGACGAGGGCGTGCTGCAGCACCTCGCGGACGTGACTGACGGGGATGATCGTCAGCCCCTCCTTCACGTTGTCGGGGATCTCGGCCAGGTCCTTCTCGTTCTCGGCCGGGATCAGCACCGTCTTGATGCCGCCGCGGAGCGCGGCGAGCAGCTTCTCCTTCAGGCCGCCGATCGGCAGGGCGTTGCCGCGCAGCGTGACCTCGCCGGTCATGGCGATGTCCTTGCGGACCGGGATCTGGGTCAGGACCGAGACGATGGAAGTGACCATCGCAAGGCCCGCCGACGGCCCGTCCTTCGGCGTCGCGCCCTCGGGGACGTGGACGTGGATGTCGAGCGTGTCGAACTTCGGCGGCTTCACCCCGATCTGCGGCGCGATGGAGCGCACGAAGGACGACGCAGCGTCGATCGATTCCTTCATCACGTCGCCGAGCGTGCCGGTGGTCTTCATCCGTCCCTTGCCCGGCAGGCGCAGCGCCTCGATGTTCAGAAGCTCGCCGCCGACGCTGGTATAGGCGAGGCCGGTGACGACGCCGATCTGGTCCTCCTCCTCGGCGAGCCCGTAGCGGTGCTTCTTGACGCCGAGATAGTCGGAGAGGTTCTCCGGCGTGACGACGACCTTGTCGGTTTCCTTCCGCACGATCTGGGTCGTGGCCTTCCGCGCCAGCTTGGCCAGCTCGCGCTCGAGGTTCCGCACTCCCGCCTCGCGGGTATAGGTGCGGATCACCAGCTTCAGCGCCTCGTCGGTGATCTCGAACTCGCCCTTCTTCAGGCCGTGGTTCTTGATCTGCTTGCCGATCAGGTGGCGCTTGGCGATCTCGGCCTTCTCGTCCTCCGTATAGCCCGCCAGCGGGATGATCTCCATCCGGTCGAGGAGCGGCGACGGCATGTTGTAGGAGTTCGCCGTGGTCAGAAACATGACGTTCGAGAGGTCGTACTCCACCTCGAGATAGTGATCGACGAAGGTCGAGTTTTGTTCCGGATCGAGCACCTCGAGCATCGCCGAGGCCGGATCGCCGCGGAAGTCCTGGCCCATCTTGTCGATCTCGTCGAGCAGGATGAGCGGGTTCGTGGTCTTGGCCTTCTTCAGCGACTGGATGATCTTGCCCGGCATGGAGCCGATATAGGTGCGCCGATGGCCGCGGATCTCGGATTCGTCGCGCACGCCGCCGAGCGAGATGCGGATGAACTCGCGCCCGGTCGCCCGCGCGACCGACTTGCCGAGGGAGGTCTTGCCGACCCCCGGCGGGCCGACGAGACACATGATCGGCCCCTTCAGCTTCTTCGAGCGCTGCTGCACGGCAAGATACTCGACGATCCGCTCCTTCACCTTGTCGAGCGAGTAGTGATCGTCGTCGAGGACCTTCTGGGCGCGGCCCAGATCCTTCTTGACGCGCGACTTCGTGCCCCACGGGATGGACAGCATCCAGTCGAGATAATTGCGCACGACGGTCGCTTCCGCCGACATCGGCGACATGTTCTTCAGCTTCTTCAGCTCCGCCTCGGCCTTGTCGCGTGCCTCCTTCGACAGCTTGGTCTCGGAGATGCGCTTCTCGAGTTCCGCGACCTCGCCTTCGCCGTCCTCGCCGTCGCCCAGCTCCTTCTGAATGGCCTTCATCTGCTCATTCAGGTAATATTCGCGCTGGGTGCGCTCCATCTGCGACTTCACGCGGGTCTTGATCTTCTTCTCGACCTGCAGGACCGAAACCTCGCCCTGCATCAGGCCGTAGACCTTCTCCAGCCGCTGGGCGATCTCGAGGGTCTCCAGAAGCTCCTGCTTCTGGGCCACCTCGACGCCGAGATGGCCGGCCACGAGATCGGCGAGCTTCGCCGGATCGCGGGTCTCGCCGACAGCCGCCAGCGCCTCCTCGGGGATGTTCTTCTTCACCTTGGCGTAGCGCTCGAACTCCTCGCCCACGGAGCGCAGGAGCGCGTTGACGGTGTCCTCCTCGCCGATCGTCTCGGCGAGATCCTCGATCTCGGCCTCGAAGAACCGCTCGTTCTCGACATAATCAGAGATCCGGACCCGCGCCCGCCCCTCGACGAGAACCTTCACGGTGCCGTCGGGCAGCTTGAGAAGCTGGAGAACGTTGGCCAGCACCCCCGTGCGGTAAATCCCCTCCGGGGTGGGATCGTCCATCGTCGGATCGATCTGGCTGGCGAGCAGAATTTGCTTGTCCTCCGACATCACCTCCTCGAGGGCGCGCACGGATTTCTCGCGGCCGACGAACAGGGGCACGATCATGTGTGGAAAGACCACGATGTCGCGCAGTGGCAGGACTGGATAGGAATGCTCGGTCATGTGATTGTCCTTGTTGGCAAGGGCTCCGCGTCCCGCGAGAGGCAACGCGCCGGGCCCTCCGACTACGCCCCCGGAAATGGGGTCCATGGTCGGTCGGTTCAAGCGAGAGATCAACAGCCTCTGCTGTCACCAACGGCCGCGGCCGGCGCGACGTGGCGTTCCGGGCGACCGGCGCCCCTCTCGCGGAGCGGTGTCGCTGGTGCGGGTGAAGGGACTCGAACCCCCACGCCTTGCGGCGCTTGGACCTAAACCAAGTGCGTCTGCCAATTCCGCCACACCCGCGATCATCTCCCGCCGCGTAGCAGAGCGCAGCGGACGAATCGAGGCCTAAAGCAGGGCGCGGCCACGCGGCAGGAGCGTGGCAGCGGGCGCAAGACTTCCTTCACTACTTCCGCCGAAGCTCGATCAAACCGAGCCGGAGTCGCTTCGATGCCCGAGACCCATTCCCTGACCGAACTCGCGACCGGACTGGCCGAGGGGACGCGCGTGATGACGATCGAGGGCCCGCGCCCGGTGGAGAGGCTGGCGGCCGGGGACCGGCTGGTGACACGGCAGGGCGTGCGCCGGCTCCGCGAGCTGAAGGAGCGGAGCGGGGCGGCGCCCGGCGCGATCACGATCTGCGCCTCCGCCCTCGGCCACGGTCGGCCGGAAGCGGATTTGACGGTCGGGCCCGACCAGACGGTGACGCTGCGCGGCTGGCGCGCGGACGCGCTCTTCGGCGCCGCCTGCGCCGAGCTTCCGGCCCGCCGTCTGGTCGACGGCGCCCATGTCAAGTTCACCGCGGCCGGGCCGCTGCGCATGTTCGATCTGGTCTTCGAGACCGGGCAGACGGTCTATGCCGAGGGGATCGAGATGCGGACGACGCTCATGCGCGGCGGGATCGCCGAAAGGTAGCGGCGAGGTCGCCGGGCTCGGAGAGGATGCCGCCGCAGATCGGGCGCGGCACGCCGGTGGTTCCGGGCGAGCTGGTCGGCCAGCCGCGCAGGACCCGCACGGCGAGATAGGCGAAGGCCTGCGCCTCGAGCATGTCGCCGTCGAGGCCGAGCGCGTCCACCGGCTCGACCGCGATGCCGGTGCGCTCGGCGAGCATCGCCATCATCACCGGGTTCAGCCGGCCGCCGCCGGTGACGAGGATCCGCTCCGGCCGCGCCGGGCAGAGATCGAGACCCAGGGCGAGCGAGACGGCGACGGCCGCCGTGAGGGTCGCCGCGGCGTCGGCGTCGGAGAGAGGGGCGACGTGGTGGCCCAGCCGGGCGAAGGCGTTCCGGTCGAGGGATTTCGGCGGCGCCTCGCGAAAGAAGGGATCGGCCGCCAGGGCGTCGAGAACGGCGCCGTCGGGCGTGCCCCGGGCGGCGAGCGCGCCGTCCGCGTCGCGGTCGCGCCCCAGCCGGGCGCGCATCAGGTCGTTCAGGGGCGCGTTGGCGGGGCCGGTGTCGAAGGCGAGGCAGGCCCCCGGCTCGAAGGGCGTCCCGATCCGCGGATCGACGAGGGTTATGTTGCCCACCCCGCCGAGATTGAGGATGGCGACGGGGGCGTGGAGACGCAGGTGGCGCGCCAGCGCGTGATGGTAGAAGGGCGCCAGGGGCGCGCCCTGCCCGCCCGCGGCGATGTCGGCGCTGCGGAAATCCGAGATCACGGGGCGACCGAGGGTGCTGGCGAGGCGCCGTCCGTCGCCGATCTGACACGTGCCGCGGCCGCCGGGATCGTGCGCCGTGGTCTGACCGTGGAAGCCGACGAGATCGGCGCCGGCGATGCCGCCGAGGAGCTCGGCATGGGCGGCCTCGACGATCGCCGCGGCATCGTCGAGCCCCTCCCAGCGGCCAATCGCGGCAGCGAGCACGGCGCGCTCGGACTCTGCGTACGGGCGGTAGGCGGTCTCGCCGAATTCGAGAATGCGCGCGCCGTCGGTGAGCACCATCGCCGCGTCGACGCCGTCGAGCGACGTGCCCGACATGCTGCCGAGGGCCCAGACCGGGCCCGCCTTCAGCCGCTCCCGCAACATGGCTTTCCTCTCCTCCGTCGCGCCGCTATAGCGAGGCGCGATCCCAGAATGGACACGGATAGCGATGGGCTACCAGCCGAAATCGGAGTTCCTGCACGTGATGACGGAGCGCGGCTTCGTGGCGGGCTGCACCGATCTGGAAGGACTCGATGCGGCGCTTCTGGCGGGTCCGGTGCCGGCCTATATCGGCTACGACGCCACGGCGAGGTCGCTCCATGTGGGCCATCTTCTGAACGTCATGATGCTGCGCTGGCTGCAGAAGGCCGGCGGCAGGCCGATCACCCTCATGGGCGGGGGGACCACGAAGGTGGGCGACCCCTCCTTCCGCTCCGACGAGCGCCCGCTCCTCGGGCCCGAGCAGATCGCGGAGAACATCGCCGGCATGAAGGGCGTCTTCGCGAAGTATCTCGACTACGGCGAGGGACCGACCGGCGCGCTGATGCTCGACAATTCCGAATGGCTCGACGGGCTGAACTATCTCGACTTCCTGCGCGACATCGGGCGGCACTTCTCCGTCAACAGGATGCTGAGCTTCGACAGCGTGAAGTCGCGGCTCGACCGGGAGCAGTCGCTGTCGTTCCTCGAGTTCAACTACATGATCCTTCAGGCCTACGACTTCCTGGAGCTGAACCGCCGCTACGGCTGCCTGCTGCAGATGGGCGGATCGGACCAGTGGGGCAACATCGTCAACGGCATCGACCTCACGCGCCGTGTGGCGGAGACCGAGATCTACGGACTGACGACGCCGCTCCTGACGACGTCGGACGGGCGCAAGATGGGCAAGAGCCAGGGCGGCGCGGTCTGGCTCAACGCCGACATGCTCTCGCCCTACGAGTTCTGGCAGTTCTGGCGCAACACGACCGACGCCGATGTCGGCCGCTTCGCGAAGCTCTACACCGAGCTGCCGGTCGAGGAATGCGAGCGGCTGGGCGCGCTCGAGGGCGCGGAGATCAACGCGGCGAAGGTGATCCTGGCCAACGAGGTTACCGCGCTCTGCCACGGGCGGGAGGCGGCCGAGGCCGCGGAGGCCACCGCCCGGGAGGTCTTCGAGAAGGGCGGCGTGGGGGACGAGTTGCCGACGCTCGCATTGTCGCTCGACGACCATTTCGAGTGGAACCGGTCTGTGGTGTCCCGCGAATGGCTGAAGTCCATGCCCGAGCGCGAGCAACTCGAATTCGCCGGAACGACTGCGGACGATTTGCGGAACTTCAAAGTCTCCGTCGTGCAACTCTTTGTCCGCTCGGGCCTCGCGAAATCCGGCAAGGACGCGAAACGCCTGATCGCGGAAGGCGGCGCGCGGATGGACGACGCGGCGGTGACCGATCCGGGCCTGATGGTCGGTGCCGACGCGCTCCCGGTGAAACTGTCGGCCGGCCGCAAGCGACATGCCCTGGTGACTCTGGAGAAGTGATGCCGACCGTTCTCGACCGTATCAGGACCTACAAGCTCGAGGAGGTGGCCGAGCGCAAGGCGGAACGCTCCCAATCCGCGATCGAGGCGGCGGCCAAGTCCGCGCCCGCGATCCGCGATTTCGCCGATGCGTTGCAGAGCGCCGCACGGGAGGGTTACGGGCTGATCGCCGAGATCAAGAAGGCGAGCCCGTCGAGCGGGCTGATCCGGGAGGATTTCGATCCCGCCTCGCTGGCGGAGGCCTACGAGGCGGGCGGCGCAGCCTGCCTGTCGGTGCTGACCGACGCGCCCTCCTTCCGGGGTCATGAAGACGATCTCGTCGCCGCGCGGGAGGCGTGCGAGCTGCCGGTCCTGCGCAAGGACTTCCTGTTCGATCCCTGGCAGGTGGCCGAGTCCCGCGCCTTCGGCGCCGACTGCATCCTCCTGATCATGGCCGCGCTCGATGACGCACAGGCCAGCGAGATCGAGGAGGCCGGGCACGGCTGGGGGATGGACGTGCTGATCGAGGTCCATGACGAAGCCGAACTCGAGCGGGCGATGACGCTGAAATCCCCGCTCATCGGCATCAACAACCGCGACCTGCACAGCTTCGAGACCTCTCTCGACGTGACCCGGCGCCTGGCGCGGCTGGTCGAGGCCGAGCGCAGTATCGTCGCCGAATCCGGACTCTCGACCCGCGAGGACCTGGCCGAGCTCGCCCGCTTCGGCACGCGGAAATTCCTCGTGGGCGAGAGCCTGATGCGGCAGGAAGATGTCGCCGAGGCCACCCGACGGCTGCTTGCCGATCCGCTGACGCCCGGAGGGCATTGATGCCGCTGACCCATTTCGACGAGGCGGGCAACGCCCACATGGTCGACGTTTCCGACAAGGCCGCGACCGCGCGGGAGGCGCGGGCGGAGGGCCATGTCCGCATGTCGGCCGAAACGCTGACGCTGGTCACCGAGGGCCGGGCGGAGAAGGGCGATGTTGCCGGTGTGGCGCGGCTCGCCGGCATCATGGGCGCGAAGCGGACGGCGGACCTGATCCCGCTCTGCCATCCCCTGCCGGTGACGAAGGTCGCCGTCGATGTCACCGCGGACCCGGACCTGCCGGGCCTGCGGGTGACCGCGACCGTGAAGACCGCGGGACAGACCGGGGTGGAGATGGAGGCGCTCACGGCGGTCTCCACCGCCTGCCTGACGGTCTACGACATGGTGAAGGCCGTCGAGAGAGGCATGGAGATCGGCGGCATCCGCCTGCTCTGGAAGGACGGCGGCGCGTCCGGCCGATGGGAGGCGCCCGCGTGATCAGCGTCGCCGAGGCGCTCGACCACGTCTTCGCGCTCGTCGGCCCGCTCGGCGCAGAATGCGTGCCGCTGCGCGCGGCCGCGGGACGCATTCCCGAAGGGGCGGTCGTCGCCCGGCGCAGTCAGCCGCCCTTCCCTTCCTCCGCGATGGACGGCTACGCAGTGGCGGCGGAGGCCCTGCGGCCCGGAGACCGCTTCGATCTCGTCGGCGAGAGCGCGGCGGGCCGGGGCCATCGCGGATCGCTCGACGCGGGCCAGGCGGTCCGCATCTTCACCGGCGCGCCCGTGCCGGACGGTGCCCGACGGGTGATCATACAGGAGGACGTGACGCGGGACGGAGACTCGATCCGAGTGGGCGAGGGAGCCGACGGCGCGGACCATATCCGGCCGGCCGGGCTCGATTTCCTCGAAGGCGACAGGTTCGATCCCGGTCGCCCGCTGCGGCCCGCCGATATCGCGCTCGTCGCCGCGATGGGACATGGCGAGGTGCTGGTCCGGCGGCGGCCGGAGGTGGCGCTGATCGCCACCGGGGACGAGCTCGTCATGCCCGGCGACATGCCGGGGCCCGATCAGATCGTCGCCTCGAACCATCTCGGCCTCGCCGCGATGATCGAGGCGGAGGGAGGGCGCCCGCGCCTCCTGCCCATCGCGCGGGACACCGAGGACTCGCTCGCCGCGGCGTTCGACCTCGCCGCCGGCGCAGATCTCGTGGTGACCATCGGCGGCGCCTCGGTCGGCGATCACGACCTGGTCGGCAAGGTCGCGGCGACCCGCGGGATCGCGCGGGCGTTCCACAGGGTCGCCATGCGACCCGGAAAGCCACTCATGGCCGGGCGGCTGGACGGGATGCCGATGATCGGCCTGCCAGGAAATCCCGTTTCATCCATGGTCTGCGGCGCGATCTTCATCCTGCCGGCGCTGCGGGTCATGCTCGGCCTGCCGCCTGCCCCCGCCCCCCGCCGGCGCGATGTCCTGGCCGCGCCGCTGCCCCGGAACGGACCGCGGGAGCATTACATGCGAGCGCGCCGGACGGCCGGTGGACTGGTTGCCGCGGAGAGCCAGGATTCGTCTCGGCTGCGGCTTCTGGCGGAGGCGGACGCGCTGATCGTCCGCCCGCCGCACGACGGGCCGCGCGCGGCCGGCGAAACGGTGGAGGCGGTGGCGCTCTGACAATGTTGACGCGGGCTCGTGTTCGAGATAGAACATAACCGAAACACGGGTCCACGGATTGTCGGATGCTGACACGGAAACAACTGGAATTGCTCGCCTTCATCAACAAGCGGGTGCAGCAGGACGGGGTGCCGCCCTCCTTCGACGAGATGAAGGAAGCGCTGGATTTGCGCTCGAAATCGGGCATCCACCGGCTCATCACGGCGCTCGAGGAGCGCGGATTCATCCGCCGGCTCGCGCATCGGGCGCGCGCCATCGAGATCGTCAAGCTGCCCGAATCGATGGAGAGCCGCGGCTTCGTTCCGCGCGTGGTCGAGGGAGACCGGCCGGACGGAGCGCCGCCCGGCGCGGCGCGGCCCGTGCGGGTCGACGCGCAGGAGGTGCCGGTGCGCGGCCGGATCGCCGCCGGCCTGCCAATCGAGGCGATCTCCGAAAGCTCCGGCGAGATCGCCGTTCCGGGCCACATGCTTTCCGGGCAAGGGGCGCATTACGCGCTCGAGGTTCGGGGCGATTCGATGATCGAGGCGGGCATCCTGAACGGCGATATCGCGGTGATCCGGGAGACCTCGGTCGCCGATAACGGCCAGATCGTGGTGGCGGTCGTGGAAGGCTACGAGGCCACGCTGAAGCGCTTCCACCGCGCCGGCTCCGCGATCTCGCTGGAAGCGGCGAACGCGGCCTTCGAGACGCGGGTCTATCGGGAGGACCAAGTGGCGGTGCAGGGCCGGCTCGTGGGGCTCATCCGAAGCTACTGAGCGGGAAGCACGGCGGCCAGGAGGCCGCTTGCCTCGATCGGCTGGTCGCCGCGCGTCTCCGTTGGCGAAGACCAGGGGCGGTTTCCGGTCACCGCTCGCGTCGTGACGATCGTGACGCCCTGCGGTCCTGCGCGGAGCGAGACCGAGCCCGTCGCCGCGAGCGCTTTCTCGTCGAGGAGAAGGCAAGAGCCCTCGATGTCCGTCTCGGTCGAGACGACGACGATCCGGCCGGGCAGGCAGACTTCCGCAGCCCGCTCCGCGCCGCCCCGGCCGAAGATGTGGTGGAGGCTCACGCCGCCGACCTGTCCGACGGCGGTTGCGGGTGCGCGCTCCAGTCCCGGACGCGCGGCCGCCTGACGCTGCGTCGCGGGATCGCCGTCGTTCTCCAGCCAGATCGCAGCGGCGAACCCCGAGCCACGGTCTTTCGATAGCGCTCGCCCCTCCGGGCCGAGCACGCCGATCAGACCGCCGGAGGCGTCGATCAGGGCGTCCGGTCGGGAGCTTGCGGCCCAGAGACCGAAGGCCGCGGCGACCGGCACGAGGCCCGCGAGCGCCAGGCGCCCGCGCCAGAGCATGACGAAAAGCGCACCGAGGGAGAAAACCGGCAGGACCGCCGCACCCGGGCTCGGAACGGGAATGACCGCCCCGTCGAGGCCCGCCACCCAATGCGCGACGCCGAGGATCCATGAGATCGCGGGCGCCATTGTCCAGAGCCCGATCCAGGCGAAACCGAGCGGCGCGAGCACCGCCGCGAGCACCGCGCCGGGCATGAGGACGGCCCCCATGAGCGGTACCGTCAGCACGTTCGCGAGCAGACCATATTGCGATACCTGGTTGAAATGCGCCGCCGAGAACGGGGCGGTCGCCGCCCCGGCAACCGCCGAGGAGAGCACGAGCGTGGCGAGAAAGCCGACCGGGCCGCCACGCCGGCGGCCCGGGAACCGGTCCCGGAGGAGGCGGAACGCGGCGACCAGCGCGGCGGTCGCGGCAAAGGACATCTGGAAGCCGGGGCCGGCCAGGGCCTCGGGCTCGAGAAGAAGGACGACGAGCGCCGCCAGCGCGACGGATCGCAAGGTCAGGGCGCGGCGGCCGAGGACCAGCGCCACGAGGACGACAGCGGCCATCACGAAGGCGCGCTGCGTCGCGACGTTGCCGCCCGAGAGCGCGAGATAGAACGCCGCGCCGCCAAGCGCGCCGATGGCGGCGATGGAGCGGCAAGGCCAGACCAGTGCAGGCCGCGGAAGCGCCGCGAGCGCGGCACGGAGGACCCCGAAGACGACCGCGGTCAGGATGCCCATGTGCAGGCCCGAGATCGCGAGGAGATGGGCGAGGTTCGATCGCCGCAGATCCTCCAGTGTCGCCGCGCCGATCCCTGACCGGTCGCCGGTGGTGATCGCCGCCGCGAAGGCGCCCCCCTCTCCGGGAAGGTGGCGACGCATGTAGTCGGCCACGGAGGCCCGGAGCCGGTCCACGGGCAGCGCCCGGCCCGGCGGCTCGAGCGGCAAAGCCGGGGTCCGGGCGTATCCGACGGCGCCCAACCGGTCGAACCAAGCCATCCGCCGGAAGTCGAAGCCGCCCGGCTCGACCGGGCCCTGTGGCGGCAGGAGATGGCCGGTGACGGCGATGCGCTGGCCGGGCGTGGGGTCGAGCCAGCGCTGATCGCCGTGGAGGGACAGCCGGACATGCGCCGGCGTCTCGTCGGGATCCATGCGTTCGAGCACGACCCGGTCGAGCGTCAGCCGGAGCGCGTCGCTGGCGGACCGGTCGATCTCCACGATGCGCCCATCGACCGCGCCGTAATAACGGAAGTCGAGGATCGGCGCGGCGACCTGCCAGCTGCGCGCGCCGCCGAGACACAGGCCGAGGACGACGAGGACGACGGCGACGAGGGGCGGCCAGCGCCAGAACCCCAAGAGGAGAAGGCCGATCCCGCAGCAGAGCAGCGCTGCGAGCGCGGCCCAGATCGGGGCGGCGGGCTCGGTGGGAAGCAAGAGATAGAGGCCGATGCCGATACCGAGACAGACCGGCGCCCAGGCGAAGAGCGCACCGCGCTGACCGGCCAGCGAAAGCCGCGAGGACCAGTCCGCCACCCTTGTTCTCCCCGAAGCGATTGACTACACCCGCCCGCAACGTTTCCCAGACTGGTTACCCTATGGTTAACGCCACCCCCGTCGTGACGCGCTTCGCGCCGTCCCCCACTGGGTTTCTGCATATCGGCGGTGCGCGGACGGCACTCTTCAACTGGCTCTTCGCGCGCCATCACGGTGGGCGCTTTCTCCTCCGGATCGAAGATACGGACCGCGCCCGCTCGACGGCGGAGGCGACCGAGGCGATCTTCAAGGGGCTCGACTGGCTCGGGCTCGACTGGGACGGCGAGGCGGTGAGCCAGGCCGACCGGGCCGCGCGCCATGCCGATGTTGCAGAGACGATGCTGCAAAGCGGCGCGGCCTATAAGTGCTTCGCGACCCGGGAGGAGATCGAGACCTTCCGCGAGACGGCACGGGCCGAGGGACGCTCGACGCTCTACCGCTCGCCGTGGCGCGACGCCGATCCAGCCGAGCATCCCGACGCGCCCTTCGTCATCCGCGTGCGGACTCCGCTCGACGGGGAGACGGCGATCGAGGATGCCGTGCAGGGTCAGGTGCGATTTCGCAACGACCAGCTCGACGACATGGTCGTGCTGCGCTCGGACGGCAGCCCGACCTACATGCTGGCGGTGGTGGTCGACGATCACGACATGGGCGTGACGCATGTCATCCGCGGCGACGACCACCTGAACAACGCCGCGCGCCAGGCGGTCATCTACCGGGCCATGGGCTGGGACCTTCCGGTGATGGCGCATATCCCGCTGATCCACGGGGCGGACGGCAAGAAGCTCTCGAAACGCCACGGCGCGCTCGGCATCGAGGATTACGTGGCGATGGGCTATCCGGCGCCGGCGATGCGGAACTATCTCGCGCGGCTCGGCTGGAGCCACGGCGATGACGAGGTGTTCACGACCGAGGAGGCGATTTCGTGGTTCGGCCTCGACGGCATCGGCCGCTCGCCGGCACGGCTCGACCTCAAGAAGCTCGATCACGTATCGGGGCGGCATATCGCGACAATGGGCGAGGACGATCTGCTCGCCGCCGCGGCGGGATGGCGCGCGGCCGCGGGGCGTCCGGCCCTGTCGCCGGAGGAGGAGGCGGCGTTCCGCGCTGCCCTGCCCCTTGTCAGGGAACGGGCGAAGACCCTGCCCGAGCTCGAGGAGAAGGCGCATTTCGCTCTCGCGAGGCGGCCGCTCGAGGTCGAGCCGAAGGCCGCGAAGGCGCTCGACGGAGACGGGCGCGACCTGCTCGGCGATTTGACGCCGCACCTGCGAAATGCTAGCTGGTCGCGGAGCGCGCTCGAGGCCGTGGCGGGCAGGGTTGCCGAGGGTCGTGGCCTTGGTCTCGGCAAGGTCGCCGCGCCGTTGCGCGCAGCCCTCGCAGGACGCGCCGCGACCCCCAGCGTATTCGACATGATGGTCGTTCTCGGCCGCGACGAGACGCTCGCGCGTATCGAAGATGCGCTCGGAGAGCGGCGACGCGGCACGAGGGCGACGGGCTAGGATCGGGTCGCCGAAGGTCCGGTCGTCCAATTGAGGAAGGGATTTCGAGACATGGCCGATAACGCGAAAACCGCCAAGCTGATCATCGAGGGGAGCGAGTACGAGCTTCCGGTACTGTCGCCGACGGCCGGGCCGGACGTGGTCGACATCCGCAAACTCTATGCCGAGGCTGGGGTCTTCACCTATGACCCGGGCTTCACCTCCACCGCCGCCTGCGACTCGACGATCACCTTCATCGACGGCGACAAGGGAGAGTTGCTGCACCGCGGCTATCCGATCGACCAGCTCGCCTCGAAATCGCACTTCCTGGAGGTCTGCTATCTCCTGCTCTACGGGGATCTGCCGACAGCAAACCAGCTCGAGGATTTCGAGGAGCGGGTGACGAACCACACCATGCTGCACGAGCAGATGGTGTATTTCTTCCGCGGCTTCCGGCGGGACGCGCATCCGATGGCGGTCATGGTGGGCGTCGTCGGAGCGATGTCGGCATTCTACCACAATTCGACCGACATCTCAGACCCCTGGCAGCGCGAAGTCGCTTCGATCCGGCTCATCGCGAAGATGCCCACGATTGCCGCCTGGGCCTACAAGTATTCGATCGGCCAGCCGTTCGTCTATCCGCGCAACGATCTCGACTACGCGTCGAACTTCCTCAGGATGTGCTTCTCGGTGCCGGCCGAGGATTACGTGGTGAACCCGATCCTCAGCCGGGCGATGGACCGGATCTTCACGCTGCACGCGGATCACGAGCAGAACGCCTCCACCTCGACGGTTCGGCTCGCCTCCTCCTCGGGCGCCAATCCGTTCGCCTGCATCGCCGCCGGCATCGCCTGCCTGTGGGGCCCCGCCCATGGCGGAGCGAACCAGGCCTGCCTCGAGATGCTTCGCGAGATCGGGTCGCCCGACCAGATCCCCGAATACATCGCCCGCGCCAAGGACAAGGACGACCCGTTCCGGCTGATGGGCTTCGGCCACCGGGTCTACAAGAACCACGATCCGCGCGCGAAGGTGATGAAGCAATCCGCCGACGAGGTGCTCGACCTCCTGGGGATCGAGGACAACCCGACCCTGCAGACGGCGAAGGAACTGGAACGGGTCGCGCTCGAGGACGATTACTTCGTCGACAAGAAGCTGTTCCCGAACGTCGATTTCTATTCCGGCATCATCCTCGATGCGATGGGCTTTCCGCAGGCCATGTTCACGCCGATCTTCGCCCTGGCGCGGACCGTGGGCTGGATCAGCCAGTGGAAGGAACAGATCTCGGACCCGCAGCACCGGATCGGCCGGCCGCGGCAGCTCTATCTCGGCGAGACCTACCGCGAATACGTGGACGTCGAGAACCGCTGAGCGACGCGAGACGCGCAAGGCCCGCCGGAGAGGCGACGCATTCCGTTCGTGAAGACATCTCCGAGACTGAGAAGAATAGCGCCCGTCGAGAGTCTCTCGGCGGGCGTTATTTTGTCGGGATTTTCTTCACCGCTGGCACTCTACCGAGAGATGTGGTGCCTGTAGGTTTTCCTACGGGCACCAGTCGCGAGGAGAATCACAAATGAACGTCTGCTCCGGCCGGATTGGCCAAGATGATGGGTCACGCCCGTCGATGTGGTGCGGGAGGTCCGGCGCAACGGCTTGTCTTTTGCCTGTCCTCGGCTCCTTTACAATAAGGGAGCCGCTGCCCGGCCCCCCCTAATATGCCGGGCAGCGGCGGGGGATGGATCGAGAATGAGTTGGCCGCCAGGGCCGTGCGGTAGTGTGATGTCCAGCGACATTCGGATCTGGCCCTGGGGCCACACGAAGAACTGGCCTCTTCAGCTCGATACGGTTGCGGTTTCGTGGCGCGTAGCGAGCTTTTGCAAAAGCCCGCTGCAACGCTTTTCGCGGAGGCGGTAGCTGCCGCCCCGGATGGTGACGACGTGGCTGTGGTGGAGCAGGCGATCGAGGATTGCGGCCGCGACGACCGCGTCGCCGAAGACGCTGCCCCGTTCGCCGACGGCGCGGTTTTACGTGACCAGCATTGCGCCACGCTCGTAGCGTCTGCTGACCAGTTGGAGGGAGGAGGGTCAGGAAACGGTCCGGTGGACCGTTTACCCGACGAACAGATGCGCGGCGTCGGGTTCGAGAGGCAGGTAGCCGGGCGGTCTCCAGCAGATCATATTGCTGCCGCTGGCTTTCCAGGTTGGTCATGACCCGGCTCGGCGTCGACTGGCGGACATAGACGACAGCGCGCCGCTGGAGAACCGCAGGCGGCAGCGCCCTCGGGGCGGAGAGATCATTGCTCATCGATGGTCTCCTCCGGCGCGCGTCCTGTCGCTGCCAGCAGAAGTTGGGCCAGTGCCTTGCGAACGTCGCCGCGTTCCTCCCGGGTGAGACCCGCCGTAACGCTCGGCTGGAATGGAAGGGTGAGCTGCGTCGGTGCGGGGGGTCGTTGAAGGGCCATGCCTGGTCTCCGCCGATGATTCTTCACCGGCCAAGCCTCGCCTGAAGCGAGCGAGCACAGAGCCCTATCCAGCTCCGCCAAGCCGGCGAGAGACACCCTGGGAGAGCCAAGCGTCATCGCCGCGCAGGCCGCGGCATCGAGAACCCACGCCGGGGCCATGACCGCGATGCCCGGCTCTCGCTCCAGCGCGACATACCGGCCGTCGCTGCGCTGAAGCGCCCGAAAGACCGTGACCTCGGCACCGAAATACGGATGCCAGCGATAGTGGACCTGACACACCTGCCCGACATGGGCAGAATGAACGGGGACTTGCCCTCGGGCGGAAGAATGACCTGTTCGCGGGGCACGAGGTCGGCGCCGAGAACTGGGGATTGCTGGCCTCGCTGATCGCGACTTGCAAGATGAGCGACGTCAACCCGGTCGACTACCTCGCCGACAGCCTGCGCGCCCTTCTCGATGGCCATCCGAAGAAACGCATCGGCGAGCTCATGCCCTGGAACTTCCACAAAGCGTCAAGCCTGCCGCATAGGCCCACCGTGAAGCGCTTACGATCATGCCGAACCTCCATCGGATCTTCTACCCTCCGTGGAGCTTCACGGAACACCACTTCGGGAAAAGTTCGAGAACCTGAAATCCGATCCTCGGCGCCGGCGCCCCATTGCAGCATCGAGCCGAGACGCCCCGACAGGTCAAAAAGGATGCGAACAGGCGTCGGCGTCCCTCCTGGTCAGTTCCAAGGTCAACGCCAAAGAAGCTGATTTCATAGTCCGTAATTCGCTCTGCCGTCGGGGCGTCGGATCATGGCCTGCCACTCTCGCGAAGGAACGAGAGAGTTGCGTCGATGAAGGCGTCTCGTGCTTGCAGCGGAGCACCATGGCCAAAGCCAGGGGTCTCCTCCAGCGTGGCGTCGGGAAGACAGGAGGCGACTTTCTTCGCCGCAGCCTTGAAAAACGGCAGCGTCTCCGCTCCCCGAAGGATAAGAACCGGCGCTTCAACCCCGCCAAGGTCTTCGCAGGTCAATGCGATCGGCGGCGGGGCTGCGAACAGCTCCCGGACCGTGTGAGCGTTGTAGAGAAACATCTTTCGTGCAGCCTCGGGAAACATCTCGAAGCCATGCTCCTGCATGCCGAAGACATACTCGATCCCGAGCCGGACAGCGTCGTCATTGGCACCGCGCTGCGACGCCTCGACCGCCGGACTCCAGCCCTCGCCCCAAACCGCGAGGGCCTGCTCGTGCGCCGGCTCTCTGAACTGGCCCCCGTTTCGCCCGGACACTCAGGCATAACCATGGAGGCTTAGGAATATCCCTGAGCACGTGCTTATGTCTGACTACGAGATCATTACCGATGGCGGCCGTTGGGCGCCGGTGGGCGGCCGCAGAGAAGCTGCGGATCGTCGAGGAGACGCTGGAGGACGGCACCAGCATCTCTGTGGTAGCCCGCCGGAATGGCGTGGCGCCGAACCTTCTGTATCGTTGGCGAGGTCTGATGCTGGGTGGAGGAGCCGTGGCCGAGGATGACGAGGTGACCAGCAATCGCGCCGTCCGGCAGATGGAGGAGCGCATCCGCGAGTTGGAGCGACAGCTCGGGCGCAAGACGCTCGAGGTCGAGATCCTCAAGGACGCGCTGGACAAGTCGCGCTCGAAAAAACGGACATGGCTCGCGCAGTCGCAGTTGCGGGACGGTTCCCGGTGAAGGTCGTGGCCGAGACGCTGGGCGTCTCCCGCTCGAACCTCCATGCCCGGTTGAACGGGAGTTCGAAGCCGCGGCGGCGCTACCACAAAGCGCAAGACGGTGAAGGGCGACAGCCCTGAACGGGCTGCCGCTGATCACGGCGCTGGTGACGGCGCGGCCGACCTACGGTTATCGCCGGATCACCGCGCTTTTGAACCGACGGCTCAGGGCGGAGGGCTTGGCCCCCGTAAACCACAAGCGCGTCTACCGCATCATGCAGGCGCACACCCTCCTGCCGGCCCGCAGATATACCGAGCGGCCGGATCTGACCCATGAGGGTAAGGTGGTGACGATGCGCTCGAACATCCGCCGGTGCTCCGACGGTTTCGAGTTCACCTGCTGGAATGGCGAGATCATCCGGGGCGCTTTCATCATCGACGCGCACGACCGGGAAATCATCTCCTGGCGCGCCGTCGTGAACGCCGGCATCAGCGGCTCGGACATTTGCGACATAATGCTCGAGGCTGTTGAGGCGCGGTTCGGCAGCTACCGGACTTCGCATCCGATCGAAATGTTGAGCGACAATGAGAGTGTCCGATCTTCTGTGTATGACCCCGCCGGTCCATGCTGAGAGCGACAGGAGCATGGACCATGACGAAGAAGATCGACGACGACCTGATCGACGAATTGCTGAAGGGCTGCGAGCGGCCGGAGGACCTGCTTGGCGACGGCGGTCTGATGCAAGGGCTCAAGAGAGCGTTGATGCAGCGGATGCTGGGAGCGGAACTGACGGATCACCTGGGCTACGAACCCGGTGAGACGCCCCCGCCGGTGCAGCCGAACCGGCGGAACGGCACCGGGCGCAAGACCGTGAAGGGCGAGACCGGAACTTTCGAGATCGACGTTCCGCGCGATCGGGATGGCAGCTTCGAGCCGCGCCTGATCGGCAAGGGCCAGACCCGGATCGACGGGCTCGATGACAAGATCGTCGCCATGTATGCGCGGGGGATGAGCGTGCGGGATATCCGCAGCCATCTCGAGGACCTCTACGGGATCGAAGTCTCCCCTGACCTGATCAGCCGCGTGACCGATGCGGTTCTCGACGAGGTGAAGGAATGGCGCTCGCGGGCGCTGGACGCCGTCTATCCCGTGGTGATCTTCGATGCGCTGAGGGTGAAGATCCGCGACAAGGACAGCCGGATCGTCAAGAGTTCGCCACGAGGCCGCCACCGGTCCGAGGCCCGTGGCGGACGCCGTCTACCTGGCCCTCGGTATCACCTCGGAAGGCACCCGGGAGGTTCTCGGTCTCTGGATCGCGGAGAACGAGGGCGCCAAGTTCTGGCTCGGCGTCATGAACGAGCTGCGCAACCGCGGGGTCCAGGACATCCTGATCGCCGTCGTGGACGGGCTGAAGGGCTTCCCCGAGGCGATCACCGCCGCCTTTCCCGAGACCACGGTGCAGACATGCATCGTGCATCTGGTCCGCCACTCCCTGAACTTCTGCTCCTGGAAGGATCGCAAGGCGGTGGCTGCCGGGCTCCGCGAGGTCTACGGCGCGGACACCGCCGAGACGGCCTGGGACGCGCTGTTCGCCGGGCAATCCTTCCACCGGAAGGATCGCTCGGTCCGGCTCACCCTTCGACGAGGAATGGGGCCGGCAGTATCCCTCCATCGCGCAGGCCTGGCGCCGCGCCTGGCAGGAGGTCATCCCGTTCTTCGCGTTCAGCCCCGAAATCCGCCGGGTGATCTACACCACGAACGCCGTGGAAAGCCTCAACCGGGTGATCCGGAAGGCGATCAAGACGCGCGGTTCGTTCCCCTCCGAAAAGGCCGCCGAGAAGCTGATCTACCTCGCCATCCGCGGCCACGAGAAAACCTCCCGGAACGTGCGGGGGTGGCTGACAGCGGTGAACCAGTTCGCCATAATGTTCGAGGATCGCTTCACCCCGATGAAGGGCTGAAAGCGGTCATCAAGGAATCGGGCCGGCGGCCAAATACACAGAGTCCCTGACACTCCCGCGACAATGGATCACCCTACATCGCCAGGGACACGCGCATCTTCGCAAGCCAACTCGGCCTGAAGCCCTGCTTCACGCCGGTGAAAAGCCCCGCAGAGCAATGGCATCTCGGAAGCGTTCGTAAAGACGCTGAAACGGGACTACGTCCATCTGACGCCGCTCCCGGATGCCGCCACCGTTCTCGGATTGATCGCCGGGGTGGTTCGAGGACTACAACGTTTCGTCACAACGCACACCTCTCTATGTATATGGTGGGAATATGTTTTCTTGCTGATCTGGTGGTCCCGCGGGGTGTTTGCGGTCGGTGCGGGCGCGGTACGCGAGGTCGCGGACCGCATCGGCGTTTAGATCGGACCGTGCGAACAGCCACGGTCCATCCGGAAGCGGGTGCCGCGCGTCGATCTTCCCGCGGTCGGCGGCGTGCCTCAGGGTCTTCGCCGCGACGCCGACCAGGGCGGCGGCTTGGGTCAGGTTGAGCCATGGGCCTTGGCCGTCCTCTGCAAGACGGTGAACGGGAATGCGATAGCTCGACCGCAGCGCGGTGACCCGCTCGCGGGTCCATCGGTTGCCGTTGCCGGTCTTCAGGCCGTTGCGGTTCAGCAGGCCGGCGATGACGTCGTCCTTGGCGATGAGGGCCAGTGTGCGGACCGCATCGACGACGGTGTCGGGTGTGGCGTTGCGCTGTCTCCTCCGGCGCTTGGGAAGCCGATGCTCCGTATGGGCGCCGCCCATCCAGTGGAGCGTCAGCACGATCTCCGCCGCGTCACTGTCGATATCGGCGACGGCCTCGTGGATGACGGTGCGCACGATCCGCTTGCGCAGCCGCGCATCCGTGCCCGGGGCGGACCAGACCGCCTGGAGGTCGTCTGCGAGCGCGTCGAAGGACAGCGTGGCAGGTGTCGACGTCGCGGCTGCCTGATCGTGCTCCGCGATCCGTGCCTCGATCTCGGCGACGCGCTCGAGAGCCCGGTTCCAGCGCTGTTCCAGCTCGCCCGTGACGAGGCGGTTCTCCGGATCGGCGGCATCGTACTGGCGGAAGGCGCGGCCGGCTGCGTATCGGGCCGCCTCCAGGTCGCGGCAGAGCGCTTCACGGGCCTCGTCGCGTCGCGCCGCCACCTGCTCCTCCGCGTCCTTGGCGGCCTGGATCGCGGCGGGCTGCACGACGGCGAGCAGTGCCGCCGCGACCGTGTCGTCAACTCGTAATCCGCCGAACGCGATGCAGGACGGCTCGCCGTAGTCCATCCGCCCACGCACGCAACTGTAGCGGGGGATGTCGTGCTTGGTGCCGGTGTACTGGACGGTCAGCTTCCGCCCGCATCGCCGACACCGCAGGATGCCCGCCAGCAGTGCAGACCCCTTCTTCGGCGCGCCGCGGCTGCTGGCTGTCGAGGCGTTGTCGCTCACCATTTTCCGGATCGCCTCCGCGCGGTCCCAGTCGACATAACCTTCGTGCGCCCCGGGTTTGAGCGCCAGCCATTCCGCGCGCGGCCTGCGCCGCGGGCGCGCCTTGGCGCCCGCGCCATCGTACTGGATCGACACGCCGGTGCGGCCATAGGCGTAGGCGCCGCCATAGGCCGGGTTGTCGATGAACGCGCGCAGCGTCGCATAATGCGGGCGGCGCCACGTGACGGGACCGCCGTTCACCCGCGTCGGCAGTTCGAGCTCATGCTCGAGGAACCACAACAGGGCTTGGCGCACGCTGCCCAACTCGGCGATCTTGTCGATCGCGAGCCGGATCGCCTCCTGCACGCGGCGATCGGGGTCCTTCTCAAGCCGACCCTCGACCTTCACGAAGCCCACAGGCGCGGCAACGAGGAGCTCGCCCCGCCGCGCCTTCTCGTGAGCCGAGCGGACAGGGACCGCTGCCGGAGGAGGTCGAGCTCGTACTCGTTCAGGCTGCCCTTGAGCCCAAGCAGCAGCCGGTCGTTGCCCTGTCGCGGCGCGTAGACTGCCTCCTGGTCGATCAGGAGCGTATCGACCACTCGGCACATCTCGACCAGCTGCTGCCAGTCACGGCTGTTGCGGGCGAAGCGCGAGACCTCCCGCGCTGCGACGGCGCCGACCTTGCCCAGGCAGACCTCGGCCACCATCCGCTCGAACCCGGCCCGCGCCGTTCCGCCCGCCGCAGAGAGGCCGAGATCCTCGTCGATGACGTCGATCTTCGACCAGCCGAGCGCCACCAGCCTGTCGCGCATGGCATGTTGCAGCACGCGGCTCTCGCCGTTGTGCTGCACCCGATGCGCGGAGGACTGGCGGACGTACAGGATTGCCTTGCGAGCGCGGTGCCGTGCGCCGATCCGATCGGAGCCGCCCTCAGACGCGTTCATCGTCGCCCTCCGGACCGGCGACTTCGTCGCGCACATGTGCGAGCAGCATCCGCGTCACAAGCTCCGTCAGCGTCGTTCGCGTCTCCTTCGGGATCGCCGTCCAGGGCGGCACCTCCGGCGGCAGGGGTAGTGCCCCACTCCGTGGTGTAGGAGGCCGCGCGCGAAGCCCTTGGCGTAGCGCAGCGCGTGGCCGGGCTGGCGGCCATCGCGCGTCTTCGTAGTCTGAGGTTGTTCGACGACCGAAGACAACGAAGGAGAGCACGATGACCGAGGCTATGATCAACCTTCCGGAGGCGATCTCCAAGAGCGACGACACCGATTTTCTGCGTGAGCTGATCCAGGATGCGGCGCAGCGGCTGATGGAGATCGAGGTGGGCGCCGTGTGCGGGGCCGGTCTGCGCGAGCGAACGCCGGACCGGGGGAACCAGCGCAACGGCTACCGGCCGCGCCGCTGGGATACGCGGGCCGGGACGATCGGGCTGAACATTCCCAAGCTGAGGAAGGGGAGCTACTTCCCGACCTTTCTCGAGCCGCGGCGGACGGCCGAGAAGGCGCTGATGGCGGTGGTGCAGGAAGCCTACATCCACGGCGTCTCCACTCGAGCGGTGGACGACCTGGTGCGCGCCATGGGGCTGACGGGCACCTCCAAAAGCCAGGTCTCGCGGCTCTGCGAAGAGATCGACGAACGCGTCCAGGCCTTCCTGAACCGACCGCTGGAGGGCGATTGGCCCTTCCTGTGGCTCGACGCCACCTACGTGAAGCTGCGCGAGGGCGGTCGGGTTGTCTCGATGGCGGTGATAGTGGCCGTCGCAGTCAACTCGGATGGCCGCCGCGAGATACTCGGCATCACGGTCATGCCCTCCGAAGCCGAGACGTTCTGGGCGGACTTCCTGCGTTCGCTGACCCGCCGCGGCCTGCGGGGCGTGCAGATGGTAATCAGCGATGCGCACGAGGGCCTCAAGGCCGCTGCAAGCAAGGTCCTGGGCGCCGGATGGCAGCGCTGCCGGGTGGGGCCGTTGAAGAATTGCGCCGAGAACGGGCCGCTGCGGCCTACGCTGCCATGGCCGGTTCCCTTTCTTGAACGTCAGGCTGGTTTTCGCCATTCGCGTTCATCGGCGCCGTCGAACGGGCCCATCCAGCTGCAATCGACAGAATGCGTGCGAGCGCCGAGCAGAGCGCAGCCGCCAGCCTCTTGAGGTTGACCGCTGCCGCCGTGAGGAAGGCCTGGATACGCATGTTCTGGAGACCGCGCCGGACCGCGCGGGCGAGCCCATGCCAGGTCTTCGCCTCGCCATGGTAGCCCTCCGACCGCCAGCGGTGGCGCTGGTAGAGGTCCCGGTCTTCCTCCGACCATCTCTCGCGACGGCGTCGCGCGCGCAGAAGGGCGGGGTAATCATTCCCGAGCACGACGGCCTTGTTCACGCGCCCCTTCGACAGGCAGAGACGGGCGAGATCGCATCCGCGGCAGTCGCGCGCCCGGGATGTGAAGAAGCGCCCATGCTTGATGGCCCGTCCGGCCTTGAGCTTTTTGCCCCGGGGGCATTTCAGGATGTCGTGCTTCGCGTCGTAGCGGAACCGGCGCATCGGGACCGGGCTGCGGATCGGTTCGGCCTTGGCCGGAATGACGGCGGCGATCTTCCGGCGTTCGAGCCCGCCGTAGATCTTGGCATAGGCATAGCCGGCATCCGCCGTCACCGTCTCGACTTTGGTCCCGGTCGTCTTCTCGACAGCATCGAGGCGGGCGAGGATCTCTTCGCCTTCGTTCACTTCCCCGGTCGTGACCTCGACGTCGAGAACCACGCCGAAGACATCGTCCACGACGCCATGCTGCTTGTAGCTGGGCTCCAGGCGACGGTTGCGCCCTGACGTCGCCATGCTCGCATCGGGATCGGTGAGGCAGACCTTCTTGAACTTGCCGGTCTTCTTCGAGTTGCGGGCCCGAACCGTCTCCGCTTCCTGCACAGGATCGCCGTTCTCAGTCGCCACCGCATCGACATGACGCACCACGAGGCTCAACGATGCCACCCCCGACATGATCTACCCGCGGCTCCTGAAGGCGACTGGCGCCTGCCCACCCGAGGACGTCGGCGGCGCCTGGGGCTATGAGGAGTTCCTCGAAGCTCTCGCCGATCCGGACCACGAACGACACGAGGACATGGTGCGCTGGTCGGGCGGCTCTTTCGATCCCGAAGACGCCGAGGTTGACAGGATCATCCAAGACTTCGAAAGCCTCGCGAAGAAATGGGCGCCGCGACCTCGCAAGAAGGCTCCAGAGAGCCCGACCTGAAAACTGAGCGTGCCCGCGGTCCCCGCCGGATGGTTACTCTGCGCCTCTCGCTTCGAACCCCTCTCCGGATCGAGGCGATGAGCCGGGCCACCCGTCTCCTCGCCGCGTATCACAGCGAAGAGACGAGACTGATGACCGAGACCACCCGACCCGACCTGTCCCCCGAAACCATCGCCGCGATCCTGACCGAGACCCTGCGGGCCGAGCTTGCCCGCATCCTGGCCGATCAGGATCACGGGCCGGACCGAGACGACGACGAGATCGAAACCCGCGTCACACAGCTCGAGGCACATCGGACCACGCTGCGCCGGAATGCGCGACGCAACCAATTCACCGAGATCCAGACGCAGGTCCTCGCGGCCGCGCAAGCGCTGAATCTCGCGCTGTCCGCACCCCTCTCTCCGGATCTCGGCCGCAAGGCCTCGGACCTCCTGCGCGACATCCTCGAGCTCGAGAAGGAGGTCCTGGACGGAGCCGATGGACGCAGCGAGGCGGCTGCCCTGGTCAAACGGGTCTCCACTGCCAGCGTGGATGATTTCGTGGCCGGGCGGCGAGATCTGCCGCAAGATGGGCGTGGCTGAAGCGACGTTCTACAGCTGGAAGAAGATTTACGCCGGGATGGGCGTGTCCTAAATCCGGCGGCGGCGCATCAACGCCCACCTAATCGACGGCGCGACCGCGGTCGAGATCTGGGCTGGCCGGTTCGAGGGTACGGCCGAGGATGTATTCGACCTGCAGGACGAATTGACGGAGCAGCTCATCGGCGTGCTCGAACCGTCGCTTCGCCGCGCGGAGATCGACCGGGCGGAGCGCAAGGCACCTGGTCAGCTCGACGCCTACGATCTCTATCTGAGGGCAGTGCCATTGGTACTGACCAACAAGGCCGGCGGCACTGAAGAGGCGCTTCGGCTGCTTTTGGCAGCACTCGATCTCGATCCCGGACTGTTGCCGGCACACGGCTACGCCGCCTGGCTTCACGAGCAGCGGTACTTCCGCAGTGGCCTCAACCCGCCGGACCGCGCCGCGGCCCTGGCGCACGCCGAGGTGGTGCTCGGGGTCAACGCCGACGATCCGCAGGCGATGAGCATTGGCGCCTTCGTTCAAAGCATGCTGATTGGGGACTACGACGCGGCGCTGGTGGTGTTCGACCGGGCGCTGGAGATCAACGCCAACTCGGCGCTCGTCTACGGATTCAGCGCCCTGGTGGCGGCGCACAGCGAGCATGACGAGAGGGCGGTCGCGCATGCGCGGAAGGCGCTGCGGCTAAGCCCGCTGGACGACCCGCTCAGATATCATCCGTTCTGCGCACTGGCGGTGACCGGGCTCTTTGCCGGGCGCTTCGAGGAGGCGGCGACTTACGCGCGGCTGACGATTCAGGCCAAC
This sequence comes from uncultured Alphaproteobacteria bacterium, assembly GCA_963829665.1. Classification (GTDB taxonomy): domain Bacteria; phylum Pseudomonadota; class Alphaproteobacteria; order Rhodobacterales; family Rhodobacteraceae; genus Palleronia. The sequence continues at coordinate 32,538 of CAWHJL010000002.1, read as the reverse complement.
CCGGCGTTCAGCGTACCTTATGCCTACCTGGCCGCAGCTCATGTCAACCTCGGCGAGCCCGACGTCGCGGCGGTGGCGATGCGCCGGCTCCTCGACGTGGAGCCGAGGTTCACCGTCGAGGGGTTCGCGCGGACGGATCGCTACCCGCCGGCGCTGTTGGATCGGTTGGTGACGGCGCTGGCGCAGGTGGAGACAGCGCGGTAAAATAGCGATGGCTTTCGCAGTGGCAAGGATCGCGGCGATGGCAATCGTTGCTCCGCACCCGTTGCTCCGCACCGTCGCGCCTCCTGCTCGTCTTGAGAACTCTGCACAGGGCCCATGTCCCTCCAAAGCCTCTTTACTACCACCAAAAGAAGGGTCCGTTGCGTTGGCGAGCTAGGTAGGCGGTCTCAATCGGTCGTCGCAACACTCTTGCACAGGAGGTTGCGATGGCTGCGAAGAGACGACGGTCGGATTTGTCCGGACGGAAGAAGTTGTCGTCACCGGGACGGCCGCCGGTCGCGACCCGCGAGGACATGGCCCGGTTCTGGGCGGCAGTTTCTGCGGGGCGATCGAGCGAGGACGCAGCTGCGGCAGCGGGTGTATCGCTGCCGGTGGGATCGAGGTAGTTCCGGAGGTCCGGCGGCATGCCACCAACGCATCTTGCAGTTTCGGCGTCGCCGCTGTGGGGACGGTATCTGTCTTTCGCGGAGCGCGAAGAGATCGCGCTTCTACGGGTCCAGGGTAAGCGCCGGTTCACCCCCATAGCCCATGCTTTGATTGGCCGCTCGTTCGCAGTTTAGGCTGCGGCTTTGACTTCGGCCTTGGGGAAAGCCCACGGCAGAAGGTCGTCGATGTCGGCGGGGGGATGGCCGGCGGCGATCACCTCGCGGGTGGCCTTGGTGAATCCTCGCGCAGCGCCGACGCGATCTCGGCGATCCGCACCGCCGGCGTCGAAGACCCCAGCCGGATCACCACGCCTCCGCCGGCCTCGATCTCGATCCGCTCGGAGGCTCTTGGCTCCGGATCGGTAATCGAGTCTGGCCCAGGCTGGGAGGGCTCGGGATCTTCCAGCATCAGCGGCACGAACATTGGCGAGGCCAGGGCCGGGGCCGGACCGAGCTTGCCCTCACGGTGAAGGCGTCGCCACGTCGTCACCTGCGACGGCATCAGCCGATGCCGCCCGCGCCACCTCGCCGACCATCGCCCCGGGCGCGTGGCTCTCCGCCGCGATCCGCAGCTTCCCGTCCGCAGGCCACGTCCGACGCCCGGACCCGCGATCCTCCAGAACCTCGTAGCGTCCCGCAAACCCGTCCGACATCGCACTCTCCCGACCCACGCCGCACGAATAGGACGGACCGCGCAGCAGGGACGATATCAGAAAGGAATGGGGCGTAGGCCGCGCTTACGGTTCGGCGCGGTTGCCGTGAAGTTTCTCCGCAGCCTGTTCGGCGCGATCGGGTAATTGTGGCGGCTGTCGGTCGTGCGAACGCGGCGTGGGATCGCGACCAGTCCTCGCAGGCCCGCCGCCCGCATGAGCCGTGCGATCCGCACGGCGACCGACGCAACGCCCCGCCGCGCGTGGAACGCCGTGAACGCGCGGCGGGCCATGGCATCCACCGCTTGTCCCACGTGGGCGCAGCGGATGTCCCCGAGAAGGGCCCGGTTCTCTATGCTCCGTTTGCTCTCGGGACGGTTCCGCCAAGCGTAGCAGCCGCTGACCGACACGCCGGGCACGGCGCAGATCCTTTCGCACCAGCCTGGACGGGTTGTCCGTCGCCTCCGTGCAGATCAGGCGAGCTTGGTCCGGGAAGAAGGGTTTGCGTTCCGTCTCGCTGTCCTTCGCCTTGGCGGACCTCATCTTGTCGAACAGGGTGTGCGGCGCGTAGCCATGTCGTTCCGCCGAGTCGAAGAACATCTTGAACATCTGGATATGGCTGTTGATCGTCTTGGGCGCGATCTTCTTGTGTCCGGGTTCCTTGATGACCTGCATCAACGGCATGGTCTTCAACTTCGGCTTGGTGTTGCGGCTGGCGGGTAGCGCCTCCAACACCTTCTTGACCTCGTTCGCGTCCCGCCTCGTGATCGTGCCAAGCAACTTGTCTGGCCCGAAGTATTCGACAAGGATGTTCAAATAGGCGCGGTTCTGGCCGATTGTCTTCGCGGCCCACTGGCGGGAATGTTCCGCGAAGAAATCGTCCGCCGCCGCGCCCAAGGGCGATGACGCTGTCAGAGCGGGCGCAGGAGCGGCAGGGAGCGATGACCGGGCCGTGTGCATAGGAATAATGCTCAAGGCGCTCAGCAGCTTCCAGAACGCGCCTGAGAAGGTCGCGCCGTCCCTTGCGAAGCTCCGTCGCGATCCGGTGCAGGCTGACGTCCGAAACGGCCATGGCTCGCTTGAACCGGGCCACGGGAAGCCACTGCGGGTTCGCACTCTCCATGTCCACACGGCTTTCATGATCGAGCATCTCTTCGCGAACATCGGTCAAGGCGTTCTGCGACAGGCCGCGCCGGTCAAGCCAGTCGAGATACTGGTCAAGTTGCGCCTTGAAGTACGCCTCCACCTTGTCGCGTATCTCGCTTTGCCGATGTCCTGTCAACGCACTGTTATCCCCGAGTATTCGTCCGCAGAACGCAAGATAACGGGCAAGATCTCCAGCCCTGTCAGGGCAACGGGTTCGCAGGGAAATGCGAATAGTGGCGCGCTTTCCCTCTATGGACGGAGGGATGGGCCAGCGGAAGTAATAAACACCGTGCCGAGAAGGGCTTAGATAAGATGACAGCTTCATCGGGCAGGTGTCCCGCTTTGTGTCAGACCCGACCGTTCAGCCGCTAACCCTATGATTTAGAAAGAAATGGAGGCGAGTACCGGAATCGAACCGGTGTACACGGATTTGCAATCCGCTGCGTAACCACTCCGCCAACTCGCCGAAGCCGCGACTTCCTAGACCCGCGCGCGGCCGACTTCAAGTCGATACGCGCCGATCGGGCTTCACCCGACGACCGCTGGTATCCGGCGGGCCGGGTGGCAGCGCATGTCGGGAATGCGGCAATCTGGTGGAGCCGAGGGGAATCGAACCCCTGACCTCGTCATTGCGAACGACGCGCTCTCCCAACTGAGCTACGGCCCCATCCGTGCGGCGCTAATGGGCGATGGTCCCCGCCTTGTCAAGCGCGGAACTGGGGCGGTCGGGGCGGCGTTCGCGTCGGCCATGTCGAAAAGCATCTTCTGGAAAGCGCGGCAATTCACCCGCCGCCTCTGGGTCCGGGCCTCTCTCGTCTCCCTCCTCGCGATACTGGCCGCGTTGCTTGCGCCACTGTCGAACTACCTGCCCTACAGTTTCGAGGCCAACATCGAGCGCGCCACGCTCGAGGGGCTTCTGGGCATCCTGACGAACTCGATGCTGACCGTGACGACCTTCTCGCTGTCGATCATGGTCGCCGCGCATCTCAGCGCCGACACCTCGGCCACACCGCGCGCCCACCGGCTCCTGCAGCAGGACAGCCGCACGCAGACGGTGCTCGCCACCTTCATCGGGGCGTTCATCTACGCGCTGGCCCTGACGATCATGCTGAATACCGGGTTCATCGCGGAGGGAGAACTGGCGATCGTCTACCTCTTCACGGTCGCCGTGATTCTCTTCGTGGTGCTGGCGATCCTGCGCTGGGTCGGACATCTCGACGGTCTCGGCAGCGTCGAGGCCACCATCCGCCGATCCGCCGAGCGCGCGGCTGAGGAGGTTGCCGCGAGGGCCAACGCGCCGTTTCTCGGCGCCCGGCCCTACGCGGAGGGCGGCGAGGTGCCGAAGAAGACGCGCGCGGTGACCTCCGCCCGGTCGGGCTATGTCCAGAACGTTGATGTCAGGGCGCTGTCAAAGGCGCTCGGCGGCGAGGGCCGGGTTTGGATCGAGGTTGTGGCGGGCGACTGGGTGGTCGCGGGCGAGACGCTGGTGCGGGTCTCCCCTCCGGACCGGGCGGAGGGCAATGAGAAGGCGTTTCACGCCGCCTTCACGTTCAACGACCGCCGGGAGCACGGACAGGACACGATCTATTCGCTCGTGGTGCTGACCGAGATCGCCGAGAAGGCCCTCTCCCCCGGCATCAACGATCCGCGCACCGCCCTCGACGTGATCGGCCGGATCACGCGGCTCGTTCTCGATCTGCCGCCCGAGCGCCCGCTCGCGGACCCGGCCGTACGGGACGTGTTCGTGCGACCGCTCGACCGGGCCGAGATGATCCGCACCTGCCTCGACCCGATCTCGCGAGACGGGCGCAGCTTTCAGGAGATCGCCATCATGATCCAGCGCGCCGCCGGGGTCCTGTCGCGCCACCCGGACGCCGCGACCGCCGAGGCGGCGCGCGCGCTGTCCTCCCGCGGGCTCAGCTACGCCCGCGACGGAATCCTGATCGCCGCGGATCTCGAGCGGATCGGGTCGGCCGCCGTCGCCGGCGGCCCCGCTCCCGTGACGGACGGCGCGCTGCCGGAACCCGCCGCCGAGGCGCTGGGCGAGGAGGACGCCTCGAGCCGGTTCCGCGAGCGGAGCTGAGCTATTCGGCGGCCTCCTGGTAGCTCTCGACCGGCGGGCAGGTGCAGACGAGGTTGCGGTCGCCATAGACGTTGTCGACCCGGTTCACCGGCGGCCAGTACTTGTCCACCCGGAAGGCGCCGGGGGGGAAGCAGCCCACCTCCCGGCTGTAGGGCCTCTCCCAGGCACCAACCAGGTCCTCGACCGTGTGCGGTGCGCCCTTCAGCGGGTTCGCCTCCCGGTCGCCGCCCTGCTCGATCGCCTCGATCTCGGAGCGGATCGACAGCATCGCCTCGCAGAACCGGTCGAGCTCGGCTTTGGTCTCGCTCTCGGTGGGCTCGACCATCAGCGTTCCGGCCACCGGCCAGCTCATGGTCGGTGCGTGGAAGCCGTTGTCGATCAACCGCTTGGCGATGTCGTCCACGGTCACCTCGGCGGAATCGTCGAACGGCCGGACATCGAGGATGCATTCATGCGCGACCCGGCCCCTGCTGCCGCGATAGAGCACGTCGTAGGCCCCTTCGAGCCGCGTCGCGATGTAGTTGGCATTCAGGATCGCGATCTTCGTGGCCTGCGCCAGCCCCGCGCCTCCCATCAGCCGGCAATAGGCCCAGGAGATCGGCAGGATCGAGGCCGAACCGTAGGGCGACCCGGAGACCGCGCCCGATTCTCCGCCGAAGCCCGGCAGATGCGGCGCCAGGTGCGAGCGTACGCCGATCGGCCCCATGCCGGGCCCCCCGCCGCCATGGGGGATGCAGAAGGTCTTATGGAGGTTGAGGTGGCTCACATCGGCGCCGATCTCGCCGGGCTTCACCAGCCCGACCATGGCGTTGAGGTTCGCGCCGTCGAGATAGACCTGCCCGCCATGGGCATGGGTGATCTCGCAGACCTCCCGCACGGTCTCCTCGAAGACGCCGTGAGTGGAGGGATAGGTGATCATGCAGGCGGCGAGCGCGGCGCCCGCCTCCTGCGCCCTGGCGCGGAAATCCTCCACGTCGATGTCGCCGCGTCCGGTGCATTTCACCACCACCACCTTCATCCCCGCCATCTGCGCGGAGGCCGGGTTGGTGCCGTGGGCGTTCACGGGAATGAGGCAGACATCCCGGTGCCCCTCGCCGTTCGCCGCGTGGTATCCGCGGATCGTCAGAAGCCCCGCATATTCGCCCTGCGCGCCGGAATTGGGCTGCATCGACATGGCGTCATAGCCGGTGATCGCGCAGAGCCGCTCCGACAGGTCGGCGATCAGCTCGGCATAGCCTTCCGTCTGGTCCACCGGCGCGTAGGGATGGATGTTGGCGAATTGCGGCCAGGTCACCGCCGCCATCTCGGCGGCCGCGTTCAGCTTCATCGTGCAGGAGCCCAGCGGGATCATCGCCCGGTCGAGCGCCAAGTCGCGGTCGGCGAGACGGCGCATGTAGCGCATCATCTCCGTCTCCGCCCGGTTCATGTGAAAGACCGGATGGGTCAGATATTCCGAACGCCGCACCAGCGCCTCGGGAAAGCGGTAGCCCGCCGGGTCCGCGTCGCCGGCGCCGAAGGCTTCCAGCAAACGGGCCACGGTCTCGGGGCGGGTGGTCTCGTCGAGAGCGATGGCCAGCCGCGTCCGGCCGACCCTGCGAAGGTTGATGCGGCGATCGGCGGCGGCCCGGAAGATCACGTCGCGAACCGCGCCGCACTCGACCGTGATTGTGTCGAAGAAGCTCTCCGGCGCCACCTCGTAGCCGGCCGCCTCCAGCGCCTGCGCGACGCCGGCGGCTTTGAGGTGGATCCTCTGGGCGATCGCCTTCAGCCCGTCCGGCCCGTGGAACACCGCGTAGAAGGAGGCCATCACCGCGAGCAGCGCCTGCGCCGTGCACACGTTGGAAGTCGCCTTCTCGCGCCGGATATGCTGCTCCCGCGTCTGCAGGCTCAGCCGGTAGGCGCGGTTGCCGCGCGCATCGACGCTGACGCCGACGATCCGCCCGGGCATGGACCGCTTCATCCGGTCGCGGCAGGCCATGTAGGCCGCATGCGGCCCGCCATATCCCATCGGCACGCCGAATCTCTGGGTGGAGCCCACGGCGATGTCGGCGCCCATCGCGCCCGGCTCCTTCAGCAGCGTCAGCGCCAGAGGGTCGGCGACGACGATGCCGACCCCGCCCTGTTCGTGGAGCGCCGAAATCTCCTCCGAGAAGTCGCGGATGCCGCCCAGCGTGCCGGGATACTGGAAGACGCCCGCGAAGACCGCCGAGGCATCCATGTCCCCGGGCGCGCCCACGATCACCTCGATGCCGAGCGGCGCGCAGCGGGTGCGGATCACGTCGATGTTCTGGGGGTGGCAGCCGGCATCCACGAACACCGCGCGCGCCTTCGACTTCGCCGCGCGTCCCGCCATGGTCACCGCCTCGGCCGCCGCCGTCGCCTCGTCGAGCAGCGAGGCATTGGCCACGTCGAGCCCCGTCAGATCGCAGATCATGGTCTGGAAGTTCAGCAGCGCCTCGAGCCGGCCCTGGCTGATCTCGGGCTGGTAGGGGGTGTAGGCCGTGTACCAGGCCGGGTTCTCGAGGATGTTGCGCTGGATCGCCGGCGGCGTGACCGTGCCATGGAACCCCTGCCCGATCATCGAGGAGAAGACCTGGTTGCGGTCGGCGATCTTGCGCAGGGTGAAGAGCAGCTCGCGCTCGGTCAGCGCCGGGCCGAGATCGAGCGGCGCCTGCTGCCTTATGCCCTCCGGCACCGTCTCGTCGATGAGCGCGTCGAGACTCTCCACGCCCAGCGCCTCGAGCATCTCCGCCATCTCCGCGGGCGACGGCCCGACATGGCGGCGATTGGCAAAATCGTAGGGGTCGTAATCCGTCGGCTCGAACGGCATCGGTCGTGCCTCCTGCGGGGGGCGATCTCTCGTCGGGAAATCGGGGCCCAGTCTCAGATGAACTTCTTGTAGGCGGCCTCGTCCATCAACTCGTCGAGCGCCGACATGTCCTCCACCCGCATCTTGAAGAACCAGCCCGCGCCCATCGGATCCTCGTTCACCAGGCCGGGATTGTCCTCGAGGGCGGGGTTCACCTCGATGATCTCGCCGTCGACCGGCGCCATGATCTCGGAGGCCGCCTTGACGCTCTCGATCACCACCACCTCGTCCTCCTTGGCGACGGTGCGCCCCTCTTCGGGCAGTTCCACGAACACCAGGTCGCCGAGCTGCTCGGCGGCGTGGTCGGTAATGCCCACGGTGACGACGTTCTCCTCGTCCTCCTCGGGGCGGAGCCATTCGTGCTCCTGGGTATATTTCATGGCCGCTCTCCCTGTCATCTCTTGTAGGTCGCCTCGCGGAACGGCAGGGCGACGACCTTGACCGGCAATCTCCGCCCGCGCAATTCGCCTTCGAGTGTGGTGCCGACGCCGGCGCGGTCAATATCCACGTAGCCCATCGCGATCGGCCGCTCGACGGAGGGGCCGAAACCGCCCGAGGTGATCCGCCCCACCGCCCGCGCGCCGTCGAAGAGCTCGACCCCCGCCCGCATCGGCGCCCGGCCCTCCGGCGCGAGCCCGACGCGCAGGCGCGTGGGCCCCTCCTCGATCTCGCGCAGCACCCTTTCGGCGCCCGGAAAGCCGCCCGCCCGGTCGCCGCCCGACCGCCGCGCCGCCTGGATCGACCAGAGCAGGTTCGCCTCCACGGGCGAGCTGTGCTCGTCGATGTCCTGCCCGTGCAGGCAGAGCCCGGCCTCGAGCCGGAGCGAATCGCGCGCGCCGAGCCCGACGGGCACCACCTCCTCGACTGCGAGGAGCGCCCGGGCCAGGCCTTCGGCCGACTCCGCCGCCACCGAGATCTCGTAGCCGTCCTCGCCGGTATAGCCCGACCGCGAGATCCAGAGATCGCCGTGGTCGGAGTCCAGAACGGCCACGTCCATGAAGCGCATGTCCGCCGCCCCCGGCGCGACCGTCTCCAGCGCCGCCTCCGCCCGCGGGCCCTGAAGCGCGACGAGCGCCCGGTCGAGCATCCGCAGGTCGCAGCCCGGCAGACCCTCTCGCAGATGCGCCAGATCCGCTTCCTTCCGGGCCGCGTTGACCACGAGGAACAGATCCTCGGCCCGCCGCGCCACCATGAAGTCGTCGAGGATGCCGCCATTGCCGGACAGCAGGAGCGCGTAGCGCTGCCGCCCCGCCTTGAGCCCGATCACGCTCTGCGGCACCAGCCGTTCGAGCGCCTCGGCGGCGGCGCCGGGCCCGTCGGGATGGGTCAGCACGATCTGTCCCATATGGCTCACGTCGAAGAGGCCCGCGCCCGACCGGCAGGCGACATGCTCCTTCATCACTCCCATCGGGTACTGCACCGGCATCTCGTAGCCCGCGAACGCGACCATCTTCGCGCCGAGTTCCGCGTGCAGCCCGTGCAGGGGTGTCTTCCTCTGACCGTCCATAGCCCCTCCGCCGTCCCGTCTCCCGCTTCGGTCGCATATCGGTTCCGGAACGGCAACGGCCTTGCCATCCGCGCCCAAAGGTCCGAGACGGGCGCCCATGACCGATCCGCATTTCTTCGGCTACGGGTCGCTGGTGAACCGCCGCACCCATGTCTACGATTCCGCCCAGCATGCGACCCTGCGCGGCTGGCGTCGGGTCTGGCGACCGACGGCGCTCAGGCCGGCGGCGTTCCTCACCGCCCGCCCGTGTCCCGGGTCACGGATCGACGGTCTGATCGCCGCGGTCCCGAACGGCGACTGGGCGGCACTCGATCTGCGCGAGGCGGGCTACGACCGGGTGCCGGCCGGCTCCATCGACCACCGGCTCGACCCCGCGCCGGAGATCGCCGTCTACGCCATCCCGCCGCGCAACGACGACGTGACCGGCTCGCCGATCCTGCTCTCCTATCTCGATGTTGTCGTGCAGGGCTATCTCAGCGAGTTCGGCGAGTCCGGTGTCGCGCGCTTCTTCGAGACCACCGACAACTGGAGCCTGCCCATCGCCGACGACCGCGACGCGCCGCTCTACCCCCGGGCCCAGGATCTCGCGCCCGAAGAGGCCGCGCTCATCGACGGCTGGATCTCCCGCACCGGCAGCCGGGTCGTGCCGGTGAAGACCACCGGGCTCGGAGCCGACGCCGCTCCCTGAGACGGGCCGCGACGCGCCGATTATCGGCCGACACCGAGCGCCCGCTCGAACGAGCCACCGATCGGGCGCGCTCCCCGAGGGCCGCCAATCGCGGCGCGCGGGTGGCTCATGCCCGCTTCCTCGCCACACCTGTCCTGAGAGAGACCGTCGCGGCACGAGGGGGGCGCCGCACTCGCCGGCCGCTGGCTCCTCAGCGGGCGAGCCCTCAGCGCAGGGGCACCCGGAAGAGTGGCAGGACGCGGGCCATTTCCGGCCCCCTGTCCTGCCCGGTCACGGCGCGGCGGAGCGGCATGAAGAGCTGCTTGCCCTTGCGGCCCGTCGCGGCCTTCACCGCTTCGGTCCACGCGGTCCAGCTCTCCGGGCCATAGGGGTGCGGCGGCAGGAGCGCCATCGCCTGCTCCACGAAGTCGCGATCCTCCTCGGCCACCCGCGGCGCCGGCCCGTCCCGGAACAGGTGCCACCAGGGCGCGATGTCGGCCCGCGTCCCGACGTTCTCGTGCACCGCCGACCAGAAGTCCCGCGCGATCTCGTCCGGCACGCCCGCCGCCCGGATATCATCTTCCATCGCCTCGAAGGGGCGCGCCGCCAGCACCCGCGCGGTCAGCGGCTTCAGATCCTCGGCGTCGAACTTCGTCGGCGCCGCCCCGAACCGCGCCACGTCGAATCCCTCGACCAGCTCGTCGAGCGACCCCCTGAGCTCCACCGGGTCGCTCGACCCGAGCCGCGCCATCAGCGACAGCACCGCCATCGGCTCCAGTCCCTGCTCGCGGAGCTGCCGGAGCGACAGCGTGCCGAGCCGCTTCGAGAGCGCCTCGCCCTGCGCTCCGGTGAGCAGCGAATGGTGCGCGAAGTCGGGATGTCCGTGCCCCAGCGCCGCCATGATCTGGATCTGCGTCGCGGTATTCGTCACGTGGTCGGAGCCCCGGACCACGTGGGTCACGCCCATCTCGGTGTCGTCCACCACCGAGGCCAGGGTGTAGAGCACCTGGCCGTCGCCCCGGATCAGCACCGGGTCGCTGACGCTCGCCGCGTCGATGGAGACCGGCCCGAGGATGCCGTCGGCCCATTCGATGCGCTCATGGTCGAGCTTGAAGCGCCAGACGCCGGCCCCCCGCTCGCCGCGGAGCCGCTCTTTCTCCGCCTCGTCGAGCCCGAGCGCTGCGCGGTCATAGACCGGCGGCCGCCCCATGTTGAGCTGCTTCTTGCGCTTCAGGTCGAGCTCGGTCGGCGTCTCGAAGGCCTCGTAGAAGCGCCCCGCCTCGCGCAGCCGGTCGGCGGCCGCGGCGTAGCGGTCGAGCCTCTCGGATTGTCGCTCGACCCGGTCCCAGGTCAGGCCCAGCCACTCCAGATCCTCCTTGATCGCGTCGACGTATTCCTCCTTCGACCGCTCCGGGTCGGTATCGTCGAGGCGCAGGATGAAGGTGCCCCCGGCCTTCCGCGCGATCAGCCAGTTGAAGAGCGCGGTCCTGAGATTGCCGATATGGATGTGGCCCGTGGGCGAGGGCGCGAAGCGGGTGACGGTCATGGGCCGGGCCTTTCGAGCGATGGAGCGGTCTCTCCCACAGGGCCGCGCCCTTGTCCAGAATCCGCGCCGCCGCGCCTGACCGGCGAGACGGCTTGCAGGGCCGAGTTTCTACCTTAGGGTGTATCTTGCTCGCTCACTCCCGGAAAGCCGTCTGTGTCGCCCTGTTCCGCCCTCGCCGCCGCCTGCCTCGTCCTCGTGGAGGCCCCCGACTTCTCGGACGATTACCGTGCGCCCAGCCGCTTGGAGATCGCCGGGGGCGCCTCGATCTCCGGCCGCTGGTCGGGCGAGAACGATTACGACCTCCTCGCAATCGGCGGGCTGGAGGGCGGGCAGACCCTGCTCTTCACCTTCCGCCCGCTGACCGACGAGATCGGCACCTCCTTTTCCGCCGGCGGCGAGCTGCTCTACCAGGGCACGCCCTTCCGCCACTCGAACTGGGAAGGGCGCCGCTTCGGCAGAGCGTCGCTGCGCCACGGCCGGTCCGATCCGCAGAGCTTCGCGCTCACCCTGCCGGCCGGGTTCAACGCCGGCGGAGAAGACCGCGCCTATCTCGGCCTCTACGGCACCCATGGCGCCCTCGGCTACACGATCGAGCTGCTCGACCGCTGACCGCCGCCTTGTGCGGGCCTGCCCTGCCGGCCATATGCCCGCCATGGCCTTCTCCGACCTCCCGGCGCCCAGCCTCGACGACCTCGCCGCGCTCGCCCATGACGCGCGCGACGCGCTGCCGCCGGAATTCCGCAAGCCGGCCGCCGAGGTCGCGATCCGGGTCGAGGATTTCGCGTCCCCCGACCTGCTCGCCGAGATGCAGATGGACGATCCCTTCGGTCTCACCGGCCTCTACGACGGCATCCCCCTGACCGAGAAGTCCTCCTTCGACCAGCCCCTCGGCCCCGACACGATCTGGCTCTTCCGCCGCCCGATCCTGGACGAATGGGCCGATCGGGGCGACGTGGCGCTTGGGGCGCTCGTCGGCCATGTCTACATCCACGAACTCGCCCACCATCTCGGCTGGTCGGACGCCGACATCGCGCGGATCGACGAATGGTGGACGTGACCGCCCATCCCTCCCGCCCATCGACGGCGGGAAGAACCCGGAGGACCTTCCGGCGACGGAGACTCCACAGGTGCGGCGGAGCGACACCGACATTCTCCTGCCGCTTCTCGGCCAGGTCCGATGGCTCCGCGCCGAGGCCCGCCCCGACATCTTCCGCGCTGGCCCGCCAACCGGCGAGCCGGCGGGCTTTCGGCGCACCCTCCTCCCGAAAGAGGGGGGAACGGCCGAGGCTGTGTGAAAACTCCGTGGTGATGTCTCATCGGAAGGGTGTGTCGCCGGCAGGTCGCTTTGGCGGTCGCCGGCCAGAGATCACGGAGCAGTCGCCGTTGCTCAGCCCGGGATCGCGGCCAGCAAGCGCCGCACGCCGACCAGCGAGATCATCCTCTTGATGTTGTAGGCGAGGACGTGGAGGGCCATTTCCGTTCGCACGTTCTTCAGCCGTCGCATCTGGAAGTGCGTGGCGCCCATCCAGGCCTTGATCGTGCCGAATGGGTGCTCGACCGTGCAGCGTCTCAGGGTCATCGGGTCGGGGCCGCGGCCCAGGCGCAGCCGCATCTCCTCGACCAGGCCCTCGTGCTCCCACCGGGTGATCCGGCGCTCCTTGCCGGAGGTGCAGCGGGGTTGAAGCGGGCAGTGCTGACAGTCGTTGATCCAATATCGCCTGACCTGTAGCCCGCCTTCCTCCCGCGTGTAGCGGTAGGTCAGCTCGTTTCCTGCGGGGCAGCGATAGACGTCGCGGTCGGGCTCGTAGTGGAAGTCGGCCTTCACGAACATGCCCTTGCTCCGGTTGCCGGAGGTTTCGGGGCGCGGCACGGTCGTGGTGATGCCCGCCTGGTGGCAGGCGAGGATCTCGGAGCCGCTGAAGTAGCCCTTGTCGGCGATGGCGTGCAGGTCGTCGCGGCCGAGCGCTGTCCTGGCTGCCGTCGCCATCGGGGACAGCTGGTCGCGGTCGAAGCCCTGGTTCGTGACGTCGTGGGTGACGATGAGGTGGGTCTCGGTGTCGACCGCCGCCTGCGCGTTGTAGCCGACGAGCCCGCTGCGCCGGGCGCTGGTCGCCATCGCGCGGGCATCCGGATCGGTCAACGAGATTTGGCCATCCGGCGCGTCCGCCAGTGCCTGCTCCATGGCCTTCAGGCGCTGGATCTCCTGCCGGATGCGGCCATATCGCCGGCCGAGGTTCTCGACCTTCTCCGCTCGCGCCTCGCCTTCCTCCTGCCGGTCGATCCGGACCATCTCGTCGATGTAGCGCTCGACGTCGGCCTCCAGGTGGGCGAGGCGGCTGGCGATCTTGCCCTTGGTGAAGTTGCGGTCGCGGTTGTTGACCGCCTTGAACTTGCTGCCGTCGATGGCGACGCAAGCGCCCTTCAGCACGCCGATCCGACGGCAGAGTTCGACGAACTGCCCGCAGGCCTTGCGGATGGCCGGGCCGTTGTCGCGCCGGAAATCGGCGATGGTCTTGTGGTCGGGCGCGAGGCGTCCCGTCAGCCACATCAGCTCGACGTTCCGGCCCGCCTCGCGTTCCAGGCGCCGGCTGGAGGGGACCTGGTTCAGGTAGCCGTAGATGAAGAGCTTGAGCAGCACCACCGGGTGGTAGCCGGGCCGCCCGGTCCGGGCCGGGCTTGTGCGCTCGAACCCCATGCCGGACAGGTCCAGCTCCTCGACGAAAAGGTCGACGACGCGGACCAGATGATCCTCGCCAACCCAGTCCTCCAACCGTTCCGGAAACAGCGTCGACTGCCCTCGGTCAACGCCCTCGATGAACCCTGCCATGCCTGCCCCCGCCGTTTGGCAGAGCATATATCGGGATGGAGTTTTCACACAGCCTCGGCCGGGACCAACAAATGGCCAGTAACATGGGAAGCGACATTGTCCGCATCGCCGTGGGTCCGCATTGCTTCCGGATTGTCTGATAGGCCACAGTGTTTGATCCGGATAACCGGGAGCGGATAGACGTCTTCGCGCGTTTCACGTCATGCCGCGCTTGCCAATTGCGCAGCCTTGCGCTGCTTCAACGTCGTCCGGTGCTGCAGAAAGAAACGCAACATTTCACGCGACGCGTCCGGACCTGCAGAATCGGTAAACCGACCGGCCCGACTGCCCCCGGACCATGCATGACCGGCTTCCTTGACGACCCAGAATTCCGTGAACGATCGTCCTTTTCCCCGGCGATGCGACAACCTGACAAATGGATGTCCGCCCCGCCCGCGGCTGGTCAACTCGGTGCGGCGCAGGTCCGGATAGGCGTCGGCGGCGCGCGCCGCGATAAAACGTCCGTTCCTGACATGCACGACCTTGTCCTCTTCGCCGTGGAAGATAATCGTGGGCATTGGACCGGGGGATCGGCGGCCAGGTGCACCGTGCCTCATGGCAATCGCAGCCGTCGTTGCGTCGTGCGCCGCCCCCCGGGCCAGCCCGGAATGGGCACAAACCGCGGCAAAGATGTCCGGATAGGTCGCCGCAAGGATCAACGCCATCGACGCCCCGGCCGACAAGCCTGCGATATACACCCGCGCGGGGTCACCCGGAGCAGTGCTCAGAACATCCCGCGTCAGACTGGCCAGAAGAGCGGGTTCCCCTGCGTCTCGGCCCTGATCGCCACGGCGATACCAGTTCCAGCAACGGTTCTGCTGCGCGCGGCGGTCCTGCGCCGGATAGACGACAATGATACCGAGTTCCTCCGCCAAGGCGTTCATGCCGGTGCCGGTGGCGAAATCGTCCGGTGTTTGCCCGCATCCGTGCAGCATGACGAGGACAGGTAGCGGCCGCACTGCCTTGGTGGCGCAAGCGGGAAGGTAGAGTTTGTAGGCCAGACCGCCGACGGCGCAGTCGTGTCTCTGCCATCGAAAGGACGCCCCCCGGGGCATCGGCATCCGCGATCGGGCGGTCGCGGTCGAAGGCCGTACCTTCTCCGAGGTCTTCACCGGCAGTTTCCGCCCGGCTTTTACCCGATCGGGCGTCCGACCCGCAGCTTTCGATGCGGTCTTGGGTTTTGAACGGGCATTGGCCTTTACCGGTTTCGGCAGCATGGCACTGGTCATTTGCCCGATGGCCGTTGCCGTGGCTTTGCGGAGCCGCTTGCGACTGCGGGCCTGCGCCTTCTTGAACGGATTGAACATGCGGCTCATCTGCTTTGATTGGTCCGGGCAGAGCTATCGGCCGCTTTTTCGCGCCACGTGGTTTTCAGCAAAGTTGCGGAGACCTCGACTTCCTTAACCGCGATGGTTGGCACAAGAAACCCCAGAATGGACCAAGTAATTTTCGTCTGATCTCAACTGGCTGAACGCTTCCACGTGTGACCGCTTCGGGGAAGCTGCGCCGCAGCAAGCAACCACTGAAGAATGTCCTGTGTGGATGGCTCGTGCATTGCAAGGGCTTTCATGATTGATTGCGCATCTCGTCAGTACAGTCGTGTGTCCGGCCTGTTTGCGTGGCGGCGATGCCGCCACTGGCCCTGATGAGTTCCGCGAGCGAGGTTCCAAACGGCTTAGCGACCTCAGGGGGCCGCTGACATTCCCGGAGTGTCCTGGCTCTTGGTTGGCTTGATCGCATCATCACTTCAGCGTCTTGCATCTCTTGGCAGGGCGGCGCGTCAGACCACCGGCTGCCGGTAGTCCTGTCGTTTCGTCAGAAGCGCCCAGGCGATCCGGGCCGTCTTGTTCGCCATCGCCGTGGTCGCAAGGCGGAACGGCTTCTCGGCGAGGATGGTCCCGGTCCACCTGTCGACCCTTTCCGGGTTTCGCTTCGCCATGAGTGCGCGGGACGTCATGCCGACGACGAGAAGCTTGCGGATGTACCGGTCGCCCTTCTTCGTTATCTTGCCGAGCCTCTCCTTGCCGCCGCTCGACTTGTTGAGCGGTGTCAGGCCGAGCCAGGCCGCAAAGTCCCGCCCGGTCCTGAACTGCTTCGCATCACCGACCGTCGCGACGATGGCCGAGGCCGTGATCGGGCCGACCCCTGGCATCCGCATGAGGCGTCGCGTGTCCCTGTCGAGCATCGCGTGCTGCTCGATCATCTTCGTGTAGCCGTCGATCCGCTCGTTCAGGCCGAGAAGATGGTAGCACTGGGTTCCCAGGATGCCGTTGGCCAGGTCGGGCATCTCCGGGCGGTCCCCCTCGAGATGGCGTTTGGCGAACGCCGTCACGGCTTCGATGCCGGTCGGCAGGACGTGCCAGAACTCTCGTAAGCGAGGCTGCGGATCAGGTTGGCCACCTGGGTCCGCTGCCGCACGATCAGGTCCCGCGTGCGCTGCACGGAGAGGATCGCCTGCTGCTTCTCGGACTTGATCTCGACGAACCGCATGGTCGGTCGCTGTACCGCTTCACAGATTGCCTCGGCATCCACGGCGTCGGTCTTGCCGCGCTTTACGTACGCCTTGACGTAGAAGGCCGGCATCAGCTTCACGTCATGTCCCATCCGGCGCAGCTGTCGCCCCCAGTAGTGGGCCGATCCGCAGGCCTCCATGCCGACCGTGCATCGGGGCAACGTCTCGAAGAACGCCAGAAGCTTGGCGCGCCTGATTGCCTTGTTCACGACCACGCGCCCGTTCTCGGAGATCGCATGGACCTGAAATACGTCCTTGGCCAGATCCAGGCCGACTGTCTTAATTCCCATCGGGTGGCTCCTTCTCTGCAGTCGATGACAACTGCACTATGGCGCATCGCGACGCCGGGGGAGCAGGAGCCATCCACCCCATCCGGAATTGGCCGGGTGCGACGAGGCACGTTCCGCCGTACCTGCGAACTCAAGCTGGCGCGTCATAGTCGATATGGGCTCCAGCGGACCTTGCACTTCGAGCCTTTGAAGCAATCATCTGGACCACGAGATGCAAAGGGGTGGGCCGCGGTGCTCTCTCTACTGGTTGTCCAGCTCGAGAAACTCCCGGTCCTTCTCTCTATGGATATGAGCTTCGACCCTCGCGAGGACCTTCCGGCGCTGCTCCTCGGGAAGCTGTCCAGCGAAGCTCAGAAACGCCGCGCCGTAGAGGATCTTGCGCCGAGCATCGGCCCGGCGATCCTCGGCCTTCTGGCGTTGCTGCAGGTCCCGCATGCGGGCTTGGTCCTGCGCGAGCTTTCGTGCCAGCGCCTCGATTTGCTGCTCGGTCTTCTTCATACCGTCTTCCCTCCACGGTGCTATCCGCAAGGGAATTCGCGCCCGGAACGTGATCTCGCATCCCGTGATCCATCGCAATCGGGGCAAACTTTCCGCAGCCCGGGACGGGTGAAGGGCGCGGTTACGCAACTCTGCGAGTTGCCGCGCGCCTGCGGTGGGCTTTTCTCGAGCGGAACTTGGGGTGGGGCCCGATCTACCGTGCATGCACAAGGCCTGCCACTTCGAGATCAAGGTCCGCAACCGGACGAACACCGCCTCCATTGTGGGAGCCGCCGCCTATTGTGCGGGCGGGCGCTACCGCGCCGACCGCACCGGGCAGCGCCACGACTACCGTCGGCGCCGCGATGTCGTGAGCGTTGAATCTGTCCGGATGCCGCACGATCCCGAGCGGATCTGGAATCTCGCGGATGCGGCCGAGAAGCATCCGCGCGGACGCACCGCGCGGGAATTGGTGGTGTCGCTGCCCGCCGAGCTACCGCTCGACGTCCAGCGCAGGCTGGTCCGCGGGTACTGCCTGTGGCTCCACGACACCTTCGGAATCAGCTCGATGGCCGCGATCCACCACCCTTACATCGACGGCATGGACCGGGAGATCCTCGCCGATCTGCGCCCCGCCACCGAGGGGCGCAGACGACCGGCGAGATATAGCGGCAACGAACGGGGAAACCCGCTCAACCACCATGTCCACATCCTTTGCCCGACGCGGAAATGGGATCCTCGAGACGGAGACGTTCGGCAGGAAGCTTCGCGAACTCGACGACGTTCGGAAAGGCCCCGAATTCGTCCAGCGGTCCCGGGATGAATGGCAGAGCGCGAGTGAACCGCGCCCTCGAAAAACAGGGGTCGCCGACCGGGTCGATCTGCGGAGCTACGATCGGCAGGCCGCGGCGGGCGACGCGCCGGAGGGTCTCGTGGCGCAGCGCAAGGCCGGCCCGAGGAACACCGCCCGCAGCCGTCGCCGCGTCGCGGACGACGGGCTGGACGACACGGTCTCTGGCCGGACCCGCGCCCAGATCCGCGAGGCTAACGACATCCTTTGGATGAGCTGGCTCGCCCTGCGCGCCGCCGAACGCAAGAAGGCGCGGGAGGAGGTTTCCGGGCGCCTGGCCGAAGAGACGGAAGCACGCCGCCGCGCCGAGGCCGCAGACGCCGAGGCCGCCATAAGGACGGCGACGACCGCCGAAGCGCGTGCGGCGGCGATCACTGCCGCGCCCCACCTCGACTGCCTCGACCCGTGGGCGCAGGCCGTGGCCTGGGCCCGGGATAAACCGGCAGCGGATACCGGTTTGTCGTCGGACATGGAGGTCGACCCCGAAACGCAATCGGCGACCGCTCCCGCCAGGGAACAGCCGCCGAAGGTGAAGATCGGGAAGGTCCGCCAGCAACAACCGGAGCGGCAACTAACTATGGGATCGTCGTAGAGCGCAGATCGCCGCTCGGTGCTCAATAGATCCAAGAGGCCCGCGCCAGTGTATCTACGAGGTGACGCTGGCGATCGTCGAGGCGGTGCTATGCGTACCGGAATTCCTGATAGCCGTCGGGAAGCAAGTCCATCCGGCCGAACGAGAGCGCAACCGCGATCTTCTCGCTTGTCGACAAGCAGCGGATCGCGTCCTCCACCGGGCGTCCACGCTTGATGACGGCGCGGCAAGCCGAAGCATCGCCAAGCCCACCGACCGCCATGAGCGCGTTGAACGCG
Organism: uncultured Alphaproteobacteria bacterium; assembly: GCA_963829665.1. Classification (GTDB taxonomy): domain Bacteria; phylum Pseudomonadota; class Alphaproteobacteria; order Rhodobacterales; family Rhodobacteraceae; genus Palleronia. The sequence continues at coordinate 13,558 of CAWHJL010000002.1, read as the reverse complement.
TCCTTATGGGCGCGCGCCTTGCGGTAGGCGTCTCGGATTTCCGCGGTACCCAGTTTATTAAATGAAAAAAATCCCCTTGGATCATTGTCTGAGGCTGCGATTATGCAACTAATGAATTGATTTCGCCTGCTAACCGTTCTAATTCGGCTCTGATGGACGTAAATTGCTCCTTTGCCCCCAGCAATTTCTCGCTTTCCGTTCGAACAAACCGCGCATAGGGAGTAATGGCTTCGCGCACTCTTTGCTGGCTGCGTGCCATTTCAAGTTCGAAAGCTTTGGTCAGAGAATTAACCAGGTGGGTTCGCAGGTGGGTGATTTTCTCTCGTAAATCCTTTTTAGCTGCCTTACGCCGGGAAGGTATGATAAATAAACCCAGGGCCGCAATAACGCTCGCCGAAACAATGCCGGTCACATCCGCGGCAGCAGTTGTTGCCAGGACGGTGACCAAGGCACCTAATCCGATCGCCCCGGCTTCTACGGCCAACGAAGTAGTGACCATGGTCTGGGCATCTTCGGCAATCAATTTGGCTTCATGGCTCTTGTCGAAGGTATCGATCACCTTGCGTGCGTCCCTGCCCAACGCATCCATCATGCGAGCTCGGTCATAATCAAAGCTGCCACCCACATCCCCTACGATCCGGTTCTGGTGCTCCTGCCTGCGATCGGCGATATGTTTGGATATAAACTCCCACTGGTGGAGTTGAGCTTCAATCATCCAATCGATAATGTAGTTGACCTGTTCATCGACGTTTTGGGGCGCATCGCGGATGACTTCACGCTCAAATTCCTGACGGATACGTTCCTTGTTGAGCAAATCAAAGACCCTTGCCAGGCGCATGGTATCGTCAAAGAAATCATCACCGCGAATTTCCAATTCATACAAAGGATTTTCTACGTCTGCTAATCGGAATTTAAAATTTCGTTTATGGTCCTGGTTATAGGCAGCCAGTTGGGCATCGACGTCCGCCAACATTTGGAAATCCTTTTCAAGCAGCAGCAGCCGGCCGATGATGATTTCCTGAATGTAGTTGATGACCTTGAGGCCGGTGCCTAAAGGGCTGAGCAGTTTCAGTTTTAATCGCCCAATCTCATCCAACCTTTCCTGGATAAACCCTTCGAGCTGTTCGAACCCACTGGCTACACCAGCCTGGACCTGGCCCAACCGACCTTGCAGTGCCAGCCGGGCGCTTACCAGAAATACGTCTGGAGCCACGCCTAAAAGGTGGCGGGCGTTCTCCGTGACGTAACGGATGATCTCAAGCCGGTCGGCATCGCTCGTGATCAGATCCGCTTTATTGATGACCAGAACGATTTTTTTCCCCCAATCCCGAACCTGGACCATGAACTGACGTTCGCTTTCGGTGAATGGGCGGTCAGCTGAGGTTATGAATAAAACCAGGTCTGCCCGGGGAATAAAATGGGTAGTGATTTGTTCGTGTTCGCGGATGATGGCATTGGTGCCGGGCGTGTCGACAATACTCATTACCCTGAGCAGTTCGGCGGGAAACAGTGACCAGGCTCTGGTTCTTGTTGACCACTGAGCGTTGGTGTTCTGGGCCGTATTGCAGAACGTCGATCTGGCTGGTTGTGGGGGTTACGCCTTCGGGCAATATGCTTTGACCTAGTAGGGCATTAATGAATGCGCTTTTTCCTGAATTGAACTCCCCCACCACCACGAGGAGGAATAACTCATCCAACTGGTCGATCGATTTCCCCAGCAAATCGCTTTCTTCGGTTTTCCCGCCGAACTCAACCATGGTTAAACGCAAATCGATGAGCGCTTTGCGTTCATTGCGGATGAGGTTTTCCTGCCGTTCGTTCAGAATTCGCATATTAATCGAAATTCTCGAGCAATTCCAATACCAACCCTAATTTTTGGGTCGCATCCATGTAGGTGTACATACCGCCAGGATAATGACCTTGTTGGACCATTTCAGCCCCGTTTGATTGAAGGTTTTGCACAATTCTAGCAGTATCCTTTATTTGGAAGGCAATGTGGTGGAAATCCTTCGCCATTTTTCTCAAGGGCTTCTTTCCAGGTGCTGGGTTCGCCGACCGGTTCGATTAATTCCAACGAAACCTGACCTAAATCAAAGAAGGCCAGCTTTGCCCGGGCTGGAGTCGGATGTCCGCGGTAACTGGTTTTGGCTTTCTCATATTCATCGGTTTCGATTACATCTGGACGGGGAAGGCCCAGGACCGAACAATATGCATCGATCGATTTGTCGATATTTGCCACCACTAACCCAATTTGGGTTACAGTTGTGGTTCCAAGATACTGTTTTGCGCTCATGAGTTGTTCCTTTTTTGATGTTAAGGTGTTGTCCCGCTCAGCGCGACCAGCTTATATAGCATTTCAGCTTGTCAGCAATCAGCAATCAGTAGGAATGCAATTTCGCATGGTCGCCGCGAGGCCGACCGGCTTTTACGATTTGTCTTAATCGGGGTCCTGTCGGTCTACCCAGCGATTGAGGTTTTCGGGGGCTGAGAAAGCACATAATCGAGTCAGTAAGCTGGTGGGAGAGATGTCATGAATGAAGAGCATTTTATGCTCAGCATAGATAAATCCTTCAGTGTGGGCTTTCTGGATCATCGCCAGCAAGGGATCGAAATAGCTGCGTATATTCATCAAGCCGACCGGTTTTTGATGCAACCCGATCTGAGCCCAGGTTAGTGTCTCGAACAATTCGTCAAAAGTTCCATATCCTCCTGGCAGGGCGATAAAAGCATCTGCCAGGGCAGACATGCGGGCTTTCCGAAGATGGATATCTGGCACGACTTCCAATTGGCTGAGATGAGCGTGAATTAATTGGGGGGTATTGAGGTTTTCTGGCACGACACCCACAACCTCTCCTCCCGCTTGCAGCGAACCATCTGCGACCGCGCCCATCATGCCGGTTTTTCCGGCGCCATAGACCAGGCGGATGCCCGATCGCGCCAGCACGGCACCTAACTCCCTGGCTCCCGCCAGATATTCAGGATGAAGGTGATCTGCCGACCCACAATATACACAGATCGATTGAATGGAATGTGTCATGAGGTCCGATATATATCCTGGTTGCGAAAAGGCAGGAGTGCAAAAATCACTGCCATTTCATATAGTTGGGTGCGATCGACCAGGTCGCCAGAGAGAATACCGATGGCGCCGTTTTTTTGTTTAGAGTTGAAGCGGTTGAAGACAATATCATCCGCTTCACCCAATTCGATGCCATCGCGCACTAGGTTCGACAATCGAGGAGGCAGAAAAAAGGTGCCGGTGCGGCCCTTACCCATTTGATCCTGTGACATGACGACAACCCAGGCAAATACTGCCATTTCCTGTCCGTCTTCCTCGACCCCTCCCTCGATTCCCACCCAAAAATCTGCGTCCGGAACCATTTGCCTGGCATTGGCAGCCCGGTTGGTGGCACCAGTCAGGGTCTCCTCTGAGGTAAGCGGTTGATCCGAGACGTTCGACGGCACCTGAACCGGCAGTATCTTAAATTCTTCAGCAGGAAATACCCGTTGAAAACCGCTCAAAGCCGAAGCAGCTTTGACAGGATTTTTTGAAGCGATGACAATGGTTTTCATCAGATGAATTATATCTTGATCTTTTGGATCAGAGCCTCTAAATATCTGGATTTCATCTGGCGCGAAGCCATGACCTGATAAACTGGCGGCAGGCGCAGGATAGCGCCCAGAATAGCGGCCATCGCGCGATGGTTCCACATCGCCTGGTTATCAAAAATCAAGTTTTGCAGATTGCCGCGTTCGACAGCCATGACGACCACGCGATGCACCGAATTCAGCGGCGTGAGGACACGTTCCGGCCGCTGAACCAATCGAATGCCTGTCTTTTGGCAACTGCGCACGCAGACCCCGCAGCCCAGGCAGAGATCCTCATCTAATTTTGCCTTTTTATGCCTGGGATAGTTCGGATCGTTTATCGAAACCAGGGTCATGGCTTCCACAGGACACGCTACCACGCATTTACCGCAGCCGTTACAGGCAGATAAGTCAATCTGCGGGATAAAGTTGGTGGTGTGGATGGGATGCAGCACGCTAAATCGCCGCTGAGCGATTAGCGCTTCACAGCAACAGCCGCAGCAATTGCATATAAAATTGACGCCTTCTCGGACATTTTCACCAAATTGCACCAGGTTGTTTTCATAGGCCTGCTGCAACAAATCCAGACCTTCTTCGACATCTACCTCACGGGCATAATGATGGCGGATTAAGAATTGGCGCTGGTGTTGAAAGTCATGCAAATATCCATGGGTGCATCACAAGCACGATCCATGTGCTGCATCTTATGCCGGCAATAACATACCCCAATCCCGCGGTGAGTCGCCGTCCGAATAACTTCGCTGGCGCGTTCGTAATCCAGCACCCGCAAAGTGGATTCGGCGGGCAGCGCCGGTTCATTAACGAATGTCCGTCCAAGCTGCGTTTCGCCATGGGTAAAGAGGCACTTGATAAAATCCTCTTCCACGTTCATGTACTGGTAAAACAATTCTCCGAGCAACTTCTGATCGACATCTCCCCGCAAACGCATCATCGAAAATTCAAAAAATCCGGCCATTGGAGGCGGCAGAGTGTAAGAGACCTCGCCATCGTGTTCAGAGTCAACCAGGATTGCCCGATCTGCCAGTCCCTCCAGGACATTTTGGGCCTCGTTGAGACTCACTTTCCAGATCCCAGCTGCCTGGCGCACCGTAAAAGGTTTAATCGGCAGCAATGCCACCCGGCGGGCTTCATTTTCACTGAATAAAATATTGAGGATTTTATACAACGTCTGCGATGGCGGTGCGCCTTGCGGGAAGCGATTTAAACGATCGACCAATGCTGTGAAACCCGATTTCACGACCTCATGCGCCATATATGTCTCTCCAGTGTGTTTTTAATGAGTTCAGAGTCGAATATGCTCAATACCCCAAATTGTCTGGATCAATTACGGCTTTCCACTAGCCATAATCGCTTCGTTTGTAACGGTAATGCCTCGAACCAGTGCCTTCTGGTCATGTTCGCCTCCCAACTATCATCTACCATTGTAGATGAATTCTGGCAAAGCGCAATTAATCACCGCTTAGAGAAAAATCAACAGCTGCCAGAGCGTGTATTTGGGTCGTATCAAATACGGGCACTGGACTATCCGCCTGGTTGATCAGCAAACCAATTTCTGTGCATCCCAGAATGATGCCTTCCGCTCCCTGGGCGATGAGCTGACGCATCATCTGAAGGTACACCTGCCGGGAATTTTCCAGGATAGCGCCATGCACCAATTCGTCGTATATGATTCGGTGGACTTGTTCTCTTTCAGCAGCTGAAGGAACCAGCACATTCAAGCCGAATTTTTCAGTCAAACGATCTTTCATAAACGGCTCTTCCATGGTGAACCGCGTACCCAGCAAGCCAACCTTCCGCAGATGCTGAGCTTTTACGGCCTGTGCAGTTGCATCGGCGATATGCAAAAAAGGTAAACTGGTGGCTTGCTGAATTTCTGAGGCGCATTTATGCATGGTGTTGGTGCAAAGCAGAATGAAATCAGCCCCGGCTTGTTCCAGCTGCCTGGCTGCAGAAACCATGGCCTGGGTGGCCTCATCCCAGCGATTTTCGCTTTGCAGCACTTCTATTTCGGCAAAATCTACGGACACCAACACGCATTTTGCCGAATGAAAACCGCCCAGACGATCATGGATGGTTTCATTCAACAGCCGGTAATATTCAGCCGTGGATTCCCAACTCATTCCGCCGATTAAACCAATGGTTTTCATCGAACCTATCCTTGAATTTGTATTTTGACGTGGTTTGATTTTAGCAGAAAGAATATGAGACTAGGGTGAGCTAAGAATGGATTTTAAACGCTGGGGAAAATCGGTAATTAAACCCGTTGCCCCCATCTCAATCAGCCTTTCCATCATGCCTTCATCATTCACCGTCCAAACGAAAATATCCTTACCCGCTTTACGCAGCGCGGCAAATTGCTCCACATGGCTGGCTCCAATACTCGGGTTGAAAGCATCCGCCCCCAACTGTGCGAGTAATGCCACCGGATCAGCGACAGTCTGACCGACCAGGGCTGCAGTGGTGATTACCGGGTTGGCCTTTTTCACTCGGACGAGATAGGGATGATTAAAGGACGAAATAAGTACATCATCTTCCATCTGTAGATCTTTGATCAGTGTGATTACATTTTCGACGACGAACGCGTCACCGGGTTTCGCGGTCAGATTCTTTATTTCGACATTCACCCGCCATTGATGACTTTTCGTAAATTCGAGCGCTTCCCGTAAGGTCGGAATCGAGGCATCCTTGAACGATTGCTGGTCTGGCAAAGGTACATTTCCAGTAGCGATCTGGCTAAAAGGGTCGGTTTTTAGATACCAGGAACCAAAATCCAAAGATTTTATTTCTAACAGGGTGAAGTTATGCACTTCCCAGAGGGCCCGGCCTGGAAATACCTCGGCTGCATTTGAGGTTCTGGCCAGGGTGTCGTCATGAATGACGACCATTTCTCCATCCGCAGTGACCGCGACATCCAATTCCCATAGATCGGCCCCAATCTCCCATCCTTTTTGAGCGGCCAACAAGGTATTTTCTGGGGCAAGAGATCGGGCGCCGCGGTGGGCAATATTGAGTATTTTTGGGTTGCTTATCATCATTTTGGGTTCCTAATGTCCTCATCTAAGATGCGTATAAGAGAATGGGCGGGGTAAGGATGAGCACCATCCTGTTTTCATGATTCCTTTACGATGAACCGACAGGAAGGTTGGACAGGGATTTGAATTTTCGCAGCTTGGACTGGTTCTGACACCCCCAGGTTTTTCATGATTACCAAGGCATCCATATGGCACAACTGTGGATATTGATCAGGCAAAGGGTGATATGGGCAGTTTCTAAAAACGATCTGAGGTCCATCCGCATGGGCTTCCCAGCGGGCCTGGTAACCCAAATTGGAAAGCTCTTTAACGATGTGGTTCAGCCGTTGGGTCAGGGTTGAGGCGGCCTTGCCCGGAGACAGCATTTGCTCGGCAATTCGCTCCAACGCGGATGCAACGAATCAGCCATTCCCCGATTCGAGCAGGAAATGAAGAAGGGCGCTTGCAAGAGAAGCAATATTGTTGGATCGTTTTTCCGGCGCCAATGAAAAATAAGCTCGCGGTCGCCCACGGATTGGCCTGGGTTGGGCGATCGAGACCTTTGCGATGACGTTGGCCTGCTCCAGCAATTTTAAATGGTGCTGGATATTGGCTCGCGTTTTTCCGAGGACCGTGCCCAATTCCTCCGCGCAAGAATAGGGATGCGACTGGAGGTACCGTACTATCTCTTCCTGGGTGTTCATAGTTCAATTATACAATGGGTGAATAATTTAGCAAATAATTATTTGCATTAAACTCACTTGACACCTGGGTGATGGGTGTTAGAATACATTGACCCCACTTGTCCCAACGAAAGGCGGTGTAATTTTGACGCAAGATGATGATCTCAACCTCCCTGGATCAGATGTTCCCCCTGAGCTACGCCAACAAGTAACCTTAACCACATTAGACCGAATCTACAATTGGAGCCGGAGAAATTCTGTCTGGCCGCTGATGTCCGGCCTGGCTTGCTGCGCAATTGAGATGATATGCACTGCAGCCGCTCGTTACGATTTTGCCCGTTTCGGGATGGAAGTGATGCGTCCCAGCCCACGCCAGGCGGACGTGATGATTATTTCCGGCACGGTTACAAAGAAGATGATTCCGCAATTGGTGCGTCTTTATAACCAGATGGCCGAACCTAAATATGTCGTTGCGATGGGAGCCTGTGCCTCAGGTGGGGGGCCTTTCAAGGAAGGCTACAATGTAGTTTCTGGGGTAGACAAATACATGCCGGTCGACGTTTACATTCCCGGATGCCCGCCAACCCCCCAATCCTTGCTCAATGGTTTGATCGCCTTGCAGAAAAAGATTGATAAAGAGTCATTGAAAGAAGTGCGTTGGTACCAAAAAGAATTGGTGGGTGATATCCCCGTCCCGGTTTTAGGGCCGGATCTTATGGATCCAACCAAATATGCGAAGATAAAGCTTGCCTCTCAATCGGTAGTCGAAGAAAATGCTATGGCAGGTGGAGAAAACAGCGACGGAGGTGCGGTATGAGCGAGATAACCAGCCCTGCCTTGATTTCTGAACTGGAAGCACGTTTCCCTGAATGGGTTAGCGCCGATACGCGAGCTAATTTTGAGGGCTTTCTGGTAAAACCCGAGCATTTATTAGAGGTCGCTCAGACGATCAGGGATGATCTGGGATACGATTATTTATCTTCTGTCACTGGCGTAGATTTTTTCCCTGACGATTTGATGGAAGTGGTTTATCATTTTTACAAAACCACTGGCGGCCCATCGCTGGTGTTAAAGACCCAAACCAGCCGGGCAGAAGCGGTGGTGCCTTCGCTGGTTTCGCTTTACCCAGGCGCAGAGTTTCAGGAGCGTGAAGCATGGGATTTGCTGGGGATTCGCTTTGAAAATCATCCCGATCTACGGCGGATCTTAATGTGGGAAGGTTTTGCCGGACATCCACTGCGTAAAGATTGGAAAGAAGCATATTTCGAAGAAGATGCCAAGCCATTTAAGAGCCGTTGGCCGGATGGGCATATTGTCCGCGTAGAAGATGAGAATCCTTTCGATGACAACCTCGCCTATCCCAGCGATTTTGACCCTGAAAACTGGGTGTCGGATCCGGAGAAGTCTCTCTATGATATGCTGAAAAAGATTCAGGCGGCTGAAGACGGCCTGCGAACAGACCGCATTATCGTGAATCTTGGCCCACAGCATCCATCAACCCACGGTGTTTTCCGAATGGTAGCTGTGGTTGAAGGGGAGACAATCATCGAGCTGAAACCGGTCATGGGGTACCTTCACCGCAACCACGAAAAAATCGGCGAACGCAACACCTACCTGCAAAATATTCCCTTCACCGATCGCCTGGATTATATTTCCTCAATGAGCAATAATTTTGGCTATGTTTTGGCGGTGGAGAAACTGATGAATATCAAGCCGCCGGAACGAGCGGAATATATCCGGGTGATGATGGCCGAACTGACCCGGATCAGCAGCCATATCATGTCCACCGGGTTCTTGTTAAATGACCTGGGCGCTTATTTTACGCCGGCTCTCTACGCACTTGAAGAACGCGAATTGATCCTGGACATATTTGAAGCAGTTTCTGGTTCTCGAATGATGTGCAATTATTTCCGTTTTGGCGGTGTGGCCCGAGATCTACCGGAAGGCATTCTCGAAAAAACCGAAGATCTGGTGTTCGACCGGCTCCCGCGGAAAATTGAAGAATTGGACACTTACCTGACTGAAAACGAAATCTTACGCGCCCGATGTGAAGATGTGGGTATTTTAACGGCAGAACAGGCCATTGCTTTTTCGTGCGCCGGGCCGATGCTGCGCGCTTCTGGCGTGCCATATGATGTGCGGCGAGCCGAACCATACAGTATTTATGACCGTCTTGATTTCGATGTCGTTACCGGAACAAAAGGCGATGTCTATGACCGGTATTTGGTGCGGATCGAAGAAATGCGCCAAAGTATCAAGATTCTAAAACAGGTCGTCCGTGAAATTCCTGAGGGACCGATCCAGACCGGCAAGCCGGCATACCAGGTTCGTGTACCAGCTGGAGAAGCCTACGGGCGGGTTGAAGGTCCCAAGGGCGAGTTGGGATTTTATCTGATTTCCAATGGTAAACCTAATCCCGTCCGCTATCACGTCCGAGCCCCATCCTTTATCAATCTGACCTCTTTGGCAGAAAGCTGTCGCGGTGGGAAAGTCGCCGATTTTGTGGTGGTCTTGGGAGCGGTAGATATCGTTCTGGGAGAAGTGGACCGGTAATAAGGAGAACAGGCATGAATGGTTTTGGGATCATCAAAGGTCTGGGCGTCACCCTGAAACATTTTTTGTTAACGTATTGGGAAGATATGCTCTGGCGCGGCAAGTTATATAAAACAGAAGATGGCATGGAATTTCGCTCCAGCGGAGACGTGCGGGGCGTATTTACGGTTCAATATCCTGAAGAAAGACTTGCTACGCCCGAAGAGTTCCGATTTATCCCTTTCCTGATTTATGAAGAAGGCCCAAACGGAGAACAGAACCAGCGCTGTACATCCTGTGGAATCTGTGCGAAAGTTTGCCCACCACAGTGCATCTGGATTTATCGCGCTACCGACCCAAACACGGGAAGGCCTGTTCCGTCTCCGGCAGAATTTTATATTGACACCGATATCTGCATGAATTGCGGTTTTTGCGCCGAATACTGCCCGTTCGATGCGATTAAGATGGATCACGACTTTGAAATCGCCAGTTACGATCGTAAAAAAGATAACATTTACGATATTGAAAAATTGAGCAGGCCAGTTTCATACTATGCTCAGATCCGGCCGACCAATTATGATCGTGAAGAAAAGGCCCGGGCTGAAAAAGAGGCTGCCAAGGCTGCAAAGAAGTCGCCTACCGGGACAGCGCCTCAGGCGGGATAAAGATGTATAATTCGGACACAGAATTGTTATTTCCCTTGCGGGTCGCAGCATCATTAAGCGCGATGCGGGGGAAAGAATGGCAAGATTTGGTGGACCGAGTTTCCTCCCCGGAAGCCGAACTGACCGACCAGATGGGGTTTGTTTTAATGATGGTGCGCTTGGATGGCTGTGTGGGTTGTAACGCGGATTTATTTCGGGCGATGAAAGGATGTACTTTATGCGCCCGGCAGAATATCCGTCGTTTCCGTGGCAACGATCAGGAATTGGTGGACTTGTTTCAACAAGCCAAGAAAGAAGCCGAATCATTCCTGGATAGGTAAGTCCAGGTTGTTTAACGTTAACCTTTGAAAGGGAATTTAACGGCAAATCAATCCATCAGCCAAGATAATGTCCTGGCCGCATTGAGCAAGGTTCAAGAACCAGAATTACATAAAGACCTCGTAACCCTCAATATGATCCAGAATTTGGAGATCAATGATGGGACGATAAGTTTTACGATCGTTTTAACCACTCCGGCCTGCCCATTGCGCGGCAGAATTGAAAAAGAAGCACGTGAAGCGGTTCTCGCAATTTCCGGTGTGGAAAATGTGACCATCAAAATGGACGCCAACGTCCGCTCTGACGGGCGATCACGGGGGTTGTTATCCCTGCCGGTGCGTAACGTGGTGGCGATTGCCTCTGGTAAAGGCGGTGTTGGAAAATCTACTGTGGCGGTGAACATAGCTGTGGCTCTGGCGCAAAGCGGCGCACGAGTTGGGTTATTGGATGCAGATATTTACGGTCCCAACGTGCCAACCATGATGGGCGTTCACCGCTTACCCCAGCCGAAAGACAACAAACTGATCCCCGCGGATGCTCATGGGGTGAAGTTGATGTCGATCGGTTTCCTGGTGAAACCCGGACAGCCCTTGATCTGGCGGGGGCCGATGCTGCACAGTGCTATTCGCCAATTCCTGGAAGACGTGGTTTGGGGCGAATTAGATTACCTGGTCATCGATCTGCCCCCGGGCACAGGCGATGCACAATTAAGCCTGGCGCAGTCAGTACCCTTAAGTGGCGGTGTGATTGTCACTCTTCCTCAGCAGGTATCCATCGAAGACGCTACGCGGGGCCTGGAAATGTTCCGCCAGTTAAATGTTCCCATTCTAGGGATCGTTGAAAATATGAGTTACCTGACAATGCCAGATGGCTCCCGGTTAGATGTTTTTGGAACGGGCGGTGGCGAACAGATGGCGTTGAAAACCGGTGTTCCTTTTATTGGTACAATCCCCCTCGACCCAACGGTGCGGGTTGGGGGTGACAATGGAACGCCCATTGTCGTAAGCGCTCCTGAATTGGCTGCAGCGAAAGCCTTGATCGCGATTGCTCAGGAAATTGCAGCGAAATTGAGCGTTGCCTCATTCCAAAATGGCGCAGGTATTCCAATCAATATTATAGGATAGGTATCATGACTGAGACGCAACCCAATATTGTGGGGGTTCGGTTCTCTAAAATTGGTAAGATATATCATTTTGACGCCAATATTCTCGACATTCGAATAGGGGATTCTGTTATTGTTGAAACGAGCCGGGGATGGCAGTTAGGTCAGGTGGCCCAGAGGGTAGCAGAGCCTAGTTTGCCGCCTGAAGGTAGCTGGAAACCGGTCGACAGGCGCGCGACGCCTCGCGATTTGCTCTTGCGCCAGATCTGGCAGCAGCGCGAATCTGAAGTGGTCGCAATCTGCAAACAGCGCGCCAGAGAAATTGGATTATCGAATATAAAAATTATCGCCGCGGAATACAGTTTTGATGGATCGCGCCTGGCGATCATGTACAGCAGCGAAAATGAAGAAAAGGTTGACCTCAAATCTCTGCGGAACGACATGCAAAAGCAATTAGCACCATCTCAAGTGGATCTGAGGCAAATTGGCCCGCGAGATGTCGCCAAAATTATCGGTGGAATGGGCGCCTGCGGACTTGAAGTTCGCTGCTGTTCAAAATCTTTACCGACTTTAATTCGATCTCGATCAAAATGGCGAAAGAGCAGGGTATTTCCCTTACGCCTTCCGAAATTACTGGCATGTGTGGGCGGCTGCGCTGCTGCTTGATTTACGAATACGAGCAGTATGTCCAGGCGCGCAAGGAACTGCCCAAAAAGAACAAACGGGTAAAGACTCCCCAAGGAGAAGGGAAAGTGATCGACGTGTTTCCCTTGCGCGAAGGTGTGTTGGTTGACCTGCCCGGCGTAGGCTACCGTGAATTCGCAAAGGCGGATATCCAACCCGCGGAAGAACTGGAGAATTTTATTAAAAAAGCCCAGACCCCTTGTGAGCACGATGGGTGTACCGGGGATTGCGAAAATACCAAATAAATAGGGAGTTAAAGAACATGGCTGAATCCATTGAAAACGGGGAAGAAAAAACAAAGATCCTGTCATCCTGGCACATCCGGATGACCCGGAATTTTTTTGTGGAGCGACCATCCGGCGCTGGACGGAGATGGGCCATCAGGTACGATACTGCCTGCTTACGCGCGGTGATAAAGGTTCAAATGAGCGTAACGTGCGCTCATTCGATCTGGCGATGAAACGTGAAGTTGAACAGGCGGCAGCCGCGAAGGAATTGGGCGTGGAAAATGTCCGGTTCCTGGATTATGAGGATGGATGCCCGTGCCCAGCCTCGAAACACGTAAACGCGTTACCCGCATCATCCGTGAAGAACGCCCGGATGTGGTTGTTTCGTGCGATCCAACCAATATTTTCCCAAACGAGGCTTCCATTTAACCACCCGGATCATCGGGCGGCAGGTCAGATCGTGGTCGACGCGATTTTTCCTGCGACCGGCAACCCACTTTATTTTCCCGAGTTGCTGCTCGAAGGATTGGAACCGCATTCGATCAAAGAAGTATGGTTATCCGTTACCTCTCAGCCAAATGTTGTTATCGATGTGACCTCCACCTGGGACGATAAAATCAGGGCGTTAAAGTGCCATGCCAGCCAGATCGGAGACCCCGCGAAATTGGAAGAACGGATGCGTAGCCGGCATACTGCTGACAGCACAGACGAAACGCCTCGTTATGAGGAA
>CAWHJL010000001.1:0-850235 GCA_963829665.1 uncultured Alphaproteobacteria bacterium | reverse complement strand
CCTCATTGTTCTGTCGTTTTTCGCTTGCGGGGTATGGGGGGGATACGTAGATAGCGCGTCACCGGCGGCGCTGAGGTGCTTGCCGGGGCGCTTTTCCGGGCGGGGCGGACGATCTGGTTGACACCGGGTCTGGATGTCTGGCAGGGGAGGCGGACGGAATTTGGGGCAGGATTGGCGGGGCGCGCCGGCACTATAGGGCGCACTTCGGTTGGTTTTGTCCCGTGCTCTTTGACATCGCGAGTATCTGAAGGGATATGCGGGCGGTCTCGGTTCGTTTCGACGATTGGGACGTTTGCATATCGGCTTCCTAGCGCTGGTTTCGGCCGGTGCGATGATGGGAGTGTCAGCTTCACTGTTTGGCGGCGTCGCGTCCTCTTTGGAGGATCGATGCACGACAGACAGAGACTTTTCGGTTTGGTCCGACCGTTCGACGGTTCTGCTTGGGTGCATGCGCGCTCAAGCAGCCGGAGGCGGTAGCGCAGATCGAAGGATGTGCAGAGGTTCGGACGTCAAGGATACATCTTCGGATGTTTCAACTTGAGAGTTTGATCCTGGCTCAGAACGAACGCTGGCGGCAGGCTTAACACATGCAAGTCGAGCGCACCCTTCGGGGTGAGCGGCGGACGGGTGAGTAACGCGTGGGAACGTGCCCTTCTCTACGGAATAGCCCCGGGAAACTGGGAGTAATGCCGTATACGCCTTTCGAGGGAAAGATTTATCGGAGAAGGATCGGCCCGCGTCTGATTAGGTAGTTGGTGGGGTAACGGCCTACCAAGCCGACGATCAGTAGCTGGTTTGAGAGGATGACCAGCCACACTGGGACTGAGACACGGCCCAGACTCCTACGGGAGGCAGCAGTGGGGAATCTTAGACAATGGGGGCAACCCTGATCTAGCCATGCCGCGTGAGTGACGAAGGTCTTAGGATCGTAAAGCTCTTTCGCCGGGGAAGATAATGACGGTACCCGGTAAAGAAGTCCCGGCTAACTCCGTGCCAGCAGCCGCGGTAATACGGAGGGGACTAGCGTTGTTCGGAATTACTGGGCGTAAAGCGCGCGTAGGCGGACATTTAAGTCAGGGGTGAAATCCCGGGGCTCAACCCCGGAACTGCCCTTGATACTGGGTGTCTGGAGTTCGAGAGAGGTGAGTGGAATTCCGAGTGTAGAGGTGAAATTCGTAGATATTCGGAGGAACACCAGTGGCGAAGGCGGCTCACTGGCTCGATACTGACGCTGAGGTGCGAAAGTGTGGGGAGCAAACAGGATTAGATACCCTGGTAGTCCACACCGTAAACGATGAATGCCAGACGTCGGGCAGCATGCTGTTCGGTGTCACACCTAACGGATTAAGCATTCCGCCTGGGGAGTACGGCCGCAAGGTTAAAACTCAAAGGAATTGACGGGGGCCCGCACAAGCGGTGGAGCATGTGGTTTAATTCGAAGCAACGCGCAGAACCTTACCAACCCTTGACATGCGGATCGTACCATCGAGAGATCGATGGGTCAGTTCGGCTGGATCCAGCACAGGTGCTGCATGGCTGTCGTCAGCTCGTGTCGTGAGATGTTCGGTTAAGTCCGGCAACGAGCGCAACCCACACCCTTAGTTGCCAGCATTCAGTTGGGCACTCTAGGGGAACTGCCCGTGATAAGCGGGAGGAAGGTGTGGATGACGTCAAGTCCTCATGGCCCTTACGGGTTGGGCTACACACGTGCTACAATGGCGGTGACAATGGGTTAATCCCCAAAAACCGTCTCAGTTCGGATTGTCCTCTGCAACTCGAGGGCATGAAGTCGGAATCGCTAGTAATCGCGGAACAGCATGCCGCGGTGAATACGTTCCCGGGCCTTGTACACACCGCCCGTCACACCATGGGAGTTGGGTTTACCCGAAGGCGGTGCGCCAACCTGTTCGCAGGAGGCAGCCGACCACGGTAAGCTCAGCGACTGGGGTGAAGTCGTAACAAGGTAGCCGTAGGGGAACCTGCGGCTGGATCACCTCCTTTCTAAGGATGATCCTGGATGGACGGCCTCGCCGTCCACGTGGATCACTTAGCAGCCCGAAGGCCGGGACCGCGTTGGATCAGCGCGGATCGGCAGGGCACAGGCCCGAATGCGCTCACGCAGCCGAAAGGCGGTAGCGCGATAAGGGTCGAACCGGACCGTCCTCATATCCCTTCAGGTCAGTGATTACGGGCCACCGCCCGGTCTGGGTCGGTAGCTCAGGTGGTTAGAGCGCACGCCTGATAAGCGTGAGGTCGGAGGTTCAAGTCCTCCTCGACCCACCAAATCCTTTTTGACCTACCGCGCTGCGCGCTGCTTGAGGTCGGTTGGGCTTGGTGCCCGATGCGCTCGATCAGCCGGAGACGGTAGCGTGCAAAGGAGCACCCGGGGCGTTAGCTCAGCTGGGAGAGCACCTGCTTTGCAAGCAGGGGGTCATCGGTTCGATCCCGATACGCTCCACCAGGACCGGATCGGCAAGCGGTTCGCGGAACCGTTTGCCCGTCCGGTTGGACGACTTAACATCGTGAAGAGAGATACATCAGTCATCATGCCGATGCGGGCAGTGCGTTCCGTATCCGCCGAGGTCTCCGGACCGGAGGCAGGGCATGTGACTATCCAAGTCAAGTACACTAACCATAAGGCCGTCCCTCGGGGCGGCCGCATGTTCCCTCGGGGCGAACCAGCCCGGGGGAGCGGGATAGTATGCTTCTGATCGATGGCGCGCGGAAGGCAAAAGGCCGCGCGTCTCGGGGAGAGCCAGTCTTTCCCTGGATCAGATCAAGCGCGAGAAGGGCGTTTGGTGGATGCCTTGGCAGCAAGAGGCGATGAAGGACGTGATACTCTGCGATAAGCCGCGGCGAGGCGAGAATAGCCTTTGACCCGCGGATCTCCGAATGGGGCAACCCACCTGATTATTCTCAGATATTGCTTCGCAATACACTCCGTGCCGGCGCATTGCCGGTGGCCGTCTTCGACGGCCGGGGGCGAAGCGGCTATCTGGGAGTAAAGACAGGTACTTATGACCTGAATACATAGGGTTATAAGAGCGAACCCGGGGAACTGAAACATCTAAGTACCCGGAGGAAAGGAAATCAACAGATACTCCCCCAGTAGTGGCGAGCGAACGGGGACCAGCCGAGGCCAAGACGTGAGAAGAACCATCTGGAAAGGTGGGCCGGAGCGGGTGACAGCCCCGTATTCGAAGCGTTGCGGCACGTATCAAGTAGGGCGGGACACGTGAAATCCTGTCTGAAGATCGGGGGACCACCCTCGAAGGCTAAGTACTCCTTGCTGACCGATAGCGAACCAGTACCGTGAGGGAAAGGTGAAAAGCACCCCGACAAGGGGAGTGAAACAGTCCCTGAAACCGGACGCCTACAATCAGTCGAAGGCGCCTTGCGCGCTGACGGCGTACCTTTTGTATAATGGGTCATCGACTTGGTCTCACGAGCAAGCTTAAGCCGCTAGGCGTAGGCGCAGCGAAAGCGAGTCTTAATAGGGCGCTGGAGTTCGTGGGATCAGACCCGAAACCGAGTGATCTAGGCATGTCCAGGATGAAGACAGGGTAACACCTGTTGGAGGTCCGAACCCACACCTGTTGAAAAAGGTCGGGATGAGGTGTGCCTAGGGGTGAAAGGCCAATCAAACTCGGAGATAGCTGGTTCTCCGCGAAATCTATTTAGGTAGAGCGTCGGACGAATGCCCTCGGGGGTAGAGCACTGCATGGGTAATGGGGGCCCACAGCCTTACTGATCCTAAGCAAACTCCGAATACCGAGGAGCACTATCCGGCAGACACACATCGGGTGCTAACGTCCGGTGTGGAGAGGGAAACAACCCTGACCTGCAGCTAAGGCCCCCAATTCGTGGCTAAGTGGGAAAGCATGTGAGACGGCCAAAACAACCAGGAGGTTGGCTTAGAAGCAGCCATCCTTTAAAGATAGCGTAACAGCTCACTGGTCTAAACAAGCTGTCTTGCGGCGAAGATGTAACGGGGCTCAAGCCACGAGCCGAAGCTCAGGACTGCATATGCAGTGGTAGCGGAGCGTAGTGTGACATAGACCCTATCCTCTTCTGCGTCCCTTCGGGGAGGCATCGGAGGATACCGGGTCTTTCTGTGAAGCCGGCGCGTGAGCGATCCGGTGGAGAGATCACTAGCGAGAATGATGACATGAGTAGCGACAAACAGGGTGAGAGACCCTGTCGCCGAAAGTCCAAGGGTTCCTGCTTAAAGCTAATCTGAGCAGGGTGAGCCGGCCCCTAAGGCGAGGCAGAAATGCGTAGTCGATGGGAACGGGGTTAATATTCCCCGGCCAGGAGGATGTGACGGATCCCGGACGTTGTCGATCCTTATCGGATTGGATCGGCAGCCAGGGGGTTCCCGGAAATAGCCCTCCATCAGACCGTACCCGAAACCGACACAGGTGGACTGGTAGAGAATACCAAGGCGCTTGAGAGAACGATGTTGAAGGAACTCGGCAAAATACCTCCGTAAGTTCGCGAGAAGGAGGCCCAGGTTCCAGGCAACTGGAGTCTGGGGGCACAAACCAGGGGGTGGCGACTGTTTACTAAAAACACAGGGCTCTGCGAAGTCGCAAGACGACGTATAGGGTCTGACGCCTGCCCGGTGCCTGAAGGTTAAAAGGAGAGGTGCAAGCCTTGAATTGAAGCCCAGGTAAACGGCGGCCGTAACTATAACGGTCCTAAGGTAGCGAAATTCCTTGTCGGGTAAGTTCCGACCTGCACGAATGGCGTAACGACTTCCCCGCTGTCTCCAACATCGACTCAGCGAAATTGAATTGCCTGTCAAGATGCAGGCTTCCCGCGGTTAGACGGAAAGACCCCGTGCACCTTTACTACAGCTTCACACTGGCATCAGGCCAGGCATGTGCAGGATAGGTGGTAGGCTTCGAAGCCGTGACGCCAGTCGCGGTGGAGCCGCCCTTGAGATACCACCCTTGCCTTGCTTGATGTCTAACCGCGGTCCGTCATCCGGATCCGGGACCCTGTGTGGCGGGTAGTTTGACTGGGGCGGTCGCCTCCCAAAGAGTAACGGAGGCGCGCGAAGGTTGGCTCAGAGCGGTCGGAAATCGCTCGTTGAGTGCAATGGCAGAAGCCAGCCTGACTGCGAGACTGACAGGTCGAGCAGAGTCGAAAGACGGCCATAGTGATCCGGTGGTCCCGCGTGGAAGGGCCATCGCTCAACGGATAAAAGGTACGCCGGGGATAACAGGCTGATGGTGCCCAAGAGTCCATATCGACGGCACCGTTTGGCACCTCGATGTCGGCTCATCTCATCCTGGGGCTGGAGCAGGTCCCAAGGGTACGGCTGTTCGCCGTTTAAAGAGGTACGTGAGCTGGGTTTAGAACGTCGTGAGACAGTTCGGTCCCTATCTGCCGTGGGTGTAGGATACTTGAGAGGAGTTGCCCCTAGTACGAGAGGACCGGGGTGAACGATCCACTGGTGGACCTGTTGTGGCGCCAGCCGCAGTGCAGGGTAGCTATGATCGGACAGGATAACCGCTGAAGGCATCTAAGCGGGAAGCCCCCCTCGAAACAAGGTATCCCTTGAGGACCGTGGAAGACCACCACGTCGATAGGCCGGAGATGTAAGCGCGGCGACGCGCTCAGTTGACCGGTACTAATCGTCCGACAGGCTTGATCTGATCCAGCGAAAGGCTGGCTCGAGATCGGAAGCACACCATCCCGGTGACTTGACCTGGACCCCCGGCCGCGTCGCGCGCCGCTCCCTCGCCGCCCAAAGGGCGCGGGAGACAAGGCGATCCGCACGACACCAATGGCCGGGCAGATGTTGCTCCCTCGGTTTGGTGGCCATGGCGCGAGCAAAACACCCGATCCCATTCCGAACTCGGTCGTTAAGTGCCGTAGCGCCGATGGTACTGCGTCAAAAGACGTGGGAGAGTAGGTCGCCGCCAAACCTAGCGAGCAACATCGCCCCCGTATCTCTCTTCGAAAACCGCCGATCCGCACGCCCCAGATGCCCCGCGGATCGGAAAGACCCGTCGGGCGATCCCCCGACGCACATCAAATGCCGCGGGATGGAGCAGTCCGGTAGCTCGTCAGGCTCATAACCTGAAGGTCGTAGGTTCAAATCCTACTCCCGCAACCAACTTTAGCGAACCATGATCGATACCGGAGAGAGCCCCAGGCTGCGCCTCCTCGATCATCGCCGTGATCACACCCTCAAGTTCAAGAACAGGTCCGCCATTGTCCGCGCTCGCGTGGACGGTGACACGTTCGATCAGCCCCCGCAGCGCCTCCAACGCCCGTGGGCGGATCGTCGTGAAGCGCGTCGATCAGGATGAGAATCCGTCGTGTTGCCTCACCGAAGAATGCTCCCGAGCGCGTCCGCGGTTGCCTCATCCAAATGTTCCCGAGTGACTTGCTCCCGTCGGTGAAGCGGCAGGCTGCTCCGCGTAGCCTCCAGCTACGCGGAGCGGAGCAGCCTGCCACCTCGTTCGATCTCGCCGTCATGGCACAAGAACCACCCCTTCTTTGCGATCGCCTGGGGCCCCGAAGTCTTCGAAGACAAGGCTCAACGCGCGCTCCGAACGCCATATCTTGAGCCGCCGCTGCACGGTCCGCAGAAGTCCGTCGGGATACTGGCCCGGATGCTCGCTCTGCAGCTTGTCGAGGAACTCCCGGCTGGTGCGCCATGGCTCCTCGTCGAACCATGCGCGTAGCTCCTCGGTCACTGCCGCGAGCGGGTCCGGTCGCCGGCGTCCGCGTTTCGGCCTGGGCTTCGGCTGTGCGGTTGGACGCACGTCTCCCGACCGCCATGCCGTCCGCAGCGCGGAGAGGAACGTGTCGAGCGACGGCGGCGGCTCGGAAGCCGCGCCGGGCATGTCGGCGATATCGACCAGCCGCTGCTGGGCCGCCCGTATGTCCCTCAGAAGGCGGAGCGGGTCCAACGTCGCGAAGACCGCCTCGAGCCGCTCACGGACCGCGTCGGGTGTTCGCGGGTCCGCCAGCAGCCGCTGGCAAGGCGTCGCCGGCGCGTGGTAGCGCTTGTGGACCCGGGCGCCATCGCGATGCTTCTCCGCCAGCTTGAACGACGGCTGGAAGAAGTTCACGTGGAGCCTGACCGCGGCATAAAGTTCGGCCAGCACGTGCGCGGCCGTGAAGCCCTCGAACCTCCGGTAGCCAACGATCCGCCGCACCACCGCGCCGTTCTTTTGCTCCACCCAAGCCTGGTCGTTCTTCCGGTAGGGCCGGCAGCGGGTGAACGTGATCGCCTCGGCGGAGCAGTAATCCCGCACCGTCTCGTTCATGAACACGGTGTCGTTGTCGGTGTCGAAGCCCAGCAGCTCGAAGGGCAAGTGACGGCGCAGTTCCTTCAGCACCGCGACCAGCAGCGTCTGCTCTCGGACGAGCAGCGGCGCGCATTCGGTCCAGCCGGTGGCGATATCGGTCAGCACCAGCGTCTGCACGAAGCTGCCGTCCGATCGCGGTCCGCTGTGCGCGACCAGGTCCGCCTCGACGAACCCAGGTGGCGGATCGTCCCAGTCGGAGAAGGTCCGGATCGGAACGCTCCGCCGGATCGTCGGTGGTGTGCGCCGCTGGTGCCTTCGCAGGCCATCGCCCTTCGCATCCCGCAAGGCGCGGTCGATCGTCGCCGCGCTCATCGCCAGCAGAAGCCGGCGCACCTCGGCATCGAGCGCAAGGTGTCCATGCCGCTCCATCGCCTCGACCAGCACCGGCAGGATCGCCCGAAGCCGCTTGCCGCAAACCCGGTCGGACGCCTCCCAGACCACCAGCAGCGCGGTCCGCACCGCTTCGCCGTAGATGCGGCGCCCCGGCCGCGGGCCCGCCCCCGCTGTCGGTCCGCCGCTGCGCAACAGCCGCATGGCGTGCTTGCGGTGGAACCCCGTCACCGCCACGAACTCGTCGAGTATGCGCGCCTTCTCATCGCGTCGGCTCCGCGCGTACCGGCCGCTGATCGCAGCCACCAACTCACTACGCGTCTCCATGCTCACCCACCCCATCCCGCTCTCCCCGCCAACCACGAGCACGGGAGCATTTCAGGTGAGGCAACGGCTCAACATCCGGGAGCATTCCTGGCGAGGCAATGCGTACACGTCGTGTCCTGAAGGCTGCCGGCAAGGTCCGCGACCTTCCGGCGGTAAAGGTCCGAGAGACCGGGGTGGAGACGGATAGGTGAGGGTTCGGGCACCTCTAGCTGCGCCTCGAGCTCGGCCTTCTTCGCTTCCGCCTCCTCGAGCCGCTTCAGGAGACCCGGGGTGCGCAGGCCATCCTCGATGGCGCCGTAGAGGCTTTCCAGCTTGCGCTCGGCTGTGACGAGCGCTGCTTTGATCTGCTTCCTAGTGGCGACCTCCCTGCTGCGCTCGGCGTTCACACTGGCGCTGAAGGCCGAGACGAACTCGGCCACGGCGTCGGGCTGCATGAGCCGATCGCGGAGGAGAGCGAGGACCGCCGCGTCGAGGTCGCCGCGCCTGTAGCCCTGCCGATGGTCGCAGGTGCCGAGCTTGCGGGCGTTGGAGCAGGCCAGGTAGTCCCGGCCCGCGGCCACCACGGTGCCGCCGCAGGCGCCGCAGACCAGCTTGCCGGTCAGAAGGTGGGGGCTGCGCCGCTTCTCCCAGAACCGGCTCTGCTTGATGCCCTGCACCGCAGGCGTGGCGTCGATCTCGCCCTGGCGGGTCTTCACCCGGTCCCAGAGGGCGTCGTCGATGATGCGGAGGTCCGGTACGTCGTGGGTGATCCACTCCGCCTCCGGGTTCAGCCGCGAGACGCGCTTGCCGGTGGCGGGGTCTTTCACGTAGCGCAGGCGGTTCCAGACCAGTCGGCCGACATAGAGTGACGTTGCCCCCAGATCCCGGACCAGGGGCTAAAGTAGCGTCTGAACCGGGAGAAGCAGATGACCAAGAAGACAAGGCGGCGGTTTACGCCGGAATACAAGGAGCAGGCGGTGGCACGCCTTTCTGAGGCGGGCGTGACCTACGCGAGCCTTTCGGCGGAGCTGGGGATCACGTCCGGGCAATTGAAGACGTGGCATCTCGAGCTTCTGGCGGCGGGTTCAGCGACGGCGATCGCTCAAACCAAAGCCGAGGCGGCCGAGCTGGCGCAACTGCGCCGAGACAACAAACGGCTGAAGGAAGAGAATGAGGTGATGCGCAAAGCATCGGCTTTTTTCGCTCAGTGGGCGGCGAAGACATGAACGCCAACCTGGCATTCATCGCTGCCCACCTCGCCGATTACTCCATACGTCTGATGTGCCGGGTGCTTGGCTTGAGCCGGAGCTGGTTCCAAGCCTGGCGCCGCACAGCCCCTGACCGGGCGGCGCGAACGTGTCGGTGGGATGCGCTGATTGATGAGATCCGTATGATCTTCAAGGACAGCAAGCAGCGCTATGGCGCACCTCGCATCCACGCCGAACTGCGAGGTCAAGGCCACCGCGTGTCACGCAAGACGGTGGCCAAGCTGATGAAACAGAACGGCATTCACCCGCCTGGACGCAAGCGGCAGATGCCCATGACTACTGATAGCCGCCATTCATTTGCGATCGCGCCCAACCTGCTGCACCGCAACTTCAAGATCATGGCGCCCGACACGGTTTGGCTCGCGGATATCTCGTACATTCCAACCGGCGAGGGCTGGCTCTACCTCGCGGCGGTCAAGGACCTGGCGACCATGGAGATCGTCGGATGGTCGATGTCGGAGCGCCTGAAAAGCACCCTGTGTGAAGACGCGTTGAAAATGGCCATCCGCAACCGCCGCCCCCCGCCGGGGCTGATCGTCCACACGGACAGGGGCGTCCAATACGCCTGCGACAGCTACCGGAAACTGCTCAGACTGCATCGCATCACAGCCTCGATGAGCCGCAAAGGGAACTGTCTCGATAACGCCCCGATGGAGAGCTTCTTCAGCTCACTGAAAACCGAAATGGTTCACCGAACAAAGTTCCAGACGCGGCGCGAGGCAAAGGCCGCGCTCTTCGAATACATCGAGATCTTCTACAACCGCCAGCGGCGCCACTCCAGCATCGGATACCGAACTCCGGCACAGGCGAGGATGGACATGATGCCCAAAATGGCGGCCTAATCCAACAAGCCCCTGGTCCGGGATCGGGGGGCAAGGTCAGAGCTCATTGTTGAGGATGCCGGTGCCGCGGATGCGGTGGCCCCGAACCGCAGTATCCCTCCAAAGCTTGCCCCGGGGGCCGGGGATGCCGTCGTCGTTCAGGCCCCGGGCGATGGCCTTCGGCGAGGTGCCGCCCGCGAACTCGGTGAAAATCCGGCGGACGATGGCGGCCTCGTCTTCGTTGATCCTCCGCTCGCCGGTCACGGGCTGTCCGTCGTCCCCGAGGCGCCGCACCACGTCGTAGCCGTAAGAGTTGCCGCCGCCGGACTTGCCAGCTTCCACGCGGCCGCGCAGGCCCCGCCGGGTCTTCGCGGCGAGGTCCTTCAGGAAGAGCTGGTTCATGGTGCCCTTCAGGCCCACATGCAGCTCGCTTATCTCGCCCTCGGCCAAGGTCGCGATGCCGGCGCCGTGGGAGGCCAGCTGCTTATAGAGCGTCGCGACATCCGCCTGGTCGCGGCTCAGCCGGTCGAGCGCTTCACAGAGCACTATGTCGATGCCACCGCGGGCCGCGTGGTCCAGCAGACGCTGCAGGCCGGGGCGGTGGAGCGAGGCGCCGGAGATCGCCATGTCAGTGAAGGTCTGCACCACTGTCCAGCCCTCGCGCTCGGCGTGCTCGACGCAGAGGCGAACCTGATCCTCGATGGACGCCGCGCTCTGCATTGCGGACGAGTAGCGGGCGTAGACGGCGACGCGCATGAGGCAGGCTCCTGAAGACCGATAAGAAAAGGGTACGCAGGAAGTGCTGTGCAGATCAAATAGTGAACGTCGGTAAGTGCGGCGAACTTCGCTGGGACCGTTCTGAGACGTCTCTTCCTTCTTCGGCGGAAGGGGCGGGACTTTAGGCGAAAGCACGTGAAGGCAGGTCGGGCGGAGAGCGGAAATTCGCTGCTAGTGCGACCTAGCCATACGCCTAAAGTGGGAGCCGACGATCATAACGCATGAATATCGAGAACCCTGCCGTTCCGCCGCAAGGCAGCGCCGACCGGATCGTTGTTTTGGTTATCATTGGTGCGTTTGCCCTCGCCTCCAGCTATGAGTTCCACACGCACTCCCAGAAGCACGTTCGCCTTATCGATCATGATTGAAGCGCACCGCGCCGCCCACGATCGAGAGCGAGCTTCGGGTTGTGCATAGTATCGCTGCCCAATCCCACGCACGGGAGAACACACTCGTTGAAGGAAATCCGCTTCGTAAGCACCACGCTGCTTGCTTGGTTAGGCTTGGCAGGGCTGATGGGAAACTTAGTGACTTGGCGAAATTGGTTCAACCAAGGGATCATGCAGCATTGGAGTTCGGCGAAGGAATGGACAATTGCAATACTTTTAGATTGGGTCCCGTTCCACATTCCTACGTCTGTACTAGATTACCTCATGCTCGGGGCAATTGCTTCCAGTGGGTACGTGGTGAAGGGCAGCGAGGAATATCATGAGAAATATGAACACGTCCCGCGCTTAATTAGATTCGGAGACGAGGTTCTGACCTTCGTCGCAAGCATCCCCTCGAGACTCGTCATCGCTTTGCTTTGGCCATGGTTTATCTTCAACATAGTGTACTCGCACCTTAATGATTACCATCGTACCACCGCTTCCGTTGAAGACGTTCGCGAGATGCGCAGGGATGTTCGGACTTTCGCCAGAAAAGTTCTGTGGTACGCGATCTCATTCATACCAGTTTTGTTTGTTTGCTCGACTCTGTTGTATGAATTCGGATGATCAGGGCCTGTTTCCAGGCCCACCAAGGCGCGTGTTTGTAGCTCCCGCTTGCACTTGCGGTCTGACTGCTGAGCGAATGGAGGCTGTCATTGCAGCAATTCTTCGTATTCCAATTACCGTATCGTGGCGCGCAGCTTAGCAAAGAGGTGAGCCTCTGGCTAAGGACGCCATTAATACCTACACTAGGAAGAAGAAACGAGCAGGCTTGTTAGTATGAATCAAATTCAAGGGCGTTGCCCTGTTTGTGGCCGAGCCGCAGATAGAGGCAATTCAATCCATGGCGACGCCGAGCAGTTCGAGTGCCTAAAATGTGGAAAGTTTCAACTAACGGGCACCGCCACCGTTGTCCTGCCGGGTCGTTTAGATGATTCGGGATCGATGGGTGTGGCGAGGATGAGCCATGCTTTGCACCAGTTGCAGCGCTACGAGGAATGGCCACTGATAAGCTCGGACCAGGTCGATGCGCTTATTAACGCCAAGCTGCCATCGGTTGACGATCAGGTTGCCAATTTGATCCGGTGGATGATGGAGGAGGTTGAGGATGACTTCCTTTCGCCTATCGAAACACCGGACTACGAGCGGCTTGCATCAATAGTCGGAGCCAAAGATGGTGACCGTGTTTACGAAATCGTCAATCACGCAGTTAAGGAAGACTTAATTAGGTGGGTGCCCGGTACATGCTTCGCGCTCACTGTAAAGGGGAGTCGTTCCATGAAACAAATGATGACTGATGATCTTTCTTTGGTGAATACTGGAGGCGAGGTAGTGAAGTCCGGCATTAAGGGTCGGATCACCGGCGGGAAGTTGATTACCTTTGATTCGACACTCCCGATTCAGCGCGGAGACCGTTTCTTGCGCCGACTGCCTTCCGAGTTGGAAGAAGAATTCATTGTGGAGGACCCCGGCTATCAAGCTGCGATTCCCGGCATGGAAGCTCACTTCCAAGCCAAAATCAGACGGAGCGATACTCCAGCTCAGAGTCTGCAAACTATCGTGAACAACATTCAGGGTGCGAATACGCGGGTTAACATAAACTCGACAGACAATTCATCCAGCGTCGTAAATCAAGATAGTCGAACCCAAGTCTACAACGACCTTCGAGGACGGCTAGTTGAGATCAACGCTGACGGGAAAACAATCGAAGCAATTCGCAACTCGATAGATGAAATGGAGGAAGCGCACGGCACGGCTTCCTTCAAAGAAAAGTACCTAAATTTCATGTCGGTTGCCGCCAGACATGTCGGTGTGTTCGGCCCTCTTCTGGCAACTTTGGCTCGGTTTCTGTAGAAAGATTGGCGAGTGGCAAAGCGCAACCGCTTTGCCACTCATTTCAGACATTTGCCTCAGACCGTCGAAAGTCTGCAAGATCCCGCATAGTCTGAGTTCGCGGCCGCGGCCAACGGCGGGTTCGACGGGCCGCGCCGCGGCATCGAGAGCTACAATGAGCGGCGGCTTTGGGCCGCAAGAAGCTTGGGCGATCTCGGTCAGTGTAGGCCGCAGCATTTCTTGTATTTGAGCCCCGACCCACAGGCGCATGGATCGTTCCGACCTGGCCGGGAACCCGCCTTGACCTGCATGCCGGGGAAATATTCGGAATCTCGAAGTGAAAGCTCGGGGCGAGACTGATAGAGTATCGTGGCGACGCAGTTAGGGATAAGATCCGGTGCTTCAAGGTCGATCTCATCGATCTCCTCATCCGTGAACTTACTCTGGCCGGTGTAGATATCCTGAAGGGCCATCAGGAAGATCATCGTCGCCCGCGTTTCTTCGTCGGCCTGATCCAGAAGTCGGCTCCAAGCATCCGGTCGCAGGCGCATGGCGCGCGTGAAGCCATCGACCCAAGGCTCCCACATGACTTCGTCACTATTCGGATCAACCTCGTAGATCGGTTCGATCCAGAGCGAGCCGGTTATCGACGCAACTACCGAGTTGTAACGTGCCATCACCGCACCGATGGTCTCCTCGGCGGACTGTTCGTCGGGAAATTCTGCCTTTCCCGTCTCACCCCAGACCTGAGGCAGCCACTCCGAGGGCGGGATCATCTCCGGGCAGGCAAGAACACCGACTATGTAGCCATCGAGTTCGCTGAGCGTCATGGGCATGTTATCGGCGGGCAGCGCATGCAGCAGCGCGTTAAGTTGATCGAGATCTTGGTCGGACTGGCCCATGGATATCTCCCAGCGATGTTGAGCGTTTACTCCGCGCAACGCCAGCCCGCAATTAAGGCAATGCCGGCTGCGAGCTGGGACCGGTGGATCGCCGCGGGCAGTTTGAATGTCCCCATTGGGCCGGGCGCTGCCGGGTGTGTTCTTGGCGGAGATGATCACCGACATCAGCTGTTCGTTCGCGCTGCGATCCAGATGGTATGGCGGGCACCACGTTTCGTGCGGCCGGCGCGGACCGTCTGCTCGCTGGCGTCGAAGCCGCACTGCGACAGCTGTTTCGAGAAGGCGACGTCCGGTGCGGCGGACCATACCGCGAGGACGCCGCCGGGAACCAGCGCCCGCCAAGCCGATCGCAGACCTGCCTCCCCGTAGAGCGCGTCGTTGCCCGCACGGGTGAGCCCGTCCGGACCATTATCCACGTCGAGCAGAATGGCATCGAACTCCCCTTCAGCCGCGCGTATGTCGGCGAGGACGTCGCCCGGCCTCACCTCTACCCGTGGGTCGGCAAGGCAATCGCCGAAAATCGCCGCCATATGCCGATCCGCCCAGTCGATGAGGTCGGGCACGATCTCCGAGACGATCAGGCGGGCGTCGGGCGGCGCAACCTCCTGCGCAGCGCGCAGGGTGAAGCCCATGCCGAGGCCTCCAATCAGCACGCGTGGCGCGGGACGACCGGCCAGGCGATCCAGGGCCAGGGTGGCGAGCGCCTGCTCCGAACCGCCGAGCCGGCTGTTCATCAGCTCGTTTCCACCGTCGAGCCGGATCGAGAACTCCTCACCCCGGCGCAGAAGCCGGAGCGTGTCCCCACCCGGCGCGGGGGCCGTCGCCAGATGTATCCACGGCAGCACGAAGCAATCCTGTCATCGACGTCGGCCGCCGCTTACCCGTTCGCGAAAGCCAGCGGAAGGGCAAGCGTTCCAAGCGCTCGCGGACCTGCCGGCGATGCCGATGATAGACTTTATCTATCGGCCATCTTCAGCCGCGCTGCTGCGTCGCAGCATGTCCGCTTGGAGCCCTTTCTGGTGGATGCTGCGCGGTGGCCCGACGGCAGGAAAGCCGACGGAGTGGAAATCTGAGTGATTTGTTCGGATTACAAGAAGAGCCCCATTGATCTTTCACCAACCTGACCCAGCGGTGCTTGCACATCGTCGGTGGAACAGCGGCCTAGCTTCACTCACTCACGCGCTATTGTGCGTTGTTGCTAGCACTCAATCGTGTAAACTAACTTCGATTAGTGGCCGGTGCGGCCGCGTTGAGAACGTGGAGACTATGTTTGCGCAAATGAGGACGTGGAGACCATGTTTGAAAATATTGATTGGTGGAATGTTCTAGCTGGATTTATGGGCGGTTCGGCTTTTGGTTCACTCATCACTTACAGTGTTCAAAAGAAAAAGATTTCCACCCATGGATCGGGTAACGCTGTAGATCAGAGCGGCGCGCGGGCGGGAAGGAACATAGCTGGCCGCGATAATTCCAGCTAAAATTACCTGTAAATGAGCAAAGTCGATCAGCGTGGTGCGCAGGCCGGAGGCCATATAGCGGGCCGCGACATTATTACCAATATTTCCAGTCAGGCGGTGGATCTCCGGCCTGAGCCATGGCTAGACGTCCGAGAAGCTAGGCGAAGCAGGCTCCATCCTCGGCTGCCAAAAACTGACACCCCGATACCACTTCAAGAGTCGACGACGTTCAGAACGATTGCGGAGATCCTTCGATCTGGTGCTCCGGCGCACCTATTGATTGAGGGAGATATCGCAAGCGGTAAGAGTAGCCTGGTGGAACTTCTTTTGATTGATTGGAGACAGTCCCACCCAAGCGGAAAAGTGATTGTATTGCCACTCGGGGGAGACTATTTCGCCGGCGGAAACTGGCGAACTGCGGATGCCTACCACGCGTTCATCTCGGTCGTCAGTTCGACAGACTACAAAAACGACGACCCACACCTCATAATCATCGAAGATGCACATGAGATACACGTAAACTCCGGGAGACGTTACCCATTTCACTCAGCAGAGCGGGTTGATCTTGCTAACGCATCGTTAATTGTTTCGTCGCGGCCTAAGGACATTGAGCGCGTCTGCCAGGATATAGAATACTGGTCAAGCTGCGAACTGAAGCGCTTCAAGACCGACTCTGGTGAGATCGCAGCGTCATTGGTTTCAACCGCGGTTACTTCCGCACAAGATCGCGCAGAGTTTGGACAGCTGTACGGCAGCTTGGGTAGTAATTTGATTAGCCTCGCAGCCGCGATATGTCAAAGGAACAAGGAGCAAGATGAGCCCGTGACGATTGAACTCGCTTTCCGCGCGGTGAGCGCTGAACTGGATAGAGTTTTCCATCCAGACACGGTAATTGGACAGACCCATGATATCGCTCAGTTCAAGTGCGGTCTCCTCACTGTTTGGATGCTCGGCTCAGTGGAGGCCGAATTTGAGGCAACGGATCTTGCACGTCTTTTGAACCAGCACGATGTTAGCCAGCTCGTTCACTTTCTAGAAACTAGCAAAGAGTTGTTCTACAGTACCGATGACATGTTGAGTTGCGCTCGGCATCCGGCGTGGGGGCAACTCGTAATGCGAGCAGTAGATCAATACGATAGACTTGATCTCATCTCCGATAGGCTGCTAGGGCGGTTTCTCGCCCCGGCACCTAAAGTTGCGGAAAGGAAAGACGTAGATTGTTTAACCGCGTTCTTATTCGCAGTGCTTTATCAGAAGGTTATGACGCCTGCACAGTTAGGCTTCATGTCGACCGGGCGCCATATGCATGATGAGTTTGTGCGCGCCGGCCTCTTGTATGTAGAGGGCGGAGAGGATCGAAGCGGTAGTATTTCAGATCGTCTTCCTACCCTGCTTCAAATTGGCAGCGGAATTAGGCGTTCGAATCCTCGTGATTTCGATCAAAGGCAATTGCTACTTGATCAAGCGGGATATTTTATCGACGAAGCGATCGAATTGGCAGAGCGGGATCTCGGCGTATCGGATTTTGAAGATCTACCCGGGCAGCTGCTGTATGAGATTGGGTACCTTTATTTTCTTCGGGGCGATTTTGAGTCTGCGGTTCGTGCTTTTCGGAGTAGCAAGCTTAACGAGTTGCGTGAGGTATCGCGGCAGCGGTTCGGTCTCATGTCGGGTGTCCTGGAAAGCGTCGTTCTGACATGTATGGGTGACTTGCGTGCTGCCAAAGCGTGTCTCGACGACCTCATTCCAATACTAGATCTCCTAGAAGCGGACACGAAGATCGATAGAAGTGGGTTCAACCGCTTCAAAGCTAATTATTATCATGCACGGATGGAAATAGCACTTTCGGAGCGTCGGTCAACTGAAGCGATTTCTTGGATTAACGATTTTGTTGCGGCATCCGAAGAAGGTAATCAAGGTGGGCACCGAATGCTCTACGACGCTCGCGTTGCGTTGCTTGAACGAGAGTACGAGGTTGCGCGTGACCATGCAATAAACTCCATGGCGCAAAGCGTTTTCGGTGATAGTGTCGAGCGCTACTATTGCGTCCACCGGGTGTTGGGCGACGCTTATCTTGGAATGGGCCTTAGGGATTCAGCCGTTGACTCATACAGGAAAGTATTACCTGATCGAGGTCAGGAGCCAAAGTATCGAGATGCTGAAACTCAAATCGTTCAGAATCGTCTTGTTGGCATTGCAAATGGCATCGAAGGTGAGGCAATTCTTCGCTCTGGTCGCGTCTGAATTGTCGAGGGTTTTTGCTGCGCATTGAGATCACCAAGCACACGGCCCAGCGAACTTGAACAGTTGTTGCTGTCCGCACATCTGGGTGTACGTCTCACTTGATTAACGGCAGCTAGCGCAGGTAGCTGCTGCCCCTGAGGCGAGGGCGAACGGCCGCAAAGTCCCGCATTGTGTGAGTTCGGCTTCGCCTCGATCTTGCGGCTGCGGCGAATGTCGGGTTCGGCGGGCCGCGCCGCGGCATCGAGAGCAGCGGTGAACGGCAGGTTAGGGCCGGGCACGTCGATAGCCTGGGCCAGATGACAGGTACTCTGCCGCGTCGCCGCAGGTCGGCTTGGAGCCCCGTTGGTGATGGATGCTGCGCGGTGTCTATATGACGGCTTTGACGCTTGCGCCGCGACCGAAGTATGCTGTTTAGCTTGTCTTTGAAAGTGCCATCGGCGGCGTTCCGTGAGGCCGCATTCCACTCATGTGTTAGACTGAAAGCGCCTTATACAACCAGTTAGCTGTGGCATATCTCAGAGCTCGGGAAGCGTTTGGTAACGTTTGAGAATGCAGATGAGCTGACGCTCGACACCACGCCAATCACTGGCTCCAAAATCCTCGC
The DNA here is from genome assembly GCA_963829665.1 of uncultured Alphaproteobacteria bacterium. GTDB lineage: Bacteria > Pseudomonadota > Alphaproteobacteria > Rhodobacterales > Rhodobacteraceae > Palleronia. The sequence goes on along the minus strand of CAWHJL010000001.1, from coordinate 831,934 downwards.
AGCCGACTTTTCGCGACATGTATTCCCCGGTTTCTGCGAATATCATGCTCTGCACCAAAGTGAAGAACAGTAGCAGAGCGGCCTTCTCATGGATGATCCTGGCCGAGAAACCATGGCCTGCCCCCTGAAAAGTGGTCCTTCCTGAAGTAGGCTTTGGAGCCTGATGGAGGACGAAGGAATGGGACAGAAGAGGCACAAGCCGGAGGAGATCGTCGCGAAGCTTCGGCAGGTCGACGTGCTGGTGGCCTGCCCCTATCGGGTGGTCCAGTTTCAGTCTTAGTGCATGACGGGTCTCGGCGCCATTGCTGCGGTCGTAGGCGGGGTCGATCCTGTGCCTTGAGGTGGCCATTCGATGGCTTCCGGAGCCGGAGGTCGGTAGCCAAGAGACGAATGAGGCCTGACGGTATTGTAGTGGACCCGCCACTCCTCGATCACCACGCGTGCTTCGGCCAGCGAGTAGAAGATCTCGCCGTTCAGCAGCTCGTCCCGGAGCTTCGAATTGAAGCTCTCGCAGTAGCCGTTCTCCCAGGGGCTACCCGGTTCGATGAACGCCGTCTTCGCGCCCACGGCGTCGATCCAGTCCCGAACGGCCTTTGCGATGAACTCCGGCCCGTAACACCTTCGGAACGATGATCAGACGGAGGCCATGGCCGGCTGCGCAGCCCCTCAGTGAGCGCAGCAGGCGGCCATGGCCGGGCCTCGGGTCTCTACGGTGGTTCTGCGCGAACCACACCGAAGAGGAGACCGACCATGACCGTCGACCATTCTACCCGATCCGATGCCGTCCTCGTAGGCATCGACATCGCCAAGCACCGCCATGAGGTGTTAATCGAAGCGCCCGGGCCCGCCCGCCGTCGGCGTTTGACGATCCTGAACACGCGGTCCGACTTCGACCGGCTGATCGAGACGCTACGTGCATATGACGGCCGTGTCAGGATCGCGTTCGAGGCCACCGGTAATTACCACCGGGCGCTCGCCTATGCCCTGACAGTGGCGGGCTTCGAGACGAAGTTGGTCTCGTCGGTCGGTCTCGCCCGGACGCGGGAGGCGCTGCACAACGGTTGGGACAAGAACGACCCGAAGGACGCCCAGGTGATCCTGCACATGCTCCGGATCGGTGCCGAGCAGTTCTACCATGATCCCCTGATCCGAGGCACGAACGACCTTCAGGAACTGTCGAAGACCCACGATATCGTCTCGCGCTCGAAGACGGAGCTATGGCACCGCATCCTGACCCACTACCTGCCGCTCTACTTCCCCGAGGCCGATCGCTTCCACCGGTCGTCGCGATCCGACTGGTTCCTCGCCTTCCTCGAGCGCTACCCGTCCCCGTACATCATCTCCGCCATGGGGCGGGACGCCTTCATCGCGGATGCCTGGGCTGTCGTCGGCCGCCGGGTGTCGAAGGAGCGCCTGTTGTCAGACATTTACGATACGGCGGCCTCGTCGGTCGGCCTGCCGGTCGAGCCGGACAGCGACGCCGTCGCCATGTTCCGCATGGTGCTGGCCGAAGGACGCAGCCTGATCGAGCAGCGTAATCGGATCGAAGCACGTGCCGTGGAGCTGCTGGCCGAGCATCCCGACTACCGGCTCCTCGTCACCATTCCCGGCATCGGTCCGGTCAACGCCCTGACCATCCTGGCCGAGGCCGGCGACTTACGCCGCTTCGGCCATCATCGCCAGTTCCTCAAGTTCTGCGGCATGGACCTCGCCACCATCCGGTCGGGAACGTTCCGCGGCCAGACGAAGCTGTCGAAGTACGGCAACGCCCGGCTCAGGCGGACACTCTGGATGGCGGGCCAGGTGGCCATCATGCAGCGCGCCAACAGCTTCCGCGACAAGTTCGAACGCTACATCGCCCGGGACCGGCACAATGCCGACCTGCGGCGCAAGGCGTACACAGCCATCGCCGCCAAGATGGCGCGCACCGCTCATGCGGTCGTCAAAGGCGGCCAACCCTATCGTCCCTTCTTCGAGGGGACGATGCACGGCGGAAGGACCCTTCTCTCATGAGGCCGTGGAGACACCGCCCCGATCGGCGGTGATCTCGTAGATAATGTTCAGGCCTTCCGCTCGGCTGCGACAGGATCTCGTCTTGAGGACGGTGGGAGCCGCCATGCGCGTACTCCGTGTTCGTTATGGGAGAGACCGCTCGTTGACCAAGGGCGCGGCCTGCCGCAGACTGATGACGCGCCGGAATAGACCAGCGCGAACACGATCTGACGCCCAAATCCGCCAATCGCTCCGAACATAGGACGTTGTCAGACCGAACATGGCCGGGCACGCCTCGCAGGATGAACAGGTCGGTCAGGACGTCGATCACGGCGGTCGAATTCAGCTTCCGGTCGATCCTGATCGACAGGCACTCCCGGGTGAACTCGTCGATCACGTTGAGCATACGGAACTTCCTCCCGTCGTGCGTCCGGCTCTCGACGAAGTCGTAGGACCAGACGTGGTTCGGGCGCTCGGGCCGAAGACGGATGCATGATCCGTCGTTCAGCCAGAGCCGCCCCTTCTTGGGTTGCTTCTGCGGCACCTTCAGCCCCTCCCGTCGCCATATCCGCTCGACACGCTTCACATTCACGGCCCAACCAGCATCACGCAGCATGGCCGCGATCCGGCGATAGCCGTAGCGCCCATATTGGGACGCGAGCGCGACGATGTCCGCGGTCAGCGATTCTTCATCAGCCCGACCGTGCGGCACCTTCCGCTGGGTCGAGCGATGCTGGCCGAGCACACGGCAGGCGAACCGTTCCGAGACGCCGAACTTCTGCCTGATGTGATCGACGCACCGACGGCGGCGGGCGGGGCTCAGAAGTTTCCCGAGGCCGCCTCCCGCAGGATCAGCTTCTCGAGCGTGAGATCGGACACCGCCTTCCGGAGTCGCTCGTTCTCCTTCTCGAGTTCCTTCAGACGCTTCACCTGGTCGGTCTTTAGCCCGCCGAACTCCTTGCGCCACCGGTAATAGGTGAACTGCGTGACCCCGATCGATCGAACCGCCTCCGATACCGATCGGCCCTGCGATACCAGCACGTCGACCTGCCGAAGCTTCGCGACGATCTCCTCCGGCTTGTGCCTCTTCTGTCCCATTCCTTCGTCCTCCATCAGGCTCCAAAGCCTACTTCAGGAAGGACCACTTTTCAGGGGGCAGGCCAGACGAAGAGACTATTCTCGGGACGCTCGTCCAGCACCACCATTTCGCACTCGAGCACCAGCAGCGCGCCGCCTGGCTGGGCCAGATCCGGTTGCTCAAGTCGGCGTTGGTAGGGCTCGAGCGCGGGTATATCTTCTTCGAGTTTCTGATTCCGAGAATGGGTAAGCGAGCCGACGTCGTTCTGCTGATCGCCGGCACCGTTTTTGTCTTGGAGTTTAAGGTAGGAGCGCGCAGCTTCGGTCGCTCGGCGATCGAGCAGGCTCACGACTACGCACTAGATCTGAAGAACTTCCATCGGGGGAGTCATGATCTGTCGATTGTCCCCGTCGTCATCGCAACTGAGGCTCCCGAAGTCGGCTCCCCGACGGTCTCCTTTTCATCAGACGGCGTGGCCGAACCTGTCCTCATTCAAACCGGTCAGCTCGAGGACTTGGTCGGTTGGTGTATCGGCACCGATGATGGACCGTCGATCGACGTCGCAAGGTGGATGTCGTCGGGCTACCAGCCAACGCCAACGATCGTGGAGGCGGCCCAGGCCCTCTATCAAAATCATGCCGTCGAAGAGATCGCCCGGTCGGATGCGAGCGCCCAGAACCTCGGCCTGACGACGGAGTGTATCTCGGCGATCATCGAACGGTCAAAGTTGAATTCCCGCAAGTCGATCTGCTTCGTGACAGGCGTGCCAGGAGCTGGAAAGACGCTCGCCGGGCTCAACGTCGCAACAAGGCGGGCGGAGGAGCATTCGGACGAGCACGCCGTCTTCTTGTCCGGGAAGCCTCGTTCTCCGCCGACCGATAGGCGCTGTCGGCCCAGACGTCCCGGGCGGTGTTGGCGGTCTGGATCAGGCCCTCGCGGAGCCGGGCGCCGTCATGGGCGCTGGCATCGGTGACGATCTGTCGGCGAATGATCCCGTACATCCGATCGATGCCGACATGAGACTTGTAGCCGAAGATCGGCACCGCGATGTCGACCGGCTTGCTGCCGTCGGCGCGCACTTTCGCCTTGGAATACTTCACCGTCCAACGCGCGCTCGTGTCCTTCTGCGCCGCCTTGGCGGGCTTCTCGGGCCAGATCTCCTGAGCGCTCTTGCCCGCCTTGATCGCGGCCTTCTCGCCGTCGGTGTTCCGCTGCCGGGGCGCCGCCACCAAGCTCGCGTCCACGATCTGACCCGCGCGGGGGATGAAACCTGGACACCTCCGGAAACCTATGGCTCCTGACACTCGACGGCCTACAAGTACCTGAAATCTAATTGACGTGGATCCGACAGATCGGGGTTTCCGGAAGTGTCCACCTGCCACGTTGATCGCCCGGTCGAGACGTTGGAAGATTTCGATTAGGACGTGCGCCCGGATCAGCGCCTCCCGGAAGTCCCAGAGCGTGTTCGCGTCCGGCCCCGGATCGGCGATGCCGAGACCACAGAACCGCATCCAGCTCAGCCGGTCCCGCACCATCTTCTCGGTCGCCTCCAGCGACAGCCTGTGCAAGCTCTGCAAAACCAGCATCCGGAACTTGAGAACGACGTCCATCGCCGGGCGGCCACCCTTGGGCGAGCGCTTCGACCCCGCCATCCGCTCCAGGATCGGCCGGAACATCTCGAAGTCCACCGTTGCGTTCAGCGTCTCAAGCGGGTCGCCCCCGTCCGAGATCTCCGCCAACCGATCCTCCACGCTCCAGAACCCAGCCTGCTATGCCATCGATCCGTCCCCACCGCCCAAGCAACAGTGAATCACGGCGTAAGATGCGAAGCGACAGGTTTCCGGAGGTGTCCAGCTGCGCCTCGAGCTCGGCCTTCTTCGCTTCCGCTTCCTCGAGCCGCTTCAGGAGGAGAGTCGGGGCTCACGTCAGAGGCCGCGACACCCGACACCCGAAACGGTTATTCAAGAAGAGACACCATGAGCAGAAAGGCCGAAGCCCTCCTCGATCATCTGAAGGGCGCTCTCGAAGTCGAAGCCGACAAGGACGCCAAGGTCGAGCGAGCGCGTCTCGAGGCCATGGCGCTCGCGATCAACGGCTGGCTGAACGGACTCGACGACCCCGGACGCGCCGCGATTTTCGCCGGCCTCGAGACCAATGCGAGGGCGGCCCGAGACCGAAAGCTGATCGCCTAACATGCCCTTCGCCCCGTCGAGACCGATTCCCCTGGCCGCGCAGGCGGGAGTGCCGGCCAAGCAGCCTGCGAGACCCGCCAACCCCCGGGGGAGGAGAGTTCGGATCGGCGGATGACCTGATCGCACTTTAAAATCGGGCAGGCAGATCGGCGCCCGTTGTGGCGCCGTCTGTTTGTCAGCCCATAGCCTGTATCCAGCCGGCCGTCCGGCTTTTCCTCCTGAAACGGACGGGCGGGATGGACAGCTGGACGCCTCCGGAAACCTCTACCTTTTAGCGGTCCGTGATGATTCACTGACTCCGACGCGGGGGAGGCGGTGATGGCGAAGCAGGCGGGATTTTGGAGCGTCGAGGATCGGCTTGAGGAGATCTCGGCCGGGGGCGATCCGCTGGAGACGCCGAACGCGACGGTGGAGTTCGAGCGCTTCCGACCGATCCTGGAGAAGGCGGCGGGCCGGCCACCCAGTTCCAAGGGCGGGCGTCCGGCGATGGACGTGGTGCTGAAGTTCCGAATGCTGGTGCTCCAGAGCCTCCACGGGCTGAGCTTGGAAGCGACCGAGCGGATGGTGCGGGACCGGCTGAGCTGGATGCGTTTTTGCGGACTGGGCATCGCGGACACGGTGGCGGATGCGAACACGCTGTGGGATTTCCGCGAGGCGCTGATCAAGGCCGGTACGCTGGATGCGCTGTTCGCGGAGATGGACCGGGCCATCAACCAGGCCGGCTTCATCCCGCGGTCGGGCCAGATCGTGGATGCCAGCCTTGTCGCGGCGCCACGCCAGAGGAACACCGACGCCGAGAAGGCTGCGATCAAGGCAGGGAAGACGGCTGCGCAGATCTGGCCAGAGAAGCCCGCGAAAGCCGCCCAGAAGGACACCGATGGGCGCTGGACGGTCAAGTACAGCAAGGCCAAGGTCCGCGCGGACGGCTCGAAGCCGGTCGATATCGCGATCCCGATCTACGGCTACAAGTCGCATGTCAGCATCGACCGAATGCACGGGGTGATCCGACGCCAGATCGTCACGGATGCCGCCCAGCATGACGGCGCCCGGCTGCGCGAAGGCCTGATCCAGACAGCGAACACTGCCCGCGGCGTATGGGCCGACAGGCCTACCGATCTGCCGAGAACGAGCGCTGGCTCGAGGTTCACGGCATGACAAGCCAGGTTCACCACAAGAAGCATCGCGGTCGCTCGATGCCGCAGCGCACGTCGCGCGCCAACGGCCGCAAGTCAGCGGTGCGCTCGAAGGTCGAGCACGTCTTCGCTCAGCAGAAGGCTCGCATGGGCCTGACGATCCGGACCATCGGTCTCGCCCGCGCCAGGGCCGCGGTCACGCTGGCCAACATCGCCTACAACATGACCCGCCTGCGATGGCTCCAGAGCCGGACTCCGCCCGCCTGACGGCCAAGACGAAGTACAAAAAACTCAGCGAAGGACCAAGGGGCCGAAAGTCCGCCAAGAACCTGTCAGATCCCGCCCCAGTCAGCACCGCAAGCTCTCAAATCCGCAGATCGGCACGTTACCGGAGGTGTCCAGCGGCCTATCCCCGGCGTCGTTTCGGGGGCTGCGCGCCGGCTGTCCCGGACTTGGCCGGTGCCGCCCTCGCTGAATTGGCGCGAGAGGTTCGGTCCCGCGGCACGAACCGGACCGACGTGTCCGAGGCGTCTTGCCGCCCGCCACCGAGCCCGGATTTGGCGGCAGACGGCTTTCCCGCCCCGGCGCGCCGTTTCCCGGAGAGCTTCGGGGGGACATGGGATGATTGTTTCCGCTTGCCCGGTGCTGGCGGCTTGCCTCCACAGGCGACCTTCGGCCCGGCGGATCCTGCCTTGGCACGGCTTTGCCCGTCGGGACGGGCCGGCTCTCCGTGGGCCGGCTTCTCCGCGGCCGGCACGCTCCGCTTCGAGGCGGGGGCCGCAGAGGCAACGGCTTGTGCCGAAAGCACGGGGGGGCCGGATTTGACCGGGGCGGGATCGTCTGCAGGGGTCGGCGCGCGATGATCCTCGGAGACCGCGTCGAGCCGGCGGGCGGTCACGCCCTTCTCCATCAGGCCGTCCGGCCCCAGCGCGGCGAAGAAGCCCGGCAGCGCCGCGGCAGAAAGCTCCACGAGCGTTTCGGTCCGCTGCACCCGGATGGCGCCGATCGAATCCCTGTCGATGTTTCCCGCCCGGCAGAGGAGCGGCAGGAGCCAGCGCGGTTCCGCCCTGTCGTCGCGGCCCACGGACAACGAGATCCAGGCGCTGTCGCCGAAAGGCGCGCGTGCCTTCGGGGCAGGGCGGGCCTCCGGTGCGCCGAGATCCTCCGGCGCGGAATGCTGCGCGCGGTAGAGCCGAAGGCAGGCCGCCGCGATGGCGCGCGGTGCGTGCGTCTCGACGAGCCGATCCGCGAAGGCGGCTTCTTCCTCCGTGACCTCCTCGGACCAGGCCGGGTCGGACAGAAGGCGCTCCTCGTCCCGCCGCCGGATCTCGTCGGCGCCGGGGGCGGTGGTCCAGTCGGCCGTGACGCGGGCGCTCTGCAGCAGGCGTTCGGCACGTTTCGCGGCCTTGGGCGGGACCACGAGGGCCGAGGTTCCCTTGCGGCCCGCCCGTCCGGTCCGGCCCGAACGGTGCAACAGCCCCTCGGCGTTCGAGGGCAGTTCGGCATGAATCACCAGCTCCAGATCGGGCAGGTCGATGCCGCGGGCGGCCACGTCGGTTGCAACGCAGACCCGCGCGCGGCCGTCGCGCATCGCCTGGAGGGCATGGCTCCGCTCGGCCTGGCTCAGCTCCCCCGACAGGCACACCACCGCGAAACCGCGATTGGCGAACCGCGCCGTCAGCCGGTTCACCGTCGCCCGCGTATTGGCGAAGACGATGGCGTTGCGCGCCTCGTGGTAGCGCAGCACGTTGATGATGGCGGTTTCGGCATCCGCCTGCGCGACGCGGATCGCCTGGTACGCGATGTCGGCATGCTGCGTGCGATCCGACAGGGTCGTCACCCGCATCGCGTCGCGCTGGTAGTTCCGCGCCAGCGTCGCGATGCTCTGCGGCACCGTGGCCGAGAACATCAGCGTGCGCCGCTCGGCGGGAGCCTCGCCCAGCATGAATTCAAGATCATCCCGGAAGCCGAGATCGAGCATCTCGTCGGCCTCGTCCAGCACCACCGCGCGCAGGTCGCCCAGATCCAGCGAGCCGCGCTGGATGTGGTCGCGCAGGCGCCCTGGGGTCCCGACCACGACATGCGCGCCCCGGTCGAGGGCTCGGCGTTCGTCCCGCATGTCCATGCCGCCCACGCAGGAGGCCACCCGCGCGCCCGTCCCCGCGTAGAGCCAGTCGAGCTCGCGCGCGACCTGGAAGGCCAGCTCGCGTGTCGGGGCAACGACGAGTCCCAGGGGCGCCGCGGCAGGGCCGAACCTGCCGTCTGTCTCCAGAATTGTCGGACCGATCGCCAGGCCGAAGGCAACGGTCTTGCCCGATCCCGTCTGGGCGGAGACGAGAAGGTCGGCCGAGGCGAGGGCGGGGTTCGTCACCGCCTCCTGCACGGGTGTCAGCACGTGGTAGCCGCGCTCGGAGAGCGCATCGGACAAGGTCTGGATCATCAAGGGGGCCGATCTATGGAAGGCAGGCGACCGCGCGGGCCGCGAGCCATCGAAGGAGAGTTCAGAACGCGGTCCCTACATAGGTCGAGCCGCCCTGTCTACGCTGTTGGTTGGATTGCCCGATGTTTCGTCGGTTTGCCGCGCACGACACCTCTCAGCTCCGCCGCCCTCATCAGTCTGGCTACCGTGCAGCGGCGACGTCAAAACCTTCGCGCCGGAGCTGCCGCCAGACCTTGTGCACGCCGCAGTTGATCCTGCCCCTCTTGAGTGGACACCCCTGACAGGCTTTCGGGCCGAGAGAGGAGTGTTCGATGGAGAGCAAGAAGCGGCGCCCTTTCCCCGATGCCTTCAAGCGCGAGGCGGTAGACCGCGCCCGGACGAGCGGCCTGACGATCATCGAAGTGGCCGAGGGACTCGGGTTTCACGAGACGGTCCTTCGGATGAATACGCCGGTTCGATGCGCTGGAGTCGGGCCCTGCGCGGCGCCCCATTCCGCAGGTTCAAGCCCCGTCTCCAGCGGACCTGGCTGCGAGAATGCCCGGCTGAAGCGTGAAGTCCACAAGGCCGGGATGGAGCGCGATATCCTAGAAAAAGCCGCGCTCGCCATTGTGCTTGAACCAATGGCGCATGTGGCGCGCTCTTCGGAAAGGGCTCCCGATGACGTTTGGGTTCGTCGATGAGCATCGCCCTCTCTGGCCCGTTCGCAGGATCTGCGCCGTGCCTGGCGTGTCGGTCAGCGGCTGCTACGCTTGGCGGAACCGTCCCGAGAGCAAACGGAGCATCGAGAACCGGGCCCTTCTCGGGGACATCGGCTGCGCCCACGTGGGACAAGCGGTGGATGCCATGGCCCGCCGCGCGTTCACGGCGTTCCACGCGCGGCGGGGCGTTGCGTCGGTCGCCACCGTGCGTATTCCACGGCATCCGACCGCTTATTCCAGCGACATCCGACCTGCTGTTCCAGCGGCATCCGACCGGTCGGCGGTATCGGCCTGAGGCAAGGTCTTCATGGTTGAACGCTGGGCTCGCGGTCAATGGCGTCGGTGTGGTGGAGGGTTGTCCACGGGAGGGACCCGCGCGCCCGGCGCCGCGCCCACCACGCGGCTGGCGGTGACGGGCGCGTGGGAGGGACCGGTGGGCAAGCCGGGGTGAAGGTGAGGCTCATGTCGCGGCCTCCGGGCGGATATTGCGCTCGCTGTCGACGCTGGTCTTGCGTAGCGACGGCCCGTCGAGGGCGATGCGGTAGGCGTTGTGAACGAGCCGGTCGAGGATGGCGTCGGCGAAGGTGGGTTCGCCGACGACGTCATGCCAGGTCTCCACCGGGAGCTGGCTTGTGACGATGGTGGATCTGCGGCCGTAGCGCTCCTCGACGATCTCCATCAGGTCGCGGCGCTGCGGAGCGGTCAGGCGGTCGGGGCCCCAGTCGTCCAGGATCAGAAGGTCGACACGGGCGATCTTTCGGAACAGCCGCTCGAAGCCCCCGTCGCCCCGCGCGAGCTCGAGGTCGGAGAAGAGCCGGGGCAGCCGGTGATATAGAACGGTGCGGTCGGCGCGGCTCGCGGCGTGGCCGAGCGCGCAGGCGAGCCAGGACTTGCCGACGCCGCAGGGCCCGGTGATCAGGACCGAGCGATGCCGGTCGATCCAGTCGGGGCTGCCGAGGCTTTGGAACAGCGCGCGGTCGAGGCCTCGGGAGGTGCGATAGTCCACGTCTTCCATGCAGGCGTCGCCGTGGCGCAGGTTGGCGGCGCGAAGGCGCGCTTGGAAGCGGCGGGTGCCGCGCCGGGCCTGCTCGCGATCGAGCATCAGCCCGATCCAGTCGACGGGATCGAGGCTGCGGCCTCGGTCTTCCGTGATCAACTCGGCAAAGGCTTCGGCCATGCCGTCGAGCTTGAGCGCGCTCAGCGCCTCGTGGGTGGGGTGGGTCAGCAAGGTCGTCTCCTTCTGGTCAGTGGAAGAATTGCGGGCCGCGGATGTTGACGTGGGTGATCGGCGGGGTCTCCGGCGGCCGGTCCGGCGCTCGGCCGTCAAGACGGTTCAGCAGGATCGACTTCACCGAGGTCAGCGTGCGGGCGTCCGCCATGGGCCTCGAACCGATGGCGGCACCATGGCGAACTCACGAGCGCCCGGTCGCAGGCGGCCTCGAGCCGCTCCTGGCCGTGGCTGCGGGCAAGCCGCAGAATGCCGAGGCAGGAGCGGAAGCCCTGCTCGGGATGCGGCCGGTCGCGCAGGATGACGTCGACGAGGATCGCGGTGGCAGGGCCGATGCGCGAGGCGCGCTCGCGCAGCATCTGCGGCGTGAGCTCGGCATAACGGCATTCGCCATTGTGCTCGAACCAATGGCGCACAATGGCTCATCTGGCCGGCATGTGGTCATTCAGCGTCGTGGCGCCGGCATCGCCCGGAGCGGCCCGCCGGTGGCAGGCCACGCGTTTGCCGCCGCGGAAGATCTCGACAGTGGTGGCGGTCAGCCGCGCCCAGAGCTGCTGTCGGATCAGCTCGTGCGGAACCGAGTAATGATGGCCCTCGAGCCGGACGTGGTAGTCCAGCCCGACCGTCGCCTTGCGCCAGTCGGCATGGACGAAGGGCTGCGGGGGCAGCGGCCGCATCGCCGGGCACTCGAGCGTCTCGAAGAGTTCCTGCCGGGAGGCGCCGAGGGGGCGTTCAGCCGGGCGACCTCGTCGCGGATGGCGGCGTTCAGTTCCTCGAGGCTGAAGAACTGCCGGTTGCGCAACCGAGCGACGATCCAGCGCTGGACCAGCAGGACGGCGACCTCGACCTTGGCCTTGTCGCGCGGCTTGTAGGGCCGGGCCGGCAGGATCGCCGTCCCGTAATGCGCCGCCATCTCGGCGTAGCTGCGGTTGACCTCGGGCTCGTAGAAGCAGGCCCGGATGACTCCGGACTTCAGGTTGTCGGAGACCACCAGCGCCGGCACTGCGCCGAACGCCGCGAAGGCGCGGGTATGGGCGCCGATCCAGTCCGGCAGCGTCTGAGTCCAGCTCGCCTCGACATAGGTCATGTTCGAGGCGCCCATCACGGCGATGAAGATATCCGCCGGATGCGCCGCGCCCGTGGTCGGGTCGATGACCGACATCCGGGTGCCGGAGTAGTCGACGAACATCCGCTCGCCCGCGACATGGCGCTGGCGCATGACCGGCGAGAGCCGCCCGGCCCAACGGCGGTAGTGCTCGCAAAAGGCGGAGTAGCCGTAGCCGGCCGGGTGCTGGCCGCGATACTCGTCCCAGAGCAGCGCGAGCGTCACTCCCGGCCGCTTCAGTTCGCGGTGAACCACCGTCCAGTCCGGCTCGACGAGCTGCCGCCCCTTCGGGGGCGGTGGAGGCGGAAAAAGCAGCCGCTCCAGCGCCGCTTCATCCAGCCCCTCGGGCAGCGGCCAGGACAGGTCCGCCGTCGCGGCCCGGCGCAGATACTCGATGACCGTCGTCTTGCCGACACCGGTCGCCAGCGACATGCGCCGGGTCGAAAATCCCTGCGCATGCAGCCGCAATACATCCTCGATCTTCCTCATCGGCAGTCTCCTCATCGCGCCCCGCTTCCGCTGTCGAAACAGCGTCCGGATAGCGCATGCGATCTGCCTCAGACGTATCCCGGCCGACTAAGCCCGCTCAGATCATCCCGGTCGGATGCCGCTGGAACGGGTGGTCGGATGGCCGTGGAATGCCCGGTCGGATGTTCGTGGAATCGGTGGTCGGATTACCGTGGTGCGCGCAGTCCTCCGTCCGGACAGATCCGACCGTCGTCTCTTCGCAGCCATCGCAACCTCCGATGCAAGAGTGTTGCGACGACCGGTTGAGACCGCCCAACATGCGGCCGACGAGTATCGCCAAGCCCTTGCCTCGGCGAAGATAAGGCCCTCGATGAGCCGGAAGGGAAATTGCCCGGACAACGCGCCCATGGAAAGCTTCTTCCACACGCTCAAAGTCGAGCGCGTGCATCAGCGCGTCTACGCAACGCGGGACGAGGCGCGCCGGGACCTGTTCGCCTACATCGAGATCTTCTACAACGTTTCGTCACAACGCACACCTCTCTATGTATATGGTGGGAATAGGTTTTCTTGCTGATCTGGTGGTCCCGCGGGGTGTTTGCGGCCGGTGCGGGCGCGGTACGCGAGGTCGCGGACCGCATCGGCGTTTAGATCGGACCGTGCGAACAGCCACGGTCCATCCGGAAGCGGGTGCCGCGCGTCGATCTTCCCGCGGTCGGCGGCGTGCCTCAGGGTCTTCGCCGCGACGCCGACCAGGGCGGCGGCTTGGGTCAGGTTGAGCCATGGGCCTTGGCCGTCCTCTGCAAGACGGTGAACGGGAATGCGATAGCTCGACCGCAGCGCGGTGACCCGCTCGCGGGTCCATCGGTTGCCGTTGCCGGTCTTCAGGCCGTTGCGGTTCAGCAGGCCGGCGATGACGTCGTCCTTGGCGATGAGGGCCAGTGTGCGGACCGCATCGACGACGGTGTCGGGTGTGGCGTTGCGCTGTCTCCTCCGGCGCTTGGGAAGCCGATGCTCCGTATGGGCGCCGCCCATCCAGTGGAGCGTCAGCACGATCTCCGCCGCGTCACTGTCGATATCGGCGACGGCCTCGTGGATGACGGTGCGCACGATCCGCTTGCGCAGCCGCGCATCCGTGCCCGGGGCGGACCAGACCGCCTGGAGGTCGTCTGCGAGCGCGTCGAAGGACAGCGTGGCAGGTGTCGACGTCGCGGCTGCCTGATCGTGCTCCGCGATCCGTGCCTCGATCTCGGCGACGCGCTCGAGAGCCCGGTTCCAGCGCTGTTCCAGCTCGCCCGTGACGAGGCGGTTCTCCGGATCGGCGGCATCGTACTGGCGGAAGGCGCGGCCGGCTGCGTATCGGGCCGCCTCCAGGTCGCGGCAGAGCGCTTCACGGGCCTCGTCGCGTCGCGCCGCCACCTGCTCCTCCGCGTCCTTGGCGGCCTGGATCGCGGCGGGCTGCACGACGGCGAGCAGTGCCGCCGCGACCGTGTCGTCGACTCGTAATCCGCCGAACGCGATGCAGGACGGCTCGCCGTAGTCCATCCGCCCACGCACGCAACTGTAGCGGGGGATGTCGTGCTTGGTGCCGGTGTACTGGACGGTCAGCTTCCGCCCGCATCGCCGACACCGCAGGATGCCCGCCAGCAGTGCAGACCCCTTCTTCGGCGCGCCGCGGCTGCTGGCTGTCGGGGCGTTGTCGCTCACCATTTTCCGGATCGCCTCCGCGCGGTCCCAGTCGACAGTAAGCGGCGGCTGCGCCCCACGGCGTTTCAGCTTGTGGACTTGAAGTTCCAGGGCAGGAGGTCGTCGATTGCGGAGTGGGGGTGACCGCCTGCGATCGCCTCGAGGGTTGCCTTGAGGTAGGCAAAGGGCTCGACCCCGTTAATCTTCGCCGTTTCGATCAGCGACGCGATGCGGCCCCACGCTTTGCCGCCCTCATCGTGGCCCGCGAAGAGCGCATTCTTGCGGTTCAAGGCTATCGGCCGGATCAGGTTCTCCACGCTGTTGGAGTCGATCTCGACGCGGCCGTCATGGAGGAACGTCTGAAGGCCGTCCCAGTGACGGTGGATATAGGCGAGCTTCTCCCCCAGACGGGACTTGGCCGAGACACGCAGGCGCTGCTCCTGGAGCCACTCGCCGAAGGCCGCGACCAGAGGTGCGGTCCGCACCTTTCGTGCCGTCAGGCGCTGGCCGGGGTCGATGCCCCGGATGTCAGTCTCCACGGCGTAGAACTCGGCGATGCGCCGCAGGCCCTCGGCGGCGATCTCTGAGCCGTCGCGATCGAAGACCTCCTTCAGCTTGCGCCGTGCATGCGCCCAGCAATGCGCCACGCGGATCGGACCTCCGCCTTTCCGGGATGGGCGCGTGAGGCGATTATAGCCGGTATAGCCATCGAGTTGCAGCGTGCCGTCGAAGCCGCGCAGGAACCTCTCGGCGTTCTGTCCGCCCCGATCTGGCGCGTAGAAGAAGACCACCCCGGGTGGATCTTCGCCGCCCCAGCCGCGATCGTCGCGGGCAAGGGCCCAGAGGTAGCCGGTCTTGGTCCTGCCTCGCCCGGGGTCGAGGACCGGCGCCGAGGTCTCGTCCATGAACAGCTTGGTCGATGCCTTGAGGTGCTCGGCCAGCCGCGCGACGACGGGCGCGAGATGGAACGCAGCGACGCCCACCCAGTCGGCCAGGGTGCTGCGGTGGATGTCGATGCCGGAACGCGCGAGGATCTGGCTCTGGCGATATAACGGTAGATGGTCGGCATACTTGCTGACCAGCACGTGGGCGATGGCGCCCTCCGTCGGCAGGCCACCGGCGATCAGGGCCGCCGGCGCGGGCGCCTGCGTGACACCGTCGGTGCAAGCACGACAGGCATATCTGGGACGGACGGTGACGATCACGCGCAGCTGCGCGGGCACGATGTCGAGCCGCTCCGTGCGATCCTCGCCGATCTTGTGCATCTGTCCGCAGCCGCATCGCCATTGTCTCTCGGACCATAGCGTTCCAATGGCGATCACTCCAGGCTGTCAGGCGCGACGACCCGCTCGATCCGCGGCAGACCCTCAGGCAGGTTGCCGCGATTGCGCCTGGCCGGTGCCGACTTGCGGCGCGGCGCCTCGTCCGAGGTGGTCCGGCTGCCGTGCTGCTCCTCGACTTCGGCCACCGCGGTCTCGAGATCCTCGAAGGCCAGTTGCCGGTCGTCTTCGCTCAGCTTCTCGGACTTCTTGCCATGCACCGCATGGTTCAGTTCGGCGACCAGGTTCTCGAGGCGCTTGACGATCTCTTTGAGGCTGGTCGCCTCGTGCTTGAGGTCGCGGTTCTCGCCCTTGAGTTCATCGTGCTCGCGCAACAACGCGGCGACGATGTCGCGCTGATCCTCGGGAATGGCCGAGAGGTCGATCCGGGCGGTAGAGAACATGGCACGAGAATATCCCGAACCGCCCGGGCACGCGCGCCGGTTCGACCGGGTGATTCACTCTGCCGCAGCCGGCTGCCGAGCCTCCAGCGCCCGGACCTTGCGCCAATCCAGCCCGGCGAACAGGGCCTCGAACTGCGCCCGGTTCAGCGTCATCACGCCGTCCCGGATCGCCGGCCATGCGAAGGCGGTCTCTTCCAGCCGCTTGTAAGCCATCACGAGCCCGGTCCCATCCCAGAACAGGATCTTCAGCCGGTCGGCCCGCTTGGCCCGGAACACGAACACCGTGCCGGTGAATGGGTCTTCCTTCAGCGTCGATTGCACCAGCGAGGCTAGCCCGTCATGGCCCTTGCGGAAATCGACGGGCTGCGTCGCCACGAGAATCCGCATCTTGTGCGACGGCAACATCACGAGGGCGCTCCGAGCGCCCGAACGATCTCGGAGATGCGCGTGGCCGGCGTATCGGCATCGAGGTGGACCGTGACATCGCCGACGCTGATCTGGACCTCGGCCATGACGGGAATGTCGGCGGCATCGCAAGGCGGAGGCTCGGCGTCGCACACCATCAGAGGCGCGAAAACGGCCTCATCCCCATCGGCATCTGCCGCCGGCAGGACCAGGTCGCCGTCCTTCGCCAGGCGTCGCCAGGCAGAGAGCTGGTTGGCTTGAATGCCGAACCGCGCCGCCACCTCGTTGACCGTCGCGCCCGGGCGAAGGGTCTCGGCGACGGCCTGCGCCTTCACCTCGTCCGGTCAGCGCCGCTGCCCGGACGCGTAGATCTCCACACCCAGCGATCTGAGAAACGCATTCGTAGCACACATTGCGAAACGCACTCCCGGCCTTGCGATGGGAATGGCCTCGCATTGGCAGGCACAGCGAGGAAGGTGGGCGCCAGACAACGCTTACAGTCGACATAACCTTCGTGCGCCCCGGGTTTGAGCGCCAGCCATTCCGCGCGCGGCCTGCGCCGCGGGCGCGCCTTGGCGCCCGCGCCATCGTACTGGATCGACACGCCGGTGCGGCCATAGGCGTAGGCGCCGCCATAGGCCGGGTTGTCGATGAACGCGCGCAGCGTCGCATAATGCGGGCGGCGCCACGTGACGGGACCGCCGTTCACCCGCGTCGGCAGTTCGAGCTCATGCTCGAGGAACCACAACAGGGCTTGGCGCACGCTGCCCAACTCGGCGATCTTGTCGATCGCGAGCCGGATCGCCTCCTGCACGCGGCGATCGGGGTCCTTCTCAAGCCGACCCTCGACCTTCACGAAGCCCACAGGCGCGGCAACGAGGAGCTCGCCCCGCCGCGCCTTCTCGTGAGCCGAGCGGACAGGGACCGCTGCCGGAGGAGGTCGAGCTCGTACTCGTTCAGGCTGCCCTTGAGCCCAAGCAGCAGCCGGTCGTTGCCCTGTCGCGGCGCGTAGACTGCCTCCTGGTCGATCAGGAGCGTATCGACCACTCGGCACATCTCGACCAGCTGCTGCCAGTCACGGCTGTTGCGGGCGAAGCGCGAGACCTCCCGCGCTGCGACGGCGCCGACCTTGCCCAGGCAGACCTCGGCCACCATCCGCTCGAACCCGGCCCGCGCCGTTCCGCCCGCCGCAGAGAGGCCGAGATCCTCGTCGATGACGTCGATCTTCGACCAGCCGAGCGCCACCAGCCTGTCGCGCATGGCATGTTGCAGCACGCGGCTCTCGCCGTTGTGCTGCACCCGATGCGCGGAGGACTGGCGGACGTACAGGATTGCCTTGCGAGCGCGGTGCCGTGCGCCGATCCGATCGGAGCCGCCCTCAGACGCGTTCATCGTCGCCCTCCGGACCGGCGACTTCGTCGCGCACATGTGCGAGCAGCATCCGCGTCACAAGCTCCGTCAGCGTCGTTCGCGTCTCCTTCGGGATCGCCGTCCAGGGCGGCACCTCCGGCGGCAGGAGCGACCCGTCCCGTTCGAACAGGTCCAGTTGCAGCGGCGGGCGGCGCGATGGGTGCGGCATGACGATCTCCGGTCTGGTGATCGTCACAGCCTATTCCCGTACTCCCCGGAGCCTCAGCGCCGATGGAGCCGTCAGTCAGCCTGTCGGCGAGAAGCGATCGAAGCGCGCCGAGGGCCGTTGCCGACGCCAAAGGCACTGACGCCAACCGCATCGTCCCGCATGTCCCGGCATCCAGCATCCAGACCGGAAGCTCCTGGACGACACCGGTCGAGGCCTCTCGTGGCCGGCACCGCGCCAAGGCCTCGGCGCGCCGCTCGATTACCTCCCAGACGTGAACGGTCCGTCCGAACCAGGGGTGCCAGCGATAGGCGACAACTGCCTCGTAGCCACCGGTCGCCGTCACATGGGTTTTGTGTCTTAGGGTTGTACAATTCACGGCGCCCGCATTCCGCGATAGGCTGCAGATCACCAGCCGACATGGAGCGTATGGCGGTCTGACCCCGTCCACTCTTTCGGGGCAGGATCAGTCTTCCCGCTCTGCCATTCCATGGACTGCGTGGGATTGTTCGCCGCACCGCCGGCCGATCTCTTGTTTGCACTGGCAGGCATCGAGGGAGCGCCAATCTCCAGCGCGACGATGGATGTGTCGAGTCTTCGTCTCGGCGTGCTGCGGCGCATGCGCCTAAAGTTGAGCGCCGCGCAGGGACCGGAGGAAGGTGGTACGGGAGGTCCGCAAGCGCTTTGCCGCCCTGCGCCAATCCGCGAGCAACGACCGACACGTCGGTGCGCTCCAGCCGCCGCTTAGCCTGCTCGATGCGAACCCGCCGCCCATAGTTGAGCGGGGCGTGTCACGTTGCGGCACGAAGCCGGCGGGCGGAACCGTCGGACAAACCGGACCCCAACACCGCCTCACGCACCGGTGCCGCGACCGCAGCATGGATGTCGAGCCAGTCCTGCGTGGTGGCGACCAGTGCATCGCCGTGATCGCGAGCCGTGGGCACTCACGTCGTGGCCAGCGACGTCGCCCCTGGGAGGGACACTTCCTCACGACGTGAGGCTCGCCCCCCGCCTTCCGAGATGACGGCGGGTCCGCCGTCGAGCACCGTAATCGGAAAGAGAGAACAAGCTGCTGGACGCTACTCCTCTGAACACAGTCAGCCTCGGCCTGCGCGCGGCTATGCCGGCCGACATCGCGGAACTCGACAGGCTCCGCCGGTTGTCTCTCGAGCGGCTCATGGCTCCCTCGCTCAACGAATGTCAGCGACGGACGCTCTACGAGTACACGGAGTTCGACCCGCGCCTTATCCGGGACGGAACATACTACGTCCTGGAGGTCGGCGGCCGGCTTGCCGCCAGCGGCGGGTGGAGCCGCCGCGGATAGATGCTGTGCGAGGTTCGGGACGGGAGGCGGGCGTGCTGATCTCTCTTAATAAGCGGGCGAAGACCACGCCGAAGTTCTGGTCCGCGATACAGGCGCGCACCATTCCCGAGCCGAGCGGGCTGCCGCGTCGAAACGTGCGACCTGGGGGGCAAGCGGCTCGGGAAGGAGAGCTGGCATTCAATCATCTTTTGGGTCGAGATACTCAACTCGAGATCGACGCGCGCATGTTATCCGAGCCCTTTTTGCGCTGGGCATCGGGCCTCGCGCTGCGCGGCGAGGGGGAACGGCAAAACGACCCTACCGCGCTGCTTCCGAGATCGCGGGAACTGGCGGATGTCCTCGACAAGGCCGAGCACCGCAGCCCACGAGTTCATCAGCCGGCGGCGGCAAGTTCCGCGCGCAAGCGACGCTCTTCTTCGGCCCGGGGTGTCGAATACCGGGCGAGAAGCAGGTAGGCGACGGGTGTGAGGTAGAGGGTAGAGATCGTGGCCAAGCCGAGACCGCCGACGATGATCCAGCCGAGCGCCTCGCGTGCCTCGGCCCCGGCTCCTGCCGAAAGAATCAGTGGCACGCCGCCGAGGACGGTCGAGATCATCGTCATCATCACCGGCCGGAGCCGGATTCGGCACGCGTCGAGAATGGCGTCGCGCACCGTTTCGCCCCTGTCTCGGAGCTGGTTCGCGAACTCGACGATGAGGATGCCGTTCTTCGCCATGATCCCGATCAGCATCACCAATCCGATCTGACTGTACACGTTGAGGCTCAATCCGCTGAAAAGCAGGGCGAAGACTGCGCAGGCAAGCCCGATCGGCACCGTCGCCATGACGATGATCGCGGAGATGAAGCTCTCGAACTGGGCGGAGAGGACGAGCAGCACCACGAGGATCGCAAACCCGAACGTAACGAGGAGGCCCGAGGCCGTCTGGTCGAGCGTGGCGGCCTCGGCCAACGGAACCAGCCGGTTTTCCTCGGAGAGAATGTCCTCTGCCAGCGTCTCGACCTCGGTCCGGGCATCGCCGAGCGACAGCTCGGGAGTGAGGCCGGCCGAAATCTCGACCGAGCGTTGCTGACCCTCCCGTTCGAGCTCGGGGGCAACGGCCCGTTCCTCGAGCGTCACGAAGCTTGCCATCGGAACCATGGTACCGCCGCCAGCCTGCACGAAGACGTTCTCGAGATCCCCCGGATCGTTTACCGGATCAGAGGTAGACAGCATTTGGATGTCGTAGCTTTCGTCATCTACGAAGACCGAGCCGACGCTGCGTCCGTCGAGCACCGAACGGAGCGCGTCGCCGAGGCCGGCGATGTCGATTCCGAGATCCGATGCGCGCGCGCGGTCGATCTCCACGAAGAGCTGCGGCTGCGTGGTCTCGTATTCCAGCCGGACCTGGCCGAAGGTGGAATTTTCTCCCATTCGTGCGACAAGGCGTTCCGAGACCCGGGCGAGCTGCTCGTAGCTGTCGCCGGTGATGGCGAAGGTGAGGCCCCGACCGGCGCCCCGGACGCCGAGGGAGTTCGGCTGGATCGCAAAGGCGCGAACGCCGACGATCTGCTCCAGGGCCCCGTTGATCTCGGCGACGATCTCCTGCTGGGAGCGGTCGCGCTCGTCCCACTCGGCCAGGGACATGACGATGAACCCGCGGTTGCCCGAGCCCCGCCCGGCAATCGAGAAGATGTTGATGATTTCGCCGGATCGGCGCATCGGCTGGACCGCGGCCTCGATCTCGCGCATCTTGGACGCGGTATAGGCGAGCGCTGCGCCCTGCGGAGCGGTGACCGACAGGAGCGCGATGGCCCGGTCCTCGGTCGGGGTGAGTTCCTGCCGGATGTCGCCCGCGGCGAAATAGGCCGTCGCCGCGAAGAGGGCGGCAGTCACCACGACGACAAAGGGCATCGCGAGCGCCCAGCGGAGAGTGAAGCCGTAGAGCTTGGCGAGACGATCGCCGAGCAAGGTTATCGGCCCGGGTCGTTCGACCTTCCGGTTGTCGCCGAGCAGGCGGCTCGCCAGCATCGGGCAGAGCGTCAACGCCACGATCGAGGACAGCAAGACGGCCATCGCCAACGTGAAGCCGAACTCGCGGAACAAGCCCCCCGCCTGACCGGGAAGGAACGAAAGCGGCACGAAGACCGCGGCGAGCGTCGCGGTGGTGGTGACCACGGCGAAGAAGACTTCCCTCGTGCCCAGCACGGCAGCGGCGCGCGGTCCCATCCCCTCCGAGCGACGTCGGACGATGTTTTCCAGCACGACGATGGCGTCGTCCACGACCATGCCGGTCGCCAGCACGATGGCCAGAAGCGTCAGGATGTTGATCGAGAAGCCGACGAGGTAAAGCGCCGCAACCGTGCCGATGAGAGCGACCGGCATGGTCAGCGCCGGAATCATCGTCGCTCGCAGATCGCGGAGGAAGACGTAGATCACCAGGATGACGATCCCGATGGCCAGGGCCAGTGTGGTCAGCACTTCCGCGATCGACCCATTGATGAAAACCGCGTCGTCGGATGTGACGAAGATCCTCACGTCCTCGGGCAGGGTTCGCTGCAGGTCCGCCACGACCGCGCGCACGGCGGCGGAAATCTGGAGCGTGTTGCTCGTGGCCTGCCGGACCACGCCGAGGCCGAGGCCGGTCTCGCCATTGGCGCGGAGGATTGACTCGTCGGGCGCGGGGCCGAACGTGACCTTGGCGACGTCTCCCACAGTCACCTCCCGCGTGATCCGGAGCGCCTCGAACGCCTCCGGCGACGCGACCGTGGCAGTGGTACGGACGTTGAGGCTCTGCCGCGCGCTGGTCAGGTCGCCCGCGGGGGCGTCATAGGACGCATTCGCCAGCGCGTCGCGGAGATCGGCCAGGGTCAGGCCGCGGCTCGCCAGTTTCTTCTGATCGATATCGACGCGGAAGATCGGCGCGCGGTCGCCGTAGATCTGCACGTCGGCGACGCCGCCGATCGCGATCAGCCGGTTCTCGACCCGTTCCTCGACGACTTCAGTCAGGTCCTGCGGCGAGCGGGAGGCCGAGGTCACGGCCACACGAACGATCGGCTCGGCATCCGCATCGGCCTTGACGACGCGCAGATCTTCCACGCCCTCGGGAAGGGAGCTCTCCACGCGGGCCACGGCGTCGCGCACGTCGGTCGCGGCCACGTCGATGTTCACGCTTTCCTCGAATTCGAGCGTCACCCGGCTTCGTCCGAAGCGCGAATTGGATGACAGCGAACGGACGCCCGCGACGCGGCCGACCGCCCCCTCGATCCGACTGGTGATCTCCTGGTCCACGGTCTGCGGCGACGCGCCCTCGAAGTCGGTCGTGACGGTCACCACGGGCCGGTCGACATTCGGCAGTTCGCGGATCTCGATTCCGAAGATGCCGGCGATACCGGCGATGACGATCAGCGCGCTCAATACGAAGGCAAGAATCGGCCGGCGGACGAAGAGAGCGGTGCCCGATCCCTGAACGGTTTCCAGTTCGCTCACGGGTGGCCTCAGGTCTCGTCGGGGGCGGCTGGAGCGCTCGCAATCGATGCCTGGGCCGGCTCGACCACGGTGACCTCGTCTCCCGACCGAAGCGTCTGTACGCCTTCGGTGACAACGGACTGGCCAATGGCGAGCGCTGCCTCTACGAGAATCGAATCGGCGTTTCGCTGTCGGATCAGGACCGGTACGCGGACGGCCAGCCCATCATCCACGACCCAGACGAAAGACCCCTCGCTCGACCATTGCAGCGCGAGCGGGTCGATGGACGGATAGGTGTTTCCGGGCAGGCTGAGGCCGATCGAGAAGGCCATGCCGGCGCGGAGCCGGTCCTCGGAGTTGTCCAGTCGGCCTCGCACGCGCAGCGTCCGGCTGGTGCGATCGATCGTGGCATCGATCGCGCTGATCTCGCCGGTCAATTCCAGGTCTGGTTCCGCGAGCGGCGCCGCCTCGAAGGGCATCCCGACCGCGATCTGGCCGACGACCCGTTCGGGCACGCGAAACTCGACAAGCACCTCGGAACGGTCGGAGATGGTTGCCAGCACCTCCTGCGCCGCGACGCGGTCCCCGATATCGGTGTCGGAAAGGCCGAGCCAACCCGAAATCGGCGCGCGGATCACGCGCTCCGCCAAGTCGAGTTCGGCCTGCCTGAGATCGAGTTCAGCCGACCGCAGCGCAAGTTCGGCCGCTCGCGTGAGAATTGCAGGTACGGCACCTGTGCTCTGCAACCTCTCGCTTCGATCGACCTCGTCCTGCGCATCGGCAAGAACGATCCGCGCCCTCTCGACCGCGATCGTCTCGGCACGATCGTCGAGCCGGGCGACGACGGCGCCTTCCTCGACGCGCTCACCGGCAACGGCTCCGAGCTCCGTGATGAGCCCGGCAGCGTCGCTACGAACCTCGACGGAGCGGATTGCCCGACCGTCGCCAATAGTCGCGATCGTGTCGTTCATGATTCCCTTGGTGACTTCGGCGGTGACCACGCGGATCGGGTCCGCGCCGGTGAATCCGCCGAGGTCCCCCTGCTCGCCACGCGCCTCGGCGATTTCCACCCCCAAAAGATCGAGAAGACCGGCACGATCGAGTATTGCGGTCGCCGAGGGAACGAACGCGATCCAGCTCGCAAACGTCGCAGCCGCGA
The DNA here is from genome assembly GCA_963829665.1 of uncultured Alphaproteobacteria bacterium. GTDB lineage: Bacteria > Pseudomonadota > Alphaproteobacteria > Rhodobacterales > Rhodobacteraceae > Palleronia. Next base: position 808,285 of record CAWHJL010000001.1, on the reverse strand, counting down.
TCACAAGGCATAGAAATAATTGCCGAAGCATCGGGCACCTGTCTTGGTTGCTCTCCTTATAGCGCAGCCCCGGTAAATCGGTCGTGTAAACCGACCCTCTCGCGGCGAAGTTACAAAGCGTCAACTGGGCGCACCTCATCTCGGGCGCGCTGGAGCGATTGAACGATGGCCAAACCGGCGAAGCGTTAAGAGTGACGATGCCCGGGCTTCTGACGCCACCATCGGGGGCGGGACGACCCGGTCAGCCGGATGTCGATTGTCTGCTGGCCCCCGCGAGGAAGGGCCGGCACGGCATCCGCGATGATCTCTTGCTCCCGATGTTACGGATCCGGATTACCCGGCTGAAGAACGGGCTCGATATGGAGCAGCCTGTGGCCGGCGACGAGCTGTGCATCATCAAGCTCTCGCTGGCGCGGCGGCAGGGTCAGGATGCGCTGCCCTAGTTCTTCCTCTCCGAGGGGATGCCGGCGCGTATGGAGCCCCAGCCCCGACACCCGCATTGCCAACCGGGGGTTCGACGATCTGTGGCAGGGACGCGCCGACTTGGGGGGATGCAAGTTCCCCTATCCTGCGAACGCCTCGCGAAATGCGTTCAGCGCCTCGACATCGTCCCCCGACGCGAAAGCCTCCATTCCCACGGGGCCGTCATAGCCCATGTTCCGGAGCGCGCGCGCCACGCCAGTGTAATTAATCTCGCCCGTTCCAGGCTCGCAACGTCCGGGCACGTCCGCGACCTGAATTTCCCCGATCCACGGCAGGCAGGCACGGCAGAGTTCGATGAGGTTCCCCTCGCCGATCTGTGCGTGGTAGAGGTCGAGATTGAGCCGCAACTGCGGCCGATCCACCGTGGCCACCAGCGCGAGCGTTTCCACGGCCCGCGCAAAGGGCACACCGGCGTGATCCACCGGCAGGTTCAGGTTCTCCAACGTGAAGGTGACATCCAGTTTCTCGGCCAGATCGCAGATCCTGTTTAGTGTATCGCGAGCTTTAACCCATTTCAGTGGCGTGGCGACCTCCGCCAGTTTCGGGCGGCCGCCTTCACCCAGACCGGTACCGTGCAGGTTCAAGCGTGCCACGCCAAGGCGCTTTCCGACCTCCGCCGCCTCTCGAGCAGACGCGATGAGCGCATCCGCACCTGCGTCATCGGTCAGTCTTCCCTCAAGATAGCCGTTCATGATCGAAAAAGTCGCGCCCGAGGCTTCGAGCTTCGTCAGATCGTGATCGAGCCAGTTCCAGAAACCGACCTGGAAGCCCATCTCGGCAAGCCGAGAACAGCGCCATTCGATCGGACGGTCGCGCCAGAGCATCTCGGCGCAGGCGGCGAGGGTGAAAGCCATCGTCTCAGACCCCCGTCATATCGGGCGTGACCGAGACCGGGCGGCCCTCGGCCAGTGAGAGGTTCGCGGCCTCGGCGAGCGCGAGGGCGTTCACGCCGTCCTGGACCGTTGCGGGGACGGGCTTGCCGTCAATGACCGCGTCGACGAAGGCCGACCATTCGATCGCATAGGCGCGCATGTAGCGCTCGAGGAAGAACAGCACCGGCTTGGCCGAGACAACGCCGTCCGCGGTGGACTTCACCAGCGTGTTTTCGATCTCGTTCTCGACCGCGAGGGTGCCGTTCGTTCCCAGCATCTCGACCCGCTGATCGTAACCGTAGGGCGCCTGACGGGAGTTGCGGATCGTCGCGATGCGGCCGTCCGCGTAGGTGAGGACCACCACGCCGGTGTCGATGTCGCCGGCATCGCCAATTGCGGGGTCGATCAGGCACGCACCGTGCGCCATGACCTGCTCGGGCATGCCGAAGAGAAACGCGCACATGTCGAAATCGTGGATCATCATGTCTCGGAAAAGACCGCCCGAGATCTTGATGTAGCTCACCGGCGGTGGGGCGGGATCGTAAGAGGTCACCGAGAGCATCGTTGCCTTGCCGATGTCTCCTGCCTCGAGGGCCGTGTGCATAGCGACGAAGTTCGGATCGAAGCGACGGTTGAAGCCCATCATGATCGGCTTGTCGTACGAAGCGGCAAGCTGGCGGATCTCCAGCGCGCGGGCAAGGTCGAGGTCGATCGGCTTCTCGCAGAAGACCGCCTTGCCAGCCTTCACGGCAGCTTCGATCAGGTCAGCGTGGGTATTGGTTGAGGACGCGATCAGAATCGCGTCAATCGAGGAATCGGCAAGGATTTCGCCGGCGCTGCACGCGGCGATGCCATGCTCCTTGGCCAGCGCCTCCGCGGCGTCGGCGAGCACATCGGTGACAGCGACCAATGTGCAGCGCGGATCCATCTTGATCGAGGCGGCATGCACCTTGCCGATACGGCCGGCGCCGAAGAGAGCGACTTTCATGGGCGATGTCCTTTTCCGGAAGAGTATTCAGAGCGAAACGCGGCGGCCCTCGCGGGCCGAAGCGTCGATGGCGTGGATGACCTGTTCGAAGACAAACGCGTCGGTGAAGTTGGGGAAGGCCTCCCCGCCGGCGGAGATGGCGCGCAGGAAACTTGAGACCTCGATGGTCTTGAGGTCTCCGAACCCGAGCTGATGGCCCGGCGCAGGACAGAAGGCGCCGTAGGGCGGATGCTCTGGCCCGGTCAGGATAGTGCGAAAACCCTGTTCCGCCTTCGGGCCTTCGTTCACGTAGAGGCGCAACTCGTTCAGCCGTTCCTGACTGAAAGTGAGCATGCCGAGAGTGCCATGAACTTCCCAATCGAGGCGGTTCTTGCGGCCCCATGCCGAGCGCGACGTACAGAGCGCGCCTTGGGCACCGGATGCGTATCGCACGAGTGCGGACGCGGTGTCCTCGTTCTCGACGGCGGCGCGGCCCGATCCATCGGGCAGGGGGCGCGTCTCGTGCACGATCTGGATATCGGCGAGCACGCTATCGATCGGGCCCATCAGCACCTGCGACATGGATACGAGATGGCATCCAAGATCGCCAAGCGTTCCGAGTCCGGCCTGCGCCCGCGTCGCGCGCCAGGTCCAGGGCAGTTCAGGGTCGGCCTGGTAATCCTCGTCCACCCAACCGCGGAAGTGGACCGGTCGACCGATGACGCCATCGGCGATCAGTCGCCGGGCATGGGTCACCGCCGGGTTGTGGACGTAGTTGTAGCCGACCATCGTCGAGATGCCGGCTTTGCGCGCGGCCGTAGCCATCGTCTCGGCGTCGGCAAGGGTCAGTGCCAGGGGTTTCTCGCAGTGGACGTGTTTGCCGGCGGCGATGGCGGCAAGCGCCATGTCCCGGTGCAGCGCATTCGGCGTGGTCACGCAGACGATCTCGATCTCCGGATCCACGACCAGGGCGCGCCAGTCGTCGGTCGCTCGCGAGAAGCCGAACTGCGCGGCCATTGTCTCGGCGCGGTCGAGCGGCGTGTCGCAGAGCAGGACGAGGCGCGCCTCGGGCACATCCCCCATGACGGCATGCGCGGTCCGGTAGGCGAGCGCGTGTGTCTTGCCCATGAATCCGGTACCGATCAGACCGATCCCGATCACCATGGTCCTATCCCCTTAAAATGAAATTTTAATTCCATTTTGGGTGATGCAGGGTTAAGGTGAACCTGTCAAGATGGGAGTAGAAGAATGAACGAAGGAGGGAACGGGTCGCCGACGCCGCCGCAGAGCGTGACCGAACTTCTGGAGCGTCTTGATACAAGCGCCGACAATCTGCCGAAACGGCTCAGGCAATGTGCCGCCTTCACCCGGCGTCACCTGCATCTGATCGCGGTCTCGACCGTGGCGGAAATGGCAGAGGCATCCGGCGTCGCGCCTTCGGCCTATATGCGGTTCTGCCAGGCGCTCGGATTCACCGGCTATTCCGAGATGCAGGCACTGTTCCGCACGCAGTTCACGGAGTTCCGGCCGGGCTACGAAGCCCGGCTCGCCACGGTCGATGCAGGCAAGGCGGGAATCGGCCGGCTGCTTGCAGATTTTTCAGAGACTGGGCACAAGTCACTTCTATCGCTTGCAAACACAGTAACAAGCGATGCTCTGCAGCGGACTTCCCAAGGCTTGGCGGGGGCACGGATCGTGCATGTCGTCGGGCTGCGGCGCGCCTTCGCGGTGGCCAGTTCGATATCCTATCTCTTCGGGAAAATGGATGTCGCCTCGGTGCTTCACGGTGGCAGCGGCCTCCTCGACAGCAGCGCCGCAATTCAAACCGGAGACGCGGTTCTCGCGATCACTTACGCCCCGTTCTCGCCCGAGACTCTCTCGCTCGCCTCGGTGGCTGCGGATCGAGGCGTGCCCGTCTACGGTTTGACCGACAGCAGCGACTGTCCGCTGTCCAGCTTCGCAGCCGAGCTGCTGGTGGCGCGCGAGGACGAAATCGGAGCGCTGCGCGCCCTGAACGCCTCCATCACCCTGACCACCGTGCTTGCCGTGGCTGTGGGAGCGCTTCGCGAAAGAGGTTGACTCGCCGAGGCGATTCGGTGCTATATGGAACATATGTTCCAAACTGGGTCTCTGGGTTTCGGAACATTGGAAGATCAGAGCATCCGGCGCAGCCGGACAAGGACGGGGCGGATGGCCCCGGATGACGGATCAATGGGGAGGACTCATGACCAAGTTTACATATACTGCCGCGCTGTTCGCTGGCCTGACCATGGCAGCTCCGGGACTGGCGCAGGAAATCATCGTGGTAGCGCACGGACAGGCCAACGATCCGTTCTGGTCGGTCGTCAAGAACGGTGTCGATGCGGCTGCCGAGGATACTGGCGCGAATGTCGAGTTCCGATCGCCGGAAACGTTTGACATGGTGCAGATGAGCCAGCTCATCGATGCCGCCGTGAACCAGGAACCCGATGGACTGGTGGTCTCAATTCCGGATGCGGATGCGCTCGGACCCTCCATCGAACGAGCGGTCAGTGCCGGTATCCCCGTGATCTCGATGAATTCGGGTGGCGACGTGGGCGCCGAACTCGGCACGCTCCTGCATGTGGGTCAATCGGAATTCGACGCCGGTGTGGCGGCGGGTAAAGCCCTGGCCGAAAGGGGGGGCACCAAGGGCATCTGCGTCAACCAGGAGGTCGGCAACGTTTCTCTCGATCAGCGATGTGCAGGATTCGCCGAAGGTTTCGGTGGCGATGTCGAAGTGATCCCGACACAAAACGATCCGGCGGAAGTGCAGTCCAAGATCCAAGCAGCCCTGGAGTCCAATCCGGATGTCGATACGGTGCTCGGTCTCAGCGCCCCGCTTGTCGGAGAGCCGGCCTTGGACGCGATCGAGACGATCGGGCGGACCGGCGACGTCCACGTGGCCACGTTCGACCTGTCCAGCCGGTTTCTCGAAGCCGTTGCGGCCGGCAACGCCGATTTCGCGATCGACCAGCAGCAGTTCTTGCAAGGTTACCTGCCGGTGGCGTTCCTGGCGCTCAACGCGAAGTACGGCCTGATCCCGGCCGATGATGTGCCCTCGGGCCCGAACCTCATCACGCAGGATAAAGCCGAGCAGGTCATCGAACTCTCCGCGCAAGGCATTCGCTGAACTGTGGGCACTGTCTGACTGCAGAGGATCACCGTGGCGCAAGCCGTCGCGCCACGGCGCCGGAACGACTTCGTGAACATCTAGGGGAGGGGAAATCATGGCTGACGCGGCCCGGAGCGCTCAAGACGAGAGGCTGAAGAAAGAAGGGATTGGCGCGCGCTTGATCAAGCGGCCCGAACTTGGCGCCATTGCCGGAGCGATCCTGGTCACCGTCTTCTTTCTGATTACCGCCGACAGCACGATGTTCACGCTTGCCGGGATCATGAATTTCATGACTCCTGCGGCCCAGCTCGGCATCCTCGCCATCGGTGCGGCGATGCTGATGATCGGCGGCGAGTTCGACCTCTCGATCGGGTCCATGGTCGCCTTCGCAGGTCTCATATTCGGGGTCTGCGTCGTCAATTTCGGCTTTCCGCTCCTCTTTGCCATTCCCGTCACACTCGCATTGGCTGCGGGCGTTGGGACAATCAACGGCAGCATTGTCCTGAAGACCGGCCTGCCCTCGTTCATCGTCACGCTGGCGTTCCTTTTCATCCTGCGGGGCGCCTCGCTGGTGGGTCTGAAGCTGGCCTCCGGCGGATCGACCCAACTCCGAGGGGTCCGCGAGGCTGTCGAGGGAGATTGGCTCACACCTTTTTTTTCCGGGGATGCGTTCGGCCCGGTCTTCGCCTGGCTGGCCGAAGCTGGTCTGATCGAGACCTTCAGTAGCGGCACCCCGAAGGTGCCGGGCATCCCGGTCGAGATACTTTGGTTCGTCTTTCTCGCGTTGGTCGCGACCTACGTTCTGCTGCGTACGCCGCAAGGTAACTGGATCTTTGCCGCAGGCGGCGACCGCAACGCAGCATCCAATTCCGGGGTGCCCGTGCGAAGCGTGAAGATCTCGCTGTTCATGTTCGCGGCGATGTGCGGTGCGCTCGTGGCAATCATCACCGTGATGGATGCAGGCTCGACCGATGCGCGGCGAGGCTTCATGAAGGAATTCGAGGCGATCATCGCGGCGGTGATCGGCGGTTGCCTTCTGACAGGCGGCTATGGCTCTGCGATCGGCGCCTTCTTCGGCGCGATCATCTTCGGCATGGTGACCATCGGGCTGACCTACACCGATTTCGACCAGGACTGGTTCCAGGTTTTCCTCGGCGGCATGCTGCTGATCGCGGTCCTTTTCAACAACTACATCCGCAAGCGCGTCACGGGGGAGCGCTGACATGATCGACGACACGACCTTTCACCACGGGAACGCCTCCGCCGACGCCCCACCCATCGTCGAGATGCGCGACATCGAAAAGCATTTCGGCAACATCATCGCATTGGCGGGCGTGAGTTTCGATGTCCGTCCCGGAGAATGCCACTGCCTTCTGGGTGACAACGGGGCCGGCAAGTCGACCTTCATCAAGACGATGTCGGGGGTCCACAAGCCGACCAAGGGCACCATCACCATCGATGGCAAGCCGATGGATTTTTCCAGCCCCCGGGACGCCATGGAAGCCGGTATCGCCACGGTATTCCAGGATCTCGCGATGATCCCTCTCATGTCGGTTACCCGCAACTTCTTCATGGGACGCGAGCCTGTAACCGGAAAGGGCCCGTTCAAGCGGATGGACATCCAGATGATGAATCAAGCGACGGTCGAGGAGATGCGCAAGATGGGCATCAACCTGCGGGGCCCGGATCAGGCGGTGGGGACGCTGTCCGGCGGCGAGCGCCAGACCGTCGCCATCGCCCGCGCCGTATATTTCGGCGCTCAGGTTCTGATCCTCGACGAGCCGACATCGGCCCTTGGCGTGCGCCAGACCTCCAACGTGCTCGCCACGATCGACAGGGTGCGCAAGCAGGGCGTCGGCGTGGTCTTCATCAGCCACAACGTGCGCCATGCCCTCGCGGTCGGAGACCGGTTCACGGTCCTCAACCGTGGGAAGACACTCGGCACCGCCAAACGGGGCGAAATCTCGCCCGAGGAACTGCAAGACCTGATGGCGGGAGGTCAGGAGATGGCCGCGCTCGAGGGCTCCCTCGGAGGCACGGTGTGATGGCCAAGGATCTCGATCTCATCACCATAGGCCGGTCCTCGGTGGATCTCTACGGCGTGCAGGTCGGTGGACGGCTCGAAGACATGCGCTCCTTCGAGAAGTATATCGGCGGCTCGCCAACAAACATGGCAGCGGGTACCGCCCGCCTGGGGCTGAAATCGGCGCTGTTCACCAAGGTCGGCGACGAGCACATGGGACGGTTCATCCGCGAGGAGCTCGAACGGGAAGGCGTCGATACCAGCGGCGTGCTGACCGATCCCGATCGGCTGACGGCGCTCGTCCTGCTGGGCATCCGTGATGACGAGCGTTTCCCGCTGATCTTCTACCGGGAGAACTGCGCCGACATGGCGCTTTGCGAAGAAGATGTCGACGAGAGCTTCGTCGCCCGGGCGCGCGCCGTCGTTGCCACCGGCACCCATCTGTCGCATCCGCGCACCGAGGCCGCGGTGCTGAAAGCGCTGAAGCTGGCACGGGTGCACGGCGCCAGGACGGCGCTCGACATCGATTATCGTCCGAACCTGTGGGGCCTGTCGGGCCATGATGACGGCGAGAACCGCTTCATCGCCTCGGACGCCGTGACGGCCAGGTTGCAGGCGACGTTGCAGCATTTCGACCTCATCGTCGGCACCGAGGAGGAGTTCCACATCGCCGGCGGATCGACCGACACGATCGCGGCGTTGCGGGCGGTGCGCGGGGTGTCGGATGCCATACTGGTCTGCAAGCGGGGTGCCTCGGGCGCGGTGGCCTTCGATGGGGTGATCCCCCACAACCTCGACGACGGCCAGACCGGACCGGGTTTCCCGATCGAGGTCTTCAACGTGCTGGGGGCAGGGGACGGCTTCATGTCGGGCCTGCTCAAGGGATGGCTCGACGGGGAGACATGGGCGCGGGCGCTGGAATACGCGAATGCCTGCGGGGCCTTCGCCGTATCCCGGCATGGCTGCACCCCGGCCTATCCGTCCCTGGAGGAGTTGCGGTTCTTCCTGAAGCGCGGAGTGCGCGAACCGATGCTGCGCAAGGACACCACGCTGGAACAGGTGCACTGGTCGACGAACCGCACGCCGGACTGGCCCACGATGCGCGTCTTCGCCTTCGATCACCGGTTGCAGATGGAGGAGATCGAGGGCGCCACCCCGGAGCGGATCGCCCGTTTCAAGGATCTCTGTCTCGATGCCTGCCTCGCCGTCGCAGACGGACGGTCCGGCTACGGATTGCTCTGCGACAGCCGCTTGGGGCGGAGGGCGCTTTATCGTGCGGCGGGGCAGGGTGTCTGGATCGGACGGCCAGTGGAATGGCCCGGATCGCGGCCGCTGACCCTTGAGGCCGAGCTGGGTCCGGATCTTGGCGGTCTGGCCGAATGGCCGCGAGAGCACGTGGTCAAGTGCCTGTGCTTTTATCATCCGGACGACGCCGCCGAAATGCGAGCCACGCAGGAGTTGATGGTGACGCGGCTCTTCCACGCGGCGCGGCGCAACCGGCTCGAATTCCTTCTCGAGGTGATCCCCTCGAAGGTCGCGGAAGTGACCGAGGACACCGCCGCGCAGATCATCCGACGCTTCTACGAAATCGGGATCTATCCCGACTGGTGGAAGCTCGAGCCGATGCGGAGCGAGGCCGGCTGGCGGAACGCCTGCGCGGCGATCCGGGAAAACGATGCCCATACCCGCGGCATCGTCGTCCTGGGGCTTGCCTCCGACGAGGCGGCTCTGGCGGAAAGCTTCCGCGCCGCCGCCCGGCTCCCGCTCGTCAAGGGGTTCGCGGTCGGTCGGACGATCTTCGGCGCCGCGGCCGAGGCATGGATGGCTGGCGACATGAGCGACGCCGAGGCCGTCGATGTGATGAAGGACAACTACGCGCGGCTCTGCCGGATCTGGGACGAAGCCCGCGCCACTACGCGGGAGGACGCGGCATGAACACGCTCCGGCTGACAGCGGCGCAGGCGATGGTCAAATACCTCGCCGCGCAGATGACCGAGGATGGAACCCCCTTTCTCGCCGGGATCTGGGCGATCTTCGGCCACGGAAACGTCGCCGGCATCGGCGAGGCGCTTTACGCCGAACGCGACCGATTCCAGACCTACCGGGGGCACAACGAGCAGACGATGGCACATGCCGCCATCGCCTACGCCAAGCAATCCGGTCGCCGCCGGGCCATGGCGGTGACTTCCTCGATCGGACCGGGGGCCACGAACATGGTGACGGCGGCGGGGCTCGCGCATGTGAACAGGCTTCCGCTGCTGATGATCCCGGGCGATGTCTTCGCCAATCGCGGCCCGGACCCGGTGCTCCAGCAGGTCGAGGACTGGACCGATGGCACGGTCTCGGTGAATGACTGCTTCCGGCCGGTGACTCGCTATTTCGATCGCATCACCCGGCCCGAGCAACTCCTCACGGCGCTGCCGCGGGCCTTCCGGGTGATGACGGACCCCGCAGAGTGCGGGCCGGTCTGCCTCTCGTTCTGCCAGGACGTGCAGGCCGAGGCCTATGACTGGCCAGAAAGATTCTTTGCTCCGCGCACCTGGCGCATCCGTCGTCTGCATCCCGATCCCGCGGAGGTTTCGCGGACCGCCGAGACGCTGACGAGAGCCAAGAGACCGGTGATCGTGGCCGGCGGAGGGGTACACTACTCGGGGGCCTGCGACGCCCTCCGCAGCTTTGCCGAGACGCATCGCATTCCGGTCGTGGAAACCCAGGCCGGAAAGTCGGCCCTGGCGTGGGACCATCCGCTCAATTTCGGCCCCGTGGGCGTGACCGGCGCCTCGTCGGCCAACATCCTCTGTGGCGAGGCCGATCTCGTCCTCGGAGTCGGCACGCGGTTCCAGGATTTCACCACCGGCTCGCGGAGCCTCTTCGCCAACCCGGATCGCCGGCTGGTCTCTCTCAACGTCGCCGCCTACGACGCCATGAAGCATGGTGCCGAGCCGCTCTGCTGCGACGCGCTCGTGGGTCTCGAGGCGCTGACAGCCGCCCTCGGGACACATACTTGCCCGGCACCGGACGAGGAGCTTAAGAAAGACTGGTTCGCTGCGGTGGCTCCGTTGACTGCCGCCCCGGAAGCGGACGGCAACTTCCTGCCGACGGACCAGCATGTGATCGGTGCGGTCCAGCGCGCTGCGAACACCGACACCGTCGTGATGTGCGCTGCCGGCACGATGCCGGGGGAGTTGCACAAGCTCTGGAAGGCTCCACGTCCGGGAGCCTATCACATGGAATACGGCTATTCTTGCATGGGATACGAGATCGCCGGCGCCATGGGGATCAAGATGGCCGATCCCGATCGCGACGTGATCTGCATGCTGGGCGACGGATCCTACATGATGGCGAACTCGGAACTGGCCACCGCCGCGATGCTGGGCATCGACATTACCTTGGTGATAACGGACAATCGGGGATACGGTTGCATCAATCGGCTGCAGGTCGGCTGCGGCGGGGCGGAATTCAACAATCTGCTCGACCATGCCCGTCACGTGAACCCGTCGAACATCGACTTCGCATCTCACGCCGCCTCCATGGGGGCGGGCGCGGTGCACGTGAGAGGCATCGCCGAGCTGGAGACCGCACTGGCTCGTCGCCACGACACCGGCGGTCCGTTCGTGGTCGTGATCGACACCGATCCCTATCCCACGACGCCGGTCGGCGGACATTGGTGGGACGTGGCGGTGCCCGAGGTCTCGACCCGCGACGAGGTGCGCGACGAGCGCCGCGACTACGAGGCCCAGGTCCGGGCGCGCGCGCTCAACTGATCGTCACGCCATTGTCCCGCACGTGATCCTCCCCTGCGTGCGGGGTTTCTTCTCCAATTCCTACTGCCCTACGGCAGGTATCCGCGAGGACACCGCATGAGCGTCAAGATCGGCATCTCCCCCATCGCCTGGCAGAACGACGATCTGCCGGATCTCACGGCCGCCTACACGATGGAACAGGCGCTGCGGGAAGCCCGCGAGATCGGGTATAGCGGCGTCGAACGCGGACGGAGGATGCCCGCCGACACGGAAGGGCTACGCCGGTTTCTCGAAGATCACGATCTGCTTCTCTGCGGCGGCTGGTGCTCGGGGAACCTGCTGGAGAACGACGTGGAAAGCGAGAAAGCCGCCATCGCCGGGCAGGTCGAGCAGTTCGCCGCGCTCGGCGCGCCATGCCTGGTTTACGCGGAATGTTCGAACACCGTGCAGGGAGACAGAACCACGCCGGTCAACGCCCGGCCGAAGCTGTCCCGCGACGAGGTGATGGCGTACGGGCGGAAGCTCTCCGAAATCGCCAAGTGGATGAGCGCCAAGGGCCTGCCTCTCGCCTATCATCACCACATGGGCGCCATCGTCGAGCATCCCGACGACATCGACTGGCTCATGGAAGGGTCCAGCCCCGAGGTGACGCTGCTCTACGATACCGGGCACCTGGTCTTCGGCGGGGGCGATCCGCTCGCCACACTCGACCGCTGGGGCGATCGCGTGCACCATGTTCACTACAAGGATGTGAGGCCAAACGTGACGGCACGGGCCCGTTCCGGGAACTGGTCGTTCCTCGACGCAGTGATCGAGGGGGCGTTCACCGTGCCGGGGGATCCTCACGGATCGATCGATTTCGCTGCGGTGACGGACCGGCTCTCCCGGATGGGTTACGAAGGCTGGATCGTGGTCGAGGCCGAACAGGACCCTGCAAAGATCGCGCCTTACGAAGCGTCGAAGCTGGGCTACGACACCATTCGCGACCTGTGCGCCCGGGCCGGACTGGAGGTGGACGCCCGGGTTCCGTCACGCGCAGGCTGAGACGATGTTCGACCTCGACCATCCGTTCTTCCGCCCGCTCTGGATCAGGGTCGCCGTCGTCGCCGTGGCCCTCGGCTGGGCGCTGGTCGAATTCACCGCCGGCGCCCTGACGTGGGGCGGTCTCTTCTGCGCGATCGGCCTGTACGCCGCCTACAAGTTCTTTGTCGACTTCAACCCGAGGGACAAGCCATGAGCGACCTTCTCCGCAAACCGCACGGGACCAGCGGCAAGGTCCATGACATTACCCCCGAGAGCGCACGGGGTCCGATGTCACCCCACTGGGCCTATGTGGGCTTCTCCTGCTACCGCCTCGCCCCCGGCGAGTCGGCGACAGAGGCGACCGGAGACCGGGAAGCGATCCTGGTGCTCGTGGAGGGCAAGGCCCGACTTTCGGCCTCGGGGGAGGAATTCGGGGAACTGGGCGAACGGATGGATGTCTTCGAGAAGACGCCGCCCCATTGCCTCTACGTGCCGAGCGGTGCCGACTGGCGGGCCGAAGCCACGACGGACTGCGTCATCGGTGTGTGCACCGCGCCAGGGCAGGGCGGTCACGCGGCCCGGCGAATCGGCCCGGAGGGGATCGCGTTCGCCGAGCGGGGCCGCGGCACCAACACCCGCTACATCAACGCCATTGCCATGGAGGAGCGCGACGTTGCCGACTCTCTCCTGGTGACGGAGGTCTTCACTCCTGCCGGCCACTGGTCTTCCTACCCGCCGCACCGGCACGACGAGGACGACTTCCCGGACATAACCTATCTGGAGGAGACCTATTACCACCGGCTGAACCCTGCCCAAGGCTATGCCCATCAGCGGGTCTTCACCGAAGACGGCTCGCTCGACGAGACGTTCAGCGTTTCGAATCACGATGTGGTACTGGTACCGAAGGGCCACCACCCTTGCGCTGCGCCCTATGGCTACGAAATGTATTATCTCAACGTCATGGCCGGGCCGCTCCGGAAATGGCGCTTCAAAAACCATCCGGACCACGACTGGATCGCGCGGCGGGACGCCTGACCAGCTCGCAGCGGGTGCACGAGAACTCCGTTTGCCAGGCGCGTCCTTGCGGGAATCGGCGCGATACCTCCCCCGTCGTGGAGCCCGATATTGCGGCGATCCTGCGAGGCGCAGGGTCTTTCGAGGGATTTGCATGATCCGTGTTTCTCGTAAGTCGTTTTCATCAGGCCCTTCTCAGGACGAAGACGCCGCGCGCCGCCTGGACCTCGCTCTCGATGAACTCGGCCACTGCCCGGACCCGGCGCGCGACGCCCATGTTCTCGTGCCAGACCATCCAGTAGGCCCGGGTGACCGCCCGGTCGGTCAGGAGGGGGACCAGATCGGAAATCTCGGCCACCATGAAATCGTGCAGCACGCCGATCCCGGCACCTGACCGGACCGCCGCGACCTGTCCGATGGCCGTCGAGACCTCGATTCGGGCGCGCCGGTCACGGCTGATCTCAGTGGCATAGGCGAAGTCCGCCGAAGGGATCAGGTCCTCGACATAACCCACGAGGTCGTGTCCGGCGAGATCCTCGACGCTATCGGGCCGGCCGCGGGCTGCGAGGTAGTCCCGGGCGGCGTAACAGCCCAGGGTGTAGTCCGTCAGCCGCCGGACCCGAAGCCGGCCGCGATCCGGACGGCCCACCATGACGGCGAGATCGGCTTCGCGCTGCGAAAGCGAGAAGCTGCGCGGCATCGGCACGAGCTGGACGTGAAGGTCTGGATACAGGGCGGTCAGCCTGCCGAGGCGCGGCGCCAGGAAGGCGCTGCCGAAACCGTCCGGCGCCCCGATCCGGATGGTGCCGCGCACCTCGCCGCCCTGGCCCTGGAGCCGGGCGATGCCGCCCAGCATCTCCGCCTCGATCCGCTCGGCCGTCTCGAAGAAGGCCCGTCCGTCCTCCGTCAGGTCGGAGCCTTTCGTCGTGCGCTCCAGAAGCCGAGCCCCGACCGCCTCCTCGAGTGCGGCGATGCGCCGGCTCAGGCGCGCCTGGCTGGTGCCCAGGCGCCGCGCCGCTCCGAGCATCTGGCCTTCGCGGGCGACTGCCAGGAAGAACTTCGCATTGTCCCAGTCCATGAACGTTTCCGTATAACGGATTGCCGATCCTGTATATTTATATGCTAAAAAAAACATGCAACTAACGCCTCAGCACAATGGAGGAGTTGCGACATGACCGAGATCGGCCATTTCATCGACAATGCCCGCGTCGCCGGAGCATCCGGCCGGACACAGCCCGTCTTCAACCCGGCCACGGGCCACAGCGAGCGGACCGTGGCGCTCGCCTCGACGGACGAGGTCGGCCGCGCCGTCGCCTCCGCCAAGGCGGCCTGGCGGGACTGGGCGCGAACCCCGGCCCTGCGCCGAGCGCGCATCCTCGATCGGTTCAAGACGATCCTGTGGGAGCGGGCCGACGCGCTCGCCGAGGCGATCTCGGCCGAGCACGGCAAGACCCACGAGGATGCCAAGGGCGAGGTGACCCGCGGGCTGGAGGTGGTCGAGTTCGCCGTCGGCGCGCCGCAACTTCTCAAGGGCGAGATCACCGAGAACGTCGGAACGGCGGTTGACAGCCACAGCCTGCGCCAGCCGCTCGGGGTCGTGGCCGGCGTCACCCCGTTCAACTTCCCGGCGATGGTGCCGATGTGGATGTTTCCCGTTGCGCTGGGCTGCGGCAACAGCTTCGTGCTGAAGCCCTCCGAGCGCGACCCCTCCGCCTCGCTGCTGATCGCGGAGTGGCTGGCCGAGGCCGGGCTGCCGGCGGGTGTCTTCAACGTCGTGCAGGGCGACAAGGAGGCGGTGGACGCGCTCTTGACGCATCCGGACGTGAAAGCGGTGAGCTTCGTCGGCTCGACCCCGATCGCCAAGTACATCTACGAGACCGGCACGAAAAACGGAAAGCGCGTGCAGGCGCTCGGCGGGGCCAAGAATCACATGGTGATCCTGCCCGACGCCGACCTCGACATGGCGGCGAACGCGGTGATGGGCGCGACCTATGGCTCAGCCGGCGAGCGCTGCATGGCGATCTCGGTAGCGGTGCCGGTCACGGATCAGGTGGCTGATGCGCTGATCGAAAGGCTGGTGCCGAAGATCGAGGCGCTTAAAATCGGCCCCGCGGCGGACCGCTCCTCCGACATGGGGCCGGTTGTGACCCAGGCCGCGAAGGAGAGGATCATCGGCCTGATCGACAAGGGCGAGGCAGAGGGCGCAAAGGTCGTCGTCGACGGCCGCGGCTTCAAGGCGCCGCAGGGCTACGAAGACGGCTATTTCGTGGGCCCGACCCTGCTCGACCACGTCACCCCGGATATGACGGTGTGGCGAGAGGAGATTTCGGCCCGGTCCTCTCGGTCGTCCGCCGTAAGGACTACGACGAAGCCGTCGACCTGATCGACCGGCACGACTACGCCAACGGGGTTGCGGTCTTCACCCGCGACGGCGACGCCGCGCGGACCTTCGCGCACGACATCGAGGTGGGCATGGTGGGCGTGAACGTGCCGATCCCGGTGCCGATGGCGTTCCACTCCTTCGGCGGATGGAAGCAGTCGCTGTTCGGCGACCACCACATGCACGGTCCAGAGGGCGTGCGCTTCTACACCCGTCTCAAGACCATCACCACACGCTGGCCCTCGGGCGTCCGCACCGACCCCGAGTTTGTCATGCCGACAATGGGGTAAGCCGGTGGCGCGGCGGCGCCGCGCCGTTTCCGGCCAGGTCGATGGATCGGCCGGCTGCCTCCACGGTATCAGGTCCGGTCCGGACCCGGCATGGCTGTGGCGGGCAGTCCCCTCCGGCCGAGATATCTGCGCCGCCGTCGGCCCGCCGGCGAAGACGGCGGCGCAGATATCTCCCGGCCGCGGCGCGGAGCCGTGGCCCGGGAGGGAATGGTTCCGTCCGGCCTCCCCGCGGGGCCTTCTTTTTCTTGATCGATGCAAGACGATGCGGGCGGCATCAAGGACCTGTTCCGACGGAGGAGCCGCGTGGACCACCTCGTTCCCCTGATCCTCATGGCCGGCGTGGTGGGGCTGTCGAAGGGCGGGCTGGCCTCGGCCGCGGCGCTGGCGGTGCCGTTCCTCGCGCTGTTCATGAATCCGGTGGAGGCGGCGGCGATCCTGCTTCCGGTGTTCCTAATGACGGACTGGGCGGCCGTCTGGATCTACCGGCGCCAGTTTTCCGGCCGGAACGTGGCGATTCTGATACCGGCAATGGTGTTCGGCACGGCGATGGCGACGCTCCTGACACCCAGGGTGCCGGAATCGGGGCTGCTCATGGCCACCGGCCTCATAGGGCTGTGGTATTGCGGCCGGAGCTGGATGGCGCGCGGGCGGGAAGAGGCCACCGAGGCGCGGGTGGGGCCGGGGCTTTTCTGGGGCACGCTCACGGGAATCGCCAGCTTCATCGCCCATTCCGGATCCCCGCCGGCGCAGGCCTACCTGATGCCGCAGAAGCTGCCGAAGCTGCGCTTCGCCGGGACCATCGCCATCGTGTTCGCGGCGGGCAACATCGCCAAGCTGCCCGGCTATTGGGCACTCGGCGCGCTGGAGGGGCTGGACTGGAGTTTGACGGCAATCCTGGCCGCGACCGGAATCTTCGGCGCGGCGATCGGGCGATGGATCACCGGTAAGCTGCCCGAGGCCACCTATTTGCGCGTAGTCGAGGCGCTGCTCCTGTCCCTGTCGGTGCTGCTGCTGGCAAAGGCAGGCGAGATGGCCATGTGGCAAGATTGAACGGCTAAAGATGTTATGGAGTAATATAATCTGCCTTGTCGGTTTTGACCCTATGTCCTGGGGCCCGTCATGAAATTTCATGTTGGCCGCGGGCTTCAAGCTCCTCGTCGCGCAGCTTCGCCGCGCGGCTGACCTGGGTCGAGGACAGGCTGTCGAGACCGAACTCGCGCATCCCCCGCTCGGCCTCCCGGGTCGACACGCCTTTGACGTACATGTCCGCCACTGCCAGCATCACGGCGCGGACCGACCGGCGGCCGGGTTCGGGAGAGTGCGGATAGAACGGCGGGCCGTCATGGCCGGCGGTCTTTGGAACGTCGATGGCGATCGTGCCCGCCGGCGTATCGATGCGCTTGGGCGTGTAGTCGGTCGCATGGCCCCGCCGGTCATCTGTCCGCTCGTAGAGGCCGGCGCCGGGAAATCGCTCTTGCCCGATCTGCATGGCCAGCTCGAACGCCCGGCCGAAGACCGTGGCGATGGTCCGGCATGATGGCCGCCATCGGCCGGAGGCCCATGGCGGGCCGGTGCGTGTTCGATCGGATGTTCCAGGAGAGCCTCGAGCGTCCTATCCTTCTGCCCGTCCATTCGCCTGTCTCCATGGTGGTGTAGCAACTCCATGGAATACCGGAATGGATCGCTCCTACCGGGGCCGGCCCCGGCAGGGACACACGGCGCCATCGTCAAATGAATTTTCAGACATCAGGTTACAGTACCATCATGAACGATGGATCGTCCCTGCCAAGGCATCCTCATCCCCAGGACGACCAAGGGGCGGACCTCGTTCACTCAGTCTGTCAGAAGCCCCTGCAATACGCGGACCTGCAGGAGATCCAGGCGTCCGTAGGTGCAGGAGATAAGACCCTCGTGCCGGAGGCTCGTGAGGTGCTGCGCCACCACGGTACGCGACAGGCCGGTGAGGAGAGCGAGGTCTCCCTGATTCACGTCGATCTCAATTCGGGCAGGCGCTTCCGTCGATGGATGGCGCACATTTCCAAGACGAAGGATCGCCGCCACGATTCTTTCTCTGCCGGAGCGGAGCAGCCTGTCGTCCAGCGATCCCGTAGCCTCGAGCAGGAGACGAGCGGAGAGGCCGCCGAGCGAACGCCAAAGCTGCACTGACTGAGCCCCGAGGCGTTCGACATCCGCGATCGACAGATGTACGAGCGACGTACTGCGAGAGGTGACGTTCATGGTGCTGCGGAGATTCGGGCCGTAGAGCGACGAGACGCCAAAACAGGAGCCGGGCTGGTGGATTTTCATAATCATGGGTCCGCGCTCGTTGGGCGCGGCGGATTGCACCACGCTTCCCGACAGCACGACCCAGAGTCCGTCTGGTTTGTCGCCGATCCAGTAGATCGTCCTTTTCTTCGGGAGCGATTTCAGTGTGCTGCAGGTGATGAGCGCCTCGCGCGTATCCGTATCCAGAGCTTGCAGCCACGGATCTGACCAGAGGCGGACCGCTGATCGCCCAGCGAACTTCATATAAAAATCTAGGGGAATGTCAGCATATCGTGTTGGCAGAGACCTGATCAGGTGATGACCGCTCGAAACAAGGACACCGGGTCGGCCGATCTGCGCGCCACGAGCCAGCGAGCGTAGCCATCGAGATACTTGGTCGCTGGACCACGCCATTGCGGGATGAACTTGTCCCATTGGGCGTGGAGGGAGTTCACGGTGTTGAGGTGATATGCCTTTGGCGTGCGGCGACGCCGTTTGCCTCCGTAGAGGATGTGGTAGGAGATGCCGCGGCTTTTCGCGATGGCTTCATACTGCGGCGCGCCGTCGAACAGCACCATCGCGTCCGGCGCCACCTGGGGCACGAGCGCGGCGTCTATCGCCGGCTGACGCTTGTTGAAGAGGTGCTGGAAGCTGGCGCGGCCGGCGCGATCTACGACGCCCAGTATCGGCTCCTCGAACGCCTTGGCGATGGCCTTCGGTGGCCTGCGGTTCGGGTATTCATACCAGCGTCGGCGAGGGGGCATTGGCTGCGAGGGGTCGCGCTGGTGGCGCACCCACTCCCGCGAGCCCTTGCGGCTCTCACGCTGCGCCGTATCGTCGGTCTCGATGATGCCGGAAAGCACATCAGGCGCGACGGTCTTGAGTTGGTCCAGGACCACCATCCGCCAACGCCAAACGGTATCCCGGGAAATACCGAGACGGCTGCCGAGCTTTCGGCACGACAGTGGCGCATCGTCGGGATCGAGCATGTTGCGTGCCACCTCGATGAAAAGGCCGGGGCGGTGGACGCGGGCAATCGGTGTGCCAGTCCGGCCTGTCCACGTGCGATCGCAATCCCCACACCGCCAGCGCTGCGCACCGGTTCGGGTCTTACCCCAGCGGGAGCGATGCTGACCGCCGCAATCCGGGCAAGCCCGTTCTTCTCCGACGGCGTCGATCTCGACCACGGCCTCGGCGCGTCGGCGAGCAGTGGCGAGCGCGGCCTCTGCCCTGGCGATTTGCGCAGGAGGCAGATTTGAAATAGATCTTAGCAGACGGTCGAGCAGGCGCGCAGATGTATCGGTGCCGGGCATCGGCTTCTCCAGCGGGTTCGGGGCCAAGCAACATTGGCCCGATTACCCCCTAACGAAGCCCTCCAACACGATCTGCTGACATTCCCAAATCTAGCATGAGCTCTGCTTGCGACACGGTTAAGGGTGCTCATTCGGTCCGGCGGCCCGTTTAAAAAATCGCAATTCGTACGACGAAGAAGCTTTTCATTACACATCCGTCGATGGGGCACTTTTCATTCCGCAGACCCATCAGATCGGCAAGGGCGTCGATCTGCCCCCGCCGAAGATCATTTCAGCATCGTTCGTTGAGGATAACCTTGACGTCACGTTCTTTTTCGCGGCGGGTCGCATCGCTCCGGTTGGCAATCGTATTGATCTTGGCAGCGTCGTTGACAGTCAGTTTTCCAATGCAGTCACGGGAGACTCCGTTGTTCTCCAATACGGTCGCAAGATGCTTTTCCATGTTCGAGATGTTTCCAAGACCTCCGCCGCTGATGATTTCTTCGTAGGTTTCTTGTCCGATTGCCGCGCGGCCGAAAGAAAGAACGAGTGCGGTTGTCGCAAGGGCGTATTTCATGTGATTTCTCCGAAGTTTCATGCGCCGTACAATTCGGTGTCCAGATCTCGCAAGACGTTAACCTCGCCCAGCAGGAATTCTCGCCTTCAGGGTTCCACGAAAGACAAGGTACATCTTTCCGATGCCGTTCGTTGCGGACGCCCGCGGACATTCCGCGCCGTCTAATAACATACTAGCATAATCTTAACGCTACAATGCGCTCTGGTTGACAATCTACGAGACAAATTGATTGTGGATCGATTCCGATCAGGAAACGGCGTATTCTGGTGGCTATTTCTTGGGTTTGACCGAATCCCAACAATTTCTGGTCGCAATTGAAACGCCGCTGATTCGTCATTCAGCTGCACGAATGACTGCATCCGATTCCAGACAGGGCCGGCGCGAATCCTGATGGCCAAGAGAAGGTGGTTCCTGCCTCGTGGAGGAACCGGAAAGTATCGCGTGGCATCTGGCTCTGTTGGTTCTGTTCGTCCCAATCCAGACTGGGCGGGCCGTAGAAGGGGCCTCGAACCGATGCCTCCCGGGCCTGGAGGGGATCTCGGTTTTACTCTTCCGCCCCCGGCCCGGACGCCGTCGTTCTGGGGCGTGAGTCAATCTCGGGCTCGACCTGTCTATAGCACTGGATATTCTCGCGCCCCCTACACGCTTCCCGGCCCAGTTTTCGGGGCGGCATACACATTCGATGCGGTCCTACTAGACGTCCGGCCCTACGCCAAGCACGAGGACGGTTTTTGGATGCTGCCTCAGAGGTCTCTCTCGATCAGCACGGTGTTCGGATCGCAGGGATCCCGGATGCGGCGGAAGCCGAGTTCGTCCACAAGCTGCAACATGGCCGTGTTGTCGGCGAGAACGGAGCCGTGCATGCGGGCGAGTCCGCGTTGCCGCGCCGCGTCCATCAGCGCCTTCATCAACCGTGTTCCGATGCCCTGGTGCTGCTCGTCGTCGGACACGACGACTGCGAACTCGCAAGCCTCTTCGTCTGGATCGACCGCATACCGGGCGACGCCGTGCTGTTCATCGCGACCGTCGCGGCGAAGGATCGCCAGAAGCACCATCTCGCGGCGGTAGTCGGTCCCGACGAAACGCGACAGCATCTCTGGCGTCAGCTCGTTCAGCGTGGCCATGAAGCGGAACCGTCGACCGCTTTCCGACAGGGCGCGGACGAAGCCAGCCTCTCCCTCGGCATCTTCGGGACGGACCGGTCGGATGACGAGAGGCGTGCCGTCGAGCAGGTATTCCGTACGCATGAGGCGGCGCGGATAGGGATGGATCGGCACGTGATCGTAGGGGCCGTCCCTGGCCGGAGGCCGAGCCACTGCGATCCGGGCATCGACGGCCAGCACGCCTTCGGGGCCGGCGATGAGCGGATTGATGTCGAGTTCGACGATCTCGGGCAGTTCGCAGACCATGTCCGATACCTGCAGAAGAACCCGCGTCACCGCCTCGCGGTCAGCGGCCGGACGATTGCGGACCGCCTCCAGAAGGGCTGCCACGCGGGTTCCGTCGATCATCCGTCTGGCGAGAACGCTCGTCAGCGGCGGAAGGCCGATTGCGCGGTCTCGCAGAAGCTCGACCATCACGCCCCCGGCGCCAACGATGATCGCGGGACCGAAGACCGGGTCGCGGGCCACGCCGACCACGAGTTCGCGGCTCCGGTCCAGGGGAGCCATGCGCTCGACGGTCATGCCGCGGAGGCGGGCCTCGGGACGGGCGCGCGCCACGGCGGCCTTGATCTCCCGGACGGCCGACAGCAATTCCGCAGCGGTCGCGACGTTGAGTCTGACCCCACCCGCGTCGCTCTTGTGGGGGATGTCGGGCGAGGCGATCTTCAAGGCGACGGGAAATCCCACCGTTTCCGCGGCCACCAGTGCGGCGGCAGCGTCCGGCGCGGCGAGGGTGGTGTTCACCGGGATTCCGAAGGCCCGGAGCAGGGCTTTCGACTCGATGTCGGACAGCATTGCGCGGCCGTCCTTGAGGGCGCCGTCGATGATCAGACGCGCCCCTTCGACATCGGCCGGAGCCTGCTCGGGCAGAGGCGGCGGAACTTCGAGGGCGAGCTCGTGCGCCCGCTGGTGGGAAGCGAGATAGGAGAAGGCCTCCACCGCCCGCTCCGGCGTGGTGAAGTCGGGGATGCCGTTGCGTGACAGGACCGCCCGCGCCTCGAGAACTGAGCTTTCTCCCATCCAGCAGGCCAGAAGCGGTTTCGCCGTGTCCTGTGGTCGCGACGCGACCACCGCTTCGGCCGCGGCGAGGGCCTCGGTCATCGCCTGGGGCGTCAGCATGACGAGGACGCCGTCGTAGGCGGGATCGGCCATCGTCGCGGTCACAGCCGCACCGAAAGCGAGCGGCGGGGCGTCGCCGAGGATGTCGAGCGGGTTGGCGTGCGACCAGTAGGCGGGCAGGCACGCATCGAGCGCGGCTATCGTGGCCGGGGAGGGGGAAGCGAGACACAGGCCCAGGTCACCAGCCCGATCGGCGGCCAGCACGCCCGCCCCGCCGCCGTTCGTGACGATGCCGAGTTGGTTCCCCCGGGCGCGTCGGTTTGCAGCGAGGATCTTCGCCGCGGCGAAGAGTTGGCCGAAACTGTGGACGCGGACGGCGCCCGCGCGCGCCAGCGCGGCGTCGAACACAGCGTCGCTGCCCATCATCGCGCCTGTATGGGTATGCGCGGCCCTAGCACTCTCGCCATGGCGACCGGCCTTCAGCACGATGACCGGCTTCGTGCGCGCCGCGACCCGCATGGCCGACAGGAATCGCGCCGCATCGGCAATTCCCTCGACATAGAGCAGGATCGCGCGGGTCTTGGAGTCGGTCGCGAAGACGTCGAGCGCCGTGCCGAAGCCGATTCCGGCCGCGTTGCCGAGAGAGACGATCGCCGAGAATCCGAGGGCGTTTGCCATCGCCCAGTCCGAGATAGCCGAACAGAGCGCCCCGGATTGCGACACGAGCGCGAGGTCTCCTGGCGGTGCCGAGGTGCGCAGGAAGGTGGCGTCGAGCCCGAGCCAGGGCCGCGCGAGACCCACGCAGTTCGGACCGAGAAACCGAATGCCGTTGCGTCGAGCGGCCTCGACCAGCCCGACCTGAAGCTTCGAACCCTCTGCTCCGGTTTCAGCGAACCCGGCTGAAAGCACGACGGCGAACCGGACGCCTGCCTTGCCGCATTGACGGAAGACATCCACCACCGTCGCGGCCGGGGTGGCGATCACTGCGAGGTCGGGCCGCACACCGGCGGTCGCGAGGTCCGGATGGCAGGGGCGACCGAGAACGCTCGGATGCCTGGGATTGATTGGCGTGATCTCGCCGCCGAAGCGGCCGTCCGCTAGCTTTGCGAAGATCCGGCCGCCGACGCTCGCCTCGTCGTCGCTGGCGCCGAAGACTGCAACCGACCCGGGGTTGAAGAGGCCCATCAAGGGGGGGGATGGCATGGCGGCTCCAACAGATCGCGCTTGCCTTCCGAGACGAAGGCATCATCTGTCGGTCTAGCGCCGTGGGCGTCCTCGGCCTTGACGCGCGTCAAGGAAAGGAGTGCGGCCGGCCTCCGGCCATTCTGCAGGCGACCTCCGCACGGCCCCCGGTCGCCAGCACCATCCGGCACCAAGACGGTCCCCCGTCACGATCCGGGCGGGATCGGATTCCACGATCCGTCCTTCCCGATCGCAGGGCGCCGATCCGGGTGCGAGGCCGGAGAGACGGATGACGATCCGGCGAGCCAGGGCGGAGGCATCCTTTCCGGGGACCGACCGCCGCCATACGTCAGCGCGACCAGTGCTGCGGCGAGGGTTTCTCCGATGAAAAGGTCATGGGCAGGCTGGCGAGGATGTCGAGACCGAACTGCCCGCGCCGCAGGCCATTATGTCTCTGAGGAAGAAGGGCAAAAGCCCCCCCGCCACCGAAGCGAGGATGGTTCTGGTTATGCCGTGGCGCAGGCGAAGTGTGCCGCCGCCGCGACCGGGAGATCCGAGGCGCTGAGACTTCCCCAGCCGTGCCGCCGCAAGCCGCCGAGATGCCGAAGGCCACGCCCGTGCCTTCCCGCGGTCGCTTCCGCCCCCACCCCGCCGCTCAGGCGCAGCTGCGGCAAAGGCTTGCCCAGGGAATGGCCTCCAACCGCTCCAGGGCGATCTGGTCGCCACAGGACTGGCAGATGCCGTACTGTCCCGTCCTGATACGCTCGAGCGCGCGGTCGATCGCGGCGATTTCCTTCACTCCCGCGAATCCGAGATCCTCGAGGACCTCATCGTTCTCGCGCTCCACGGCCCGATCTTCGGCATCGGGATTGGCCGGCTTGCCGAGTTCGTGCTCGTACGTGGCGAGCCTTTGTACCAACTCCTCCCTTCTGCTGCGAAGATGCGCCTCCTGCTGCGTCCAATGCTCCATGATGTGGCTTCCCTTTTTGCGCTCCCTCGCCGAGCCGCACCGACCTCCCGAAGGCATCCGGCATGAGACCGCGCGGCGAAGGCCACGTTGATGATCCGGCCCCGCGACGCGGTGCTCCTCGGACGGTTCCCGCGGGGTCGTTGGGGGCGAAAGGAGCCTGGTCCGGCGACGCGAACATTCTGGACGCGGTAAATCTGGCCATCGGCTTCCGAGTCCCAGTGTCGACGACAGAATGCCGCCATTCGGATTCATCCCGTTATCGGTCTCGGCCGGCATTGACGTAGGTCAAACCGCCTTGCGTCCGGACGGTCTTGGACGAGAGCGATCCCGCGCTGGCTGCAGGCGAGCGACGCCATGGGCGAGGAATTCAGGGCCGTGCCGCTCCATCCTCGCCGAATGCTCGGGCGACCGGAGCGCGCTCGCGCCGATGTCCGGTCGGCAAGCACAGCCTCGCGTCAGCGGTCTCGATAGAGACCAAGGATACGGACGCTCCTCCGACCAGGAGGGTCCGTATCCAAGCCAGGCTTGCTTACGAACCGGTTTGACCCCGATCAAGGCGACGCCCTCGCGGAGGGGATAGCTTATCCGGGAAGGATGCGACCGTGCGTGCAATGGTTCTGGACCGGATCGGCGGGCCTCTCTCGCCCAGAGAACTTTCCGCACCCGATCCCGGGCCGCGGGAGGTGCGTCTTGAAATCGAAGCCTGCGGGGTTTGCCGGACCGATCTCCACATCATCGACGGCGATCTGCCCGCGCCGCGCCTTCCGCTCATTCTCGGTCATGAGATCGTGGGGCGCGTCGATGCGCTCGGGACCGATGTGAAGGGACTTTCCGCCGGCCTCCGTGTCGGCGTGCCTTGGCTGGGCGGGACCTGCGGCACATGCACCTACTGCCTGGCGGGACGGGAAAACCTCTGCGATTTTCCGGACTTCACGGGCTGGACACGCGACGGCGGTTTCGCCGAGAGTTGCATCGCTCGAGCCGATTTCGTCTTTCCGCTCCCCGAAGATGCCGATCCGGTTACACTGGCGCCGCTCCTCTGCGCCGGCCTGATCGGATTTCGGGCCTACCGCATGGCCGAACGAGCGGAGCGCTTGGGCCTCTGGGGATTCGGCGCTGCGGCGCACATCCTCTGCCAGATGGCCGTAAGCGAGGGGCGGGAGGTCTTCGCCTTCACGCGCGACGGCGACGTCACCGCCCAGGAATTCGCCCGCAGCCTCGGCGCAGTCTGGGCGGGCGGGTCCTGCGAGACGCCGCCCGAGAAGCTCGACGCGGCACTGATCTTCGCCCCGGTAGGCACCTTGGTGCCGCTGGCGCTCCGAACCGTCAAGAAAGGCGGAATTGTCGTGCTCGGCGGAATTCACATGAGCGATATTCCGTCATTCCCCTACGAGTTGATCTGGCACGAGCGCGAGATCCGCTCTGTCGCCAACCTCACGCGGGAGGACGGGAGAGCGTTTTTTCCTCGCGCCGCCGCCGCCAAGGTGACGCCGCGGGCCGTTCGTTACCCGCTGGGATCCGCCAACGAGGCGGTTGCCGACCTCAGGAGCGGGACCATCTCCGGCGCTGCGGTACTCGTTCCGGCGATGGATCGGATGCGTCGCCGCAATTGATCGCGGTCAATGTCAGAAGGGAGGCGAATTGACATGCTGAAGGGGCGCGAAACGCGAGAGGATCTGCCATGGACAAGATCGTCCATCCCCCGGAAGACCCCGGCCGGATCGTTCCCGCGACCGGTCAGGAGTCCGAACGGGCGCCGATTTTCGCCTCGTTGCCGATATTGGAACTCTGGATGGATTTCGGCAGCGAGGTGCTGGATTTCGTCGCCGAGCGGGTGCGCGAGGAAGTTCGGACCCAGCACCGCGTCCTGCACTGCCGGACGCCGGCTCAGTTTTTCGATGTCCATCTCGAGTTCGCCCAGAAGGCGTTCGACGATTACCTCGCCGAAGCCGCTCGTCTGAGTCGGATGGGCGGGCCTGCGGACCCGGCGGGGGGCGATCGCGAATGATCGATGGCGCGGTCGGGGACGGAAGGTCGCCGAGCTCGGACCGCGAGCCCGGAACGCTCCTCGCCGTGCGGGGGCCGGTCGTCGATGTCCGCTTTGGGCCACCGCTGCCGCCAGTCGCGACGATCCTCGAGATCGACGGGCCGGGCGGGACGCTCGCTTTCGAAGTGCACGGACATCTCGACGCCGGGACGCTGCGCGCCATTGCCCTTCATCCCACCGCTGGTCTCGCGCGCGGCACGACCGTCCGGGCGACGGGCCAGCCGTTGCGCGTTCCCGTGGGGAAGGCGGTGCTCGGTCGGCTCCTGGACGTTACCGGCGCCGTGCGGGATGGGGGGGCACCGCTTCCTGCCGAAACGCCGCGACGGTCCATCCATGCCGCCCCGCCTCTCTTCGCGGAGACCGCGTCCGGCGCGGAGACCTACGAAACGGGCATAAAGGTGATCGACCTTCTGATGCCGCTCGCGCGTGGCGGGAAGGCGGCCATGTTCGGCGGCGCCGGCGTGGGCAAGACAGTGCTGGTCATGGAGCTGATCCAGGCCATGGCGCGGCGGTATTCCGGAGTGTCGATTTTCGCCGGAATCGGGGAGCGCTCCCGCGAGGGACAGGAAATGCTGGCCGACATGACGGTCTCGGGAGTGCTCGAGCGGACCGCTTTGATCTACGGTCAGATGAACGAACCTCCGGGCGCGCGCTGGCGCGTTCCGCTGGCGGCGCTGGCGATCGCGGAAGAATTCCGCGACCGGGAGCATCGCGACGTGCTGCTTCTGATGGACAATGTCTTCCGCTTCGTCCAGGCGGGCGGCGAGGTGTCGGGGCTTCTGGGCCGACTGCCCTCGCGGGTGGGCTACCAGCCGACGCTCGCCAGCGAGGTCGCGGCTCTGGAAGAGCGGATCGCGTCGGTCGCCGGAGCCTCCCTGACGGCGATCCAGGCCGTCTATGTGCCGGCCGACGATTTCACCGACCCCGCCGTGACCACGATCTCGGCCCACATGGACGCCACCATCGTTCTCTCGCGGGCGCTGGCGGCGGAAGGCGTGTATCCCGCGATTGACCCCCTTGCCTCCTCGTCGCTGCTTCTGTCACCGGATGTGGTCGGAGCCGAGCACTACAGGCTTGCCGGCGAGTCGCGGGCTCTCCTGGAGCGATTCCGGGAGCTTCAGGACATCATTGCGCTTCTGGGCGTGGAGGAACTTGGCGCAGCGGACCGCCGCGTGGTGACCCGTGCCCGGCGTCTGCAGCGGTTTCTTACCCAGCCCTTCTATGTCACCGAGGCGTTCACGGGAATGCAGGGGCGGAGCGTCCCCCTCGCCGATGTGCTGACCGCAGCGCGCACCATCCTCGACGGCGGGACTGATGATTGGGCAGAAGACTCGCTCTACATGATCGGCACGCTGAACGAGGCCCATGCGGGAGAAGATTGTGCGGGGCGGGCGGCATGAGACTGGTGATCGCCACGCCGCTGTCGATCGTCGTGGACGAGGATGACGTGGTCTCGGTGACCGCCGAGGATGCGAGCGGCCGCTTCGGCATTCTGCCCCGGCACGCCGACCTGCTGACCGTGCTCGAAATCTCGGTCCTGACCTGGCGTGCTGGCACCGGTCGGCGTCATTGTGCGGTTCGGGGCGGGGTCCTGACGGTAAATGCCGGGCAGGAGGTCGCCGTTTCGACCCGCGAAGCCGTGGTCGGCGAGGTCGACCGGCTGGCGGAGACCGTTCTTCAACGATTCATCGTGGAGGAGGATAGCGAGCGGTCCGAAAGCGCCGACGTCGCACGGCACCATCTCGCCCTGATCCGGCAGATCGTCGAAACATTGGGCCCGCGGAGTGGGGCCGGCGCGCCATGAGGGGCGAACGGCTCTCCGAAGCGGCGCGGAGGCGCGCCGGACTGGAGCGCAGGCGGCGCGAGGAGGGGGAGGTTCCGCTTGGCCGGCGCCTGGGCCAGGTCGGCGTCCTGGGGTGGATCGTGGTCGCGCCGGCGCTTGGCGGCGCCTTTCTCGGCCGCTGGCTCGACCAGCGCTTCGGCACCGGGGTCTTTTTCACCGCGCCGCTTCTGCTGGTCGGGCTCGGGCTCGGCCTGCGCTTCGGCTGGACCTGGATACACAGGTCGTGACCGGACCGGAATTCGCGCTCGGGGCTGCCGCGTTGCCGCTGGGAGTGCTCGCCGGGCTCGCGCATTTTCGGGTCCTGCACATCGGTACGACGGCCCTCCTGCAGGACGGCGCCGTCGTTCTGCCTTTGGTTCTGACGCTCTTGCGTTTGGTCGCGACCGGGAGCCTGCTGGCTGCGCTGGCATGCGCGGGGGCTGGACCGCTCCTCGGTGCGACCTTCGGCATTGCGCTCGCCCGCGCGCTGATCCTGCGCTGCCGAGAACCGCGGGCATGAGATCGCCGCTTGAATCCCAGATCGTCTTCCATCTCGGGCCCGTTCCCGTGACCAATGTCGTCGTTACCACATGGGCGCTGATGGCCGTGCTCCTCGTCGGGGCCGTCCTTTCGGTTCGTCGCCTGCGCCGGATTCCGGCGGCTTGGCAGGCCGGGCTGGAGCTGCTGGTCGAAACGGTCGATTCCCAGATCCGCGAGACCATGCTCGTGCCGCCGGATCCCTATCGCGGCTTCATTGGCACGCTGTTCCTGTTCATTCTCGTCGCCAACTGGTCCGCGCTCGTCCCCGGCATCGAGCCGCCCACGGCGCATCTCGAGACCGATGCGGGCCTGGCGCTGATCGTCTTCGTCGCGGTCATCGTCCATGGAGTCCGTGCAGGCGGCCCCCGCGGCTATCTCCGCAGCTTCGCCAGACCGACGCCGCTGATGATCCCGCTCAACTTCCTGGAAACCCTGACGCGCACCTTCGCGCTCCTGGTCCGCCTTTTCGGCAACATGATGAGCGGTGTCTTCGTCATCGGCATCGTGCTGTCGCTGGCCGGACTTCTCGTGCCGATCCCGTTCATGGCGCTCGATCTGCTGACCGGGCTCGTCCAGGCCTACATCTTCGCGGTCCTGGCCATGGTGTTCGTTGCAGCGGCCGTGGCGGAGGCGCGCCCCGATTCCCCGCCCCGAAAGGATTGAACAATGGACTCGATCAATGTCGTCAGCGTAATCGCCGCCGCATTCGCTGTATCCTTCGGGGCGCTCGGCCCGGCGCTCGGCGAGGGCCGGGCAGTGGCCGCGGCGATGGATGCCATTGCCCGCCAGCCCGAGGCGGCGAATTCCATCTCGCGGACGCTGTTCGTGGGCCTCGCCATGATCGAGACGACGGCAATCTACTGTCTGGTCGTCGCGCTCCTTCTCCTGTTCGCGAACCCCTTGGTGCCATGAGCCATGACGTTCGACTGGGCCACCCTGGCCTTCCAGACTGTCAACGTCGCCATCCTCATCTGGCTGCTGTCGCGGATCTTCTGGGCCCCCATGGCGCGCTTCGTCGTTGCCCGGAGAGAGGAAGTCGCGAGTTTGCTGGCGGAGGCCGAGGCCTCCCGACGTGCCGCCGAAGACGCGGCCGCTGAAGTGGAATCGGCCCGGGCGGATATCGCGGCGGAGCGCCGGGAAGCCCTCGCCGCCGCGCATCGCGCAGCGGACGCCGAGCGCCAGACGGTGCTCGGCGAGGCGGAGGCGGCGGCCCGATCGATCGTCGCGAGGGCGAAGGACCGGATCGCGAAGGAGCGCCGGGCTGCCGAGGCGGCCTATGCCACTCGCGCCGGTGATCTTGCACTCGCGATGGCGGAACGGATCGGACGGCGGCTCGACGGCCCGGCCCTCCGCGCAGCGGCGCTGGAAACATTGGTCGCCGATATCGGGGCTCTCCCTGAACCGGACCGCGCAGCCCTTCGCGCGGCCTCGGACGTGGTGGTATCCACAGCGTCCGCCCTCGCGCCCGCCGAGCGCCAGACCATTGCGGAGCGACTGGCCGCAGCACTGGGGGGCGATGCATCTCTCGAGTTCCGGATGGATCCCGCCTTCGTGGCCGGCCTCCAGATCGCCGCGCCGCACCTCGTCGTGAGCGAGACCTGGCAGGATCGGCTGGAGCGGATGGGTCGGGATCTCGGCAATGCGTCGTGAGGCCGAAGATTGGCTGGTCCGCGCCCTCGATGCGGTGGCGCGGAGCGACGACGTTCCCGCCATCCGCCGCTTCGGGCGGGTGGAAGAGGTGGCCGACGGTATCGCGTTCCTTTCCGGCCTGCCCGACGCGAAGCTCGACGAGCTCTTGACCTTTCCCGGTGAGCGGACGGGATTCGTCCAGGCGTTGGAACGCGACGGGATCGCGGTGGTCCTGTTCGACGGGCTGACCGAGGTCGAGGCCGGCGATCGCGTGACCGGCACCGGACAGGTCGTGCGCGTTCCCGCGGGGCCCGGCCTTCTCGGGCGGATCGTGGATCCGCTCGGCCGGCCGCTCGACGGGGGCGGGTCTATCGAAGCCGCATCGGTCCTGCCAATCGAGCGGCCCGCTCCGGCGATCATCGAACGCGCGCCGGTCACGCATCCGGTCCAGACCGGCACGCTCGTCCTCGACGCGCTCTTCGCCCTTGGCCGCGGCCAGCGCGAACTTCTCGTGGGGGACCGGGCGACGGGCAAGACCACGCTCGCCCTCGACACGATGCTCTCCCAGAAGGGAGGGGATATCGTCTCCGTCTACGTGGCGGTGGGCCAGAAGACGGCCGCGGTGAAGCGCGTGGTCGAGAGCCTGCGCGGTGCGGATATGCTGAAGCGATCTATCGTCGTGGTCGCGAGTCCGGCCTCGTCGCCCGGACTTCAATGGATCGCTCCGTTCGCGGGCATGAGCATGGCCGAGCATTTCCGCGATGCCGGTGGGCATGCCCTGATCGTCCTCGACGACCTGACAAAGCACGCCGCCTGTCACCGTGAAATCGCGCTTCTGACTGGTCAGTCACCCGGACGCGAGGCCTATCCGGGCGATGTCTTCTACGTTCATGCGCGGCTTCTGGAACGCGCGGCGCAGCTCTCTGCGGCGCAGGGCGGGGGGTCGTTGACCGCGCTGCCGATTGCCGAGACGGACGCAGGAAACCTCTCAGCCTACATCCCGACGAACCTGATCTCGATTACCGACGGGCAGATCGTTCTCGACACCCGGCTCTTCAACGAAGGTCAGAAGCCGGCCGTCGATGTCGGCATCTCTGTCAGCCGGGTTGGCGGCAAGACCCAGACGCGGAGCCTCCGGGAAGCCGCCAAGTCGCTGCGGCTCGACTATGCGCAATTCCTCGAACTGGAAATGTTCACCCGGTTCGGCGGCATGCCCGACACGCGGATTCGCGCCAAGCTGACGCGTGGGGCGCGAATCCGCGCCGTGCTGGCGCAGGAACAGCACAAGCCGCTCCGGCTGGTCGATGAGGTCGCCCTCCTCCTCGCGCTTCAGGCGGGGCTCTTCGACACCCTGCCGCTGGAGAGCTTGGGGCACATCGCCGCTTTGCTGCCAAAGGCGGTGGATGCGCAAGCGCCTGCCGCTGCGGCCGCCTGCGCTGCCGGATCGCTGCCGGAGGGGACGAGGTCGGACCTCCTGCGGGTGGTCTCGGATCTCGCGGCCACACAGACGGGGGCGGCGGGTGCGGCATGAGGTGGTCAGCGCCGCTGCCTCGGTTCGTCCGAGATCGAGAGCCACCGGCGCTCCTCGGGCGGCAAGTCTCGGCCGGGCCGTTCGGCGCTTGCTGGCATCGGCTGCCCGGGCAGCGCGGCAGATGCGCGAGACCGGCATCTCCAGACGCGACCCGAACCGGGCGGAGGGCGGCCTGATGGGAGAACGGGTCGATGAGGTCGCCGCCCGCATCGACAGTCTCGACAGGCTTGGCGCCGTGATATCGGCGATGCGCGGCGTCGCCGCGGCCCGGGTCCGCCAGGCAGAGGCGCAGATCCAGGCGGTTGATCGCTATGCCGCCACCATCGCCGAGGCTCTCGGTCGGGCCGCGGCGCTGCTCCCGGACCCCCCGCCCGAACCCGGAGGACCGCCGCTCGTTGTCGCCTTCCTGGCGCAACAGGGCTTTGCCGGCGGATTCAGCGGACGAGTTCTGGACTCGCTCGACGCGTCGGGCGCTAATCTCGTCCTTCTGGGAACGCGCGGTGCAACTCTTGCCGAGGAGCGGGGAGTCCATCCGGCGCTCAGGTTCGCCCTGCCGACCCGGGCTTCCGGCATGCCGCGGTTTGCGGACGGCCTCGCGCGGTCTCTGCCCATGGACGGGCGGGCCGTCATCGACGTGGTCTATGCTGCGGCAGGGTCCGGCAGCGGCTCGACCGTCACGCGCCGCCGGCTTTTTCCGTTTCCGGTGGCTGGCAACCTCCCGCCATCCCGGACGCCCCTTCTCAACCTCGCCCCGGAGGCGGTTCTCGCGGCGCTCCTGGGGGAGGCGCTTCTGGCCGGCCTCGTTCAGGCCGCGTTGCACAGCCTTAATGCGGAGACCATGGCGCGCATGCTTGCGATGGCTGCTGCCGAAGGGCAGACCGAACGGCGTTTGGTCGCGCTCCAGGCGGAGGAGCGGCGTGTCAGGCAGGAGACCATCACGGCAGAGATCGTTGAACTCACATCCGGCGTCGCGGCGCGCCGCCGAGGCCGCGCAAAGTTCGCCGGCCCGCCGCAGGGGAGGGAGTAACGGCGGCGGTTTGCGGTCTGCGCCGGAGCGGGGTCACGCGAGGCGGTCCTGCTCCTCGTGCAACTGGCGTTTCGCCTCGTCGGTCACCTCTTTGACCTTCGCCCGGATCGTTGCCTCGTCGGCGAGACCGGCGAGGTCGACGGCAAGCTTCCGGATGACGTCGTCGTTACCAGGCTTGGCGATATGGGTCCGAACCACTTCCCGCACGTAGTCTATCGCATCGCTGCCGCTCTTCGACAGGAGGCCTGCGGCCCACATGCCGATCAGCCGATCAGCCCGCATTTCGGCGCGGAACCGCATTTCGTCATTGTGAGCGAATTCGTACTCGAAGGCTTCGGCACGGTCCTTGAACGTCTTCATCCGCTCATACCCGACTGGTGATCGCGAATACAGTAACGCTTCCACTCGCGATCTGCGATGTTTTTCTGCAGCGGAGCCCGGCCAGCCATCTGCCGTTCTGAATGGTTTATGCGGTGGCCGCACATCTGATCCGCTTCTCCGCCGAATGGCTCTGCATCGGGCCTTAAAGGAAGACGAGACGCGCGCATTGACGGCGATCAAGCGTCGTGGCGTCTTTCGCGCACTGTATATCTCCCTTCCGGGACGTTTGTGTCCGGGAGCCGCAGTTCCGAGCGCGATGTCCGTTCAAACAGCGGGCTTTTCAGCGCGCGCGCCCTGCCGCCAGATCCCTGGCCTGTTCCCGCAACTCGTATTTCTGCACCTTTCCGGTCGCGCTCTTCGGCAGTTCGTTCACGACGACCACCCGTCGCGGGGCTTTGAAATGGGCCATGTTGTCCCTGCAATGCGCGATCAGGGCCTCCTCGTCGGCCTCCCTGCCGGACTTCAATTCCACGAAGGCGCAGGGAGTCTCGCCCCATTTCTCGGATGGTTCGGCAACCACCGCGGCGGTCATTACAGCGTCATGTCGGGTCAGGACTTCCTCGATCTCCACCGAGGAGATGTTCTCTCCTCCGGAAATGATCACGTCTTTCAGCCGATCCTTGATCTCCAGCATCCCGTCCGGATGGTGCACGGCCAAGTCGCCGGAATGGAACCATCCGTCGGCTAGGGCGGTCGCCGTCTCCGCGGGATCGCGAAGATAGCCCATCATGACAGTGTTGGACCGCACCTGTATCTCTCCCAGAGCCTCGCCGTCCCGCGCAAGCGCCTCGCCGCCTTCGGCCGGGGCCACGCGGAAACCGGTCAACAGCGGATGGCCGACCCCCTGACGCGCCATCTTCACCGCTCGCTCCTCGAGCGGCGCCTCGGACGCCGGATCGGGCGCGTTGATCGTCGCCGGCCCGTAGGTTTCGGTCAGGCCGTAGAGATGGGTCACGGAAAAACCGAGATCCTCCATTCCGGCGATAACGGTCGAGGAGGGAGGAGCCCCGCCCGTCGCGATCTTGACCCGGGAAGCGGGGCGGCGCACGACGTGTGCCTCGGCGTGGACCAGCGAGTTCATCACCACCGGCGCCGCGCAGCAATGGGTCACACCTTCCGCGGCGACGAGATCGAAGATCGCGCCGGCCTCGATCTCGCGGAGGCAGACATGGGTCCCTCCGGCCAGGGTCACCGCCCAAGTGTGGCACCAGCCGGAGCAATGGAACATCGGCAGAATCCAGAGATAGACGCTGTGCGGACCCATCCCGAAGGCCAGGGCATTTGCGGTCGCATTGAGATACGCGCCGCGATGGGAATAGACGACGCCCTTCGGGTTTCCCGTCGTGCCGGACGTGTAGTTGATCGCGATCGGGTGCCATTCGTCGGCCGGGAGCCCGAGCGCGAAACCCGCGTCTCCTTCCTCCAGCAGATCGTCATAGGTCGTGGCGTTCTCCGGCATCGGAGCTCGGGCGGCGGGATCGTCGAGCACGATCACCTCCGGCGGGTCGTCCATCCGGGTGCGGGCCTCGTCGACGATCTTGAGGAGATCGCGATCGGCGAGCACGACCTTCGCGCGGCAGTGACCAAGGATGAAGGCCACCGTGGGCGCGTCGAGGCGGATGTTCAGCGGGTTGAGCGCTGCGCCGAGCGCGGGTACGGCGTAATGCGACTCGAGCAGTGCCGGCACATTCGGAGCCATGATCGAGACCACGTCATTCTCTCCGATGCCGCGCGCCCGCAATGCGGATGCGAGGCGCGCGACCCGCTCGCGCATTTCCGCGTAGTTGATCCGGAACTCTCCGTGGACGATGGCCGTCCGCTCCCCATGCGCGGCCGCGGCCTGCTCGAGGAAGGAGACCGGCGAGAGCGGCACGTAATTCGCGGCGGTCTTCTCGAGACCCGCGAAAAGATCGTGTGACATGGTGCTTCCTCCTCAGATCGTCCGCTGGGGCCTCGCCGTGGCCGGAATCTCGCGAACCTCGCCTGTTCCGCCGGACAGGCCCCCTCAGGCGCCTTCTCGCCAGGATTGGCCGTCTCCCGACAGAGTCCCCGCTTGCCGCTCGGCCTCCAGCCGCTTCGGGTCAGCGCGGGCAAGCCTGTCGAGGCTCTGGCACCAGAGGATGCGACGGGCGTCCTCATGGGCGCCGGTGCCGGGATCGAACCGGCCCTTGCGGATCGCAGCCGCGAACTCCCCGTTGAGCGCCTGGAGGTCCTCCGCCTCGCTGCCGAGAAGTCGCCGCAGGGCATCGCTCTCGGCCTCGGGACCCGAGCCGGTTGCGTCGTCGAGATCGCGCAGCGCGATGCCGAGCGCGTTGGCGATCATCGCGCCGACATAGGCGGCATCGCCATCGAGCCGGGGCAGGATCTCCGCCTTCAACGCCTCGCGGGCCGTGGCGATGAGGTCGCGGGTATCGGGATCGTCACGCATCGGATCCTCCGGTCTGGTCGAGGATGTCGATTTCCAGTGTCGGCACGACGTGGCGGGTCAGGGCGAGTTCCAGCGAGCGTTCCTCGCCGGAGAGATGCCTGTCGCCCTGCCGGATGGCGATCACCGCCCAGCGGACGGTCGCGAGCACCTGCCAGTAGGGCACCGAGTCACGGTCGATCACCGGGCCGGCGACATCTTCGTAGCCGGCGTAGAAGTCCTCCCGCGCTCCGATGCCGCCGGCTTCCCGGTCGTTCCGGCCGAACCGCCAGCACCTGGCGCAGAACCAGCCGAGATCCGCGTGTCGATCGCCCCAGCCAGCGAATTCCCAGTCGAGGATTGCCGTCAATCCGTCGCTGCCAACCATGTAGTTCCCGGTCCGGTAGTCGTTGTGGCAGAGCACAAGGCTGTCCGGACCCTCGGGGGCGTGGCGTTCGAGCCATTGGACGCCCCACTCGATCACGGGCTGCGGGTTCCGGCTCGCGTCAAGCGCCGCCCGGAACTCAGCCACGCGGGCGAGGGCGGGTGGTCCTTCCGGCCGAGCGAGGAACCGGAGCTCGTCCGGCCCCGGCGTGATGGAATGGATGCGCGCAAGTTCCGATCCGAGCTGGCGAGCGAGCGCCGGGGGGATCTCCTCGCCGCGGGTCAGTCGCCGCGGATTGGCCTCCCCGGACACCCGCTCCATCAGAAAGAAGCTCCGGTCGATCCCGTCGACGCCCACGCCCAGCAAAAGCGGTTTCGGCACCGCGACGCCGGCCGCATCTGCGGCGCGGAAGAGAGCGTATTCCTCCGCCCGGCCATGGCTCTCGGAGATCGAGGAAGGCGCATCGGTGCGCAGCACGGTCTCGATCCGCTCCGTCGCGCCGCCCTTCGTCACGTCGAGGCCGAGCGCCCAGTTCTCCTGGATGGCGCCCCCGGACATCTTCCGGGCCGATGCGACGCGGACCGCCTCGGCCCCCCATTCCCGCGCCGCGAAGCGTTCGATGGCTTCGGTTTCAAGCGTCATCGGGCAGGCCCCAATGCCAGAACTCCCCGCGCATCTCCCGCAGGGTCCTGCAGATGACCATCTTGTGGACCTCTGAGGCACCGTCCACGAGCCGGGCCTGCCGCGCGTAGCGGTACATCCATTCGAGCGGCGTGTCCTTGGAATAACCGCGCCCGCCATTGAGTTGTAGCGCCGTGTCCACCGCCCGGTGCAGCACGTCTGCCACCTGGGTCTTGGCCATGGAAATCTCCTTGCGGGCGAAGTCGCCCCGGTCGATCATCCAGGCGGCCTTCATGGTCAGGAGCCGGCCGACCTCGATTCCCATCGCTGCCTCGGCGAGTTGAAGTTGCACGCTCTCGCGGTCGATCAACTTGCCCCCGAAGCTCTCCCGGTCCTCGACATAGTCCATGCCGATCTCCATCGCACGCTTGGCCATCCCGAGCCATCGCATGCAATGGGTGAGCCGCGCCTTGCCAAGCCGGATCTGTGTGACCTTGAGACCATCGCCCACCTCCAGAAGTCGGTTGTGGTCTGGGATCTCCAGCCCGTCGAACCTCAGCTCGCAATGCCCGCCATGTTCCTCGGGACCCATGATCGGGATTCGGCGGACGATCTCCCAGCCCGGCTGGTCGGCGTGGAACAGGAAGGCCGTCAGCCCCTTGCGGTCGTCCCCGGCGGTCCGCGCGATCAGGATGAAGTGCTTCGCCACGCCGGCCCCGGTCGTCCACCACTTGCGCCCGTGGATGCGCCAGACATCGCCGTCGCGCGTGGCCGTCGTGTAGGTTAGCGACGGGTCGGAGCCGCAGCCGCCGTCGGGCTCGGTCATTGCGAAAGACGAGCGCACCGAACCGTCGATTATCGGCTTCAGGAATGCTTCCTTCTGCCTCTCGGTGCCGATCTTCGACAGAACCCACATGTTGCCATCGTCCGGCGCGGCGCAGTTGAAGCAGACGGGCCCGAATATCGACCGGTTCATTTCCTCGTAGCAGGCGGCCATGTCGACGGTCGACAAGGCGCGCCCGCCGTATTCTCCGGGCACCTGCGGCGCCCAGAGACCGGCTTCCCTCGCCTTGGCCTGAAGCGCCGCGAGCGGCTCCTCGGCTATGTTCTCGTGCTCGTCCCAATTGGCCCGGTCAGCCTCGACGGGGAGGATGTGCGCGTCGACAAAGGCCGCGTAGCGCTTCCGCAGGGCATCCGCGTCCGGGCTGAGGGAGAAGTCCATGTGGATCCTTTCGTCAGAGGGACGAGACCAGGTGGCCGCCGTCGACGGCGAGAACCGCACCGGTCATGTAGCTGCCGGCCTCCGAGGCGAGGAGCAGGAGCGGCCCGTCCAGGTCCGGAAGTTCGCCCAGGCGGCGCTGGGGGATGCGCCTGATCAGGGCCCGCCCGGCTTCGGAGGCAAAGAAGTCCTCGTTCAGTTCGGTCTGCATGTAGCCCGGGGCCAGAGCGTTCACGCGGATGCCGTGCCGCGCCCATTCAAGCGCCAGCGCCTTGGTGAGTTGTACCACGCCCGCCTTGGACGTGGCGTAGGCGGCAACCCCGCCCGCGACCCGCAGGCCCAGGATCGAGGCGATGTTGACGATGGCGCCTCCTTCCCCCCGGTCGATCATCTGCCGCGCCGCGGCCTGCGCGACCGCGAAGACGCCGCGCAGGTTCACATCGAGCACCTTGTCCCACTCGTCGAGCCCCAGCTTCTCCGCCTTCCCCATATGGGTCACGCCGGCATTGTTGACGCAGACCGAAACCGGTCCGAATCTCTCCGCCGCACGCACGAAGCCGCTGTCCACCGCCTCGGTCGAGCTCACGTCCATCTCGATCGCCTGCGAGGTACCTCCTGAAGCAGCGATTTCCGAGACGAGCGCCTCCAGCCGCTCCACGCGGCGCGCCGCCACGCTGACCCGCGCCCCCGCCGCAGCCAGCGTGGACGCCATGTGGCGCCCCAGTCCCGATGACGCGCCGGTAACGAGCGCGTGGCGCCCGCTCAAATCCGTCGTGAAGCTCACCGTCCCCCCTCGCGCCCCGATTCCAGCCGGCCCACATGTCGTGCCTGACCATCGGGAAACGATTTGGATCCCGAGCGGAGAAAGTCACCCCTTCTGTTGCGCGCGCGCTGGCGCTCCGCCCTGTTTCCACGACCCTCAGGCCGATCTTCCGCACCCAATTTCGGTCGGCGGATTCGTGATCTCCGCTTTCCCGATCGAAACCCCGGTCGCGAAGGCTAATTCCCGTCGGCCAAGCCGACAAAGAGCGATCTGACCTGCCTGCTCCGGCATCGGCTGTCCCCGCATTCGCACCGACATCGCGAAGGTTCGTCGACCTGAACCAAGTCGCACGGACGGCCGTCACCCCCCCCGACCGGCAGCCGACCCGCAGCCCGCTTCGCCACCACGAGGCCGAACGCTTGGGCAATCGTCCGCGGACAGCGCCTAATCCTGCGGCATTCAGCGCCTGGGGCGCCGCCGGATGACGGTTGCATGAGCGTGATGACACAGGGGCTCCTATCAGGCGGTGGGGTCGGAGGACTTCGGAGGCGACCGGCGGCGCCAAGCGACCGTCGCGTCGGGGCAAAGGAATGGGAATGATGACATGAGCAAGCTGCTTTGCGCCGTGGCCGGCGCCACCATTGCACTGACAGGCGCCGCCGGTGCGCAGGAGGCGGAATGTCCAATCAAGGTCGGTGTCCTGCATTCTATTTCGGGAACGATGGCGATTTCGGAAACGACCCTCAAGGACACGATGCTGATGCTCGTCGAGCAACAGAACGAGGCGGGTGGCCTGCTCGGATGCCGGATCGAACCGATCGAGGTCGATCCCGCATCCGACTGGCCGACCTTCGCGGAGAAGGCGCGAGAGCTTCTGACGGTCGAGAACGTGGATGTGATCTTCGGAGCCTGGACCTCTGCCAGCCGCAAGGCGGTGCTGCCGGTCCTGGAGGAACTGAACGGGCTGATGTTCTATCCCGTCCAATACGAGGGCGAGGAGAGCTCGAAGAACGTGTTCTACACCGGCGCGGCGCCGAACCAGCAGGCAATTCCGGCAGTGGACTACTACCTCGAGGAACTCGGCATCGAGAAGTTCGCCCTGCTCGGCACCGACTACGTGTATCCCCGGACGACGAACAACATCCTGGAATCCTATCTCAGGGATCACGGCGTCGCCGACGAGGACATCTTCGTGAATTATACGCCGTTCGGCCATTCCGACTGGTCGACCATCGTGTCTGACGTTCAGGAACTCGCTGCGGACGGCAGCCTCGTGGGCGTGATCTCCACGATCAACGGCGACGCCAATATCGGGTTCTACAAGGAGCTCGCGGCGCAGGGGATCGACGCGGCCGACATTCCGGTCATCGCCTTCTCCGTCGGCGAGGAGGAGCTCTCCGGTCTCGATACGTCGAACCTCGTCGGCCATCTGGCGGCGTGGAACTACTTCATGTCGGCCGACACGCCGGAGAACGAAGAATTCATCGAGACCTGGCACGAGTTCATCGGGAACGAGGATCGCGTGACCAACGACCCGATGGAGGCCCATTACATCGGCTTCAACATGTGGGTGAACGCCGTCGAGAAGGCGGGCACCACGGAGGTGGATGCCGTCGAGGATGCCATGATCGGCCAGACCTTCCCCAACCTCACCGGCGGAACCGCCGAGATGCTGCCGAACCACCACCTCACGAAGCCGGTCCTGATCGGGGAGATCCAGGACGACGGCCAGTTCGACATCATCAGCCAGACCGAACCTGTGCCGGGCGATGCCTGGACCGACTTCCTGCCCGAGTCGGAGGTCCT
The DNA here is from genome assembly GCA_963829665.1 of uncultured Alphaproteobacteria bacterium. Lineage (GTDB taxonomy): Bacteria > Pseudomonadota > Alphaproteobacteria > Rhodobacterales > Rhodobacteraceae > Palleronia. The sequence goes on along the minus strand of CAWHJL010000001.1, from coordinate 767,674 downwards.
GACATCGGATTGGGCCGAGCTCGATTGCGGCATGTACAACACCGAGACCGACACCTGCGTTCAGAAGACCTCGAACTACTGAAGGATGCCGCGGCCGGCGGCCGCGGCGAGACGCTCTCGCCATCCCGCTCTCTCGACCTGCATATACACGGACTACGATCATGCTCCGGCCCCTGATTCTCCTCGCCCTCCTCGCCCTCTCCGGGCCGGTTTCGGCGCAGAGCCTGCAGGACGTTCTGCAGGAGCATGCGGCGGAGGCGGCCGATCCCGGGCGCCGCACTGTGGGCATGCTCCTCGACGCGCTGATCGACAGCGACCTGCCCGGCATCGCGGAGTTCCTCGCGCGATGGCAGGACAAGGAGGTATGGCAGCGCACCGAGGACGGATTGTTCTTCTACGGGGAGGAAACCGGCGACGATCAGCTGAAGATCAGCGACATCTCGACCGACGCGGAGATCGGTCGGTTTCCGGAGGACGATTTCGACCAGGTCAAGCCCAATGGCGGGGTCCGCCGGGTGGTGGGCGGCGCGCTCGTCCAGTTCCAGCTCTCCGACCCCGATCCCGCGGTACGCCGCGAGGCGCTCGAGTCGATCGCCCGGCGGCCCGAACCCGACCAGCTCGAGCCGCTCGTCGCCTCCATCGCGGACGAGGAGAATGCGTTTCTCCGGGCGCGCAAGACGCGACTGGCCAACATTCTCCGTGCCCGGTTCGGCGAGGAGACCGAGGATCGCGTGGCCGCCATCCAGTCGATGTCGGGCGATGTCTCGGTAGAGACCCGAGCGGCGCTGAACCAGGTTCTTGCCACCGAGCCGGGGCAGGGCGAGGAGCTTCCGGAAGGCGCCAATATCGCCCGCGAGCTCTCGCCGGGAAGCGGGCGGTTGAGCAGGGATGATGCCTATTCCCGTCTGGTTTCCGCGGGTCTCGCGCCGGAGCTGGTGCGGGCGGACCAGCTCAAGGGCATCCTTGCGGCGAACGTGGAGAACGGCGCGGTGGGCGGCGTCGCGGTCGCCGAGTTCGACAGCCCCGAGGCGCGGGACGCCGCCTACGACGCACTTTCTGCGGCGGGCCGTGCCGAGCCCTTCGCCACCGAGGCCGACCGCGACGAGACGCTGGCGAATTTCGTCTTCTGGGACGCCTATCTGGAGGAGGACACGGAGGTCACCGACGCGGCGCGCAATGCGCTTCTCGGGTTGCAGACGCGCCTGGCGCTCGGTGAGGCGGCGGATTTGTCGCTCGACGCGCTCTCTCTCGCCTCGATCTACTTCCTGGCCGCGATCGGTCTCGCCATCACCTTCGGGGTCATGGGCGTGATCAACATGGCCCATGGCGAGTTCATCATGATGGGCGCCTATACGGGCTACCTGGTGCAGAAATACGTGCCCGACTACACGATGTCGCTGGTCGTCGCGCTGCCCGCAGCCTTCGCGGTGACCTTCGCCGCCGGCGTGGCGATGGAGCGGCTCGTCATTCGCCATCTCTACCACCGGCCCCTCGAGACGTTGCTCGCCAGCTTCGGCATCTCGATTGCCCTGCAGCAGCTCGCCAAGAACATATTCGGCACCCAGGCACGTCCGCTGACCGCGCCGGACTGGCTCGACGGATCCTGGGTGATCGCCGACACCGTCTCGATCAGCTTCATCCGCATCGCGATTTTCGCGCTCGCACTGATCTTCCTGGTCCTGCTTCTGCTCGTACTGAACCGGACACGGCTGGGGCTCGAGGTCCGTGCCGTAACCCAGAACCGTGGCATGGCGGGCTCGATGGGAATCGATCCCGACCGCGTCAACATGCTGACCTTCGGGCTGGGTTCGGGCATCGCCGGGATCGCCGGTGTCGCGATCGGGCTCTACGCCCAGGTGACTTCGGAGATGGGGCAGAACTACATCGTCCAATCCTTCATGACGGTCGTCGTGGGCGGGGTCGGCAATGTCTGGGGAACGCTGGCGGGGGCGACGCTCATCGGCTTCTTCCAGAAGGGCATCGAATGGTTCAACCCGTCGAACACGCTCGCCGCGCAGACCTACATGATCCTCGTCATCATCCTCTTCATCCAGTTCCGGCCCAGAGGCATCGTCGCCCTCAGGGGCCGCGCCGCGGGGGTCTGAGGCGATGCGCGCCGTTTTCCGCAGCCGATCGGTGCTGGTCTTCCTGTGCATCCTCGCCGCCTTCTGCCTCGGCGTGACCCTGCTCAGCGAGGCGGTCGGAACCGGGGCGCTCTCGACCTCCTTCGTCAAGACCCTGGGCAAGACCCTCTGCCTCTGCCTCGTCGCCGTCGCGATGGACGCCGTCTGGGGCTATTGCGGGATCCTGTCGCTCGGCCATTTCGCGTTCTTCGGGCTCGGCGGCTACGCGATCGGCATGTGGCTGATGTACGAGCGCACCAAGCAAATCGTTGAGCCGCAGCTCATGGCGCAGCCGATCCCGCCGACCGGCGCCGAGGTCCAGGACGCCATCGCCAGCCAGATATTCGGCGTCGTGGGCTCCTCGGACCTGCCGACGATCTGGCTTCTCGCCGACAGTCTCGTTGTCCAGCTGCTCGCCGTCGTGCTGGTTCCGGGTCTTCTCGCCCTTGTCTTCGGCTGGCTCGCCTTCCGCAGCCGGGTCACCGGGGTCTATCTCTCGATCCTCACCCAGGCGATGACGCTCGCCCTGTCGCTCTGGCTGTTCCAGAACCAGTCCGGCCTGCGCGGCAACAACGGCCTCTCCGGCCTGCAGAACGTCCCCGGCTTCGAGGCGACGCCGCAATCGGTAATCGCGATCGCGTTCTTCTGGGCCTCGGCCCTGGCGCTGGCCGGCGGCTACCTGCTCTTCGCGTGGACTTTGTCGGGCAAGATGGGCAGCGTGATCCGCGGCATCCGCGACGACGAGGCGCGGGTCCGGTTCCTCGGCTACGGCGTCGAGGCGTTCAAGCTCTACGTCTTCACCCTCACGGCGATCGTGGCCGGCATCGCCGGCGCGATCTACTATCCCCAGGCCGGCATCATCAACCCGGCCGAGGTGGCGCCCATCGCCTCCATCTATCTCGCCGTCTGGGTGGCGATCGGGGGCCGCGGGCGGCTCTATGGCGCGGTGATCGGGGCCGCCTTCGTCTCGCTCCTGTCCAGCTGGTTCACCGGCGGCGGCGCCCCGGACGTCAATCTCGGAATCTACCTCGTTCAGTGGACGGATTGGTGGCTGGTGCTGCTGGGTGTCACCTTCGTCTGCGTCACCCTGTTCTTTCCGGAGGGCATCGCAGGCATCTTCGACATTCTCGCGGATCGGCGCCGTGTGAGAGCGGGCTCCGGGGCCGCCGAGGGCGGGGCGCCGCCGAAGGCGGAGGCTGCGGAATGAGCCTTCTGGAAGTTGACGGCGTGTCGGTCTCCTTCGACGGGTTTCGCGCCATCGACAACCTCTCGATCTCCGTGGGGGAGCCCGAGCTGCGCGCCGTGATCGGCCCGAACGGCGCCGGCAAGACGACCTTCATGGACATCGTCACCGGCAAGACCCGTCCCGATTCCGGCCGGGTGTCATGGGGAGAGCGGAACGTGTCGCTTCTGAAGATGTCGGAGGCGCAGATCGCCCGGGCGGGCATCGGCCGCAAATTCCAGCGGCCGACCGTGTTCGAGGCGCAGACGGTGGGCGAGAATCTCCGCATGGCCCTGAAGGCGCCGCGCGGTCCCTTCGACGTGCTGGTCTTCCGGTCGACGGCCCCTGATGCGGCGAAGATCGCCGAACTCTCGCAGGAGATCGGTCTTGCCCGGCAGATGGGGCGGATCGCGGGCGAGCTGTCCCACGGGCAGAAGCAATGGCTCGAGATCGGGATGCTGCTCGCCCAGGACCCGCGCCTCCTCCTGGTCGACGAACCGGCCGCGGGAATGACGCCTGCGGAACGGGCACATACGACGGCACTTCTGAAACGCATCGCGGAGACCCGCGCCGTGGTCGTGGTCGAGCACGACATGGAATTCGTGCGGCGGCTCGACTGCCGGGTCACCGTGCTGCACGAGGGCCGCGTCCTCGCCGAAGGTAGTCTCGACCACGTCACCGCCAACCGGGACGTCATCGACGTCTATCTCGGCAGATGAAACCGTTTCGCATCCAGCCGCTGCGGGCGCGTACCGCTCCGTCGGCCCGCGCACCGGAGTCCGCCGATGCTTGAGGTTCGCGGTTTGACCCTGCGCTACGGCCAGAGCCGGATCCTCCACGGGATCGACCTCGCGGCCGCGCGTGGCGAGGTGACGGCGGTGATGGGCACGAATGGCGTCGGCAAGACCAGCCTCCTGAAAGCGATCGCCGGCCGCCATCCCTATCGCGAGGGCACGATCTCGGTCGAGGGCGCGAAGCTCGACCATCCGAGTGCCGTGGAGGCCGCGCGCGCCGGCGTCGCCTACGTCCCCCAGGGCCGCGAGATCTTCCCGCTTCTCACCGTTCGCGAGAACCTCCTGACCGGCTATGCCTGTCTCGGGCGGGACGAGCGGACCATTCCGGAGCGCGTCCACGAGCTCTTCCCGGTCCTTCGGGACATGCAGGGCCGCCGCGGCGGCGACCTGTCCGGCGGCCAGCAGCAGCAACTCGCGATCGCGCGTGCGTTGATCACGCGCCCGCGGGTCCTGTTGCTCGACGAGCCCACGGAGGGCATCCAGCCGAACATCATCACCCAGATCGGCGAGGTGATCTCCCGCCTTCGGACGGAGGGGGAGATGGCGATCGTCCTCGTCGAGCAGTATTTCGACTTCGCCTTCGGACTCGCCGACCGGTTCGTCGCCATCAATCGCGGCGCGGTGATCGCCGATACCCTGCGGGCGGAAACGGAGCGGGAGGCACTTCTCTCCAAGGTCTCCATTTGACCCGGACGCGGCGCACGAGCCCGTACCGGGTCGGTTGAGGCCGGTCGCGAAGGCCGGTAAGGCTGGCGCACCCACCCCGGAGATGTCCGTCGGCGAGCCGGGTTCCGTGGCGACCGACCAAAAGGCGGTGGAGTCGTTCGGAACATCACGAGGCCGGGATCCCTTGATCTGTATCGCGGCGCTGGCCATTGGCTTTGAGTTCGCGTGCCCGATTTTATCCGCGAGCGAGTGAAATCACCAAGAGGACGGACGGTATGGCGACCTACGACTGGGTGTTCGGCGCCACCGGTCTGCGCGACTGGTGTGAGGAAGGGAGCGCAGGCGAAGCGCCGATGTCCATGGAGGACCTGATGAGCCGGTCCGGCGGCGGCGCGCCCGACCGCTCGATCTGGGACCTGCCGTTTCCCTCGATGGACGCGCTGAACGACGCCTGCCCGGCCTTTCCCCAGTCCCGCGAGGTCACCAAGGGCCTGGAGCGGGCGTTCCTCGGCGTGCGGGACAGTCTGTCCGCCGTGCTCGACCCGATCACCCAGCCGCTGAGCTGGGTACTCCGGTGGGCGCTCGAAATCTTCGAGGCAACCCCGTGGTTCGTGATGATCCCGCTCCTCGCGCTGATCGTCCTGGCCGTCAGCCGGTCGTGGAAGCTGGTCGCGTTCGTGGCCGGGGCATTCGCCGCGCTCGCCTTCATCGACTACTACGACTACGCCATCCAGACCCTCGCGGTGATCGCCGTCTGCGCGTTCATCTGCGTCCTGTTCGGCGTGCCGTTCGGCATTCTCATGTCGCGGTCCGACAAGTTCCAGAACGTGATGATCCCGATCCTCGACATGCTGCAGACGATGCCGCCGTTCGTGTACCTGATCCCGCTCATTTTCCTGTTCTCGGTAACCGAGCCCAAGCTCTACGGCATCGCCATCATCCTCTATGCCATCGTTCCGGTGATCCGGCTGACCAATCTCGGCATCCGGCTGGTGGACAAGGAGGTGATCGAGGCGGCCGACGCCTTCGGCATGACGGAGAGGCAGAAGCTCTTCGGGGTGCAGATTCCGCTGGCGCTGCCGAACATCATGGCCGGAGTGAACCAGACGATCATGATGAGTCTCGCGATGGTGGTGATCGCGTCGCTCGTCTCCGCGCCCGGACTCGGCGTCCTCGTTCTCCGGGGAATCCGCAATCTCGAACTCGGGGTCGGCCTCGTCTCAGGTCTCGGGATCGTGCTGCTGGCGGTGATTCTCGATCGCTCGACCAAGGCGGCCCTCGCCCGCGTCAATGCGGCACAGAAGCATTGATGGACGGGCCCGTGGCTGAAACCAAGATCTCCGTACGCAACCTCTACAAGATCTTCGGAGAGGACCCGCGCACCGGGCTGGTCCACGTGAAGTCCGGCATGCACAAGGCCGCTCTGCTGCGGGACCACAACCACGTCCTCGGCCTCCGCGACATCAACGTGGACATGAAGGAGGGGGAGATCACGGTCATCATGGGCCTCTCCGGCTCGGGCAAGTCGACGCTGATCCGGCATCTCAACCGGCTCATTGACCCCACGGCCGGGGAGGTCTGGGTGAACGGCGAGAACATCATGAGCTACGGCGCGGCCCGTCTGAGGAGGATGCGCCGACGGAACATGTCGATGGTCTTCCAGCGTTTCGCGCTTCTGCCACATCGTACCGTGCTGGAGAATGCGGCGACGCCGATGATCGTCGAGGGCGCCAGGAAGGCGGATTGGGAGGCGGAGGCGACACGGTGGCTCGACCGCGTCGGGCTCGAGGGGCAGGGGCCGCAATATCCCCACCAGCTGTCCGGCGGCATGCAGCAGCGCGTGGGTCTCGCCCGGGCGCTCACCTCTAACTCGGACATCATGCTGATGGACGAGGCCTTCTCGGCGCTCGATCCGCTGATCCGCACCGACATGCAGGACCTGCTCCTCGAACTGCAGAGCGAGCTGAAGAAGACGGTCGTCTTCATCACGCACGATCTCGACGAGGCGTTGAAACTCGCCGACCACCTGGTGATACTGAAGGAAGGAGCGGTCGTGCAGCAGGGCGAGCCGCAACACATCCTTCTGAACCCCAGCGATTCCTACATCGTCGACTTCGTCTCCGACATCAATCGCGCCCGCGTCCTGCGCGCGCGCACGGTGATGACGGAAACGACCGATGCGGGCGCCGCGCCGTCGGGCGAGGTGGATGCGGAGGATACTCTGGAGGAGGTGATCGCCAGGGCCGGGGGGGACACGGAAAAGAGCTTCCGGGTCCTTCAGGGCGGGCGCCAGGTCGGCACGTTGTCGATGCGCCAGGTGGTCCGGGCGCTGGTGCCGACCGAAGCCTCCAAGGACGGGCCGAGAACCGCGTCCTAGGGCGGAAGTACCGGAGAAATATGGAAAAAAATGGCGCGCTGGGGAGGATTCGAACCCCCGACCCTCTGATTCGTAGTCAGATACTCTATCCAGCTGAGCTACCAGCGCGTCGGGTGGGTCTCTAGCGGTGACGGAACGGCTATGCAAGGGCCGGAGGGCGGAAAAGGGCTGTCGGATTCCTGTCGGATTCCTGTCGGAGTCCCGTCGGAGGGCGCGGCTCGCGTCGCGGCCCTGGCGATGGACCGGAAATCCGGGCGGGCTAGGTTTCCGCCGGGACCACGGAGACAGGCATGGGCAAGCTGATCGACGGCGTCTGGAAGGACGTCTGGTACGATACCGACAAGAGCGGGGGAAAGTTCGAGCGCTCGAGCCAGGATTTCCGCAACTGGATCACCCCGGACGGACGGCCCGGTCCGACCGGGCAGGGGGGCTTTGCCGCCGAGGCCGGGCGCTACCATCTCTACGTCTCCTATGCCTGTCCCTGGGCGAACCGGGCGCTGTTCTTCCGGCGGCTGAAGGATCTCGAGGAGCTGATCGACGTCTCGGTGGTGCATCCCGAGATGCTTTCGGAAGGGTGGGAGTTCCGCACCGACTTCGAGGGCGCCACCGGCGACAGGGTCTACGGGCTGCCGTTCCTGCGCGACCTCTATCTGCGCGCCGAGCCGAAGATGACCGGCCGCGTCACCGTTCCCCTGCTGTGGGACCTGAAGACCGGGAAAGTGGTCTCGAACGAGAGCGCCGACATCATCCGGATGTTCAATTCGGCCTTCGACGAGATCACCGGGAACGCCGACGATTACTGGCCCGAGGAGCTCAGGGGCGCGATCGAGCCGGTGAACGCCCGGATCTACGACACGCTCAACAACGGCGTCTACAAGGCCGGCTTCGCCACCAGCCAGGCGGCCTATGACGAGGCGGTGCACCCGCTCTTCGACACGATGGGCTGGCTGGAGCAGGTGCTCTCCGGGCAGCGCTACCTGATGGGCGACCGGGTCACGGAAGCGGATTGGCGGCTGTTCTCGACGTTGGTGCGCTTCGACCTCGTCTATCACACGCATTTCAAGTGCAATCGAAACTACCTGCGCGACTATCCGAACCTCTGGGCCTATACCCGCGAGCTCTACCAATGGCCGAAGATCGCCGAGGAGGTGAAGTTCGACCATTTCGTGCGCCACTACCATTACAGCCACGACATGGTGAATCCGCACCGGATCATCCCGATCAATCCGGTGCTCGACTGGACCGCGCCGCACGGGCGCGGATGACGGCGCCGCCTCGCGGCGCGATCCCGGAGCCGGACCACCCGGAAGGAGCAGAGATGAGCCCGCCGCCGCCGATCAGCCGCTTTCCCGTGCCGGAGATCGCGGAGATGCCCGAGGACATCCGGGCCCGCATCCTCGCCGTGCAGGAGAAGTCCGGCTTCGTGCCGAACGTCTTTCTGGTGCTCGCCCACCGGCCCGAGGAGTTCCGAGCCTTCTTCGCCTATCACGACGCGCTGATGGACAGGCCCGGCCCGCTGACCAAGGCCGAGCGGGAGATGATCGTCGTGGCGACATCCAATCTGAACCAGTGCCAGTATTGCGTCGTGGCCCACGGCGCGATCCTGCGGATCCGCGCCAAGGATCCGCTGATCGCCGACCAGGTGGCGGTCAATTACCGCAAGGCCGACATCACCGACCGGCAGAAGGCGATGCTCGATTTCGCGGTCAGGGTCTCGCAGGCATCCCACGCCGTCGGCGAGGCCGAGATCGCCGCGCTCTCCGCGCACGGTTTCGGCGAGGAGGAGGCCTGGGACATCGCGGCGATCGCGGCCTTCTTCGCCCTGTCGAACCGGCTCGCCAACGTCACCAGCATGCGGCCGAACGCCGAGTTCTACGGCATGGGGCGCGGCTGAGGGCCGACGCCTCCGGGCGATCACGGCTCCGCCAGCGCGCTTGCCCCTGACTCTCCGCCTGCTATCCCCTGCGCCCAAACCATCGCCGGAGAGACCATGCGCGCCGCCCTCACAGCCCTCGCCCTCATCGCCGCCCTGCCACTCGAGGCGCAGGAGGAACACCGCGAGATCGTCGTGCCCTGCGGCGGCGACTTCGCGGGCTTCGTGGACCGGATGCGGGAGGCGGCGGTCGCGCGCGGCGCCGATCCTTCCACCGCCGCCGCCTTCTTCGACGGCGTGCGCCCCGATCCCGAGACGCTGGCCGCGGACCGCCGGCAGGGCGTCTTCGCGTTGCCCTTCGTCGAATTCGCCCGCCGTCTGATCAGCCAGAACCGGATGGACCGGGGCCGTGCCCTGGCGCAGGAATACGACGCGGTCTTCGACCGGATCGAGGCGGAATACGGCGTGCCGCGCGGCGTGCTCATCGCCTTCTGGGGGTTCGAGACCGATTTCGGCGCGGTGCAGGGCGATTTCAACACGGTGAACTCGCTGATGACGCTCGGCCACGATTGCCGGCGGCCCGGCCTGTTCCAGCCGCAGGTCCTGGCGGCGCTCGAGCTCTATTCCCGCGGCGATCTGGACCCGGCCACCACCACCGGCGCCTGGGCGGGCGAGATCGGCCAGGTGCAGATGCTGCCGGAGGATATCCTGACCAACGGGGTCGACGGCGACGGCGACGGCCATGTGCGGCTGAAGACCTCGGCGGCCGACGCGCTGATGTCGGGCGCGGCGATGCTGCGCGATCTCGGCTGGCGGCCCAACGAGCCCTGGCTCGAGCAGGTGGAGGTGCCCGCCGGCATGGACTGGGCCCATGCCGGGCTCGACACGCGCAAGACGCCGCGGGACTGGGCGGCAATGGGGATCGCGCCCCGCGACGGCGGGTTCGAGGCGCCGGACCTGCCCGCCGCGCTGGTCCTGCCCCAGGGCAAGGACGGGCCGGCCTTTCTCGGCTATCCGAATTTCGACGTCTTCTTCGAATGGAACCAGAGCTTCACCTACGTGCTGACGGCGGCCTATTTCGCCACGCGGCTGGAAGGGGCGCCGATCTTCGACGCGGGCAACCCCTCCCCGCCGCTGCCGGACGCGGAGATGAAGGCGCTGCAGCGGCGCCTGGAGGCGCGCGGGCACGACGTCGGCGAGGTCGACGGCATCCTCGGCGCCGGAACCCGGGAGGCGGTGAGGACGGAGCAGCGCCGGCTCGGCCTGCCGGCCGATGCCTGGCCGACGCGTGCGCTTCTGGACGGGCTCTGAGCGGGGCGGCTTGACAGGCGGGCCCGTCTGGGCAGGCTCGCCCGCATGTCGCTCGATCCTCCCATCCCGGCGGTGCTCACCGTCACCCTGAACCCGGCGCTCGACCTGTCCACCGAGACCGAGGCGATCGTGCCGGGCCGGAAGCTGCGCTGCGCCGCGCCGCGGCTCGATCCCGGCGGCGGCGGCATCAATGTCAGCCGCCTCGTCGCCCGGCTCGGCGGCGACACCACGGCCTTCGTGGCGCTGGGCGGGGCGACGGGGATGCGGCTCGTCGCGGCGCTGCAGGCGGAAGGCATCTCCACCCGGATCGTGCCGCTCGGCCAGGAGACGCGCACCTCTCTGTCGGTCACCGACCGCTCCAGCGGCGAGCAGTTCCGCTTCATGCTTCCGGGGCCGGCGCTCAGCGCGGCGGAATACGAGGCGGCCAACCGCGCCATCGCCGAGGAGGCCGCGGCCGGCGATTTCGTCGTGGTCTCGGGCTCGCTGCCGACCGGAGCGGCGCCAGACGTGCCCGCCAGGCTCGCCCTCGCCCTCGCGGCGAAGCAGGTCCGGCTGGTGGTCGACACCTCGGGCGCGGCGCTCGACCATCTCGTGCGCCATCCCGCGGAGGCGATCGGGGCGCGCCCGGAGCTGCTGCGCTTCGACCATGTGGAGGCCGAGGAGGTGGCGGGGGAGGCGCTTCCCGCGGTCGCCGACACCGCCCGCTTCGCCGCCGGGCTGGTGGCTCGCGGCGTCGCCCGCCGCGTCGTCGTGGGGCGCGGCGCGGAGGGCAACCTGCTGGCCGAATCCGACGGCATCTGGTTCGCGCGCGCCGCGCCGGTGAAGGTGGTCTCCGCGGTCGGGGCGGGGGACAGCTTCCTGGCGGCGATGACCTACGCGCTCGCCATCGGGTCGAGCACGGCGGAGGCGCTGCAATGGGGCACCGCGGCGGCCAGCGCGGCGGTCGCGACGCCCGGCACCAAGGTCTGCGAGCCGGAGGAGGTGGAGGCGCTCCGGCCCCGCTGCGAGGTGAGGGAGCTGTCGCTCTAGGCGACCATCTGCTCGGCGCGCCGGAGATCGACGCTGACCAGCTGGCTGACGCCCTGCTCGCCCATGGTGACGCCGAACAGGCGGTCCATCCGCGCCATGGTCACGGCATGGTGGGTGATGACCAGGAAGCGCGTGTCGGTCTGCCGGGACATGTCGTCGAGGAGGTCGCAGAAGCGGGTCACATTGGCGTCGTCGAGCGGGGCGTCGACCTCGTCGAGAACGCAGATCGGTGCCGGATTGGCGAGGAAGACGGCGAAGATCAGCGCCGTCGCGGTCAGCGTCTGCTCGCCGCCCGAGAGGAGCGACAGGACCGACAGCTTCTTGCCCGGCGGCTGGCAGAGGATCTCGAGGCCGGCATCGAGCGGGTCGTCGGATTCGATGAGCTCGAGCCGCGCCTCGCCGCCGCCGAAGAGGGTGGCGAAGAGCCGGCCGAAATTGTGGTTCACCTCGTCGAAGGCGGTGAGCAGGCGCTCGCGGCCCTCCCGGTTCAGCCCGGCGATGCCGCGGCGGAGCTCGGCGATGGCGGCGTCGAGATCCTGCTTCTCGGCGACGAGGGTGCCGTGTTCGGCCTCCACCTCGCGGGCGTCCTCCTCGGCGCGGAGATTGACGGCGCCGAGCCCGTCGCGGCGCTGCCGGAGGGTGGCGATCTCGGCCTCGATCCCGGCCGCCTGGGGCAGGGTCTCGGCCTCGGCGCCGAGCCGGTCGAGAAGCGCGTCCGGCGTCACGTCGAGCGCCTCTCGGATGCGCGTCTCGGCCTCGGTCTCGGCAATCCGCGCGGCCTCCTCCTGCGCCTGGGCGGCGGCGCGGGCCTCGCGGGACTGGCCGGCGGCGCGTTCGGCGGCGCGTTCCGCCTCCGTCGCCGCCTTCCAGGCGCCGTCCCCGTCGCGCAGATCCGCCGTGGCGCGCTCGGCCCGCGAGCGGGCGTCGCGGAGCGCGGTCGCGACCCGCTCCCGCTCGGCGTCGAGCCGCGCCGGCTCCGCCTTCGCCGCCGCGAGCTCCGACTCGGTGCGGGCGCGGCGGCTGCGGATCTCTCCGAGCCGGCCGCCGGCGCTGTCGAGGCGGCCGCGCCAGGATCCGAGCTCTTTCTCAACGGCGGCGGCGCGCGCAGTGCGCGCCTCCGCCGCCCGGACGAGCTCGTCGAGGGCGGAGCGCTTCGCCATCATCGTCATGCGGGCGGCGTCGACGGTCATCTTGACATCCGCCATCTCGGCGCGGAGCGCCTCCGGGTCCTGCAGCGCGGCCAGCGCGCTCTCCGCCTCGGCGCGCCGCTCCGCGGCGCGCTCGGCCTCCGCCCCGTGGCGCGCGACGGCTTCGCGCGCGGTGTCGCGCCGGCTCTCCGCGCGGTCGCGGTCGGCCTCGGCCCGCGATGAGGTGCGGGCGCGTTCGGCGACCTGCGCCTCGGCGCCGCGCCGCGCCTCCCGCGCGGCGGCGATCTCGCCGTCGATCGCGTCGAGACGGGTCCGCGCCGCCTCGAAGGCCGCGCGCAGCCCCTGCGCCCGCTCCTCCGCATCGGCCACGTCGTGGGTCAGGGTCTCCAGCCGGTTGCGCTGCTGCAGGCGCAGCGCGGCCTCGGAGGGCGCGTCCTCCGGTGCCCGGTGGAAGCCGTCCCAGCGCCACAGATGGCCCGCGCGGCTGACGAGGCGCTGGCCGGGCCGCAGCGCGGGCTGGAGCGCCGCGCCCCGCTCCGGCGCAACCACGCCGATCCGCGCGAGACGGCGCGAGAGGAGGTTCGGCGCCTCGACATGGGGGCAGAGCGGGTCGGCGCCGTCCGGCAGCGGCTCGGCCTCGTCGCCGGCCAGTTCGGACCAGCCGGTTCCGTGGTCGCGGATCGGGGTGCCGAGATCGTCGGCGAGCGCCGCACCGAGCGCCGCCTCGTAGCCGTCGGCGACGCGCAGACGGTCCAGCAGTCGGTCCTCGGAGGCGCGGTCCTGCGCCAGCAGCGTCTCCAGCGCGCGCTTTTCGGCTTCGAGCGCGGCGAGCGCGCCGTCGACCTCCGCGCGGGCCCCGCGGGCCTCGGCCTCCGCACCCTGGGCGGCGGCGCGGGACTCCTCGGCCGCCTCCAGGCGGCGGTCCGCCTCCACGGCCTCGCCGGTCGCCGCGTCGCGCTCCGCGGCGGTCGCGGTCACCCGCTCGCCGGCCTCCGACAGGGCCGATTCGGCGGCCTCCACGGCGGCGCGCGCCTCGGCCGCGGCCCGATCGGCGCGGTCCTTCGCGGTGCGGCATTCCGCGACCTGCCGCTCGGCCGCCTGGTGGCGGGCGGCGACGCGGGCGACCTCCTCGGTCAGGGCCGCGAGCGCGGATTCCCGCGCCTCGAGCACCTGGCCGGCCGCCTCGGCATCCGCCTCGGCCGTCTGGCGGGCGTCGCCGTCCTGGGCCGCGGCCGCGGCGATCGCCTCCGCCTCCGTCTCGAGCCGGCGGATGCTCTCGTCGGCATCCGCGTTCAGCGTGTCCTCGCGCTCGGCGTCGCGATCGAGCTGGCGCAGCCGGCCGGTCAGGCGCTCGATGCGCTCGCGGGCCTGGCGGGCCCGCTCGTCGAGGCTCGCCGCCTCGCCGTCGAGCTTGCTCACGAGGGCGGAGGCGATCGCGTCCTCGTCGCGGAGCGCCGGCAGCCGCGCCTCTGCCGCCTCGCGGCCGGCCGCCGCCTGCCGCGCCGCGCGCTCGGCCTCGGCCGCGTCCCGGCTCCGGTCGCGGCTGCGCGCCCCGGCCGCCGCCAGCGCCTCGGAGGCCTCGCGCCACCGGCGATAGAGCAGCAGCCCCTCCGCCTGGCGCAGCCGCGCGCCGATCTCGCGGTAGCGCGCCGCCTGCCGGGCCTGGCGGGCGAGTTGGGCGAGCTGCTGCGCCAGCGCCTCGACGGTATCGTCGATCCGGCCGAGGTTCTGCTCCGCGGCCCGGAGCTTCAGCTCCGCCTCGTGGCGGCGCTGGTACAGCCCGGAGATTCCCGCCGCCTCCTCGAGGATGCGGCGGCGGTTCTTCGGCTTGGCGTGGATCAGCTCGGAAATCTGGCCCTGCCGCACCAGGGCCGGGGAATGCGCGCCGGTGGAGGCGTCGGCGAAGAGCATCTGCACGTCCCGCGCGCGGACGTCGCGGCCTTGCGCCTTGTAGGCCGAGCCGGCGTCGCGGGTGATGCGGCGCACGATCTCGATCGTGTCGTGATCGTTCAGGGCGGCCGGCGCCCGCCGGTCGGCATTGTCCACATGCAGCGCGACCTCGGCGAAGTTGCGCGCCGGCCGGGTGGAGGTGCCGGCGAAGATCACGTCCTCCATGCCGCCGCCGCGCATGGCCGTGGGGCGGCTCTCGCCCATGACCCATCGCAGCGCCTCGAGCAGGTTCGACTTGCCGCAGCCGTTCGGGCCCACGACGCCGGTCAGGCCGCCCTGGATCACGAGGTCGGTCGGGTCGACGAACGACTTGAACCCGTTCAGCCTCAGCCGCGTGAACTGCATCCTGCTCCGGTCTTGATCTGCCGTTTCGGCCCATGATCCGGGCCGCGGGCACGATGTCAATCACCTCTCACCATATCGGGGAGGAGCGGAGCATTTTTGCGCAAGATATCGGTGGCGCGGTCTAGTCGCGCTCGTGGGGTTCCGGCCCGCGGATCGGCTTGTCGCGGCGTTCGTCGGTGGCGGTGTCCTCGTCGGGCGTGGCGGGCTTGTCGTATCTGGTCTTGCCGCCGGCGCCGTCCTGCGCGCCGCCGGGGCGGGCATCGGACCGCTTGCGGTCGTCGTTGTCGGGATTCATGGGATCGTCCTTCCAGGCTTTCCAGCCATAACCGCTGGGCCGCGCTCCGGTTTCCGCGACCCCGCGTCTCAGCCCGGCGGCAGCGGGATCTCCTCGAACGTGCGCATCACCTCGAGCAGCATCGCCGCATAGAGCACGCCGCTCGCCACGAAGACGAAGCCGTGCCAGATCGGCCGGTGGAAGGGCAGGGAGGTCCAGAGGAAGAACGGCAGCCCGATCGTGTAGAGACAGCCGGCGACGAGCACGAGGGTGCGCGTGTCGGGGGTGAGCGCGTCGAGCAGCGCCTGGCCGAAGACGATGCCGAGCCAGCCCATCGCCACGTAGAGGCAGAGGCCCGTCCAGCGCAGGCGGTCCGGCGCGACGATCTTCAGCGAGGAGCCGCCGATCGCGGCGATCCAGAGGGCGAGCAGCAGCGACGGACCCCCGGCGCCGGTCAGCGCGACGAGCGGCGTGTAACTGCCCGCGATCTTGAGATAGATCGCCGAATGGTCCATCCGCTTGTAGATCGCGCTTCGCGGCCCCGGCGTGGTCATGTTGTAGACCGCCGAGCAGGTGAGCATCGCGATGAGGCTCGCGCCGTAGATCGAGACCGCCGTGACGCTCACCAGATCGCCCCGCCGCACCCAGCAGAGCCAGACCAGCACCGGCACGGCTCCGAGGGCGAGGATCAACCCCAGGACGTGGAGGGCGGCGTCGGACAAACGCTCGGCCCGATGGAAGCGCGAGGACGGTGTCATGACAGCAGGATACGGCCGAAATGATTGAGAACGTATCACATAACGTAACGCAGTCCCGACCGGAATACGATCCTGCCCCCGGGTAAGGAACCGTTCGCGGAATCGGCGGCAATGCCGTAGTGGCGAGCGCTCGGAGAGCGAATCGGCAAGACCGGCAAGGAGGCGATCGTGCTGCTGTGCATTTCCGGATCCCTTCGGCGCGGCTCGCGCAACACGGCGCTGCTGCGCGAGGCGGCCCGCCTCTATGCCGGACCCGCCGCCTTCGCCGATCTGCGCCTGCCCCTCTATGACGGGGACGACGAGCGCGAGACCGGCATCCCCTCCGCCGTGCGGGCGCTCGCCGAGCAGGTTTCGGCGGCCGAGGCGCTGGTGCTGGCGAGCCCCGAATACAACAAGATGCTGTCGGGGGTGATGAAGAACGCCCTCGACTGGATCAGCCGCGTCCGTCCGCACCCGCTCCAGGACAAGCCGGTGGCGGTCATCGCCGCCGCCGCCGGGACGAGTGGCGGCGCGCGGGCGCGCTATTCGGTTCTGACCGCGCTGGTGGCGTTCCGGGTGCGGTTCTCGACCGGCCCCGAAGTGCTGGTCGGGCAGGCGGGGCAGGCCTTCGGCGAGGACGGGCGGCTCCGCGACGCGAAGGCCGAAGCGCTGCTGGGGGAGGCGATGGCGCGCCTGCGGCAGGAGGCCGGCGGCTGAGCGGGGCGCCGATCCGGCGGCGCCGCCTCAGGCCGGTTCGCGAAGGACGCGGGGAACCTTGAACTCGACGTTCTCGGTCGCCGTCTCCACCATCTCCACGGTGACGTCGTAATGGGCGCGGAAGGCGTCGATCACCTCGTCGATCAGCACCTCGGGCGCCGAGGCGCCGGCGGTGATGCCGACCGAGCGGATGCCTTCGAGCGCCCGCCAGTCGATGTCGGTGGCGCGCTGCACGAGCTGGGAATAGGCGCAGCCGGCGCGGCGGCCGACCTCCACGAGACGCTTCGAATTGGAGGAATTGGGCGCGCCGACCACCAGCATGGCGTCGATCCGGGGGGCCATCGCCTTCACCGCCTCCTGCCGGTTGGTGGTGGCGTAGCAGATGTCTTCCTTGTGCGGCCCGACGATGGCCGGAAAGCGGTCCCGCAGCGCGGCGACGATGCCAGCGGTGTCGTCCACCGAAAGCGTGGTCTGGGTGATGAAGGCGAGCTTGCCGGGGTCGCGGACCTCAAGGCCGGCAACGTCCTCGGGGGTCTCCACCAGCAGGACCTCGCCCTCGGGAAGCTGGCCCATCGTGCCCAGGGTCTCGGGATGGCCGGCATGGCCGATCATCACCATCTGCAACCCGTTCTGGTGGTGGCGCTCGGCCTCGATATGGACCTTGGAGACGAGCGGGCAGGTGGCGTCCACATAGACCATCTCGCGCGCGCGGGCCTCGGCGGGCACCGCCTTCGGCACGCCGTGGGCGGAGAAGATCACCGGCCGGTCGGCGGGGGCCTCGTCGAGCTCCTCGACGAAGACTGCGCCCTTCTCCCTGAGCCCGTCGACCACGAACCTGTTATGGACGATCTCGTGGCGCACATAGACCGGCGGGCCCCATTTCACGAGCGCCATCTCGACGATCTTGATCGCCCGGTCGACCCCGGCGCAGAAGCCCCGGGGCGCGGCGAGATAGAGGGTGAGGTCGGGCCTGTCCGTCATGCCCCGACACCTAAGGGCCGGGGCGCGGCCCGTCCAGACCCGGCTCAGGAGATCAGCCCGGCGGTCGCGGCGGCGAGCACGGCGTAGCGGCCGGTCTTCGCCAGCGCGACCAGCGCCAGGAAGATCCACCACGGCGTCCGCAGGATGCCGGCGATGACCGTGATGCCGTCGCCGAAGGGCGCCCAGCTCAGCAGCAGGCTCCAGACGCCCCAGCGGCGATACCAGCCCTGCGCGCGCTCGAGCTGGCCGTCGGTAAGGGGAAACCAGCGCCGGCCGCGGAAGCGCTCGATCCCGAGGCCGAGCCCGTAATTGACCACCGAGCCGAGCACGTTGCCGACGCTCGCGACCGCCAGCAGCAGCCAGACCGGCACCGCGTCGCGCAGCTGCAGGGCGGCGAACAGGATCTCGGACTGGAAGGGCAGGACGGTGGCGGCGCCGAACGCGGCAGCGAACATCGCCAGGAGCGGCCAGCCCGTTTCCATGGCCCCGGTCTCCATGGCATCGACAGATCAGGAATTGGCGGCGTTCTTGGCGGCCGATTCATGGTGGGTTTCGCGCGGCGGCCGTCCGATCACCTCGCGCAATTCGTCGAGTTCGATGAAATTGTCCGCCTGCCGGCGCAGTTCGTCGGCGATCATCGGCGGCTGGCTGCGGATCGTGGAGACCACCGAGACCCGGACCCCGGCGCGTTGCAGGGATTCGACGAGGGGGCGGAAATCGCCGTCGCCGGAGAACAGGACCGCGTGATCCATCCGCGGCGCGAGCTCCATCGCGTCCACGGCCAGTTCGATGTCCATGTTGCCCTTGATCTTGCGGCGGCCCTGGCTGTCGGTGTATTCCTTGGCGGGCTTCGTCACCATCGTGAAGCCGTTGTAATGCAGCCAGTCGACCAGCGGCCGGATCGGGGAATATTCCTCCGTCTCGAGCAACGCGGTGTAGTAGAACGCCCGCAGCAACTTGCCGCGGCGCATGAATTCCTGGCGCAGGAGCTTGTAGTCGATGTCGAAGCCCAGGGCCTTCGCGGCGGCGTAGAGATTTGCCCCGTCGATGAACAATGCCAGCTTTTCGTCTCGATAAAACATACAAAAATCCTTCTTGTTCTTGGGCCGGCGGCACGGCGCGGCCATGTTCAGAATACCCTTCCGTTCACTGCGTGCTGGAGAAGGTGTGGCTGCGCAAGATATCCGAACAGTTAGTTGTGAATTCAACACCGCGCTCAGTTTAGGCGGGAATTCGCGGAGTTGGGCCGGTGGACGGCGCGCGACGATCGAGGCGGCGATCAAGCTGCTCGAATGCAAGGGGTTCCGCATCGCGGCGCGATCGACCCTCTACGAAACCGAGGCCGTGCCGGCGGGATCGGGTCCTCACTTCGTGAACGGAAGTGTAACGCTGCGACACGAATCGAATCCGGCGGACCTGCTGCGGCGGTTGCACGAAGTCGAGGCGGAATTCGGCCGCATGCGGACGACGCGGTGGGGGGCGCGACCGCTCGACCTCGACCTGCTGTTCGTCGGCGGCTGCGTCCTGCCGGATGCGCGCACGCAGACGGCGTGGCGGTGCCTGGCGCCGGACCGGCAGCGGCGCGAGGCGCCCGAGACGCTGATCCTGCCGCATCCGAGGCTCCAGGACCGCGCCTTCGTCCTCGTGCCCCTGGCCGAGATCGCGCCCCGATGGCGCCATCCACTTCTCGGCCTCGACGTGACCGAGATGCGCGACCGCCTGCCCGCCGCCGCGCTCGCGGGCGTGCGATCCCTGCCCTAGGGCCGAATGCAGGGGAGGACCGGGTTGTCAATAGGCGTCATCTGGCGTATCTCACTCCTTCTAGCGGGAGTCACAGGTTCCCGCCCGAGACCCACCAGCTGGAGACGTCCATGGCCCGCGTGACCGTCGAAGATTGTGTCGACAAGGTTCCCAACCGCTTCGAACTCGTGATGCTCGCCGCGCATCGCGCCCGGGAGATCACCGCCGGCTCGCCGCCCACCGTGGACCGCGACAACGACAAGAACCCGGTCGTCTCCCTCCGCGAGATCGCCGAGGAGACCCAGCAGGCCGACGATCTGCGCGAGCGGATGATCGAGAGCCACCAGACGCAGATCGAGGTGGACGAGCCCGAGGAAGATTCGATGTCGCTCCTCATGGGGGCCGAGCAGGACAAGCCCTCCACCGACGACATGTCCGAGGAGAAGCTGTTGCGCGCGCTGATGGAAGCGCAGAAGAGCCAGTAACCGGAGGCGCCCGGACGGCGCTGAAGCCATGGATGACGGCGCGATCTGGACGGACGACGCGGAGCGGCTGATCGCCCGCATGCGCGCCTACAATCCGAAATCGGATTCCGCGCGCATCCGGGCGGCCTATGCCTACGGCGCCGCGATGCACGGCGAGCAGGTGCGCCACTCCGGCGAGCCTTACATCACCCATCCGCTGGCCGTCGCCGTGATCCTCGCCGAGCAGCAGCTCGACGACGCCACGATCATCACCGCGCTGCTGCACGACACGATCGAGGACACGCGCTCGACCTACGGCGAGGTGGCCCGCCGCTTCGGCCCCGAGATCGCCGATCTGGTGGACGGGGTCACCAAGCTCACCAAGCTGCAGCTGACCTCGACCCAGACCAAGCAGGCGGAGAACTTCCGCAAGCTGTTCATGGCGATGAGCCGCGACATGCGGGTGATTCTCGTCAAGCTCGCGGACCGCCTGCACAACATGCGCACCGTGAAGTTCATGCGTCCCGAGAAGCGCCAGCAGAAGGCGCGGGAGACGATGGACATCTTCGCCCCGCTCGCCGGCCGCATGGGCATGCAGTGGATGCGCGAGGAGCTCGAGGACCTGGCCTTCGGCGTGCTGAACCCCGAGGGGCGCAATTCGATCATCAAGCGCTTCGTCACGCTGCAGCGCGAGAGCGGCGACGTGATCGAGAAGATTACCGCAGACATCCGCATCGAGCTCGACCGCTCCGGGGTCTTCGGCGAGGTGCAGGGCCGGGCCAAGCGCCCGTTCTCCATCTGGCGGAAGATGGAGGAGAAGAAGATCGGCTTCTCGCGCCTCTCCGACATCTACGGCTTCCGCGTGATCGTCGAGACCGAGGCGGAATGTTACGCCGTCCTGGGCGCCATCCACCGCCGCTGGCGGGCCGTTCCGGGGCGGTTCAAGGATTACGTCAGCCAGCCGAAATCGAACGGCTACCGCTCGATCCACACCACCGTCTCGGGGCGCGACGGCAAGCGGGTGGAGGTGCAGATCCGCACCCGCGAGATGCACGACGTGGCCGAGACCGGGGTCGCCGCGCACTGGTCCTACCGCGACGGGGTGCGGGTCCGGAACCCCTTCGCCGTCGATCCCGGCGGCTGGATCAACGCCCTGACCGAGCAGTTCGACGCCGCCGACGACCACGACGAGTTCCTCGAGGCGGTGAAGCTCGAGATGTACTCCGACCAGGTATTCTGCTTCACGCCCAAGGGCGAGGTGGTGAAGCTGCCGACCGGCGCGACGCCGCTCGATTTCGCCTATGCGATCCATACCCGGATCGGCGACCGGGCGGTGGGCGCGAAGGTGGACGCGATCCGCGTGCCGCTCTGGCAGAAGCTGCGCAACGGGCAGTCTGTGGAGATCCTGACCGCCGAGGGGCAGAGCCCGCAGGCGCCGTGGCTCGACCTCGTGGTGACCGGGCGGGCGAAGTCGGCGATCCGCCGCTCGCTGAAGGAGGCCGATCGCGCCCGCTTCATCCGGCTCGGCACGGAACTGGCGCGGGTCGCCTTCGACCACGTCGACAAGCGGCTCTCCGACAAGGCGCTGACCACCGCCGCGCGCCAGCTCGGCCTGCCCTCCTCCGACGAGCTGCTGGCGCGGATCGGCTCCGCCGAGCTCGAGACGCGGCAGCTCATCGAGATCCTCTTTCCCGGCCTGCCGCAACCCAGGGGCGAAGAGATCGATGCCGGCGCCGCCATCGTCGGGCTCGAGCACGAGCAGGCCTTCCGCCGCGCGCGCTGCTGCCTGCCCCTGCCGGGCGAGCGGATCGTCGGCATCTCGTACCGGGGCGAGGGCGTGCTCGTCCACGCGATCGACTGCGAGGCGCTGGTCCATTACGACGACCAGCCGGACCGCTGGATCGACCTCGCCTGGCATGGCGGCACCCATCCCGGCCGTCCATGACGTGATCTTCGACATGACCATCGCCAACGGCGCCGGCGTGCTCGGCCGCATCTGCTCGCTGATCGGCGCGCAGGACGCCAACATCGCCGATCTGTCCTTCGTCGAGCGGCGGCAGGACTTCTACCGGCTCAACATCGCTCTGGAACTCAGGAGCGCCGAGCATCTCCACGCGGTCCGGATGGCGCTCGACGCCGAGCCGGACGTGGCGATGATCGAGCGGGTCCGCGACCCTTCCGTCGCGCCCTGAGGCGGCATGTTCAGGCGCCGGACCCCGCGAAGCACGATTGCCAGCGTCGGACGGGCGCTCTGGCCCCGCGGAGGATGGCTCCGCGCGATCCGCTACCTGGTCTATCGCATCCGCCGGCTGCCCGATCCCGCCTACAAGATCAGCCGCGGCATCGCCTGCGGCGTGTTCGTCTGCTTCACGCCGCTCTTCGGGCTGCATTTCCTCATCGCCGTCGGCCTCGCCTGGCTGATCGGCGGCAACATGCTGGCGGCGCTGCTGGCCACCTTCGTGGGCAATCCGGTGACCTTCCCGATCATCGCCGGGCTCGCCGTCGAGGTCGGCAACATGATCCTCGGCCGCGAGAACGCGCTGCCGCTCAACAAGGTCTTCGACGCGTTCAGCCGCGTCTCGGTCGAGCTGTGGTTCAATCTCCGGGCGGTCTTCACCGGCCAGCCCGTCCACTGGTCCGACATGGACCGGTTCTTCGACTTCGTCTTCCTGCCCTATCTCATCGGCGGGCTCGGCCCCGGCATCCTGGCCGGGGTGGCCGCCTACATGGTATCGCGTCCGGTCATCAGCGCCTATCAGAGGGCCCGGATCGCGCGGTTGAAGACGCGGGTCGTGCTGCGCCGCGGCAAGATGGAGAGCGGGCGCGTCGGAGAGGGAAGCGAGTGATGGACGAAGTTCTGCGCCTCGGCGTCAACATCGATCACGTGGCCACGGTCCGCAACGCCCGCGGCGGAGCGGTGCCCGATCCGGTGCGGGCCGCGCGCCTCGCCGAGGAGGCGGGGGCGGACGGGATCACGGCGCATCTCAGGGAGGATCGGCGCCACATCTCCGATGCCGATATCGACGGCCTCATGCGCAGCCTCGGCGTGCCGCTGAACCTGGAGATGGCCGCCACCGACGAGATGCAGGCGATCGCCCTGCGCCACCGGCCGCACGCCGTGTGCCTGGTGCCCGAGAAGCGCGAGGAGCGCACCACCGAGGGCGGCCTCGAAGTGGCGCGCGAGGAGAACCGGCTCGCGCATTTCATCGCGCCGCTGGCCGGGGCGGGCTGCCGCGTGTCGATCTTCGTCGCCGCCGACCGGCCGCAGATCGAGGCCGCGCACCGGATCGGCGCCGCGGTGGTGGAGCTGCATACCGGCGCCTATTGCGACGCCCATGCCGAGGGGCGGATGGCGGATCGCGACGCGGAGCTCGACCGACTGACGGAGATGGCGGGTCTCGCCCATTCCCTCGGCCTCGAGGTCCATGCCGGGCACGGGCTCACCTACGACACCGTCGCGCCGGTCGCGGCGCTGCCGCAGGTGCGGGAGCTCAATATCGGCCATTTCCTCATCGGCGAGGCGATCTTCCGCGGGCTCGCGGGCGCGATCGACGAGATGCGGCGCCGGATGCGGGAGGCGCGGCCCTGACCCTCACTCGCGGGCGCGAAGGATCCGCGCCGGGCGCGCCGCGAGCGGCGCCCAGGCGAAGGCGAGACCGGCCAGCAGCGTCAGCGCCACGCCGCCCAGGATGACCAGGGCCGCCGATCCCGGCGCCGGCCGGTAGGGCGTCTCCATGATGAAGGTCGTCACCCCCCATCCCGCCGCCGCGCCGGCGAGGGCGGCGACGAGGCCGGCGGCGAGGCCCAGCATCGCCCAGCGCAGGGCGAAGCTCGCCAGGATCGTGGCCCGCGTCGCGCCGACGGTCTTCAGGATCGCCGCCTCGTAGACGCGCGCCCGCGTCCCCGCCGCCGCCGCGCCGACGAGCACCACCGCGCCGGTCAGAAGGGTGGTGCCGGCACCGTAGGTGATCGCCGCGGCGACCCCGGCGAGGATTTCCGAGACCCGGTCGATGGCGTCGCGCACCCGGATCGCGGTGACGTTCGGGAAGGCGTCCGCCACCTCGCGCAGGATCCGCGCCTCGGCCTCCGGCGCGGCGTAGACCGTGGCGATCCAGGTATGCGGCGCGCCGGCGAGCGCGGCGGGGTTCATGGCGAGCACGAAGCCGATCCCGGCGGTGGAGAAATCGACGTTGCGGAACGAGGTGATCTCGCCCTCGATGTCGCGGCCGAGGATGTTGACGGTCAGGCGGTCGCCCAGCGCCAGGCCGAGTTCCCCGGCCTCCTCCGCGGCGAAGCTGATCTGCGGCGGCCCGTCGTAGTCCCGCGGCCACCAGGACCCGGCGGTGATCGTCGTGTCGCGCGGCGGCGTCTGCGAATAGGTCACCCCGCGATCGCCCCGAAGCACCCAGTGCTCGCCGGCCACGGAGACGGCGTCCCGCCCGTTGACCTCGGTGATGATGCCACGGAGCATCGGCGCCGCCTCGACGCGCTCCACGTCCGGCTCGCTCGCCAGCGCCCGGATCCGGTCGATCTGGTCGGGCTGGATGTCGACCATGAAATAGGCCGGCGCGACCTCCGGCAGGTCGCGCTCGATCGCGGCGCGGAGATTGGCGTCGATCTGGCCCACCGCCGCCAGCACGGTGAGCCCGAGCCCCAGCGACAGCACCACCGAGGCCGCCTCGCCGCCGGGACCCCCGACCGAGCCCAGAGCGGTGCGGAGCGCGGTGCGGCCGCGGATTGCAGGGAAACGGGCGAGCTGCCGGGCGAGCCGCCGGACACCCCAGGCGGTGGCGAGCAGCGCGGCGAAGGTCGCGACGAGGCCGCCGGCGGTGTAGAGCGCGAGGCGCGGGATGCCCGACAGCACCGCCGCCAGCGCCACGAGCGCGAGCAGGATCAGGCCGGTGGCGACGAGGAATTCCCGACGCGGCAGGCCGGGAGGGAGCCCGCCGACCTCGCGGAAGAGCGCGGCGGCGCGGATGTCGCGGGCCTTGGCGAGCGGCCAGAGGGTGAAGAGCGCCGCGGCGAGCGTGCCGTAGAGCGCCGCCTCGAGGAGCGCGCCGGGAAAGATGCCGATCTGGGCCGGAACCGGCAGGCGATCGGCCAGCAGCGGCGCGAAGGCGAGCGGCAGGCCAGCCCCGAGGAGCAGGCCCAGCAGCACCGCCAGCGCCGTGATCGCGCCGATCTGGAGCGCGAAGATGGCGAAGATCGTCCGCCCCTCGGCGCCGAGCGTCTTCAGGATGGCGATCGTCGCGGTCTTCTCGACCATGTGCGCGCGCACGGCCGAGGCGACGCCGACGCCGCCGACCGCGAGCCCGGCAAGGCCGACCAGGACGAGGAACGCCGACAGCCGGTCGACGAAATCCTGTATCCCCGGCGCGCCGGCGCGCGCGTCGCGCCAGCGATAGGCGGCGTCCGGCAGGGCGGCGGCGAGCCGCGCCTCGGCGGCGTCGAGATCGGTGCCGGGCGGCAGCCGCAGGCGGTATTCGGTCTCGTAGAGCGTGCCGGGCCGGAGCAGCCCGCTGCCCTCCAGGTCGTCGGTGAGCACCAGTGTGCGCGGCCCCAGATCGAAGCCGCCGCCGGCGTCGTCGGGCTCCCGGTCGATGCGCGCGGCGAGGCGGAAGGTCCGGGTTCCGAGGCGGAACGTGTCGCCGGCCGCGAGGCCCAGCCGGTCGGCCAGGACCGGGTCCATCGCCGCCTCCGGCGGCGCCCCGGCGAGCCGCGCGGCAGGCGGCCAGTCCCCCTCGAGGTCGAGCCTGCCGTAGAACGGGTAGGCCGCGTCCACGCCCTTCACCTCGGTCAGTGCCCGGTCGGTCCCGCCATCGGCGCGCGGCACGGTGACCATGGAGCGGAACTCGACGATCTCCGACACCGCGCCCAGATCCGCGAGCGCGGCGCGCTCGGCCTCGCTGGCGAAGCGGTAGGTGAACTCCACCGAGGCGTCGCCGCCGAGCAGCGTCGCCCCCTCCCGCGCGAGGCCCGCGGTGATCGCCTCCCGCACCGAGCCGACCGCGGCGATCGCGGCGATGCCGAGGGCGAGGCAGGCGAGGAAGACGCGGAACCCCCGAAACCCGCCGGACAACCCGTTGCGGAGCTCGCGGCGCGCGATGCGACGGGCCGGGCTCACCCTGCGCCCTCGGCGCCCGTGGTGGGCCGGGGAGGAGTATTTGCGAAAGGGGGAGGGATCATTCGGCGGCGCGGGCTGTGGTGGCGAGCCGCCCGTCCTCCAGCCGGATCGTCCGGCCGCAGCGCCCCGCGAGGCCGGGGTCGTGGGTGACGAGGATCAGCGTCGCGCCGTGGCGGGTGTTGAGGCCGAGAAGCAGGTCCATGATCGCCGCGCCCGTCGAGGCGTCGAGGTTGCCGGTGGGCTCGTCGGCGAGCAGGATGTCGGGCCGCGGCGCGGCGGCGCGGGCGAGGGCGACGCGCTGCTGCTCGCCGCCGGAGAGCTCGGACGGGTAGTGGTCGAGCCGGTGGCCGAGACCCATCGCGCCGAGCTCCGCGGCGGCGCGCTCGAAGGCGTCGGCGTGGCCGGCGAGCTCCAGAGGCGTGGCCACGTTCTCGTGCGCGGTCATGGTCGGGATCAGGTGGAAGGACTGGAAGACCACGCCCATATGGGTGCGGCGAAAGCGGGCGAGCGCGTCCTCGTCCATCGCGGTGAGGTCATGTCCCAGTGCAGCCACCCGGCCGCCGGTGGCGCGTTCGAGCCCGCCCATGACCATGAGGAGAGACGATTTGCCCGAGCCCGACGGCCCCACCAGCCCCACCGTCTCGCCGGCCGCCACCTCGAGGCTGATCCCTCTCAGGATCTCGACCGGGCCGGCATTGCCGCTCAGGGTGAGGCGGATGTCCGCGAGGGTGAGGATCGTGTCGGCCATCTGGCGCTCCGTCTTGCGGGCGGCATATGGGGCCCCGGCCGCGCTTGGGAAGGCGGCGGTGGCGATCTGTCTCGCCGGTCCGGTGGCGGCCGAGGTGACGGTGGCCGCGCTCGGCGATTCGCTGACGCAGGGCTATGGCCTGCCGCCGGCGGAGGGGTTCGTGCCGCAGCTCCAGGGATGGCTCGACGCGCACGGCGCCGATGCGGAGGTTCTGAACGCCGGCGTCTCGGGCGACACTACCGCCGGGGGCCTGTCCCGCGTGGACTGGACGCTGACGCCCGAGGTCGACGCGATGATCGTCGCGCTCGGCGGCAACGATCTCCTCCGCGGCATCGACCCGGCGACCTCGAAAGCCAATCTCGACGGCATCCTCGCCGCCGCCGACGCGGCCGGTGTGGAGGTGCTGCTCGTCGGCCTGACCGCGCCCGGCAATTACGGCCCGGATTACAAGGCGGCCTTCGACGCCATGTATGCCGCGCTCGCGCGGAAATGGGACGTGGCCCTGGTGCCCTCCTTCCTCGGCGCGCTGAGCGACCTGCCGGACCGGGCGGGGGCGATGGCGGACTACATGCAGGCCGACGGCATCCATCCCAATGCGCGGGGCGTGGCGCTGATCGTCGAGGCGCTCGGCCCCGAGGTGCTCGACCTCCTGGAGCGGGCAGGGGGGTAGCCGGGCTCCGCTTGCGCTAACACCGGACGCGTGCCAAGGGGCGGCCATGCGTGCCGTCTCCGCGATCCTGCACGACCGGGCGCTGTCGCTCGTCGCGCTCGCGTTCCTGACCCACGGCGCCTTCGCGGCGTCGCTCGTGCCCTATCGCTCGCTTCTGGGCGTGGAGTGGTTCGGCTTCTCCGACGGCACCTTCGCGCTGATCTACGCGGCCGGAGCGGCGCTGTCGCTGGTCTGCGCCATCGGCGTGGGGGTGCTGACCGACCGGACGGGGCGGCGGCGCAACGCGGCGCGGCTCGCGGCCTTCGCCGGGGCGAGCGCCGCGGCGCTGGTCTTTCTCGCCGATGCGCGCTGGGCCTTCGTCGTCGCCCATGTCCTCCTGCTGCCGGTGGGGATGACGCTCTTTTCGCAGCTCTTCACCCTCGCGCGGCTCGCCGCCTCGACCCGGCCGGAAGCGGAGCGGGCGGCGATCCAGTCGGCGATCCGGGCGGTCTTCGCCCTTCCCTGGGTCGCGATCCTGCCGATCTGGTCCTGGCTGCTGTCGACCGGCGTGCCGCTTCTGTGGATCTACGGCGCCTGCGCCCTGGCCGAGAGCCTCACGCTCGCCGTCTTCGTGCTGGCCTGGCCGCGCGACGGGCAGACCCGCTGGGCCGATCCCGGCTCCGGCCTGCGCCTCGGCGCGGCGCTGAGGGAGCTGGCCGCGCCCCGTATCATGGTCCGCACCGGGCTCCTCGCCGGGGTCCTCTCCGGCATCCAGACCTACCTGATCCTTCTCGGCCTGATCCTGACCGGGATCGAGGGGCGCGACGCGGGCGACGTGGCGATCTTCGCCGGCGCCGTGGCGGGGCTCGAGATCCCCTTCATGCTGGCGCTCGGCGGCCCGCTGAGGCGGTTCGGCCCGGTCCGGCTGATCGCCTGCGCCGCAATCCTCTACGCCGCCTTCCTCTCGGTCTTCCCGCTCCTCGGGCCGGTCCCGGCGGTCTGGGTCCTGCCCGTCGTCGCGGCCTCGGCGGCGGCGGTGATCCTGACCGTCCCGCTCCTCTACCTGCAGGACCTGATGGCCGAGCGCCCCGGCGCGGGCGGCTCGCTGGTCGCGCTGTGCAACCTCATGGCCCAGCTCCTCGGCGCGGCGGTCTTCGCGACCGGGACCTGGATCGGGGGCTACGCCGTCGCCGCCTGGATCGGCGCCGCGCTGGTGGCGGCGGGCGGGCTCGGGCTGGCCGCGCTCGACCGGAGGGGCACGCGACACCGCCATCGGGCCGGGGGCCATCGTGCCCGGGACCATTGTGCTCGGGGACGGGCCCTGTAAGACAGGCGCCGCAAACGAGGAGAGGGACAATGGACGCGCCTGCGCGCATCGGCATCGTCGGCACCGGCCTCGTCGGAACGGCCCTCGCCGCGCTGATCCAGCAGCGGATGCCCCATGTGCAGCTGCGCGCCGTCGAGCCGCAGAACAGCTACCGCACCGCGGTCGCCGCGCGCCTGCCGCGGATCGACTGGGCGCATTGCGCCGCCGAGCTCGGCGATTGCGATCTGGTGGTGCTGGCCTGCCCGCCCGCCGCCGTCACCGGTCTCGCCCGCGAGGTGCTCGCCGCGGGCGACGCGCTGGTCGTCGACACCGCCTCGGTCAAGGGCCGGATCGTGGCCGAGATGTCGGACGCGCCGCGCTTCGTCGGCGGCCATCCCCTCGCCGGCGGCAACCGCAGCGGCCCCTTCACCGCAGAGCCCGACGCGCTGGCCGCGGCGCGCTTCGTCCTCACCCCCCATGCCGGCAATGCCGAGGCCGACCTCGAGCGGGTCGAGCGCGTCCTCGCCCGGCTCGGCCTTTCCGTCGTGCGCCTCGACGCGGCGGCGCATGACGCGCTGATGGCGCGCACGTCGCACCTGCCGCATCTGCTCTCCTACGGCCTGGCCGCCACGCTCGCGCGGATGGACGAGGAGGAGCTTCTGGGCTTCGCCTCCCGCTCCACCCGGCGGCTCTGCGCCTTCGCCAGTGCCAACACGCGGATGTGGTCGGAGATCTTCGACCAGAACGACGAAGCCGTCTCGGCGGCGCTCGACGAGCTCATCCTCGACCTCATGACCTTGCGCAACGCCTTCGCCGGCGCGGAGCGCGGCGGGCTCGGCCCCCGCCTCGCCGCGGCGGCAAGGACCGCCCAGACTCTGAACGGGAGCCCTGACGATGACTAGGATCGGCTATCTCGGCCGGCCGGGAAGCTATTCCCACCAGGCCGCAAACACGCTGCGACCGGAGGGCGAGCACGTCGCCTTCCCGAGTTTCGAGGAGCTGGTCGCGGCCACCGAATCGGGTGCGCTGGACGAGGCCGTGCTGCCGCTCGAGAATTCCGAATCGGGCCGCATCCCGGACGTGCACCGGCTCGTCGTCTCCATGGAGCTGTTCATCGTCGGCGAGCTGCTGCTCGACGTGTCGCACTGCCTCGTGACCTCCGGCCCGGCGGTCGAGGCCGAGATCCACTCGATCTTCAGCCATCCGCAGGGCTTCCTGCAGAGCTCGAAGTTCCTCAGGGAACGCTTCCCCGACGCCCAGCGGCGCACCCGCCCGGACACCGCCTCGGCCGTGCGCGAGGTGGTGGAGGGCGGCGACCGCCACCTCGCCGCCATCGGCTCCGAATTCGCCGCTGCCCATTACGGCGGCACGATCCTGCACCGGGGGATCTCGAACCGGGAGGACAACATCACCCGCTTCGTCATCGTCGGGCGCGACGCGGAGACCGAGGCCGGCCACGACATGTCCTCGCTGATCGTCCAGGTGGGCCACAAGCCCGGCAGCCTCGTGAAGGCGCTGGCGGTCTTCGGCAGCCACGACGTGAACATCACCAAGCTCGAGACCTACATGATCTCGGAGCGCACCGAGCTGCCGACCTTTTATCTCGACATCGGCTGCGGCGGCGAGGCGGAGAACCTGATCGCGGCGATGCGCGACATCCAGCCGCACATCTCCTATTCCAAGTTCCTCGGCTCCTACCGCTCCGATCCGCGCCGCTCGGGACGGAACGGGTTCCTGAAGCCATGAGGGAGGGCGCCATGAGCAATCCGAAATACGACGACATCGCCTTCTTCATCGAGGAGGAGAAGAACAAGTTCGACGTCTTCTCCCGTGGCCGGCCGATCGGCGATCTCGGCAAGCTGGTGCTCGCCGTGCGCAATGCCGAGCATGTGGGCGCCGCCGCCGAGCCGCTCGCCGCGGCCTATCTGGTCACCAACCTCCTGCTGATGAGCCGGGCGCAGCGGCGCATCGCCAAGCTCGTCATCCTCGACATGGAGGGAACCGACCGCGCCGCGCTCTTCCCGCTGACCAATGCGCTGCGCTACTTCCTGATGGAGGATTACACCCAGCTCGACAATTTCGACGCCTGGGTGACCGCGCTCGGCGGGCTGGTGAAGGTCTCCGAGCCCCTGCGCGCCGAATTGAGCGACCTGTCGGACTTCATGACCTCGTCGGAATTCGCCGATGCAGGCTCCATCCAGCGCAAGGCGGAGACGATGCTGGCCGTGCGCTCGTCCGCCTTCGCCGAAGACCAGGGGCTGACCGCCGACGTCTCGAACCCGTTCTTCGCCCGGTTCGAGACGGCGCGGGGGCAGAGCACCGACGTCGTCGGCCAGTCGGTCTACGGCGACGCCTTCTGCATGCGCGTCGCCAATTCGCGCGACGTCATCGTCATCGACATCGACGGTCGCAAGACCGGGGAGGCGATCCGGCAATGGATTGCCCGGCTGGACGACGTGCTGAACAACGCGCTTCTCGGTCTGACCTCGGCCGCCTGAGGCGGGCGGTCCGCGCGCGGCTCACCAGAGGGCGAGGATCGCCTCCGCGGTCGTGCCCGGCCGGAGAACCCGCGCGACGCGGATCGGCAGCCAGGTGCCGCCGCGCAGACCCTGGAACACGACCCGGTCGCCGCCGGCCAGCTCCACCTCGAGATCGCCGGCGGCGCCGACATAGATCGCGCGGCTGACCTGCGCGAGCCGCTCCTCGGAGGGCAGGACCTCCGCCGCGCGCTGGGCCGGTGCGGTCAGGCTGCCGGTATAGCCTCGATATGCGTCCATCGCTCCATGTCCCATCCGTGTCCGGGGCGAGACGCACCTGACCGGAGGAAGGCCAACGAATTGCGAAGCGCCCGTCCGGATCCCGGCGGTCCGGCGCAACGGCCGGGCGAGGGCGCCGCGCCTCTACCCGGCGCGCCAGTCGAAGAATCCGCTCCCGGCGCGGCAGAGGAGATCCTCGGCGAGCCGTCGGCCGATCGCGGGCCCCTCGGCAATCTCGCCCTCCGCCTCGCCGGCATGGGCCTCCGACCCGTCGGGCCGCAGGATCTCGCCCCGGAGCCGCAGACGGCCGGCGGCGATCTCCGCCAGGCCCGCGATCGGCGTCTCGCAGGAGCCGTCGAGCCGGGCGAGATAGGCCCGCTCCGCGGCCAGCAGTTCGCCCGTCCGGCGATCGTGGATCGCCGCCAGCATCTCCGCCGTGCGCCCGTCCTCGATGCGCCGCTCGATGCCGATGGCGCCCTGCGCCACGGCCGGCAGCATCTCCTCCGCCGGGATCGGCCGGCGCGGGATGTCCGCGGCGGCGAGCCGGTTGAGGCCTGCCATGGCGAGGAAGGTGGCGTGCGCCACGCCGTCCTCGAGCTTCTTCATCCGGGTCTGCACGTTGCCGCGGAATTCGACCACCTTGAGGTCGGGGCGGCGGTGCAGGAGCTGCGCCCGGCGCCGCAGCGACGAGGTGCCGACCGTACGCCCCTCCGCCAGCTCGGCGAGCGCGCCGCCGCCCGGCGAGACGAAGGCGTCGCGGGAATCCTCGCGCGGCAGGTAGGTGTCGAGGATCAGCCCCTCGGGCTGCTCCGTCGGCATGTCCTTCATCGAGTGGACGGCGATGTCGATCTCGCCGGAGGCCAGCGCCTCCTCGATCTCGCGGGTGAAGAGACCCTTGCCGCCGATCTCCTTCAGCGGCCGGTCGATCACCCGGTCGCCGGTGGTCTTGATGACCACCACGGAGAAGGCCTCGTGGGGCAGGTCGAAGGCGCGGGCGAGGCGGTCGCGGGTCTCGTTCGCCTGAACCAGCGCGAGGGGCGAGCCGCGGGTGCCGATCTTCAGCGGGGCGTCGGGGGCGGGCCATGTCATGCCCCCTCCTAGCGCGCCCTGCCGCCGCCCGAAAGCCGCTTGACACCGCCGGGTCCCGCCCCGACCACACCGGGGCCGAAAGGGAGGACGGGAATGGCCGAGACCAAGCTGATGCGGGCGCTCCGGGGCGAGGTGCAGGAAGTGCCGCCCGCCTGGATGATGCGCCAGGCCGGCCGCTACCTGCCCGAATACCGCGCCACGCGGGAAAAGGCGGGCGACTTCCTGTCGCTGTGCTACACGCCCGAGCTCGCCGCCGAGGTGACGCTGCAGCCGATCCGCCGCTTCGGCTTCGACGCCGCCATCCTCTTCGCCGACATCCTGCTGGTGCCGCAGGCGCTGGGCATGGATTTGTGGTTCGTGACCGGCGAGGGGCCGCGGCTCGAACCGGCCGACGATCACCGCAAGGTCGCGCTCCTGAAGCCCGCCCAGGACATCCACGAGACCCTCGCGCCGATCTACGAGACGGTGCGCATCCTCGCGCGCGAACTGCCCGGGGACGTGCCGCTGATCGGCTTCGCCGGCGCGCCCTGGACGGTCGCCACCTACATGATCGCGGGGCGGGGCACGCCCGACCAGGGCCCCGCCCATGCCTTCAAGAACGGCGACACCGCGGCCTTCGAGATGCTCATGGCCCGCGTCACCGACGCCACGATCGAATACCTCTCGGCCCAGGTCGCGGCCGGCGCGCAGGTGGTGAAGGTCTTCGACAGCTGGGCGGGATCGCTGTCGGGCGACGACTTCACCCGCTACGCGCTGGAGCCGGCGAAGAAGATCACCGCCGCGCTGAAGGAGCGCCATCCGGGCCTGCCGGTCATCGCCTTCCCGCGCGGCGCCGGCGCGGCCTACGAGGGTTTCGCGCGGGCCGCGGGCGCCGATTGCGTGGCGCTCGACCAGGGGCTCGACGCCGCCTGGGCCGCCGACCACGTCCAGCGCGACGGCTGCGTGCAGGGCAATCTCGCCCCCGAGCATCTGGTGACCGGCGGCCAGCCCCTGATCGACGAGGTGCGCCGCATCCGCGAGGCGTTCTCCGGCGGGCCCCATATCTTCAATCTCGGTCACGGCATCACCCCCGACGCCGATCCCGACAACGTCGCCCTGATGCTCGAGGCGCTGCGCGGCTAACCGCTCGGGTCAGGTCCGCTGACCTTATCCGCGGACAAGGCGGGCCCGTGCTACGGCATCGGGTTGAACGCGTCCGCCCAATCTCCCGACCGGATGCGCTGCAGCGGGTCGACCGGGTGGAGATAGACATAGGCCCAGGCCTCGACATGCCCCGCCGCGGTCCGCACCTGCCGCCAGGCGCGCGCGTATTCGGGCGGCCCCTCGTCGTAGAGCCCCTCGTAATCGTCGAGCACCACTATCAGCCCCGGCGTCGTCAGCTCCCAGACCTCGCCCCGGACCTCCCCCGGCTCGCCCTCGATCAGCGCCGGGTACCAGCCGACGGAATAGAGCCCG
Source organism: uncultured Alphaproteobacteria bacterium (assembly GCA_963829665.1). Classification (GTDB taxonomy): domain Bacteria; phylum Pseudomonadota; class Alphaproteobacteria; order Rhodobacterales; family Rhodobacteraceae; genus Palleronia. The sequence continues at coordinate 733,796 of CAWHJL010000001.1, read as the reverse complement.
CCGGCGAGCCAGCCGTCGCAGAGGAAGGTGGCGCCGTTGCGGAAGGCGAGGGTCGCCTCGTTGTTGATGAAGCCGCGCCGGAGCGTGCCGTAGACGAAGACGCGGGCATGGAGGAAGGGGTCGTCGGACATGGACGCGAAGCTAGGCGGGGCCCCGGTCCAAGTCCAATCCCGTCAGACCCACCTGGCGAGCGGCGGCAGGCTCATCAGCACGGCGTCCGGGTCGTGCCCGGTCTCGAGCCCGAACCTGGTGCCGCGGTCGTAGACCAGATTGTATTCGGCATAGAGCCCGCGATGGACGAGCTGCGCGTCGCGCTCGGCCGCGCCGAAGGGAAGCTCCCGCCGGCGCTCGACCAGCGGCAGATAGGCGGGCAGAAATGCCGCTCCGATGTCGCGGGTGAGGCCGAAATCCGCGTCCCAGTCGCCGGTGTTGAAATCGTCCATGAAGATGCCGCCGACACCCCGCGCCCGGCCGCGATGGGGGATGAAGAAGTACTCGTCGGCCCAGGCCTTGAGACGCGGGTAGTGCGCCGCCCCGTGCGGCGCCAGATGCGCCTCGAGCGCGGCGTGGAAATGCGCCGTGTCCTCGGCGTATTCGATGCAGGGATTGAGATCCGCGCCGCCGCCGAACCACCAGGCATGGGGCGTCCAGAACATGCGCGTGTTCATGTGCACCGCCGGCACGTGCGGGTTCTGCATGTGCGCCACGAGGCTGATGCCGCTCGCCCAGAAGCGCGGATCGTCGGCCATGCCGGGAATGCCCTTGCGCGCGGCCATCGACGCCTGCGCGCGGTCGCCGAGCGCGCCGTGGACGGTGGAGACGTTGACGCCCACCTTCTCGAAGACCCGCCCGCCCCGCATCACGCTCATCAGCCCGCCGCCGGCATCGGAGCCGTCCTCCGACCGGCGGCGCGTCGGCGTCACCTCGAACCGGCCCGGCGCGGCCTCGGCGAGAGGGCCGTCGGCATGGCTGTCCTCCAGCGCCTCGAAGGCGGCGACGATCCGGTCCCGGAGGTCGCGGAACCAGGACGCGGCGCGGTCGCGCTCCCGGTCGAGATCGTCTGTCGTCCCGCTCGTCATGGGCCTCTCCCTAACAGGTCGGTGATCGGCCCGGAAGCGGCGATTGCGCCCTCGCCGGACCGGCGTAAGGTCGTGGGATGAAACCGATCCTCTGCCTCCCCCTCGTTGCGGCGCTGGCCGCCTGCGCGACGCCGCAGGAGCGCTGCATCTCGGGGGCCACCCACGACATCAAGGTCGTCGATCAGCTGATCGCCCGGGACAGGGCGACGCTCGACCGCGGCTACGCCCTCGAGACCGAGACCCGTATCCATTCGCACATGTACTTCTGCCAGGAGCTGGTCTCGTTCGGCGGCGAGGTCGGCATCGCCACCTCCACCTGCCTCGAGCCCCGCGCCGAGACCCGGACGGTGCCGCAGGCGGTCGATCTCGACGCCGTCGCCCGCCGCCTCGACGCGCTCGAACGCAAGCGCGTTGAACTGGCGGAGCAGACGGAGGCCGGTGTCGCCGCCTGCCGGGCCAGCTATCCGCCGGGATGAGCGGCGCTCAATGGGCGGCGGCTTCGACCACGTCGACGAGCGACCGTCCTCCGTCGACGGTGAGGATCTCGCCGGTGACGAATCCGGCCCCGTCCGAGGCCAGGAACTGCACCGCCTCGGCGACCTCGGTGGGGGAGGCGATGCGGTGCAGCGGGGTGGCGTCGATGATCTCGTTGCGGAGCTCCGAATCCTGGCGGATGGCGCCCTTGAGCGAGGCCGACATCACCGATCCGAAGGCGATGCCGTTGACCCGGATCCGGTGCGGCGCCAGCGCCACGGCGAGGCTGCGTGTCGCCTGGTCGAGCGCCGCGGTCGCCACCGAATAGGCGAGGAGATCGGGCTGCGTCCGCCGCGCGGCGATCGAGGAGAGGTTGATGATCGAGCCTGCGGGGCCGTCGCGCTCCTCCTCCTCGGCCTGCCGGATCATCCGCCGCGCCACGTGCTGGCCGAGGCGCAGCGAGACCATGAGGTTCTGCTCGATGAGCGTCTCCAGCATCCCGTCATCGGGGTCGAGCGGGTCGGAAAGGTCCATCTGCCGTGCCGCGTTGACGAGGATGTCGACGCGGTCGAAGGCCGCCACCGTCGCCGAAAGCAGGTTCGCCAGCGTGAGCCGTTCGCGCAGATCGCCGGCGAAGTAGCGCGCCGTTCCGCCCTCGTCGTCGAACTCGCCGATCTCGTCCTGCAGCGCCTTCTCGTCGAGATCGGTCATCATCACGTTCGCGCCCTTGTCGATGAAGTGGCGCGCGACCGCGAGGCCGACGCCGTTGGCGGCTCCCGTGACGATGGCGGTCTTGCCGGCGATGGAAAGGGACATGGGGGGGGACCTCAGCGGCGCCGGCGGGGCCGCGCGGCGCGGTGAATTTTGTAGCTTGTCGTGCCGGGCCGTTCCTCGACCTCGGCGAAGAGCGAGTCGAGGGTCGACTCGTAGGGAAGATGCCGGTTCGCCGCCACCCAGAGGGTCCCCCGGGTTCCGAGCGCCGCGGCGGCCGTGGCGATGAAGGCACGCCCGAGATCGGGATCGGCGGTCCGTCCGCGGTGGAAGGGCGGATTGGTGACGACGTGATCGGCGGGCGCCTCGGGCCGCCAGGCGGTCGCGTCGGCCCAATGGAAGGCGGCGCGGGGATCGGCGACATTCGCCCGCGCGCAGTCGAGCGACGGGCGGTGCGCCTCCACCAGGTCGCATCGCGTGACCGCGTCGCCGCCGAGGACGGCCGCCGCCAGCGCCCCCCAGCCGGCTCCGAGATCGACCACCCGGCCGGCAAGCGGCGGCAGCGCCCCGAGAAGGGCCGCGGAGCCGGGGTCGATCCCGTCCGCCGAGAACCCGCCGGGCGGGACCAGCCAGCCGGCCGCGTTGCGGACCGGCTCCGCGACCCACTCCTCGAGATCCGCCGCCTCCACCACGAAGATCTTGCCGTGGGCCTTCGAGATCACCGGGCCGACCCGTCCGCGCCGCCGCACCTCCTTCAGCACGGCATCCACCCCGTCGGTCTTCTGGCCGTCCACGAGCACCGGGCAGCCGAGGCGCAGCGCCCGGGCGATGCGGTCGCGCGCCGCCTGCCGCGCGCGGGGCAGGGAGACGACCACGGTGCCGGCCGCGCCGCCGATCGCCTCGCGCATCGTATGGCGGCTGGCGAAGCGGTCATGCGCCGGCTGGGTGTCGTGGAATATCGCGGGCTCGAAGGGAAGCGGAGCGGTGTCCAGATCGACGGGCGGGCAGACGAGCAGCACGGGCGGAGTCAGCAATCCGTCCGCGATCGCCAGCGGCAGGCGGCGCGCGAGCAGCCGTCTACTCCTTTTCCATGGTGCATTGCAGCGGATGCTGGTGACGCCGGGCGAAGTCCATCACCTGCGTCACCTTGGTCTCGGCGACCTCGAAGGAGAACACGCCGACGACGGCGAGGCCCTTCTTGTGCACCGTCAGCATGATCTCGAAGGCCTGGGAATGGCTGAGCCCGAAGAAACGCTCGAGCACGTGCACGACGAATTCCATCGGCGTGTAATCGTCGTTGATCAGCATGACCTTGTAGAGCGGCGGCCGCTTGGTTTTCGGCTTGGTTTCGAGAACGACGTTCGACTCGGGGTCGTCGCCGTCCCGCCTGCCTGCCATCGTCCATCGGGAATGCGTCACGTATCGCCTTTCGCCGTTACTCGTCGGATCCGGTGCAACCATATAAGGAGGCCGCCGGAACAGAAAAGAGGTCCGCATGGTCGCGATCACCACGGTCGGCTTCGACGCCGACGACACGCTCTGGCACAACGAGCGCCATTTCAGGCTGACCGAGGCGCGTTTCGCCGACCTCCTGCGCGACTATGCAGGGCCGGACCATCTGGCCGAGCGGCTGCTCGCCGCCGAACGTCGCAATGTCGGCCGCTACGGATACGGCGCCAAGGGCTTCGTCCTGTCGATGATCGAGACGGCGATGGACGTCACCGACGACCGGATCCCGGCCGGCGTGATTCGCGGCATCCTCGATGCGGGCCGGGAGATGCTGGCGCATCCGATCGAGCTCCTGCCCCATGCCGCCGCGACCATCGCCGCGCTCGAAGGGCGCTACCGCCTGCTGCTCGTCACCAAGGGCGACCTCATGGATCAAGAGCGCAAGATCGCCCAGTCGGGCCTCGGCGATCGGTTCGACGGTGTCGAGATCGTCTCCGACAAGACCGCCGGGACCTATGCCCGCATCTTCTCCCGGCACGGGGACGGGCCGGAGGCGGGCCTGATGGCCGGAAATTCCATGCGCTCCGACGTGCTGCCGATGATCGCCGCCGGGGGCCGGGGCGTCTTCGTCCCGCATGGCGAGGCCTGGGCGCTGGAACATGCCGAGCCGCCCGTCGGCGAGCCGCGCTTCCACGAGCTTCGGAATATCGGCGAACTTCCCGATCTTGTTGCAACTTTAAGTAGATAAAATTCTACGCAATCCGTTCACCATGTTGTGGTGAGTCGCCTCGGTTCGAGCAACATGTGGGTGCGCATTAAGCAACGCTCGGAGCAACCTGTAATCCAACTGTTTTCCACATCGAAAAAACGTGATACCCGGTCTGTCAGTGACAGGATCGACCATCAAAGAGTCGGCCGTCCGAGGCAGAGAAGGCAGTGACTCCGTGGCATTCCGACGGCTGGGCGGCCCTGTGCGCGCCGCATGCGTCCTGATCTCGATCATGGTCTTCGCCGGCATGGCCGGCGCGGCGCCCTACGCGGCAATGGTGGTCGATGCGAGATCGGGCGAGGTTCTCCATTCCCGCAACGCCGACACGCAGCTGCATCCGGCATCGCTGACCAAGATGATGACGCTCTACATCGTCTTCCAGGCGGTCGAGAACGGCGAGATCGGCCTCGACGACGAGGTGACGGTCTCCAGCAACGCGGCCGCCGAGCCGCCCTCGAAGATCGGTCTCCGGGCGGGGCAGAAGATCGCGCTGCGCTACCTCATCCGCGCCGCTGCGGTGAAGTCGGCCAATGATGCGGCGACCGCGCTGGGGGAGGCGATCTCGGGCTCCGAGGCGGAATTCGCCCTCCGCATGACGCGGACGGCGCAGGCGATGGGCATGACCAGGACGTCGTTCCGCAACGCCCACGGACTGACCGCCGAGGGCCACCTCTCCACTGCGCGCGACATGACCACGCTCGGCCGGCACCTGTTCTACGACTATCCCGACTACTACAACCTCTTCTCCCGCACGACCACGAATGCCGGCATCCGCACGGTGCACAACACCAACCGCCGTTTCCTCGGCTCCTATTCCGGCGCCGACGGGATCAAGACGGGCTATACCCGCGCCGCCGGGTTCAACCTCGTGGCCTCCGCCCATCACGGATCGGAGCGAATCATCGCCACGGTGTTCGGCGGCACCTCCTCGGCCGACCGCAACAGGCGCGTGCAGGACCTTCTCGACATGGGCTTCTCCCGGGCGCCCACACATGTCGTGGTCCGCCGGCCGGTCCGCCCGGCCTATGGAGGCGGCGCCGGTGTCGCCGTCGCCGCGCTCTCCCATTCGCTGCGGCCGACGGCCCGGCCGCGACCGGCCGCGGCGGATCCGGTCGCGGTGGCGGCCGCCGCCCCCGATCCGGCCGACGTGGCGCGCGCGCTCCACGACGCGAGCCTCGCCGAGATCGTCGCGCCGCAGCCCCGTCCCACCGACGCCTCCGCCGTGGAGGCCGCCGTCGCCGCCGCGACGGCACCCCGGGTGGTCACCCGGATGTCGAGTTCCGGCGGTCATCACTGGGGCATCAATGTCGGCCGCTACGGCACCCGCTACCAGGCCGAGCAGGTTCTCCTGAAGACCGCTCTGGCGGAGATCGGCACGCTCGACGAGGCGCTGCGCAAGGTTGTGCGCAGCCCGCGGGGATGGGAGGCCAATTTCGTCGGCCTGTCCGAGGAGCGCGCCGCGCTCGCCTGCCGCCGCCTCGCCGCCCGCGCCGTGGACTGTTCCACCCTCGGGCCCGGCTGATCAGGGCCCGGCAATCTCCGCCCGCTCCCAGGCGCTCTCCGCGGTCCGGCCGAACGCTGCCGTGGCGGTGCGCTCGAAGGTCGCCGACGGGCCCGCGCCGTAGGTCTCCACCGCGATCCGGTCGCGCGTCGCGGTCAGCAGGTTGAAGGTGTTGGTCTCGCCCCTGAGCCGGTTCGACAGCCCCGTGCCCGCCTGCACGAAGAGGCAGCCCGGCGCGATCGAGAACGGCATCGTCACCGTGTTGTGCAGATGCCCCGACAGCACCACGTCCGCGCCGCCCTCCTGCATCGCCGCGAGCGCGTCATGGGCGCCGCGCATCAGCCGCTTCTCCACCTCCGGCCCATGTTCGAGCGGATGGTGGAGGACGACGACACGCAGCCGCCCGCCGGCCTCGGCGAAGGCGTGGCGGATGCGCGTCACCGTGCGCGGCGAGAGCCGCCCGCGCTGCCAGGAGAAGCGGTTCACCGTGTTGATGCCGGCGACGACCATGTCCGCGGTCTCGTGGGTGGGTTCGAGGGTGCGGTCCACGGCCCGCTTGTAGCGCCGGAACGGGCGCAGGAACCGCACGAGGACGTTGTCGAGCGGCGTGTCGTGATTCCCCGGCACCGCCAGCACCGGCGGCTCGATCTTCTCGAGAAAGGCGCGGGCGCGCTCGAACTGGCCGCGCCGCGCGCGCTGGGTGAAATCCCCCGAGATCGCCACCAGGTCCGGGGCGAGCCGGTTCACGATCTCGACGAGCGGCGCTTCCAGCTCGGGACGGTCGCGGCCGAAATGCAGGTCGCTCAGATGGACGATCCGGCTCATTCCGCGGCGCCGGAGCTGGCGTCCGTGTCGGGCAGGATAATCTTCAGCGGCTTTTCCGACATGTGGAAGCGGAACGGGCCGCGGGCGCGCGTCTTCTCCCCGTCATAGGCGAGCAGGGTGCGCTTGCGGCGGGTCTCGATGGTCAGCTCCCGCGGCGTCAGCAGATCGTAGTCGCGGCCCCTGAGCGGCTTGCCGATGGCGAGCCGGAAGGTCATCGCGAAGAGCTCCCGCCGCGTCGATGCGCGGGCGATCAGCACCGCGAAGCGGTCGGCGTCGATGGCCTCCGAGCCCTCGATGCCGAATCGTTCGAGCTGGTAGGCCGAGCGCGCGACGAAGACCAGCGCGCTCTTGCGCTCCTCGGTCCTGCCGTCGGCGGTGATCGTCATCCGCATCGGCTTGCGGAACTTCAGGAACGTCTTGATCACCGACCAGTGCGCCGCCATCCGGAACCGGCCCCAGCGCGAATAGACCGTCTCCCGCTCGCGCAGGATCGCCGGATAGATGCCGAGGGAGGCGTTGTTGAGGAAGGCCTGATCGCCCACCATGCCGATGCGGATGTCGTGCGGCCGGCCGTTCCGGATCTCCTCGGCCGCCTCCTCGGGCACCTCGCTCAGCCCCAGGCCGCGGGCGAAGAAGTTGAAGGTGCCGAGCGGCAGCACCGCCATCGGCAGCGTCCCGGCCCTGCAGCGCGTCGGCCACGGCCATCACCGTGCCGTCGCCACCGGCGGCGACGACGATCTCCGCATTGCCCTCGACGGCGCGGTCGATGACGCCGTCCATCGGCTCGTCGGTATCCCAGTCGAGCCGCCAGGCCCCGTCCCCGAGCGCCGCCATCGCCCGCTCGATGGCCTCCGCGTCGCGGCTGTTCTGGCCGGATTTCTTGTTCGCGATGAGGCAGATTCGGCGGGGCATGTCGGTGGTCCTCGAGGGTCACGTCCCAACGCCCGGCCGGGGCGATTTGTTGCGCCGGCGGTCAGGCCGCCGAGCCGGCCCGCTCGCCGAAGGCGGCGCGCATCAGCTGGCGGGTATACTCGGTCTGCGGCCGGTCGAAGATCTCGTCCACCTGGCCCGCCTCCACCACGTCGCCCTTCTCCATCACCATCACCTGGTGGCTGAGCGCGCGCACCACCTTCAGGTCGTGGCTGATGAAGAGATAGGCCAGGCGGTACTTCTGCTGCAGCTCGCGCAGCAGCGTCACGATCTGCACCTGCACCGTCATGTCGAGCGCCGATGTCGGCTCGTCGAGCACCACCAGCTTGGGGCGCAGGATCATCGCGCGGGCGATGGCGATTCGCTGCCGCTGGCCGCCGGAGAATTCGTGCGGGTAGCGGTGCATGGTGGCCGGGTCGAGGCCGACCTCGGCCATCATCTCCGCCACCAGCCGCGACTTGTCCTGCCCCTTCGTGCCATGGATGCCGAGTCCCTCGGCGATGATCTGCTCCACGTTCATCCGGGGCGAGAGCGACCCGAACGGGTCCTGGAAGACGATCTGCATGTCGGCGCGCAGCGGCCGGATCGCCCGGCCGCGGAGCCCCTGGATGTCGCGGCCCATGAAGACTACGGGGCCTTCCGACGGGATCAGCCGCATCATCGCCAGCGCCAGGGTCGTCTTGCCGGAGCCCGATTCGCCCACCACCCCCACCGTCTCGCCGGCGCGGACCGAGAGGGTGGCGGCGTTCACCGCCTTCACGTGGCCCACGGTGCGGCGCAGGAAGCCGCGCTGGATCGGGAACCAGATCCGCAGCTTCTCGGTCTGCGCGATGGTCTCTGCCCCGGCCGGCACCGGCGCCGGAGCGCCGGTCGATTCCGCGGCGAGCAGCATCCGGGTATAGGCGTGCCGCGGGCGGGCGAAGATCTCCGCCGTCGGCCCGTGCTCCACGATCTCGCCGTCCTTCATCACGCAGACCCGGTCGGCGATCCGGCGCACGATGGTCAGGTCGTGGGTGATGAACAGCATCGACAGGTTCTCGCGCTCCTTCAGCGCCTGCAGCAGGTCGAGGATCTGCGCCTGGATGGTCACGTCGAGCGCCGTGGTCGGCTCGTCGGCGATCAGCAGGGCGGGGCGGTTGGCGAGCGCCATGGCGATCATCACCCGCTGCCGCTGCCCGCCCGAGAGCTGGTGGGGATAGGCGCCGAGGCGGCTTTCGGGATCGTTGATGCCGACCTCGCCCAGAAGCTCCACGATCCGCGTCCGGGCCGCCGATCCGGCGATGCCCTGGTGCAGGGCGAGGCTCTCGGCGAGCTGCTTCTCGATCGTGTGGAGCGGATTGAGCGAGGTCATCGGCTCCTGGAAGATGAAGCTGATCGCGTTGCCCCGGATCCGGCGCAGCCGCCGCTCCGGCGCGCCGACCATCTCCTGCCCTTCGAACAAAGCCGAGCCGCCGATCTCGGCCGCGCCGGGCAGCAGCTCTACCGTAGAGAGCGCCGTCACCGACTTGCCGGAGCCCGATTCGCCGACCAGCGCCACCGTCTCGCCGCGCCCCACCTCGAAGGAAACGCCCTTCACCGCCCGGGTGGTGGCGCCCTCCTGCCGGAAGTCGACCGTCAGGTCGCGGACTGTCAGGACCGGGTCGCTCATCGTGCCGCACCGCTTGTCTGCATCACTGGAACGTCTTTCGCGGGTCGAAGGCGTCGCGGATCCCCTCGAAGATGAAGACCAGCAGCGACAGCATGATGGCGAAGGTGAAGAAGGCGGTGAAGGCGAGCCACGGCGCCTGCAGGTTCTGCTTCGCCTGCAGCGTCAGCTCGCCGAGGCTCGGCGCCGAGGAGGGCAGGCCGAAGCCCAGGAAGTCGAGGCTCGCCAGCGTCGAGATCGTGCCGGTGATGATGAAGGGCAGCATCGTCACCGTCGCCACCATGGCGTTGGGCAGCATGTGGCGGAACATGATCGTCCAGTTGCCGACGCCGAGCGCCCGGGCGGCGCGGACGTATTCGAAGTTCCGCGCGCGCAGGAATTCGGCGCGCACCACGCCGACGAGCGCGGGCCAGCCGAACAGAACCGTGACGAGGACAAGCAGCCAGAAACTTCGCCCCAGGATCGCGAACAGGATGATGATGACGTAGAGCGACGGCGTCGAGACCCAGATCTCGATGATCCGCTGGAAGACGAGGTCGGTCCAGCCCCCGAAGAAGCCCTGCACCGCCCCGGCGACGATGCCGATGAGCGAGGTCGCGACCGTCACCAGAAGAGTGAACAGGATCGACAGGCGGAAACCGTAGATCACCCGCGCCACCACGTCGCGCGCCGTGTCGTCGGTGCCGAGCCAGTGCTCGGCGTCGGGCGCCGAGGGGGCGGCGCCGGAGATGTCGTTGATCGTGTCGTAGCTGTAGGGGATCGGCGGCCAGAGCAGCCACCCGGTCTGGGCGCCCTCGGCGGTGGCCCCGGATTCGATCAGCTCTCCGGGTGTGTCGAAGCATTCGACCATGCCGCCGGTCTCGATCAGGCAGCGCACCTCGATGTCGGAATAGACCGCCTCGGTGCGGAAATCCCCGCCGAAGGCGGTCTCGGGATAGAATTCGAAGACCGGCCAGTAAAGCTCGCCGTGGTAGCTGACGACGATCGGCTTGTCGTTGGCGATGAACTCCGCGAACAGGCTCAGCCCGAACAGCACCGAGAAGAGGACCAGCGACCAGAAGGCGCGCCCGTTGCGCCGGAAATTGCGCCAGCGCCGCTCGTTCAGCGGGCTGAGATGGCGCCGCCGCCGCCGCGGGACCACCGGGGGCGGCGCGTCCTGCCCGCCGCCCGCGGGCTGCGGCGGAGGGCTCTCGAGGCCGGGTTGCGTGGGCCCGTGCTCCGAATAGGTCTCCAGATGGGTCACTCAGCCCTCGCGCGTCTCGAAGTCGATCCGGGGGTCCACGAACACGTAGCAGAGGTCCGAGAGGATGCCCACGACGAGGCCGATCAATCCGAAGAAGAACAGCGTCCCGAAGATCACCGGGTAGTCCCGCGCCACCGCCGCCTCGAAGCCGAGCCGGCCCAGCCCGTCGAGGGAGAAGATCGTCTCGATGATCAGGCTGCCGCCGAAGAACACGCCGATGAAGACCGACGGGAATCCGGCGATGACGATCAGCATCGCGTTGCGGAAGACATGGCCGTAGAGCACGCGGCTCTCCTTCAGCCCCTTGGCCCGCGCCGTGACCACGTACTGCTTCTTGATCTCGTCGAGGAAGGAGTTCTTCGTCAGCAGCGTCAGCGTCGCGAAGGCCGAGATCGTGGAGGCGAGGACCGGCAGGAAGATGTGCCACAGATAGTCGACGATCTTGCCGATCACCGAGAGCTGGTCGAAATTCTCGGAAGTCAGCCCGCGGAGCGGGAAGATCTGGAAGTAGGATCCGCCGGCGAAGAGCACCAGAAGCAGGATCGCGAACAGGAATCCCGGGATCGCGTAGGCCACGATGATCAGCGCTGAGGTCCAGGTGTCGAATCCCGACCCGTCGCGGACCGCCTTCCGGATGCCGAGCGGGATCGAGACCAGATAGGCGATGAGCGTCGACCAGAGCCCCAGCGAGATCGAGACCGGGAGCTTCTCGATCACCAGGTCGATGACGCCGATGGAGCGGAAGTAGCTCTCGCCGAAATCGAGGCGGAGATAGTTCCACATCATCGACGCGAAGCGTTGCAGCGGCGGCTTGTCGAAGCCGAATTCCTTCTCCAGATCGGCGATGAAGTCGGCCGGCAGCCCCTGCGCGCCGGCATAGTCGCTGGAATTGCCGCCGCCCGAATACTGGTTCGCGTCGGCGCCCGCACCGCCGCCGCCGCCGCCCGAGAAGCCCTGGAACACGTCGCCCGCGCCCTCCATCCGGGCGATCACCTGTTCGATCGGGCCGCCGGGCACGAACTGGGTGAGAACGAAGTTGACCACCATGATCCCGAACAGGGTCGGGACGATCAGCAGCAGCCGGCGGAGGATATACGCGCTCAACGCCCCGCCTCAGAGAAAGCCGGCCTGGCGGATCTCGTCCGCCGCGTCCTCGTCGTACCACCAGAAATCCAGCGATCCGACGGAGAGCGGCGGCAGATCCTCGGGATGCTGGTAGACGTTGTAATAGGCGACCCAGGTATCCGGGTTGTAATAGACGGGGATGTCGAAGCCGATATGCCGCAGCACCCGGTCGAGCGCATGGGTGGCGGTCTTCAACTCGTCGAGCGTCTCCGTCTCGTCGGTGATCACGTCGATCAGCCGGTCCACCGCCTCGTTGCGGAGCCGCATGAGGTTACGCGACGAATTGTCCGCGACCTCGGAGCCGAACCATTGCTTGAGGCCGGTCGACGGTTCGAATCCCATGTCGAAGGACTGGTTGGCGAGGTCGAAATTGCCCGCCCGCCGCCGTTCCACGTATTGCGCCGTGTCCACCCGGTCGAGGGTGCCGCGGATGCCCAGCAGGTCGAGATTTTGCAGGAAGGGCGTGATCACCTTGGTGTAGATCGGATTGTACTGGATCACCGTCAGGGTGAGCGGCCGGCCGTCCTTGCGGCGGATGCCGTCGTCGCCGGTCTCCCAGCCCGCCGCGTCCAGAAGCCGGCCCGCCTCGCGTATGATGCGCCGGTCGGGGCGGCTGTTGCCCGCCTCGTGCTCGACGGGCACCGCCGCCGGCTCGGTCAGGATCGAGGCGTCGAGCAGCCCCTCGTCGACGAGCGGCTGCAACAGCGCCTTCTCGTCCTCGGAGGGCGTCCCGGTCGCGGCGAGGTCGGTATTCGACCAGAAGCTCACCGGCTGGTCGTAGGCGCCGTAATAGAGCGTCTGGTTCGACCAGGAGAAGTTGAACATCATTCCGATCGCCTGGCGGACCCGCGGATCCTGCCAGGTCTCGCGGTCGAGGTTGAACACCCAGGAGAAGCGGTCGGCCACGTCGCCGTCGGGGATCTCCTCGCGGGTCACGAAGCCGCGGTCGAGGGCGCGGAACTCGTAGCCGGTGTTCCAGTCCGCCGGGTCGCTCTCCTCTCGGTAGAGGTACTCGCCGGCCTTGAAGGCTTCGAGCGCGGCGGAGCTGTCGGCGAAATACTCCACCCGGATGCGGTCGAAATTGTAGCGCCCGCGATTGATCGGCAGGTCCGCGCCCCAGTAGTCCGGATCCCTGGCATAGACGACCTGACGGTTGTAATCGACGCTGTCGAGAACGTAGGGGCCCGTCGACATGAAGGGCTCCTCGGTGCTCTCGTCGAGCCGCGCGCCGGTCTCCTCGAACCACGCCTTGGAGAAGACCGGCGTCGAGCCCGCCTGCTGCACCCGCACCTGGTCGGGCATGTAGTCGGAGAAGTTGAACCGGATCGTGTGCGCGTCGAGGACCTCGACGCTGTCGTAGAACTGCGCGGCGCTGCGGCGGTATTCCGGAATGCCCTGCTCGATGAAGAGGTCGTTGGTGAACTTCACGTCCTCGGCGGTCATCGGCGTGCCGTCCTGGAAGGTCACGTCGTCGCGGAGATGGAAGATCGCGTAGGTCCGGTCGGCGTCGTATTCCACCGTCTCGCAGAGCAGGCAGTACATGCCGTAGGGGTCGTCGGCGGTGGAGATCATCAGGCTCTCGGAGCCGATCGTGTTCAGCGCCGCCGGAACGCCGGCGCGGGCATACTGGTTGAAACTGTCGAAATTGCCGATCGACCAGGTCGAGAACTCGCCGCCCTTTGGCGCTTCCGGGTTGACGTAGTCGAGAACCTCGCCCGGCCCGTATTTCAGCTCCCCGTAATTGGTATAGCCGAAGGCGCGGGTCACCCCCTCCTCCTCCTGTGCCGCCGCGCTGCCGGCGGCGAGCAGCGCCGCGGTTCCCAGAAGGGCGGCGCGAAGGCGGCGTCGGCGGGGCGGAAGATCGGCGCGGGAGGGCGTCATGGGGGCTCCGTCACGGGCGGGGATCGCCCGCAAGAGGCTACGGGCCGGGCCGCCGCGACTGCAAGTCGAATAATCTTGAGCGGGCGTGAGCGGACCCTCCGGCGCGCGGCCCGCCGCGCGCCGGCCGGATCGGGGGCGGATCAGCCGCCAAGGCTGTCGAGATAGGCGATCACGTTGGCGCGGTCCTCGACGTCCGGCAACCCGTTGAAGGACATCTTGGTGCCGGGCGCGACCCCCTGCGGGTCCTCGAGGAAGGTGTTCATGTTTTCCGGCGTCCAGGTGTCGAAATGCTCTTCGAGCGCGCCCGAATAGGCGAAGCCCGAGACCGCGTCGACCTCCCGGCCCACGACCCCGTCGAGATGCGGGCCGGTGGCGTTCGACCCGTCGACATTGTGGCAGGCCCGGCACTTGCTGAACACCCGCTCGCCGGCGCTGGCGTCGGCGGAGGCCAGGACCTCCTCGAAGGCGGGCTCGTCGCTGGCCTCCTCGCCGCCGCCCTCGTCCTCGGGCACCTCGATCGAGTAGGCCTGCTCGATCTCCTCGCCGCCATGCCCCTCCCCCTCGCCGACATGGTAGATCGTCTCGCCTGCCCAGATGCCGAGCAGGAACACCAGCAGGGTGCCGCAGAATCCGCCGACGATCTTGGTCAGGGTCATGGTGTCGAACATGGGAGCCTTCGCCTCGCGTCTCTGATCGCGCTTTCTCTAGCGCCAAGCGTGGTCCGACATCAAGCGCCGAGACTTGCGACCCAAGCGCCCGGTCATCCCCTGGGATGCGCCTTCTCGTAAATCTCCATCAGCCGCCGCGTGTCCACGGCGGTGTAGGCCTGGGTCGTGGAGAGCGAGGCATGGCCCAGAAGGTCCTGGATCGCGCGCAGATCGCCGCCCGCCTCGAGCAGATGGGTGGCGAAGGAATGCCGCAGCGCATGCGGCGTCGCCGAGGCCGGCAGGCCGAGCTGCATCCGCGCCGTCTCCACAGCCCGGGCGATGGTACGCGGGCTCAGCCGTCCGCCGCGCGCGCCGCGAAACAGCGCCGTGCCGCTTTCGAGCGGATGTGGGCAGAGCGCCACATAGTCCGCGACCGCGCGCCGCGCCGCCGGCAGGACCGGCACCAGCCGCTCCTTGCCGCCCTTGCCGGTGATTCTGAGCATCTCGGGCAGGGGCGCCGCCTCGGCATCGAGGCCGAGCGCCTCGGAGATCCGCAGCCCGCAGCCCCAGAGCAGCGTCAGCACCGCCGCGTCCCGGGCCGCGATCCAGGGCATGCGTGCCTGCGTCTCCGCCGCGCCGATCAGCGCGCGGGCGGCGTCGGCGGCTACCGGGCGGGGCAGGCCGCGGCGGAATTTCGGCGCCCGCGCCGCCAGGATCGCGGTGGCGTCGATCTCCTCGCGCTCGGCCATCCAGGTGGCGAAGCCCTTCACCGCGGAGAGCGCGCGCGCCAGCGAGCGGGCCGAGAGCCCGTCGGCGCGCTCCGCCGCCATCCAGGCGCGCATGTCCGACAGGGCGATGCGCCGCAGCAGCGCCACCCCCGTCTCCTCGCCGAGATGCGCCTGCTGGAACGCCAGGAAGCCCGTCACGTCGGCCCGGTAGGCTTCCACCGTGGCCCGCGCCGCGCCCTCGACGCCGCCGAGATAGGCCAGCCAGCGCGACAGCGCGTCGGCGAGGCCGGGGGAGATCATGACAGGGTCCGCCGCAGGAGCCGCTCCACCGTGCCGCCGAGGAAGACCAGGAAGTCGGTTCCCTGTCCCGGGGCGAACTGCTCGGGATCGGCGGAGCCGAGGACCAGGACGCCGGGCCGCCCGGCGCCCAGATCGAGCGCCAGGCAGGCTTCCGAGCGGACCGCCCCGGCCGCCGCGCCGTAGATGGCCCGCTCGCCCTCGGCGACCCGGCGCAGCGTTACCGGCCGCGGCGCCCCGTCCGGCGCCGGTTCCGCGTAGAGCGCCGCGGCGCCCGGCTCGAGGACGCCGATCGGCTCCGGCAGATCGGGCGCCGGGGCCTCGGCCAGCAGGCGCAGCCCCTCGAGGCGCAGGATGTTCGCCACCGGCCCGGCGAGCGCGGCCAGCAGGCCGGGAAGGTCCAGCGGCTCGAGCAGCGCCAGCACCGCCCGGTGCGCCATGTCCATCCCGGCGCGGTTGCCGCAGGCGGCGGCGACCACGTTGCGGTGGGTCCGCTCGAGCCGGGCGAGCCGCGCCTCGAGCCGGGCGATCGTCGCGTCGCGCATGTCGACGACATTGTCGCCCCGCGTCCCGTCAGCCGCGGCGGCGATGGCGCGCATCAGGTCGATATCGTCGAGGATCAACACCGGGTCGGAGATGATCTTCTCGCGGATCGCGGGATCCGCCAGCGGATGGATCGTCATGGATGCGTTGGTCCCCTGCTCTTTTCCGCCTGAATACCAGAGCCTCCGGCGACCTCGCCAGATCCCCGATGCGCGCCTCGGCCGCCCGGTGCGCGAAAGCGACAGTGCGCGGGCCGGGCGGCCGCGTCCCCGCGGCTCTCCGTCTTGCGCGGCCTCGCGGCCGGGGGCATGTCGGGGCCGTGCCAGCCATGCCGTCGCCTTCGCCCGAGACCCGCTTCGCCCCCGGCGATCCCGTCGCCGTGCTCACCACCCAGCCGCTCGACCGGACGCTCGACTACCGCGCGCCCGAGGGCGGCTGCGCCACCGGAGACTTCGTCGAGGTGCCGCTCGGGCCGCGGCGGGTGCTCGGCGTGGTCTGGGGGCCGGGGGAGGGGGGGGTCGCGCCGGCCAAGATCCGCCCCGTCATCGGCCGGCTCGACGTGGCCCCGATGCGCCCCGAGATGCGCCTGTTTCTCGCCCGCGCCGCCGACTACACGCTGACCCCGCTGCCGGCGATGCTGCGCCTCGCCACCCGCTCGCCGGGCCTCGGCGGCGCGCCGGCCACCCGCCGCGTCTATGCGCGGGGGGAGGGGGCGCCCGAGCGGATGACCCATGCGCGCGCCCGCGTCCTCGCCGTCCTCGAGGAGCATGGCGGGATCGGCTTCACCCTCACCGAGCTGGCGCAGATGGCCGGCACCGGCACCGGCGTCGTCAAGGGCCTCGTCGCCCACGGCGCGGTGGTGGAGCGCGAGGCGCCGCGCGACGCGCCCTATCCGCGGCTCGACCCCGACCTGCCCGGCAAGGCGCTGGCCGCGGACCAGGCGGCGGCGGCGGACAGCCTCGCGGCGGCCGTGGCCGCGGGCCGCTACGGCACCACGCTGCTTCGCGGCGTCACCGGGTCGGGCAAGACCGAGGTCTATCTCGAGGCCGTCGCCGCCTGCCTGCGGGCCGGGCGGCAGGCGCTCGTCCTGCTGCCCGAGATCGCGCTGACGGCGGAATTCCTCGCCCGCGTCGAGGCCCGTTTCGGCGCCAAGCCGGCTGAATGGCATCACGGCGTCACCCAGACCGAGCGCCGCCGCACCTGGAAGATGGTGGCGGCGAACGGCGCAAGCCTCGTCGTCGGCGCCCGGTCCGCGCTCTTTCTCCCCTTCGCCGATCTCGGCCTGATCGTCGTCGACGAGGAGCACGACACCTCCTACAAGCAGGAGGACGGCGTGCTCTACAACGCCCGCGACATGGCCGTGCTGCGCGCCTCGATCTGTTCCGCGCAGGTGGTCCTGGCCTCCGCCACACCCTCGCTCGAGAGCTGGGCGAATGTCGAGGCCGGCAAGTATGCCGCCCTGACCCTCACCTCCCGCTACGGCGCCGCCGCGCTGCCGGCGATGCGCGCCATCGACATGCGGAGCGAGGACCTGCCCGCCGGCGAATGGGTCTCTCCGACCCTGCGCGCGGCGGTGGAGGACCGGCTGGCCAGGGGCGAGCAGTCGCTCCTCTTCCTCAACCGCCGCGGCTACGCGCCGGTCACCATCTGCCGGGCCTGCGGCCACATGATCGGCTGCGAGCACTGCGATGCGCGCATGGTCGAGCACCGCTTCCTGAAGCGCCTCGTCTGCCACCAATGCGGCGAGACCCGCGCCATCCCCGAGGCGTGCCCGTCCTGCGGTGTCGCCGGCAAGCTCGCCGCCGTCGGGCCGGGCGTCGAGCGCATGGCCGAGGAGGCGGGGCGGCTCTTCCCCGCGGCCCGCGTCGAGATCCTGTCGTCGGACATGTACGCCTCCGCCCGCGCGCTGAAGGCGCGGATCGAGGAGATCGCCGCCGGCGGCGCCGACATCGTCGTCGGCACCCAGCTCGTCGCCAAGGGGCACAACTTCCCCCTCCTCACGCTGGTGGGCGTGATCGACGCCGATCTGGGGCTGCAGGGCTCCGACCTCCGCGCCGCCGAGCGCACCTTCCAGCTCATGCGCCAGGTCGCCGGCCGGGCCGGGCGCGGCGACCGCCCCGGCGAGGCCTGGCTGCAGACCTTCCAGCCCGAGCACCCCGTGATCCGCGCCATCCTCGGCGGCGACGAGGCCGCCTTCTGGGCGGCCGAGGCGGCCCAGCGCCGCGCCGCCGGCGTGCCGCCCTACGGGCGCATGGCCGGCATCGTCCTCTCCTCGCCCGACATCGAGGCCGTCTTCGACCTCGGCACCCGCCTGGCCCGCGCCGCTGCCCCCCTGCGCCGGATCGGGGCGGAGCTCTACGGGCCGGCGCCGGCGCCGATCGCCCGCATCCGCGGCCGCCACCGGGTCCGCATGCTCGTCAAGGCCGACAAGGCCGCGCCGCTGCAATCGGCGATCGCCGACTGGCTGGCGCTGGTGCCGGTGAAAGGCGACATCCGCCTCAGCGTCGATATCGACCCCCAGAGCTTCTACTGACGTCGTTCGACATGGCCGGCGGAGGCCTGCCGAGGGTGCCGGAAAGGCCCTCCGACTCGCCCTTCAGATGCGTTAACCAGTGTTAACGGGTTGCCAATGGGAGACGAGGATGTCCGATTACGAGTTGACCGGAACCAAATGGGGCGCGGCGGAGGCCGGTTCGCCGGGCGGTGAGGTGGTCTGGAGCCTGGCCGAGACGGCGGGCCGCTACCTGGATTTCGACCGCTACATCGGCGAGGGCGCCGTCGCCGACGTGATCGGCCGGGCCTTCGACGCCTGGGAGAGCGTCGCCGACATCGACTTCGGCGAGGTCGCGGACAGCCCGGAATCCGACATCCGGCTCGGCCTGTCCGACATCGACGGCGCCTACGACACGATCGGCAGGGCAAGCTGGTCCTACGCCCCGCGATCGGGCGATTTCGACGCCACGCGGGCCGCCGAGATCGCGTTCGACACCGCCGAAAACTGGTCCCTGGACGGCGCGCGCGCCGCGGACGAGGTGGATCTCTACGCCACCGCCCTCCACGAGATCGGCCACGCGATCGGCCTGTCGCACAATCCCGCGGCGGACACGATCATGTACCACGCCCAGCAGCCGGACATCCTGGCCCTGACCTGGGACGACGTCGCGGGCGCGCAGGCGATCTACGGCCCGTCCGCCGCCGAGGCCTCCGACAACGCGCTGCGGGTCGCCGGAACCGACGGGAACGACCGGCTGGATCTCGTTCCCGGGACCGAGCGGGTCGATGGCGGCGGCGGCTTCGACACGCTCCTCGCGCCGGGAGACCGGTCGGAGTACGGCTACGACATCGACGCCGCGCGGCACGTGGTCCTGACCTCGCGCGCGACCGGGGAGATCACGTTTCTCGACGACGTGGAGCGCATCCGCTTCGACGACGGCGAGGTCCGGCCGCGCCCCGACGAGGGCGATCCGGTGATGGCCTCGCACGCCATGGCGCAGGGCGCCGAGCTCGCCTACCTCGCCGGGTCCGCGACGCAGGCGGAGCCGGGGCAGGCAGGCGCGCCCGGTCCCGCGGAGACCGCCCCCGCGGACGATCCCGAGCAGATCGGGGCGCCGGTCGGCGTCGCGCCGGAGACCGATCACGGGTTCTGGCTGGGCTGATCGTCGCGCCCGACACGAAAAGGACCCGCCGCGATGCCGCGGCGGGTCCCTTCCGTCTGCGATCCGCGTCGGATCAGTTGGAGCTGGTGTCCGATCCGTCCGTGGAGCCGCTCGAGGCGTCCGGGGAATTGCTGGCCGACCCGCTCGTGGATCCGCTCGAGCTGCCGGAGCTCGCGCTGCCCGAGCTGTCGGACGATCCGCTCGAGCTGTCGGAGCCGGACCCCGACATGCCGCCCGATCCGCTGCTCGAGGCGTCCTGCGGCTCGCCATCGGGGCCGTAATAGGTCACGTCGACATCCTGCTGGAGCTCGTCGCGGATCTCGGCAAGGCGCTGCTGGCGAACCTGCTGCTCGATCTGCGGACGCACCGCCTCCAGCGGCGGCAGCTCTTCCTCGCTCTGCGAGGCAATCTCGTCATAGGTGGCCTGCACCTTCTCGTCGGTCACGGCGCCTTCGAGAGCGCGCTGCACGTAGACCTGAACGATCGCATCATCCTTGCTGCGCTGCTGATTGGCCTCGGCCATCTTCTGCACCTCGGGATCGTCGCCCAGATTCTGCGACTTGGCATCCTCGAGGATCATCGCGCGGAGGACGAGCTGGTCCACCGCCATGCGGGCGAGCATCTCGGTCGGCATCTGCTGGCGCAGCTGCGGCGGCAGCGCGGTGACGGCCGCCTCGATGTCGGAGGTCTTGATCTCGGTGTCGGCGACCTTGGCGATCAGCCGGTCGGACTGGCCCGACCCGTCACCGCCCTGACCACTCTGGCTGCTGCTGGACGAGTCCGCCGATCCGGCACTGTCCGTGCCGCCGTTCTGGCTGCCGGCGCTCTGCGAACTCGAGCTCGAGCTCGACGAGGACGAGCCATCGCTCCCGGAGGTGGACTGGCCCGAGGAGGCGTCGCTGGCGGAGTCCTGCTGCGCCAGCACGGCCGCGGGCGCCATGGCGAGGGGCGCGGCCAGCACGAGGGCGAGCACACGGGTGAGCGGGGTCTGTCTCATGGAAATCCTCCGGTTATGGTCACTTCCGTCGTTGAACGGGCACCTATGAAGGACGTTCCATGGCTGCAACCATCCCGCCCCGTCCCGCCGGACCCCCTTGAAATCGCGAATTCCCCTCGCCAAGGGGCCGTCGAGGGGATAGCCGCGGCACATGAGACCCGTGCCGCTCGCAGATGCCCCAGACCTGCCCCGCTGGCGCCGCCCGCAGGCGCTTCTGTTCCTCATGGCCTTCGCCATGCCGCTCGCCTTCGCCACCTGGTCGGCGCTTCTCAACAACTTCGTGATCGAGGCGGCGGGGTTCACCGGCGTGGAGATCGGCTGGCTGCACACCGTGCGCGAGGTGCCGGGATTCCTCGCCATCGGCGTGATCGTGCTGATCGTCTTTCTGCGCGAGCAGATCCTCGCCCTGGTCGCGCTCGCGCTTCTCGGTCTCGCCACCGCCGCCACCGCCTATTTTCCCAGCTTCGGCGGCATCCTCGTGCTGACGCTGCTGTCCTCCCTCGGCTTCCACTATTTCGAGACGGTCAATCAGTCGCTGCAGCTGCAATGGATCGGCAAGGACCGCGCGCCGCAGGTGCTGGGCTGGATCATCGCCATCGGCTCCGGCGCCGCGCTTCTCAGCTACGGCCTCCTCGTCGTCACCTGGCAGGCGCTCGATCTGAGCTATGCGCTGGTCTATGGCGTCTCCGGCGGCGCCTGCGCGGCGATCGCCCTGTTCTGCGCGATCGCTTACCCGCAATTCGAGGCCCCCGAGCCGCAGCTGAAGAGCTTCGTCCTGCGCCGCCGCTACTGGCTCTACTACGCGCTGCAATTCATGTCCGGCGCGCGGCGGCAGATCTTCGTGGTCTTCGCCGCCTTCATGATGGTCGAGCGGTTCGGCTTCGCGGTGGACGAGGTCACGGCGCTGCTGATGGTCAACTTCCTCGCCAACATGCTCTTCGCGCCGCTCCTCGGCCGCGCCGTGCGCCGCTGGGGCGAGCGGCCGGCGCTGATCTTCGAATATGGCGGCCTGATCCTCGTCTTCCTCGCCTATGGCGGCATCTACTATTTCGGCTGGGGCGTCGTCCTCGCCGCCACGCTCTATGTCATCGACCACCTGTTCTTCGCGCTGGCCTTCGCGCTGAAGACTTATTTCCAGAAGATCGCCGATCCCCGCGACATCGCGCCGACCGCGGCCGTCGCCTTCACAATCAACCACATCGCCGCCGTCGTCCTGCCCGCGGCGCTGGGATATCTCTGGATCGTCGCGCCTGGCGGGGTCTTCGTGCTCGCCGCGGCGATGGCCGCCGCCTCGCTCGGCCTCGCGCTGCTGATCCCGCGCCACCCCGCGCCCGGCCACGAGACCGTCCTGTGCCGGATCGGCGCGCCCCAGCCGGCGGAGTAGCGAGGTTCCGCGGCGCCCCCTATATCGGGGGCGAACCAAAGCCGAGGTCCCAGATGTTCAACCTTCTCCGCAAACAGACCGAGATGCCCACCGCCGACACGGCGCTGCCCGGGCGCGACGCGCCGATTCCCACCGCCGACACCCATTTCGTCCTCGACCGTCCCCTGACCGGCGCGGTCCCCGAGGGCATGGAGGAGGCGGTCTTCGGCATGGGCTGCTTCTGGGGCGTGGAGCGGATGTTCTGGACGCTGCCGGGCGTGCACCTGACCCAGGTCGGCTATGCCGGCGGCCTCACCCCGAACCCGACCTACGAGGAGGTCTGCTCGGGCCGCACCGGGCACAACGAGGTCGTGCGCGTGGTCTACGATCCCCGCGCGATCTCCTACGAGACGCTGCTGAAGACCTTCTGGGAGGGCCATGACCCGACCCAGGGCATGCGTCAGGGCAACGACCGCGGCACCCAGTACCGCTCGGGCATCTACGTCGCGACCGCCGAGCAGCGCCGCGCCGCGGAAGCCACGCGCGACGCGATGCAGGAGCGGCTGCGCGCTGCCGGATACGGCGAGATCAGTACCGAGATCGTCGACGCGCCCGCCTTCTACCCCGCCGAGGGCTACCACCAGCAATACCTGGCGAAGAATCCCGGCGGCTATTGCGGCCTCGGCGGCACCGGCGTGACCTGCCCCGTCGGCGCCCCGGCCGCCTGAACTGCGGGGGCCCGGACGTCGCGTCCGGGCCCCCTCGGTGTCAGCCGCGCTTGCGGCGGCGCAGCCCGACCGCGCCGCCCATCCCGAGCGCGCCGAGCAGCAGCGGCAGGGCCGCCGGCACCGGCACCGCCGAGACGCTCTGCGGCACCTCGCCGTAGCGGATGTCGATCGAGGTGGAGGCGAGCGTCTCGCCGCCCTGGCCGAAGGCCGAGAGCCCGATCGTGTAGAGCCCCTCGGTCTGCGGGTCGAAATCGTCAGGTGCGAAGAAGCCGAGATTCCACGAATTCTGCGCCAGCGGGAAGCTGGCGATGAGCTGCGCGTAATCCGCCGGGTCGCTCGCCACCGTGCCGTCGCCGTTGCCGGTCGAGTTGTCGCCGATCCCGTGATCGGCGTAGGCGACGTTGATCGGGTCGAAGGACAGGAAATCGGTCCCCTCGCCGGGGTCGAGATCGACGTCCATGCGATAGGTGAAGTCCGCCAGGTTCAGCCCCGTGTCCTGGACGTTGATCGACCAGTCCCAGTTGAACACCGAGCGGTTCGCCGGCGCGTTGCCGTCGGCGGGCGCGAAGGCGTATCCGGAGCCGCCGTCGTAATTGTAGACGCTCTGCGGCTGGCCCGAGATGTCGAAGCGCAGCTTGCCGCGCAGCCCGAGCTCGACCCCGTTCAGGGCGATGCCGGTAAAGCTCCCGTTCTGGTTGCCCGCACCGAAAAGGGTGTCCGGCGTGACGAGCCCGGTGCCGTTCACCGGCGCCGCCTGGGCGGATCCCGCCACGAGTGCCGCGAGGGCGGCTGCACTGAAATGTTTCAACACGATGTGTCTCCTGAAATTCTCTCTGATCACGGCGCGATCGGGTCGCACCGGCCGGACCGGTCTAGGTAAGCTCGTCCCAACCGGTCAAATTCGCTGCATCCGTTCGCCTTTTACGAGCAACGGTTCCGCGGCCGGAAACGGATTGTTCGCCCCCGCCGGACCGGCCGCTGGCGCAGGCGGGCAGGAACCGAAACCGCTCCCGGCCAATTCCCCCGCCACATCGCTGGAGGGGAGGACAACCGTGCAGGAGGTTCAGAACGCGATCACCGCGCTCGATTTCTGGGTGATCGGGGCGTATTTCGCCGTGGTCGTCGCGATCGGCACCTGGGTGTCGCTGCGGACGAAATCGGGCGAGGACCTGTTCCTCGCCGGCCGGTCCCTGGGCTGGGCGGCGATCGGCTTCTCGCTCTTCGCCTCGAACATCTCCTCGACCACGCTGATCGGGTTGACGGGCTCCGCCTACACCACCGGCATCGCCCCCTCGGCCTATGAATGGCTGGCCGGCATCCCGCTCCTGCTCACCGCCTTCGTCTTCGCGCCGATCTTTCTCAAGTCGCGCATCACCACCACGCCGGAATGGCTAGACAAGCGCTTCTCGCGCCCCACGCGGCTCTACTTCTCGGCGCTCACCATCTTCTTCACCGTGGTGGTGGATTGCGCCGGGGGGCTCTATGCCGGCGGCCTCGTCCTCACCACCTTCTTCCCCTCGCTGCCGCTCTGGCTCTCGGCCATGGCGATCGGCCTGTTCGCCGGGATCTACACCGCCACCGGCGGCCTGAAGGCCGTGGTCTTCACCGACGTGCTGCAGGCGGTGGTGCTGATCGTCGGCTCGGCGATCCTCGCCTGGGTGATGTTCGCCGATCTCGACTTCTCGCTCCGGACGATCCGCGACTCGGTCGACAACCCGGACCATTTCAGCATGGTCCTGCCGATCGACAACGAGACGCTGCCCTGGCCGGGCCTGTTCTTCGGCGTGCCGCTGCTGGGCTTCTGGTACTGGGTGACGAACCAGTACATCGTCCAGCGGGTGCTCGGCGCCCGCTCGCTGCCCGACGCGCAATGGGGCTCGATCCTCGGCGGCATGCTGAAGATCCTGCCGCTCTTCATCATGGTCTTCCCCGGCGCCATGGCGGCCGCGCTCCTGCCCGACATCGAGACCGCCGACCGCGTCTTCCCGACCATGATCACCACGCTGCTGCCCGCGGGCCTGACCGGGCTCGTCCTCGCCGGCCTCATCGCCGCGATCATGTCCTCTGTCGATTCGACGCTGAACTCCTCCTCCACGCTGCTGATCCACGACTTCGTCACCAGGCCCGAGGAAAAGATCGAGGAGCACAAGCGCAAGCGCTACGGCACCAGGGCCACGCTCGGCTTCATGGTCCTCGCCATCGCCTGGGCGCCGCTCATCCAGTTCGCCGGCGGGCTCTGGGACTACCTGCAGCAGGTCTATTCGGTGATCGTGCCGCCGCTCGTCGTGCTCTTCGTCATGGGCGCGCTGTCGCGCCGCGGCACCGCGACGGCGGCCTTCGTCACCATGATCTTCGGCCATGCCCTGGGCGCGGTGCTGTTCGTCCTCGGCACCGAGGGGATCATGAACCTCGTCGGCCTGCCCGCCCTCTGGCCCGTGCACTACACGATCAACACGCCGATCGTGGCCGTCGCCTGCGTGATCGTCTATCTGATCGTCAGCGCCATGACATCCACCCGCGAGGTCGACGAGACGGTGGTCTGGAGCCGCCGCAAGGCGCTGCAGGACGCCGCCTGGGGCATGGAATGGTACAAGGACGTGCGCTACCAGGGCGTCGCGCTGGGCCTGATGATGCTGGCGATCCTGGTGATCTTCTGGTGAGGCTTGCCGGCCGGGGCGCGGCGTGACAGAGCGTCCCCGCCCCGCTGCCGAGACGCGTCCCATGCCCACCTTCACCGCCCTCACCCTGTGCCCCGACGAGACCCGCGCCCGCGGCCTCGGCGCGGCGATGGAGCGGCTCGACCCCGAGCCCGACGGCATCGGCGTCTTCGAGATGGAGGACGGCTCCGGCCTCTGGGAGATCGGCGGCTATTTCACCGAGGCGCCCGACGAGACGGCGCTGGCGCTCCTCGCCGCCGCCTTCGACGCCCGCCCCTTCGCCGTCAGCGAGCTGCCGGAGATCGACTGGGTCGCCAAGGTCCGCCGCGAGCTCGCCCCGGTGGCGGCAGGCCGCTTCTTCCTCTACGGCAGCCACGACGCCGACCGCGTGCCCGCCGACGCCGTCGCCCTCCTCGTCGATGCGGCGATGGCCTTCGGGACCGGGCATCACGGCACCACCAAGGGCTGCCTCGTGGCCTTCGACCGCCTGCTCGCGCGGGGCGAGCGCCCGGCCCGCGTCGCCGATATCGGCTGCGGCACCGCGGTCCTGGCCATGGCGGCGTCGAAGACGCTCGATTGCGGTCCGCTCGCCTCCGACATCGACGCCGTGGCGGTGGAGGTGGCACAGGCCAACGTGGCGCTGAACGGGCTCGAGGGCCGCGTCGCCTGCCTGGAGGCCACGGGGTTCGACCACCCCGACCTCGCCGCCGCCGCGCCCTTCGATCTCGTCTTCGCCAACATCCTCAAGGGGCCGCTCCTCGATCTCGCCCCGGCGATGGCGCGCCATGTCGCGCCCGGCGGCGCGGCGATCCTGTCGGGCCTCCTCAATCCCCAGGCGGGGGAGGTGATCGACGCCTATCGCGCGGCCGGCTTCGACGTGGAGGAGCGCGACATCCTGTCCGACTGGACCACCCTGACCCTCCGCCGCCGGTGATCCCCCGAATTTTCGTCGAAAATCCGCCTCCGCTCCGGCTGGACTTGGCGGATGTTCCCTTTTCGTGCTAGGGGCGGGGAAAACAACGACGGGCAGGGACACCAAGATGCGGGTTCTGGGAATCGATCCGGGGCTGAGAACGCTCGGCTGGGGCGTGATTGCGCTCGACGGCAGCCGCCTCTCTCATGTCGCCAACGGCCAGATCACCTCCGGGTCGGGAGAACTCGGCCAGCGCCTCCTCGCCCTCCACCGCCAGCTCGTCGAGCTTCTCGAGGCCCATGCGCCCGGCGCCGCCGCCATCGAGCAGACCTTCGTCAACCGCGACGGCGCCGGCACGCTGAAGCTCGGCCAGGCCCGCGGCGTGGCGCTCCTGGCGCTGGCGCAGGCCGGTCTCGATGTGGGCGAATACGCTCCGAACGCGGTCAAGAAGACGGTGGTGGGCGTCGGCCACGCCGACAAGCGGCAGATCGGCCACATGGTCCGCATGCAGCTTCCCGGCGCCGATCCCGCCGGGCCCGATGCCGCCGACGCGCTCGCCATCGCCATGTGCCACGCCTTCCACCTCATGGGCACGCGCACGCTCTCGCGGGTCAAGTCGTGATCGGGCGGCTCTCCGGAAGGCTGGGCTACGTCGCCCCCGATCACATCCTGATCGACGTGGGCGGCGTCGGCTATGTCGTGCATGTCTCCGAGCGCACCCGGATGTCGCTGCCCGCCCCCGGCGAGCCGGTGGCGCTGCATACCGACCTCCTCGTGCGCGAGGATCTCCTGCAGCTCTACGGCTTCCCGACCGCGCTCGAGAAGGAATGGCACCGCCTGCTGACCACCGTCCAGGGGATCGGCGCCAAGGCGTCGCTCGCCATCCTCGGCGCGCTGGGACCCGAAGGGGTCAGCCGCGCCATCGCCCTCGGCGACGCCGCCGCGATCCGCACCGCGCCGGGCGTCGGCCCCAAGATCGCCCAGCGCATCGTCAACGAGCTGAGGGAGAAGGCGCCGGGCCTCATGGCCCTGGGCGTCCGCGAGGCTCCCGCCGCGCCGGCGGACGCCGCGCCCGCCGGCGGCGCGGCGCCCGCACCGCCGCCCGCCCCCCCGGCGCGGAGCGCCGACGCCAATGCCCAGGCGGAGGCGATGTCGGCGCTCGGCAATCTCGGCTACGGCCCCGCCGAGGCCTCCCGCGCCGTGGCAGAGGCCGCCGAGACCGATCCCGGCGCCGGGACCCCGGCGCTGATCCGCGCGGCGCTGAAGACCCTGGCGCCGAAAGGGTAGCGGATGACCGAGCCCGACCCGACCCTGCGCCCCGAGCCGCTCCCCGAGGACGACGGCCCCGCGCTCCGCCCGCAGAACCTCGACGCCTTCACCGGCCAGGCGGAGGCCCGCGCCAACCTCAAGGTCTTCATCGAGAGCGCCCGGATGCGCGCCCGCGCCATGGACCACGCGCTCTTCCACGGCCCCCCCGGTCTCGGCAAGACCACGCTGGCGCAGATCGTCGCCCGCGAGCTCGGCGTGAACTTCCGCATGACCTCCGGCCCGGTGCTCGCCAAGGCCGGCGACCTCGCCGCGATCCTGACCAACCTGGAGGCGCGCGACGTCCTCTTCATCGACGAGATCCACCGCCTGAACCCGGTCGTGGAGGAGGTGCTCTACCCGGCGATGGAGGATTTCGAGCTCGACCTCGTGATCGGCTCCGGCCCCGCCGCGCGCACCGTCCGCATCGAGCTGCAGCCCTTCACCCTCGTCGGCGCCACCACCCGGCTCGGTCTCCTGACCACGCCGCTCCGGGACCGATTCGGCATCCCCGTGCGCCTGCAATTCTACAATGTGGATGAACTGACCGAGATCGTTGACAGGGGCGCGCGGCTCCTCGGCGTCGCCGCCGAGCCCGAAGGCACGCGGGAGATCGCCGCCCGCGCCCGCGGCACGCCCCGGATCGCCGGCAGGTTGCTGCGCCGGGTGGTCGATTTCGCGCTCGTGGAGGGCGACGGGCGCCTCACCCGCGCCCTCGCCGACCGCGCGCTCACCCGTCTCGGCGTCGACGATCTGGGCCTCGACGGCGCCGACCGCCGCTACCTCGCGCTCATCGCCGAGGCCTATGGCGGCGGCCCTGTGGGCATCGAGACCCTGGCCGCGGCCCTGTCGGAGGCCCGCGACGCGCTCGAGGAGGTGATCGAGCCCTACCTGCTGCAGCAGGGCCTCATCCAGCGCACGCCGCGCGGCCGGATGCTCGCGCAGCGCGCCTGGGCGCATCTGGGGCTCGCCGCCCCGCGGCCCGGCGGCGCGCCGGACCTGTTCGACGGCTGAGGATCAGCTCGCGCTGTCCGATCCGCCGCCGGATTCGCCGCCCGAACCGCCGGAGGTTCCGGTCGCCCTCAGGTGCTCGATGATGGCGGCGCGCTGGGCCTCGTCCTCGAGGCCGGGATAGGGCTTCATCTTGTTGCCGCTGGCCACGCTGTCGGGATTGGTGATCCACTGGTCGAGCATCTCCTCGTCCCAGGTCCAGTCGGCCTGTTCGAGCGCGCTCGAATAGCGGTAGCCCTCCGCGGTGCCGGCCTTGCGGCCCACGACCTGGTAGAGGCTGGGCCCGAGCCGGTTGTCGCCTTCCTTGGTGGAGTGGCACTGGCGGCAATGGTTGTTGAAGGCGACCTGCGGGTCGGTCTTCGAGGGGCTGTCCTGCGCCACGGCCGCGGTCGCGCCGATGAGTCCCGCCGCCAAAATCGTCAATCGGATCATTACCGTCCTCCCATGAACCACACTTCCGCCCACGTAGCCGCAAGCTGCGCGCCGCCACAAGCCGACCTTAGGAGGAACCCTTGCCCGTCCGCGGCCGGCGGCTTATGGAGCGGCCCCATGTCCCCCGACGACGTCGAAGCGCTGTTCACCCGATCCGACGGCGGCTACGTCTTCGCCCGCTGGGGCCGCCCGCTCGCCCCCGTGGTCTTCGGCGTCGACGACGCCACGCTCGCCGTGATGAAGGACGCGCTTTCCGCACTGGCCGCGCTCTCCGGCGCCGGTCTCGCGGAGACCGATCCCGAGCTCGGCGTCAACGTGATGATGTTCTTCGTCCGGGACTGGGAGGAACTGCGCGGCGTTCCCGATCTCGACCGGCTGATCCCGAATCTCGGGCCGCTCCTCGACCGGCTCGAGGCGGGCGGCGCCAACCAGTACCGCATCTTCCGCTTCGACGCCGCCGGCGCGATCCGGGCGAACTTCGCCTTCCTGCGGCTGGACGCGGAGATGAGCGCGGTGCCCGCCCGCACCGTCGCGCTCACCCAGGCCGCGCAGACGATCCTGCTGTGGTCCGACACCGCCTTCACCGACCGCTCGCCGCTCGCCGAGACGCCCGAGGGCGCGATCCTGCTGCGCCCCGAGATCGGCCGGCTGGTCCGCGCCGCCTACGATCCGGTCCTGCCCGCCGCCGACGACGATCCGAGCCATGCCCTGCGCCTCGCGGCGCGGGTGTGACACAACCTGAAATTGCAGCCATCTTTTCTTGAGACGGCAGGCCGGCGCGGATAGAGCCAAGGTCGACCATCCGGAGGTTCAATGGCGATGATCACACCTGTCATCCTGTGCGGCGGATCGGGGACGCGGCTCTGGCCCCTGTCGCGGAAGTCCTTTCCCAAGCAGTTCGCCGAGCTGCTCGGCCCCGAGAGCCTCTTCGCCGCCTCCGCGCGGATGCTGTCGGGGGCGGGCTTCGCCAGGCCGGTGATCGTCACCGCTTCGGATTTCCGCTTCGTGGTCACCGAACAGCTCATGGAGGCCGGGATCGACCCGGGCACGATCCTGATCGAGCCCGAGGCGCGCAACACCGCGCCCGCGATCCTCGCCGCGGCGCTGACCGTGGCGCGCACAGATCCCGCCGCGACGCTCCTCGTCGCCCCCTCCGACCACGCCATCTCCGACCCGGCCGCCTTCCGCGCCTGCGCCGAGGCGGCGCTGCCCGCCGCGGAGGCGGGGCAGATCGTCACCTTCGGCATCAAGCCGACCTATGCCGAGACCGGCTATGGCTGGCTCGAGCTCGACGGCGGCACGGACGCGATCGCGCCCCTGAAGCGGTTCGTGGAGAAGCCCGACGAGGCGACGGCGGAGCGAATGCTCGCCGATGGCGGCTATCTCTGGAATGCCGGCATCTTCCTGTTCCGCGCCGACACGATCATCGGCGCCTTCGAGACCCATGCGCCGGCCATGATGGAGCCGGTGCGCCGGGCCGTGGAGGAGGCGAAGACCGATCTGGGCTTCCTGCGCCTGGCGCCCGGCCCCTGGGCCGGGGCGGAGAAGGAATCGATCGACTACGCGGTGATGGAGCGCGCGGGGAACCTCTCCGTCGCCCCCTTCGCCGCCGGCTGGAACGACCTCGGCGGCTGGAACGCCCTCGCCCGCGAGATGCAGCCCGACGAGAGCGGCAACGTGAGTTCCGGCGACGTGACGGCGATCGACTGCACCAACTCGCTGCTGCGCTCGGAGAGCGCCGGGCTCGAACTGGTCGGCATCGGCCTCGACAACCTCGTCGCCGTGGCGATGGACGACGCCGTGCTCGTCGCCGACCGGAGCCGCGCCCAGGACGTCAAGCTGGCGGTCGCCGCGCTGAAGGAGAAGGGCGTCAAGCAGGCCGAGAGCTTCGCCTACGACCACCGCCCCTGGGGCCATTTCGAGAGCCTCGCGGTCGGCGACCGTTTCCAGGTCAAGCGCATCGTCGTCCATCCCGGCGCCCAGCTCAGCCTGCAGAGCCACATGCACCGCTCCGAGCACTGGATCGTCGTCTCCGGCACCGCCCGCGTGACCGTGAACGAGACCGTCACCCTGCTGACCGAGAACGAATCGGTCTACGTGCCCCTGGGCTCCCGGCACCGCATGGAGAATCCCGGCAAGGTGCCGATGGTCCTGATCGAGGTGCAGACCGGGGCCTATCTCGGCGAGGACGACATCATCCGCTACGAGGATGTCTATTCGCGCGGGCAGGGGGCCAAGGGCTGATGGCGCCCAGGTTCGGCACCTCCGGCCTGCGCGGCCTCGTCACCGAGCTGACGCCCGCGCTGGTGGCCGACCATGTCCGCGCCTTCGCCCGCGCCTGCCCGACCGGGACGGGGCTCTTCGTGGCGCGCGATCTGCGCCCCTCCTCCCCCGACATCGCCGAGGTGGTGATCGAGACCGCCCTCGCGCTGGGTCTCGATGTCACCGATTGCGGCCGGGTGCCGACGCCGGCGCTGGCGCTGGCGGCGATGGGCGCCGGCGCCGCCGCGGTGATGGTCACCGGCAGCCACATTCCCGCCGACCGCAACGGGCTCAAGTTCTACCGCCCCGACGGCGAGATCTCGAAGGCCGACGAGCAGGGCATCCTCGCCGCCCTGGGCGGCGCGGCCGATCCGGCGCCCCGGCCCGGCATCCGCGCCGCCGACATGGAGGCCGGCCCGGCCTGGGTGGCCCGCTACGCTGACGCTTTCGGCGGCGAGGCGCTCGCCGGGCTCAAAGTGGGCGTCTGGAGCCACAGCGCCGTCTCCCGCGACCTCCTCCTCGACGCGCTCGCCGCCCTTGGCGCCGAGATTGTGGAGATCGACCGCTCCGACGAATTCGTGCCCGTCGATACCGAGGCGGTCCCCGCCTGGGCACGCGACAATATCAGGCACCGGGTCGAAGAGCACCGGCTCGACGCGCTGGTCTCCACCGACGGCGACGGCGACCGCCCACTCCTCGCCGACGGCACCGGCCGGGTCGTGCCGGGCGACGTGCTCGGCCAGATCACGGCCGGCGTCCTCGGCGCCGAGACGGTAGTGACGCCGGTCAGCTCCAATTCCGGCGTCGCGCTCCGCCAGCCCGCGCCGCGCGTGATCCGCACCCGCATCGGCTCTCCGCACGTCATCGCCGGCATGGCGGAGGCCGGCGGCCGCGTGGTCGGCTACGAGGCCAATGGCGGCTTCCTGCTGGGCTTCGCCGCCGACCTTGCCGCCGGCGCGCTCGCCCCGCTGGCCACGCGCGACAGCCTGCTGCCGCTGGTGGCGCCGCTCTCGCGCGCGCGGGCGGCCGGCGGCGTCGCCGCCCTCGTCGCCGCCGAGCCCGCCCGCCACACCGCCGCCGACCGGCTGCAGGAGGTGCCGCAGGAGCGTTCCGCCGCCCTCGTCGCCGAACTCGCTCGGAGCGAGGCGGCCCGCGCCGATCTCCTCGCCGATCTCGGCGAGGCGCCGGATAGCCTCGACGAGACCGACGGGCTCCGCATCGCCTGCCGCTCCGGCCGCATCGTCCATGTCCGCCCCTCCGGCAACGCCCCGGAGCTGCGCTTCTACGCCGAGGCCGAGAGCGCCGAGGCGGCCGAGTCGCTGCTGGCGAAGGGTCTCGCCGCGCTCTCCCGCCGCCTCGCCTAGACCCGGCCCCGCGCGACGGCCGCCCGCGCCCGGGCGAGCGCCTCGGCCACCATCTCCTGCGGGCCCCGCCGCGGCGCCCAGCCGGTCGCCGCCCGCAGCCGCGCCGCGTCGCCGACGATCGCCGGCCCCTCCGGCTCGACATGCAAGGCGATCTCCGCCTCCGACAGCGCCAGCATCCGCTCCGCCAGCCCCCGCAGCGTCACCGCCTCGCCCGAGGCAACGTTCAGCGCCGTGCCCGTGGCGATCGCCCCGGTCGCTGCCACCACCGCCGCATAGGCCGCGGCCACGTCGTCCACATGCACGAGGTCGCGCGCCGCGTCGCGCCCGCCCAGCCGCAGTTCCGGCGCTTCCAGACCGGCCTCGATCCGGGCCACGCGCCGCGCCAGCGCCGGCAGCGCGAAACAGGCCGGCTGGCCGGGACCGGCATGGTCGAAGGGCCTGAGCCGCAGCGCCGGCAGCCCCTGCCGCGCCAGCGCGCCCACCGCCAGATCCCCGGCCGCCTTGGTCAGCGCCCAGGTCTCCGCCGGCTCCAGCGGATCGGTCTCGGCGAGCCCCCGCCCGTCGGGCGCCCGGCCATAGGCGCGCCCGGCTCCCACCTGCAGCAGCCACGCCTCCGGGCAGAGGTCGCCCATCGCCCGCCCGAGCCGCTCCGCGGCGAAGACATGCAGCGCCCAGGCCCGCTCCGGGTCCCGCCGCGCGGTGCCGCGGTCGGCGATCCCGGCTAGGTTGACGACATGGGTCGGCGCCACCCGCCCGAGCGCCGCCCGCACCGAGCGGTCCTCGTCGAGATCGAGCGCCACCGCCTCGCGGTCGGGGGCGCGCGCGGAGGGGATCGCGGCGCCGATCCCGAACCGCGCCTCGAGCACGGGCATCAGGCGGCGGCCGACGAATCCGCCGGCCCCGATCACCAATATCCGCCGCTCCGGCCCGACCATCGGCCGAGGATGCCCGGCCGGGCCGCCAGCGTCCAGTGCCGCGCGCGGCGCCCGGCCTTTTCGCTGGCATCGGCCGGCAGATGCGCTATCGCCCCCGCCACCGGCCGGGTCCGCCCGCGCCGGCCCAGCGAAGGAGGAGAGCGCCGATGGATCACAGCTTCGCCGTCACCGTCTATTACGAAGACACCGACATGGGCGGGATCGTCTATCACGCGAACTACCTCAAATACATCGAGCGCGCGCGGTCGGACTGGGTGCGCGGCCTCGGCCTCGACCAGCTCGCCCTGCGCGAGGCCGGCACCGTGTTCGCCGTCCGGCGCATCGAGAGCGACTTCCTCGCCCCCGCGCGGCTCGACGAGCGCCTCGATGTCCGCACCGGGATCCTGCGCTCGAGCGGCGCCCGGCTGCTTCTCGCGCAGGAGAATCCGGCGCGGCGCGAAGGCGCTGTTCCGCGCCCGCGTGGAGCTCGTCGCCCTCGACAGCGCCACCGGCGGCGCGCGGCGCCTGCCGCCGCAGCTCCGCGCCCTGGCGCCCGGCTGACCCGTTCACCCATTCGTGCGCGACCTGTGGCTTTATCGCTCAATCCGGGGTAGGTATGCCCCGAAGCGGCCCCCGAAGAGGCCGGTCAGAGCGGAAGAGCAGTCCGATGGAAACCGAAACCCTCGCAGCGGCGGGCCAGATGGACTTCACCGTCCTCGGCCTCTTCGCCCGCGCCTCCCTGCTGGTGAAGCTGGTCATGCTTCTCCTCGTCGCCGCCTCCGTATGGTCCTGGGCGATCATCGTCAGAAAGCACATGGCCTATCGCGCCGCGCGCAGCGAGGCGGAGCGGTTCGACGCCGCCTTCTGGTCGGGCGAGCCGCTCGACGACCTCTACCGGCAGCTCGGCCCCGACCCCGAGGGGCGCGCCTCCCGCGTCTTCGTCGCCGGCATGACCGAATGGCAGCGCAGCCACCGCGACGACGGCGCGCTCATCCCCGGCGCCCAGTCCCGGATCGACCGCTCGATGGACGTTGCCGTCGCGCGCGAGGCCGAGGATCTGGAGCACGGCCTGCCGGTTCTCGCCACGATCGGCGCGACGGCGCCCTTCGTCGGCCTCTTCGGCACGGTCTGGGGCATCATGACCGCCTTCATCGGCATCGCCGAGCAGCAGAACACCAATCTCGCCGTGGTCGCGCCGGGCATCGCCGAGGCGCTTCTGGCCACCGGGCTCGGCCTTCTGGCCGCGATCCCCGCGGTGATCTTCTACAACAAGCTCTCCGCCGACCAGGGCCGCATCGTCGGCGGCTACGAGGCCTTTTCCGACGAGTTCTCGACCATCCTCTCCCGCCAGCTGGATTCCTGACATGGGCGCCGGCGCCATCTCCAGGGAGGCGCGGGGAACGCGCCGGCGGCGCAGCCGCGTGCGGCCGATGTCGGAGATCAACGTCACCCCCTTCGTGGATGTCATGCTGGTGCTGCTGATCATCTTCATGGTCTCCGCGCCGCTCCTGACCGTGGGGGTGCCGATCGAGCTGCCGGAGAGCGCGGCGGAGGCGCTGCCCTCGGAGCGCGAGGAGCCGCTGACCATCACCCTGACCGCCGACGGCCGGGTGCTGCTCATGGACAACGAGACCGGGAGCGGTGACCTCGTCGCGCAACTCCGCGCCATCGCCGCCGAGCGCGAGAGCCGCAAGGTCTTCCTGCGTGCCGACGGCGCGGTGCCCTACGCGGAGGTGGCCCGCGTCATGGGGGCGCTGAACGCCGGCGGCTTCAACCAGATCGGCCTCGTCACCGATGCCGGCGGGCCGCGGCTCGACGGGACCGACGGATAGGGTCAGGCGGGGCGCAGTGACCCGCGGAGCGCACATGGACACGCCGCTGATCATATCGGGAGCCGGCCATCTCGGCCTGATCATGTTCCTGCTCTTCGGCGGGGTCTTCACCCGCGCGCCGGAGCCGGAGATCCGCAGCGCCGAGGTGACGGTGATGAGCGAGGAGGAATTTGCCGCCCTGACCCGGCCGGAGACGGGCGAGGTCGAGCCGCCGCCGATGATCGAGGCGGAGGAGCCCGCCGCAGCCGTCGACCCGGACGCCCCCGAGGACCAGCCCCCGCCCGAGCAGCCCCGCACCGTCGATCCCGCGCCGCGCCCCGAGCCGCAGCCCGTCCCGGAGCCCGACCCCGAACCGGCCCCCGATCCTGCCCCGGAGCCAGATCCCGAACCGGCCCCGGAACCCGACCTGCCGCAGGCCGAGGAGAGCGTGCCCGACGCGGCGCCGCGCGTCGCCCCCGAGCCCACTCCGGAGCCCCCCGTCGAGGCCGAGACCGCCGAGACGCCGGAGCGCGCCGTGCTGCCCGATCCCGCCGAGCGAGGCCGAGAGGGTCGAGGAGACCGCTCCCGCGGCGCCGCCCGAGGCCACCACGGAGATCGTCACCGAGGCGGAGGAGCCGACCGCCCGCGCGCCGACCTCCTCCGGCCGTCCCCGCACCCGGCCCGAGCGGCTCGCCGCGGCCCCGCCCGAGCCGGAGCCGGAGCCCGATGAGCCGCCGGCCGCCGCGCCGCAGACCGAGGGGCGCACCGCCGCCGCCCGGTCGGACGCGGTGCAGGACGCGGTGAACGACACCATCGCCGGGCTGGAGCAGCGGCTGGAACAGGGCATGCTCGAGGGCGCGCCGGCCGGCCCGCCGCTGAGCCAGGGCGAACAGGAGGCCTTCAAGCTGCAGGTGCGCCGCTGCTGGAACGTCGATGTGGGGTCCGAGGCCGCGAGCGTCTCCGTCACCATCGGCTTCGACATGACGCCGGACAACCGGGTGGTGTCGAGTTCGCTCGAGCAGGTCGCCGTCTCCGGCGGCTCCGGCTCGGCGCAGCGCACCGCCTACGAATGGGGCCGCCGCGCCATCCTGCGCTGCCAGGTGGAGGGCGGCGGCTACGACCTGCCGGTGGACAAGTATCCCCAGTGGCAGCACATCGAGGTCACCTTCAATCCCCGCGACATGAGGGTCAGATGACGAATTCGACTCCGACAGGACTCCGACAGGATTCCGACAGGAATCCGACAGCCCCGAAACCGGCAATGGAGCGCATCCGATGACCCGTCTCGCCCGTCTGGCCGGGCTCTGCCTCGGCCTGCTTTTCCCCGTTGCCGGTCCGGCCCTCGCCCAGGACGGACCCCTGCGGATCGAGATCACCGAAGGGGTGATCGAGCCCATCCCGGTCGCCCTGCCGACCTTCGTGCCCGAGAGCCCCGAGGCCGCCGACTGGGCCTCCCAGATCACTGAGGTGATCGCCGACGACCTCATCGGAACCGGCCTCTTCCGCCGCATCTCCTCCGAGGCGTTCGTGGAACAAGTGACTGATTTCACGAGGGATGTCTCCTATTCCAACTGGAAGGCGATCAACGCCCAGGCGCTCGTCACCGGCGCCGTCTCGACCGGCGCGGATGGCGGCTTGACGGTCAAGTTCCGCCTCTTCGATGTCTTCTCGGAGGCGCCGCTGGGCGAGGGGCTTCAGCTCCAGGGCAGCCGCGACGCCTGGCGGCGCCTCGCCCACAAGGTCGCCGACGCGGTCTATTCCCGCATCACCGGCGAAACCGGCTATTTCGACAGCCGCGTCGTCTTCGTCGCCGAGGAGGGCCCCAAGAACGCCCGCCAGAAGCGCCTCGCCCTCATGGATTACGACGGCGCAAACGTCCGGTATCTGACGGATTCTTCCTCCCTCGTCCTGGCGCCGCGGTTCTCGCCCTCGGGCAACCGGGTGCTCTATACGAGCTACGAGAGCGGCTTTCCCCAGATCTACGAGATGCAGGTCGGCTCGGTCGATCCGGTCCCGCTTCCCGTGCCGGCCGAATCGATGACCTTCTCGCCCCGCTACGCCCCCGACGGCCAGACCATCGTCTTCTCCGCCGCGACCAACGGCAACACCGACATCTACCGCCTCCGCCCCGGCGCGCAGACGCCCGAGCAGCTGACCGACGCCCCCTCGATCGAGACCGCGCCGTCCTACAGCCCCGACGGCGACCGGATCGTCTTCGAGAGCGACCGGTCCGGCACGCCGCAGCTCTATGTCATGCCCGCCGGGGGCGGCGAGGCGCGGCGGATCAGCTTCGGCCAGGGCCGCTACGGCACGCCGGTCTGGAGCCCCCGCGGCGACCTCATCGCCTTCACCAAGCAGAACCAGGGCCGGTTCCATATCGGCGTCATGCGCACCGACGGCTCGGAGGAACGCCTGCTGACCGCCTCGTTCCTCGACGAGGGCCCGACCTGGGCGCCGAATGGCCGGGTGCTGATGTTCACCCGCGAGACCGCCGGTGCCGGCGGACAGTCGTCGCTCTATTCCGTCGACGTCTCGGGCCGGAACCTCACCGAGGTCGACACGCCCGGACCCGCCTCCGACCCGGCCTGGTCGCCGCTTCTCCCGTGACGTTCCCAACCGCACCGGCAGGTGCTAATGAGCCCGAAAGGACCGAACCGAGGATGGGTATCAATGCGTAGTTCCAAGGCCGTTCTGGCGATCCTCTGCGCAGCGGGCCTCGCTGCCTGCTCCGATCCGGGTCGCTTCGGCGGCGGCGCGGACGGCATGGGCGCCGGCGCCCCGCTCGTCGGCGCGGATCTGAGCCAGGGCGTCAACGACCCGAGCTCGCCGGCCTATTTCAACCAGACGATCGGCGACCGGGTGCTCTTCGAGGTGGACCAGTCCAGCCTCACCGACGCCGCCCGGCAGACGCTCGCCGGGCAGGCCCGCTGGCTCGCCGGCAACCCCGAATACACCGCGATCATCGAGGGCCATGCCGACGAGCAGGGCACCCGCGAATACAACCTCGCCCTCGGCGCCCGCCGCGCCGCCTCCGCCCGCGACTTCCTGGTCGCCCAGGGTGTCCCGGCCAGCCGGCTGAAGACCGTCACCTACGGCAAGGAGCGCCCGATCGAGATCTGCTCCACCGAGGCCTGCTACGCCAAGAACCGCCGCGCGGTCACCGTGGTGGCGGCGGGCGGGCTCTCGGGCTGAGGAGGGGGGCATGATCCGCGCTCTCCTGATCGCCGCGCTGCTGCTGCCCGGCCTCGCCCGGGCGCAGGAAGGCGAGACCCTCGCCGACATCCGGCAGGAGCTTCAGGTGCTCTTCGTCGAGGTGCAGCGGCTCCGGCGGGAACTCTCCACGACCGGCGCGCCGCAGGCGAACCTTTCCGGCACCGGCGCGCTGGAGCGGATCGACGCGATGGAGACGGAACTGCGCCGTCTCACGGGTCTGACCGAGGAGCTCGAGAACCGGATCAACAGCGTGGTGAGCGACGGCACCAACCGCCTCGGCGACCTGCGCTTCCGGGTCTGCGAGCTGGAGGACGGCTGCGACATCGCCGATCTCGACGAGACGCCACCCCTGGGCGGGGTCGACTTGCCCGAGGCGGCGCAGCCCGCCCCGGCCGGCGACGGCGCCCAGCTCGCGGTCGGCGAACAGCAGGATTTCGACCGCGCCAAGGCCGCCTACGACGCGGGCGAGTATCGCCGCGCAGCCGACCTGTTCCAGGCCTTCACCGAGACCTATACCGGCGGGCCGATGACCGGGGAGGCGCATTTCCTGCGCGGCCAGGCGCTCTCCGAGCTCGGCGAGACGGCGCCGGCCGCGCGCGCCTTTCTGGAAGCCTTCTCCGGGCAGCCGCAGGGACCGCGGGCGCCGGAGGCGCTCCTGCAGCTCGGCCTGAAGCTCGACGCGCTCGACCAGCGGGCGGATGCCTGCACCACCCTGGGCGAGGTCTCCACCCGGTTCCCGGACAGTCCGGCGGCCGGCGAGGCGGAGGCCGCGCGGAGCGATATCGGCTGCTCGTGAGCGCCGACGATCTCGCGGCCCGCCTGCGGCGCCTTGCCGAGGCGGCTCTGCGAGACGGCGCCGGGCTCCTCGCCGTGGCCGTCTCCGGCGGCGGAGATTCCATGGCCTGCCTCGATGTCGTGGCCCGCGCCGCGAAACGGTCGGGCCGCCCGATCGCCGCCGTGACCCTCGATCACGGGCTGCGGCCGGAGGCGCGCGCCGAGGCCGGGCTCGTCGCCGATGCGGCCCGGGCGCGGGGCATCAACCATGTCCTGCTCGCCTGGCGCTGGGATGGGCAGGGCAACCTGCAGGCCGCGGCCCGCGCCGCCCGCTACCGCCTGATCGGCGACTGGGCGCGCGCGGAGGGGGCAGGCCAGGTGGTCCTCGGCCACACGATGGACGACGTGGCGGAGACGCTCCTGCTGCGGCTTCCGCGGTCGCCGGGGGTCGACGGCCTCGCCGAAATGCCGCGCCGGTTCCGGCGGGGCGGCGTCGAATGGCTGCGCCCGTTCCTCGATGTCTCCCGCGCCGAGCTGCGCGGCTACCTGAGGGCGCGCGGGCTCGCCTGGGCGGAGGACCCGTCCAACGAGGATCCGCGCTTCGACCGAGCGCGGGCGCGCCAGATTCTGGACGCGCTGGCGCCGCTCGGCGTCGAGCGGGAGGCGCTGGCGGCCGTGGCGCGCCACCAGGCGGAAGCCCGCAGCGCGCTCGTGCACTGCGCCGCCGCCGAAGCCGCGGAACGGGTCGCCGAGGATCGCGGCGATCTCCTCCTGACGCTGCCCGCCGACGATCTGCCCGCGGAGATCCGCCGGCGGCTCCTCCGCGCGGCGCTCCGCTGGGTCTCCGGGTCCGCGGCGCCGCGGCAGGCGGCGCTCGACGCCGTGGTCGGGCGCCTTGCCGCGCAGGGCGGGACGGCCACGCTCGCGGGATGCCGGATCGGGCGGGAGGGGCCGCGCCTGCGGGTCGCACGCGAACATGCCGGCGTCCGGCACCTCCGGTCCGGGCCGGACCAGCTCTGGGACGGGCGCTGGAGCCTCGACGGCCCGTGGCGCGACGACCTTCACGTTTCCGCGCTCGGCGCGGCCGTCGCGCGCTGCCCCCGCTGGCGCGAGAGCGGCCTTCCGAGGGCTTCCCTGATGGCCACGCCGGCGCTCTGGGCGGGGGAAACGCTGGTTGCCGCGCCGCTCGCCGGGTCGCCTTGCGGCTGGACGGCGCGACCCGACGGACGCGGACCGTTTGCGGCATTCTGCCTTCGTGATTGAATCAAACCGCATCGTCGTTATCTATGGCCGGACCGAAGAGATGCGCTGCATCTCTGCTGCACCTTTGAGGAGGCCGTTTTGGGAAACGCGCGGAACGTCGCATTCTGGGTTGTGCTTTTTCTGCTTGTCCTGGCACTTTTCAATCTGTTCTCCGGGGGGCAGTCGAACCTCAACTCGCGATCCGTGAGCTATTCGGACTTCATCGCCCAGGTCGAATCGGGCGAGGTCTCGACCGTCACGCTCGACGGCGAGCGGGTCATATTCCGCAGCGCCGACGGTCAGGAATACACCACCGTCCGGCCGGACGAGGGGGGCGAGCTGACCGACAGGCTGATTGCCAACGATGTCACCGTCAGCGCCAAGCCGCAGGAGCAGTCGGGCTTCACCACCGTGCTGATGACGTTCCTGCCCTTCATCCTGCTGATCGGCGTCTGGATCTACTTCATGAACCGGATGCAGGGCGGCGGCCGCGGCGGCGCCATGGGATTCGGCAAGTCGAAGGCGAAACTCCTGACCGAGAAGCATGGGCGGGTGACCTTTGACGACGTGGCCGGCATCGACGAGGCGAAGGACGATCTCGAGGAGATCGTCGAATTCCTCCGCAATCCGCAGAAATTCTCCCGTCTCGGCGGCAAGATTCCCAAGGGTGCGCTGCTCGTGGGCCCCCCGGGAACCGGTAAGACGCTCCTGGCGCGCGCCGTTGCGGGCGAGGCCGGTGTGCCGTTCTTCACCATCTCGGGCTCCGACTTCGTGGAGATGTTCGTCGGCGTCGGCGCCAGCCGGGTCCGCGACATGTTCGAGCAGGCGAAGAAGAACGCGCCCTGCATCGTCTTCATCGACGAGATCGACGCGGTCGGCCGCTCCCGCGGCGTCGGCTATGGCGGCGGCAACGACGAGCGCGAGCAGACGCTGAACCAGCTCCTGGTCGAGATGGACGGCTTCGAGGCCAACGAGGGAATCATCATCGTCGCCGCCACGAACCGCCCCGACGTGCTCGACCCCGCGCTGCTGCGGCCCGGTCGCTTCGACCGCCAGGTCCAGGTGCCGAACCCCGATATCAAGGGTCGCGAAAAGATCCTCGGCGTCCACGCCCGCAAGGTGCCGCTCGGCCCGAACGTGGATCTGCGAATCATCGCCCGCGGAACGCCCGGCTTTTCCGGCGCCGATCTCGCCAACCTCGTCAACGAGGCGGCGCTAATGGCCGCACGGGTGGGCCGCCGTTTCGTGACCATGGACGATTTCGAGAACGCCAAGGACAAGGTCATGATGGGCGCCGAGCGCCGCTCCATGGTCATGACCGAGGACGAGAAGAAGCTGACCGCCTATCACGAGGCCGGCCACGCTGTCGTCGGTCTGAACGTGCCGCAGCACGATCCGGTCCACAAGGCGACGATCATCCCCCGCGGCCGGGCGCTCGGCCTGGTCCTCTCGCTGCCCGAACGCGACCAGCTGTCGGTGACCTTCACCAAGTACAAGTCGAAGATCGCCATGGCGATGGGTGGCCGGGTGGCTGAAGAGTTGAAGTTCGGCAAGGAGAACGTCACTTCAGGCGCCGCCTCCGACATCCAGCAGGTCTCCAAGATCGCCCGGGCCCTCGTCACCCAGTTCGGCTTCGCCGAGGAGTTGGGTTTCGTGGATTATGCCAACGAGCAGCAGAGCTATCTCGGGGCCTATGGCAGCGGCGCGCAGCATTCCGCGGACACCCAGAAGATGATCGACGACAAGGTGAAGGAACTCATCGACGAGGGCTACGACACTGCCAAGCGCATCCTGACCGAGAAGAACGAGGAATGGGAGCGGCTGGCGCAGGGCCTCCTGGAATACGAGACCCTGACCGGGCCGGAGATCCTGAAGGTGGTCAACGGCGAGCCCCTGAACCGCGGCGACGATGACGATACGCCTGATCAGGGACCCACCTCCTCCATCACCTCGATCCCGAAGACGAAGCCGAAGCCGAAGCCCGGCAGCGGGCCGGAGCCTCAGCCCACCTGACCCCAGCCAGATCACGGGGCCGCGCCGCGCGCGGCCCTTCTCCTGTCCGGGAGACAGCGCATCGGGGCAGGGGCAGTGCCGGAGTGTGCCATGCCCGCTCTCGTTCCAACAGACTGGACGGCCCGGATCGTGTGGCTCGGCCGCGTCCTTCACCGCGACAGGAAGGAAATCGACGCCGAGCCGCTCGACGTCATGCCGCTCGATTTCGGCGGGCTGGCGGCGGAGCACCATTCCGGCGTCACCCGCGCGTCCTGCAGCCGTGTCGTGGCCCAGCACCCGCGCGGAACCGAGATCGCCAATGTCCGGCAGCTCTCCATCGTGTCGGTGGAGGAGCTGGACGAGATCGCGCGGGAGATCGGGCTCGACGGGCTGGATCCGGCCTGGCTCGGTGCCTCGATCGCTCTCGAGGGTCTTCCCGACCTCACCCATGTTCCTCCCTCCTCCCGTCTGCAGGGGCCCGACGGCCTGACCCTCGTCGTCGACATGGCGAACCAGCCCTGCCAGTTCCCTGCGATGACCATCGTGGAGGCGCTGGGTCCGGCCGGGCGCGGCTTCAAGGCCGCCGCGGAGGGTCGGCGTGGCGTCACCGCCTGGGTCGAGCGTCCCGGCACGCTCCGGGGCGGCGAGAGGCTCCGCCTGCACATTCCGGGCCAGCGTGCCTGGTCCCATGAGCGGAAGGTAACGCATCGTTGATTCATTTCGGCGATAATCCGCCGTATCGTGGGGCCAGTAGACGGAGCCTTTGACATGTACGGCACGATTATCGCCATCCACGGCGGGTTCCTTCTCGGCCTCGCCCTGGCGGCTTTCGCATTGACCTGAAGCGGTTCGGAGCCGTCTCTTTCCCGGAATCGCCGCGCCCTGCCGGGTGCGGCGATTCTCGTTTCGGTCTCGCGCGGTCGCCAGGTAGGCGTCCGCCGGTCAGGCGCGGGTCCGTCGCGGCATCGGCACGGCGCAGGGCCGGGGGCCCGTGAGGAGCGCTCTGGC
Organism: uncultured Alphaproteobacteria bacterium; assembly: GCA_963829665.1. Classification (GTDB taxonomy): domain Bacteria; phylum Pseudomonadota; class Alphaproteobacteria; order Rhodobacterales; family Rhodobacteraceae; genus Palleronia. The sequence continues at coordinate 690,307 of CAWHJL010000001.1, read as the reverse complement.
GCCCGGCGCCATCAGGGCGGCAAGGACCGGCGCCGTCCAGTCGAGCCCGCCGGTATAGGTGCCGTAGGCGGGGAGGATGGCGCGGGCGGCGTCGTGGAGCAGGCAGGGGCGCGACAGCAGCCGCCCGCGAAGGGCGAGCCGCGCCTTCGGATGGTAGTGCCCCGACAATTCGGCGCAGCCTCCCGGCGTGGCGATGTGTCGGCAGGTCAGCCCGCCGAGCCGGAGCGCCTCCACCGCGCGGCCGCCCAGCCCCTCCGGGGCCGGATCGTGGTTTCCGGCGATCCAGACCCAGTCCCGCCCCGTCTGCAGGGCCGCGATCCAGCGGCTTTCCGATCCGTCGAGCCCCTCGCGCGCCGCATCGTCGTCGAAGGAATCGCCGAGGCAGACGACGCGTTCGGGCCGGAATGCGCGGCAATCCGCCTCGAGCCGCGCGAGAGTATCCCGCGTCTCGTAGGGAGGCAGCATCTGTCCGGAACGCCGCGCGATCCGCTCCGACTTGCCCAGATGCAGGTCGGCGACGATCAGCGTTGCCCGCGCCGGCCACCAGACCGCGCCCGTGGGGAGCATCCGGAGGCTCTCTCCGGCGAGGTCAAAGGCGCAGGCGTTCATGCTCCGTTCGATAACCGCACCGCCCGGCGGAGACAAGTCGGCGGGCCCGGTCCGGCGGCTCAGTAGGGCCCCCGCCAGCGCCGCTGGTCCTCCTCCGTGATGGCGAGCCCCGCGCCCTCCATCAGCCGCTCGGCCTCGTCGGCGAGCAGCTTCTCGGTCGCCGCGCCCTCCACTGGAACGCGGCCGGCCTCGAGGAAGAGCGGGGCGGCTAGGGGCGTCGGACGCTCCGCGCGCACATGGTCGATCCGCCCCGCGGTGCGGGCCAGCATCTCTTCGATGCGGCCGAAATCCACCAGCCCCTTCAGTGCCTCCTCGCGGGTGATGTCGAGAAGCAGGTGGCCGGGGTCGTAGCGCCTGAGCGTGTCGTAGAGGATGTCCGACGAGAACGTCGCCTGCTTGCCGGACTTGCGCTGGCCGCGCGTCTGGCGGTCCACCAGTCCCGCGATCACGGCCGATTGCTTGAAGGTGCGCTTCATCACCGCGTTGCCGGCGAGCCAGGTCTCGAAGGCCGCGCGGAGGTCGGCGCCGTCGAAGAGGGGGGCGGGGTCGCGCACCTCGTCCAGCCCCCAGATCAGCGTCGCGTAGTCGGTGGCGACGAAGCCCATCGGGTGGAGCCCCGCCTCCTCCATCCGCTGGGTGACGAGAAGGCCCAGCGTCTGCATCGCGTTGCGGCCGGCGAACCCGTAGATGCAGGTATGGGCGCGGCCGAGAAAGGGGAAGCTCTCCACGAGGATGCGGTCGGCCTCGGGCAGGCGCGAGCGCGCCCGCTGGAGATGCAGCCAGTCGCGCGTCGCCGCGGGCAGCTCGGGCCAGTCCGCCTGCCGGAACATGCCGAGTATGCGGTGGGAGAGCTGGGTCGAGGTGGCGAACTTGGTGCCCATGAAGGTGGCGATCTTCGGTGGCTTTCCGGGGCGGCGGGTGACTTCCACGACCATCTCCCGCAAGCCTTCGTACCGGACCACCTCGCCGCCGATCAGGAAGGTGTCGCCGGCGGTCAGGGTGGCGGCGAAGCCCTCCTCCACCTCGCCGAGCGGCGTGCCCGCGCGGCGATTGCGGAGCCTGACCTTCAGGAGATCGGTATCCATGATCGTGCCGATGTTCTGCCGGATGCGCGCCGCGCCCCGCGGGTCGCGCAGCCGCCAGAGGCCGTCGGCCTCGACGAGCCGCTGCCAGCGATCGTAGGCGCGCAGCGCGTAGCCCCCCGTCGCCACGAAATCGAGGCAGGCGTCGAACGCGGCCCGCGGGAGGCGGGCATAGGCCCCGGCGCTGGTCACTTCGGAGAAGAGCTCGTCGGCGGAAAAGGGGCCGGAGGCGGCCCGGATCAGAAGGTGCTGGCAGAGCACGTCCCGCGGCCCCGGCCCGCGGGGGTCGCCGTCGAGATCCCGCTCCTTCACCGCCTGGAGCGCCGCCACGCACTCGACCACCTCGAAGCGGTTGGCGGGAACGAGGAGCGCCTTGGAGGGCGCGTTGTAGCGGTGGTTCGCCCGCCCGATCCGCTGCACCAGCCGCTTGACGTTCTTCGGCGCGCCCACCTGGATCACCAGATCCACGTCCCCCCAGTCGATGCCGAGGTCGAGCGAGCCGGTGCAGACGATGGCGCGCAGGTCGCCGCGGACCATCGCCGCCTCGGTCTTCGTCCGCTGCTCGCGGGAAAGGGAGCCGTGGTGGATGCCGATCGGCAGCGCCTCCTCGTTCTGCAGCCAGAGGTCGTGGAAGAACAGTTCGGCCTGGGCGCGGGTATTGTGGAAGATGAGCGTCGTCCTGTGGCGCCGCACCTCGTCCAGCACTGCAGGAATGGCATAGCGTCCGCCGCCGCCGGCCCAGGGCGGCGGGGCCTCCACGTCCAGCATCGAGATGTCGGGATCGGGACCCGGATCGGCGTAGAGGATCTCGCAGGGATCGGGATGGCGGGCCAGGAAGGAGGCGATGGCCGCCGGATCCTCCACCGTCGCCGAGAGGCCCACACGCCGCAGCCCCGGCACCAGCGCCTGCAGCCGCGACAGGGCCAGCATCAGCTGGTCGCCCCGCTTCGATTCCGCGAGCGCATGGATCTCGTCCACGACGATGCGGCTCAGCCCGGCGAAGATTCGCGGGGCGTCCTCGTAGGAGAGCAGCAGCGCGAGGCTCTCGGGCGTTGTCAGCAGGATATGGGGCGGGTCGGCCCGCTGCCGGCGCTTGACGGTATAGGAGGTGTCGCCGGTCCGGTCCTCGATCCGCACGGGCAGCCCCATCTCCTCGACCGGCCGGGTCAGGTTGCGGCGGATATCGGTCGCCAGCGCCTTCAGCGGCGAGACATAAAGCGTGTGCAGCCCCCCGTGACCGGTTTCGGCCAGTTCCAGCAGGGTCGGCAGGAAACCCGCGAGCGTCTTGCCGCCGCCGGTAGGCGCGACGAGGAGCAGGGAGGGCGCGTCCGCGCGCCCCAGCATCTCTTCCTGATGGGGATGGAGGCTCCAGCCGCGAGCGGCGAACCAGGCGGCAAAACGGTCGGGCAGGGGGGACATGAGTCGCCATGTAGCGGCTCGCGGCGCGCTGCGCCACGCGACAGGGGGGCCCCGGAGCGCGCGGATCGAAGATCCTCGGGGGCGGGTCGCCGGACGGGATGGAATGCCTGCTGCCGATGCTCGTAGCCGCTGGAAGCCGGCGCGGCGGGCATCGAGCCGGCGACGAGGATCGGCGCCGATTCCCCCGCGAGGCTCGCCCGCGCCTCGCTCGACTGGCTGCTGCGGGACGCCGAGGGCAGCGGCCTCGTGCGCGCAGGCCGTGCCCTCCCCTATGGCGGAATCGCGCGGAGCAACGTGGTCGCGGGCATTTCGACCGATCGTGGCTCGCGCCGGAAGGACCGCGAACCGGACCTCGACGCCGCGCTCGGCGCTTTCCGCAAAGCTGACCGGTCAGGGAAAGGAGCCCGCCCCCGCCTCGCCCGCGCCGGGGGCGGGCATGTCGGGCGCCGAAGGCGCCTCGGTGCCGATGCTGCTCAGGAGCGCCAGGATCACCCCCGCAACGACCGAGGCCAGAACCACCCGGTCGATCTTCAGGAGCGCCCGTTTCGGCGAGGACGGGGCGCGGCGGGCGGATGGGTCTGTCATGTGTCTTTCGCTGCGATCGGAATACGCGGACCGCCAGCCGCCGGGACGGGCGACGCTCCGTTTCGCAGGGACGTTTACGAATTTTTAAGGCCGCTTTTGGGCGCTCCCCGGCCCGGGCCGGAATAGACCGCCCGGCCGTTCGGGAGAAGGGGACGGCCGCTGCCTGAGCCGGTCTTGGTCCCCGTCCCGGAAACGCGCGCGGAGCGCGGTGGATGGCGCCGGCCCGGCGGACCGGCGCCCGCGATCAGTCGACCACCGTCGCCTCGGTGGCCTCGCGGATCTGCTCCTCGGAGACGCCGGGCGCCGTCTCGACGATCTTCAGCCCCCCCTCGACCACGTCCAGGACGCCCAGATCGGTGATGATCCGATCCACCACGCCCGCCCCGGTCAGCGGCAGGGTGCATTCCTTCAGCAGCTTCGACTCGCCCTTCTTGTTCTGGTGATCCATGACGATCACCACCTTCCGGACGCCGGCCACGAGGTCCATCGCCCCGCCCATGCCCTTCACCAGTTTGCCGGGAATCATCCAGTTGGCGAGATCGCCGTTCTCGGCCACCTCCATCGCGCCGAGGATGGCGCAGGCGATCTTGCCGCCGCGGATCATCGCGAAGGAGGTGGCGCTGTCGAAATAGGAGGTCCGGTTCAGCTCGGTGATGGTCTGCTTGCCGGCATTGATCAGGTCGGGATCCTCCTCGCCCTCGTAAGGGAAGGGGCCCATGCCCAGCATGCCGTTCTCGGATTGCAGGGTGATGTCCTTGTCGCCGATATAGTTGGCCACCAGCGTCGGGATGCCGATGCCGAGATTGACATAGGTGCCGTCCTCGAGCTCCTGCGCGGCCCGTTCGGCCATCTGTTCGCGCTCCCAGGGCATCACGCGGTCTCCTTCTTGCGGGTTGTCACCTTCTCGATGCGCTTCTCGTGCGCGCCCTGGATCAGGCGGTGGACGAAGACGCCCGGCAGGTGGATACAATCGGGGTCGAGGCTGCCGCGCGGCACGATCTCCTCGACCTCGGCGACGCAGGTCGTGCCGCACATCGCCGCCGGCACGTTGAAGTTGCGCGCCGTCTTGCGGAAGACGAGGTTGCCGGTGTCGTCGGCCTTCCACGCCTTGACGATCGACAGGTCGGCCCTGATCCCGCGCTCGAGCACGTAGGTCTCGCCGTCGAAGACCTTGGTCTCCTTGCCCTCGGCGATCTGGGTGCCGACGCCGGTCTTGGTGTAGAAGCCCGCGATCCCGGCGCCGCCGGCGCGCATCCGCTCCGCCAGCGTGCCTTGCGGGTTGAACTCCACCTCGAGCTCGCCCTCGATGAACTGGCGCATGAACTCGGCGTTCTCGCCCACATAGGAGGACATCATCTTCCTGACCTGCCTGGAGGCCAGCAGGATGCCGATGCCGAAATCGTCGACCCCGGCATTGTTGGAGGCGAAGGTCAGGTCCTTGACGCCGGTGCGCTCGATGGCGGCGAGAAGCAGCTCGGGAATCCCGCACAGACCGAAGCCGCCCGCGGCGATCAGCATGTCGTCCCTCAAGAGCCCCTCGAGAGCGGCGTCGGCATCGTCGTAGATCTTCTGCATGGGCAGGTCTCCATCCTCGTTTCGGCCCTCTATCCGCCCGGGACCGGGCGGGTGTCAACGCGCCCCGGCGGAGCGGCGGTCGGTCGGCGGGCGGCCTAGCCGGTATCCTTCTTGGCGCGCGCGGTCTTCCCCGTCGCGCCCGACTTGGCTCCGGTGGTTCCGGTCTTCTTCGTCGGGCTCTTCTTCGGAGACGCCTTTTTCGCCGTCGCCTTCTTCGGCGCGGCCTTCTTCTTCCCGGACTTCGCCTCGCGCTCGGCGATGAGCGTCACCGCCTCCGCCATCGTCACCGCCTGCGGGTCGGCGCCCTTGGGGATTGTGGCGTTGATCTTGTCCCATTTCACGTAGGGCCCGTAGCGCCCCTCCATGACGTTCACCGCCCCGCCGCGCTCGGGATGCTCGCCGAGTTCCCGGAGCGCCTTCGCCGCCTGTCCGCGCCCGCGGGCGGCCTTCTGCGCCAGAAGCTCGACGGCGTGGTTCATGCCGATCGAGAAGACGTCGTCGATCTCCCCCAGGGGCGCGGTCTTGCCGCCGCGCTGGGCGGGGTCCTCGGCCATCTTCAGATAGGGGCCGTAGCGGCCGATCGTGGCCCAGACCGGCAGGCCCTCCTCGGGGTGCTCGCCCACCCGGCGGGGCAGGTTCAGCAGCAGAAGCGCCTTCTGCAGGTCCACGCTGTCGGGCGGCCAGTCGCGGGGCAGGCTCTGGCGGGGCGGCTTCTTGTTCTCCTCCGTCGCCTCGCCGCGCTGCACGTAGGGGCCGAACCGGCCGTCATGGAGCCAGATCGGCTCGCCCTGATCCTCGCCCAGGAGCTTGCCCTCGGGCGGGATGACGGGGGCTTCCTCGTTCTCCACCGGCGGGCCGAACGGCCGGGTGAAGCGGCATTCGGGGTAGTTCGAGCAGCCGATGAAGGCGCCGCCCGAGCGCGCCGTGCGCATGGAGAGGCGTCCCTGCCCGCAATTGGGGCAGAGGCGCGGATCGGAGCCGTCCTCCTTCGGCGGGAAGAGATGCGGCTCCAGCACCTCGTTGATCTTCTCCAGAACGTCGGTGATCCTGAGTTCGGAGGTCTCCTCCACCGCCGCGGAGAAATCGCGCCAGAACCGATCGAGGAGCGACTTCCAGTCCTCCTCCCCGGCCGAGACGTGATCGAGTTCCTGCTCGAGATCGGCGGTGAACCCGTAATCGACGTAGCGGCGGAAGTAATTGGACAGGAACGCCGTCACCAGCCGCCCCTTGTCCTCGGGAATCAGACGGTTGCGGTCCTTGCGGACGTATTCGCGGTCCTGGATCGTGGTGACGATCGAGGCATAGGTGGAGGGCCGACCGATGCCGAGCTCCTCCATCTTCTTGACCAGCGTCGCCTCGGTATAGCGCGGCGGCGGCTGGGTGTGATGCTGCAGCGCCAGCACCGCGCCGTCGTCGCTGAGCTGCGCGACCTCCGCCCTGCCGTGCTCCTCGCGCAGACCGTCGCGGTGGAACGCGGCGCGCTCGCCCTCCATGATCTGCGGCAGGCGCGCGTCGTCGTCCTCGCTCGAGGGCTCGTCGCGCCCTTCCTCGTAGACCCGGATGAACCCGTCGAACAGGATCACCTGGCCGGTGGCGCGCAGGCCGACCTGCCGGTCCTCGGAGCGGATCTCGACCGTCGTGCGCTCGAGCCGCGCGGCCTCCATCTGCGAGGCCAGCGTCCGTTTCCAGATCAGGTCGTAGAGCTTGCGCTGGTCGGCGTCCGAGATGCGCAGGCTCGCTGCATCCTTGCCCATGTCGGTCGGGCGGATGCATTCGTGCGCCTCCTGGGCGTTCTTGGCCTTGTTCTTGTACATCCGCGGCGATTTCGGAACGTAGGCCTCGCCGTAGCGGTCCTTGATCGCGTCGCGGGCCGCATGGACGGCCTCGGGCGCCATGTCGATCCCGTCGGTCCGCATGTAGGTGATGTGCCCGGCCTCGTAGAGCCGCTGGGCGGTTGACATGGCCTGGCGCGCGCCCATGCCGAACTTCCGGCTCGCCTCCTGCTGCAGCGTGGAGGTCATGAAGGGCGGGGCCGGGTTGCGGGTGCCGGGCTTCGCCTCGACGCTGTCGATCTTCAGCGACCGGGTGGCGACGGCGCTCAGCGCGACCTCGGCCCGGGTCGCGTCGCCGAGATCGTAGCGGTCGAGCTTGTTGCCGCCGAGGAGCGTCAGCCGGGCCTCGAAATCCTGCCCGCGGGGCGTCTCGAGACGCGCCTTCACCGACCAGTATTCCCGCGGTCGGAACGCCTCGATCTCCATCTCGCGCTCGACGATGAGCCGCAGGCAGACCGACTGCACGCGGCCCGCCGATTTCGCGCCGGGGAGCTTGCGCCAGAGAACGGGGCTCAGGTTGAAGCCCACCAGGTAGTCGAGCGCGCGTCGCGCCAGATATGCCTCGACGAGGGGCGCGTCGACCTGTCGCGGGGATTTCATCGCATCCGTCACCGCCGTCTTGGTGATGGCGTTGAAGACGACGCGGCTGACATCGGTGTCCTTGGTGATCGCACGCCGCTTCCGCAGCGTCTCCTCCAGATGCCAGGAGATCGCCTCGCCTTCCCGGTCCGGGTCGGTGGCGAGAATCAGCGCGTTGTCGTCCTTCAGCGCGTCGGCGATCGCCTTGACGTGCTTCTTGGAATCGCTCGCGACCTCCCATTCCATCGCGAAGCCGTTCTCCGGATCGACGGATCCGTCCTTCGGCGGGAGATCCCGCACATGGCCGTAGGAGGCCAGCACGGTGTAGCCCGAGCCGAGATACTTGTTGATGGTCTTGGCTTTGGCGGGGGATTCGACGACGACGACCGGCATGCGAGCTCATGGAATAGGGGCAGGCGAGCGGGCCTAGATGTGGCCGCTGCCCCGTGCTTGTCAATCGCGACCGCCGCGGGTTCAGCCGTCGATGCGCGACAGCAGCCCTCCCGGCTGGCGTTGAACGCGCCCGTCGAGCTCGAGGATCACCAGCGCCTGCGCCACTTCCGGCGGCGGCCGGCCGACATCGCGGATGATCTGGTCCTCGGGTGTCGGCGAGGGGCCGAGCCGGTCGAGGATCGCGGTCGCGAGCGACAGAGCGCCGCCGGCAGGGGGCGGCGCGGCGGGCACCGGCCGCGCCGGCGCCGGCTTCGACGGGTCCGTCCGCGCGGCCGGGGACGCGGCGAGGGCGTCGAGCACGTCCTTCGCGCCGCGGACCAGCGTGGCGCCGTCGCGGATCAGGATGTTGCACCCGGTAGCGCGCGCGTCGAAGGGATGGCCGGGCACGGCGAGAACGTCCCGCCCCTGGTCGAGCGCGTTCCGGGCGGTGATGAGTGAGCCGGACTTCGCCGCCGCCTCGACCACCACGACCGCAGCGGCGAGCCCCGAGATCAGGCGGTTGCGCCGCGGGAAGTGCCGCGCCTGCGGGGCGAGTCCCATCGGCTGCTCGCTCAGGCGGAGGCCGCGGTCGGCCATGTCCTGCGCCAGGACCGCGTTCTCGGCCGGGTAGATCACGTCGACGCCGCCGGCCATCACCGCGATCGTGCCGCTCGAGAGCGTCGCCTCGTGCACGGCCGTGTCGATCCCGCGGGCGAAGCCCGAAACGGTGACGAGACCGGCCTCGCCGAGCCCGCGCGCAAGAGCCCGCGCCGTCCGCAATCCCAGGGAGGAGGCGTTGCGGGCGCCGACGAGCGCGACCCGCTCCCGCTTCAGGAGCGACAGGTCGCCCATCACCCAAAGCAGCGGCGGCGGATCGGGTATCGCGGCAAGTTCGGCGGGATAGTCCCGGCTTCCGAAGGCGAGAGGCGCGGCGCCGGCGCGTTCGCCGCGCTGCCATTCCGCCTCGGCCTCGGCGCGGGAGCAGGGCGCGTATTCCGTCGCTCCGGCGCCGCGGGCCACGTCCGGCAGCGCCTCGAGCGCCGCCGCCGCGGTGCCGTGGTCGCGCATCAGGCGGTAGAATGTGCTGGGTCCCACACGACGGGAGCGCAGAAGACGAAACCAGTCGAGCCAGCCTTCCTCGGTACGGGGTGGGGTGAGGGGGGATTTGGAAGGTATGGGACCCGGCCCTCTGGTTTCGTCTCCTGCACCTCCGAGGCTGACCCTGGAGGGTTAACGGGAGGTAAATTTTGGCGGCGGATGCGAATTTTCCGAGATTTCCCCCGGAGCGTCCGTCAGGCCGCCGATCCCCCGACCGTCAGCCCGCCGATCAGCAGCGTCGGCTGGCCGACGCCCACGGGCACCCATTGCCCGGCCTTGCCGCAATTGCCGATGCCGGGATCGAGGGCGAGGTCGCTGCCGACGGCGCGGATCTTCTGCAGCGCCGTGGCCCCGTCGCCGATCAGCGTGGCGCCCTTCACCGGCGCGCCGACGACCCCGTTCCGCACCCGGTAGGCCTCGGTGCAGGAGAACACGAACTTGCCGTTGGTGATGTCCACCTGGCCGCCGCCGAATCCCACCGCGTAGAGCCCGTCCTCGAGCCCCGCCACGATGCTTTCGGGACTCTCGCTGCCGGCCAGCATGTAGGTGTTGGTCATCCGCGGCATCGGCGGATGGGCGTAGCTCTCCCGCCGGCCGTTGCCGGTCGCCTCGACGCCCATGAGCCGCGCGTTCTGCCGGTCCTGCATGTAGCCCACCAGCACGCCGTCCTCGATCAGGGTGGTCCGGCCCGAGGGCGTGCCCTCGTCGTCCACGGTGATCGAGCCGCGGCGGCCCTCCAGCGTGCCGTCGTCGAGCACGGTGATGCCCGGCGCGGCGATGCGCTGCCCGAGAAGCCCGGCGAAGGCCGAGGACCGCTTGCGGTTGAAATCGCCCTCGAGCCCGTGGCCGATCGCCTCGTGCAGCAGGATGCCGGGCCAGCCGGGCCCCAGCGCCACGTCGAACACGCCCGCCGGGGCCGGCTCGGCACGCAGGTTGACCAGCGCGATGCGCAGCGCCTCGCGCGTCACCCCTTCCCAGTGCGGCCGGTCGATCAGCGGCGTGAGCGCGCTCCGCCCGCCGCCGCCGAAGCCGCCCTGTTCCCGGCGCCCGTTCTCCTCGACGATGACCGAGACGTTGATCCGCGTCATCGGGCGCACGTCCCGCACCGAGCGGCCGTCGGCGCGCAGGATCTCGATCTCCTGCAGCGAGGCGGCAAGAGTCGCCGTGACCTGCACGACCCGCGGGTCGAGGTCGCGGGCGAAGGCGTCGATCTCCCGCAGTGTCTCGATCTTCACGGCGAAGGCGGCGTCGGCCATCGGATCGGCGTCGGAATAGAGCCGCCGGTTGGTCGCCGGCGGGGCGTCGGCGAGGGTGCCGCCGCCGTCGCCCACGGCGAGCCGGGCGGTCTCGGCGGCGCGGAGAAGCGCCGTCTCGCTGAGTTCGGTGGAATGGCCGTAGCCCGCGACCTCGCCCTTCACGGCGCGCAGGCCGAATCCCTCGGTGGCGTCGTAGGCGGCGTTGCGCACCCGGCCGTCATCGAAGGTGATCGCCTCCGAGCGCTTGCGCTCGAAGTAGATCTCGCCGTCCTCCGCCCCGTCGGTGGCGTGCCGGAGCGCCCGCAGCGCCGCGCCCTCGTCGAGCGTGTCGGCGAGCGGGCGGAACGGTGCGTCTGGCATCTCTGGCCTCCGGATGTCTCGGATTCGGTCGTGGCGCGGACGGCCGGTGTCCGTTTGACGCAACACCGCCGCTTGCCTGCCCCGCGCTTATATGGTTCTAAGCGTCGACTTTCCAACGGGCAGGCCCGGCGCCAGCCGGCCTGCATCCGCCCGATCAGAGTCGAACAGGACCAGCCGATGCGCCATCGCCCCCTCCTTCCCGCCATCCTCACGCTGTTCACCGGCGGCATCGCCCATGCGCAGGAGGGGAACCCGATCGGCGAGCTGCCGATCATCGGGGCGCCTTCGGGCGGCGGGGTCGGCTTCCAGCCGGCCGCGACCTCGATCGCCGAGGACCTGCAATGGCTCGACGGGATGATCCTGGTCATCATCACCGTGATCACGCTCTTCGTCATCGCGCTCCTCGGCATCGTCGTCCTCCGCTACAACGAGAAGCGCAACAAGACCCCGAAGAGCTTCACCCACAACACGCCGCTCGAGATCGCCTGGACGCTCGGGCCGGTTCTGATCCTCGTCTTCATCGGCGCGTTCTCGCTGCCCGTCCTGTTCGAGGAGCAGACGATTCCGGAGCCCGAGGTGACCGTGAAGGCGACCGGCTACCAGTGGTACTGGGGCTACGAATACCCCGATCACGATTTCGGCTTCGACAGCTACATGATCGGCTCGCCGGCCACGGGAGGCGACAACCGTCTGACCGACGACGTGCGCGCGCAGCTTCAGGAGGCCGGCTACAGCGAGGACGAGTTCAAGCTCGCGACCGACACCGCGATGGTGGTTCCGGTGGACACCACTGTCGTGGTGCAGGTCACCGGCGCGGACGTCATCCATTCCTGGACCGTCCCGGCCTTCGGCGTGAAGCAGGACGCGGTGCCGGGGCGCCTCGCCGAGCTCTGGTTCGAGGCCGAGGAGGAGGGCGTGTATTTCGGTCAGTGCTCCGAGCTCTGCGGAATCTCCCACGCCTTCATGCCGATCACCGTGAAAGTGGTCAGCAAGGAGAAATACGAAGAATGGCTCGACTGGGCGATCGCGGAATATGGCGGCACGCCCCGCGATGCCTCGGCTGCCCAGCAGGGCGACGAGACGGAAATGCAGCAGGGTCTGGACCCGGCGCCGGATTCGAGCGGCCCGGCCGAGACCGAGGGCCAGATCGATTCCTCCGCGCCGCAAGGCGGCGAGGGCGATGCCGCGCGGATCGTCGAGGACGAGGGCAGCGCGGAGGCACCCGCCGAAGCGGAGTCCAACTGATCCACGGCCGGGCCCGTCCGGGGCCCGGCCACCCACCGATCCGATCGGACAAGGGCACATGAGCGACATCAGCATCTTGGACGAGGAGCGCGAGGCCCAGTTCGGCGACTACTTCGCCCTGCTGAAGCCGCGCGTGATGACGCTCGTGGTGTTCACCGCCCTCGTGGGCATGCTGGTGGCGCCCGCGCCCCTGCATCCGTTCGTCGGCTTCTGCGCCATCCTGTTCATCGCCGTCGGAGGCGGTGCCGCCGGCGCCCTCAACATGTGGTGGGATGCCGACATCGACGCGGTGATGCGGCGCACCTCGCGGCGCCCGATCCCCTTGGGCCGCGTCACCGGCGACGAGGCGCTGGCCCTGGGCCTCACCCTCGCCGGCTTCTCGGTGGCGATGCTGTGGCTCGCGACTAACCTCGCGGCGGCGGGCCTTCTCGCCTTCACCATCTTCTTCTACGCCGTCGTCTATTCCATGTGGCTGAAGCGGACGACCCCGCAGAACATCGTCATCGGCGGCGCGGCGGGGGCCTTTCCGCCGATGATCGGCTGGGTCGCCGCGACCGGGTCGGTGAGCCTCGAAGCGCTCCTGATGTTCGCGCTGATCTTTCTCTGGACGCCGCCGCATTTCTGGGCGCTGGCGCTCTTCATGCGCTCCGATTACGACGATGCCGGCGTGCCGATGCTGACCGTCACCCATGGTCGCCGGGCGACGCGCCGCCATATCCTCGTCTACACGATCGTCCTTGCCGCCTTCGCCGTCTGGCTCGGCGTCACGGCGGTGGGCGGCCCGGTCTATCTCGCGACCGCTCTGGCGCTCAACGCCTGGTTCCTGAAGGGCGCCGTCGAGATCGTGCGCCGCGACGAGGAGGCAGCGGAGGCTGACAGATATCTGGTGGAGAAGAAGTTCTTCAAGTTCTCGCTCCTCTATCTCTTCCTGCATTTCGGCGCGCTTCTGGTGGATGCGGCGCTGCGCGCGGCGGGGTGGCTCTGATGGCGATCCATGCCGAGCACGAGCTGCATCGCCGCCGGCGGTCGCGCAATCTCGGCGTCGGCCTGGTGCTCGCCGGCTTCATCGCGGTGGTCTTCGGCCTGACCGTCGTGAAGGTCAATCAGCTCGGCGCCTCGCAGAGCTTCGACCACGTGGTCCGCCCGGAGCTTCTGCCCGGCGAGAGGGCGCCGCAATGAGGCTGGACGGCAAGCAGAAGACAGTTGCCGGGACGCTCGGGGTGATCGTGTTCATGGGCGCGATGGCTTGGGCCGCGGTTCCGCTCTACGCGCTCTTCTGCCGCGTGACCGGCTACGGCGGCACCACCAGCGTCGCCGAGGCCGGGTCGGACGAGGTGCTCGACCGCGAGATCACCGTCCGCTTCGACGGCACCACCTCGAAGGACCTGCCATGGCAGTTCAAGCCGGTCGAGCGGCAGATGACGCTGAAGATCGGCGAGACGGGCCTCGCCTTCTACGAGGCCTACAACCCGACGGACCGTCCGGTCGCCGGCCAGGCGAGCTACAACGTGGCTCCCTTCTATGCCGGGGAGTTCTTCTCCAAGATCGAGTGCTTCTGCTTCACCGAGCAGGTGCTCGAGCCGGGCGAGCGGGTGCAGATGCCGGTCTCCTTCTATGTCGACCCCGCGATGGTGGACGACGTCGATTCAAGGCACGTGACGCACATCACGCTGTCCTATACCTTCTACGAGATCGACCTGCCCGACGACGAGCGGCAGGCCGGGCTCTCGATCAACTGACCGCCGAACGAGGGACGCCATGGCGCACGAGAAGAACCACGATTACCACATCCTCGCCCCGTCGCTGCATCCCTTCATCGGCGCGGTCGGCGGCTTCGTCATGCTCTTCGGGGCGGTGCTGTGGATGCATTCCATCACCCCGTTCATGTTCTTCATCGGTCTCGCCATCGTGCTCTACACGATGGTCGCCTGGTGGTCGGACGTGGTGCGCGAATCGAATGCCGGCGACCACGCGCCGGTGGTGCGGATCGGGCTGCGCTACGGCTTCATCCTCTTCATCATGTCGGAGGTGATGTTCTTCGCGGCCTGGTTCTGGTCGTTCTTCAAGCACGCCATGTATCCGATGGAGACGTTCAGCGAGGGCCAGTGGCCGCCGCCCTCCATCGAGACCTTCGATCCCTGGCACCTGCCGCTCATCAACACCCTGATCCTGCTCTGCTCGGGATGCGCGGCGACCTGGGCGCACCATGCGCTGGTCCACGAGAACAACCGCAAGGATCTGGCCAACGGCATCCTGATCGCCGTGCTCCTCGGTCTCATGTTCACCTTCTTCCAGGCCTACGAGTACAGCCACGCCGCCTTCGGCTTCGCGGGCAACATCTACGGCGCCAACTTCTTCATGGCGACGGGCTTCCACGGCGCCCATGTCATCATCGGGACGATCTTCCTCTTCGTCTGCTACCTGCGGGTGCGGCTCGGCCAGTTCACGCCCGAGCAGCATGTCGGCTTCGAGGCCGCCGCCTGGTACTGGCACTTCGTGGATGTGGTATGGCTTTTCCTCTTCGCCTCCATCTACATCTGGGGCTCGTGAGCGGCGGGGCGCGTTCAGACGGGTTTCGCGAAAGGGCGCCCCGGGCGCCCTTTTTCGACGCCGATCCCGGAGGCGCCTGAGATGCGCTGGCTGGCGCTCGCGGCCCTCGGTCTCGGCGGCGTCGCCGTGCTCCTGGCCCTCGGATTCTGGCAGGTCCGCCGGCTCGAATGGAAGACCGCGCTGCTTTCCGACATCGAGGCGCGGATCGCCGCCGCGCCCGCGGCCCTGCCGGCCGCGCCCGATCCCGTGGCGGATCGCTACCTGCCGGTGGAGATGACCGGGCGGACCACCGGGCAGGAACTGCATGTGCTGGTCTCCACCGCCGAGACCGGCGCCGGCTACCGGATCATCGCGCCTGTCGAGACGGAAGGCCGGCGCATCCTCGTCGATTTCGGCATCGCCCCGACCGAGACGGTCGACGCGGTCCCTCCGGCGCGGCAGCTGACGATTGCGGGCAATCTCCACTGGCCGGACGAGGTCGACTACTTCACGCCCGATCCGGATCTCGACGCGAATATCTGGTTCGCCCGCGACGTGCCCGCCATGGCCGCGGCGCTCGACACCGAGCCGTTCCTCGTCGTGGCGCGGAGTGTCGGGACGCCCCTTCCGGGAATCGTGCCGCGCCCGGTCACCACCCGGGGCATTTCCAACGACCACCTGCAATACGCGATCACCTGGTTTTCCATCGCCGTACTTTGGACGGGGATGACACTCCTTCTCGGCTGGCGTATGGGCGGTTCGGTGGATCGAGGGTCTTGAGTATGCGGTATCATTCCACGCGCGGCCGGGCGCCCGTGCTCGATTTCGAGGGCGCCATGCTGGCCGGTCTCGCCCGGGACGGCGGCCTCTACCTGCCCGAGGAGATCCCCGCCATGGCGCCGGCGGAGATCGCCGACCTCGCCGGCCGCTCCTACGAGGAGATCGCGCTCCGTGTCATGCTGCCGTTCACCGGCATGGACGAGACCCGTCTGGGCGACCTGATCACCCGCGCCTATGCGGGCTTCGGCCACGTCGCCCGCGCGCCCCTGGTCCAGATCGGGCCGAACCATTTCCTGCTCGAGCTGTTCCACGGACCGACGCTGGCGTTCAAGGACTTCGCCATGCAGCTCATCGGCCAGCTCTTCCAGGATGTCATGCGGCGGCGGGGCGACCGGATCACCATCGTCGGCGCGACCAGCGGCGATACCGGCTCCGCCGCGATCGAGGCCTTCCGCGGTCTCGACAACGTGGAATGCTTCATTCTGCTGCCCGACGGCCGCGTCTCCGAGGTGCAGCGCCGGCAGATGACCACTCCGCCGGAGCCGAATGTCCACGCCCTCGCGCTCGACGGCGATTTCGATGCCTGCCAGGCGGCGGTGAAGGAGATGTTCAACGACCATCCCTTCCGCGACCGGGTCGGGCTGACCGCGATCAACTCGATCAACTGGGCCCGGGTCCTGGCGCAGATCGTCTACTACTTCTCCGCCGCCCTTTCCCTCGGCGCGCCGCAGCGGGCGGTGAGCTTCACCGTGCCGACCGGCAATTTCGGCGACATCTTCGCCGGCTCCGTCGCCCGCTCGATGGGCCTGCCCATCGAGCGTCTGGTTATCGCCACCAACCGCAACGACATCCTGCACCGCACCTTCGAGACCGGCGAGCACCGCAAGGCGGGCGTGCAGCCCACGATCAGCCCCTCCATGGACATCGAGGTGAGCTCGAACTTCGAGCGCGCCCTCTACATGGCCTATGACCGCGACGGGGCGGCCGTGTCGCAGCTCATGGAGGAGCTCAGGCGCCAGGGCGGCTTCGCCGTCAGCCAGGGCGCGATGCAGGCGCTCCGCGAGACCTATCGCTCCGGCCGCGCCTCCGAGGAGGAGACGGCGGCGACCATCCGCTCCGTCCACGCCCGCACCGGCGAGACGCTCTGCCCCCATACCGCGGTCGGCGTGAAGGTCGCCGAAGAGCAGGCCGGCCGCGCGCCGATGATCACGCTCGCCACCGCGCATCCGGCGAAGTTTCCCGAGGCGGTGGAGGCCGCGACGGGCGCGCGCCCGGCGCTGCCGCCCCGGATGGCGGATTTCTTCGACCGGCCGGAGCGGATCACCAGGGTTCCCCGCGACCTCTCCCGACTCGAATCCCTGATAGAAGAGCGCATCGCATGAGCGTGGCCCTCCATACCCTGCCGAACGGCCTGCGGGTCGTGACCGAGATCATGCCCGGCCTGAAATCCGCCAGCGCCGGCCTCTGGGTCACCGCGGGTGCCCGCCACGAGCGGGCCGAGCAGAACGGCATCGCGCATTTCCTCGAGCACATGGCCTTCAAGGGCACCACCCGCCGCTCGGCCGTGCAGATCGCCGAGGAGATCGAGGATCTGGGCGGCTACATCAACGCCTACACCTCCCGCGAGATGACCGCCTATTACGCCCGGGTGCTCGAGGCCGATGTCGGCCTCGCCCTCGACGTGGTCGCCGACATCGTCCTGAACCCGGTCTTCGACCAGCGCGAGATCGAGGTGGAGCGCGGGGTGATCCTGCAGGAGATCGGCCAGGTCCACGACACGCCCGACGACATCGTCTTCGACTGGCTTCAGGAGGCGGCCTATCCCGATCAGCCCATCGGCCGCTCGATCCTCGGCCCCTCCGAGCGCGTCTCGGGGTTCGGCCGCGACGACCTGTCGAGCTTCGTCGGCGAGCGCTACGGCCCCGGCGACATGATCCTCTCCGCCGCCGGCGCCGTCGATCCCGAGGAAATCCTGCGCTTCGCCGAGAGGACCTTCGGGCATCTTCCCGCCGCGCCGGCCCGGCCGACCGAGGCGGCGATCTTCCGCGGCGGCGAGCGGCGCGAGGAGCGCAAGCTCGAACAGGTCCACTTCACCCTGGGATTCGAGGCGCCCTCCTACCGCGATCCCGACTTCTACGCCGCCCAGATCCATGCCTCGGCTCTCGGCGGCGGCATGTCCTCGCGCCTCTTCCAGGAGCTCCGGGAGCGGCGCGGCCTCTGCTACTCGATCTTCGCCCAGGCCGGCGCCTACGACGATTCGGGCATGCTCACGATCTATGCCGGCACCTCCGCCGAGGAGATCGACGCGCTTGCCCGGGTGACCGTGGACGAGATGAAGCGGGCGGCGGACGACATCACCCCGGCCGAGGCCGAGCGCGCCCGGGCGCAGCTCAAGGCCGGTCTCCTGATGGGGCTCGAGAGCCCGTCCTCGCGGGCCGAGCGGCAGGCGCGGCTGCTGTCCATCTGGGGCCGCGTTCCGGGCCTCGACGAGACCATCGCCCGGATCGACGCCGTGACCCTCGGGGAGGTGCGCGATTTCGGCGCCCGCCTGGCGGGGGAGCGCGCGGCGATGGCGCTCTACGGTCCGACCGGCCGCGCCCCGGAACTCGCCGCGATCCGTGAACGCCTGGCGGCCTGATGCGGTTCGGGCGGCACCGGCTCCGGGTCGAGACCGACCGGCTGACCCTTCGCCCGCCCCAGCATACCGACTTCCGTGCCTGGAGCGAGCTGCGCGAGGCGAGCGCGCCCTTCCTGCAGCCCTGGGAGCCCACCTGGGCCGCGGATCACCTGACGCGGAAGAGCTTCACCAACCGGGTCTACTGGGCGCAGCGCTCGATCCGGAGCGAGACCGCGCTGCCGTTCTTCGTCTTCCACCGCGACGAGGACCGGCTCCTCGGCGCCATCACCCTCGACAACATCCGGCGCGGCCCGGCGCAATCGGCGACGCTCGGCTACTGGATCGGGGAGCGCTTTGCCCGGCGCGGCTACATGCGCGAAACCATCGAGGGGGTCGTGCACCATGCCTTCCACCGTCTCGACCTGAGCCGCGTGGAGGCGGCCTGCCTGCCCGAGAACGCCGCCTCGCGAGGGGTGCTCGAGAGGTCGGGCTTCAAGTACGAGGGCGTCGCGCAGAGCTACCTGCAGATCGCCGGCCGCTGGCGCAACCACGTGCTCTACGCCAATCTCCGGCCCGACCGCCGGGGCCGGACGGAGATCGGCTGAGCTCACGGCGTCGCGACTGGAAATCCGCGCCCGAGCCGTTAGCGTGGCCCGCAGGGGGGTATCGCCAATGTTCCGCTCGTGCGTCTCCGCGCTTGCCGTCGCCATCGCCGCCGCGCAGCCCGCCGCCGCGCAGGAGCGACAGAGCCATTGCATCGCCATCGCCGACGCCGCGCCGGGGATCGCGTATCTCCGGACCGCGAACTGGCGCGCCCCGCTCGCCGACTACACCGTGCGGCTCTCCTATCTCGACCATTCGATGTTCCTCCTGCAGGCGCCGGACGGAACCGCCGCGATCACCGATTACAACGGCTTTCTGGGCAGCGTCGACTTCGTGCCGGACATCGCCACGATGAATCACGCCCATTCTTCGCACTGGACGATCAGCCCCGACCCGCGCATCCCGCATCTCCTGCAGGGCTGGGGCGACGGCGAGAGCCCCAACCTGCACGCCGAGGAGGTGGGCGAGGTCTTCGTCCGCAACGTGCCGACCGACATCCGCTCCTGGGGTGGCGTCGAGCGGTTCGGCAATTCGATCTTCGTCTTCGAGGTGGCCGGTCTCTGCATCGGGCATCTGGGCCACCTTCACCACGAGCCCGACGAGCAGCAATATGCCGCGCTCGGCCGGCTCGACGTGGTGATGGCCGCGGTCGATGGCGGCATGACGGTGGACCTGCCCACCATGGTCACCATCCTCGAGCGGCTGAAGAGTTCGGTCGTGATCCCGATGCACTGGTTCGGCAGCGCGACGCTCGACCGGTTCCTGACCGACATCTCGGAGGATTTCGCCATCGACATACGGCAGGATTCCGCGATCGAGCTGGGACTGCGCACGCTTCCCGAGCGCCCGACCGTCATCGTCCTGCAGCCTGCCTTCCTCGGCGACGAATGAGACCGCCCTGGCTCGCCGATCTCTCCGGGCTGCTGACCGGCGGTGCCCTCCGCCCGCCCGAGGAGGGCGACCTGACCGAACCGCGCGGCGAGTGGCGGGGCAGCGCGGCGGCGGTGGTCGCGCCCCGCGATACCGAGGAGGTGGCGCGGGTCGTCCGCTTCGCCTCCGCGCGCGGCGTGCCGATCGTGCCGCGCGGCGGCGGCACCGGGCTCGTCGGCGGTCAGACCATGCCGGAAGGGTCCGCGGGGCCGCCGATCCTGCTGTCGCTGGAGCGCATGACGCGCATCCGCGGCCTCCATCCGGTCGAGAACGTGATCGTCGCCGAGGCCGGCGCGATCCTCGCCGATCTGCAGGCCGCGGCGGCGGAGGCCGACCGGGTCTTCCCGCTCTCCTGGGCGGCCGAGGGCAGCGTGCGGCTCGGCGGCGCGCTCGCGACCAATGCCGGCGGTCTGAACGTGATCCGCTACGGAACGACGCGGGAGGTCTGCCTCGGCATCGAGGCGGTGCTGGCCTCGGGCGAGATCCTGCGCGGGCTGAAGCGGCTGCGGAAGGACAATACCGGCTACGATCTGCGCAACCTCCTGATCGGCTCGGAAGGCACGCTCGGCATCGTCACCGCCGCCTCCATGCGGCTCTTTCCCAAGCCGCGGCGGCAGGGCACGGCGATGCTCGTCGTCCGCGATCCCGAGGCCGCGCTCCACCTCCTCGCCCGCGCCCAGCAGATCGGCGGCGTCGCCGGGTTCGAGCTGATCGGCGGGCAGGGGATGGCTTTCCTGCGCGAGACGGGAAAGCCGGTCCGCCTGCCCTTCGCCGAGATCCCCGCCTGGGTGGTGCTCGTCGAGCTGGGCCTCGGCGACGACGCCGACCCTGCCGAGCGGCTGGAGCGGCTGTTCGTCGAGGGCCACGAATTGGGCCTTGTCTCGGATGGCGTGATCGCGCAGAGCGAGGCGCAGCGGCGCGAGCTCTGGGCGATTCGCGAGACCATTCCGGAGGCGAACCGCGCCGTCGGCGCCATCGTGTCGAATGACGTCTCGCTGCCCCTCTCGGCGATCCCCGACTTCCTGGACGCCTGCGGCCGGCGGCTGCGGGAGGCGGCCGACATCCGGATCAACTGCTTCGGCCATCTGGGTGACGGCAACCTGCACTACAACCTCTTCCCGCCAGAGGGCGGCACCCGCTCCGGCGATCCGGCCCTGGCCGGGAGGCTGCGCCGCATCGTCGACGAGGAGGTGATGGCGCGGGAGGGCTCGTTCTCCGCCGAACACGGGATCGGCCGGCTGAAGGTCGCCGAACTGGAGCGCTACGGCGACCCCGCGAAGCTCGCCGCCATGCGCGCGATCAAGGCCGCGCTCGACCCGAAGGGCATCCTCAATCCCGGCGCCGTGCTCCGCCCCTGACCTCAGCGCAGGAAGGTCGGCCTGAGGCTCGTCCGGCTGCGTCTTTCCCGCGGCAGGTGCCGGTTCAGCCGCCGCGACACGAGCCCGAAGAGCCCCACGAGGCACAGCGTCAGGAGGATGAAATAGACCGCGAGGATCGGGTAGGGGACGAAAGGGTTGAAGGTCTTGTCCGCGAAGTAGCTGGCGTAGTAGAGCGCGTCGCCCCGCTGCTGCCAGGCGGGAAACCCGGAGAAGAAGACGAGCGTGGTGGCGTGGAACAGGAAGATCGCCTCGTTCGTGTAGGCCGGCCAGGCGAGCCGCAGCATGGTCGGGAAGGTGATGCGGCGGAACTTCGTCCAGCCGGTGAGCCCGTAGGCCTCCGCCGCCTCCATGTCGCCCCGCGGGATCGCCCGCAGCGCGCCATGGAAGATCTCGCCCGCATAGGCGGAGGTGTTGAGGAACAGCACCACCAGCGCGCCGAGCCAGGCCGAGGTGAGCGGGTCGAGGGCCGGCACCCGCGCCTTCAGCGACAGGAACGTGAAATAGGCGAAGAAGAACTGGATGAAGAGCGGTGAGCCGCGGAAGGCGAACACGAACCAGTCGGCCGGCTTGCGGAGGAGCCGAGAGCGCGCGCCCTTGCCGACCCCCACTACCGTGGCGAGCACGAAGCCGCAGGCCAGCGCCAGCACCCCGAAATAGACGTTCCAGATCATCCCCGACCCGATCAGCGTCACCTGCTGGCAGAGCGTGAAGTCCGACCGGGGCAGCAGCCGCTCGCCATGGCCGAGCGATCGGAGAGCGTAGTCCTGGACGGTCTGCCAGCAGCTCATCGCGCGAGCGCCTGGCCGCGCCGGAGCCGCCGCATGAGCCGGTCGAGCAGCGCCTCGGAGATCCGCGTCAGGACCAGGTAGAAGACCAGGAGCCCGAGGAAATACCACATCCGCCAGTCGCCGTGGGGATAGTCGGTGAAGTTCGGTGTCTTGGTGCCGCCGAGCTCCCGCGCCCAATAGACGATGTCCTCGATCCCGAGCAGGAACAGCAGGGGCGTCGCCTTGATCAGGATCATCCACAGATTCGAGAGGCCGGGCAGGGCGTAGAGCCACATCTGCGGCACCGTGATCCGCCGGAAGGCCTGGCCGCGGGTCATCCCGTAGGCGCTCGCCGTCTCGATCTGCGCCTTCGGCACCGCGCGCATCGCTCCGAAGAGCACGTTGGCGCAGAACGCCCCGAAGACGATGGCGAAAGTGACCACCGCGAGCGCGAAGCCGTAGATTTCGTGCACCCATTGCGGCGCGGAATTGGGCGGTGTTTTCGCGGCCGGGCAGACGACGAAATCCGATCCCCGCCGCACGGGCTCCGTCCAGTCGGGGCAGGCGGCCACGTGGCGCAGATACTCGACGCCCTGGTCGAGGGCGATGACGAAGAACAGGAAGAAGGCGATGTCCGGCACGCCCCGCACGATGGCGATGTAGCCGCGGCCGAGCCAGCGCAGCGGCGGCAGGCCGGACCGCGCCGCCACCGCCCCGCCGAAGCCAAAGAGAAGCGCCGTCGGCGCGGTGACGGCGAGAAGCAGCAGCACCGTGCCGAAGGAGCCGTAGAAGGACAGATGCTTGCCGGTCGTCAGGTAGCAGGCGAGCCAGGGCAGCGTCTCGAGGCTCGACGGGTCGGCGCACTCGGCCAGCATCACGCCGCTCCCGCCAGGGAGGGCAGGGCCTTCTGGTGGCCGAGCCTCTCGATCCTGCACCGGACGAGGCCGGGGGCGCGGGCCAGCGGACACCGCCCCTCCGCCGCGCCCCGGACCGCGCGCCCCGGTGCCGCGACCTCGCCCCGCCGCTCCCCGACCGCCGCCTGCCCAGCGCCGTCGAGCCGGGGCTCGGCCAGCCGGTCCCGGACCTCCCGCCCGGGATCCGCAATCGTCGCGCTGTCGATACGGGCGCGGAGGATGGCGCTAGGGGGACGCGGCGGCACTCCGGGGAAGGCGTCCACATGGTAGGCGACATGGGCGAAGACGTCCGATGCCCGGGGCCGCAGCGCCACGACGTTCATCGGCAGAAGGCGCCCGTGGCGGCAGCCCTGCAAAAGAGGCGCCCGGAGCGCCGCCGCGCCGCCGGCGATGTCCCCCGCCCGGTCCGGTGCCCGGTCCGGTGCCCGATCCGACCGGTCGAAGCCCGGCCTGTCGTGCCGATGCACCCGGAACCGGCGGGCGCGTCCGGCAATGACCGTCGACCGGGCGCAGGGCGACCCGGGCCAGCCACGGGACGGAACCGGCGGCGGGCCGTCCCCCCGCACGCCCCCGGGCGACGGGGCCGTCCGGCGCGGCGGCGCAGCGATCGGGCGACCGGCCCATAGGCCTCCTCTCCGCCCCGCCCGGTCCGGGCGTGGGCCGCGGCTCAGAATTGCTGCGAGTCGGGCAGCCACTTGACGATCAGCTCGTTCAGCGACCCGTCATCCTTCATCGACTGGATCGCCGCGTCGAAGGTCTCCCGCAACTCGGTGTCGCTCTCGCGGAAACCCATGCCGATGCCCTCGCCCAGGGGGATGTCCTCGCCGACGAAGACCATCTCGCCCGAATTCTCGACATAGGGCGTGAGGAAGTCCTTGTCGGCCATCACCGCGTCGGCCTCGCCGTTGCGGACCGCGGCGACCGTCTCCTCCGGATCGGGGAATTCCAGCAGCACCGCGTCGGTCTCGGTGACGTGCTGGGCCTGGATCGTGCCGGTCTGCGCGGCGATCACGCCGGTCTCGATATCCGCGTCCTCCGACAGGGCGGCATAGGCCGAGGGGGAGGGCGGCGTGTAGTTCTGGCTGAAATCGATCACCTCGTCCCGTTCGGGAGTGATCGACATGCCGGCGATGATCGCGTCGTAATTGCCGGAGACGAGATTCGGGATGATCGAGTCCCAGTCGTTCGTCACCCAGGTGCAGTCGAGTTGCGCCCGCGCGCAGAGCTCGTCGCCGAGTTCGCGCTCGAAGCCCGCAACCTCTCCGGCATCGTTGAGGAAGTTGTAGGGCGGATAGGCGCCCTCGGTGGCGAGCCGGACGGTGTCCTGGGCATGGGCGAGCCCGGTTGCGAGAGCGAGGGCGGCGGTGGCCGTGATGAGCGTCTTCACGTGGGTCTCCCGTTGGCGTGCGCGATCTCTCGTGCGGATCGCGGCTGAACGGCGCCGAGGGTTAATGGGATTCGTCGCGATGACAAGAAGGCGGAGCGGAAACACAGCGTACCGTTCGCGCACATGCCCGGTTGCGGGGCATCACGCCGCCCCGACGGACAGGAACCCCCGGAGCCTTCCGCTCTCGGGCCGGTCGAACAGGCGTTCCGGCGGCCCTTCCTCCTCGACCCGGCCGGCATGCAGGAAGATCACGTGATCGGAACAGCTGCGCGCCATGTCCATGTCGTGCGTGACGAGGATCATCGTGCGGTGCTCCGCCGCGAGCGACTTGATGACCCGGACGACCTCCTGTTCCAGTTCGGGATCGAGCGCCGAGGTCGGTTCGTCGAACAGCAGGGCCCGGGGTTCCATGCACAGCGCCCGGGCGATCGCGGCGCGCTGCTGCTGTCCGCCCGAGAGTTCGGCCGGGTAGCGGTCGGCCTTGTCGCCGATCCCGACCTTGTCGAGATAGCCGCGCGCGGCGTCCGCCACCTCCGACCGGGGCCGCTTCAGCACGTGGAGCGGCGCCTCCATGACGTTCTGCAGAACGGTCAGGTGGGACCAGAGGTTGAACTGCTGGAAGACCATGGAGAGGTTGGTGCGGATGCGCTGCACCTGCCTCGGATCGGCCGGGTGGCGGTCGGCGCCGCGGCCCGTCCAGCGCACCGGCTCGCCCTCGAAGGCGATCTCGCCCTGCTCGCTGTCCTCGAGCAGGTTGCAGCAGCGCAGGAGCGTCGACTTTCCCGATCCCGACGAGCCGATGAGGGAGACCACATGGCCCCTTTCGGCCGTCAGGTCGACGCCCTTCAGCACCTCGAGCGGGCCGAAGCTCTTGTGCAGGTCGCGGACCTTCAGGACGGGGTCTGGCACGCGGCGTCTCCGGCTCTGGACCGCCGGATTAGGGCCGATCGCCCGGGCGATTGCAACTCCCGCAGCGCCCCGGCGCGCCGGTCACGCGCCGCGGCGCGTCTCCACCCGCTGTCGCGCGATGTTGGACTCGCGGTCGTTCACCCCGAGCAGCGGCGCCACGAGCCGTAGCAGCGCGTCCTCCTCGGCGTCCCGGTGTCCGTCGGCCAGAACGACCTCCCAGAGCGCCTCGATGACGCCGATCCGGTCCTCGTAGGCCACGCCGTCCTTGATCGCGCGGGTGAAGCGCACCGTGTCGGGGGCCTCGGCCTCCATCGCCTCGCCGTCCGATCGCAGCGCCTCGGCTTCGGCCGGCGCGAGCCCGAAGCGGGTGGCGAGGACCCGGTCGATGCGCGATCGCTCGCCGGAAGAATACTCCCCGTCGGCCCGCGCGATCCGCACCAGAAGCGCGGTCAGCGCCAGACGCGCGTCGCCCGGCGGAAGACTTTCGGGATCGGAGGTGGTGAGACGGCGGAGCAGGTCGGCGAACATGGCCGGGATATAGTTTTTTGTTGCAGCCGTGCAAATGTCGTTAAGAATTCGACGATAATCGCAACTGCGGACGATCTTCCTCTGTTGGTCTCGCAACCGCCACGTTATGTGCCGTCTGACGCCGTTCAAGGATCCGCCCCCCGTGTACCGCCTTCTTCTGATCGCCAGTCTCCTGTGTCCGGCAGCGATTGCGCAGGCGGGCGGCATCACCGCGCCCGCCGCGGAGCCGATGGTGGCGGCCACGCCGGTCTCGGAAAGGCGGGGGCTCGTCTTCACCCTGCGTGGCGGCGTGGCGACGGCGCCCGACTATTTCGGTTCCGAAGACTACGTCCTCGGGCCGGACTTTACCTTCAGCCTCAACCGCCTCTCCCTCGGTCCGCTGGATTTCGGCGGGCCCGAGCAGGTCGAGCCGAAGGGTCTGGGTATCCGCGGCTCGTTCCGCTACGTGAACGAGCGTTCGTCCGAGGACAATCCCGAACTCACGGGGCTCGACGACGTCGACGCCACCTACGAGCTGGGCCTCGGCCTCGGCTACACGACCTCCAATTTCGAGGCCTTCGCCGACCTGCGCTACGGCGTCGCCGGCCACCAGAGCTTCGTGGGCGAGCTCGGCGCGGACGTGCTCCTGCACCCGAGCGACCGGCTGACCCTTTCCGCCGGGCCCCGAATCTTCCTCGGCGGAGACAAGTACGCGCGGACCTATTTCGGCGTCAGCGAGGCCGAAGCCGCTGCCAGCGACGGCCGGTTCACCGCCTACGACATCAATGGCGGCGTGACGCGGGCGGGGGTGGAACTCGGCGCGCAATACGACCTGAACGAGGATTGGGGCGTCGTGGGCGCCGTGACCTACGACAGGCTTGTGGGCGACGCGGCCGACAGCCCGGTCGTGGAGCAGGGCGACCGCGACCAGTACGGGCTCCGGGTCGGCGTCACCCGCCGCATTACTCTCGACTTCTGATTCGCGCCGCGCCGCCGCGGGGTGCGGCGTTCCGGGGAACAGTGCCTTCTCTTCCTGAACGAGGCCCCGCGGCGGGGTCTCCCGGCGCCCCCCATCGCGCAGGCGGCCGCCATCGCCATCGAGCCCGGATACCGCGCCGACCTCCGGCCCGCCCCCGCTCTTCACCGGTCTCGTGCCGATGCGCGCGCCCCGGCAGGCGTCCGGAAGGGCCGGTCTGTCTCCCGGAGGCCGGGCCACCGGCCGGTCCGGTACGGCGGCGGCGGACGACCTTGCGCCCGAAAAGGCCGGCGCCCCGGTGCGGCCCGGCCTCTCCGCCGCAGCGGAGCGGCAGCCGCGCATCTCTCCGCCAACCCGAGCGGCCGCCTCAGCCGTCGAGGTCCACCGTCCCGAACTCGCTCTCCGCCCCGCGGCGGCGGATCTCCACCCGCCCGTCGCCCTCGCCGATCACCACGATGTCGCACAGCCCGATGAAGAGCCCCGTCTCCACCACGCCGGGCACCGCGTTCAGCGCCCGGGCGAGGCCCGGCGCGTCGCCGATCCGGCCGAGATGCAGGTCGAGGATGCGGTTGCCCTCGTCGGTCACGAAGGGCTCGCCGCCCTCCATGCGCAGCGAGACGCTCCGCTCCGCCACGTCGGCGGCCGCGAGCACCTCCTCGATCAGCCGGCGCGTCGATCCGAGGCCGAAGGGCACCGCCTCCACCGGCAGCGGGAAGGCGCCGAGCGTCCGCACCTCCTTGCCGCGGTCGGCGATCACCGCCATCCGGTCGGAGGACGCGGCGACGATCTTCTCCCGCAGCAGCGCCCCGCCGCCGCCCTTGATCAGCGCGAAGTCCGGGTCGATCTCGTCCGCCCCGTCGATCGTCAGGTCGAGCCGCGCGGTCGCGTCGAGCGTGGTCAGGGGAATGCCGACCTCGCGGGCCAGATCCGCGGTGCGCGCCGATGTCGGCACGGCCAGGATGTCGAGCCCCTCCCGCGCCACCCGGTCGCCCAGCAGGCGCACGAGCCAGATCGCCGTCGAGCCGGTTCCCAGCCCGACCCGCATGCCGTCCTCGACGAAGGCGGCGGCGCGGATGGCGGCGGCGCGTTTCGCGGCATCGCCGGGGGAGAGGGGGCCGGGCATCGTCGCGTCCTTTTCTCGGTCGTTGGCGTTCCATACGGGCGCGGGGCGGGGCCGCCAAGCCGGTGCGTGCCGCTCCCGCCCTCCGATCCGTCGCTCTTCCCCGTAGCCGGACGGCGGAGCGGCTGCTACCTGTCGCATCATGTTCCTGTCGGTCTTCGAAATCTTCAAGCCGGGAATCGGCCCCTCCTCGTCGCACACGATGGGCCCGATGGTTGCGGCGACGCGGTTCCTCGACCTGCTGCGCCGGCAGGCCTTCACCCCGGCCGGCCTCTCGGCGCGTCTCTGCGGCTCGCTGGCCTTCACCGGCAAGGGCCACGCCACCGACCGCGCGGTGATCCTCGGCCTCTCCGGCATGACGCTGGAAAGCTACGAGGCCGAGGAGGCCGATGCGCGCATGGCGCGGATCGCGGCGCAGGGCCGCGTCGCGCCCGAGGGCCTGCCCGAGCTCCGCTTCGACCCGGAGACCGATCTCCGGTTCGATTACGACACCGCCCTGCCGGGCCACGCCAACGCGCTCGAGATCTTCGCCCATGACGCCGAGGGCGACGTCATCCTCCGCCAGATATACTACTCGGTCGGCGGCGGCTTCGTGCTCACCGATGCCGAACTCGAAGCCGGCGCGGATACCGACGACGGCCCGCCCGTGCCATACCCGTTCAAGAGCGCCGCCGAGATGCTCGCGATGTGCCGCGAGACCGGGCGCAGCATCGCCGGCCTGAAGCGCGCCAACGAGCTCAGCCGCAGGCCCGCCCGCGACATCGACGACGGGCTCGCCCGCCTCTGGCAGGAGATGGGCGACTGCATCGACCGCGGCCTCGCCGGAGAGGGCACGCTGCCCGGCGGCCTCAATGTCCGCCGCCGTGCCGGGCGCCTGCACGCGGCGCTGCTCTCCGAGCGCGGCCTGAACCTGGCCAAGCCGCACGAGGCGATGGACTGGCTCGGCGCCTATGCGATGGCGGTGAACGAGGAGAACGCCGCCGGCGGCCGGGTCGTCACCGCGCCGACGAACGGCGCCGCCGGGGTGGTGCCCTCGGTGCTGCGCTACTGGCTCGACCACGTGCCCGGCGCCACCTTGAAGCGCGTTCCGGACTTCCTGCTGACGGCGGCGGCGATCGGCGGTCTCGTCAAGCACAATGCCTCGATCTCGGGCGCCGAATGCGGCTGTCAGGCCGAGGTCGGATCCGCCGCGGCGATGGCGGCGGCGGGGCTCTGCGCGGTGATGGGCGGAAGCCCCGAACAGGTGGAGAACGCCGCCGAGATCGCCCTCGAGCACCATCTCGGCATGACCTGCGATCCCGTCCGCGGCCTCGTCCAGGTGCCCTGCATCGAGCGCAACGGCCTCGGCGCGATGAAGGCGGTGGGCGCCGCCTCGCTCGCGCTGCGCGGCGACGGCAGCCATCTCGTGCCGCTCGACGCCGCCATCGAGACCATGCGCCAGACCGGCCGCGACATGAGCGAGAAATACAAGGAGACCTCGCTCGGCGGCCTCGCGGTCAACGTCCCGAACTGCTGAGCGCCGCCAGCACGGCCTCGCGCGCCGCTCCGGGCACCAGCACCACCATGCCGGGCCCGTCGAAGGCCAGCCGGACCGGTCCCGTCACCGCGTTCGACGTGCCGATGGTTCCCGCCGGCGCGAAGGCGATCCCCTCGATCGGCCAGCGCAGCCCCTCCGACCGGCCGGTGACGGGGGCGAAGGGAAACAGCGACAGCCAGCTTCCCGGCGGCAGGTCGAGAGCGATCTCCGGCGGCGCGGCGAAGGCCGCACTCTCCTCCCCGACGAGCAGGCAGGACGGACGCAGCCGCGCGAGGCAGGACAGCGCGGCCAGCGCGTGGTCCGTCCGTCCGCCGAGGAAGCCGAGCCCGAGGACCATCGGCGCCGCGATGCGTTGCAGGCATTTCTCGAAATCCGTGCTGTCCTGCTCGGCGATCTCGTGCCGGCGCTCCGGCGGAATGCGCGCCGCCGCCTCGGCGTCGATCGAATCCATGTCGCCGATCACCGCATCGGGGCAGCGCCCGGCGGCGAGCAGCGCCGCCGCGCCCCCGTCCGCCGCGATGGCGAGATCCGTGCGGGCGAGCGCCCAGTCGAGATCGGCGCGCCCGAGCGGCCCGCCGCCGACCAGTGTCACCGGGGTTCCGGACGTGATCTGCAGCACTTTATTTACCGAGGCTTTCGACATAATTTTGCCGTTAACTGGTGGTTCCTCTTGTCGGGTCCGCCGGAACGGCGCTGGCGGCTGGACGGAAGGCGATGAACGATTCCGACGAGACCCTGACGATCGCATACGGCGCCTTCCGCTGCAGTCTGGAAGGTTTCGCGCAGCCCATCAACGTGCTGCGCGACATCCTCGCGCGCCTCGCCGAGACGGAGGGCAGGCTCGATCCCGACGACCTGAGCGCCTGCCTGCCCGAGGGCGTCGAGAGCGAGGAGGTGGAGGGCGGCCTGCGCCTGCGGCCCGCGCGGCGCCCGGAGACTGCGGGCGACGCCGATGCCGCTGTCCTGCGGCTCGGCGAGCCGGTGGCGTCGCCGGCGCCCGGGCCCGAGGAGGCGCCGGCCGCCGAGCCGGCGCTCCGCTACGAGTTTTCGCAAGCGCCGCGCGCGCCCGCCTTCCGGGACGCCGCGCAGGGCGGGTTCGTCCCCGCCTCCGCCGGCGCGAACGCGCCCTTCGTCGGTACGCTCGACCGCCTGATGGACGAGGCCGGGGCGCAGATCGAGGCCGACGAGAGCCGCCGCCGGATCAGCGCGCTGGCGCATATGCGCCGCGCCGTCGCCGCCACCCGGGCCGAGGACGCGCTGCACGGCCGGGAGGAGGAGACCGGCCCGGACAGCTTCCGGGAGGAGTTGCGCCGCTCTGTGCGGCCGGACGAGATGCGGCGCGCGGCGGAGGTGCCGCCCCTGCGCCTCGATGCGGACCGGCGCTTCGATCCCGGCGCCGGGCCGCTGCGCCTTGGCGAGCCGCAGGGGCCCGGCCCGCGCGCCGATCTCGCCGACAGGCTGGAGCGCACCGCCCGCGCCGCAGGGCCGGGCGGGATGCCGCGCGAGGCGCTCATCGCCGCATCCGTCGAACCGGGAGAGGAGGCCCCGAAGGCGGACTGGCTTCGCGCCGTCGGCCTCCTCCTGCGCGAGCAGCGCCTGCGGCGGACCGAGGCGGGATGCTACGTCCCGCGCGAGGCGGAGGCTCACTCGCCGCCGCCGGACTCGTCGGGCGGCGGCTGACCGACGCCGCGGAACACGGCGCGGAAGGGCAGGGCCCAGATCACCCCGAGCGCCAGATAGACGAGAAGTTCCACCAGGATCGGCGGCCGGCCGATCCAGGTCATCGCGCTCGAGGCGAGGACGATCCAGACCGGCAGCCCGATCAGCAGGATCGCGAGCGACCAGCGCCGCTTGGCCCGGTGGCCGAGCGCCATCAGTCGCGGAACGGGTCGGTGACGAGGATCGTGTCCTCGCGCTTCGGGCTGGTGGAGAGCAGCGCCACCGGGCAGCCGATGAGCTCCTCGACCCGGCGCACGTATTTCACCGCCCCCGCCGGCAGATCGGCCCAGCTCCGCGCGCCCTCCGTCGAATCCGGCCAGCCCTCCATCTCCTCGTAGACCGGCACGCAGCGCGATTGCGCCTCCGAGGCGGTCGGCAGATAATCGAGCCGCGTCCCGTCGAGATCGTAGCCCACGCAGATCTTCAGCCGCTCGAACCCGTCGAGCACGTCGAGCTTGGTGAGCGCGATCCCCTGCATGCCCGAGATGACGCAGCTCTGCCGGACCAGCGTCGCGTCGAACCAGCCGCAGCGCCGCTTGCGCCCTGTCACGGTGCCGAATTCCCGCCCCCGCGTGCCCAGCCGCTCGCCGTCCGCGTCGTCGAGTTCGGTCGGGAACGGGCCCTCGCCGACGCGGGTGGTGTAGGCCTTCACGATCCCGAGGGTGAAATTCACCGCGTCCGGCCCGAGCCCCGACCCGGTCGCCGCTTGTCCCGCGATCACGTTCGACGAGGTGACGAACGGATAGGTGCCGAAATCGATGTCGAGCAGCGCCCCCTGCGCCCCCTCGAAGAGAATGCGCCGTCCCTGCCGCTTGGCGGCGTCGAGCTCGCGCCAGACGGGGCGGGCATAGGGCAGGATCTCGGGTGCGATCGCCGTCAGGTCGTCGATCAGCCGGTCGCGGTCGATGGGCTCGAGGCCGAGCCCGTGGCGCAGCGCATTGTGATGCACGAGCGCCCGGTCCACCCGCAGCGCCAGCGTGTCCGGGTCGGCGAGATCGGCCACGCGGATCACCCGCCGCCCGACCTTGTCCTCGTAGGCGGGGCCGATGCCGCGGCCGGTGGTGCCGATCCTGGCCACGGTCGTCTGCCCTTCGCGCGCCCGGTCGAGCTCGCCGTGGAAGGGCAGGATGAGCGGCGTGTTCTCGGCGATCATCAGCGTCCCGGGGTCGATCTCCACCCCCTGCCCGCGGATCGTCGCGATCTCCTGCATCAGATGCCAGGGATCGAGCACCACGCCGTTGCCGATCACCGAGATCTTGCCCCGCCGGACCACGCCCGAGGGCAGGGCGTTCAGCTTGTAGGTCACGCCGTCGATGACGAGCGTGTGGCCGGCATTGTGCCCGCCCTGGAAGCGCACGATCACGTCGGCCCGCTCGGAGAGCCAGTCGACGATCTTGCCCTTGCCCTCGTCGCCCCATTGCGCGCCGATCACCGCGACATTGGCCATGTGCCTCTCCATTCCGGACCGGCGCACTGTCTAGCGGGACCGATGCCGGGACGAAAGCCGGAAAGACGGAGCCGACGCGATCACCCGGGGATCGCTTCCGCCTCCCGCGGATCGCGAAGGCGATACCTCTCCCCGGCCTCGTCCACGCCGCGGCAATAGCGGATCCGGGCCGGCGTCGCGCCCACCTCCGGCCCGGGCGCGGGGGTGATCCGGTCGACCATGGAGGCGGGGAAGGCGACAAGGTCGAAGCGCATGCAGGTGGCGCCGCTCGCGACCGCTGCCGCCCGCGCCCGCTCGGTCAAGGGGCATCTGCGCTTCGACGACGCCTGACCTGCGCCCGCAGCGCAGCGGTCGGGTTGCGCCGTGGCCGCGATGGGCATAGATCGGCCCCGGTCAAACGCCGGATAGCGCCCGCAATGCAGAACATCCTCCTCACCGTCCACCTGATCCTCGCGCTCTGCCTGATCGGCGTCGTGCTGCTGCAGCGCTCCGAGGGCGGCGGTCTCGGCATGGGCGGCGGCGGCGCCATGTCGGCCCGCGGCGCGGCGACGGCGCTCGGCAAGATGACCTGGGGGCTGGCGGTCTGCTTCATCGGCACCTCCATCTGGCTGACGGTCATCGCCGCCCAGACCACCGGCGACAGTTCGGTCCTCGACCGCGTCGGCCAGGAGACCCAGGGCGCGCCGGTCGAGGAGGGCGACCAGTCGCCCTCGACGCCCGAGCTCGGCGGCGACCTGCTGCCGCCTCCCACCACCTCCGGCGACCAGCCCTCGCTGCCCCCGCGCGCGGAATAACTCCCGCGGCGCTTCTCCCGGTTGCGGGCGCGCCGGCGGGGCGCTAGTCCGGACTCCCGTGGCGGTCGCACGTCAGGCCGATACCGACCCACGGGAGATTCCGAATACATGGCGCGTTACGTCTTCATCACCGGCGGCGTGGTGTCCTCGCTGGGCAAGGGGCTGGCCTCCGCGGCGCTGGGAGCGCTCCTGCAGGCGCGGGGCTTCTCGGTGCGGCTGCGAAAGCTCGACCCCTATCTCAACGTCGAT
Source organism: uncultured Alphaproteobacteria bacterium (assembly GCA_963829665.1). Lineage (GTDB taxonomy): Bacteria > Pseudomonadota > Alphaproteobacteria > Rhodobacterales > Rhodobacteraceae > Palleronia. The sequence goes on along the minus strand of CAWHJL010000001.1, from coordinate 657,071 downwards.
CCCGGCACGATGAGCCCGTTCGAGCACGGCGAGGTCTTCGTCACCGATGACGGCGCCGAGACCGATCTCGATCTGGGCCATTACGAGCGATTCACCGGCGTCGCCGCGCGGGCGACCGATTCGGTGTCCTCGGGGCGCATCTATTCGAGCGTGCTGGAGAAGGAGCGCCGCGGCGACTACCTCGGCAAGACCATCCAGGTGATTCCCCACGTCACCGACGAGATCAAGGACTTCCTGACCATCGGCGCCGACGAGGTCGATTTCATGCTCTGCGAGATCGGCGGCACGGTCGGAGACATCGAGGGGCTGCCGTTCTTCGAGGCGATCCGGCAATTCGCCCAGGAGCGCCCGCGCGGCCAGTGCATCTTCATGCACCTGACGCTGCTCCCGTGGATCGCCGCCTCCGGCGAGCTCAAGACCAAGCCCACCCAGCACTCGGTGAAGGAGCTGCGCGCCATCGGCATCGCCCCCGACGTGCTCGTCTGCCGCTCCGAGAAGCAGATCCCCGAGAAGGAGCGCGAGAAGCTGGCGCTGTTCTGCAACGTTCGCCCCGACAGCGTCATCGCCGCCTACGACCTCAACTCGATCTACGAGGCGCCGCTGGCCTATCACCGCGAGGGGCTCGACCAGGCGGTGCTCGACGCCTTCGGCATCTCGCCCGCCCCGAAGCCCAACATGGCGCGCTGGGACGACGTCGCCGACCGGATCTTCAACCCCGAGGGCGAGGTCCGCATCGCCATCGTCGGCAAGTACACCCAGCTTGAGGACGCCTACAAGTCCATCGCCGAGGCGCTGACCCATGGCGGCATGGCCAACCGCGTGAAGGTGCATGTGGAATGGGTCGATGCCGAGCTCTTCGACAGCGAGGATCCGGCCGCGCATCTGGAGCCCTTCGACGCCATCCTCGTGCCCGGCGGCTTCGGCGAGCGCGGCACGGAAGGCAAGATCAAGGCCGCGCAATTTGCCCGCGAGCGCGGCATCCCCTATCTCGGCATCTGTCTCGGCATGCAGATGGCGGTGGTGGAGGCGGCGCGGAACCTCGCCGGCATGTCCCGCGCCGGCAGCCAGGAATTCGACCACGAGGCCGGTCAGGCGCGGTTCGAGCCGGTGATCTTCCATCTCCGCGAATGGATCAAGGACAACCAGACCGTCGCCCGCGACGTGATGGGCGACAAGGGCGGCACCATGCGGCTCGGCGCCTACACCGCGCATCTGAAGGAGGGATCGAAGGTCGCCGAGGTCTATGGCGCCCACCGCATCGAGGAGCGCCACCGCCACCGCTACGAGGTCGATATCCGCTACCGCGAGGCGCTCGAGGCCCATGGCCTGTGCTTCTCCGGCATGTCGCCCGACGGCCGCCTGCCCGAGATCGTCGAGGTCACCGGGCATCCGTGGTTCATCGGCGTCCAATTCCACCCCGAGCTCAAGTCCAAGCCCTTCGCCCCGCATCCGCTCTTCGCCGATTTCGTCCGCGCCGCGAAGGAGGTCTCGCGGCTGGTCTGACGGGCGTCGCCGGCGCCGCGAGCGGCGATCACGTTTGCCTGACCTCCCCGGGGCAGGGGAACGCGCCGCCGCGGCCGGCGTTCGCCCGCATCTGCATCATGCTCCGAGGAGGGCATCGAGATGAACAGGAACAAGGCGAAGGGCGCGGCGAAGGACGCCGCCGGCAAGCTCAAGGAGGCCGCCGGCAAGGCGACCGGAAGCGAACGCACCAGGGCGGAGGGCCGCGCCGATCAGGCCGAGGGCAAGACCCGGAAGGGTGCCGGCAAGGTCGAGGATGCCCTCAGGGGAAAGCGCTGAGGCGATCCCGATGGAACGTGCGCGCCGGGGCGCGCGTTAACTTGATCGAGCGTTCAGGAGGACGAAACATGACCAACGAGAACGAAGCCAAGGGCAAGTCGAAGGACCTGATGGGCAAGGTGAAGGATGCCGTCGGCGATCTTCTCGGCAACGAGAAGATGCAGGCCGAGGGCAAGGCCGACCGGGTCGAGGGCAAGACCCAGGAAACGGCCGGCAAGGTGCAGGATGCGGTCACCCCCGACAAGACCGAGGAGCACCACCATCATCACCATCACGACGACCCCAAGAAGCCGTGACGGATTGCGGGCGCCTCGGGCGCCCGCCTCCTTCTTCGCGGCGCCCCGCCGCGTCTGGCCATCGCCTCCGCCCCGTGGGATAGGGGGCCGCGCGGCCGGCAACAGGGGGTTCCATGAGCGAGTTCGACTACGATCTCTTCGTCATCGGCGGCGGATCCGGCGGCGTGCGCGCCGCGCGCACCGCGGCGGCGACCGGGGCGCGTGTCGCGCTGGCGGAGGAGAGCCGGCTGGGCGGCACCTGCGTGATCCGCGGCTGCGTGCCGAAGAAGCTCATGGTCTTCGCCAGTTCCTACCCCGAGATGATCTCGGAGGCGCGCGCCTATGGCTGGGACGCGCAGAGCGAAGGGTTCGACTGGCCCCGCTTCAGCGGCAATCTCCAGGGCGAGCTCGACCGGCTCGAGGGCGTCTACCGCGCGATGCTCGAGAAGTCCGATATCGACATCTTCGATTGCCGCGCCCGCCTTGCCGGCCCCCACGAGATCGCGCTCTCCGGGGGCGACACGAAATCGGCCGCGCACATCCTCGTCGCCGTCGGCGGCTCGCCGGTGCGTCCTGCGCTCGACCACGCCGATCTGGGCCTCGTCTCCAACGACATGTTCCTGCTGGAGCGGCTGCCGGCCTCGATGCTGATCGTCGGCGGCGGCTATATCGGCTGCGAGTTCGCCTGCATCATGGCCGGGCTCGGCGTGAACGTGACCATGTATCTGCGCGGCGGCCAGATCCTGAACCGATTCGACGACGAATGTCGCGGTCTCGTGGCCGAGATGATGCACGAGCGCGGCATCGACATCCATACCGGCACCTCCATCGTGGCGATGGGCGAGGCGGCGCAGCACGAGGACGTGCGCCCGGTCGGCGCGGGATCCGACGCCGCCACCGGCGCGCCGGTCGGCCCCGACGAACCCGCGCCCGAGCCCGAACTCGGAGGCAACCCCAAAAGCGCGACCGACGCCGAGGCGGGCTGCCCGATCTGGGTTCAGTCCACCACCGGCCGCGAGGCGGTCTTCGACCATGTCCTCTTCGCCACCGGGCGCCGCCCCAACACCGACGGGCTGGGGCTCGAGGAGGTCGGGGTTAAGCTCGGACGCAAGGGCGCGATCGCCGTCAACGCCTATTCCCAGAGCTCGGTCCCGTCGATCTACGCCATCGGCGACGTCACCGACCGGGTGCAGCTCACTCCGGTGGCGATCCGCGAGGGCATGGCCTTCACCCGCACCGTTTTCCAGGGCGAGGACTGTCCGGTCGATCACGAACTGATCCCCTCGGCCGTTTTCACCCGGCCGGAGCTCGGCACCGTCGGCCTCACCGAGGAGGAGGCGGGCCGCGACCGCGCCATCGACGTCTACTGCACCGCCTTCCGCCCGATGCGCACGGCGTTCATCGGCCAGCCGGGCCGCTCGCTGCTGAAACTCGTCGTCGACAGCGAGACGCGGGTGGTGCTCGGCGCGCATATCGTCGCCGACAATGCCGGCGAATTGATCCAGATGGTCGGCATCGCGGTGAAGAACCGGTTAACCAAGGACCAGTTCGACGCGACCTGCGCGGTGCATCCGACGCTCTCGGAGGAACTCGTCACCATGTCGCAACCCGTCCGGTCGGGTTGAACGGCGCGGGCGCGACGCACATGTTGGCCCGGACACTTCGACGGCCTTGAGAAGATCGCGACGACAGGAAAGGGAACGCACCAGGTATGGCAGGCAACAACGGCGGCCCGTGGGGCGGCGGCAACCGGGGCGGCGACGGAGGCGGCGACCGCGGCAGACGACCTGGCGGGCAACGACCCGGGCAGGGCGGCCGGCAGGGTCCCGACCTCGACGACCTGATGCGCAAGGGGCAGGATCAGCTCCGCGTCCTCATGGGGGGGCGCGGCAACCGTCCGGACGGGCCCTCCGGCGGCGGCGGAGGCGGCGGCCCGCAGATCGGCCGCAACGCCTACATCCTCGGCGGCCTCGTCCTTCTGGCCCTGTGGCTCTTCGCCAGCCTCTACACCGTCCGGCCCGAGGAGCAGTCGGTCGAGCTCTTCCTCGGCGAATACAGCTCCACCGGGCAGCCGGGCCTGAACTTCGCACCCTGGCCGGTCGTCACCCACGAGGTGATCCCGGTCACCCGCGAGCAGACCGAGGAGCTCGGAACCGGGCGCGGCAATTCCGCCGATAACGGCCTCATGCTCACCACCGACGCCAACATCGTCGACATCGAGTTCGAGGTGGTCTGGAACATCCGCGATCCCGCCCAGTATCTCTTCAACCTGGCCGAGCCGGCGGAGACGATCCGCTCGGTGAGCGAATTGGCGATGCGCGAGGTGGTCGCACGCTCCGAGCTCGCGCCGATCCTGAATCGCGACCGGGACGTGGTCGCCGCCGACACGCAGGAGCTGATCCAGAACACGCTCGACAGCTACAATTCCGGCGTCAACATCGTGCGCCTCAACCTCGACAAGTCCGATCCGCCCGCCGAGGTGATCGACGCCTTCCGCGACGTGCAGGCCGCCGAGCAGGAGCGCGACCGGCTTGAGCGTCAGGCCGACGCCTACGCCAACCGCGTGCTCGCCGAGGCCCGCGGCCAGTCGGCCGAGATTCTCGAGGAGGCCGAGGGCTACCGCGCCCGCGTCGTCAACGAGGCCCAGGGCGAGGCGTCGCGGTTCTCGGCCGTGCTGGCGGAATACCGCCAGGCGCCGGAGGTGACCCGCAAGCGCCTCTATCTCGAGACGATGGAACAGGTGCTCGGCCGCGTCGACAAGGTAATCCTCGACGAGCAGGGCGGCAGCGGCCAGGGCGTCGTGCCCTACCTGCCGATCAACGAGCTGCGCGGCGGCTCGAACCGGAGCGCCCCCCAGCAGCAGACGAACACGACCGGCGGAGGGTCGAACTGATGCGCAAACTTTATGTTCTGCTGGGCGTCGTGGCCGTCGCCCTCTTCGTCCTGCTGAACTCGATCTTCGTCGTCGACGAGCGCGAGAAGGCCCTGGTCCTGCAATTCGGCCAGATCAAGAACGTGAAGGAGGATCCGGGCCTCGGCTTCAAGATCCCGTTCATCCAGGACGTGGTGACCTATGACGACCGCATCCTGGCGCTCGACACCGATCCGATCGAGGTCACCCCTTCCGACGACCGCCGCCTGATCGTCGACGCCTTCGCGCGCTACCGCATCCGCGACGTGGAGCAGTTCCGCCGCGCCGTCGGCGTCGGCGGCATCCGCTCCGCCGAGAGCCGGCTCGCCGCGATCCTCATCGCCCAGACCCGCGCCGTGCTGGGCTCCGAGGGGGTCACATCCAACACCATCCTCTCCGAGGACCGCTCCGAGCTCATGGTCCGCATCCGCGACCAGGCCCGCCAGCGCGCCGACGCGCTGGGCCTCGAGGTCATCGACGTGCGCCTCAAGCAGACCGCGCTGCCCGACCAGAACCTCGCCGCCACCTTCGAGCGCATGCGCGCCGAACGCCAGCGCGAGGCCACCGACGAGCGCGCCCGCGGCGCGGAGGCGGCCCAGCGCGTGCGCGCCCAGGCCGACCGGACCGTGGTCGAGCTCGTCTCGGAGGCCGAGCGCGACTTAGAGATCACCCGCGGCGAGGCGGATGCCGAGCGCTCCAACATCTACGCCGATGCCTACGGCGCGGATCAGGACTTCTTCCGCTTCTACCGCTCTCTGGCCGCCTATCAGCGCTCCCTGCAAAGCGGCAATTCCACCCTCGTCCTCTCCCCGGACAACGAGTTCTTCGACTACCTGAAGACCGCCAGCCCCGGCGGGGGCAGCGGCGAGGGTTCCGGGGCCTCCGCTCCCTCCGGCGGAGAGGGGGCCGATACCGAAACCGGGCAGGAATCCGGGTCCGACGGCGCGGCGGCCAGCGTCCAGACCAATTGATGGCGACGCTGCTCTTCGCCCTCGGCCTGGTGCTCAGCGTCGAGGGGCTGTTCTTCGCCCTCGCGCCGGGGCGGATCGACCAGATCCTCGACACGCTGCGCGACATGCCGGTGGAGGCCCGCCGCCTGGCGGGTCTGCTCGCCCTGACCGTCGGCGTGGGCCTGATCGCCCTCGCCCGCGCGGTTGGCGTCTGAGCGGCGGTCGCGATCCGTCACGCCCTGTTGAGCCTGCGCGACCGATCGGTGTGTTGTAGGATCCGCTCCCGATCACATAATCCATGATCGTGACCTGGCGTCCGCCACACGATCCGGCGGATGTCCGCGACCCATTCGCATCAAGGAGAGCACGAGAGTGACGACCGCATTCCACATTCCCGCCCGGCAGGTCCGGCGCCTTGCGACCGCTCTGATGCTCGGCACCGCGCTGGTGGTGACACCCGCGCTCGACGCGCAGGCGACGCCCGAGACCTTCGCGCCCCTGGCCGAGAAGATCAGCGACTCGGTGGTGAACATCACCACCTCCACCACCGTCGCCGCGCGCTCCGGCCCGATGCCGCAGGTCCCCGAGGGCAGCCCCTTCGAGGACTTCTTCAACGACTTCATGGACCGCAACGAGGGCCAGCAGGAGCCGCGCCGCAGCCAGGCGCTGGGCTCGGGCTTCGTGATCTCCGAGGACGGCTTCATCGTCACCAACAACCACGTCATCGACGGCGCCGACGAGATCCAGATCGAGTTCTTCAACGGCGACACGCTCGACGCCAAGCTCGTCGGCACCGATCCCAAGACCGACATCGCGCTGCTCAAGGTCGAGAGCGACGCGCCGCTGAAGCCCGTTCCTTTCGGAAATTCCGACCAGGCCCATGTCGGCGACTGGGTGATGGCGATGGGCAACCCGCTGGGGCAGGGCTTCTCGGTCTCCGCCGGCATCGTCTCGGCCCGCAACCGGGCGCTCTCGGGCACCTATGACGATTACATCCAGACCGACGCCGCCATCAACCGCGGCAATTCCGGCGGCCCGCTGTTCAACATGGAGGGCGAGGTCGTGGGCGTGAACACCGCCATCCTGTCGCCCAACGGCGGGTCCATCGGCATCGGCTTCGCCATGTCGTCGAACGTGGTGCAGAAGGTCGTCGATCAGCTCCGCGAATACGGCGAGACCCGCCGCGGCTGGCTCGGCGTCCGCATCCAGGACGTGACCGAGGACATCGCCGAGAGCATCGGCCTCAAGGCCGCCTCCGGCGCGCTGGTGACCGACGTGCCCGAAGGTCCCGCCGCCGAGGCCGGGATGAAGTCGGGCGACGTGATCCAGAGCTTCAACGGCAGGACCGTCGCCGACACCCGCGAGCTTGTCCGCCGTGTCGGAGATGCCGAGATCGGCGCCACCGTCCCGGTAACCGTCTGGCGCGAGGGCTCGACCGAGAAGCTCGAGGTCACCCTCGGCCGCCGCGAGGAGGCGGAGGCGGTGCCGGCCGCGGCCAATCGCGACGCGCCCGAGGAGGCCGAGCGCGAGATCCTCGGCATCAACGTCCAGCCCCTGTCGGAGGAGATGCGCCAGCAGCTCGGCCTCGACGACGGCACCGAGGGGCTTGCCGTGACCGATGTCGCCCAGGACAGCGAGGCCTACGAGAAGGGCATCCGCTCCGGCGACGTCATCACCGAAGCCGGGCAGGAGAAGATCGCCGGCGTCTCCGACCTGCAGGCCCAGATCGACGCCGCCCGCGACGCCGGCCGCCAGTCGATCCTGCTGCTCATCCGGCGCCAGGGCGAGCCCCGCTTCGTCGCCCTGCCGCTCGACCAGGGCTGATCCCGGCCCCGCCGCCGCGACCCGTTCGCGGCGGCGGCCCGGTTTCGGGGGTCGCGCGGACCCTGTGGCGTCCGGCGCCGGGATGAAGTGCCGGCGCCCGCACCGCGCGGAAAGAGGGCCGCTTCCGCGACCGGCTGCCGGGATCGGGCGGCAACGGCGAAATCGGCGACACGCGCCGCACGCGGCCGGAGCCCGATCGGCCCGAAGCCGGTGCGCTTCGGGAACTCTCGCCGCCGGGGATCGTTTCGGTTATATCGTTCGCTGGAAATTCGGGCGCGAGCGGCTGAGAGACCACACACTGCGCTCTTGCCTGACCGGGCGGGGGACATAGTGGACCAACATCACGTTTCCGAGTACAGCAACCAGCTCCTGCGGTCCCTCTCAGCCGAGGATGCGGAGCGGCTGGCCCCGTGTCTGGAGCCCGTCGATCTTCCGGTGCGCTACCGGCTCGAAACCTCCGGCAAGCCGGTCACGCATCTCTATTTCCCCGAATCCGGCATCGCCTCCGCCGTCGCCCAGTCCGGCCGCGACCGGCGCAGCGAGGTCGGCGTGATCGGCCGGGAGGGGCTGACGGGCCTCTCCGTCATCATGGGAAACGGCCGCGGGCTTTACGAATGCTTCATGCAGGTGCCGGGGCACGGCTACCGGATCGAGGCCGGGCAGATGCGGCGCCTCATGGACGAAGGCCCCGCGATCCGCCTGTACCTGCTCCACTTCGTGCAGTCGTTCCTGCTGCAGATCGCCCACACCGCCGTGGCCAATTCCCAGGCGCGGCTGGAGCAGCGCCTGTGCCGCTGGCTGCTGATGTGCCACGACCGCATCGGCAGCGACAAGCTGCCGATCACGCACGAGTTTCTCGCCACGATGCTCGGGGTGCGCCGCGCCAGCGTGACCGAAGCGATCCACCTCGTCGAGGGGGAGCGGCTCATCCGCGCCAGCCGCGGGCTCGTCACCGTGCTCGACCGCGCCGGCCTCATTGAGCGCGCCGACGGCCTCTACGGTCGGCCCGAAGCGGAATACCGGCGGCTGATCGGCCTCACTCCAGCGGAAAATCGATCGTGAAACAGGCCCCGTTCGCGTTCCGGATGGAGAGCGTTCCGTCGAACACCTCCAGCAGCGACCGGACCAGGGTGATGCCGAGGCCGCGCCCCTGGGCGAGGTCGATCTTCCCGGCGAAGCCCGTTCCTCCGTCCTGCAACTCGAGCTGCGCCAGATCGGCCTCCGGCCGGTCCAGCGTCACCGCGATCTGCACATCCGTCTTGCCGGTATGCCCGTGTTTCAGCGCGTTCAGCGACAGCTCGTTGATGGCGATGCCGAGATGGCTCGCCGTCGACCCGGAGACGTGGATGTCGTCCTCCCCGGCGGAGAACGCGTAACCGACCCCGATGCTCTCGCCGATCACCGGAAGGAAGCCCTCGAGGAACTCGGGCAGGCAGACGCAATCCTCGCCGCGGATCTGCTGCAACCGCGAATGGACGCTGGCTATGGCCCAGAGACGCGACTGCGCCTCGCGCAGCGCGCGGCGGACGGCCACCTCGTCGGACCGGCGCGCCTGCATGCCCAGCATCGCGGAGGCGAGGCTCAGGCTGTTGGCCACACGGTGATGCATCTCGGCGAGAAGCATCGCCTCCCGGTCGTCCCGGTCGCCCGTCTGCGCCGGCCGGGCGATCCGCAGGGGGGCCGGCGCCGTCGCGCGGCGCCGGGCGGCCCCGCCGCGATGCGCCTCGCTTGTGCTCTGCCGTCTGGTCATGGTTCCCACTCGTGCCGCCTATGCCCTCCGCCCGGCGGGCGGATCACGAGCGGCGACGGGGAGAGCCGGTCCGCGAGCCCGGGTCCGCGAACCGACCCCACGCCGATCACTCGTCAAGAACTGCGGCACGTCGCCGCAATCCGGAGCGTAAGTTAATCACTGCCGCCGCGGGTGGAAGAGGGAGAAACTGTACGTTACCGAACGCTTGCCGGTCGGGGCTCCTCCCGGCCGACGTCACGACGCGCGGAAGGATCTCCGGCCCGGCTCCGCCAGCCCCGCGGCGGCGGTGAGCCCGTCGCCGCCCGCCATCTCGGCGAGCGCGGCGAGGTCGACGATGCGGATCAGATTGGGCTCGAGGATGCGGATGGTCCCCTCGTCATCCAGGGCATGCAGCGCGCGGGAGATGGATTCCTGCCGGGTGCCGAGAAGACTCGCCAGGTCGAGGCGGCTGATCGGGAACCGGATGTCGGCTCCGTTCCGCTTCGCCGGAGGCGAGGGACCGGCACCGTTGTGCCGCGCGTAGAGCGTGATGAGGAAGCCGGCGAGGCGCCCCTTCATGCGGTGGTTCGAGACGATGACCAGCCAGTCGCGGGTCGTGGCGAGCCTGTCACGGGCGCCGGCCCGGACCACCCGTTGCAGGTGCGGCGAGTCCCGCAGGAGCGATTCGAACCCGGCGCGAGCGAAACAGAGGATCTCCGCCGGGGTGGCTGCCTCAATGCTGCAGCCCTCCGCCGGATCGATGTCGCGGCCGAACAGGTCGCCCGGCTGCAGCAACCCGAGAATGTGCTCCTGCCCGGTTCTGGACCGCCGCATGAGCCGCAACACGCCGGATTTCACGCTGCCGACGAAATCCGATCCGTCGCCGTCGAACTGGACGGTGTGCCCGGCACGGTAGGAGCGCAGCTGGCCGATCGCGTTCAGCGCCGCCAGGAGCTCCGCCGGCACATGCGCGAACCGGGGGTCGGTTTCCAGATGACAGTCGGTAATGCGCTTGAATGCCGACATGGGAAGCGTCCTTTCGGGGCCGCTCGCGGCCGTGGGTCGCATACACCGACCTTAACCGCACTTTTCCACAGATCCATCTTCGAGAGCGGCGGTCGGCATGAAATCCGCGCGACCTGCCGCCGCCCGGCCCGCACGGGGACCGGCCGGGTGGCCGCGGCTCAATACCCGCGCGACCGGAATTGCCGCCGGAGCGCCGCGATCTGCGCGTCGATGCGGGCGATGTGGTGCCGCACGAGGTCTTCCGAGAGGAGCCGTTCGGTGATGTCCATCTGGGCGCCGGTCAGCCGCACGGGCCGGTCGAGCCCGTCATGCTCGATCAGGCCGCGCACCAGCACCGACAGGATCTCGCCGTCCTGCCGCACCACGCGCCATTCGCCTTCCAGCACGCCGGTATCGAAGGCCGCCTCGATGCAGGTCGTTGCCTGGACCCGGTCCTCGGGATGGATCATCGCGATCCACTCCTCGTAGCTGCCGCCGAGCGTGCCGGCCTGGAATCCCAGCATGTCGAGCAGTTCGGGGCTCCAGCTTCCCCCGCTGGACCGGATCATCCAGTCGAAGGTGGCGACGCCCGCCGCCTTCTGGGCCAGGCGCAGGCGCAATTCCGCCTGCCGGACCGATTCCTCGGCCTGCCGCCGCTCGGTCACGTCGCTGGCGGTGCCGAACCACTCGACGATGGCGCCGTCGGCGTCGAGAAGCGGCACCGCCCGCGAGATCGTCCAGCCCAGCGTCCCGTCGGAGCGCCGCACGCGGTGCTCGAGCTCGAAGACCGACCGCGTGGCGATGGCCTGCCCGATCGCCGCCATCACCTTCGGCTGGTCGGCGGGGTCGACATAATCGTCGAGCCAGTCCGCCCGCGGCGCCCGCGTGTCCCCGAGGGTTCCCGCGCCGTCGAGCTTGCGCATCTCGCGCCAGTCCGGGCTCATCCGGTAGACGCCGTCGCTGGTCGCGGTGACGAGCGCCCGGAAGCGCTCCTCGCTGGCCCGCATCGCGGCCTCGGCGCGGGCCCGCTCCACCGCCGCCCGGATCCGCTCCGCCACCTCCTCCAGCAACTCGATCTCCCGCGCCTCCCAGCGCCGCGGCCGGGGTCCGTGCGCGGCGAAGATCGCCCGCGTCGCGCCCGCCTTCACCAGCGGCGTCACCACGAAGCTGGCGATGTCGTTGGCCGCGCAGGCCGCCCTGTCCGTCTCCCCGAGGCGCGGATCGGAGGCGGCATCCTCCACCGCCAGCGTCTGCCCGCCAAGCACCGCCGCCGTGACGCAGGGGAAGCCGTCGCCGGCGGCCGGGCCGTCTCCCGCGCCGTCGCGGCCGGTCTCGATGAGGGCGAAGCCGGCCCGGGCGGCGCCGAGACGGTCGCAGACCAGCCGTGCGGCCACCGCCTGGATCTCCCTCGCGTCGCCCAGCGGCCGCAGCGCGTCGCTGAGCCGCAGGAGGAAGGCGTGCCGCTCCTCGCTCGCCCGCAGCGCCTCCTGCGCCGCGGCGCGGACGCGCTCCCGCCAGATCCGCGGCCCCGCCGCCTCGGCAAGGGCGATCTCGCGCCGCGTCCAGGCGCGGGGCGCGGGATCGGCGATGCCGAGCACCGCCACCAGCCGGCCCTCCGCCAGGATCGGGCAGGCGAGGAAGGCCCCGATCGCCAGGTCGCGCAGCCGGGCGCGCTCCGTCGCCTCGAGCCGCGGATCCGTTGCCGCATTCCGCACCACCATCGTCCGCCCGCCGCGAAGCTCGCGGCGGATCGCCGCGAGGCCGCGCGCGCCGACCGGGTCGGGGGGGCCGGGCGCATAGCCCGTGGCAGCGGCCGGACCCGCGTCCTCGCCGGCCAGCCGGAACCAGGCCTGCGCGGCGTCGAGCCGGTCGCGGACCATCCCGGCGCCCGTCGATTCGATCTCCGCCACGCCAGCGGACGCACGCAGCGCATGGCCGAGATCGACGAGGAAGGCGTGCCGCTCCTCGCTGTCGCGCAGCGCCGCCCCGGTGCGCTCCGCCGCGAGGCGGACCCCGCGCGACCCGTCCCACCCGGCGAGCCCGGTTGCGGCCGATGCGGGGGCCACCGGCGCTGCCTGCGCGAGCACGCCCTCGACCCGCCCCCCGTCGTCCAGGATCGGAAAGCAGGAGAGCGTCGCGTCGTGCCCCTGGCCCAGCGCCCCCGCGAGCGCGCGCGCCATGGTCCGCGGCGCGTCGGGCGCGGCGCCGCGCCGGGTCGCCGCATAGGCCTCCGCGAGCGCGGTGGAGAGCCGCCCCGCCGCGCGGCCGAGCAGGGCCGCGCCGCCCGGGCCGAGCGCCTCGGCCCAGGCCGCGCCGAAGATCATCGTCCCCTCCGTTCCCCAGAAGAGACAGGCCGCGCCGCCGGATCGCGCCACCGCCTCCGCGAGGACGCGCAACCGGGCCGACCATCCGTTCATCGGGCCGAGGGGGGTCCGCCTCCAATCGGGAGGGCGCCCGTCCGTGTCGAGACCCTGCCAGAGTGAGTCCTGCGGCATCGACGCCGTGCCCGTTCGGTTGCGCGATCGCTATCCGTTCCCAAAGCTCCGAAACGGCCATTCGGGTCCCATGAATCTGCGCCGTCGAACCGGGCACACACGAAGTGTTGTCGCCGTGACCGGGGCCGTGATGCTAGGCTTGCCGCATGTTCCGCGCCTTGCTCCTCCTGCTCCTGATCGGGTCCGCTCCGGCCGGAGCGGCGAGCTGGGAGCTGCTGCCCGACACCCGGATCGAGGTGCTGGTGCCTTGGCGCGGGCTGAACGTCCGGCTACTGTTTCCCGGCTATGCCGGAATCGTCGATTTCGACCAGGCCCATCCCGAATCGGCAACCGCCCGGATCGACGTGCGGGCGGAGTCGATGCGGACCGGCCTGCCGCCGGCCGACCGCATGGCGCGCTCCGAGCAGTTCCTCGCCGTCGACCGATACCCGGTGATCCGCTTCGACCTCGACCGTCTCGTCCTGACCTCGCGATCGACCGCCGACATTCACGGGCGGATCACCCTCCGCGACGTGACGCAGCCGATCCTCTTCAAGGCCCGGGTCTTCCGCTACGGCCCCGCCGAGAGCGACCCGAGCCGATTCGCGGCGGGATTCCTGCTCGACGGGACGATCGACCGGACCGCCTTCGGGGCCGACGGGGCGCCGGGGGAGATTCCGGCGATGCTTCCGGTGCAGATCCGGCTCGACATGATCGAGAAGTGAGACCGCCATGCAGGCCCGCAACTCGGAAAAGCGTTGGGGCTGGGTCGCGCAACTGCTGCACTGGGCGACGGCGGCGCTGGTCTTCCTGCAGCTCGGCATCGCCGCCTATATCCTGCAGGTCGACGATCTCGTCCGCCGGTTCGAGGCCGACCAGCTGCACAAGAGCTGGGGAACGGTCATTCTCTGCGTCCTCGTCCTGCGCACCGCCTGGCGCCTGTCGGACCGCGTCTCCCCCCGGATGCCGCCGGGGATGCCCGCCTGGCAAATGCGGACCGGCCGGGCCAGCCATCTGGCGCTCTACGCCCTGCTCTTCGTCCTGCCGATCTCGGGCTGGATCTACGCCTCCGCCGCGCCGCTGCAGACGCTGCTCGGCATCGAGAACCGGGTCTTCGACACCCTCGTCCTGCCCGACCCCTGGCCGGTGGGCGACCAGGCTCTCGCCGACGCGGCCTTCCTCGTCCACCGCGCCTGCGCGCTCGGCCTCGTCGGGCTGCTGTCCGTCCATGTCGCGGCGGCGCTGAAGCATCATCTGGTGGACCGCGACGGCATCCTGCTGCGGATGCTCCCGTGACCGGCTGACGCCGATCGCCGCGGGCGTCCGGCGTCCCTGCGGATCTCCCCTCCCGCGGTTCAAAGTCCCGCCGGGACCGCTATACCGTGTCGGGACATCTCCGCGCGCCAAGGGGCCGCGGGCGCGGCAGACGAGGCCTCCATGTGCAATCTCTACAACATGACCCGCACCCAGGACGAGATGCGCCGCCTCTTCGGCCCGCTGCAGGATCGCGCCGGCAACCTGCCCGCCCTGGACGGGATCTATCCCGACCAGACCGCGCCCGTCCTGCGCGCCGGGTCCGGCGGGGCGGAGCTCGTCACCGCCCGCTGGGGGATGCCCTCGCCCGCCTTCGCGCTGAAGGGCAAGAAGACCGATCGCGGCGTCACCAACATCCGCAACACCAAAAGCCCGCACTGGCGGCGCTGGCTCGGGCCCGAGCATCGCTGCCTCGTCCCGTTCACCGCCTTCTCCGAGACCGGCGCGGATCGCAGGCCGGTCTGGTTCGCCCTCGACGAGGAGCGCCCGCTCGCCGTCTTCGCCGGGCTCTGGACGCGCTGGACCTCCGTCAGGAAGCTGAAGGAGGGCGAGGTGACCGCCGACCTCTACGGCTTCCTGACCACCGAGCCCAACGCGGTGGTGGCCGCCGTCCACCCCAAGGCGATGCCGGTGATCCTGACGACGCCCGAGGAGCGCGACACCTGGCTCCGCGCCCCCTGGGAGGAGGCCGCCGCGCTTCAGCGCCCGCTGCCCGATGACGGTCTGGTGACGCTTCCCGCCGCGAAGACGGGATAGGCGTGGTGGCCCCCCCCCCGGGGGCGGGAGGCCGGTCCCCGCGCGTCAGTGTCTTGCGGATGTCAGCAGCGCCGGGACGGAGCGGTCAGCTACGCTGATTGCTATGTCAATTATCCAGTGCTTTGCCGGCCGGACGACGAACCTTCTAGAAATTTCGCGACTTGGCGCCGTGTAAGACGAGATAATATTGCTCGTCAGAGCAGCTACGGTCGCTCAACTACTGCAGCCGCAATGTTACCAAGAGAGCTATTGAGAAACCGATCGCGGCGCATCAATTCTCCATTAACAATATATAAATTCTTCAATTCGTAAAATTGATACTGTCCGTCTTCATCAGGAATGCGAATTCGGCTGACCGTTCCAGTTTCTGCAGCCTCCTCATCGCCAACTTCAAACAACTTGAAATAACCTTCGTTGGTAGTCAGCGCTACTTTCCTCAAAATGGCAGCCACCTGTTTTTCTTCGGTGATGCGCTCATCGACGAAATAGCAGCCGGCTTCCAACCCGCCAACTGTGACGGTCGTGCCAGCGGCAACAAGCAAAACGATTGGAGCAGTGAGAACGGAAAGGACACTTGCCGCAAATCCACTGCCTCCAATGACACCGATAGTTCCAGCACCCGAAGCCCCGGCGAGCGTCGAACCCAACATCAGAGTTCCACTTGTGGCGTGTGGGAAGAAATAGAGTCCACCCAAAGCCATGGCGGTGGGGCCAACGGTTGTGGTCGCGCTACCCGCAGCAACAGCCGTAGTCGCAGCCCCAGGGCTGACCAACTGACTAAGCCGGTAGTCACAAACCCCCGAAAACGAGCTCGTTGCCCAAATAAGCGAAAAGACCGCACTGAAACCCGTGGTTCTAAGCATTAAGCGAGATCCTTTACGAGATACAATTTTATGTTATTTGCCTAGCGCAGCCGGCAGATCAAGCTTTTTGTCATGCGCTCCGAAGTCCGTTCGGAGCTCGGAGCGGTCATCGCCACCTCCAGCCCCCAAACCGAATCATCGTCCCAGGAAAGGCAACCGGCCGGGGCAGGACCGCCACCCGAGTCGATGCTCGCCGTCGGTGGCGGGCCCGCATCCGGAAAGCCGGCCGGCGGACCCTGCCGCAAGGTCATCTTTTCCCGTTAACCTCCCGCGCGTCTGCCGCGGAGTCCGACAGAACTCCGACAGGACTCCGACAGGAATCCGACAGTCGCTTCCGTCCCCGTCTGGCATCCTGCGCGCCTTCGTCCTAGCTAGGGCGCAACACTTCCAAGGAGCCCGGAATGGCCAGGATAACCTATATCGAGCACGGCGGAACCGAGCACGTCGTCGACGTGAAGACCGGTCTCACGGTCATGGAAGGCGCCCGCGACAACGGCATCCCGGGCATCGAGGCCGATTGCGGCGGCGCCTGCGCCTGTTCCACCTGCCACGTCTATGTCGCTGAAAACTGGGTGGAAAAGCTTCCCCCCAAGGAGGACATGGAAGAGGACATGCTGGATTTCGCCTTCGAGCCGGACCCCGTCCGGTCGCGCCTGACCTGCCAGCTCAAGGTCACCGACGCACTCGACGGCCTCGTCGTGCAGATGCCCGAGAAGCAGATCTGATCCGAAGGAGTTTCCTTTCGGATCAGTCGTTCGCGCCCTCCGTCCCGAGCGCCCGCCAGCCGATGTCCCGCCTCACCACCGCCTCCGGCCAATCCACCGCGTCCACCATCGCATAGGCCCGCTCCCGCGCCTGCTTGAGGTCGTCCCCCCGCGCCGTCACACCCAGGACGCGCCCCCCCGCGACCACCGGCCGGCCCTCCGCGAGCGTCGTGCCGGCATGGAAGACGACCTGCCCCGAGGAGGCGACGAGCCGCTCCAACCCCCGGATTTCTCCGCCTTTTTCATAGGGGCCGGGATAGCCCGGCGCGGCCATCACCACGCACATCGCGTGGTCGTCGGCCCAGTTCACCCGCGCGCTCCCGAGCCGCCCCTCGGTGCAGGCCTGCATCAGGTCGAGCGCCTGCGCGCCAAGCCGGATCATCAGGCACTGGCATTCCGGGTCGCCGAACCGCGCGTTGAACTCCACCAGCCGCGGCCGCCCGCCCTCGATCATCAACCCCACATAGAGCACGCCGGAATAGGGCGTGCCCCGCCGCGCGAGCTCCGCCATGCAGGGCCGCACGATCTCCTCGAGCGCCGCCCGGCTCACCGCCTCGTCCATCACCGGCGCGGGCGAATAGGCCCCCATCCCGCCGGTATTCGGCCCGGTATCGCCCTCGCCGATTCGCTTGTGATCCTGCGCCGTGCCGATGGGAAGGACCTCCTCCCCGTCCACGAGCACGAAGAATGAAGCCTCCTCGCCCTCCATCTTCTCCTCGATCACCACCGCCGCCCCCGCCTTCGCGCCGAACGCGCCGCCGAAGATCTCGTCCACCGCGGCGGCCGCCGCCTCCACGCTCTCGGCCATCACCACGCCCTTGCCGGCGGCCAGCCCGTCGGCCTTCACCACCACCGGCGCCCCCGTCTCCGCCAGGTGCCGCTTCGCCGCCGCCGCGTCCCAGAACCGAGCATAACGCGCCGTCGGCGCCCCCACCGCGTCGCAGAGCGCCTTGGTGAAGCTCTTCGAGATCTCCACCATTGCCGCCTCTCGGTTCGGCCCGAAGACGGCGAGACCCGCCTCCCGGCAGGCGTCGGCGACCCCGGCGGCGAGCGGCGCCTCCGGCCCCACGATGACGAAATCGACCGCGTTCTCGCCCGCGAACTCGACCACGGCGCGCCCGTCCTCGATGTCGAGCCGGGCGGTCTCCGCGATCCCCGCGATCCCGGCATTGCCCGGGGCCACGATCAGCCGGTCACATTTGGGGTTCTGCAGCACGGCCCAGGCCAGGGCGTGCTCGCGCCCCCCGCCGCCGAGGATAAGAATGTTCATGCGGCCTCCGCTCCGATCCGCGCCGCTGATACGCGGGGGGAGCCGACTTGTGAAGCGCGGGCCTTTCGGGTCCCGCCCGGCCGGTCTAGTCTCCTCCCCGATGGAGCTCTTCGACGAGACCGGCCCCGGCGCCAACGCCCCCGAATACACCGTCACCGAGATCTCGGGCGCGGTGAAGCGCACCATCGAGGGCGCCTTCGACCGCGTGAAGATCCGCGGCGAGGTCGGCCGGGTGTTCCGCGCCCGGTCGGGCCATCTCTACTTCGACATCAAGGACGACCGGAACGTCCTCGCCGCCGTCGCCTGGAAGGGGCAGGTCGCGGGCCTGACGCAGATCCCCGAGGAGGGGATGGAGGTCGTGGCCACCGGGCGTCTGACCACCTTCGGCAGCCAGTCCAAGTACCAGCTCAACGCCGACGACGTGCGCCCCGCCGGAGTCGGCGCCCTGATGGCGATGCTGGAGAAGCGCAAGAAGGCGCTCGAGGCGGAGGGCCTCTTCGCCCCCGAGCGCAAGCGCAAGCTGCCCTTCCTGCCGGAGGTGATCGGCGTCGTCACCTCGCCCTCCGGGGCCGTTATCCGCGACATCCTGCACCGTCTCGCCGACCGCTTCCCGCGCCGCGTCCTCGTCTGGCCCGTGGCCGTGCAGGGCCGCGATTGCGCGCCCCAGGTCGCCGCGGCGATCCGCGGCTTCAATGCCATCGCCCCCGGCGGCCCGGTGCCGCGCCCCGACCTCATCATCGTCGCCCGCGGCGGCGGTTCCATCGAGGATCTCTGGGGCTTCAACGAGGAGATCGTCGCCCGCGCCGCCGCCGAGAGCGCCATCCCGCTGATCTCCGCCGTCGGTCACGAGACCGACACGACGCTCATCGACTACGTCTCCGACCGCCGCGCGCCGACGCCCACCGCCGCGGCCGAACTCGCCGTGCCGGTGCGGCTCGAGCTCCGCGCCTGGCTCGACGGACAGGCGGCGCGGCTTTCCCGCGGTCTCGGCCAGGCGATCGGGCTGCGCCGCCAGCGGCTCGCCGACCTCTCCCGCGCGCTGCCCCGGCCGGAGGCGCTGACGGCTCCGGCGCGGCAACGCTTCGACTGGGCGGAGGCGCGCCTGCCGCTCGCGCTCGAGGCCGGCCTGACGGCGCGCCGCTCGCGCCTGGCCGAGATCTCGGCGGGGCTGCGCCCGGCCCGCATCCGCGACCGGATCGCCGCGGCGCGCGACAAGTCCGCCGGCCTCGCCCTGCGGCTCGCCCCGGCCCTGCGGCGCACCCTGCGCGACCGTCGCCGCGCCTTCGAGGCGCGGCCGCTCGCCGTCCGGCCGCTCGCCGCCGCCGCCCGTCGCGGGCGGCAGGATCTCGACCGCGAGACCGCCCGGCTCGACCGCGCCTTCCGCGACCGCCTCGCCGTGGCGCGCGAACGGTTCGAGACGCTGGACCGGCTGCACGGCACGCTCGGCTACGAGGCGACCTTGGCCCGCGGCTACGCACTGGTCTGGAGCGAGGGCCATGTCGTCACCACCCGCGCCGCGGCGCGCGAGGCCGGCGCGCTGGAGGTGGAGTTCCGCGACGGCCGGCTGTCCCTCGCGCCGCCGAAGAAGCCGCGCCGCAAACCCGACGATCCGCCGGAGCAGGGCTCGCTCCTCTGAGCGCCCGGCCCGTCGCCTTTCCCGCGACTGCCCCGGCGGGGGGCCGGCCGCCGGCTCAGACCCCGACCTCGGGGCCGAGACAGGTGAGCGGTTCGTCGCTGGCATCGGTCTCGTAGAGCACCGAGCCCACCGGGTCGCCGGCGAATTCCGCCCGGAGCCCGTCGCCCGACCGGTAGAAGCTCCAGCATTTCGGCCCCGGCATGTCCTCGTAGACGAAGCAGATCCGGCTCCCCTCCGCGTACCACCGCCCCTCGCGGCACGCGCCGTCGAGGAACGACCAGCGCACCCGGCGGTCGGCGCCGTATTCCTCCGCGCCATAGGGCTGGCCGTTGGCCGAGAAGGTGAGCGTCCGCCCGGCGGTGTAGCTCTCGAAGGCCTCGGCCCCCATCGGCGACTGGGCCGCGGCCGCGGTCGCGCCGGCGAGGAACAGAAGGACGAACCGGAGACAGAACATGGACGCATGATGCCATGACCGTGCCCCGTCTGGCCAGAGGGGGTCCGCTTTCATGTCCCCGCGTTTCGTCCTAGATGGGCCGGGAAGGAGGGCAGGGGCCCATGTCGTTTTTCAACAAGCTGAAATCGCGGCTCTTCAAGTCGTCCTCGAAGCTCGACGAGGGGCTCGATGCGATCGTCGAGGAGGGCGGCGACGTGTCCGAGGCCGAGCCCGACACCGCCGCTCCCGAGACGCCGGCCCCCGCGGAACCCGAGCGGCCCGCGCCGGCGGAGCCCAAGACACCGGAGCCCGCGGCCCCCGACCCTGCGCCGGAGCCCGAACATCCCGATCCGCCGGAGCCGCCGCGCCCTGACCCCGGCCCGCCGCCCGCGCCGGAGCCGTTCCCCGCGCCGCAGGACCCCGCGCCGCCCGCCGCGCCGACGGAAGTTCCGCAGGAGACGCCGCCCGAGGCGCCCGGGGGGCCCGCGCCGGTGGAGGTGCCCGACGAGACGCCGCCCGGCGCGCCGCAGGCCCGGAGCGGTCTCATGGGCCGCCTCTTCGGCCGCCGCGGCGCCGGAGAGGGTGCTGTCATGCGCCGCCCCCTCGACGACGACATGCTCGAGGAGCTCGAGGACCTGCTGATCTCCGCCGACATGGGAGTCGAGACGGCGGCCCGCGTGACCGCCAACATGGCCGAGGGGCGGCTCGGCCGCAGGATGTCCTCTCGCGAGATCAAGGAGCTCCTGGCCGCCGAGATCGCCCGGATCATGGAGCCGGTGGCCAGGCCGCTGCCGCTCTACGCCAGAAAGCCCCAGGTGGTCCTGGTCGTCGGCGTCAACGGCTCGGGCAAGACCACGACGATCGGCAAGCTGGCGAGCCAATTCCGGGCGGCGGGCAAGTCGGTCGTCATCGCCGCCGGCGACACGTTCCGCGCCGCCGCGGTGGAGCAGCTCCAGATCTGGGGCGACCGCGCCGGCGTGCCCGTGATGACCGCGGCGCAGGGCTCCGACCCGGCGAGCCTCGCCTTCGACGCCATGACGCGCGCCGAGGCCGAGGGCGCCGACCTCTTGATGATCGACACGGCGGGCCGGCTGCAGAACCGCGCCGACCTGATGGAGGAGCTCGCCAAGATCGTCCGCGTCATTCGCAAGAAGGATCCTGACGCGCCGCATAACACCGTCCTCGTCCTCGATGCGACGACGGGGCAGAACGCGCTCAATCAGGTGGAGATCTTCCAGAAGCTCGCCGACGTGTCGGGTCTCGTGATGACCAAGCTCGACGGCACCGCCCGGGGCGGCGTCCTGGTGGCGCTCGCCGACCGGTTCGGCCTGCCGATCCACGCCATCGGGGTGGGCGAGCAGATCGACGATCTCGACGCCTTCGACCCCGAGGAGTTCGCCGCCGCGCTGACCGGGCTCGAAAGGTGAGGCGTCAATTGTCGCGACCGGTGCGCCTCTCCCACGCGCCGATGAGCCCCAGCACGATCAGCACCAGCACCGTCGCCATCAGCGCCAGCGGTATCTGCCCGATCCCGCAGGCCAGCCCGATCGCGCCGCAGAGCCAGAGCGAGGCGCCGGTGGTGATGTTCCTCACCCGGCCGTCGGCGTTGAAGATCAGCCCCGCGGCCAGGAACGCCACCCCCGCCGTGACTGCCTCGATCAGCCGCAGCGGGTCGATGCGCTTGGCCTCCTCGGGGCCGAAATCGATCGTGGTGAGCTGCACGCCCACCAGGATGAAGAGGCAGGCGGCGATCGCCACCAGCATGTGCGTCCTGAGCCCCGCCGCCTTGTGGCGGTGCTCGCGCTCCAGGCCGACGACCCCGCCCAGGATCGTCGCCGCGAGCAGGCGCAGGGCGGCGACGCCTGCGGGAATGCCGCTGAACGAGCCGGCGAGTTCGGAGCGGATGAGGTCGAGCATGGCCGTCGCGGGATCCTTCCCCCGGCCACTCAACGATCCACGGCCCGCGGCGTTCCGGCCGGTCGCGTGAGCTGGCTCTCGGCATTCGAAGGGACCGCGGAAGGGCGCATGCTGGCGCTCGCCCTGGCGCTTCTCGCCGCGCTTCTGCACGCGGTCTTCGGCGCGCTGCAGAAGGGCCGGCACGACCCCTGGACCAGCCGCATGGCGATCGACGCCAGCTACGGGATCATGGCGCTGCCGCTGGCGCTCTTCGTGGTGCCCCGCCCCGAGCCGCACATGTGGCCGATCTTCGCCGGAGCCTTCGCCATCCATGTCGGCTACAAGCTGGCGCAGGGCGTCACCTACACCAAGGGCGCCTACACGGTCGTCTATCCGGTGGTGCGCGGCACCGGCCCGCTCTTCGCCGTGATCGGCGCCACCATCGTCTTCGGGGAGCGCTTCTCCGCGCTGCAATGGCTGGGCGTCGCGACGCTCCTCGCCGGCATCTTCGGCCTTGCCGTCTACAACCTCGTCTTCCTCGACGTGCAGCGCGACTCGCTGCCGCTGGCGCTCTCCCTCGCGGTCCTCACCGGCCTGTTCGTCGCATTCTACACGACCTACGACGCCTACGGCATCCGCGCCACGGCCGATCCCTTCACCTTCCTGGCCTGGTTCTTCGCCATCGACGGGCTCGGCTTCGCGCCGCTGGTGGCGCTCTTCCACCGCCGTGCGCTGGCCCGGATCACCGATTGGGGCGCGCTCCTGCGGCGCGGCGTCACCGGCGGGCTCGTCGCCTTCGGCAGCTTCGGCTCGATCATGCTGGCCACCCGTCTCGACAAGGTCGGCGAGGCGGCGGTCCTGCGCGAGACCTCGACCGTCTTCGCGGCCTTGATCGGCTACCTCATGCTGGGCGAGAAGGTGGGGCACCGGCGGCTGGTCCTGATGACCCTGATCGCCGCCGGCGCCGTCATCGTGGAATTCAGCGGATAGGCAGATGAGCAAGACAACCCTCAAGACCGTCCTGGAACTGGGCCCGATCGCGGCGTTCTTCGTCGCCTATCTCTTCCTGCGCCACCAGAGCTTCGCCATTGCGGGGCGGGAATATTCGGGCTTCGTCCTGATCACCGCGGGCTTCGTGCCGCTCCTCGCGCTCACCACCTTCCTGCTCTGGCGCCTGACGGGCGAGCTCAGCCGGATGCAGGTCGTCACCCTCGTCCTCGTCGTGATCTTCGGCGGCCTCACCGTGTGGCTGAACGACGAGCGCTTCTTCAAGATGAAGCCCACGCTCATCTACCTGATCTTCGGTGCGATCCTCGGCGTCGGGCTGCTGCGCGGCAAGAGCTACCTGCGGATGGTCATGTCCGAGATGATCCCCCTCGACGAGACCGGCTGGATGATCCTCACCCGCCGCTTCTGCGCCTTCTTCTTCGCCCTCGCGGTGCTGAACGAGTTCATCTGGCGCACCATGTCCACGGATGCCTGGGTCAACTTCAAGACCTTCGGGCTGACGGCGGCGATCTTCCTGTTCTTCATCGCCCAGGGAAAGCTCTACCGCGAGCACGGCACCGGCGGCGAGTGAGGTTTCAGAGCGGCAGCGCTCGGCCGGCGCCGTCCGCCCGCTCGCCGATGCGCGACAGGAGCCGCGACCAGCGCGGCTCGCCCTCCGCCGGCAGATGCGCGCGCAGGCGGGAGAGCGGCAGCCGGGCTGGATGCAAGAAAAGATCGCGGTAGAGCGCGAAGAGGCCCGGCCGGGCGTAGCAGGAACGGTGGCAGATCCGGCCCGCGGGCGCCCCGATCCGGTAGCCCAGCGCCTCGAGCCCGGCCCGCGTCGCCGCCGCGTCGATCTGCAGGTCGAGCCAGTTCGGAGCCGACCGCCCGATCCCCTCGCCGATCGTGCGGTCCGCGAAACCCGTCAGGGCCTCCACCGCGGCATCGTAGAGATCGTTCTCGCGGCTCGTCGCGTTGATGAATTCCGCGCTTCGTCCCGCCGGGGCGGCGAGCGCGGCGCATGCGGCGCCCCGATGCGCCGCGCCGGCCAGCAGCATCACCCGGCCGACCGATCCGGCGGGCGCCAGTGCCACCGCTTCGAGACCGAGCCGCGCGCCCAGGGAATGGGCGATCAGGTGCGTGGGGCGGCCGTGCTGCCGGATCCGGCCCAGAAGGCCCGCGACGGGGCGGGCGGCGCGCCCGCTCGACGCCCAGGCGCCCCAGATGGTGCCGCGCGCCGGCCAGCCGACGGCGAGAAGCAGCGGCTCGTCTGGCCCGCTGCCGAGCCCGAGCCCCGCCGGCCATGCGGTGCCGCCGCGCCGGTTCGGGCTGCCGGGGTCGAAGAGGCTGAAATGGGGCGAGACGCATGGACGCGCCGGATCGTATCCGTAGCCGTGCAGCATGGCGATGACCGGCGCGCTCCGGGGCAGGCGGCCGAGAGCCTGCGACAGGGCGCCGAGGCCCGAGATTTCGCCCGAGGACGCGACATCCATGGTCACAAGCGGCATCTCGGATCCTTCTGCTGCCCTCCCCGGGTCTCGGCCGTGCTGTAGCCCGCCGCCATGACGCGCCCGTGACGGGGAGATGAAAGCCGGGCGACGGCGCTTGACCGCGCCGCGCGCCCTGCCTAGTCAACGCGCGTGGCGATTTGTTCACCGGATTGCGGGCCACGTAAAATATTCCGCTAAAGAGGTCGGACCTTTCGGCCCGGCGCTCCGACGGTGGGGCAGGGCGAGGGAACGCACCCCATGAAAGATGACCGGATGAAAGATCAGTGGAACCCGCGGACCAAGCTGGTCCACAGCGGCATCCGCCGCAGCCAGTACGGCGAGGTCAGCGAGGCGATCTTCCTCACCCAGGGCTTCGTCTACGACAGCGCCGAGCAGGCCGCGCAGCGCTTCGCCGAGCTGGGCGAGGACGAGTTCATCTACGCCCGCTACGGCAACCCGACCGTGCGCATGTTCGAGGAGCGGCTCGCCGCCGTCGAGGGCACCGAGGACTGCTTCGCCGCGGCCTCCGGCATGGCGGCGGTCAACGCCGCGCTGATGTCGCTGCTGAAGGCCGGCGACCACCTGGTCTCGTCCCGCGCGCTGTTCGGATCCTGCCTCTACATCGTGGAGGAGATCCTGCCCCGCTTCGGCGTCGAGGTGACGCTGGTCGACGGCACCGATCTCGACGCCTGGCGCGCCGCGATCCGCCCCGATACCCGCGCCGTCTTCATGGAGACCCTGTCCAATCCGGCGCTCGAGATCGTCGATCTCGAATCCGTCTCCCGGATGGCCCACGATGTCGGCGCCACCGTCGTCTGCGACAACGTCTTCGCGACGCCTATCTTCAGCCGCGCGGTCGCCCTCGGCGCCGACGTGGTAGTCTATTCCACGACCAAGCACGTGGACGGGCAGGGCCGGGCGCTGGGCGGCGCCGTCCTCGGCACGCGCGCCTATATCCGCAAGACGCTCGAACCCTATCTCAAGCATACCGGCGGCGCGATGTCGCCCTTCACCGCCTGGGTGATGCTGAAGGGGATGGAGACCCTCGACCTGCGTGTCCGCGCCCAGGCAGACTGCGCCGGGCGCCTCGCCGCCGCGCTCGAGGGGCGCGCCGGACTTGCGCGGGTCATCTTCCCGGGTCTCGAGAGCCATCCCCAGCATGGGCTGGCCCGCGCCCAGATGGGCGGCTACGGCACCGTCCTGGGGCTCGACCTGGCGGGCGGACAGGAGGCCGCGTTCCGGTTCCTGAACGCGCTCGAGATCGTGACCATCTCCAACAATCTCGGCGACGCCAAGAGCATCGCCACGCATCCGGCGACGACCACGCACCAGCGTCTCTCCGAGGAACTGCGCGCGGAACTCGGCATCGGGCCGGGCCTCCTGCGCCTCAGCGTCGGGCTCGAGGATGCCGACGACCTCCTCGCCGACCTCACCGGCGCCCTGGAGGCGGCGTGCGGCTGAGGATCGCCCGGCCCGACGAGGGGGAGCGCCTGGCCGCCCTCTCCGGCGCCGCCGGGCTCGACGGGCTCCATGTCGCCCTCGCGGAGGACGCCGCCGGCGTCGCGGGGATCATGGGGCTCTCGGCGGCCGGGCGGCTCTCGCCGGTCTGGGCGGTGTCGGGCGACCGCGGCCACGCCGCCGCCGCCGCGCTGCACGACGCCATCGAGGCCGAGGCGCTGAGATCCGGCCTGGCGACGCTCTCGGCCTCTGTGGCGCCCCTCCATCGCGCCTTCCTCGAGCGCCGCGGCTGGCGCGCGGTCTCCGAGGAGGCGGGCCGCGTCGGCATGGAACGCCGGGCGGGGGGCGCCTGAACCGGTGTCAATTGACGCAGTCCCGTGGAAATCGCGGCGTGCGTCGATTATGTCAGCTTCGTAATCGCAGATCCGCCGGAGCCCGCCTCTTGAACATCCACCGCCATGCCATCGAGCCCGATCTCGACGCCCGCGAGGCCGAGGCGCTCCTGCGCCGGATCCGCGCCTGGTCCGAGACCGCGGATGCGGACGACCTCGCCGCGCTCGACCCGTCCCTGCGTGCGCTTCTCGCCCCCGACCGGCCGAAGGCGAAGGCGCTTGCGCCCGAATACGATGCGGGCTTCCGACCCGACGCCAGCTATCGCGCCGGCATGCCCGATCTGCAGAACGGCCCCGCGAGCCTGATCCGCGGCGCCCGGCGGCCGATCCAGCATGTAGGTGTCTCGGGCTTCCGCCTGCCGATCCGCTACCTTCGCCGGGACGGCGGCGAGCACCTGCTGGAGACCCGCGTCACCGGCACCGTCGGTCTCGCCGCGGAGCGCAAGGGCATCAACATGTCGCGCCTGATGCGCAGCTTCTACGAGAGCGCGCGGGAGGCGGCGAGCTTCGAGGTTATGGACCGCACCCTCGACCTCTATGGCGACCGCATCGGCGATGACGGCGCCCGCCTCGCCATGCGTCTCTCCTATCCGATGGAGGTGGAGAGCCTGCGCTCGGGCCTGCCCGGCTGGCAGTATTACGAGGTGACCATGGAATCCGTCTGTCCCGGCGCCGGGCAGCGGCTTCGCGTCCTGCATCTCGACTACGTCTATTCCTCTACCTGCCCCTGCTCGCTGGAGCTCAGCGAGCATGCCCGCGCCGAGCGGGGGCGCCTCGCCACGCCGCATTCCCAGCGCTCCGTCGCGCGCCTGTCGGTGGCGCTCGGGAACGGGCCGCCGCTCTGGATCGAGGATCTGGTCGAGATCTGCCGCCGGCAGGTCCCGACCGAGACCCAGGTGATGGTCAAGCGCGAGGACGAGCAGGCCTTCGCCGAGCTGAACGCCGCCAACCCGGTCTTCGTAGAGGACGCCGCGCGCCTCTTCGCCGAGGGGCTCGGGGCCGATCCCCGGATCGGCGATTACCGCGTCCTCGTCAGCCATCAGGAGAGCCTGCACAGCCACGACGCGGTCAGCGTCCTGACCGAGGGCGACACCTTCGCCGCGGACAGCCTCGATCCGCGGCTCTTCGATACGCTCCGCGACCCGGCCTGACCTGTGCAGCCCGGCACGATCCGGGTCCGCCTGCGTGACGGATCGGCGGCGCTGATCCGGCAGGTCGGCCCCGCCGACCGGCCCGCGCTCCTGCGCGGGTTCGCCGAGCTCTCGCCCGAGAGCCGGGTGTTCCGCTTCCTGCACCACGTCGAGCGCCTCGACCCGGCGGATGCGGAGCGGTTCACCACCCCGGACCGCCGGCTCCACGTCGCCATCGGCGCTACCGTGATCGAGGCGCGGGAGGAGGTGCCTGCCGGCATAGCCCACTACTTCCGGCCGACGACGGAGGCGCAGCGCGCCGAACTCGCCTTGACCGTGATCGACCGCTTCCAGGGCCGCGGCCTCGGCACCCTGCTGCTCGGCCGGCTGATGCGGATGGGGCGGGAACAGGGTCTCGACCAGCTCGACGCGCTGGTCCATGTCCGCAACGACGGCATGGTCCATATCCTGCGCGCCTTGCGCGCCTCGGAGCGCTACGATGAGGGGGTGCGCGCCTTCGCCCTGCCGCTTCACCGCTACGCGGGCGACTATCCGTCCAATTCGGTGGGCGACGCGGTGCGCGCAGCCTACACGCTCGAGCCCCGCTCCGCCGCCGGTTGACACCCACACCGGCCGCCGCCAAGCCTCGTCCATGCTCGACCCCCGCCCCGTCGGATACGTGATCGGCCTGCTCGTGTCCTGCCTCGGCGGCTCGATGGCCGTGCCGATGGCGGTCGATCTGGCCTATGGCAACGAGCACTGGCCGGTATTCTTCAATTCCGGCGCCGCCACCGTGCTGACCGGCGGCGCGCTGGCGCTTTCCTGCGCCAATGCCACCACCTCGCGCATCTCGCTGCAGCAGACCTTCCTGCTGACCACGCTGGTCTGGACCCTGCTGCCGGTCTTCGGCGCCCTCCCCTTCCTGATCTCGCCGGTCGAGGCGAGCCTCACCGACGCCTTCTTCGAGGCGATGTCGGGCTTCACCACCACCGGCTCCACGGTCTTCGCGGGGCTCGACGACTTCCCCGAGGGCCTCCTGCTCTGGCGCTCGATGCTGCAATGGTTCGGCGGCATCGGCATCATCGTCGTCGCCATGGTCTTCATGCCCGAGCTGCGCGTCGGCGGCATGCAGATCTTCCGCTCCGAGGCGTTCGACACGATGGGCAAGATCCTCCCCCGCGCGGCGGAGATCGCGAGCCAGATCAGCTGGATCTACGTCGTGCTCACGCTCGCCTGCTTCCTGAGCTATCTCGCCCTCGACCTGACCAGCTTCGAGGCGATCAACCACGCGCTCACCACCCTCTCCACCGGCGGCTTTTCCACCACGGACAGATCCTTCGGCGCCTTCCAGGGCGCGCCGGAATACGTCGCCAGCGCCTTCATGATTCTCGCGAGCCTGCCTTTCGTGCGCTACATCCAGCTCGTCGCCGGCACCGCGCGTCCGATGTTCCGCGACGCGCAGGTGCACGGCTATCTCGGCGTCATCGTCGCCGTCACCCTCGTTCTCGCGGCCTTCCAGGTGATCTATGACGGGCGCGGTCTGGAGGAGAGCTTCCGCGAGGCGGTCTTCAACGTCACCTCGATCATCTCGGGCACCGGCTACGCCAGCGTCGACTACCAGGCCTGGGGCACTTTCGCGATGGTGGCCTTTTTCTTCGTCGGCCTGATCGGAGGCTGCGCCGGCTCGACCTGCTGCTCGGTGAAGATCTTCCGCTACCAGATCCTGATGTCGGCGATCTGGGCGCAGGTGCGGCGCATCCATTCGCCCCACGGCATCTTCGCGCCCCGGTTCGACGACCGCCGCGTGTCCGAGGAGGTGCTGTCCTCGGTGATGGCGTTCTTCGTCGTCTTCGTGGCCTCGCTGGGCGTGCTGTCGGTCGCGCTCAGCCTCACCGGGCTCGACGTGGTGACCGCATTGTCGGGCGCCGCGACGGCGATCGGCAATATCGGCCCCGGACTGGGGCCGATCATCGGCCCGGCGGGCTATTTCGGCCCCCTCAACGACGGCGCCAAGTGGCTCTGCATCTTCGGCATGCTGGTCGGTCGGCTCGAGCTGCTGGCCGTCTACGTGCTCTTCACCGCCCAGTTCTGGCGCAGCTAGCCGCCGCCGAACCGGGCGGCCCAGGTCGGGGCGGCGTCTCCCGGCGCGGGCCTCGCCTCGAAGACGGCGCGCGCCACGGCGCGGGCGAGGCAGGTCGCCGCGGCGTGACCGAGCAGCATGAGAGAAGCAGGGTCCGGGGCGGCCCGCGTGCCGGTGGAGACGGCGAAGACGAGATCGCCGTCGAAGGGCGTGTGGGAGGGCAGGATGGCCCGCGCGAGCCCGTCATGGGCGGCGGTGGCGAGCCGCGTCGCCGCCGCCTTGTCGAGCGCCGCATCGGTCGCCACGATGGCGAGCGTCGTGGCGGTTCCCTCCTGCGGCATCTTCGTCTCCGCCACCCATCTCTGCGCGATGCCGCGCCCGCCGAACTCGGCGCCGTCCTCGAAGGGCGCCGCCCAGAAACGTCCGGTCTCCGGGCAGGCGGTGCCGCCGACCGGGTTCGCGGCGACCAGCGCGCCGATGCGCGTGCCGTCCCCGAGTACCGCCGAGGCCGAGCCGAGCCCGCCCTTCAGCCGCCCGGCCACCGCTCCCGTGCCGGCGCCCGCGCTGCCGAGCGCGAAGTCCTCCGCCGCCGTCGCGAGCGCCGCTGCCCCGAGCGCGGGGTAGGGGCTCTCCGTCCAGTCCGGGTCGCCCCCGCCGCCGAGATCAAAGAGGATCGCCGCCGGCACGATGGGGATGCGCCGCCCGCCGGCCGCGAAGCCCCGCCCCATGCGCCGCAGCCCCGCCATCACGCCATCGGCGGCGCCCAGCCCGTAGGCCGAGCCGCCGGCGAGCACCAGCGCGTCGATCTTCCCCACCAGCCTGTCGGGGGCGAGAAGGTCGGTCTCCCGTGTCCCCGGGGCGCCGCCCATCACGTGCACGCCGGCGCTCAGCCGGTCCCGGCCGAGAAGCACCGTGACCCCCGATTTCGCCCGCGCATCGGCGGCGTGGCCGACCCGCAGGCCGGCAATATCGGTGATGAGGTTCCGTGCGCCCGGTCGCATGGGGCGATGGTGGCGTGCGGGGGCGCGTCCGGCAAGCCGGCGGCCGTGTTTTCCCCTGTTCCGGGGCGCCCGGTCCTGCGATAGGGGGAGGGGCGAACCGGAGGCCGACCCATGCGCTGGATCAAGATCGCTCTCGCCTGCCTCGCCCTGGCCCTCGTCGCCGCGGCGCTGCACTACAACCTGCCGGGCCGGGATGTCGTGCGGATCGTCAACACCGACGTGCGGCGCATGGATTTCGGCTGGAACGCCGTCTTCTACTCGGCCGCGGACGGGTCGGGCCAGAACCGGGACGTCCGCTTCATTTCGGCGGTGAGCCCAGACAACGAACCGATGGTCTACCGCAACGAGGATACCGGATGGGGCTGGCCGCCCTACCTGAAGTTCGATTCGGCCGACCTTCAGGCCGAGGCGGCCGATCTCGCCTCCACCCGCGACGCGCCCGTCTGGGTCGCAGTCAGGCATTACGGCTGGCGATCCCAGCTCTTCTCGGCCTTCCCCAACGCGACCTCGATCCGGCGCGTCGAGGGGCCCGATGTCGGCTTCTTCCCCTGGCTCAACATCGTGATCCTCGCGGTCCTCGCCGCCGCGGCGCTGACGCTCTGGCGCCTCGTTCAGATCTTCATCCGCAACACCATCCGCCCGCTCTTCCGGGGCCGCGACTGACGCGCCCGCCGCCCTATCTTCCCGGCGACCGAGACGGAGACATCCATGCCTTTCGACTACGACGACCAGAACATATTCGCGAAGATCCTGCGCGGCGAGATCCCGAACGACACCGTGGCCGAGACCGAGCACAGCCTCGCCTTCAACGATATCGGTCCGCAGGCCCCGGTCCACGTCCTCGTCGTCCCCAAGGGTCCCTATGTCAGCCACGACCATTTCTGCGCCGAGGCCAGCGAGGCGGAGATGGCGGATTTCTACCGCCTGACCGCGCGCGTCGTGAAGGAGAAGGGCCTCTCCCCCGGCGAGGACGGGGAGGGCTACCGGATCATCACCAATGCCGGCGCCCACGGCCTCCAGGAAGTGCCGCATTTCCACGTCCACATCCTCGGCGGCCGGCCCCTCGGCCGGCTTCTGGAACGCGCCTGAAACAGCGGCCGCGCCGATCGGGCCGGCCCCGCCGGCGCGGTCGATGCGTGAACCGGCCTAGCTGCGCATCTTCTGGTCGTCGGCGCGGGCGCCGACGAAGTCCCAGCCCTCGACCTCCGTCTCGAAGGCGCGCGCCTCGACCGGCAGGATCGCACCCATCGTCTCGATCATCCGCGCCGCCCGGTCCGGCGCGGCGACGACGGCGTATTTCTCGACCTTGGCGAGCGAGCGCACCTGCGACTTGATGACCGACCAGTCGAAGCTCGCCCCGGTCTCCGCCCCGCCGTAGCTGTCGAAGATCAAGAGCATGCTCACCTTGTCGTGCCGGTCGAAGCGGTCGTTCATGTACTCGGCCATGCGGGCCATGTCGTCGGCGCTCACCTGCCCGAGGATGTGGAAGGCGTAGACGGTGTCGCCGTCATTGGGGCATTCGCGGATCGAGGGGGTCATCAGCATCGGGCGTCTCCCTTTCGGAGCCAAACCCGGACGCCGTCGGCGGTTCCACGCCGCGGCGCCTTGCCCCGGCAGCAGGTCTCAGGCCGCCGCGTCGGGGTCGGCGCGGGTGAGCTCGAGGAACACGTCCTCCAGATGCGGCTCCTCGATCGAGACGTCGGCGATCTCCACCCCCGCATCCCGCAGGCTCGCCAGGATGTCGCCCGGCTTGGTGCGCGTCTTGGCGTAGTCGAAGGCCAGCCGTCCGTCGCTCCTGCGGTCCATTTCAACCTCGGGGGGCAGCGCGATCTCCGCCGGCGCCGGCCCCGCCGGCTCGATCACCAGGGTCTTGGTGTCGATCCGGCTCAGCAGCTGCCTGGTCGTGTCGCGCACCAGGACCTCGCCGTGGTGGATGATGGCGATCTCGTCGCACATCGCCTCCGCCTCCTCGAGGTAATGCGTCGTCAGGATGATCGTCTTGCCGGCCTCGTTGAGCTTGCGGACATTCTGCCACAGCATCCGCCTGAGCTCGATGTCCACCCCCGCCGTCGGCTCGTCGAGAACGAGGATCTGCGGATCGTGGACCAGCGCCTTGCCGAGCAGGAGCCGCCGCCGCATCCCCCCCGACAGCGCGCGCGAATAGGCGTCCGCCTTGTCGCTGAGGCCGATCAGCTCGAGGATCTCGTCGGTGCGCCGCTGCGATTTCGGCACCCCGTAGAGTCCGGCCTGCACGTCGAGGCTGCCCCTCGGCGTGAAGAACGGGTCGAGGTTCAGCTCCTGCGGCATCACGCCGATCGCGGCGCGGGACTGGCGCGGGTTCACGTCCTGGTCGAAGCCCCAGATCGTCACCGACCCGGAGGTCTTCGTCACCAGCCCGGCGAGAATGTTGATGAGCGTCGACTTGCCGGCCCCGTTCGGCCCCAGAAGGCCGAAGATCGAGCCCTGCGGGATGTCGAGATCGACACCCTTCAGCGCCGTCTTGGCCTCGCGCTCGCCCTTCTGCGGGGCATAGGTCTTGGTCAGACCCTCGATCTCGATGGCGTTGCCGGCCATGCACGTTCTCCTGACCTTGCCGCGCGCCCCTTGCCGGGAACCGCGTGTCGGTTATCATCCCGCCCGACCTAAGCCGGCCCCGAGGGCACGGCAAGCGAGCGAGGATTCCCGCCCATGTCCGAGAAGCCCGTCGACAACCAGGGCCCCAAACCCCCGACCGGCGTGTTCGACGAGCCGGAGACCATCCACGTCACCACCACGCGCGTCTCCTGCGACGGCGAGATGACCCATCCCCGCGTCTGGCTCCAGATCGCGCCCGAGCGCGGCTGGGTCGAATGCGGCTATTGCGACCGGCGATTCGTCCTCGACGAGGGCGCCGGCAGCGGCGGGCATTGATCCGCCTCGCGCTGCTTCTCGTCTGGGCGGCCGGGGCGGCCATCGCCGCCGCCCCCGGGCACGGGCTGATCGAGAACCGCACCGGCCTGCCCCTCGTCTTTCCCCTGCAGGTCGAGACCACGAGCGGGCGCGACGCCTATCTCGTGCTGCGCGATGCTGGAACGGGAGAGATCGCCGTCACCGCCTATGTCGAGGGCGGGCGCTTCTTCCGCCTCCTCATGCCGCCCGGCACCTACATCCTGACCGCGGCGCTGGGGCGCGGCTGGAAGGGCAGGGACGAGCTCTTCGGCGAGGAGACGCGCCTCTTCGAACTGCCCCAGCCGCTCACCTTCGAGGTGCAGGGGATCGGGCGCAAGCAGGGCCACATCGTCGATCTGCGCGGTCTCGACGAGATGGCGGGCGTCACCGTGCGGTCCCTCGCCTTCTGCCAGGACTTTGCGGGGGTCGTCGCGCCGCCGCCGCCGCCGCCGGAGCGAAGCGCGGCGCCCCGCTCGGTCGCGCCCGAGATCCCGTTCTCCTATCCCCTGCCTCCCGGCCCCCGTGACCCGGCGCTCGACGCCCGCCCCGAGCTCGGCCTCGATTTCGGCAACAGCGTCGAGGACGTGCCGCTCTGGCTCCGTCTCGGCGAGGGCCGGGTGCCGGCGCGCGCCGCGGCGCCGCCGGGACCCGCCGGCCGCGCTGGCTCCGGCTTCAGCGAGCGTCTCTGTTCCTGAGGGATGGCGGCCCGTCCGGCGATCTGCCAGAACCGGGACGATTCCGAGGAAGGGCGCGACATGAGTTTCGGCAAGGACAGCCACCTGCACCTGGTCGACGGGTCGGCCTTCATCTTCCGCGCCTTCCACGCGCTGCCGCCGCTGACGCGGAAATCCGACGGCCTGCCGGTCGGCGCCGTCTCGGGCTTCTGCAACATGGTCTGGAAGATGATCCAGTCGAACCGGGGGCCGGACGCGCCGACCCATGCCGCGGTGGTCTTCGACAAGGGGTCGATCACCTTCCGCAACCAGATGTACGACCTCTACAAGGCCAACCGGGAGGAGATGCCGGAACCGCTCAGGCCGCAGATCCCGCTGACCCGCGAGGCGACCCGCGCCTTCAACCTCGCCTGCCTGGAGCAGGAGGGGTTCGAGGCCGACGACATCATCGCCACGCTCGCCCGCCGCGCCGTCGCGGCCGGCGGGAAGGTCACCATCGTCTCGGCCGACAAGGACCTGATGCAGCTCGTCGGCCCCGGCATCGACATGCTGAAGCCCGGCATCCAGTCCAAGCCCGACGAGCTGATCGACGCGGTGGGCGTGGAGGAACGCTACGGCGTCGGCCCCGAGCTGATGATCGACCTGCAGGCCATCGCCGGCGATTCGATCGACAACGTCCCCGGCGTGAAGGGCGTGGGCGTGCCCACCGCATCGCTTCTGCTGCGCCATGTCGGTCCGGTGGAGACGCTCTTCGACGATGCCGCGCGCGAGGCCGCGCTGGCCCGCCTGGCCGAGGAGGTCGAGACCTATCTGGAAGACGCCCAGACCCGCCTCGGCCGCAAGGTCAAGCTCGGCTCCAAGTCCGACGCCGGCGACCTCGTCCGGCTGGAGGATACCTCCCTCGAGGGCGACCTCTCCCCGAAGGACGTTGACGACCTGGCGCGCCGGGGCAACGCCGCCGCCGCCGACCTCCTGGCCGCCCGCGACAAGCTGAAGGTGGTGCGCACCATCGCACCCAAGGTCGCCGCGGCGGAGGCGGAGGTGCGCCTGTCGAAGCGCCTCGTCACCCTCGATTGCGACATGCCCCTCGACGTCCCCCTCGACGACCTCGCGGTCCGGCATCCCGATCCCGAGACGCTGATGGCGTTCCTGAAGGAGATGGAGTTCCGCACCATCCTCAAGCGCGTCGCCGAGGATCTGGGCGTCGAGACGCCCGCCCTGACCGAGACCGCGCCGGGTGCGGAGGAGGAGGCCGCCCCCGAACAGCCGCCCTTCCCGGAGGAGTATGTCTGGGTTCGCGACGAGGCGACGCTCGCCGACTGGATCGCCCGCGCCACCGCGCAGGGCCATGTCGCCGTCGATACCGAGACCACGGCGCTCAACGAGATGCAGGCGCTGCTGGTCGGCGTCTCCCTCGCGCTCGGGCCGGGCGAGGCGTGCTACGTCCCCCTCGGCCACAAGGCGAGCCCGGAGGCCGACCTCTTCGCCACCGACGAGCTCGCCGAGGGGCAGGTGCCGATGGACCGCGCGCTGGCGATGCTGAAGCCCCTGCTGGAGGACCCCTCGGTCCTGAAGATCCTCCAGAACGCCAAGTACGACGTGAAGGTGCTGGCCCGCATCGGCATCGACCTCGCGCCGCTCGACGATACGATGCTGCTCAGCTACGCGCTCCATGCCGGCCTCCACCCGCACGGCATGGACGCCCTGTCGGAGCGCTATCTCGGTCATATCCCGATCCCGATCAAGGAGCTGATCGGCACCGGCAAGTCCCAGGTCACCTTCGACAAGGTCGCCGTGGACAAGGCCGTGCGCTATGCCGCCGAGGATGCCGACATCACCTTCCGCCTCTGGGACACGTTCAAGCCGCAGCTCCACCGCAAGCGCGTCACCACCGTCTACGAGACGATGGAACGCCCGCTGATCCCGGTCCTGGCCCGGATGGAGCGGGCGGGCGTGCAGGTAGACCGCGAGGTTCTCAGCCGCATGTCCGGCGCCTTCGCGCAGAAGATGGCCGGACTCGAGGCCGAGATCCGCGACCTCGCCGGGCAGGATTTCAACGTCGGGAGCCCGAAGCAGCTCGGCGAGATCCTCTTCGACCGTCTCGGCCTGCCGGGCGGCAGGAAGGGCAAGACCGGCGCCTACGGGACCGGCGCCGACGTCCTCGAGGATCTCGCCACCGAGCACGAGCTGCCGGCCCGCGTCCTCGACTGGCGCCAGGTCTCGAAGCTGAAATCCACCTACACCGACGCGCTCCAGGACCACATCGACCCGGAGACGGGGCGCGTCCACACCTCCTATTCCATCGCCGGCGCCAATACCGGCCGCCTCGCCTCCACCGACCCCAACCTGCAGAACATCCCCATCCGCACCGACGAGGGGCGGCGCATCCGCGAGGCCTTCGTCGCCCCGGAGGGGCGCACACTGGTCTCCCTCGACTATTCCCAGATCGAGCTCCGCATCCTCGCCCATATCGCGGGCATCGAGGAACTGAAGCAGGCCTTCCGCGAGGGGCAGGACATCCACGCCGCCACCGCGTCGGAGATGTTCGGCGTGCCGATGGAGCAGATGACGCCCGAGATCCGGCGCCAGGCCAAGGCGATCAATTTCGGCGTGATCTACGGCATCTCCGGCTTCGGCCTCGCCCGCAACCTCCGCATCCCGCGCGAGGAGGCGCAGGGCTTCATCGACCGCTACTTCGAGCGGTTCCCGGGCATCAAGGACTACATGTCCGACACCACCGCCTTCGCCAAGGAACACAAATACGTCCAGACCCTGTTCGGGCGGAAGATCAACACGCCCGAGATCGACGCCAAGGGCCCCGGCGCCGGCTTCGCCCGCCGCGCCGCCATCAACGCGCCGATCCAGGGCACCGCCGCCGATGTCATCCGCCGCGCCATGATCCGCATGGAGGCCGCGATCGAGGGGCTGCCCGCCCGGATGCTCCTGCAGGTCCACGACGAGCTTCTCTTCGAGGTGGACCAGGGCGCCGAGGAGGCCCTCATCGTCCGCGCCCGCGAGGTGATGGAGGGCGCCTCGCTGCCGGCGGTGGACCTCTCCGTGCCGCTGCTCGCGGAGGCCGGGCAGGGGGCGAACTGGGCCGCGGCGCACTGAGCCCGCCCGGTGCGGCGCCCCGCCACGCCCGGGAACCGGCCCCGTGGCGGAGCGGTTTGCGGCCGGACACAGGACGGAGCCCGCACCCATGACTGACCACACCGCCATCGAGCCCACCCGGGCGGAGCTCGGCGCCCTCGGCCACGCGATCCGCCGCGCGCTGGAGATCGCCGAGACCCATGACGACCGCGCCCCCATCGTCGCCGCGGTGCTGATCGACGACGCGGTGGTCGCCTGGGGCGACAACGAGGTCCACGTGGCGAACGACCCGTCCCGGCATGCCGAGATCGTCGCCCTCGCCAGTGCCGCCGGTGACCGTCCCGAGTTGGATCTCGCCGGGGCCGCCCTCGTCACCACGCTTCAACCCTGCGAGATGTGCCTCGGCGCGATCGCCATGGCGGGCATCGCCCGGGTGGTCTTCGCCGGCGGGCGGGAGAATGTGGCGGAGCGCTACTTCGCCTATCCCGGCCTGACCCTCGGGGATTTCGCCGCCGCCGCGCGGGACGGGATCGGTTTCGCCGGGCCGGTCATGGAGGACGACGTGCTGCGCCTCTACGCGCCCGCCCCGCAGGATTGACACTCCCCGGCCCCCGGCTCATGGAGGCGCGGCATTTCCGGGCGCGAAGGGCGGGGCATGGCCAAGAAAGACGACAAGGGCGGAGTATTCGAGACCGTCAAGACCATCGTCTCCGCGCTGCTGATCGCCGGCATCTTCCGCACCCTGTTCTTCCAGCCGTTCTGGATTCCCTCGGGCTCGATGAAGGACACGCTGCTCGTCGGCGACTTCCTGTTCGTCAACAAGATGGCCTACGGCTATTCGCAATATTCCTGCCCGTTCGCGCTCTGCACCTTCATCGAGGGCCGCTGGCTCGCCCGCGAGCCCGAGCGCGGCGACGTCGTCGTGTTCCGCCACCCGGTGACCGGGTCGGACTTCATCAAGCGTCTGATCGGCCTTCCGGGCGACGAGATCCAGGTGCGGGACGGCATCCTCTACATCAACGGCGAGAAGGCCCCGCAGGAACCCGCTGGCACCTTCGCGGAGGTCTTCGAGAAGCAGGGCCCGGTCGGCAACCTGCCGCAATGCGAGAATGCCGGCGTCGCGCTCGGGGGCGAATGCCTGAAGTCGCGCTTCACCGAGACCCTGCCGAACGGCGTCGCCCACGACGTGTTGAACATCCGCAACTCGCAGCTCGACGACACGCCCGTCTACACCGTGCCCGAGGGGCACTACTTCTTCATGGGCGACAACCGCGACAATTCCACCGACAGCCGCGTG
The DNA here is from genome assembly GCA_963829665.1 of uncultured Alphaproteobacteria bacterium. GTDB lineage: Bacteria > Pseudomonadota > Alphaproteobacteria > Rhodobacterales > Rhodobacteraceae > Palleronia. Next base: position 618,644 of record CAWHJL010000001.1, on the reverse strand, counting down.
TCGCAATCCGCGATGGGCGTCGGCTTCGTGCCCTTCGAGAACCTCATCGGCCGCGCCGACCGGGTGATGTTCTCCTCGGCCGGCTCGTCGATGCTGTTCTTCTGGACCTGGCGGCCAGACCGCTTCTACGAGAAGATCGTGTGAGGCTGACGGCGGAGCAGACGGCCTTCGCCGACCGGCTCGGGTACCGCTTCCGCCGGCCAGAGCTACTCGTCCGCGCGCTCACCCACGGCTCCATCGCCACGCCGACGCGCCCCGACAACCAGCGCCTCGAATTCCTCGGCGACCGGATCCTCGGCCTCGTCATGTCCGAGGCGCTCCTCGGCGCCGATCCCGATGCCGCCGAGGGCCGGCTCGCCCCCCGCTACAACGCCCTGGTGCGCAAGGAGACCTGCGCCGCCGTCGCCCGCGAGGCCGGGCTCGGAGAGGTCCTGCGCCTCGGCCGGTCGGAGATGATGACCGGCGGCCGGCGCAAGGAGGCGCTCCTGGGCGACGCGATGGAGGCGGTGATCGCCGCGATCTATCTCGACGGCGGGCTGGAGCCCGCCCGCGCCGCGATCCTGAGGCTGTGGGACGAGCGCATCGAGACCGTCGACGAGGATTCCCGCGATCCCAAGACCGCGCTGCAGGAATGGGCGCAGGCCCGCCGCCAGCCGCCTCCGGCCTATGTGGAGACGGCGCGGAGGGGGCCCGACCACGCCCCCGAATTCACCGTCGAGGCGCGGCTCGCCTCGGGCGAGACCGCCGCCGCCACCGCCGCCTCGAAGCGTCTGGCCGAACAGGCCGCCGCCCGCGCCCTGCTCGAACGGATGCTCGGGGACGGCGGGTGAGCGACGACCTGCGCGGCAGCCTCTTCATGACCGCCTCGATGGTCGGCTTCGCGGCGGAGGACGCGCTCTTCAAGGCGGCGGTGGCCTCCGCCTCGCCGGGCCTCGCCACGCTGGTCTTCGGTCTCCTCGGTCTCGCGGGCTTCGCCGCGCTCACTGCCGCCGCCGGGGAGCGGCTGTTGCCTGCCGCCTTTCTGGCGCCCCGGCTCCTCTGGCGCAGCGCCTTCGAGATCGCCGGCCGGCTGTTCTTCGCGCTGTCGCTGGCCCATGCGCCGCTCTCGACCACCTCCGCCATCCTGCAGGCGGCGCCGCTGGTGGTCACGCTCGGCGCCGCGCTGGTCCTCGGCGAGCGCGTCGGGCCGGCGCGCTGGACCGCCATGGGCGTCGGCTTCGCCGGCGTCCTGCTGATCCTGCGGCCCGGCGGCGGCGGCTTCGAGCCGACGCTCGTCTTCGCGGTGCTGGCCACGATCGGCTTTGCCGGGCGCGACCTCGCCACCCGCACGAGCCCGCCCGAGATCAGCGCCCGCCAGCTCGGCGTCCTGGGCTTTCTCGTGGTCAGCGCGGCGGGCGGGATCATCTCCCTGCTCGAAGCGCAGAGCGCCGTCCCCGAAGCCCGCGCGCTGCTCTTTCTGCTCGGCACCGCCACGGCCGGCATCGCCGCCTACTGGCTCATCACCCGCGCCATGCGCACCGGCGACGTCTCCGTGGTCGCGCCCTTCCGCTACACCCGGCTTCTGGTGGCGCTCGCCATCGCCGCCGCCGCCTTCGGCGAGCGCCCCGACGCCGCTACCTGGGCGGGCGCGGCGCTGATCGTCGGCAGCGGCCTCGTCACGCTTCTGCGCGCTGGCCAGCCGCGGCGCCTTCGCCTATGACTGTCCCGCTTCCGAGAGAGGGCCGCCCCGTGAGCGACGAGACCACGAATACCCGCGCCGGCTTCGTCGCCCTCATCGGCGAGCCCAATGCCGGCAAGTCCACGCTCCTGAACGCCATGGTCGGCGCCAAGGTCTCCATCGTCACCCACAAGGTGCAGACCACCCGCGCCCGCATCCGCGGCGTCGCCCTCGAGGGCACGTCCCAGATCGTCTTCGTCGACACGCCCGGCCTCTTCGCCCCCCGCCGCCGGCTCGACCGCGCGATGGTCGCCGCCGCCTGGTCCGGGGCGGCCGATGCCGATGCCGTCGTGCTCCTGGTCGAAGCCCATCGCGGCCTCACCGAAGGGGTGGAAACGATCCTCTCCACGCTGGAGGAGCGCGGTCTCGACGCCCCCGTGATCCTCGCCATCAACAAGATCGACCGGGTGAACCCGAAGGTTCTGCTGGGCCTCGCGGAGGCGATGAACAACCGCTTCGCCTTCGCCGAGACCTTCATGATCTCCGCCGAGAAGCGCCGCGGGGTGGAGGATCTCCGCCGCCACCTGGCCGCGATCCTGCCCGAGGGGCCGTGGCTCTATCCCGAGGACCAGATCGCCGACCTGCCGATGCGGGCGCTGGCCGCCGAGATCACCCGCGAGAAGCTCACCCTCCGCCTGCACCAGGAACTGCCCTACCAGCTCACCGTGGAGACCGAGTCCTGGCAGGAGCGCAAGGACGGCTCGGCCCGGATCGACCAGATCATCTACGTGCTCCGCGACGGCCACAAGGGCATCGTCCTGGGGAAGGGCGGCGAGACCGTGAAGGCCGTCTCCCAGGCCGCCCGCGCCGAGCTCGCCGAGATGACCGGCCGGACGATCCACCTCTTCCTGCAGGTCAAGGTCCGCCCCGGCTGGCTCGACGAGGCGGCGCGCTACACCGAGATCGGGCTGGATTACGACGAGGGCGGATGACTGCGCGGCTCGCCACCCATCTCTGGGTCTCGGCCTATCTCCACCGGCTCGGCGCGGAGATGATCCCGGTCTACGTCACCGCCCGCGGCGACGCCACCGCCGGCGCGGTGCTGGTGAAATGCGCCACGCTGGACGGCAACGCCGTGGCCTTCCAGCGCAGCTACGATTTCGAGCGCGACGCCCGCATCTGGATGGAGCTCGCCCGCGGCCCCGAGCGGGAGGTGGATGCCACCATCGCCGCCCAGCGCCGCACCGATCCCGACCTCTGGGTGCTGGAGATCGAGGAGCCGCGCGAGCGCCACCTCCTGGGCGAGCCCGGCCTCGACTGAGGACCCCCCGCCGCCCCGCGCGCGTTCCGGCCCGGCGACAAGGGGCGAAGGGAGCCGGCATGGCGAGCCACGACATCGAGCGGCAGCAGCGCCACGGCGCGGAGACGGCGGATTACACGATCATGCTGATCACCGACGAGGACCGCGACAGCCAGGTCACGCTCGCGGACGGCGAGACCTACTTCGCGTCCCACCTGCGCTACGTCCGCGTCCGCCGCGACGGCGCGGGCCGCTACGGCTTCGAGCCGGTCCCCGAGGCCGAGGGCGGCGAGGAGCGCGTCCATTCGAGGTTCGGCGAGGTGGACCGCGACACCTTCCGCGGCGGCGAGTTCTCCGAGCTCGTCAAGTGGGGCCGGCACATGCTGGCCCTCGACGACCGTACCGGCATCGTCGGCGAGATCCGCGGCGCCGAGCACGTCATCATCCCCCGCGCGATCCTGATGACCGGCTCGGGCGACGAGCTGCACAAGGGCTTCAAGTGCGAATGGGCCACGCTGAAGGGCGACGACCTGATCGTCGGCTCGCACGGCAAGGTCCGCCGCGAGGAATGGGTGAAGCGCATCGACCCCGACGGCTACCGCATCCGGAGCGAGGATTGGGGCGAGGTCTACCGGCGCCTCCGCGAGGCCTGCGGGCTCGGCGCGGAGGGCTACATGACCCACGAGGCGGTCGAGTGGCACCCCTACCGGGAGCGCTGGTACTTCTTCCCCCGCAAGCTCTCCCATGAGCCCTTCCACGAGCCCACCGACGAGCGCGAGAAGGGCAACAGCCTTCTCGTCGAGGCCGACGAGGGCTTCGAGCGCATCGAGACGCGCCCCGTCGGCCCGCCGACCCCCGAGCGCGGCCCCTCCTCGCTGAAGATCGTGCCCGGACGCCCCGACGAGTTCCTCTACATGAAGTCGGTGGAGATCGGCGACCGCACCGAGAGCTGGATCGGCGCCGCCCGCTTCGACGGCACCCTGCTGGCCGAGGAGACCCGCATCGGCGACTTCAAGTGCGAGGGGATCGAGATCACCTGAGGGCGGGGAAGGCGGCTCGGGCCGGGCCGGAGAGCGTCGCCCCCACGCGGGCCTACCCGCCGAGCCCGAGCACTGGATAGAGCGAGGCCACCAGCAGCGCGGCCATGGTGAGGTTGAAGATCCGCAGCCGGATCGCGTTCGACAGCCAGCGCCTGACCACCGTCCCGAGCCAGGCCCAGACCGAGATCGCCGGCAGGCTGACGAGCGCGAACGCGCCGGCCACGACGGCCACCGACAGCAGCGAGCGGTCCGGCGCATAGAGCGTGACGGCCGACAGGCACATCGCCCAGGCCTTGGGGTTCACCCACTGGAACGTGGCGGCCTGAAGGACGCTCATCGGCTGGCTCTCCGCCTCCCGCTCCGCCACCGGCGCGGCCGTGGCGATCCGCGCCGCCAGCCACAGCAGATAGGCGACGGACAGGATCTTCAGAACGGCGGTCAGGGCGGGCACGGCATCGAACAGCGCCATCAGACCCGCCCCCACGAGGAGCGCCATCCCCGAGACGCCGCCGGCGATCCCGAACATGTGCGGCAGGGTCCGGCGGAAGCCGAAATTCGCGCCCGAGGCCATCAGCATCAGATTGTTCGGGCCCGGCGTGACGGTGGCGACGAACGCGAAGCCCAGAAGGGCGGTCAGGACAGCGAAACTCATCGGACAGGCCTTCTCGAACTGGTTCTCTGCAACATTACGCGGGTATCGGCGCAATGTGTCTCCTGATATGCGGGTGCAGAAGCCGATTTGCACAATGAATGACGGGTATGACCGAGATCGACCGCAGGATATTGCGCGAGTTGCGGCGCGACGGCCGGATCAGCAATGTCGCCCTGGCCGAGCGCGTCGGGCTCTCTCCCTCGGCCTGTCTGAGGCGCGTGCAGGAGCTCGAACGAACGGGCGTGATCCGCGGCTACCGGGCGGTCACCGACCCCGAGCGCATGGGCCGCGGCTTCGCGGCCTATGTCATGGTGGGACTGTCCTCGCATACCAAGGCCGCCCAAGAGGGATTCGAGCGCGCCATGGCGATCGCGCCCGAGGTGGTCGAGTGCCACAACGTCGCCGGCGCGTTTGAATACCTGCTGCGCGTCGAATGCGCCGATCTCGCCGATTACAAGCGGTTTCACACGGAAGGTCTGGGCACGCAGTCCCATGTGCACGCGATCACCTCCTATATCGTGATGGGCTCGCCCAAGGACGAGCGCGCCGGCTGATCCGGCGTGCTCCGCTCGTTCCCGCCTTCCATCCCCTCCGCGCCCCTGCCATTCTCCCCGCCATGCCCCCGGCAAGTCCGCATCCATGATCGAATGGCGCGAGGAAGGTCTCGTCCTCGCCGTCCGCCGCCACGGCGAGTCGGACGCGATCGTCGAGGTGCTGACGGCCGGGCACGGCCGGCATGCGGGCGTGGTGCGCGGCGGCGGCGGGCGGCGGCTCGCCCCCCTGATGCAGCCCGGCGCCGGGCTCGCTTTGACCTGGCGGGCGCGGCTCGAGGAGCATCTGGGCCATTTCACCGTGGAGCCGGTCCGCAGCCGGGCGGCGCTCCTGTCGGACCCGGTGGCGCTGGCGGGGCTCACCTCCCTGACAGCGCTCCTCGCCTTCGCGCTGCCCGAGCGGGAGGCGATTCCGGGCGTGCTGGAGGCCACCGAGGCGGTGCTCGATCTGATGGAAACCGGCGCCCCCTGGCCGCTCGCCTACCTGCGATGGGAGATGGCGCTTCTCGACCGTCTGGGCTTCGGGCTCGACCTCGCCCGCTGCGCGGTGACCGGGGCTCGCGCGGATCTCGCCTATGTCTCGCCCCGCACCGGCCGCGCCGTCTCCCGCGCGGGGGCGGGAGAGTGGGCCGACCGGCTCCTGCCGCTGCCGCCGGCGCTTCTCGGTCCCGGCCCGGCGGAGCGCCCCGACCTGTTGCAGGGCCTCGCGATCACCGGCCATTTCCTCGAACACCGGCTCGCCCCCGCGCTGGGCGACCGCCCGCTCCCGGCGGCGCGCGGGCGGTTGGTCGCGCGGCTGGCGCGCGCAGAATGAGAATGAATGCGGCTGGCGCGCGCAGATTGAGAAGGGGCGCGGCTGGCGCGGCCCGTATCGGAACGGACGCGCCTCCGGGCGGAAACCGACATCCGCGTCGAGAACGGGACAGACCGGCCGCCCCGGGGCGCGCAGTCTCGGCTCAGGATCGGTGTCCAGCCGGTCCCGGAAGAGGTCGATGCCATGGGCGACAAGAACCCCAAGAAGAAGTTGAAGCCGCCGAAGCCGGCGCCGAAGGTGGAGCCGGAACCGGTGCAGCCGAAGCCGGCGAAGGGCGCCAAGCGCTGACCGCCCGGCCGCGGGCTGCGGCAGGTCGAGCCATCCCTAACCGAGATCCGGCACGCCCTCGGCCGTCTCGGAGCGGTGGAGTTCGCCCAGCGCCTGCCGGATCACCACCGTGGCACCCTGCAGGGCCAGCGCCGCCATGACGCTCGCGACCGCGATGTCGGGCCAGCCGGTGCCGGTGCCGAAGACGCCGAGCGCCGCCGCCAGCACCGCGCAGTTCGCCAGCACGTCGTTGCGCGAGCAGATCCAGACCGAGCGCATGTTCGCGTCGCCCTCCCGCCATGCGGTCAGGAGCGCGAGGCAGGCGGCATTCGCCAAGAGCGCGGCGATCCCGACGCCGCCCATCGTCGCCCAGCCCGGCACCGTGCCGTGGACCGCGTGCCAGAGCACGCTGCCGACGACCCACAGCCCGAACAGACCCATGGAGACGCCCTTCACCAGCGCCGCACCGGCCCGGAGCCGCAGATGCGATCCGAGCACCAGGAGGCTGATGCCGTAATTCGCCGCGTCGGCGAGGAAGTCGAGCGCGTCGGCCTGCAGGGCCGCCGACCGCGCGGCGAGGCCGGCGGCGATCTCGACCGCGAACATCGCCGCGTTGATCGCCAGCACGATCCACAGGATATTCCGGTAGCGGCCCGTGGCCGGGGCGGAGGCGCAGCTATCGTCCGAGCAGCAGGGCATGGGCAGGACCTCCCGAGGGCGTTCTGGACTCCGACGGGATTCCGACAGGAATCCGACAGGAATCCGACATCAACCGTAAAAGGCGACCGGCGTTCCGGCCACCGCCGACATGTTCAGCAATCCCCGCGCCGTGATCGAGGAGGTCACGATATGCGCGCGGTTGCCCATGCCCATGAGGATGGGGCCCACCTCAAGACCTTTTGCCTTCATCTTCAATATGTTGCGCACGCCCGACGCGGCGTCCGTATTGGCGAAGACCAGCACGTTCGCCGCGCTCTCGAGCCGCGAATTGGGAAAGATCCGCTCCCGGACCTGCGGATCCAGCGCCGCGTCGGCATGCATCTCGCCCTCGTAGACGAAATCCCGTTTCTCCCCGTCCAGAATCTCCAGAGCCGCCCGCATCCGGACCCCGGTATCGCAGTCGAAGTTCCCGAATTGCGAGTGCGAACAAAGGGCTATGGCAGGCTCGACCCCGAAGCGCCGGACATGCCGTGCCGCTCCCACCACCGTTTCCGCGATCTGCTCCGGGCTCGGCGAGGGATGCACATGCGTATCCGCCACGAACAACGGCCCGTCCTCTAGGATCATCAGGCTCAACGCCGCCACAGGATGGCACCCGCCGAAGGCCAGGACCTGCGTGACGTAGTTCAGATGCCACAGATACTGCCCGTAGGTGCCGCAGATGAGGCTGTCGGCCTCCTCCCGCCGCACCATGACCGCCGCGATGGCGGTGGAATTGGTGCGCATGATCGCCTTGGCGATATCGGGGGTGACGCCTCGCCGCTCCATGATCTCGTGGTAGGTGGTCCAGTAGTCGCGATATCTCGGGTCGTTGTCGGGCGAGACGATCTCGAAGTCGGTATCCGGCCGGATCGCGAGCCCGGCGCGCTCGGCCCTAAGCGCGATGACGTCGGGCCGGCCGATAAGGATCGGCCTGTCGGTGGTTTCCTCGATCATGGCGTTGGCCGCGCGCAGCACCCGTTCGTCCTCTCCCTCCGCGAAGACGATGCGCCGCGCCGCCGTGGCCGCCGCCTCGAAGACCGGCCGCATGATCAGGGAGGAGCGGAACACGCTCGCGTCGAGCCGGCGCTTGTAGGCCTCCAGATCTTCCAGCGGCCGCTCGGCGACGCCGGTCTCCATCGCGGCCTTGGCGACGGCGGGCGCGACGACGCCCATCAGCCGGGGATCGAACGGTTTCGGAATGAGGTAGTCGGGACCGAAAGTAAGCTGCTCTCCTTGGTAGGCGGCCGCGGCCTCTGCGGAGGTCGTGCGCCGCGCCAACGCCGCAATGCCCTCGACGCAGGCGATCTTCATCTCGTCATTGATGGTCGTGGCACCGACATCGAGCGCGCCGCGGAAGATGAAGGGGAAGCAGAGGACGTTGTTCACCTGATTCGGGAAATCCGAGCGTCCGGTGGCGATGAGTGCATTCGGCGCGACGCGACGTGCCTCTTCCGGGTCGATCTCGGGAGTGGGATTCGCCAGCGCGAAGATGATCGGGTCGGCCGCCATACGCTCGACCATCTCAGGTTTCAGCACGCCCGGCCCGGACAGGCCGAGGAAGAGATCCGCCCCGTCGATCACCTCCGAGAGGGTTCGCGCACCGCCAGTCTGCGCATAGGCCGCCTTCTGTTCGGTCATGCCCGCCTCGCGCCCCTCGTGGACAAGCCCTTCCAGATCGCAGAGCCACACATTCTCGCGCTTCACCCCGAGCTTGCAGAGCAGGTCGAGACAGGCGATCCCCGCCGCACCTCCACCCGTCGACACGACCTTGAGATCCTCGAAGCGCTTTCCGGCCACTTTCAGTGCATTGGTCGCCGCCGCTCCGACGACGATCGCGGTACCGTGCTGATCGTCGTGAAAGACCGGAATCTGCATCCGCTCGCGGCATTTCCGCTCGACGATGAAGCAGTCGGGCGCCTTGATGTCCTCGAGATTGATCGCCCCGAAGCTCGGCTCCAGCGCGCAGACGATATCGGCGAGCTTTTCGGGATCGGGCTCGTCGAGTTCGATGTCGAAGCAGTCGATGCCGGCGAACTTCTTGAAGAGCACCGCCTTGCCTTCCATCACCGGCTTCGAGGCCAGCGCGCCGATATCGCCGAGCCCGAGCACGGCCGTGCCGTTGGTGACGACGCCCACGAGATTGCCGCGCGCCGTGTAGTCGCGAGCGGTGGTCGGGTCCGCCTCGATCTCGCGGCAGGCTTCGGCCACTCCCGGGGAATAGGCCAGGGAAAGATCGCGCCCGTTCGCGAGGGGTTTCGTCGCCTGCACCTCGAGCTTTCCGGGCTTCGGGTAGCGGTGGTAGTCGAGCGCAGCCTCGCGCTGGGTCGTGGCCTTCTCGTCGCTCATCTCGCGACCTCCGATCTGATCTGTGCTCGGCCCGGATCCGAAGATCCGTGCCACCGGGATCCCAGTAGGGTCAGTAGGTCAGGCCGAGCGCAAGTCCGCCGAGGAGATAGGCGAAGGCGGTGATGAGCAGGATGCCGACGACGTTGAGGACAACCCCGCCCCTCGCCATCTGTCCGATCGTCACCGCTCCCGAGCCGAAGACGATGGCGTTCGGGGGCGTCCCCACCGGCAGCATGAAGGCGCAGGTCGCCGCGAAGGCGGCGGGGATCAGCAAGGACATGGCATCGACGCCGATGCCTGCCGCGATTCCGCCGAGTACCGGGATGAAGGTTGCCGCCGTGGCGGTGTTCGACGTCACTTCCGTCAGGAAGATCACCAGCCCGACCACCGACATGAGGATGAGAATCACCGGCAGGGCGCCGAGCCCGCTCACCTGCTCGCCGAACCAGCTGTCGAGGCCGGTCGCCGCGACCGCCGCGGCGAGGCTCAGACCGCCGCCGAAGAGCAGGAGCACCCCCCAGGGCAGGCCGTCCTCGGCATCGGACCAGTCGAGCACCATCCGCCCGGCACCGTCGCCCGGCAGGAGGAAGAGGGCGAGCCCGGCGGCGATGGCGATCGCCGTGTCATCCAGTACACTGAGCGCCTCGATCCCGGTGATGTCGGAAAGAAGGCCGGGCACGATCCAGAAGAAGGCAGCGGCTCCGAAGACGGCGAGCACCATCTTCTCGGCCTGGCTCATCGGGCCGAGTTCCGAGATTTGTCCGTCGATCATCTCCCGACCGCCCGGGATCTCGTCGAGCTTGAAGGTGTAGAGGACGCGCGTCATCAGGACCCACGCGATCAGGATGAAGGTGAAGGCGAGGGGGACCCCGACGAGCATCCAGTTGACGAAGCCGATCTCCTGCCCGAGCTCATCGGCGACGTAGCCGGCGACGATGGCGTTCGGCGGGCTGCCGAGCAGGGTGCCGAGCCCGCCCATGCTCGCCGACCAGGCGATCGCGAGCACCAGGCAGACGCCGAAGGCGCGGATGTTCCTGTCGTCGATGACGTCCGAAATGCGCTGTCCCTTGTGCAGATCCTCGCCCACTTCGGAGGATTGGTGGGTCGCCTGGCTGCGTTCGACCACGAGGGTGAGGATCGACAGGCCGATCGGCAGCATCATCAGGGTGGTGGCCGTGTTCGACACCCACATCGACAGGAATCCGGTGGCGAGCATCATTCCAAGGATGATCCGCCGCGGCTCCACGCCCACCTTGGAGAGGGTCTGCAGGGCGATCCGCCGGTGCAGGTCCCATTTCTGCATGGCGATGGCGATCAGGAACCCGCCGAGGAACAGGAAGACGATGGAACTCGCATAGGGCGCGGTGGCTTCCGACACGCTCTGCCCGGCCAGCGCCGGCAGGAGCACGATGGGCAGAAGCGAGGTCGCCGCGAGCGGGATGGCCTCCGTCATCCACCAGATCGCCATGAGCGTGGCGATGGCCGCCACGGCGCGGGCCTCCGGCGAGAGGTTCTCCGAACCGCCGAGCAGCAACCAGACGATTCCCGCAACCGCCAGGCCGACTGCGCGAAGGCCCCAGGTCAACTTGGGATCGCGACGCGACGGGCCGGACATTTCGTCCGGCTGATCGGCATTCAGCTCGTCTCTGGTCTCGTCCGGCATCGCATGCTCCTCCCTCGCCACAACAGGCCGGCACATCGGCGCGGACCCGATACATAAGCTGGATCGGAAACGGCGTTCTGCCATGGCGCCCGCGCGACTGATCGCCGATGGACGGCATCGCGCCGCCGAGAGGGCGGATGGAGTCGGTCGGCTCTGGGGTCGGTGCGTTCAACGAAGACGCGATCGCAACCCGGCGGTTTCCGTGTCTTCAACATTGCGCAGCCTTCGAGCGCGTGCGCGGGCTTCGCGTCCGATCGGGCGATCCGGGCGCAGGGGCGCGCATGGCGGAGAATGGGGCCACCCTTCGCGGGAACGTGACGGCAGGGTCTTGCCGGTGGCGCCGGACGGCATTGGCCTCGGAAGAAACTTTGTTAATGTCACGCGCGTTCCAAAGCGGATCGCCAAAATCGGAGATTGTGGTCCATGTTTCGTGAAATCCTGTCGTCCCGCCTCGGAGCCGCGCTGCTGGCCATGCCAGCCGTCGCGATCCTCCCGGCGACCGCCGACGCCTATGTCGGCCCCGGCGCCGGCCTGACCGCGATCGGAACCGTGATCGCCCTCATCGCCGCAGTGTTCCTCGCCATCGTCGGCTTCGTCTGGTATCCGATCAAGCGGCTGCTCTCGAAGCGCCGGACGGGCGAACCGAAGACCTCGACCGGAACGGTCGGCAAGGGCGGCGGCGAGTGACCACCGCAGCCCTGCTGCTGAGCCTTGTCGCCTTCATTGCGGTACTCCGCGTCCTGAAGGCGCAGGAAGTCGCCACGCGCATCCTGTCGACGGCGCAGGATTCCATCCTGGTGATCGCCGACCGGGATCTCACCGACGAAGAGAAGGAGGCGCGCATCCGCCGATCCTCGGCCCGGATGTTCGGCAGTTTCTTCGCGATCGCGGGCATCGGCATCGCCGCGACCGGAGCGGCGGCTCTGGTCGTGTGGGCCGGTGCCGCGGCCGGGCTCTACACGGTCGATGAGGCGGTGGCGCTGGCGGTGAGCTGGCCTTTCCTCATCGGCTGCTCCGTCGCCGCGGTGGTCCTGTGGCTCGCGCTCGACCGGATCAGCGGCCAGAAAGCCGCCGCCCGCGAGGATGCCGCGTCCGAGGAGGTGCCCTATTCGCCGCTCGACAAGGCGCTGCATACCTACGCCTTCACCTCACCGGACCGCCAGAAGCGGCTGGGCCGCCTCGAGAACCGCCTCTATCGCCGCCGGATCGACCCGGATCTCGCGGCCCGGCCGGTCTTCGTGACCTCGCTGCCGCGCGCGGGAACGACGATCATGCTCAACATCCTCGCGCAGCTGCCCGAATTCGCCTCCGCGACCTACCGGCACATGCCCTTCACCCTGTCGCCGCTGCTCTGGGGCGGCTTCTCCGGCGCCTTCCGCAAGACCGGCGAGGTCTCCGAGCGCGCCCATGGCGATGGCATCGAAGTCGGCATCGACAGCCCGGAAGCCTTCGAGGAGATGGTCTGGATGGCGTTCTGGCCGGGCCATTACGAGAGCGACGGGATCCGGACGTGGGCCGCCGAGGATCGTGACTCCGAATTCGAGTCCTTCTTCCGCACCCATGTCGCGAAGATCGTCCGCACGAAACCCGGGGCGCGGCGCTACGTCTCGAAGAACAACGCCAATATCGCCCGGCTGGCCCTCCTCGGCCGGATGTTCCCCGACGCATCCTTCGTCGTGCCCGTTCGCGATCCGCGGAGTCAGGTCGCCTCGCTCATGCGCCAGCACGAGCGGTTCACCGATCTTCACGCCCGCGAGCCGTTCGCGCGGCAATACATGGAGGGTGTCGGCCATTTCGAGTTCGGCGGGGCGCTGAGACCGATCGATTTTGGCGAGCGTCTCGACCTCGCCGAGGCGACTGGACCCGATTTCTGGCTCCGGAACTGGATCGGTGCCTATGACTTCGTTCTTGCCACGGCGGCGCCCGGGACGATCTTCGTCGATCATGACGCGCTCTGTTCGGATCCCGGTCCCCGCCTTGCCGCGCTCGGCGACGCGATCGGGTGCGACAATCCCGGGGCGCTCGAGTCGTTGTCGGGCACATTCCGCCCCTCCGGTGGGCCACCCGATCTCAAAGGCGCCGATCCGGTATTGGTGAAGCGCGCGCTCGACCTGCATCGCGACCTCCGCGACCGGTCCCTTTCCCCGCGCACCGGCAGGGCGCGCATGGAGGCTTCTGCATGAAGAAACCCCTCTCCGACCGGATCGCACCAGTCGCGTTCGCAGTCTCCATCGCCTTGCTCGGCGTTCTCTACGGGACGGTCTCGTCCTGGTGGGGGTGGTTCCCGGCGCCGCAGATCGGCCTCGCCCACCGCACCATGCTCGATCTCAAGCAGAACTGGCGCAACGATTTCGCGCTCGAACCCACGCGCCACCTCGTCAATCCGGACGACAGTGGCCGGAAGCCCGACCCCGAACGGGGCTTCACCATCTATGACGAGGAGGAGATGCAGCCGGGCTACACGCTCATTGCAGGGCTGAACGCGGAACGCGGCTCGTCCTTCCACGTGGTGCGCCTCTACGACGAGACGGGGGAGGAGCTGCATCACTGGCCAATCCGGTACGGGCTCTTCGACGAGGAGAAAAAGCCCCAGAACGTCATGCTGCACGGCCTCGAGGTATTCGAGGACGGCTCGCTCGCCGTGACCTTCGACGCCGGACAGGCTCTCGCCCGCGTCGATGCCTGCGGCGAGCCGATGTGGGTCACGAACGGAAACTACCATCATTCGCTGAACCGGGACGGGGAGGGGCATCTCCTCTCGCTTCGGGACGACAGCATCGTCTGGATCGACGAGGAGACGGGTGAGGAGCTGCGCGCCCTCGACATCCCGAAGGACGTCGTCCCCGCCCGGAACGGCGAGCAACAGGGCTATCTCGACATCCGGACGCGCACCCCGGAAAGCCCCGACGAGAAGCTGCGCTATCTCGAGGATCCGTTCCACCCCAACGACGCGGAACCGCTGCGCGCCGAGATGGCCGACGCTTTCCCGATGTTCGAGACGGGCGACGTTCTCGTCAGCATGCGCGAACTGAACCTGGTGGCCGTGATCGACCCCGAGACCGGGGTGATGAAATGGTGGCAGCACGGGCCGTGGATGAAGCAGCACGACCCGGACTTCCAGCCGGACGGGACGATCACCGTCCTGGACAACGCGACCGGAACGGGCAGTTCGAAGATACGCCGCGTCGACCCCGCCGACGGCACCACGACGACGCTGTTCGCGGGCAACGACGAGGTTCCGTTCTATACGTGGCGACGGGGCAAGCATCAGCTTCTTCCCGAGGGCCACATCCTGATCGCCGAGGCCGAGCACGGCCGCGTGCTCGAGATCGCGCGGGATGGAAGGCCGGTGCGGGAGCGTCACGTGGTCTGGGACGCGGACAGCAACGTCATCGTGACCGAGGCCAGACGTATTCCCGAGGATTTCTTCGCCGACGGCGAGCCCTCCTGCGCGGAAGAGGTAGCGGCAAGCGCCACCGGAGACGCGACACAGGGCGGCTGAGGGAAGTCGGCTCGACGCGGATGACCCCCGTAACGCGGGTCCTCGGATGGCGCCTGTCTTTGGGGGCGAGGCCCGACCTTTTGCCCGATGCCGTCGGGCGCCGTTCGGCGACTCCGCTCCCTGGCGGTCCGCAGGAGGAACCCGGCCGGTTCCCCGAGACCTTTCCCGCTTGGGAACACCCGCTCCGCTGCGTCGGTGCGGGCCTCCCGGTGTCATATTGAATGCCCTTGCAGTGGGGCTCGACGGTCAGGCTTTGCGAAGGCTTAACACCGATCTGTCAGGGCCTGCCCACGGAACCTGCCGGGGACGAGGCGTGACCGACGGTACTTATGACCCTTCCGAGGGATTGGGCGAGGCAGCGGCCCTTGTGGCCCGGGGCATCCGGCGGGCCGCCTTGGCGCCGACCTGGATCGCGTTGCTGGCGATGGGCCTTGACGTGCCCGCGCTCTCGACGGCGCTCTGGTTCGCGCAATACGCATCCATCGCCGCGTCCGAGTTCTCGCCTGTCTGGGCCGCGTCGGACGCGATACTCGCGGCGACGGCGGCGAGCGTGACGCTGGCCTGCGGCAGGGGCTATTCGCCGGCCGCTCTGCGCCTGGCGGGCCGCTCGATCCCGAGCGCAATCGCGGCTCTTGCGATGCCCGTCGTCCTTCTCGCTCTCACCCTTCCGGACGCGAGCCGCGGGCCGTTCGCGCTCTCCGCCGGTGTGGCACTTCTCGCAGTCTGTCTGCCCACCCGGCTCGTCGGCGGCGCTCTGGCCCGGTGGCTGATGGAAACCCGTCTGCTCGATCGCCGCGCCGTGGTCGCCGGCGGAGGCGACAATGCGGAGCGCCTCATCCGCGGCCTCACATCGCGGCCCGGCAACGACATCCGGATCCACGGGCTCTTCGACGATCGCGATGACACGCGCTCGCCGATCCAGATTCTCAGTGTGCCGAAGCTCGGGGGCTACGAGCAACTCGTCAGATTCGTGCGCGCCTCCGAGATCGACATGGTGATTATATCTCTGCCGCTCGAGGCGGAAAGCCGGATCGACTGGCTGCTCGAGGCGTTCAAGGTGCTGCCGGTGGACGTGCGCCTCTCGGCCTTCAGCCGGGGGTACGCGTTCGCTCCGTCAGACCCCGACCCTCTGATCTCGGCGATCCGGCGCAGCTTCACGCCGGACGTCCGCTTCGCGAAGCGCGTGCTCGACCTCGCTTTCGCCTCCATGGCCCTCGTCGTGCTGGCGCCGATCATGCTGGTCGCGGCAATCGCGATCCGTCTCGACAGCCCCGGTCCGGTCTTCTTCCGCCAGAAGCGGCACGGCTACAACGACCGTGTCATCGAGGTGCTGAAGTTCCGGTCGCTGTTCCATGAGGCGGCCGACCCGTCCGCCCGTAAGATCGTCACCCGCGACGACCCGCGGGTAACGCGGGTAGGGCGGTTCCTCCGCCGCAGTTCGATCGACGAATTGCCGCAAATCTTCAATGTCCTGAAGGGAGATCTCTCGCTCGTCGGACCGCGGCCCCATGCGGTCGACGCGATGTCGAGCGACCAGCAGCGCTTCACGCGCATCGTCAAGGGCTACTCGGCGCGCCACAGGCTGCCTCCGGGGATCACCGGCTGGGCGCAGATAAACGGCTGGCGGGGAGAGATCGACGCGCCGGACAAGCTCCACTCCCGCTTCGAGCACGACCTCTTCTACATCGAGAACTGGTCGATATGGCTCGACATCGAGATCCTCCTGCGGACGCCGTTCTGCCTGTTCGGCGGGAACGCGTACTAGCGAGCCCCGTCGCGGCGGCGGCCGTCGGCTCCCGAGTCGGGCTCGGCCCGTGTCGCCCGAGGCGACCGGGCGTCACTCTCCTTCCGGCACCCGTACCGGCGCGAAAAGAGGGGTGACGGAGATGGCGATCGCCACGAGGAGCGCGTAGCCGATGGCCCCGAGCATCGCCGCGCGATAGGCGCCCTGGTCGCCGATCTCCGCGCCCCCGAGGATGGCGAAGAACACCCCGCCCATCAGGGCGACGCCGAAGGCGATGCCCACTTGCCGGAGCGCCTGTACCGCGCCGGAGGCCGATCCGGTGTCGTTGCCGTCCGCGGCCGAGAGCGCCACCTGATAGAGCGGCGAGACGGTATTGCCGAGTCCGAACCCTCCGAGCAGGAACCAGGGCGCCATCCTGAGCCAGGAGACTTCCTCGCCCATGCCGAGCACGGCCCAGCCCTGGCCGAGATACCCGGCTCCGATGAGGAGCCCGCCGCCGATTACCCGTTGGCGAATCCAGCGCGATCCGAACCAGCCCGTCGTGGCCGAAGCTGCCAGCACGCCGAGCGGGAAGGGCGTCGTCGTCAGGCCCGATTGCAGCGGCGTCAGGCCGTAGCCCGATTGCAGGTAGAGCGCGACGGTGAAGAAGTAGCTCGGCACGCCGGAGAACAGGACGGCATTGAGGCAACTCCCGGTCAGGAAGCGACCCGACCGCGCCAGCCGCATGGGCAGGAGCTGCGACGCGCCGCGCGCGCCCTGCCGGATCTGCCAGCGGACGAAGGCCCACCCGAGCGGCGCCGCGGCGAAGATCATCGGCCACATCCAGGGTTGCCAGCCGACCGAAGGGGCCTCGACCAGCGGCACCAGTACCGCGAGCATCGCCAGGGCCGCCAAGGCGATGCCGACGAAGTCGATGCCGAGGCTGCGGTTCCCTTCCGCGGCGGGGACGAATGCAAATGCCCCGACCAGCGCGGCAAGCCCGAGGGGAATGTTGACCAGGAAGATCGGCCGCCAGGTCAGCCCGAGGATGTCGGCGCCGATCAGGATGCCGCCGAGGATCGGCCCCGTGACCGAGGCCAGCCCGGCCGCCAGCGCGAAGAGGCCGAAGGCGGCGCCGCGCTGCGCGGGTGGGAAGAGCGCCGGAACGAGCGCCAGCGTCTGCGGGGTCATGATCGCCGCTCCCACGCCTTGCACGACCCGCGCCGTGACGAGCGTGCCGGTTCCGGGGGCCAGGCCGCAGGCGAGCGAGGCGAAGGTAAAGATCACGATCCCGGTCACGAACAGCCGCCGACGGCCGAAGAGATCGCCCATGCGCCCTGCCGGCAGCAACAGCAGCGCGAAAGAGAATGTGTAGCCGGCCACGATCCATTCGATCAGGTTCGGCGGGGCCGAGAGCTCGGTCTGCATCGAGGGCAGGGCGACGTTGACGATCGTGATGTCGATCAGGTTCATGAAGTTCGCCAGCAGCAGCACGGCAACCGCCGCCCACTTGTTCGTCCGGGAGGGGTCTGGAGCGAATTCCGCGTCTGTCATGAAGAGCGTCCGGCTGAGTGCCGACGTAACCTAAGGGGCGGGCTTCGCCTGTCGATGGCGGCACGCGGATGGGTCGCAGAGAACACAGCCGGCCGGGCCCGCGGCCGCAGGCAGCTACAAGTCCGAAATGGCGCGCACGGCCTTTTCACTCAGCGGCTTCTCGAAGGACACGCCCAGCTTGTATTCGTTCCGCCATCTGACGACCACATCCATGGTCTGATCGGGAAGCACGATCTTCGCGGCATTGGTCCGGGGCAGGCGCTCGGACGTGGTGATGCAGATTCCGTTTCTCGACACGTCGATGACCATGCAGGGAAAATCCTTGTCGCCGAACCGGATCCTGGTGGGGTACCGCGCCGAGACGCGCTGGTTCCGCCGCTCCTTGTGCTTTCTCAGGAGCACGACGATGGCCGGCAGCAGCAGGACCGGAATGATCATGAAACCGGTTCCGAGCAGGGCCAGGCCCTTGGCGTCGACCGGGTCGCTCCAGGTTGCCGGGTTGCCCTGGATGCCGGACTCGCTCGCTTCCGTCGCCTTGAACCCCGGTCGCTGCGGTCCGGGCATGACCTGCGCGTCCGCGGCGCAGCCGCTGCTGGAACGGGTCTGCATGGCACGGGACATTTCCGCGAGGCGGCTTTTCAGTTCCGCCGATCCCGGGGGGGTCCCACTGCCGAGGGAAGAGAGAAACGACAGGTAGGCCTCGGCCTCGGAAGACCCGGCGCCCGTGCCCCCCATCGCGGCGATCTCCCCGTGCAGAACGCTGAGATTCGCCGCGCTCGGATCGGCGATGACCGACCGGCCCATCAGATTCAGCGTCCGGATCTGCGTCGGTTCCATGCAGGAGGCCAGCACCGGTCCGCACCACGCCGCGACGAGCATGCCGACGACGAGCCAGCCTCTCCAGAATGTCCGTCCCATTGCGTTCCCGTGGCCGATCGGTTGCCGTCGCGGCCGCTTCTAGCTTCAGTTGCTTGAGATAGGCTTTAGATCGACGGCACGGGATTCTGGCCGTCGGGTCGCAGGGTTCCGCGCGCCCCCGCCGGATCAGGTGTCGTCGAAGCGCCAGGCGTGGAGACCGGCGCCGTGCAGGCGCAGCCAGTCGCGCTCGGTTCGCCAGTCGGGGCACAGCTTGCGGCAGAGATCCCAGAAGGCCGGGGAATGGTCCATTCGGATCAGGTGGGCGACCTCGTGCGCAGCCACGTAGTCGAGCACCGAGGCGGGGGCCATGACCAGCCGCCAGGAGAACATGAGATCGCCCCGCTGCGAGCAGGAGCCCCACCGCGAGCGCGTGTCGCGGAGGGCGATCTTGCCGAATGGCCGCCCGAGCGTCGCCGCGTGGGCTCCGGCGGCGCTGCGAAACCGGGCGCGAGCGGCCTCGATCAGGATCGCCCTTGCCTGCCGCCCCACGACGCGGCCGGGAGCGACCCGGAGCGTCCCGCCGCCGATGCCCGGTCGGCCGGCCACGATCTCGTGCGGCACGCCGCCGACCGGGATCGTCGCGCCGAGCTGCGGAACCCGCGGCTCGGGGCAGGCTGCCGACTTGGCGCGCAGCCAGGCCGCCTTATCCGCGGATAAGGTCAGCGCTTCTGTCTCGCTTACCCAGGGCGGACGCGTGAGCGTCACGCGTCCGTCGAGATGGGAGACGCGGAGCGTGATCCGCCGCGCCCGGTTCGAAACCCGCAGAATGACCTCGATCGGGGGATCACCCGGAAGCCGTTTCACGCGCTGGCCTGCCCGTCTCATGAGCCCTTTCGTAGCCTCTGCGGCCGCGCGCGGAAAGCCTTTGACACCCCTCCGGCCGTGTGGCAGGGGACGGCGATCCCGAAAAGGCACGAGAGATGAGATGCTGTCCATGGCCAAGGAAGAATGGGGAACGAAGAGGGTTTGCCCCACGACCGGCAAGCGCTTCTACGACCTGAACCGCGACCCGGTGGTATCGCCCTATACCGGTGAGGTAGTGCCGCTCGAAACCGGCAAGAGCAACCGCACGATGCTTGCCGACAAGGCCGACAAGAATTCGGAGAAGAAGGACCAGACCGAGGAAGAGGACGTGGTCCTAGACGACGACAACAGTGGCAACGACAACGATCTCGGCGACGACGTTCTCGAGGACGATGAAGACGACGACAACGTCTCTCTCGACGACATTGCCGATGTCTCGGACGAGAACAGCGACGACTGACGGGCGGAGCGAGTTTGCGCTTGAACCGAGCAGGCGGCTTCACTAGAGGTTGCCGCACTTCGCCGGTCTGGCGGTAAAAGGGGGCCTTAGCTCAGCTGGGAGAGCGCCTGCATGGCATGCAGGAGGTCAGCGGTTCGATCCCGCTAGGCTCCACCAATCCAGATTTCGCGAACGCCCCCGGCATTACCCGATCCGGTGAGGATGCGGCTCCATGACCGTCTTCCGGTCTCGCCGGGAGAGCGCGTTTCGGCGCGCAGTGCGTTGCCGGCCCACGCGACCGACCCTACGGTGGTCGCGACAGGCGGAGAATCGCGCCCGAGGGACCTTTGCGCCCGCGCGAGCCGCGTTTCGCACCGATTTCGGCGGGCGGCAGTCTGATATTGGAACCCTCGAGCGGCGGTGCGGCTCTCTTGCGACTGTCTTTCAGGGCGGTCCGGTTCTTTTCTCCATACAGGCGAATCCGGCTCGTGAAGCCAAGCCGTATGCAGGCTGCAAGATGCCTCGATTTCTCCGGCCGGGCGCAAGGATCATCGATTCGTGTCGCTCCGGCAGCTGGGCTGTGGTAGAACTGATCTCTCGGGGCACGGCAGGGCCGATCCGCCGGCGGAGCGGCCCGGTCGCAGCGTTTCCCGCATGCGCGTCCTCGGTCCGAGCAGGAACAGGACATATTCGGTCGAGGGCGCGGGAGACGAAGCACACGCTCCGGAATGTCGACGAGCCTTTCCGGGAGCTATCACGATGAATCTCAGACCCGATCCGACCTTCCATCCGAGCGCGCGGCTCGCGATGCAGGCACCAGTTGAGACGCTGGCCTACACCCTGCTGCTGAGCGGCGACCGCTCCCGGCCCGACGGGCTCGCGGTCATCGACGTGGACCCGGCATCGGAAACCTATTCGCAGGTCGTCCAGACCCTGTTCATGCCGAATACCGGCGACGAGTTTCATCATTTCGGCTGGAACGCCTGCTCCTCCTCGCTCTCTCCGATGAGCCTGCATACCTTTCTCGAGCGGCGCTACCTGATCGTTCCCGGGATTCGCTCCAGCCGGATCTACGTCATCGACGTCAAGGAACCGCGTGCCGCGAAGATCCACAGGATCATCGAGCCCGAGGAACTGATGGCCAAGACCGGGTATTCCCGGCCGCACACGATCCATTGCGGCCCGGAAGGGATCTATGTCTCGACGCTGGGGGGCGGGGGGCCGGACGGCACCGACGGCCCGCCGGGCATCTTCATCATGGATTGCGAGAGCTTCGACGTGCTGGGCCGCTGGGAACTGGACCGGGGCTCGCAGGAGAAGCACTACGATTTCTGGTGGAACCTGCCGCGCGACTACATGGTCAGTTCGGAATGGGGGCTGCCGCCGCAATTCGAGTCCGGACTCGTGCCGGAGGACCTGCTGAGCAACAGGTACGGCCACCGGCTGCATTTCTGGGACCTGAGCGCGCGACGGAACGTGCAGACCATCGACCTGGGCGAACATCACCAGATGCCGCTCGAGGTCCGGCCGGCGCACGATCCGGCCAAGACCTACGGCTTCTGCGGCGTCGTCGTCGACACCACGACCCTCCAGGGCTCGATCTTCACGTGGTGGCGCAACGATGACGGCCGCTTCGAGGCCCGGAAGACGGCGACCATCGATCCCGTCCCGGCGGATCCCGGCGATCTGCCAGAGCTTCTGAAGGGTTTCTCCGCAGTGCCGCCGCTGGTCACCGATATCGACCTCAGTCTCGACGACCGATACCTCTACGTTTCCTGCTGGGGAACCGGTGAGATGCGCCGCTACGACGTCTCCGATCCGATGCGGCCGAAGCTCGACGGGACGATCGAGATCGGCGGAATCGCCGCCAGGCGCCCGCATCCCAACGGCAAGAGCTTCGGCTACGGCCCTCAGATGGTCGAGATCAGCCGCGACGGCAACCGGGTCTACTGGACCAACTCGCTCTATTCCGCTTGGGACGACCAGTTCTACCCCGGGGACCGTGGCGCGGCCATGGTCTGCGCGGATGCGACCGGCGACTTCGCGTTGAAGCCGGATTTCTGGGTCGATTTCCCGGAGGGCTATCGGGCCCACCAGATCCGCCTCGAGGGCGGCGATTGTTCGACGGATAGCTTCTGCTATCCGAACGCCTGAGGCTCGGGGCGGCGGTGGTGGCTGCATCAGCACTGTGGTGGGCACTGGTCGTCTCCGGCCTCTATCACGGGCTGAATCCGGGGATGGGCTGGCCCCTCGCAGTGTCGGCGCGCCTGATGGAGCCCGGGTCCAGTTCAATCTCGCGATCGCTTCTGGCGCTGGCGGCAGGACATTTCCTGGCGATGAGCGTGATCCTCCTCCCGTTCTCGGTCATGTCGGCGGCGGTCGGGGTCGAGCGAGAGATCCGCATCGGGGCGGGTCTCCTGGTGGTGGCCGGTGGCGTGGTGCTGCTGACAATCCGCCGCCATCCCCGGTTCCTGGCGCGGGTTCCGCCGGGTCGTCTTGTGCTCTGGTCGTTTCTCGCCGCCACGGCGCACGGCGCCGGACTGATGCTGCTGCCGATCTATCTCGGAATCTGCGGCGATCCGGAGACTCTGGGAGCCGGTCACCGCGCGGCCTCGGATTTGATGGCCGCGAACGTCGGCACGGCCCTCGCCGTTGCTGTCGTTCACACCCTGGTGATGACGCTCGCGGGGGGTGTCCTGGCCGTCTGCGTCCATCGGTGGCTCGGGCTCGGAGTGCTGTCCCGCAGCTGGTTCAATCTCGGGGCGCTCTGGTCGCTGAGCCTGGTCCTGGTCGGCGTCATCGGGGCCGGTGCCGCCTTCCTCGGCGCCTGACCGGGTGACGCTCGGGCGAACCGGCACGCGGGCGCAGCCTTAGAGGCCGTTCACCGCTTTGGGGACCGGGGGCAGCGGCGACCAGCGCTCGATCCGGGCGTCCCCGTCGAGGCGCTCCGCTTCGTGCGCGAAGCCGCTCTCTTCGGTGCCTTTCACCGCGTTGCCCCCGAAGTTCGGAAACAGCTGCCGAAGGCGGCTCGGACTGCCGAAGGCGGCTCGGACTGCCGATGGGGAGTGGACGTGACGGGCCGGCCCAACGGATTTCGATCAAGATGTCCCGGACGGCGGGCGTCTTTCGCTTGCCTCGCCGGAACCAGGGCGGGCAGCCATCATTCCCTGTCGCATGGGTGTAGAACTTTGTGAGCGGGCAACTCACCGAGGCTATCGAGACAGACGAGCGCGTCAATATCGGGAAGGTGGTCGCAAAGACCGGATGCCGGCAGACCGAAATCATTCATCTGCCGCCCGAGGAATTTTTCAGAACCGTCGTATTCCGCACAGCCGGATCGGGTACGTTGAAGAATGTGAGCACGTGCGGAATATCGAGAACTCGGCGCCAATCAGGATCGTGCCCCTCCTCGGCGCGTCCTTGGAGGTAATGTGTCGCTATCCAGACGGCTTTTCGCGGTATCGTGCGAAGGGAAGCTTCTCTGGAGACATCAACCATTCCTGCGGAGGAACGGGCTCTTCTCGGAGACGCTCTATGGCAAGACGGACTACACCTTCGGTGGCACCAGGCACATACATGCGCGGTGCCGGACAGTAACGGTATGCTACCCGATCTTAGCGTTTCTCGATCCTGACAGGATCGAGGAGTTCCCCAATCAGACGACGCGGCTGGTTTCGCCTCGGTCCGGATCCTTAGGCGGTCGACTGGGGCTGGCCTGCTTCATCTGCTGCTTTGCTCAGTTCGAGAGCGACCAGTATTGACCGCCCCAGAGCCGGTGCGCCCAGTGGACCCCGGTGTTCGGCCAGAGCGCGAACCCGTGTGCGCGGTCGCCGACATGGGCGGGCCATCGGGCATTCCCCACGATGACGTCGAACTGCTCCCGGTGCGTGACGAACAGGCGCCGGCCTCGCGCCGTCACGTGCACAGCCTCGCGCTTCACCTCGACGCCGCCGAAATGCGTGCCGAGATAGGTTCGCATCCCCTCGTCGTCGTTGCCGGGAACGCAGATCATACGTGTTCCGGCCTTCGCCATCCCGAGCAGCGCCTGGACCACGTGGTTATGGCTCTGGGGCCGGTGCCAACCTCGCCGGAGCCGCCAGGCGTCGACGATGTCACTGACGCGATAAATTCTCTCGGCGCCGTGACGGGTGAAAGTCGAGCTACAGATCGGCCTGGCAGCCGCGCGTCCCGAGGTGGACATCCGGGATGAAAATGGTCCGATACGCCACCCGACACGCCGTCTGTTGTTGCGACTGCGCTTGCGGGGACCTTGACCACAGCTATGTGAAGCGCGTCGATCAGGATGTGAATCCGTATTGCCGCCTCCACGGATGTTCCTGAGGGGTCATGTGGTTGCCTCAGCCAAATGCTTCTGAGAGGGCTTGCTCCGGCGGGCTCCGTGGTCCGACGGTTCCTGATGACCTCTGACGCGCGAAGCCTCCATATTGCGCAGAGCGTCAGAGGTCATCTGCGGGTGCGCGGCCGCGCTGGCTCCGAACACCAGTGCTCTGGCCATGTCGCCTTTCCAGGTCTTCAGGCGGCGCTGCACTGTGCGGATCAACCCGTCAGGATAGGTATCCGGCTGGGCGGCCTGAAGCCTGCCCAGGAGCTCCCGCCCGGTTTGTGACGGGTCCTCGTCGAACCATGCCTTGAGGTCGTCGGTGACTTTGGCGAGCGGATCAGGGCGCCGGCGCCCTCGGGGGACGGGTGGCTTTTTCCGCGACGTCGGCCGGATCTCTCCCTCCTTCCAGGCAGGGCGCAGACCCTCGAGGAAAGCCTCGACGTCCGCCTTGGGGGTGTCGGTTCCAGCGGACGGCGCTGTATCGGCCAGGGCCGTCAACCGTGCCTGGGCCTGACGGATGTCGTGGAGCAGGACGACCGGGTCGAGCTGCGTGAACTGCGCCGCGAGCTCGTCCCTGGACGCCTGCGCGACGGCGGGATGGGCCTGCACGCGCTGGAACGGTGTCAGCGGCGCGTGATAGCGCTTGGTCACCCGGGCGCCGTCGCGGGTCTTCTCCATCAGCTTGAACGACGGCTGGAAGAAGTTCACGTAGAGCCGCATGTCGCGATAGAGCCGCGCCAGTTCGGTGGCTGCGGTGATACCGGTATATCGGCGATAGCCCACCATTCGACGGACCACCGCTCCGTTCTCGGGGAATTCGATCCACTGGATCGACTTCTGATCCCTCGAACTCTGTTCCACATGGGCTTGGTCATTCTTGCGATACGGACGGGACCGGGTGAAGTCGACCTGCGCCGCCTCGCACCAGTCCTTGATCGTCTCGTTCATGAAGACGCTGACATTGTCCGTGTCGAGACCGAGCAACGGGAACGGCAGCGCCGGGCGCAGCGCGGTCATCACTTCGCCGAGCAGGCGCTGCTCGCGGAACAGCAGGGGCGCGCATTCCGTCCAACCCGTCGAGACATCGGGGAGGGTCAGCGTCTGCACGAAGCTGCCGCTCGCCGACGGGCCGCTATGGGCGACAAGATCCGCCTCCATGTAGCCGGGGGCGGGATCGTCCCAGTCCGCATATGTCCGGATGGGCACGCTCCGCCGCACCGCCGAGGAATGCGCAGTCCGCCGACGTCGGCCGCCCGAGCCCACGGCCCGGACAGGGGCCAGAACCCGATCGATCGTGGCGGCGCTGATCTTCGAGCAGCCGGACCCGCACCTCCTCGTCCAGCGCAAGATGGCCATGGCGCTCCATCGCCGGAACCAGCAACGGGATCAGAGGCTTCAGCCGCTTTCCGCAGATCCGGTCGGATGCTTCCCAGAGCACCACCAGCGCCTCTTGCACGGCCTGGTCATACACCCGGCATGCGGGCCGGGGCCGCGACCGGTCCACGACATGTTCACGCCGAAGAAGCCGTTCAGCGTGCTTGCGGTGATACCCGGAGATCTCCGCGAACTCTGTCAGGATGCGGCCCTTCTCCGTTCGCGTCGCACCACGGTATCGCGCCGCCACAGCCGCCAGAAGTTCGTCTCTCGTGCCCATGCTGATCCGCCTCATGCCTGCCCCCGACCAGAACCGCTCCGGGAACGTTTCTAATGAGGCAACGGCACAAGCTTCAGGAACAGTTCAGGCGAGGCAATGCGCATCTCACCCAGATTGTCGCGCTACAGCTATGCGACGGGACCGTGACGCTTTCCTTTCGCGGACGACGGCTCAGCCCGGCGACACCGGGTCGCCGTCGTTATTCCGGCCCGAATCCGGACGAGCCGGAGGCGATCGCCGTACGGGTCCGGAAACCCGGAAGGACCCGCTGTTCGGGGCGGCGCTGCGCTGATCCGAGCGTCAGTTCGAAAGAGCCGGATTGGCGATCAGGGACATTGAGAACATGCCCGCTGCCGCGGGGCCGACGGTGATCTCGACGGCGTGCATCGCCTCCGCGCCCGGCACCTGCAGTGTCATGAGGTTCGGCGCCTCGGAAGGAACAGGGCGCGCCTGCTCGAATGTGTGGCTGTCGCCGTAGATCAGGAGCACCGGCCTGCCGAAGGCGGCCGCCTCCTCGACGAGTGCGGGGCCGAAGATCTGGAACCCGGATTCGCCGGCCATATTTCGGGAATATGCGAAATGGACGAGGCAAGGGCCAGCGAACGGCCACCTCGTCTCGGCGACAGCCGGCAGCCGCCGGGAGGGGCGCGGGCCGGACCTGTCCGCCGGGCGCCGGACGGGGACCGCAGGGGGGCGGTCGGTCGCAGCGACCGGCCTATTCGAGCGTCTGGCGGTATCGTCGCAGGGCGAGCGCGACGACGAGTGCCATGATCAGGAGGATGGCCGTCATGTCGCCGGCGATGTCGGGCAGGGCGGCGCCCTTCAGCATGACCTTGCGCGTCTGCCGCAGGCAATGCGTCGCCGGGATCAGGGTGCCGAGGGCCTGCGCCCAGCCGGGCATCCCGGCGAAGGGGAACATGAACCCCGACAGCAGGATCGTCGGCAGGATCGTGAAGAAGGATATCTGCATGGCCTGCATCTGCGACCCCGCCACGGTCGAGATCAGGAAGCCGATCGCGAGGTTGACGGCGACGAACAGGTTGAAGCCGAGGAAGAAGGCGAGCTCGTCCCAGAAGTCGCGCCGCGCCTTGGGGTCGACACCCGCCGTGGGCTCGTCGAGAAGCAGCAGCCGCGGCTCGTGCAGCGTGCAGGCGGCGAGCGCGAGGCGCTGCTTCCATCCGCCGGACAGGGTGCCGGCGAGCTGGTCGCCGCGATTGGTGAGGCCGAGGTCGCGCAGCGCCTCCCGCACCCGGTCGCGCCGCCGGTCCATGCGGAACATGCGGGCGATGAAGGCGAGGTTCTCGCGCACCGTCAGATCCTCGTAGAGCGAGAAACGCTGGGTCATGTAGCCGACGCGTTCCTTGATCCGCTGCGGCTCGGTCCGGATGTCGAAACCGAGGCACTGGCCCTCGCCGTCGTCGGGGACGAGAAGGCCGCACATCATCCGGATCGTCGTGGTCTTGCCGCTGCCGTTCGGGCCGAGAAAACCGTAGATCGCGGCCTGCGGAACCTCCATGTCGAACCGGTCGACGACGGTGCGCCCCCCGAACCACTTGGTCAGACCGCGGACGGAGATCGCGGGCGGAGCGTCACGGGCTGGCCGGGGAGGAGGTCTGCCTCGACATGCGCCTCGGTCGCGGCGATCTCGACGAGGCGGCTCGAGCCGGGCAGCGCGACATGGACATAATCGGCCTCGATATAGCCGTTATAGGCGGGCGGCGGGGTCTCGCCCAGTCCCGGGACCAGGCTGGCGAGGGCCGCGACGAGGGAGCCGGCCCAGTCTCCCATCATTCCTCTCTCTCGCAGGCAAGGCCCTCGAAAAGGATTTCCAGGTGGTTGCGCACAAGACGGTCGATCCCGAGCTCGCCCTCGGGGCGGATATGCCCGTCCTTGACGCCTGTGGCGATCACCGTCGTGAGGACCGGTATCGCGCGGTCCAGAACCTCCTCGCGATACATCCGCACGATCTGCGGCGCCGTGATGGCCTCGCGCAGCACGATCTTGGGCACCGCGGCGATGGCGGGGTCCGAAAACTGCTCGGCGACGGGAACGATGGCACGCCGGACGAGCCCTTCGAGCAGCGCCGTCTTGGAGGGGAAGTAGAGATAGACGGCACCCTTGGAGAGCCCCGCGCGCCGCGCCACGTCGTCCATCCGCGTGGCGTCGAAGCCCCCTTCGGAGAAGAGGGCGAGGGCGGCGTCGAGGATTTCGTCCGGCCGCGCCTCGGCCCGGCGCCGAAACTTCGGCGGCGTTCCGGACCGGTCGGGTGGGGAATCGTCCGTGGTCATGCCATGCTACTAACCGACCAGTCGGTTAGTAGCATGGCATGACCGGAATGCGGTTTCGCCCTGTCGTGCCCTGCCGTTCGCGGATGGGCGGTGTGCCGGATGCACGACGCAGGCAGCGGCGCGAAGCCGGAACTGGCGAACCCGACCTGGCGGCATGGCCGAAGCGCGCAAACGATATCAGTGCGGAAGCTGGCGAATGCTCCGGGCCGCGAAGCCCGCAGGCTGGCCGCCGGGCGGAAATTTGCCCGAGCAAACCGTCAGCAAAGCGCGAAGGTGGAGAAATGCGTGGACAAAAAAAATCTCCAGCGCCATAAAACGGCGCGAAAACAGCAGCTTGATGTAGGGAATTGGTGCCCAGGAGAGGACTCGAACCTCCACGTCCATACGGACACTAGCACCTGAAGCTAGCGCGTCTACCATTCCGCCACCTGGGCAGGCGTCGTGGAACGGGCCTCTATATTCGCGTAGCGCCGGTGTCAACCGCAGGGACAGCGGAGGCCTGCGTCTTGTCCCGGGGCACCGTCCGTCCTACACCGGGAGAGGGTGCTCGACAGGGGAGGGCAGCATGAGCCTCGTTACCATCTTCGGCGGTACCGGCTTCGTGGGACGCTACGTCGCCCGCCGCATGGCCGCGGAGGGGTGGCGGGTCCGATGCGCCGTCCGGCGGCCGAACGACTGTCCCTTCGTCCGCACCTACGGCGTGGTCGGACAGGTCGAGCCCGTCTTCTGCAACATCCGCGACGACGACAGCGTGCGCGACGTCACCCGCGGTGCCGAGGCCGTCGTCAATTGCGTGGGCATTCTCGAGGAGCGCGGACGGCAGACCTTCGAGGCGCTGCAGTATTCCGGCGCCGCCCGGATCGCCCGGATCGCCGCCGAAGAAGGCGTGTCCCGGCTGGTGCATGTCTCCGCGATCGGCGCGTCGGAAACCGCGGCGAGCGCCTACGCGCGCACCAAGGCTTTGGGCGAGAAGGCGGTCCTGGAGGCGTTCCCGGGCGCCATGATCGTGCGCCCATCGATCATTTTCGGCCACGAGGACCAGTTCTTCAACCGCTTCGCCGGCATGGCGCGGATGGGGCCGGTCCTTCCGGTCGTGGGTGGCGGCACGAAGTTCCAGCCGGTCTACGTGGACGACGTGGCCGCGGCCATCCAGAAAGGGGTCACGGGAGAGGCGGAGCCCGGCCTTTACGAACTCGGCGGGCCGGACGTCTCGAGCTTCACCGAGTGGATGCGGGAAATGCTTGCGGTCATCCAGCGCCGGGCCCTCATCGTGAACGTGCCGATGCCGGTGGCAAGGCTGATGGGGCGGGGGTTCGACGCGCTGCGGTCGCTCACCTTCAACGGCATCCGCGGACCGCTGACCCTGGATCAGGTGCGCAATCTCGGTCAGGACAACGTGGTGGGCGAGGGCGTGAAGACATTTGCCGATCTGGGCATCACCCCAATGTCGACGGAGGCTGTCCTGCCGGATTATCTGTGGCGGTTCCGACCTTCGGGGCAATACGCGGTGTCGAAGGAATTGGCGGACAATCTCCGCTCCGGGCCTGGCGGCGTCTCGGGCGGGTCGAACCGCGCCGGCTTCTCCTGACGCTCAGAGATAGGCGTAGGCAAGCAGCGCCACCCCGAGGATCATCCGGTAAATTACGTAGGGCGTGAAGCTGACGCTTTCGAGCAGTCGGAACATGAGCTTGAGCGCGAGGAGCGCCGCGGCGAGCGAGAGCGCGGCGGCGATCGCGATCTCCCGCACGAGGTCCGCGTCGGCATCGCGCGCGACGTCGATCCCCAGGAGGGAGGCCGAGGCGATGATCGTCGGGATCGACATGAGCATCGACAGGCGCGCGGCGTCGGTGCGGCCGTAGCCGAGCCGCCGGGCGCCGGTGATGGTGATACCCGAGCGGGACGTGCCGGGAAGCAGCGCCAAGACCTGCCACAGGCCCATGATCGCGGCGTGGCGCAAGGACCAGGCCTCCGCGCTCCGCCGGCTCTCGCCGGTTCGGTCGGCCCAGTAGAGCATGAGGCCGAAGAAGATCGTGGTCCAGCCGATCAAAGCGACGGACCGCAGGGCCTCCTCGAGCCCGGTCACGCTGAGCAGGAGCCCGACCAGAACCACCGGCACGGTCGAGATCGCGAGGCACAAGGCGAGCCATGCGCCTTGATCCTCGATCTGCCCGCGCAGGAGGGCCGGGATGCCCGAGGCGGCGCGCCGGACATCGGACCAGAAGAACAGGATGACGGCGCCGAGGGTGCCGACATGCGCCGCGACGTCGATCGCGAGGCCTTGGTCGGCGTGTCCGGTCACCACGGGCAGCAAGACCAGATGACCGGAGGAGCTGACCGGAAGGAATTCGGTGATGCCCTGGACGACGGCGACGAGAAAGAGATGGAAGAGCGGCATGAGGACCGACCGAAGGGGAGTTGCGACGGCAGGCATAGAGAAGCTCTCGGAAATTCAAAGGACGAAAAAAAGGACCATATCGGTCATTTCATTCCGCCGGAATCGGGCCGGGGCGGGGGTGGAGTTGCAGGTTTCCTCGATTTAGGTCAGTATTGCTACCTTAATGGGTGGTTAAGGTCTTTTCTAACGGGTCGGGATTGGGTATGGGGTGGGGGAGGAGGGACATGCCTTGGCGAGCGACAAGATGCTTAAGTTCACCAGTGTCGGGCGGGACATGCCGCAGAAGCGGGCGCCCGATACCCGGAAGATGGATTTCGCAGAGATATATGGCGAGTTCGCGACCGAGAAGGCCGGCGAGCAGGCCGGGCGGTGCAGCCAGTGCGGCGTGCCCTACTGCCAGACCCATTGCCCGCTGCACAACAACATTCCCGACTGGCTGCGGCTGACCGCGGAGGGCCGGCTCCGGGAAGCCTACGAGATCAGCCAGCAGACCAACACCTTTCCCGAGATCTGCGGCCGGATCTGCCCGCAGGACCGGCTCTGCGAGGGCAATTGCGTCATCGAGAAGGCCGGCCACGGCACCGTCACGATCGGCGCGGTGGAGAAATACATCACCGACACCGCCTTCGCCGAAGGCTGGGTGCCGCCGATCCGGCCCGCCGCGGAGCGCCCCGAATTGGTGGCGATCATCGGATCGGGGCCGGGCGGGCTCGCCTGCGCCGACATGCTGAGGCGCGAGGGCGTGCAGGTCACGGTGTTCGAACGCTCCGACCGCGCCGGCGGGCTGATGACCTACGGCATTCCCGGCTTCAAGCTGGAGAAGGAAGTGGTGATGAAGCGCGTCCGCCAGCTCGAGGAGGGCGGCGTGCGCTTCCGGCTGGGCTGCGACGTGGGGACGGATATCAGCTTCGCCGAGATCCGCGCCACCCATGACGCGGTGCTGATCGCCACGGGCGTCTACAAGGGGCGCGACCTGCAGGCGCCGGGCGTGGGCGCGGAGGGGATCGTGGCGGCGATCGACTTCCTCACCGCCTCGAATCGCAAGGGCTTCGGCGACGAGGTGCCGGAATTCGAGAGCGGAGAGCTCGACGCGCGGGGCAAGCGCGTGGTGGTGATCGGCGGCGGCGACACGGCGATGGATTGCGTGCGGACCGCGATCCGCCAGGGCGCGACCTCGGTCAAGTGCCTCTACCGCCGCGACCGCGAGAACATGCCGGGGTCGCAGCGGGAGGTCTCGAACGCCGAGGAGGAGGGCGTCGAGTTCGTCTGGCTCTCCGCGCCGAAGGGCTTCACCGGCGACCGAGTGGACGCGGTGATGGTGTCGAAGATGCGGCTCGGCCAGCCGGACGCCACCGGGCGGCAGGTGCCGGAGGTGATCGAGGGGGCCGATTACCGCGAGGAGGCCGATCTGGTCATCAAGGCGCTGGGATTCGAGCCCGAGAACCTGCCGAAGCTCTGGGACGTGGAGGGGCTCGAGGTCACCCGCTGGGGCACGGTCCTGGCCGATTTCCAGACCCATGCGACCAGCCTGCCCGGCGTCTATGCCTGCGGCGACATCCAGCGGGGGGCGAGCCTCGTGGTCTGGGCGATCCGCGACGGGCGGGAGGCGGCGCAGGCGATCATGGCACAGCTCGCAGGGGCTACCGCCGTGGCTGCCGAGTGACGGAGCGCTGTCGGAATCCCGTCGGAGTCCTGTCGGAGTCCCGTCGGAGTCGGAAACCGGGCCCGAAGGTTAAAGGGTAACACGTGTTGACCGATCGCGCGGCGTCCACTGGTCCGGGGACGAGTTGCGCCTAACTTTCAGAGCGGCCCGGCCGGGTGCCGGGGCGCACGGCATGCCCGCTATTTCGCGTCCTGCCCCAGGAGAGGTCATTCGGATGTCGAACGCCACAGCTACCACCGCGACCGGCGCGGGTCGCCCGGGGCGGCGCGGCCGCGCCGGCAGGGAGACCCATGCCGACAGGGCCGGGCCGCTGGCCCCGGCCGGAGATCGCAGGCGGTCGAAAGCCGCCGGATACGAAGACAACAACGAGATCGTGGCCGAAGGAGACCGGAGATGACCTTTGATCAGGACTGGGTCGCCCGCGAGGAAGCCAGGCGCGCCTTCATGGCCGAGAACGGCCTCTACACGCCCGAGGACGAGCACGCCTCCTGCGGGGTGGGATTCGTCGTCTCGCTCGACGGCGCGCCCTCGCGCCGCGTGGTGGAGAACGGGATCGGGGCGCTGAAGTCGATCTGGCATCGCGGCGCGGTGGATGCCGACGGGCGCACCGGCGACGGCGCCGGCATCCATCTGCAGATCCCGGTGAAGTTCTTCTACGACCAGATCCGGCGCACCGGCCACGAGCCGCGCTGGAACGAGCTGATGGCGGTGGGCCAGGTCTTCCTGCCGCGCACCAACTTCAACGCGCAGGAGACCTGCCGGACCATCGTGGAGGCCGAGGTCCTGCGCATGGGCTATTCGATCTACGGCTGGCGGCACGTGCCGGTGGACATCTCCTGCCTCGGGCAGAAGGCCAACGCCACCCGGCCCGAAATCGAGCAGATCCTGATCTCCAATTCCAGGGGAACCGACGAGGAGACGTTCGAGCGGGAACTCTACGTCATCCGGCGCCGGATCGAGAAGCAGGCGATCGTTCAGGGCGTGCCGCAGCTCTATCTGTCGTCGCTGTCCTGCCGGTCGATCATCTACAAGGGCATGATGCTCGCCCAGGACGTGGCGAACTTCTATCCCGATCTCCAGGACGAGCGCTTCGTCTCCGCCTTCGCGATCTATCACCAGCGCTATTCCACCAACACCTTCCCGCAATGGTGGCTGGCGCAGCCGTTCCGCATGCTCGCCCATAACGGCGAGATCAACACGCTGAAGGGCAACGTGAACTGGATGAAGAGCCACGAGATCCGCATGGCCTCCTCGGCCTTCGGCGATCTCGCCGACGACATCAAGCCGATCGTGCCGCAGGGATCGAGCGATTCGGCGGCGCTCGATTCGGTGTTCGAGGTGCTGGTCCGGGCCGGGCGCTCGGCGCCGATGGCCAAGACCATGCTGATCCCCGAGAGCTGGTCGAAACAGGCCGAGGAGCTGCCCCGCTCCTGGCGCGACATGTATTCCTACTGCAACTCGGTGATGGAGCCCTGGGACGGGCCGGCGGCGCTGGCGATGACCGACGGGCGCTGGGTCTGCGCCGGGCTCGACCGCAACGGGCTCCGGCCGATGCGCTACGTGGTGACCGGGGACGGCATCGTCATCGCCGGATCCGAGGTCGGCATGGTGCCGGTGGACGAGGCGAACGTGTCGGAGAAGGGCGCGCTCGGCCCCGGGCAGATGCTGGCCGTCGATCTGCAGGAGGGCAAGCTCTTCCACGACGCCCAGATCAAGGACCGGCTGGCCGCCTCGCAGCCCTTCGGCGACTGGGTCAGCCGGATCACCGAGCTCGACGGGGAATTGTCGAAGGCCACCGAGGCGCCGCTCTTCGAGGGGGCCGAGCTGCGCCGTCGGCAGATCGCGGCCGGCTACACGCTCGAGGAACTCGAGCAGATCCTCGCGCCGATGGCCGAGGACGGCAAGGAGACGCTGGCCTCGATGGGCGACGACACGCCCGCCGCGGTGCTGTCGATGAAATACCGCCCCTTGAGCCATTATTTCCGGCAGAACTTCTCCCAGGTGACCAACCCGCCGATCGACAGTCTGCGCGAATTCCGGGTGATGAGCCTCAAGACCCGGTTCGGCAACCTCAAGAACGTGCTCGACGAGGACAGCTCCCAGACCGAGATCATCGTGCTCGACAGCCCCTTCGTGGCGAATGCGCAATTCGACCGGATGGTGCAGGCGTTCAACTCGCCGATGGTGGAGATCGACTGCACCTTCGACGGCGGCAAGGGGCCGGGGACGCTCCGCAAGGCCTTGGGCGAGATCCGCGACAAGGCGGAGGACGCGGTGCGCTCGGGCGCCGGCCACATCGTGCTGACCGACCAGCACGTCAGTGCGGACCGCGTGGCGATGCCGATGATCCTGGCCACGAGCGCGGTCCATTCCTGGCTGACGCGACAGGGATTGCGCACCTTCACCTCGCTGAACGTGCGGGCGGCGGAATGCATCGACCCGCATTACTTCGCGGTGCTGATCTCCTGCGGGGCGACGACGGTGAACGCCTATCTCGCCGAGGACAGCCTCGCCGACCGGATCGGCCGGGGGCTGATCGAGGGGCCGCTGACCGAGGTCGTCTCGCGCTACCGCAAGGCGATCGACCAGGGGCTTCTGAAGATCATGTCGAAGATGGGGATCTCGGTGATCTCCTCCTATCGCGGGGGCATCAACTTCGAGGCGGTGGGCCTCTCCCGCGCGATGTGCGCGGAGTTCTTCCCCGGCATGCAGAGCCGTATCTCGGGGATCGGGGTGAACGGCATCCAGGTGAAGGCCGAGGGTATCCACGCGCAGGGCTTCATGGGCCAGACCGACATCCTGCCGATCGGCGGCTTCTACAAGGCGCGGCGCTCGGGGGAGACCCATGCCTGGGAAGCGACCTCGATGCACATGCTGCAGATGGCCTGCGACCGGGCGAGCTTCCAGATGTGGAAGCAGTATTCCAAGCGGATGACCCAGGCCAAGCCGATCCACCTGCGCGACCTGATGGATTTCAAGCCGCTGGCCCGGCCGGTGCCGATCGAGGAGGTGGAGAGCATCACCTCGATCCGCAAGCGCTTCGTGACGCCGGGGATGAGCCTCGGCGCGCTGGGGCCGGAAGCGCACCGCACCCTGTCGATCGCGATGAACCGGATCGGCGCAAAGAGCGATTTGGGCGAGGGCGGCGAGGATCCGAAGGACTTCACGCCGGATTCCAACGGCGACAACCGCTCGGCGAAGATCAAGCAGGTCGCCTCGGGCCGTTTCGGGGTGACGGCGGAATACCTGCTCCATTGCGAGGAACTGGAGATCAAGATCGCGCAGGGCGCCAAGCCCGGAGAGGGCGGGCAGCTGCCGGGGATGAAGGTGACGAAGCTGATCGCCAAGCTGCGGCACTCGACGCCCGGCGTGACGCTGATCTCGCCGCCGCCGCATCACGACATCTATTCGATCGAGGATCTGGCGCAGCTGATCTACGACCTGAAGCAGATCAATCCGCGCGCCAAGGTGACGGTGAAGCTGGTGGCCAGTTCCGGCGTCGGCACGATCGCCGCCGGCGTGGCCAAGGCCAAGGCCGACATCATCCTGATCTCGGGGCATAATGGCGGCACCGGGGCGAGCCCCGCGACCTCGATCAAGTATGCCGGCCTGCCCTGGGAGATGGGGCTCACCGAGGCGCATCAGGTGCTGGCGATGAACGACCTGCGCTCCCGCGTGACGCTGAGGACCGATGGCGGGCTGCGCACCGGGCGCGACATCGTCATGGCGGCGATGATGGGGGCCGAGGAATTCGGCATCGGCACCGCGGCGCTGATCGCCATGGGCTGCATCATGGTGCGGCAATGCCAGTCGAACACCTGTCCGGTGGGCGTCTGCACGCAGGACGATGCGCTGCGCGAGAAGTTCACCGGCACTGCCGACAAGGTGGTGAACCTCATCACCTTCTACGCCCAGGAGGTGCGCGAGATCCTCGCCGAGCTCGGCGCGCGGAGCCTCGACGACGTGATCGGCCGGTCCGACCTGCTGAGCCAGGTGAGCCGCGGCTCGGCGCATCTCGACGACCTGGACCTGAACCCGCTTCTGGTCACCGTCGATGATGCCGGCGAGAT
This sequence comes from uncultured Alphaproteobacteria bacterium, assembly GCA_963829665.1. Lineage (GTDB taxonomy): Bacteria > Pseudomonadota > Alphaproteobacteria > Rhodobacterales > Rhodobacteraceae > Palleronia. The sequence goes on along the minus strand of CAWHJL010000001.1, from coordinate 582,300 downwards.
CGTCTATGACCGCGACCAGCCCCGGAACGAGCCCGATCCGACGCTCGACGCCGAGATCGAACGGGACGCGCAGCGCTTCCTCGAGGAGGGCGAGAAGATGCAGCTCTCCTATGCCGTCCGCAACACCTACCGCACGGTGGGGACGCGGATGTCGAGCCATATCGTGAAGCGGTTCGGGATGCGCAACCAGCTGCAGCCCGACCACCTGCACGTGAAGCTGACGGGCAGCGCGGGACAGTCGCTCGGCGCCTTCGCCGCGCCCGGGCTGAAGATCGAGGTCTCGGGCGACGCCAACGACTATGTGGGCAAGGGGCTTTCGGGCGGCACGATCGTGGTGCGCCCGCCGATGGTGAGCCCGCTGCAGGCGGCCGACAACACGATCATCGGCAATACCGTGCTCTATGGCGCCACCGCGGGCTATCTCTTCGCCTCCGGCCGGGCGGGGGAGCGTTTCGCGGTGCGCAATTCGGGCGCCCATGCGGTGATCGAGGGCTGCGGCTCGAACGGCTGCGAATACATGACCGGCGGCATCGCGGTGATCCTCGGCCGGATCGGCGCCAATTTCGGCGCCGGCATGACCGGCGGGCTCGCCTTCCTCTACGATCCCGAGGGCGTGGCGCAGGGATTGATGAACATGGAGACGCTCGTCACCTGTCCGGTGAGCGTGGATCACTGGGCCGATCTGGTGAAGGGACTCGTGGAGCGGCACCACCGCGAGACCGGTTCGCGCCGGGCGGGCGAGATCCTGCAGCACTGGGAGAGCGAGATGGGGAAATTCCTCCAGGTCTGCCCGAAGGAGATGCTGGGCAAGCTCGACGCGCCGATCGGCGTCGAGGACGAGGCGATCCCGGCGGAATAGCGCGACCGCCTGCCGGATCGAAACGGTAGCCCCCGGCCGCGGTGGATTGTCCCCGTGGCCGGGAGTGCCGCAATCGTGGCTTTGGCGAATCCGCAACCGGACATATACGAAAGGGGCCGGGCCGGCGTTTTGCCGGCGTTCCGCGGCACTTGCCGCATTTTGGTCCGATTACTGTGTTCGAGAGCATTTCATGGAAAACTCATTGGAAGCGTTCGGGCGCCTGCCCGTCACGCGCGGACGTGTATTCAAGACGGACAAGAGCCGCGCCGCGCGGCTCAAGCGTCTTCTTCTTTCGGTGGTCGACCCGCGGGCCTTCGCCCATGCCCTGAAGGTGGTGAACTACTACAACTACACCCATGCGGCGCCGCTCCGGGAGGTGACGCTCGGCGGCGAGGTGAATGTCAGCCCCACGGTCAGCTTCACCAACGGGCGCAACATCGAGATCGGCGCCGGCACGCGGATCGGCGCCAATGTCTCGCTCTGGGGCGGTCCGGGGCGCGGGCGGATCGTCATCGGCCGCGACGTGCTGATCGCGCCGAACGTGATGCTGACCGCGGCCAATTACCGGTTCGACGACGGCAGCCCGGTCACCGCGCAGGCGATGGACGAGGGCGACATCGTGGTGGGCGACGATGTCTGGATCGGCGCCGGCGCGGTGGTGCTGCCGGGGGTGCGGATCGGGGCCGGGGCGATCGTCGGGGCCGGATCGGTCCTGCGCGACGACGTGGCGCCCTTCGCCGTGGTCGCCGGCAATCCGGCACGGCCGGTGGGCGCGCGGCGGCGCGGCGAGGAGGGCCGGGCGACGCTCGACAGGGCGGCCGCGCCGGCGGAAGGACTCCTCGATCTGGTGACGCGCGAGGCGAAGATCGCCGACCGCGCCGAGCTTGCGCGCCCGCTCGAGCAGACCTCGCTCGACAGTTTCGACCTGATGACGCTGCGCACGGCCATCGAGGCGCGGCACGACCGATCCATCCCCGACCGGGAATGGGGGGCGATCGAGACGCTGGAGGACATCGCGCGCCTGCCGAGCCTCGCCGGGGGGGCGGCGACATGCGCCGCTGCGCCCGCTGCCGCCGGTGCCGCCGCGTCCGCCGGGACCGCGCCAGCCGGGCGGCCCGCCGCGCCGGAAGCGGTGCCGGTCGCGACCGGGCGGGCCGGACGGCGCTACGCGCTCAACATGCCGCAGATGGCGCTGGCGGGCCTCAGCGAATCCTGGGCCTTCAAGGAGGTGGGCGACATCCACTGGGCGATGATCGCCGATTTCCTCGGCCAGCCCACCGGCGCTATCCGCGACGAGACCGGCGCGCGGCTCTACGCCACCTTCACCCGCATCCGCATCGAGGCGGAGAGCCATCTGCGCGGCTTCTCGGAGAACGACGAGGTGGCGCTCGACTCGCGTCTCGAGCGATTCGGGGCGAGCTTCTATTTCGGCGAACACGAGCTCGCCGGACCCGCCGCGCGGCTTCGGGCGCAGACCATGTCCACCTTCGCGAAATACGGCGAGCGGGGCGCGAACACCTCGCTCATCAAGGGCGCGCCGGTGCTGCCCGAGAGCGGCGCGATCCCGGCGCTCGGGGCGTTCCCGGATTTCGGCGCGGAGTACCGCGCCCGCCGGGCCGGCGAGGAGGCCGCGCCAATCTGGGAATGCGACTACGAGATCCAGGGGCCGCACGACATCAACGGGGTGGGCCTGCTCTACTTCGCCGCCTATCCGCTGATCGCCGATATCTGCATCGCCCGCCACGAGGCCGAGTGCCGGGGCGGCGCCGGCTTCCTCCTCGCGCATGCGACGGTGTCGAAGGACGTGTTCTACTTCGCCAATTCCGAGCCCGACGAGGTGCTGCGGGTCCGTCTCCACGCCCGGGCGGCGGAGGAGGACGGGATCGTTCGCCATACCGTCTCGCTCGCGCGCGGCAGCGACGGCAAGACGATGGCGGTGGTGGAGAGCGTGAAACGCCGGGTCGGCCGGCACGTGCCGCAGTAGGCGTCGGCCGGGTCGGGCCGCACTGGGTGTCGGCCGGCACGTGCCGCATTGAGCGTCGGCGGGGTCGGGCAGCCCGAGAGGGTGGTCGGGCCGCGACGGGCGGCAATCGGCCGGTGCCGCGACGGACGGCTGTGCGTCGGACCTCCGCAGGCTAGGTCCCGCCGTCAACGGATGACGAGGAGACGGGGCGATGGCCGAACTCTTGATCGAGGCGCTCGACAAGCTCGAGGCGGGGGACTGGGAGGGCGCCCACGCGATCGTGCAGACATTCGACGGCGAGGGCGCGGCCTGGCTGCATGCCCATCTGCACCGTGTCGAGGGCGACGAGGAAAATGCCCGGCACTGGTACCGGCAGGCGAATATCGAGCCCTTCGCGGGCGATACGACCGAGGAGCGATACGCGCTGCGGCAGGATCTGACCTCGGGCGTGACCGGCGCGATGGGCCAGCCACCGCGGGAATGAGGCCGGTCGCGATGGAAGATCCGGGATGGCGAAGCGGCTGATCGTGGCGCTCGACGTGCTCGAGCAGGGCGATTGGGCGCTGGCCCACGAGATCGCCCCGGGCGACGGCTCGCCGGGCGCGGCCTGGCTGCACGCGCATCTGCACCGGGCCGGGGGCGAGCGGGAGAACGCCGCCTACTGGTACCGCCAGGCGGGGCGGGCGGTCTTCGAGGGCAGCGAGGAGGCGGAGCGCGCGGCCCTCCGGCGGACGCTGCGCGGCTGAGGGGCGATCTTCACAGCCAGCCGTCGCGCCGCTAGGAGGGCGCGCATGGCACAGGCGGCGACCAGGACGAAGAGGAAGAAGACGACGGCGCGGAGGAAGCCGGCCCCGCGGCCGCCGCTCGGGCCGGTCCTGCGGCGCTGGGCGCTCAGGATCGGGCTCGGGCTCGCGGCGCTGGTGCTCGCGCTGGTTGCGCTGCTCTCGGTCCTGAACCCGCCGACGACGCCCTACATGGCGGCGGAATCGCGCCGGCTCGGCGGCGTCTCGCAGGACTGGGTGCCGATGGAACAGATCGCGCCGGTGATGGCGCGGGCGGCGGTGGCGGCGGAGGATGCGCGGTTCTGCCGGCACTGGGGCTTCGACATGGCCGCGATCCGCGCCGCGATCGATGCCGGCGGCAATCGCGGCGCCTCCACGATCAGCCAGCAGGTGGTGAAGAACGTGTTCCTCTGGCAGGGGCGGAGTTGGCCCCGCAAGGCGCTCGAGGCGGTGCTGACACCGCTCGTCGAGCTTCTCTGGTCGAAGCGGCGCATCCTCGAGGTCTATCTCAACGTCGCCGAGTTCGGCGAGGGGGTGTTCGGCGTGGAGGCGGCGGCGGAAGCCTATTTCGGGGTCGACGCGGAGTTGCTCGACGCCACCGAGGCGGCGCGGCTGGCCGCGATCCTGCCCGATCCGAAGGACCGTTCGGCGGCGCGGCCGTCGGATTTCGTGGCCGCCCGCGGCCGGTCGATCGCCGGAGGCGCGGCGACCATCGACCGGGACGGCCGTGCCGCCTGTTTCCAGACGGGTTGAACGACGCCGCCCGAGGGGGCAGAGAAGCGCCAAGGTTTCCGCCGGGAGATGCCCTTGACGATCTATCGCCTCTATCACAGCCCGCTCTCGCCCTTCTGCCGTAAGGTGCGGCTCGTCCTCGCCGAGAAGAGGATCGAGGTCGATCTGGTGGAGGAACGCTACTGGGAGCGCGACCCGGACTTCCTGAAGCGCAACCCGGCCGGGAAGGTGCCGGTCCTGAGGAAGGACGGGCGGAACTATCCCGAGAGCGGGGCGATCTGCGAATATCTCGAGGAGCTGCATCCCGAGCCCGCGCTGCTGCCGCGCCGGCCCGAGGAGCGCTTCGAGGCGCGCCGGCTCGTTGCCTGGTTCGACGACAAGTTCTTCCACGATGTGACGGCGAAGCTCATGTACGAGCGGGTGATGAAGAAGGTCCAGGGCAGCGGCTACCCGGATTCGACGCGCATCAAGGCGGGGGCGAAGGCGGCGCGGTTCCACCTCGACTACATGGCCTGGCTGCTGGAAAAGCGGCGCTGGCTCGCCGGGGACATGATGACGCTCGCGGATTTCGCGGCCGCCGCGCATCTCTCGGCGCTGGACTACACGTCGGACGTGGACTGGCCGAGGAACGATGCGGTGAAGGACTGGTACGCCAAGATCAAGTCGCGCCCCGCCTTCCGCGGCGTGCTGGCCGACGTGGTGCCGGGCTTCCCGCCGCCGGCGCATTACGCCGATCTCGATTTCTGAAGGAGGGGGCTCCGCCCCCGCGCGGGGCCGCGCTCCCCCGGAGTATTTCGGCAAAGGGTGAAAGGGGAGCGACTCCGCTCGCGGTGGCGATGGAACCTCCCGCCGCCGCGCGGCTTTCCGCCACCTGCGAGGCGGTGAAGGAGTGGCGCGATGAGCGATGTGGCGGAGCGGCGGGATTTTCCCCTCGCGGCGGGACTTCTGTTCGGACTCGGCCTCGGCGGGTTCTTCGACGGCATCGTGCTGCACCAGATCCTGCAATGGCATCACATGGTGACGAGCGCGGGCTATCCGCCGACGAGCGTGGAAAACCTGCGCATCAACACCTTCTTCGACGGCCTCTTTCACGCCGCGACCTATATCTTCGTGGTGCTGGGCATCGTCGTTCTGTGGCGGGCCGGGCGCGGGATCGGATTGCGCTGGGCGCCGGGGCTGCTTCTCGGCTCGCTCCTGATGGGGTTCGGGCTGTTCAATCTCGTCGAAGGTCTGGTCGACCACCAGATCCTCGGGCTGCACCATGTCAACGAGACGGTGCCCGAGACGCAGTGGATCTGGTGGGACGTGGGATTCCTGCTCTTCGGGGCGGTTTTCCTGGCGGCCGGCTGGGCGCTCTGGCGGCGGGCGGCGCGGTAGCCGGGTTTCCCTGCGCGGCGCGGGCGCGTATGGGCCGGGCATGGCGATGGACCCTGCGGCACTCAAGGCGGATCTCGACCGCGAAGCGCGGGCGGCGGGGTTCGCGAAGATGGGCGTGTGCCCGCCGGACGCGATCCCGCAGGCGGCGGAGCGGCTGGCCGAGTTCCTGGCCGAGGGGCGCCACGGGCAGATGAGCTGGATGGAGGACCGCGCTAGGTGGCGCGGCGATCCGGCCGCGCTCTGGCCAGAGGCGCGATCGGTCGTCATGCTGGCCGAATCCTACACCCCGGCGCACGATCCGCTGGCGGATACGCGGCTGCGCGACCGCGGGGCGGTCAGCGTCTATGCCCAGGGGCGCGATTACCACGACGTGGTGAAGAAGCGGCTGAAGCGGGTCGGGCGCTGGCTGATCGAGCGCGCCGGGCGGGCCGGGATCGAGGATGCGGAGATCAAGGTCTTCGTGGACACGGCGCCGGTGATGGAGAAGCCGCTGGCGCAGGCGGCGGGGCTCGGCTGGCAGGGCAAGCATACCAACCTGCTGGGCCGCGACCTCGGCAACTGGGTGTTCCTCGGCGCGATCTTCACGACTCTGGACCTGCCGGCGGATGCGGCGGAGGGCGAGCATTGCGGATCCTGCACCCGCTGTCTCGACATCTGCCCGACAGACGCCTTTCCGGCGCCGTTCCAGCTCGATGCGCGGCGCTGCATCTCCTATCTCACGATCGAGCACCGGGGGCCGGTGGACGAGGCGCTGCGCCCCGGCATCGGCAACCGGATCTATGGCTGCGACGATTGCCTCGCGGTCTGCCCGTGGAACAAGTTCGCCGTCGCGGCGAAGGACATGCGGCTGGCGCCGCAGCCGGGGCGGCGGGCGCCGGATCTGGCGGAGATGGCGCGGCTCGACGACCAGGGATTCCGCGCGCGGTTCTCCGGCTCACCGGTGAAGCGGATCGGGCGCGACCGGTTCGTGCGCAACGTGCTCTACGCGATCGGCAATTCCGGCGCGTCGGGGCTGGGCCGGGTGGCGGGCGAGCTGACCGGCGACGCGGATGCGGGGGTTGCGGATGCGGCGCGCTGGGCCAGGCGCAGGCTCGGGCGGGGATAGGGCATGGCGGGTCTGAAGCGCGTGCTGCACAGGGCGGCGCTCGGCGCGGAATCGGCGGCGGAGCGCCTGTTCCGGCGCGGGGTGCCGGACCGGCCGGTTCTCGACGCCTATCGCGGCTATGGCGTGCCAGGCGGCATCGTGCTCCGTGCCCGGGTCCTGGCCGCGCTGCGCCGGACGACGCCCGAGCCGGGGCAGAGCCGCTGGCAGAATCTCAGGGAGATGGCCTCGCTGTTCCTGACGCGCGAGGTGGGCGACGTGGAGGTGGTGGCGGTGGCGAGCGGCGCCTCGGCGCGCAGCGACGAGGAGGGCTACGTCACGCTGGAGATCGCCGGCGATTTCGCGCCCGGCTGGCAGCAGATCGCGCTCCAGATCGCCGGCGATCCGACGAGCCGGGTGGCGGCGCGGGCGCTGGTGCCGGACCCCGCGGCGCGGCTCGGAGTGGTCTCGGACATCGACGACACGATGATGCGGACGGGCGCCTATTCGCTGGCGCGCAACCTGTGGACGACGTTCACCGGCAGCCACGAGAGCCGGGAGGTCTTTCCCGATGCGGTGGCGCTCGTCGACCATCTCGCGGCGGGCGGGCGGAACCCGGTCTTCTACGTCTCCTCCTCGCCCTGGAACCTGCATGCCTTCCTTCTGAAGGTGTTCGACCGGGCGGGGCTCCTGGCGGGGCCGATCTTCCTGCGCGATTACGGCATCGGCGAGGCCCAGTTCATCACCGCCGGGCACGGCGACCACAAGGGCCGCGCCATCGACCTGATCCTCGACGCGAATCCGGGCCTGGCCTTCGTGCTGATCGGCGATACCGGGCAGAAGGATGCAGGGATCTATCTCGACGCCGCGCGGCGCCACGGGGGCCGGGTGGCGGCGGTGATCCTGCGCGAGCCGCCGCGGGGGGCCGATGCCCGCTCGCGGCAGGCGATGGCGGAGCTGGAGGGGCTGGGCATCCCGGTGATCCACGAGCCGGACTTCGCTCGGGCGGCGGACAGGCTCGCGCGCGGGGGCGTCGCGGTCTGAGGGCTGGACGGGGCGGGGCGGGGCGGTCTAGGAGAAGCGCGGCCGGCCCCGTAGCTCAGCTGGATAGAGCAGCAGATTCCTAATCTGGAGGTCGCAGGTTCAAGTCCTGCCGGGGTCACCATCGCCAGCAGCCCTCTGGACAATCGCCGCCCGTGCCTGTCGCATGCGCCCGAAAGGGAGAGGGAGACGCGGCATGGGACGGAACGGCGGACGGCTGCTCGTGGAGAGCCTGATCGGGCTCGGGGCGCGGACCTCGTTCGGGGTGCCCGGCGAGAGCTACCTCGCGGTGCTCGACGCCCTTCACGACACGCGCGGGCGGTTCGACTACGTCAATTGCCGGCAGGAGGGAGGCGCGGCCTTCATGGCCGCCGCATGGGGCAAGCTGACCGGGAGCCCCGGCATCGCCTTCGTGACCCGCGGGCCGGGGGCCACGAACGCGGCGATCGGGGTGCACACGGCGTTTCAGGACAGCGCGCCGATGCTGCTTTTCGTGGGCCAGGTCGGCACGGGCGCGAAGGGGCGCGAGGCGTTCCAGGAGATCGACTACCGCGCCGCCTTCGCGCCTGTGGCGAAATGGGCGGTGGAGATCGAGCGGGCGGACCGGATCACCGAGCTGCTGTCGCGCGCCTGGACGGTGGCGCTGTCGGGGCGGCCGGGGCCGGTGGTGGTGGGGCTGCCCGAGGACGTGCTCTCGGCCGAGACGGGCGCGCCGGCGCTGGCGGGGCCGGTGCGGATCGCCGAGCCGGCGCCGGACGCGGAGGCGGTGGCGGAGGCGCGGGAGATGCTCGCGGCGGCGGAGCGGCCGCTGATCCTCGTCGGCGGCTGCAACTGGAGCGCGCCGGGGCGGGCGGCGATGCGGGACTTCGCGGACCGGTCGGACATCCCGGTGCTCGTCGCCTTCCGCTACCAGGACCGGTTCGACAACACCTCGCCGTGCTATTGCGGCGAGGCGGGGGTGGGCATGCCGGCCAACGTGCAGCGCCTGATGCGCGAGGCCGATGCCATCCTCGCGGTGAACACGACGCTCGGCGAATCCACGACCGGGAGCTACGCGCTTCTCGACGTGCCCGATCCGGCGCAGCGGCTGATCCACGTGCACGGATCGGCGGCGGAGATCGGCAAGGTCTATCGTCCCGCGCTCGGCATCCAGTCGGGGCCGAACGCCTTCGCGCGGGCGCTGGCGCCGGTCTCCGGCGGCTGGGCGGCGTGGCGGGACGCGGCGCGCGCCGAGTGGGAGGCGGGGCTCGATCTGGACGACCTGCCCTCGCCGGTGGACATGGGGAAGGTGGCGGCGCATCTGCGCGAGGTGCTGCCCGCGGACGCGATCCTGACCAACGGGGCGGGCAATTTCTCCGTCTGGCCGAACCGCTTCCATGTCTACGGGGCGGAGGCGCGGCTGCTGGCGCCGCAATCGGGGGCGATGGGCTACGGGCTGCCAGCGGCGATCGCGGCGAAGATCGCGCATCCGGAGCGATGCGTGGTCTGCTATGCCGGCGACGGGGATTTCCAGATGACCAGCCAGGAACTCGCCACGGCGGCGCAGGCCGGGGCCTGTCCGGTGGTGCTGATCGTCAATAACGGGACCTACGGCACGATCCGGGCGCACCAGGAGCGGACTTATCCGGGGCGCGTCTCGGGCACGGAGATGGCGAACCCGGATTTCGCGGCGCTGGCCCGCGCCCATGGGTTCATGGGCGAGCGGGTGGAGCGGACGGAGGACTTTCCGGCGGCCTTCGCGCGGGCGCTGGCGAGCGGGACGGGGGCGGTGCTGGACCTCGCCGTGTCGGCGGAGGCGCTGACGCCTCGGGAGACGATGAGCGGGATGCGCGCGAAGGCGATGGCGAAGGAGGCCGCGACATGAGCGAGACCGGGATCGACACGATTTTGCTGACCGGCGCGGCCGGCGATCTGGGGGGTGTGCTGCGGAAGGGGCTGAAGCCGCTGGCGAAGACGCTGCGGCTCGCCGACGTGACGCCGATCGAGGATGCCGGCGAGGGCGAGGAGGTGCGGACCTTCGACCTCGCCGACATTGCGGCGACGATGGCCGCCTGCGAGGGGGTGGACGCGATCGTGCATTTCGGCGGCGCCTCGCGGGAGCGGCCCTGGGAGACGATCCTCGACGCGACGATCCGCGGCTCCTACCACCTCTACGAGGGGGCGCGGAAACACGGGGTGGGGCGGATCGTCTATGCCTCGTCGGTGCACGCGATCGGCTTCCATCCGCTCCACGCGCGCATCGACGCCGAGACGCCGGTGCGGCCGGACAGCCTCTACGGCGTGTCGAAATGCTTCGTGGAATCGCTCTCCAGCCTCTACTGGGACAAGTTCGGGATCGAGACCGCCTGTCTGCGGATCTTCTCCTCCTTCCAGGAGCCGGCGGACCGGCGGATGCTCTGGTCCTGGCTCAGCTACGAGGATTGCGTGCGGCTGGTGAGCGCGGCGCTGACGGCGCCCCATGTGGGCCATTCGATAGCCTTCGGCCTGTCGGACAACCGGGTGAAGCCGGTGGACGATTCGAAGGCGGGCCATCTGGGCTATATCGCCCGCGACAGCGCCGAGCCCCATCGCGCGGCCGTGGAGGCCCGGACCGAGACGCCCGATCCGCGCGCGGCGACGACGCGGCTCTTGGGCGGCTGGTTCGTGGACCTCGGTCATCCCGACGACGAGGCATGAGCCGAAATGCCGATGTGGCGATCGTCGGCGGCGGGGCGGTCGGCGCCGCCATCGCCCATGCGCTGAGCGTCGAGCCGGGCTTCGACGGGTCGGTGGCGGTGGTGGAGCGCGATCCGAGCTACAAGCAGGCCGCGACATCGCTCTCGGCGGCCTCGATCCGGGTGCAGTTCTCGACCGCGCTCAATGTCCGGATCAGCCAGTACGGCTTCGCCTTCCTGCAGGACTTCGCGGCGGCGATGGAGGTAGACGGCGAGCGGCCCGACCTCGCCTTCCGGCCGGGCGGCTACCTGTTCCTCGCCGACAGCGAGGCGGGGGCGGAGATCCTGCGCGAGCGGCATGGCGTGCAGCGGAGCTGCGGCGCCGAGGTCGCGCTCTGGTCGGCCGCAGAGGTGGCCGAGGCGTTTCCGCACCTGCGGGTGGAGGATGTGACCCTCGCCTCCTACGGGCTCGCAGGGGAGGGATGGTTCGACACCACCGCCTTCCTGCAGGGCTTGCGGCGGAAGGCGCAGGACGGCGGCGTGACGTTCCTGTCGGACGAGGTGGTGGGGATCGAGCGCGATCGCGGGCGCGCGGCGGCTTTGCACCTCGCCTCCGGAGACCGCATCGCGGCGGGCACGGTCGTGAATGCCGCGGGCACGCGGGCGGCGGAGGTGGCGCGGATGGCCGGGATCGACCTGCCGGTGGAGCCCCGCAAGCGCACCATGTTCGTCTTCGACTGCGCGCAGAGCCCGGAAGGCGGGGCGCGGGTGAACGAGGGGCGGCTGCCGCTGATGATCGAGCCCACCGGCGTGTTCTGCCGGCCGGAGGGGCGGTTCTTCCTCGCCGGATCCGCGCCCGATCCCGACCCGGCGGTCGCGGTGGAGGATTTCGAGCCGCGCCACGACGAGTTCGAGGAGGTGATCTGGCCGGCCCTCGCGGCACGATCAGCGGCCTTCGAGGCGGTGAAGGTGCAGAGCCTCTGGGCAGGGCATTACGAGTTCAACACCTTCGACCACAACATGATCGTCGGGCCGCATCCGGACCTGCCGAATTTCCTGCTCGCGGCGGGATTCTCGGGTCACGGCCTGCAGCAGGCGCCGGCGGTCGGCCGGGCGGTGGCGGAGCTGATCGCGACCGGCGGTTACCGGAGCCTCGACCTCGCACCCTTCGGACCGGCGCGGCTGCTGGAGAACCGCCCGATCGTCGAGGGCGCGGTGATCTGAGGGGCGCGCCGACCGGCCGGCAATCGGCCACGTGGGGGGAGGGATTTGCCCCCCGGCCGCGGCCCGGCCTCAGCCGGGATCGGTGGCGAAGATCAGACGCTCCTCGCAGGGGGCGACGCGCAGGATGTTCGTGGTTCCGGCCTGGCCGAAGGGCACGCCGGCGGTGACGACGATCTGGTCCTCGGCGGTGGCGAAGCCCTCCGACCGGGCGGCACGGGCGGCGTTGATGACCGCCTCCTTGAAGCGGCCGACCTCGCCGGTGACGACGCAGTGCATCCCCCAGGACAGGCAGAGCCGCCGCGCCGTGCCGGTCATCGAGGTCAGCGCCAGGATCGGCACCTGCGGGCGCTCGCGGCCGACCAGAACCGCGGTGGTGCCGGACTGGCTGTAGCAGCAGATCGCCTTGATGTCGGTGCTTTCGGCGATCTCGCGGGCGGCGGCGACGATGGCGCCGGCGGTGGTGTCCTTGTCGCCGCCGCGGCTGGCGTTGATGACCTCCAGATAAATCGGGTCGCTCTCCACCTCGATGGCGACGTTGTTCATCGTCGAAACCGCCTCGACCGGATAGGCGCCGGCGGCGGATTCGGCGGAGAGCATCACCGCGTCCGCGCCCTCGTAGATGGCGTTGGCGACGTCGGAGACCTCGGCGCGGGTCGGCATCGGGCTCTCGATCATCGATTCGAGCATCTGGGTGGCGACGATCACCGGCTTCGCGGCGGCCCGGCACTGGCGGATCAGCCGCTTCTGGATCGGCGGCACGTTCTGCACGGGCAGCTCCACCCCGAGATCGCCGCGGGCGACCATGATCCCGTCGGAGGCGGCGAGGATCTCGGTGAAGTTCCTGACCGCCGCGGGCTTCTCGATCTTCGACAGGATCGCGGCGCGGCCCTGGCAGAGCTCGCGCGCCTCCTCCACGTCGCGGGGGCGCTGGACGAAGGACAGGGCGAGCCAGTCGACGCCGAGCTTGCAGACGTAGTCGAGATCCTTGCGGTCCTTCTCGCTGAGGGCGGCGAGGGGGAGCTCGACATCGGGGACGTTGACGCCCTTGCGGTTGGAGATCGTGCCGCCGACCGTGACCTCGCAGATGGCGTAGTCGGTGCCGTATTCCTTCACCTTCAGGCGGATCTTGCCGTCGTTGACGAGCAGCGAGGCGCCGGGTTCCAGCGCATCGAAGATCTCCTGGTGGGGGAGTTGCACGCGGGTCGCGTCGCCCGGCGTGTCGTCGAGGTCGAGGCGGAACTCCTGGCCTTCCACGATCTCCTCCTCGCCATTGGCGAAGACGCCGAGGCGCAGCTTCGGGCCCTGCAGGTCGGCGAGGATGGCGATCGGGCGGTCCACGTCCTTCTCGATCTGGCGGATGATCCGGTGCCGCTCGCCGATCTCCTCGTGGGTGCCGTGGCTCATGTTGAGGCGGAACACGTCGGCCCCGGCCTCGTAGAGCGCGCGGATGGTCTCGTAATCGCTGGAGGCGGGCCCGAGGGTCGCCACGATCTTGATCTTGCGAAGACGGCGCATGTTCAGCTCCCCGTTAGCGTCGGTCACAGCTATGGGCGAAAGCGCTAGCGCTGACAACGGGGGCGGGGCGACGCGACCGCAAAGCTTGATCTCGCCGGCCGCGCCGCACAGCTAACGGGCAGCGATGACAAGGGAGCGACCGATGGACGACCAGACCCGCCTCGAACTCGAAGCCGCCGCGTTCCGCCGCCTGCGCGACCACCTGCGGGCGCGGACCGACGTGCAGAACATCGACCTGATGAACCTCGCCGGGTTCTGCCGCAACTGCCTCAGCCGCTGGTACCAGGAGGAAGCCGCCGCCCGCGACCTCGACCTGGGCAAGGAGGAGGCGCGGGAGATCGTCTACGGGATGCCCTACGACACATGGCGCGCGCGCTATCAGGAGGAGGCCTCCGCGGAGCAGCGGGCGGCCTTCGAGACGGCGCCGAAGGACCATTGAGGCGATGCCGGGCCGTGCCGATCTGACGCTCTTCGTGCGCGACGCGCTCGCCGGCGGCCACCGGCGGGAGACGATCCGCAGCGCGCTGGCCGAGGCCGGCTGGGGCGAGCGCGACGTGTCCCGCGCGCTGGGCGCCTGGGCGGATGCGGGGGGCCTGCCGCCGGTGCCGCGGCCGCGGCCCTTCGTCTCGGCGCGGCAGGCGGCGCTCTATGCGCTGGGCTTCTTCGCGCTGGGCGTCGTCGTGGTGAACGCCGTGGCCGAGCTTTTCGCGGTGGCGGAGCGGATCGTCGGCCCGGACCCGGTGCCGTTCGGCGAGGCGGAGGCCTGGCGGCTGGCGGCGCTCGCCGTCTTCGCGCCGCTCTTCGCGGCGATCGACATGCGGGGCGAGCGCGACAATCCGGTCCGCAAGACCTTCGCCTATGCCGCGTTCTTCTTCGCCGCGCTGGTGCTGCTCTTCACCCTCGTGGGCGTCATCGCGCTCGGACTCACCGGCGGGCTCGGCGCGGAGGTGGGTCTCAAGGCCGTGATCCTCGCGACAACGGCCCTGGCGGTGCTTATCTATTACCGCGGAGACCTGCGGCAGGATGCCGAGGCCCCTTCGTGAGGAGACCGAGATGACGATACGAATCGCGATCCTGGCGCTCGCCCTGGCGGCCGCGCCGGCGCTGGCGGGGCCGAGTCCGCAACTCGCGCTCCAGGTCTCGAACCGGCTTTCAACCTACGGAATCCACGTCGCGCCCGAGGCGCTGACCACCAAGCAGGCGGCGGCGCTGCACACCTACATGTCCTCGCACGGCCGCTTTCTCGATGTCAGGCGCTACGCCAAGGCCATCCTGTCGGATCCCGATTACCGGGAGTGACCCGCCGGCTCAGCGATAGACCATGTCGATCCTGTCGAAGGCGCCGAGCTCGAAATCCTCGACGAAGTCGAGATGGTCCCGTTTCAGCCGGTCCGCGGTCTCGACGGTGAAGCGCAGCAGATCCTCCACGAAGAGCTCCCGCGGCTTGCAGGCGGCGATGATCGAGGGCTCGACGTCGTAATCCACCTGGCCGAGATCGTCCGAGAGCGCATGCGCCTGGGCCAGCGCCGCGCCGCAGACGCGGGCGTATTTCCGCCATGTCTTCTTCGACAGATCGTCGAGGTCGATGTCGTCGCGGAACGGCGCGCGCTCGCGGCTCATGTAGCTCTCGCCGTCGATCTCCACCGCGCCGAAGAAGACGTCGCCGTGGGCGAGCTGCACCTGCTGGCCGTGGGCGATGCGCTCGCCCTTCTCGCCGGCGTCGAACTCGGTCGAGGGGGTGAGACCGGCCAGGGCCGAGCGGCGGGCCTTCTTGAACTCGATGATGATGTCGTCGGTGGCGTCCTTCGAGGGGCCTTCCAGCAGCACGTAGAAGCGCGGCAGGCCGAGCGAGGCCGTGCCCTGGCCGTGGCGGACGCAGACATCCTTGACCTTCAGCTCGGGCGAGCGGTCGGGCACGTCGAGGGCGTTGGCCCTGGCGAGGTCGTTCACCGCCTTCTGGAAGGTGTCGATTTCCGACGAGATCGGCTGCAGCTCGTCATCGGCCCGGAAGCCCTTGCCGGACGGCTTGAGGTAGTCGTCCCAGAGCCAGTCGTGCCGCTCTTCCCAGGCGTCCTCGAAGAGCCGCTGGATGACCTTCGGGGAATTGTCCATCCGGTAGGCGTCGGACTTCTCGGTCTCGTGGGCCGCGTAATCCTCCATCGCGTCGATATAGCCGTGGACGAAGGCGCGCACGATCTTGCGGCGCTGCTTGCGCTTGAGCTTGCCTTCCTCCTGGGCCGCGACCCAGAAGCCGACCGCGGCGCGCTTCATGTCCCAGGTGAAGGGAGCGTAGATCGCCTCGTCGAAATCGTTGACCGAGAAGATCGGCACGCCGTCCTCGTTCGGCATGACGCCGAAATTCTCCGGATGCACGTCGCCCAGGGCCAGCACGGTCGGCATTTGCGCGTCCTCGCCCACCATGTCGCGGTAGAACAGCAGCGCCGTGCCGCGGAAGAACTTGAAACGCGACTTGGCGAGCTTCTCGAACTTCATGCGGGCGCCGTGGGATTCCTCCTCGATGCGGGTCTGGTGGTCCTCGCGCAGGGTCGAGCGGACGTGGTGGCGGCGGTCGAGGCCGGTCAGCATCCGCGGCGGCACCACCTGCGCGCCCTCGGCGATCCGCTCGGCCAGGGACCGGAAGGAGTCCACGCGGCCGGAGGCCTTGACCACAGGGTGCCGGACCTGCGGCGAGGACGTGGCGTCGGACGTCTTCGCCGATTTCGCGGTGGTCTTTTTCGCCGAGGTCTTCGTCCCGGTGGTCCCGGATTGCGTCGCGGCCATCGGGCCTTCCCTTCCGTGTCGGTGGTTCAAGGGAGGCCAACGCCGCGGTGGCGCGGCCCGTTCCGTCAGCCCAGCCGGGCGATCTCCTCGCGCCGGTAGCATCCGGTCAGATGGTGGTTCAGCAGCCCGCAGGCCTCCATCCAGGCCTGCACGATGGTGGGGCCGCAGAAGCGGAAGCCGCGCGCCTTCAGCGCCTTCGACAGGGCGCGGGAGGTGGCCGACTGCGTCGGCACCTCCGCCATCGTCGCGTAGCGGGGCTGCGCCGGTGCGCCGTCCACCGTCTCCCAGACGAAGGCGGAGAAGCCCTGCGCCGCCTCGATCTCCAGAAAGGCGCGGGCATTTCCGATCGTGGCCTCGATCTTGCCGCGATGGCGGACGATCCCCGGATCGGCAAGGAGCCGCGCCACCTCCGGCTCGCCCCAGCCGGCGACGGCCAGCGGATCGAAGCCGGCGAAGGCGGCGCGGAAGGCCTCGCGCTTCCTGAGGATGGTGAGCCAGGAGAGGCCGGCCTGGAAGCCGTCGAGCACCAGCTTCTCCCAGAGCGCGCGGCCGTCGCGCTCCGGCACCCCCCATTCGGTGTCGTGATAGGCGACGTATAGCGGGTCCGCGCCGCACCAGGGACATCTTTCGGTCATGGCACCTCCTTCTCTCCCGGCTATGGTCCGTTCCGCGGGATTCACGGCTTCTTAGCGCCGATCCGGCAAGACGTCGCGGGGGCGTGAGGAGACCGACCGATGCCGAACAGAGCGGATGATCAGCCCCGGATTGTGCGCGGGGCGTCGGAGCCTGGCGCCGGCGCCACGACGGAAACCACGGAAACGACGGAAACGAGGGAGACGGACGCGATCCTCGCGATGATCGCGGAGGCGCTGGGGCGGGACAGAGTGATGCTGGCCTTCCAGCCGGTGGTGATCGCCGCGGGGGCGGAGAGGCGCCCGGCCTTCTACGAGGGGCTGATCCGCATCCTCGACCGCGCGGGCCGGGTGATCCCCGCCCGCAAGTTCATCTTCGAGGCCGAGCCCTCGCCGCTCGGCCGGCAGCTCGACGCCATTGCGCTCGACCTCGGGTTGCGGGCGCTTGCGGAGCGCCCGGCGCTGCGCCTGTCGATCAACCTCTCCGCGCTCTCCATCGACGATCCGGTCTGGACCGAGGCGCTCGAACGCGGCCTCGCCGCCGATCCGACCCTGGCCGACCGGCTGATCCTCGAGATCACCGAAAGCTCGGCGATCACCGCCCCCGATCCCGTCGGCGCCTTCATCGACCGGATGCGCGCGCGCGGCATCGCCTTCGCGGTGGACGATTTCGGCGCCGGCTACACCTCGATTCGGTATCTGAAGGATTTCAGCTTCGATGTCCTCAAGATGGACGGATCCATGTGCCGCCACGTGGCGCGGAGCGCCGACAACCGGGCGCTGGTCTCGGCCATCGTCTCCATCGCCCGGCATTTCGAGATGGCGACCGTCGCCGAATGCGTCGAGACCGCGGAGGATGCCCGGATGCTGGCCGCGCTCGGCGTCGACTGCCTGCAGGGATACCTCTTCGGCGCGCCCTCCATCCATCCGCGCTGGGAGGAATGCGGCGCGCTGCTGACCGGCGCGGCCTGACGCGGCGCCTGTCCGCGCGCCAGCGGTGGCAATAGCCGGTTGGCGGATTATAGTGCCCCTCTAACGCACAGGTCCCGGGCGGCGCTCGCCCGCGGCTTCAGCCAAACTGGAGGGGAAAACATGACCAATGTCGTAATCGCGTCCGCCGCGCGCACCGCCGTGGGCACATTCGGCGGCGGCTTCGCCGACATCCCGGCGCACGATCTGGGAACGAAGGTCCTGGAGGCGCTGGTGGAGCGCGCCGGGATCGACAAGTCCGAGGTGAGCGAGACGATCCTCGGCCAGGTCCTGACGGCGGGGCAGGGCCAGAACCCCGCCCGCCAGGCCCATATCAATGCCGGTCTGCCGATCGAATCGGCGGCCTGGGGGATCAACCAGGTCTGCGGATCGGGCCTGCGCGCCGTGGCGCTCGGCGCCCAGCACATCCAGCTCGGCGACGCGCAGATCATCTGTGCCGGCGGGCAGGAGAACATGTCGATGGCTCCGCACGTGGCGAACCTGCGCAAGGGCCACAAGATGGGCGACCTGAAGTTCATCGACTCGATGATCCGCGACGGCCTCTGGGACGCGTTCAACGGCTACCACATGGGCCAGACGGCCGAAAACGTCGCCGAGCAGTGGCAGATCAGCCGCGACGAGCAGGACCGCTTCGCCGCCCGCTCGCACAACAACGCCGAGAAGGCCCGCGCCGAGGGCCGCTTCCAGGACGAGATCGTTCCCTACACCTACACCACCAGGAAGGGCGAGGTCACCGTCGACAAGGACGAGCACATCCGTGAGGGCGCCACGTTCGAGGGGATGGGCAAGCTGCGCTCGGCCTTCACCAAGGACGGCTCGGTCACCGCCGGCAATGCGAGCGGGATCAACGACGGCGCCGCCGGGGTGCTGCTGATGTCGGCCGAGGAGGCCGAGAAGCGCGGCATCGAGCCGATGGCCCGGATCGTCAGCTACGCCACCGTCGGCCTCGACCCCTCGATCATGGGGACCGGCCCGATCGGCGCCAGCCGCAAGGCGCTGGAGATGGCCGGCTGGAAGCCCGGCGATCTCGACCTCGTGGAGGCGAACGAGGCGTTCGCGGCGCAGGCCTGCGCGGTGAACAAGGACATGGGCTGGGACCCGGAGAAGGTGAACGTCAACGGCGGCGCCATCGCCATCGGCCATCCGATCGGGGCCTCGGGCGCGCGGATCTTCAACACGCTGCTGTTCGAGATGAAGAAGCGCGACGCCAAGAAGGGTCTGGCCACGCTCTGCATCGGCGGCGGCATGGGGGTCGCCATGTGCGTGGAGCGCGCATGAGGGGTCAGCGGGCGCGCGCCTCCGGCGCCGCCCGTCCTCGATGACGGAGACGCTTTTCGATCAGGTCGTCTTCTCCGGCGGCGGGACGCGCTGCATGTGGCAGGGCGGGTTCATGCACGTGCTGGAGCAGCACGTGCCCGTCCACCCGGCGCGGATCGCCGGCGTCTCCGGCGGCGCCTGCTCGGCCTGCGGGTTCATGACCCATCGCGGCATCCGCGTGCGCGACAGCTTCATCGCGCATTTCGCCGAGCACGACCGCAACATCCCGTTGCACGAGCCGTTCGACGGCGAGCCGGGCCGCTCTCCGCACCAGCTCATCTACCGCGACATCATCGAGAAATGTTTCGGCGACGAGGAGGCGCGGCGGACGATCGCGGAAGGCGCGGAACTGCACGTGCTGCTGGCGCGGCCGCCGGACCACGACTGGAAGCGGCTCACCGGCGCGGCGATGACGCTGGTCTATGCCGCCGACACCGCGATCCGCTCCACGCCGCATCTCGAATGGGCGCAGCGGATGGGCCTGACCGAAGAATTCGTGGACGCCAACCAGGCGGCGCGGGACGGCCACCTGACGGATCTGATCTGCGCGGCGGCGACGATCCCGCCGGCCTTCGATCCGCCGGACTGGGACGGCAAGCCGGCGATCGACGCCGGCATGGCCGACCAGGCGCCGATGCCCGCGAAGGACGAGGGACGCACCCTCATCCTGCTGACGAAGACATTCCGCAACCGGCCGGACGTGCCGGGACGGATCTATGTGCAACCGTCGGAGGAGGTGCCCGCAGACAAGATCGACTTCACGGACCCGGACAAGCTCAGGCGCACCTGGGATCTCGGAGAGGAGGATGCCCGCCGTTTCCTGGCGGACATCGACAATATCAAAGCGGACGGAAAATAGGAGGAGGACCGCATGGGACGTGTAGCCATCGTGACGGGGGGAAGCCGGGGAATCGGCGCCGCAATCGCCAGGGCGCTGAAGGCGGAGGGCCATCAGGTCGTCGCAACCTACGGAGGCAATGACGAGGCGGCGAAGAAATTCACCGACGAGACCGGCATCGAGACGATGAAGTGCGATGTCAGCGACTACGAGGCCTGCCAGAAGGGCATCTCCGACATCGAGGAGAAGATGGGCCCGGTGGAGATCCTGGTGAACAATGCCGGCATCACCAAGGATGCGCCGTTCCACAAGATGACACCCGACCAGTGGAACGCGGTGATCCAGACCAACCTCACCGGGGTCTTCAACATGACCCACAATGTCTGGAAGGGGATGCGCGAGCGCGGCTACGGGCGGATCGTGACGATCAGTTCGGTCAACGGGCAGAAGGGCCAGTTCGCGCAGGCCAACTATGCCGCCTCCAAGGCCGGCGATCTGGGCTTCACCAAGACGCTGGCGCAGGAGGGCGCGTCGAAGGGGATCACGGTGAACGCGGTCTGCCCGGGCTACATCGCCACCGACATGGTGATGGCGGTGCCCGAGAAGGTGCGCGAGCAGATCATCGGCATGATCCCGGTGGGCCGGCTCGGCGAGCCCGAGGAGATCGCCCGCTGCGTCGCCTTCCTGGCGTCCGACGATGCGGGCTTCATCACCGGCGCGACGATCTCCGCCAATGGCGGCCAGTACTTCGACTGACGCCGCCGGAACGGCGCGGGGACCGGCCGGCCCGGAAGCGGACCGGCCGGTCCCGTCGCGCGCCGCCGGTCGCGGCGCGCCGTCTTGACCCCGATCAAGGCGGCGCCCGGCGGCGGCCCGCAGGGTGAGGGCAGGAGGGTGTCCTCATGTACCACAAGATTCTGCTCGCCGTCGCACCGGACCATCCCGAGACCGTGGGGGACCTCGTGCAGGCGGCGCGGGCGCTGGCGGCGCCGGACGCCGCGATCGAGGCGCTGAGCATCGTGCTGGCGGTGCCGACCTATATCGAGCTCGAGATTCCGAAATCGATCTACGAGAAGTCGATGAAGGAGGTGCGGGCGAGGCTCGACGCGGATCTCGCCGCGATCGAGGCCGACGACATCCGGCGGGTGATCAGGATCGGCAATCCGTGGCGCGAGATCGAGGCCTACCAGGCAGAAGGCGGGCACGACCTGATCGTCCTGCGGTCGCACCGGCCGGGCATGCAGGATTTCTTCATGGGGTCGACCGCCGGCCGGGTGGTGCGCCACGCCCCCTGTTCGGTGCACGTGATCCGCTCCTGAGAACAGACTGGCCGGCGTTGCAAATCCGCCGGCCAGCTGCGAGGGACGTCGGGCTCGGAACCGGTCGGGGGGTGTTTTCGGTGTCGGCCCAAGTCCTGTTGCTGGTCGCCCTCGGCGCGGCGGCCGGCGGACTCGTCAACGGGCTGGCCGGGTTCGGCACGGCCCTCTTCGCGCTCGGCTTCTTCCTGAACGTGATGCCGCCGGTCGAGGCGGTCGCGGTCATCGTGGTGCTTTCGGTGGTCACCGGGCTGCAGGGCGTCTGGGTGGTCCGGCATACGATCGCGCGGCATGTCCGGCGTCTCCTGGTGTTCCTCGTTCCGGCTCTGGCGGGCATCCCGATCGGCCTGATGGCGCTCTGGGCGATCGAGCCGGCGGTGCTGAAGCTGACCATCGGCGCAATGATGCTGCTTTACGGCGGCTATTTCTCGATCCGCCGCAACCTGCCGGAATTCGATCGCCCGACGCCGGTGGGCGACGCGGCGGTCGGGTTTCTCGGCGGCATCCTCGGCGGGGCGGCGTCGCTCTCGGGCGCGCTGCCGACGATGTGGTGCTCGATGCGGCCCTGGCCGCGGGCGGAGACCCGGGCGGTTCTGCAGCCCTACAACGTCGCGGTGCTGAGCGTGACGGCGGCGCTGATCGCGCTGCGCGGCGGATACACGCCCGCCACGCTGAGGACGCTCGCGGTCGCGCTGCCGGTGTCGATCCTGTTCTCGCGCCTCGGCATCTACCTGTTCCGCCGGATCTCGGACGAGAGGTTCCGCCGGCTGCTGATCGGGATGTGCTTCGTCTCGGGGACGGTCCTGCTCCTGCGGGAACTCGTCTGAGGGCGCCGCTACCGGCCCGCCGGAAAGACGCCGATCCCGACCGCCTCGCGGAGCGCGGCGACGATTTCCCCGATCACCCGCTGCCGCGGCGAGTTGCGGAGCCAGACGAGGCCCAGCCGGCGCCGCGGCCCGCCCGGACCGAGCGATATCCGGCGGAGCGGCAGACGCAGGCGCGGCGGCACGGAGCGCTTGGGGATCAGCGAGACGCCGAGATTGGCCAGCACCATGCTGGAGATGGTTTCGAGCCCCTCGAGCTCCATCGATTCGCGGACCCGGATGCCGTTGTCCTGCAGCCAGGCCTCGATGATCTCGCCCACCACCGCGTCGCGGCTGAAGCGGATGAAGGGCTCCGAATGCAGGAGTTCAAGCGGGTCGTCGGAGGCGATCTCCGGCGCGGTGACGAGCTGGATCTCCTCTTCGGCGATGTCGGCGTAGTCGAGATTCTTCGGGAGCACCGCCGGGCGGGTGACGATCGAGGCGTCGATGTTGCCGCGTGCGGTCTCGGCGAGCAGGAGATTGGTCAGGCCGGGCCGGACGACGACGTGCAGGCTGGCATGGCGCTCGCGCAGGAGAGACGCGGCAAGGGGGACGAGCCCGGTCAGGCAGGTCGGCAGGGCGCCGAGATGCAGCTTGCCTGCCAGCCCGTCACCCGCCGTGACCGAGGCGACGAGCGTGTCGTAGGAGGCGACCACCTCCCGCGCCCTGGCAACGAGCGCGCGCCCGAGCGGCGTGAAGGTGGGCGAGCGGCGGCTGCGGTCGAAGATCCGGAGCTGCCATTCCTCCTCGAGCCCCTTCATCTGCTGGCTGACCGCGGCATGGGTGACGTGGACCGCATCGGCGGCGGCGGTGAAGGTGCCGTTGTCCTCGATCGCGATGAGGGTTCTCAGGGCCTTGATCGTCATCGTTCCCCGCCGGTCCGGCCATTCGTAAGTATATCTTACATTGATATAAAGAACAATTCGCTTTGATGGCAGGATTTCTTACATAGGATGACGAAAAGTCGCGGGCCGGGTCGGGAGGACGAGGCCGGCCCGCATCCGGCATCACGACAGGGAGGAAACCCGATGCTCAGACCCATCGCCGCGCTCGCACTCACGGCCGGCCTTGCCGCCGCGGCCTCCGCTCAGGACTATCCGGAGCGGCCGATCAACATGATCATCCCCTACGGCGCGGGCGGGGCGACCGACATCTCGGCGCGCACGCTCTCCGAGCCGCTCGGATCCGAGGTCGGGGAGCCGCTGGTGATGACCAACGTCACCGGGGCGGGCGGCGCCACCGGGTCGGTCCGGGTCGCGAATGCGAGCCCCGACGGCTACACGATGCTCTTCGCCCGCGTCGGCTCGCATACGGTGAGCCCGGCGATGAAGTCCTCGCTGCCCTATTCGCTGGACGATTTCCGCTTCGTGGGCGTCTACGAGATCAATCCCGTCGCCTGCGCGGTGGCCGCCGATTCGGACATCGGGTCGATGGAAGATCTGATCGCGGCGGCCGAGGAGGGCGGCGTGACCTTCTCCTCCTCGGGCGTCGGCTCGCTCCTGCATCTCGCCGGCGTGATGGTTCTCAACGAGTTCGGGGTCGAGAACCCGCTCGACAAGGCCACCCACATCCCGCTCCGGGGCGGCGGCGAGGCGGCGACCGCGGTGCTGAACGGCACGGCCACCTATGTCTGCACCAACAGCTCGGCGCTGGCGAGCTTCGTGCAGAACGGCCAGCTCAAGCCGCTCATGGTGACCTCGAAGGAGCCGGTGGAGGGCTTCGACGCGCCTACCGCGCGCGAGCTCGGCCACGAGAATCTCGAGCAGCTCGTGGGCTGGACCGGCCTGGCCGGGCCGAAGGGGCTCGACGACGCCGTCGCCGAGCAATGGGGCACCTGGCTCGAGGCGGCGACCACGAACGAGGAATTCGTCTCTTCCATGGAAAAGCGCGGCTCGGTCATCGAGCTGATGTCGCCCGCGGAATCGCGCGACTTCATCCAGGCCCAGTACGAGACCTTCCGCACGCTCGTCGACGATCTCGGGATGCGGGTCGAGGGCTGAGCCGGGCTCTGCCGAGAGCATCGGCGAGGGGTCGACGCGCCGCGGCGGGTCGATCCCGACGGCAATCCCGGGGAGGAGCGCCATGACGGAGAAGACACTGGACTTCAGGCTCGCGATCGGGGCGATCGCGGCCGCGGCGGGTCTCTGGCTCTACCTGATCCCGACCTGGATCTCGGCGCCGGGCAATATCCGCAACATCGTGCTGTCGCCGCTGTTCTGGCCGCAGGTGCTTGCCGGATTGCTGGCGCTGACCGGGCTGGGCCTGTTGTCCGTGGCGCTGAAGCGGCGCCATGACGACGACGAGACCGCTGAGGAGCTGCCGCAGGATCTCGGCCGCGGCGGACCGGCGGCCTTCGCGCGGCTCGGGCTCATGGCGCTCATCATGATCGCGACGATGGTCGCCATACCGCGGCTCGGCATGGTCTGGACCTGCATGCTGGCCTTCATCGCCACCGCGTTCCTGATCCGGACCCGCCATCCGGTGGCGGCGCTCGTCTCCGCGCTCGCCGTGCCGCTGGTTCTCTACGCGTTCTTTGCCCATGTCGCCGGGATCGCCATCCCGCAGGGCGATTTCGTGAGGCTGCCGTGAGCTTCGCCGACAACCTGATGGCGGGGCTGGCGCTGGTCGGCAACATCGAATGCATCCTCGCGCTGGCGCTCGGCGTCGCCATCGGGATCGTTGGCGGCGCGATCCCGGGCATGTCGGCCACCATGGCGGTGGCGCTGACCCTGCCCTTCACCTTCTCGCTGCAGCCGATCACCGGCATCCTGCTGCTGCTCGGGGTCTACAAGGGCGGGATCTTCGGCGGCTCGATCCCGGCGATCCTGATCAAGACGCCCGGGACGCCCGCCTCCTCGGCGACGATCCTGGACGGCTATCCGATGGCCGAGAAGGGGCAGGCGGGTAAGGCGCTCGGCATGGCGCTCTGGGCCTCCTGCACGGCCGACGTGATCTCCAACATCTCCCTGATCGTCTTCGCGGGATGGCTGGCGAGCTTCGCGCTGAGCTTCCGGCCGCCGGAATTCTTCGCCCTGATCCTGTTCTCGCTGACCATTATCGCCGGGGTCTCGGGCAAGAGCCTCCTGCGCGGCATGCTGTCGGCGATCCTCGGCCTGCTGCTGGCGACGGTCGGGCTCGACCTCGTCTACGGCACCAACCGCTTCACCTTCGGGGACCCGAACCTGATGGGGGGCTTGAACTTCATCGCCGTGCTGATCGGGCTCTTCGCCATCCCGGAGATCCTGAGCCTGGTATGGAACCCGGAGATCGGCGACGAGGGCAAGCGCTCGCTCGGCGGCAAGTGGGTGACGTTCGCGGAATACCGCAGGTGCTTTCGCACCATCGTGCGCGGCAGCCTGATCGGCGTGATCCTCGGATCCATTCCGGGGATCGGCGCCGCGCCCTCGGCCTTTCTCTCCTATTCGGAGGCGCGGCGCCGCTCGCCCAACAAGGAGAATTTCGGCAAGGGCGAGATCGAGGGCGTGGCCGCCTCGGAATCCGGCAACAACGGCGTCGCCGGCGCGACGCTGATCCCGCTTCTCGCCCTCGGCGTGCCGGGCGACGTCATCACCGCGATCATCATCGGCGCCTTCATGATCCATGGCCTGCAGCCCGGCCCGGTGATGTTCGTCTCCAACGTGGACATCATCTACGGGCTGTTCATCGGGCTCATCCTGAGCTCGGCGTTCCTGCTAGCCTTCGGCTCGGTGGCGATCCGCGGCTTCCGCTACGTCTCCGACATCCCCCGCGGGGTGCTGTTCCCGGCGGTCCTGGTGCTCTGCGTCTACGGCGTCTTCGCGGTCAACAACAATCCCTTCGATGTCGGCGTGATGTTCGCCATGGGCTGGGTCGGCTACCTCATGCTGCGCTGCAACGTGCCGGCGGCGCCGTTCCTCATCGCCTTCATCCTCGGGCCGCTGCTCGAGGACAATTTCCGCCAGGCGCTGCTGATGTCCGGCGGCTCCCCTCTCATCCTCTTCAGCAGCCCGATCACCTTGGTGTTCTGGACCCTGACGCTGCTGATGGTCGTGGCGATCGTCGTCGCGCAGTCGCGCCGGGCGAAGCTGGCGCGGGCCGCCCAACCCGGCCCGGCGGAGTGAGGAATGGCCGTAGTTCGATAGTGGGGCTTTCGGAAATGGTAAGAATTCATCGCTTTTCGTTAGGTGGACAAACAGTCATGCTTTCCCGGGGGGAGAGATCCCGCTTTGGGGGGGCGGTATGACGGAAACGAGCGACATGCTGGAGATTTCGGTCTGGCGCGGCGACGCGACGGGCGGCGGCTACCAGAGCTTCGAGGTGCCCGCCCGCGAGAACCAGACGGTGCTCGACGTGGTGTCCTGGATCCAGCAGAACGCCGACCCGACGCTGACCTACCGCTATTCCTGCCGCGTCGGCATGTGCGGCTCCTGCGCGATGATGGTCAACGGCAAGCCGCGCTGGACCTGCCGCACCCATGTCAGGAAGGTGCTCGAGGGGAGCAGCCTGTCGGTGGCGCCGCTGCGCAACCTGCCGGTGATCAAGGACCTTGCCGCGGATATGGATCCGTTCTTCGACAAGTGGGTGGCGGCGGAGGCGCGCCATCACCCCTCGGCGACACGCGCCGATCCGATGCCGGTGGTGCGCCCCGACGACGCCGACCGCGACAAGGTGAACAAGGCGATCGAGTGCATCAATTGCGGGATCTGCCACGCCGCCTGCGACACGGTGGCCGGCAACCCGGACTATCTAGGGCCGGCCGCGCTGCAGCGGGCCTGGACGGTGTTCCTCGATTCCAAGAACGCCGACGGGCAGGCGGTGCTCGACGCGGTCTCCGGGACGGGAGGCTGCCACAATTGCCACAGCCAGGGGAGCTGCACGCTCTACTGCCCGAACGGTCTCGACCCCCTCGGCGCCATTGCCGGGCTGAAGCGGGAGAGCGCGAAATCCTTCTTCGGGCGGGGGCGCTGAGCCATGCTGACGCTGCGACTCTACATGGCCCAGCGGGTGACGGCGCTGCTGATGGCGCCCTTCGTTCTGACCCATCTCGCGGTGATGATCTACGCCATACGCGGCGGCCTGTCGGCCGGCGAGATCCTGTCGCGGACCCAGGGCTCGCTTGCCTGGCTGCTGTTCTACGGGGGGTTCGTGGCGGCGGTCTCGGTCCACGCGGCGATCGGGCTCAGGGTGATCGTCCACGAGATGTCGGGGCTGAAGGGGCCGGGCCTCGCGGTGCTGACCTGGGGGATCGGCGCGGGGCTTCTCGTCACCGGGCTCCGTGCGGTGCTGGCCGTGACGGTGGCGTCATGAAGACCCATCGCGACCATCCGCTCTGGTACGCCTATGCGCTGCACCGCGCCTCCGGGCTCGGGCTGGCGCTGTTCCTGCCGGCGCATTTCTGGGTGCTGTCGCTGGCGATGACCTCGCCGGAGCGGCTGGACGGGCTCCTGCACTGGACCGAGGCGCCGCTGGTGAAGGTCGCCGAGTTCGGGCTCGTCTTCCTGCTGGCGGTGCATTTCTTCGGCGGCCTGCGCCTGCTGGCCTTCGAATTCCTGCCCTGGAGCGGGCGCCAGAAGGCGCTGGCCGCCGGTGCGCTGGCCGGGGCGTTCCTCGTCTCCGGCTCCTTCTTCCTGAACGCGGTGTGAGGCGATGGCGGGCATGAGCGAGATCGAGCGCGAGGAGACCGACATCCTGATCGTCGGGTCGGGCGGCGCCGGCCTCTTTGCCGCGCTGCACGCGCAGCAGGCGGCGCCGGAGGGCACGCGCATCACCATCGCGGTCAAGGGACTGCTCGGCAAGTGCGGCTGCACGCGGATGGTGCAGGGCGGCTACAACGTCGCGCTCGGCGACGGCGACACCGTCGAGCGGCATTTCATGGACACCATCAACGGCGGCAAGTGGCTGCCGAACCAGGACATGGCCTGGAAGCTGTGCAAGACGGCCGTCGAGCGCATCCACGAGCTCGAGAACGAGATCGGCTGCTTCTTCGACCGCAACCCGGACGGCAGCATCCATCGCAAGGCCTTCGCCGGCCAGACCGCCGACCGGACGGTGCACAAGGGCGACCTGACGGGGATCGAGATCATCAGCCGGCTGATGGAGCAGGTGCTCGCCCGGCCGATCGCCAGGCTGCAGGAGCACCGCGCCGTCGGCCTCGTGCCGACGCCGGACGGCGCGGCGCTTTCGGGGGTGCTGTTCATCGACATGCGGACGGGAAGGTTCCGCTTCGTGCGCGCCAAGACCGTGCTGCTGGCGACGGGGGGCGGGCCGACCATGTACAAGTACCACACGCCCTCCGGCGACAAGACGATGGACGGGCTCGCCATGGCGCTCAGGGCCGGGCTGCCGCTCCGCGACATGGAGATGGTGCAGTTCCATCCCACCGGCCTTCTGGCCGGCGACCATACGCGGATGACCGGGACCGTGCTCGAGGAGGGGCTGCGCGGCGCCGGCGGGCATCTGGTGAACCACCAGGACCAGCGATTCATGTTCGACCACGACGCGAACGGGGAGCGGGCGACGCGCGACGTGGTCAGCCGCGGCATCTATGCCGAGATGCGTCGCAACAACGACCCGGAACAGGTGGGCGTCTTCATCTCCATGGCACATCTGGGGCCCGAGAAGGTGGCGAAGATGTTCTCCGGCATGGTCAAGCGCTGCGCCGATTGCGGCTTCGACCTGGCCGCGGGCAAGGTCGAGGTGGTGCCCACGGCGCATTACTTCATGGGCGGCATCGTCGTCGATCCCGACACGCGCACCGCGATGGAGGGGCTCTATGTCGCCGGCGAGGATGCCGGCGGCGCGCATGGCTCGAACCGTCTGGGCGGCAACGGGGTGGCGAATTCGACCGTCTTCGGCGGGGTCGCCGGAGACGTGATGGCGGCGGACCTGGCGGGGATCGGTGCGCTGCGCGCGCCCGACGAGGCGGTGCTGGCCGCCGAGGTCGAGCGCGCGCGGCGTCCCCTCGGCAAGGCACCGGGCAATATCCGGTCGCTGCGCGACGAGTTGCAGGAGATCATGTGGGACGATGTCGGCGTGATGCGGACCGGAGGCGGAATGGCGCGCGCGCTCGGCCGGCTCTCGGAGGTGCATGCCGCACTCCTGGAGACCGGCGTCGACGGCTCCAGCCTCGCCTTCAACCTGACCTGGCACGACTGGCTCAACATGGCCTCGCTGACCGAAATCTCCGAGGTGATCACCAGGGCCGCCATCGCGCGGGAGAATTCCCGCGGCGCGCATTACCGCGAGGACTTTCCCGAAGCGGGGGATCTGGACGCCTCCTACTTCACCCTCGCGCGGTCGGTGGGCGGCGGCGTGGAGGTCGCGCGGGAGCCCGTGCAATTCACCATCGTTCGCCCCGGCGAGACGATCCTCGCCGCGGACGAGCCCGAAACACTGGTGGGAGTGAACGCATGATACCGATCAAGCTGATCCAGGAAACCGCCGAGACCCTGATGGACAAGGCGGCGATCGAGATCCCCGACGATTACCTGACCGGGCTGAAACAGGCGGCGGAGACGGAGGACGGGGACCTGTCCTCCTTCGTGCTCGAGGCGATGCTGCAGAATTACGAGGCTGCGAAGGAAGACCGCCGCGCCATGTGCGGCGATACCGGCACGCCGCGCTGGTACGTGAAGATGGGCAACGACACGCGCATCGAGGGCGGACCCGTGGCGCTCGAGGCGGCGCTCCGGCGCGCCACCGCCAACCGCACGAACGGCGTGCCGCTGCGCCCCAACCGCGTGCATCCGCTGTGGCGCACCGACCACGACAACAACGTCGGCATCGGCGCGCCCGAGATCGAATACGGCTACGAGCCGGGCGGCGAATGGATCGACCTCATCACGGTCCACAAGGGCGGGCTCTTCGGCACCGATTACCGGATGCTCTTTCCCTCCGACGGGATCGAGGGGATCAAGCGATTCTATCTCGACAGCCTCGTGGCCTTCGGCAAGCGCGGCCTCGCCTGCCAGCCGGCGATCGTCGGAATCGGGCTTGGCGGCTGCAAGGATACCTGCATGGTGCTCGGCAAGCGCGCGGCCTGCCTGCGCATCGTCGGCAGCGAGAACCCCGATCCCGAGATCGCCAGGCTCGAACGGGAGTTCAAGGATCTCGGCAACTCGATCGGCATGGGCGCGATGGGCTTCGTCGGCAAGAATATGGTCGTCGATTGCAACATCGAGGTCGGCTACTGCCATACCGGCGGCATGCAGATGTCGGTGCATTGCTTCTGCCTGTCCTCGCGGCGCGCGGTGGCGCGGGTCCATGCCGACGGACGGGTCGAGCATCGCACCGACCCGGACTGGTTCACGCCCTACCAGCGCCGTGAGACGGTGGAATGGGCGCCGAGCCTCGAGGCGGCCGAGTGACGGGCACCCGCCCCCTCGACGACGTGCGCGTGCTCGATCTCACCCACGTCCTCGCCGGCCCCTACGCGACCGGGCAGCTGGCGCTGATGGGTGCCGAGGTGATCCGGGTGGAGCGGCCGGCGGGCGACGATTTCGTGCGACGTCACGGCGGCACCGAGGAGATGCGGCAGGCGGGGCTCGGGGCCTCCTTCCTCAGCCAGAATGCCGGCAAGAGGTCCCTCGCCGTGGATCTGAAGACCGAGGAAGGGCGGCGGATCGTGCTCGACCTCGCCGCCCGCGCCGATGTGGTGACGGAGAACTTCCGCCCCGGCGTCGCCGACCGGCTTGGCGTCGGTTTCGACGCGGTGCGGGAGGTGAATCGCGGTGTCGTCTATGCCTCGCTCACCGGGTTCGGACGCGACGGCGCGCTCTCCGGGCGGCCCGCCTACGATCACGTGCTGCAGGGCATGAGCGGGCTGATGGCGATGACCGGGACGGCGGCCAGCGGGCCGATGCGGGTCGGCATCCCGATCGTCGACTACGTCGCCGGCCAGGCCCTCGTGGCGGCGGTGCTCGGGGCGCTGCGGCAGCGCGACCGGGGCCAGGCGGCGGCGCAGCGCGTCGAGGTCTCGATGCTCGCCGCCATCGGCTCGATGATGGGCGCCTACGGCGTCGCCTGGCAGGCGACGGGGCGGCAGCGGGGCCTCGACGGCAACCGCGCCTTCTCGGATTCGCCCTATTCCGGCCGGTTCGAGACGCGGACTGAGCCGATCGTCGTGACCGCCAACACGCCGGCGCAGGCGAGCCGGCTCTGCGCCGCGCTGGATCGCGCCGATCTCGCGGAGGAGCGGGACCCGGACGCGGTGTCGGACGCCCTGCGCGACATCTTCGCCGGCGCGAGCGCCGCGCATTGGGTCGAGGTCCTGTCCGGGGCCGAGGTCCCGGCCGGGCCGGTCCTGAGCCTCGGCGCGGTGCTCGACGATCCCGAGATCGCGCCTCTCCTTGGCTGGCGCGATCTCCACGTGCCGCAGCTCGACGCGACATTCCGCGTGCCGGGTCTGGCCTTCGACGCGCCCTGGTCCCGGGAGCGTCTCGACCCCGCACCCGCCTTCGGCGCCGATACCGACGCCATCCTGTCCGATCTCGGCCGCGATGCCGAGACGATCGCGGCGCTGAAGGCCCGCGCCATCGTCCACGACAGCTTCCACAGGAGCACATGCCGATGAAACCCCGAGAGTTCCGCATCTCCACCACGCCGACCGACGAGGAGCTGGCGCCGCTCGGGCTCGGCGACATCGTCTATCTCGACGGTCTGCTCTACACGGCGCGGGAAGGCGTCTACATGCGCGTCTGCGACCGGGGAGAGGCCCTGCCGATGCGCCTGCCCGAGGACTCGGCGGCAAACTTCCACTGCTCTCCCGCCGCCAATATCCGCGAGGACGGGTCGTTCGACATGGGGGCGGTGACGGCGACGGCGTCGTTCCGTTTCGCCAAGTGGCTTCCCGACTGGATGGAGAAGACCGGCGCGCGGCTGATCCTCGGGAAGGGCGGCATGTCGTCGAAGGACTACAGGAATTACTTCGTGCCGAACGGTGCGCTCTATCTCTCGACCGTGGGCTACGGCACCGGCGCGCTGCTGGGACGGGGGGTCGAGTTGGTCGAGGCCGTGCACTGGCACAAGGAGCTGGGGCTCGCGCAGGCGATGTGGGTGATCCGGTGCCGGAAGATGGGGCCCTTCGTCGTCGCCTCCGACCACGAAGGCAACTGCCTCTTCGAGCGCGAGAACGCGCGGATCGCCGAGGGGATCGCGAAGGC
This sequence comes from uncultured Alphaproteobacteria bacterium, assembly GCA_963829665.1. GTDB lineage: Bacteria > Pseudomonadota > Alphaproteobacteria > Rhodobacterales > Rhodobacteraceae > Palleronia. The sequence continues at coordinate 550,196 of CAWHJL010000001.1, read as the reverse complement.
CTACGAGGGCACCAGGCCCGCGGTCCTGCGCCGCTTCGGCGAGACCGACGACCGCAGCGACGAACTCATCGGCTAGGCCGGTCCGGGACGGGAGGAGACGAGATGCGCGGAGCGGACCTGCTGGTCCGGACGCTGAAGCGGGCCGGGACGGAGCGGATATTCTCGCTTTCGGGAAACCAGATCATGCCGGTCTACGATGCCTGCCTCGCGGCGGGCGTGGAGATCGTCCATGTCCGGCACGAGGCCGCGGCGCTCTACATGGCCGAGGCCCATGCCCAGCTGACCGGGACGGTCGGGGTGGCGCTGGTCACCGCCGGCACCGGGGCGGCGAATGCGATGGGGCCGCTGGTCACCGCGCGGGAGAGCGACACGCCGGTGCTGCTCCTGACCGGGGACAGCCCGGTGGCCGCGGACGGGCGGGGCGCGTTCCAGGAGATGGCGCAGGTGGCGATGGCCGCGCCGCTGGCGAAGCTGTCGCTGAGGCCCCGCAGCGCGGGCGCGCTCGGCGAGAGCGTGGCGCGGGCGCTGCGGGTCGCGAGGTCGGGACGGCCCGGCCCCGTCCATGTCTCGCTGCCGGCGGATGTGGTGGAGGAGGGGACGGAGGCGCCCGAACCGCCCGCCGCGTCCCTTGACCGCGAGCCGATGCCGGCGGGCGCGGAGGAGCTGGACGCGCTCTGCGCGGCGCTCGGAGCCGCCGAACGGCCGGTGATCCTGGCCGGGCCGGCGCTGACCGCGACGCGGTTCGCCGGGCTGCCGCACCTTGCCGCGGCGGTCGACGCGCCGGTGATCCCGATGGAGAGCCCGCGGGGGCTGAACGACCCGGCGCTCGGTGCTCTCGCGGCGGTGCTAGCCGAGGCCGATCTGGTCCTCAGCCTCGGCAAGCGGGCGGACTTCACCCTCGCCTTCGGGGCGGAGGAGCGGTTTTCCTGCGCGCGCCAGTGGCTTGCGGTCCATGCCGACACCGGCAGCCGCGATCTCTGCCGGCGCAACCTGGGGGCGCGGCTGACGCGGGCTGTCGCGGCCGATCCGCGGGACGTGGCAGGCCAGCTGATCGCGGCGGCGCCGGGGCGCGGCCGGCGCGGGGCCTGGCGGGAGAGCGTGGCCGCGCGGCTCGCCCGGCGGCAGGAGGCGCGCGCGGGCGCGGGCATCTCGCCGGCGGCGCTCTGCGCGGCGGTGCAGCGGCAGATCGAGGCCGCGGCGGCGCCGGTCCTTATCGCCGACGGCGGCGAGTTCGGGCAATGGGCGCAGGCCGGTCTGAGCGCGCCGCGGCGGATCGTCAACGGGGTGTCGGGAGCGATAGGGGGCGGGATTTGCTACGCGATCTCCGCCGCTTTGCGGGACCCGGATTCGACGGTCTTCGCGCTGATGGGGGACGGGACGGCGGGGTTCCACATCGCCGAGTTCGAGACCGCCGCGCGGCATGGCGCGGCATTCGTGGCGGTGATCGGCAACGACCGGCGCTGGAACGCCGAGCACCAGATACAGGTCAGGAAATACGGCGAGACCCGGGCCTTCGGCTGCGAACTGAGCGGCGCGCGCTACGATCTCGTGGCCGCGGCTTTGGGCGGGCATGGAGAATTCGTGACCGCGGCGGACGATCTCGACGCGGCGCTCGTCCGGGCCGTCGATTCGGGGCGCCCCGCCTGCGTCAACGTGGCGATCGAGGGGGCTCCGGCCCCCTCGATTCCGCTGTCGGATTCCTGTCGGATTCCTGTCGGAGTCCCGTCGGAGTCCTGAACGCCTATCGGATCGAGATCTCGACCCGCTGGTCGGGGCCCTCGGTGCCGGGGATGCGCAGGACATACTGGCCCGGCTTGATGGCGATGAACTCGATCTCCATCGTGCCGGCGCGGTCGAACTCGACCGATTCGAGGCCGAAGGGGCGCACCTCCAGCCCGTTGATGACGACCTCGTTCACCCAGACGTTGCGGAAGAACCCCGATCCTTCGAGCGCCAGCTCGGCGGAGCCGTCGGCCTCGATCTCGAGCTCGTAGAGCCTGCCCGATTCGAGCTCGATGGGTGCCTCCGCGACGGGCTGGCCGGAGGCGAGCGTCAGGGTCGGCAGCTCCTCCCCCTCGTTGGTGTTCGACAGCAGGCCGGCGAAGCCCAGGTCGTGCGCGCGCGCGGCGGAGCCGGCGGCGGCCAGCGCCAGCGTCAGCGCGGCGAGCGTGATCGCGGCATGTCTCACGAATTGTCCTCCTCGTCGGGGTCGTCCGTGTCGGGCGCGACGACCACGCCCCAAGGCTGCTGTCCGACCTGGATGGTGCGGATCGCCTCTTCCTCCTCGACATCGATCACGGTGACGTCGTTGGAATTGCCGTTGGTGGTGATCAGGTACTTCTCGTCGGGGGTGAAGGCGAGTTGCCAGACCCGCTGGCCGACGAGGATGTAGTCGATCACCTCGTCGGTCTCGCCGTCGATCACCGCGACGCGGTTCGCCGGACCGAGGGCGACGAAGACCCGCGACCCGTCGGAGGTCGACTTGATGCCGACGGGCTGCAGCCATTCGGACTGCACCGCCGGGATCTCGAAGGAGATCTTCTTGGTGATCGCGGGCTCATCGACGGTCAGGTCGATGACGCTGACGGTGCCGCCGATCTCGGAGGAGACGTAGAGCTTCTCCCCGTCGTCGGTGAACTCGGCGTAGCGCGGGCGCTGGTCGACGAGCACGTTGTGGACGATCTCGAACGTGTCGGTGTCGATGAAATGCGCCATGTTGGTGGTTTCGGAGGTGTTGATCACCGTGGACGCGTCGGGGCTGATCGCCATGCCCTCCGGCTCCACGCCCACGGGGATCTCGGCGAGGAGCGAATGCTTTTCGGTATCGACCACGGTGACGAGATTGTCGTCCTCGTTGGCGATGTAGAGCGGGTTGCCCGAAGGGTGCAGGACGAAGAGCTCGGGATCGGGGCCGGAGGGGAGCGTGTGCGTCTCCTCGAAGGTGTCGGGATCGAAGACCCGCACGAGGTCGTCGTCGGAGGCGCAGACATAGAGCTCCGATCCGTCCGGCGCGATGGTGATGCCGCGGGGGCGGTTGCCGGCGTCGAATTCGCCGATCACCTCCCAGGTGTCGCTGTCGATGACGGTGACGCTGTTGCCGCGCTCGTTGGAGACGAAGACGTTGTTGGCGAGCGCCGGGGAGGCGGCGAAGGCGGCGAGAAGGAGGCATCTCAGCATCGCCGGTCTCCCGGTCCGGGGCGCATATGCGGAATCGTGTCGGTGGGCATCGGTGGTGTCCTCCTTCCCGTCAGGGGTAGCCGTGCGACGCGCGCGGCGCCATTGCCAATCGGTCGCGATGGACGCCCTCGGATTCCCTGGTGCCCCGCGATGCGGATGCCGTAGCTGCGCTGCGCCCCGGCGCCGCGCCGCGGGATGAGGCGGGCGGTCCGCCGTGCGGGACCCCTTCCGGCGAAAGTATCGGGGGAAATGACCGCCGGAACAGGCTATGATGGCGCCCGCATCGTCGGGAAGGGGGCGTGCCCATGTCCGACCGGACCCATGTGGCGGAGATCGAGCGCGTCCTCGACGGGGGCGCGACCGGGCGCGACGACCTCGTGTCGGCCTCCTGGAAGCGCTGCGTCGAAATCTACGGCATGGACCCGGCGCGGCGCGATCCGGCGCGGGTGGTGACCGAGAGCGAGCTCAGGCATCACCGCCGGCAATCGGAGCGCCTGATCGCCGCGGCGCGATCGGGGCTGCAGATGCTGTTCCGGCAGGTGGCCGGGCAGAACTACGTGCTGCTCCTGACCGACGCGCAGGGCGTCTGCGTCGATCATTTCGGCGATCCGCGCTTCGAGGACGAGCTGCGCGGGGCGGGGCTCCATCTCGGGTCGGACTGGGCCGAGGAGCGCGCGGGCACCTGCGGGGTCGGCGCCTGCATCGTGACCGGCGAGCCGGTGACGATCCACCAGAGCGACCATTTCGGCAACCGTCACACTCCGCTCTCCTGCACCGCGGCGCCGATCTACGACAGCCTGGGCGCGCTCTCCGCGGTGCTCGACATCTCGCTGCTGCGCTCGCCGGTGCCGAAGTCCAGCCAGAAGCTCGCCATGAGCCTCGTCACCGCGGCGGCGCGGCGGGTGGAGATGGCCAACCTGATGGCGGAGAGCAGCCGCGACTGGGTGCTGCGGCTCTCCGCCAGCCCCGAATTCCTCGACGTGGACCCCGAGGCGGCGCTGCGGCTCGACGGGTCGGGGCGGGTGATCGGGCTGACCCGCGGGGCGCGGCGCTTCCTGCCGGGGGAGGGGCCGGTGCTGGGACGGCGGATCGACGAGTTCCTCGCCATCTCCATCGACGACCTGCCGGACCTGATGCGCGACCGCCCGACCGAGGACCGGATCGTGCCGCTCTCGGATGGCGGCGCGGTCTTCGGCCACGCCATCGCGCCGCGCGCGCCGCGGAGCGGGCGGGCGGCGGGGGCGCGGCGGCACGAGGGCGCGCTGGCGGGGCTCGCCGGCGACGATCCGGCGATGGGGCGGCTGCTCGACCGCGCGGCACGGCTGGCGGGGACGGAGATTCCGCTGCTCCTGCAGGGCGAGACCGGGACCGGCAAGATGCGCCTTGCCCGCGCCCTGCACACGGCCGCCGGGGGCGGCGGGCTGCATCTCGTCGAGGCGGCGGGCGCGGGGCCGGCGGCGCTCGGGCGACGCGCCGGCGCGGAGGGCACGCTGGTGCTGCGGCGCGTGGAGGAGCTCGCCCCGGCGGCGCAGGCGGCGCTGCCCGAGATCCTCGACGCGCGGCCCGGGCTGCGGGTCATCGCCACCAGCTCCATCGACCTGGCGGCCGCCTGCCGGGAGGGGCGGTTCCACGCGCCGCTCTATTTCCGGCTCGCCGGCGCGGTGCTCGACCTGCCGCCGTTGCGCCGGCGGCGGGATCTGGGCTGGCTCCTCGACCGGCTGATGTCGCGGCGGGCGCCGGACCGGGTGCGGCTGTCGCCGGCGGCGCGGGCGGAGCTTCTGGGACGGCGCTGGCCCGGCAACCTGCGCGAGCTCGAGCGCGTCCTCGACGTGGCGCTGGCGCTTTGCGAGGGGGCGGTGATCGATGCGCCGGACCTGCCCGCCGAGGCGGGAGGTGAGCGCCAGGAGGAGGAGAGCCTGGAGACGGTGCTGGAGGCCTGCGGCTGGAACATGGCGGCGGCGGCGCGCCGGCTCGGCGTGAACCGCTCCACGGTGCTGCGGCGCCTGCGCAAGGCCGGGCTGGCCCGGCCCGAGTGAACCGTCGACCCGGGCGCGTTGCGCGAAGTTGCGCGCGCAACGCAAGGCGGGCGGCGGTCTGCAACCAAAGTCCTGGCGGGGGCGGTTTCCGCTTGGCCGGCGGGGGGCCGCCGTCCGAGGATGGCAGCGAGATGCGAGAGGGAGGATTTCATGCTCGACGATACCACCACCGAAGAGACCCGGCAGGTTCTGGACGGCCTCAACGAGGCCTTCGCAGCAGGCGATGTCGAGGCCGCCAGGGCGCTGTTCCTCGACGACAGCTACTGGCGCGACCTCGTCGCCTTCACCTGGAACCTCCGCACGGTGGAGGGGCCCGAGGGCGTCGGCGACATGCTGGCGGCGCAGATGGACCGGGTGAAGCCGCGCAACTTCGCCATCGAGGAGGGCGAGATGCCCGCCGAGGCGGACGGGGTGACCACCGCCTGGATCACCTTCGAGACCGAGGCCGGCCGCGGCTGGGGGCTGATGCGGCTGAAGGACGGCAGGATCTGGACGCTGCTGACGACGCTGCAGGAGCTGAAGGGGTTCGAGGAGGCCAAGGGCCACGACCGGCCGAAGGGCGCCAAGCACGGGCAGAATCCCGACGCGCTGAGCTGGAAGGAGGAGATCGAGAAGGAGCGCGAGGAGCTGGGCCATACCCGCCAGCCCTACACCGTGATCGTCGGCGGCGGGCAGGGCGGCATCGCGCTCGGGGCGCGGCTGCGCCAGCTCGGCGTGCCGACGATCGTCCTCGAGAAGAACGACCGCGCGGGCGACAGTTGGCGGCGGCGCTACAAGTCGCTCTGCCTGCACGACCCGGTCTGGTACGATCACCTGCCCTACATCAAGTTCCCCGAGACCTGGCCCGTGTTCAGCCCGAAGGACAAGATCGGCGACTGGCTGGAGATGTATACCCGGGTCATGGAGCTGAACTACTGGACGCGGTCCGAGGTGACGAGCGCCTCGTGGGACGACGACAAGAAGGAATGGACCGTCGAGGTCGACCGGGACGGCGAGAAGATCACCCTGCACCCGAAGCAGCTCGTCATGGCGACGGGCATGTCGGGCAAGCCCAACAAGCCCGACTTTCCCGGCGCGGAGAGCTTCAAGGGCGAGATCCAGCATTCGAGCGAGCATCCCGGTCCCGACGCCTACGAGGGCAAGAAGGTGGTTGTCATCGGGTCGAACAACTCGGCCCACGACATCTGCGCGGCGCTCTGGGAGCACGGCGCGGACGTGACCATGGTGCAGCGCTCCTCCACCCATATCGTGAAGTCCGACACGCTGATGGATGTGGGTCTCGGCGCGCTCTACAGCCAGGAGGCGGTGGAGGGCGGCATGACCACCGAGAAGGCCGACATGACCTTCGCCTCGCTGCCCTACCGGATCATGCACGAGTTCCAGATCCCGCTCTACGACGAGATGCGCGAGCGCGACGCGGAGTTCTATGCCGGGCTCGAGAAGGCCGGGTTCGACCTCGACTGGGGCGCCGACGGGTCGGGCCTGTTCATGAAGTACCTGCGCCGCGGATCGGGCTACTACATCGACGTGGGGGCCAGCCAGTTGATCATCGACGGCAAGGTGAAGCTGGTGAACGGGCAGATGAAGGAGTTCACCGAGACCGGCGTGCGGCTCAAGGACGGCACCGAATTGCCGGCCGACCTCGTGGTGCTGGCCACCGGCTACGGCTCGATGAACGGCTGGGTCGCCGATCTCGTGTCGAAGGAGATGGCCGACAAGGTCGGCAAGGTCTGGGGCCTCGGCTCCGACACGCCGAAGGATCCGGGCCCGTGGGAGGGCGAGGAGCGCAACATGTGGAAGCCGACCCAGCAGGAGGGGCTGTGGTTCCACGGCGGCAACCTGCACCAGTCTCGGCATTACTCGCTGTTCCTGGCGCTGCAGCTCAAGGCCCGGATGGAGGGGATCGAGACCCCGGTCTACGGGATGCAGGAGGTTCATCACCTGAGCTGACGGAACGGCGGGGGCGCCGGCGCGCCCCCGCCCCGCGACGGCGGGCAGGCCGGCCGGCCGGTGAGAGACCGGCCGCGCCGGCCCGGCCACCGGGCCCGGCGGTCCTCCCTCCGCCGGGCCACGGACCAGACCCGATCGCCCGCCGCGCATCCCGCCCGGCGGCCCCATTCCCGATCAGAGGAGACTTGCCATGCCCATCGACGGAAAGGTCGCGCTCGTCACCGGCGGTGCCCGCGGCATCGGCCTCGGCATCGCCCGGCGGCTGGCGGAGGACGGCGCGGCCGTGGCGCTGGTCGACGTGCTCGAGGACAGGCTGGCCGCCGCCGCGGCGGAGATCGACGGCAGGGTCACGACCTTCGCCGCCGATGTCACCAGGCGCGACGCGGTCGCCGCCGCGATCGACCATGCCGAGGCGGAGCTCGGCGGCTTCGACATCATGGTCAACAATGCCGGCATCGCGCAGGTGCAGCCGATCGCGGAGATCACCGAGGCCGAGATCGACCGCGTCCACGCGGTGAACGTCAAGGGCGTGCTCTGGGGCATCCAGGCCGCGGCGGCCAAGTTCAGGGCCCGCGGCCATGGCGGCAAGATCATCTCCGCCTGCTCGATCGCCGGGCACGAGGGCTACGCGATGCTCGGCGCCTATTGCTCCACGAAGTTCGCGGTCCGCGCGCTGACCCAGTCCGCGGCGAAGGAATTCGCGGCCGACGGGATCACCGTGAACGCCTATTGCCCCGGCGTCGTCGGCACCGAGATGTGGGAGGAGATCGACGCCCGATTCGCGGAACTGACCGGAGCGGCAAAGGGCGAGACCTTCGACAAGTTCGTGGGCACCATCGCGCTCGGCCGCTCCGAGACGCCGGAGGACGTGGCGCGGCTCGTTTCCTATCTCGCCGGCCCGGACAGCGACTACATGACCGGCCAGTCGATCCTGATCGACGGCGGCATGGTCTATCGCTGATCCGGGCCGGGGCCGTTTCCGCGGCGAGACGCCGGTCGCCGACCGCATCGCCCTCGGCGCCATCGTGGCGGAGGGAGTTGCGGCGCCGGTCGCGGAGAGGTGGCAGATCGGAAGCGAGGTGGCGGCGCCGGCCCGGGAGGGGGCGTCATCCGCCGGCGGCGAAGGGAGCCTCGCCGAGGCGGAGGTCGGGGGCGACGCTCTCGGCCACCACCAGTTCCGCGTTCGGCAGGTCGTTCTCCTCGACCTTGCGCGCCGCCGCTTCGGGTCCGAGATGGCGCCAGCGCTCCGCAAGCCGGGCGCGGAGCGTCTCCAGGGGCGTGTCGAGAAGTACGGTGAGGTCGCAAAGCGCCCGGATCGCCGTCCAGCCGGGACGGTCGAGCAGGAGGTAGTTGCCCTCGACGAGGATCAGCCGGGTCTCGGGGCCGATGATCCGCGCGCCGGCCCTGGCGATCTCGATCGAGCGGTCGAAGACCGGAACGGCGACGGGCTCGGTCCCTTGCGCGAGCCGCGCCAGCGTCGCCCGCAGGCCGCCGGTGTCGAAGGTCTCGGGCGCGCCCTTCCGCGGCAGGAGGCCGAGCGGTTCGAGAAGCGTGTCGTCGAAGTGGAACCCGTCCATCGGCAGGATCGCGGCGCGGCCCGGCTGCGCCGCCTCGATCCGCGCGAGGAGCCCCTCGGCCAGAGTGCTCTTGCCCGATCCGGGGGCCCCGGCGATCGCGACGAAGCGGCGTGGCCCCTCCGCGGCGAAGGCGGCGAGGCGGGTGGCGAGGTCGTCTGGGCCGATCTGCTCGGTCATGGGCCGAAGGTCTGGCACAGGAGGCGCGCCGCGGCAATACGGCTGCGCATGCCGGGCCCGGAAGCGCCGCCTGTTCCGGCAGATCGGCCTCCTCGGTCGAGCCTCAGACCCGACGCGAGCGGTCCTGCAGCGCGTCGATCCGCTTCGAGGCCTCGGCCTTGGTGAGAGCGGGGTTGTACTCCTCCCCGCATTCTTCGCAGAGGGTCTTCAGGTAGGAGGCTTGGGCGCCGGTCATCTCCTCGTCGCCGGTGGTCCATTGCTCCACCGGCTTCTCGGCATTGGAGGGCGCCTCGGTCTTCGGGCGGGCCATCGGGTCGTCGGTCGCGCGGTCGTCGGTGCGGTCGTCGGTCATGGGTCGATGTTCCTGCATTGTTCGCGAGGTCGAACGCAGGACGCGCCGGGGCGGTTCCTCAGCCCTTCTTCAATGCGGCAATCCGCGCATCGGCCTGTTCGCGCGTGAGGTTGCCGTCATAGACCTCGTCCCGCGCCTCGCAGAGCTGGCGCAGCTCGGCGGCCTGCTGGCGGGTCATCGGATCGTCGGCATCCTCCCGGCGGCCGCTCAGCACGGCGCCGCCGATGGGGAATTCGGCGGCGTCGGGCGTGCCGCCCCGCGTGCCGGATCGGGTTCCCGGATCTCGTGCCATCTCGAACCTCCTGTCTTTCCGGTGAGTCAATGAGCCCGCCGGCGCCGGGGTTCCGCTTGCCAAGCCGGGCGCGCGCGCCGCACCATGACGACCATGGATGACCTGATCGCCGCCGCCGCCGCCGTCCGCGAGAACGCCCACGCGCCCTATTCGGGATTCAAGGTGGGCGCGGCGCTGCGCACGGAGGACGGGCGCGTCTTCGCCGGCTGCAACGTGGAGAACGTGGCCTATCCCGAGGGCACCTGTGCCGAGGCCGGGGCGATCGCGGCGATGGTCGCGGCGGGGGCGCGCCGGATTGCGGCGATGGCGGTGATCGCCGACAGCCCGACGCCGGTGCCCCCCTGCGGCGGCTGCCGCCAGCGGATCGCCGAGTTCGCCGGCGGCGACGTGCCGGTGACGCTGGCCACGACCGGGGGCGCGACGCTCTCAACGCGGGTCTCGGCGCTGCTGCCCGGCGCCTTCGGGGCCGCCCACATGGAGGCGCCGTGAGCGCGCGCGACCTGCTCCGGGAGATGCGACGCGGCGGCAGGCCGGAGGCCGCGGCGCTCGCCGCCTTCGTCCGGGAGCTCACCGACGGGTCGGTGAGCGACGCGCAGGCCGGCGCCTTCGCCATGGGCGTCTGCACCGGTCCGGGGCTCGGGGAGGCCGGCCGGGTGGCGCTGACCCGCGCCATGGCGGAGAGCGGCGAGAGGCTTCGCTGGGAGGCGGGGCCGGTGCTCGACAAGCATTCGACGGGCGGAGTGGGAGACCCGGTCTCGCTGGTGCTCGCCCCGGCGCTGGCCGCGCTCGGGGCGGTGGTGCCGATGGTCTCGGGGCGCGGGCTCGGCCATACCGGTGGCACGCTCGACAAGCTGGAGGCGATCCCGGGCCTTTCCGCGGAGCAGGACGAGGCGGGGCTCCGGCGCATCGTCGCCGCCTGCGGCTGTGCCATCGTCGCCGCCACCGAGGCCGTGGCGCCGGCCGACCGGCGGCTCTACGCGATCCGCGACGCGACCGCGACGGTGGACCAGATCGACCTCATCACCGCCTCGATCCTGGCGAAGAAGCTCGCCGCGGGCGTGGGCGGGCTGGTGCTGGACGTGAAGGCGGGGCGCGGCGCCTTCATGGCCGACATCGACGCGGCCCGCGACCTCGCGCGCGCGCTCGTCGACACCGCGGGCGGCGCGGGATGTCCGGCGGTGGCGCTGGTGACGGCGATGGAGGAGCCGCTCGCCCCCTGCTGCGGCAACGCGCTGGAACTGCGCGAGGCGGCGGCGGTGCTGGCCGGGCGGGAGGACGACGGGCGGCTCCGGGCGGTGAGCCTGGCGCTCGGCGCGGAATGCCTCGTCCTCGGCGGGCTGGCGACCGATCCCGAGGCCGGCCGGCGGCAGGTCGCGGAGGCGATCGGGAGCGGCGCGGCGGCGGAGCGGTTCGGGCGCATGGTCGCCGAGATGGGCGGTCCGGCGGATCTTGTCGAGCGGGCGGAGGCGCATCTGCCCGTGGCCCCGGTGATCCGCGATGTCGCCGCGCGGGAGGCCGGCACGGTCTCGGGGATCGACGGCGCGGCGCTGGGGCGGGCGGTGGTGGCGCTCGGCGGCGGGCGGGCGCGGGAGGGCGACCGCATCGATCCGGCCGTCGGCCTCGACCGGGTCGCGCGGATCGGCGCCGCGCTCGGGCGCGGCGATCTGCTCTGCCGGGTGCATGCCGCCAGCGAGGCGGCGGCCGATGCCGCGGAGGCGCGGGTGCGCGCGGCGGTCCGCTTCGGCGCGCCGCCCGGCGCGACGCCCCTGATCCTGGAGCGGCTGGCATGAGCCGGGCCTTCCTCGTCGTTCTGGACAGCGTCGGCGTCGGCGGCGCGCCCGACGCGGAGCGGTTCGGGGATGCGGGAGCGAACACGGTGGGTCATATCGCCGAGGCGCTTGCCGGCACCCCCCGGCCGCTCCGCCTGCCCAATCTCGACCGGCTGGGCCTCGGGCGGGCGCTGGCCCTCGCCTCCGGGCGCGGGGCGCCCGGGCTGGGGGTGGAGCCGCAGGGGCTCTGGGGGGCGGCGACCGAGGTCAGCCCCGGCAAGGACACGCCCTCCGGTCATTGGGAGCTCGCCGGGCTGCCGGTGCCCTGGGACTGGACCTATTTCCCCGCCACCGATCCCTGCTTCGACGATGCGCTGGTGGCCCGGGTCTGCCGGCTCGCCGGCACCGAGGGCATCCTCGGCAACCGCCATGCCAGCGGGACCAACATCATCGAGGAGGAGGCGGAGGCGCATCTGCGGACCGGCTGGCCGATCTGCTACACTTCCACCGACAGCGTGTTCCAGATCGCCGCGCATGAGCAGGCGTTCGGGCTCGAACGGCTGCTTGCGCTCTGTGCCGAGCTGGCCCCGGAGCTGCATGCGCGGCGGGTCGGGCGGGTGATCGCCCGGCCCTTCACCGGCGGGGCGGAGACGGGCTGGACGCGGACGGGCAACCGGCAGGACTTCGCCATCGCGCCGCCGGCGCCGACGCTCTGCGACTGGGTGGGGCAGGCGGGCGGCCGGGTCCATTCGGTCGGCAAGATCTGCGACATCTTCTCCATGCGGGGGATCGACACCAAGGTGAAGGGGACCGATGCGGAACTTCTGGGCGCGTTCGCCGAGCGGATGGAGGAGGCAGGGGTCGGGTCGCTGACCTTCGCCAATCTCGTGGAATTCGACAGCCGGTTCGGACATCGCCGGGACGTGGACGGATATGCGCGCCACCTCGAATGGTTCGACGCGGCGCTGCCGGGGCTGCTCTCGCGGCTCCGCGAAGGCGACATGCTGATCGTCACCGCCGATCACGGCAACGACCCGACCTGGCGGGGCACCGACCACACCCGGGAGCGGGTGCCGGTGCTCGTCGCCGGGCGGGGCGCGGGGACGCTGGGGCAGATCGCCTTCGCCGATGTCGCGGCGAGCGTGGCGGCCCATCTGGGCGTGGCGAACGAGGGACCGGGGAGGAGCTTCCTGTGAGGGATCTGCCGAAGCTGGAACTGCACCTGCATCTGGAGGGGGCGGCGCCGCCGGCCTTCATCCGCGGGCTCGCGGCGGAGAGGCGCGTCGACCTCGCCGGGCTGTTCGACGCGGCGGGCGGCTACCGGTTCGAGGGCTTCCGCGACTTCCTGCGGGTCTACGAGGCGGCGACGGAGGTGCTGCGGCGTCCCGACGATTTCGCGCGGCTGACCCGCGCCGTGCTCGCAGCGCAGGCCGAGGAGGGCGTGATCTATACCGAGATCTTCCTCTCCCCCGATTTCTGCGGCGGTCGCGACCTCGCCGCCTGGCGCGACCATCTGGGCGCGATCCGGGAGGCGGCGGAGACGGCGGAGCGGGACTGGGGCATCGTCATGCGGGCGGTCGTCACCTGCATCCGCCATTTCGGACCCGAGGCGGCGCGGCAGGCCGCGCGCTGCGCCGCGGAGACGGCGGACGGGTTCGTGACCGGCTTCGGCATGGGCGGGGACGAGCGCGCCGGGCGGGCGGCGGACTTCGCCTATGCCTTCGACATGGCGCGGGAGGCGGAGCTGGGGCTGACGGCCCATGCCGGCGAATGGGCCGGGCCGGAGAGCGTCGCCGAGACGCTGGACGCGCTGCGCGTCGACCGGATCGGCCACGGAATCCGCGCCGTCGAGGACCCGGCCCTGGTGGAGCGGCTGGCGGAGCGGGGCGTGGTGCTGGAGGTGTGTCCCGGATCGAACGTGGCGCTCGGCCTGTTCAACTGGGCGGATCACCCGATCGAGCGGCTGCGCGCGGCGGGGGTGCCGGTGACCGTGTCCACCGACGATCCGCCGTTCTTCGGCACCACGATGACGCGCGAATACGAGCGGCTGGCGGAGACATTCGGCTGGGACGCGGGCGTGTTCCGGCAGATCGCCGAGGTTGCCGCGGAGGCCGCGTTCTGCGACGAGGCGACCCGGGCGCGTCTCAAGGAAAGGATCGGGGCATGAGCGACCACCTCACGATCGTCGATCACCCGCTCGTGCAGCACAAGCTGACCATCATGCGCGACCGCCACACGCCGACGGCCCTGTTCCGCCAGCTCCTGCGGGAGATCAGCCAGCTTCTCGCCTACGAGATCACCCGCGACCTGCCTGTGACCACCACCACGGTCGAGACGCCGATGATGGAGATGGAATCGCCGCGGCTCGCCGGGCGCAAGCTCGCCCTCGTCTCGATCCTGAGGGCCGGCAACGGGCTTCTCGACGGGATGCTCGACCTCATCCCCTCGGCGCGGGTGGGCTTTGTCGGCCTTTACCGGGACGAAGAGACGCTGAAAGCGGTGGAATATTATTTCAAGGTTCCCGCCGGCCTCGACAAGCGGGTCGTCATCGCGGTCGATCCGATGCTCGCCACCGGCAATTCCTCCGTCGCCGCCATCGACCGGCTGAAGGCGGCCGGCGCCCACGACGTGCGCTTCCTGTGCCTGCTGGCCGCGCCGGAGGGGGTGGCGCGGATGCGCGAGGCGCATCCGGACGTGGCGATCGTCACCGCCGCGCTCGACGAGCGGCTGAACGAGAAGGGCTACATCGTGCCGGGCCTCGGCGATGCCGGCGACCGGATGTACGGCACGAAGTGAGCGGCCCGCGCCCGAGCCGCCCGGCTGCGTCTCCGGGTCAGGCCGCCTCGGCGGCGCGGCCGTCGCCGAAGCGGCCGTAGAAGGTCGCGCCCGAACCGGCCATGGTCCGCAGGAGGTCCGGCGCTGTGAAGCGATCGCCTTCCTCCGCCGCCAGCGTCTCGCAGATCTCGACGGCGCGGCCGGCGCCGAGGATGTCGAGCCAGGAGAACGGCCCGCCCGACCAGGGCGCGAAGCCCCAGCCGAGGATCGCGCCCACGTCGCCCTCGCGGATGTCCTCGAGCACGCCTTCCTCGAAGGCGCGCACGGCCTCCAGCACCTGCGCCATCATCAGCCGGTGCTGGACGCGGGAGAGATCGGGCTGCTCCTCGGCCGGCGGGTACTGCGCCGCGAGCCCGTCCCAGAGACCCAGGCGCTTGCCGTCATCGCCATAGGCGTAGAAGCCGGCCTTGGCCTTGCGGCCCATGCGGCCGGCATCGGCGAGCCAGAACAGGACCTCGTCCACCGCCTCGTCGGGGTAATCCTCGCCCATCGCCGCCTTCGTCGCCCTGGCGATCTTCACGCCGAGGTCGATGGAGGTCTCGTCGATGAGCTGCAGGGGGCCGAGCGGGAAGCCCAGCAGCTTCGCCGCGTTCTCGATCAGCGCCGGTTTCACGCCCTCCCGCACCATGCGCACGCCCTCGTTGATGTAAGGGATGATGCAGCGGTTGGCGTAGAAGAAACGCGCATCGTTGACGACGATCGGCGTCTTGCGGATCTGGCGCACGAAGTCGAGCGCCTTGGCGACGGCGCGGTCGCCGGTCTCGCGGCCCTTGATGATCTCCACGAGGTTCATCTTGTCCACGGGCGAGAAGAAGTGGATGCCGATGAACTGCTCCGGCCGGTCGCTGGCCTTCGCCAGATCGGTGATCGGCAGGGTCGAGGTGTTGGTGGCGAAGATGCAGTCCGGTCCGACGGCGGCCTCGACGCGCTTCGTCACTTCGGCCTTGATCTGCGGGTCCTCGAACACCGCCTCCACGATCAGGTCGCAGCCCGAGAGCGCCTCGTACTCGGTGGTGGCGTTGATCCGGCCGAGCACCTCCTGCTTCTTCTCCGGGGTGAGCTTCCTTCTCTGCACGGCCTTGTCGAGAAGGCTCTCGGAATGGGCCTTGCCCTTCTCGGCCGCGGCCTGTTCCTGGTCGACCAGCACCACGTCGATGCCGGCATTGGCGGCGACATGGGCGATGCCGGCGCCCATCATGCCCGCGCCCATGATGCCGAGCTTCCGCACCTTCTGGTCGTCGACGCCGCCGGGCCGGTTGGCGCCCTTCTCGAGCGCCTGCTTGTTGAGGAAGAGCGAGCGGATCATGGCCGAGGAGGACGGGTTCATCAGCGTGTGCACGAACCAGCGCGCCTCGATCCGGAGCGCCGTGTCGAAGGGCACCATGGCGCCCTCGTAGACCGCCGACAGAAGCGCCTTCGCGGCCGGATAGACGCCCTTGGTGCGGCCCATCACCATCGCGGAGGCGCCGACGAAGGTCATGAAGCCCTGCGGGTGAAAGGGCTCGCCGCCGGGCATCTTCCAGCCCTTCTGGTCCCAGGGCTTGACGATGTCGGCGTCGGTGGCGCCGAGCACCCATTCCTTCGCCTTCGCCAGAAGCTTGTCGGGGGCCACGACCTCGTCGACGAGGCTCGCGCCCCTGGCCTTGGCGGGCTCCAGCATCCTGCCTTCGAGCAGGACCGGCGAGGCCGCCATCGCGCCCACCATCCGGCTGTAGCGCGTGGTGCCGCCGCCGCCCGGGAAGATGCCGACGAGGATTTCCGGCAGGCCGATCCGGCCCTTGCCCTCGGCCATGAAGCGGCGGTGGCAGGCCAGCGCAATCTCGGTGCCGATGCCTGCGCAGGTCCCGGGGATGGCGCAGGCAACGGGCTTGCCGCCCTTGTTCTTGTCGTCCATCCCGGCGCGCTCGAGCTTGCGCAGGATGCGGTGCCCCTTCATCGTGAAGTCGAACAGGCCCTGGGCGGGGCTCTCCCCGGCCTCCTCGCGGATGCGGGCGAGCACGTTCAGGTCCATGCCGCCGGCGAAGTCCTTCTTGCCGGAGGTCACGACCAGACCCTTCACCGTCTCGTCGGCGAGCGCATCGTCGATCAGCGCCTCGACCTCGGCGAAGGCCGCCCTCGTCATCACGTTCATCGAGCGGTCGGGCATGTCCCAGGTCAGGACCGCGACGCCGTCCTCGTGCTTGTCGAGTGTGAAATCGGCCATGATGCCCTCCCTCAGACGCGTTCGATGATGGTGGCCGCGCCCATGCCGGACGCGATGCAGAGCGTGGCGAGTCCGGTCTCCCGATCGGACCTCTCCATCTCGTCGAGGAGCGTGCCGAGGATGATCGCGCCGGTGGCCCCGAGCGGGTGGCCCATGGCGATGGCGCCGCCGTTCGGATTGAGCCTGGCGTGGTCGACGCCGAAGGCCTGCATGAAGCGCAGCACCACCGAGGAGAAGGCCTCGTTGACCTCGAAGATGTCGATGTCGCCGATCTCCATGCCGGTCTCGCGCAGGATCTTCTCGGTGACGGGCACCGGGCCGGTGAGCATGATCGTCGGGTCGGTGCCGATCTTGGCGGTGGCGCGGATGCGGGCGCGGGGTTTCAGGCCGTGCCGCTCGCCGAACTCCTTCGAGCCCACCAGCAACCCCGCCGCCCCGTCGACGATCCCGCTGGAATTGCCGGCATGGTGGATGTGCTCGATCCGCTCCAGATGCGGATACTTCATCAGCGCCACCTGGTCGAAGCCGGGCATGGTCTCGCCCATCTCCTTGAAGGAGGGGCTGAGCGCGCCCAGCGACTGCATGTCGGTCCCGGGGCGCATGTGCTCGTCGCGGTCGAGGATCGGCAGGCCGTTGCGGTCGGTCACCTCGAGGATCGACTTCGAGAAGCGCCCGTCCGCCCAGGCGGCCGCGGCGCGCTTCTGGCTCTCCACCGCGAAGGCGTCGGCGTCGTCGCGGGAGAAGCCGTATTCGGTGGCGATGATGTCGGCGGAGATGCCCTGCGGCACGAAATACCGGCTCATCGCCACCGAAGGATCGACGGCGATCGCCGCGCCGTCCGACCCCATCGGCACCCGGCCCATCATCTCCACGCCGCCGGCGATATAGCCCGACCCGGCGCCGGCGCGCACCTGGTTCGCGGCGAGGTTCACGGCCTCGAGGCCGCTGGCGCAGAAGCGGTTGATCGACAGGCCGGGAACGGATTCGTCGAGACCGGAGGCCAGGACCGCGGTGCGGGCGAGGCAGCCGCCCTGTTCCTTGACCTGGGTGACGTTGCCCCAGATGACATCCTCGACCCCGGGGCCCTCGAGCCCCGAACGCTCCTTCAGGGCGTCGAGGACGAGCGCGGAGAGCCGCACCGCGGTGACCTCCTGGAGCGCGCCGTCCTTGCGGCCCTTGCCGCGCGGGGTGCGCACCGCGTCGTAGATGTAGGCGTCGGTCATCGTCTCCTCCTTCACGCCGCGCGGGGCATCAGGTCGTAGGGATGCTTCCAGCCCGGAAGCGCTTCGATGGTGCCGAGCCAGCGGTCGATCGCGGGCCAGTCGGCGCGGTCGAATCCGAAGGGCTCGGGATAGAAGAGATAGGAGCAGCAGGAGAAATCCGCGACGGTGACGTCCCGTCCGACGATCCAGTCGCGCTCCGCGAGATGAGCCTCGAGCACGCCGTAGGCCGCCTCCAGCCGCTTCCGCGAGAAGTCGATCACTGCCTGCGGGCGCTTCTTCTCGGGCAGGAAGTTCATCAGGAATCGCGTCATGCCCGCCTGCGAGGAGAGCTTGTGGTTGTCCCAGAACTGCCAGCGCAGGACCTCGCGCGCCTCCTCCGTCGTGGCGCCGCCGAACCGGCCGGTCTTCTCCACCACGTAGTGCTGGATCACGCCGGACTGGGTGAGCCGCAGCGCGCCGTCGGTCATCACCGGCACCTCGCCCATCTCGTTGACCTCGCGGCGATAGGTCTCGCTGCGGGTCTCGCCGGCGAAGAAGTCGACGAGGACCGGCTCCCAGTCGAGCCCGGCAAGTTCCAGCGCGAGCGCGGCCTTGTAGGCATTGCCGCTCTCGCCGAAGCAGTGGAGTTCGATGGTCATCGCCCGGTCTCCCGCCGTTTACCGCCGGGGGCTGCACGCCCCCGGACCCCCGTGGAGTATTTTCGAAAGGATGAAGGCGGGTAAGCCCGCGTCAACCGTTTGCGCGTAGAGCCGGGAACGCGGTACAGGCTGGAGAGCCGATGACCGCAAAGGGTGAAGCCTCGCCCCGGGGGTCTCGGCCAAGCCGCACGTCCGGGGCGGGGTGGACCGCTGCTTCATCCTTTCGCAAATACTCCCGCCGGAGGCGCCCGGCCAGCCGCCCCCGCGCCCGGCCGGCATGGGTCAGAAATTCGCCGCGTCGAGGGCCATGACCGTCTCGGAGCCGCTCTCGATCCGGGCGCGGTGCATCGCCGTGGCCGGGAGCTGGCGGGCCATGTAATAGCGCCCGGTGGCGAGCTTGCCCTCGTAGAAGGCCGCGTTGCCGGTGCCCGCGTCCAGCGCCGCATAGGCCGCCTTTGCCATCCTGGCCCACATCAGGCCGAGGCAGACATGGCCGAAGAGGTGCATGAAGTCGTAGGAGCCGGCCAGCGCCTCGTTGGGATCCGTCATGCCGTGCTGCATGAAGAACATCGCCGCCGCCTGCAGGTCCTTCGAGCCCGTCTTCAGCGGGTCTAGGAAGTTGGCCTTGAGCCGCGCGTCCTGCTCGTTCTCGGCGATGAACGCCTTCACCTGCTCGAAGAAGCCCATCATCGTCTTGCCGCCGTTGATGCCGAGCTTGCGGCCCACGAGGTCGAGCGACTGGATGCCGTTCGTTCCCTCGTAGATCATGGTGATCCGGGCGTCGCGGACGAATTGCTCGAGCCCCCATTCGGCGGTGAAGCCCGAGCCGCCGAGGGTCTGCTGGGCGAGCACGGTGGTCTCGAAGCCCTTGTCGGTCAGGAACCCCTTCAGGACCGGCGTCAGCAGCGAGACCAGCGCCTCCGCCTCCGCGTCGTCCGCGCGCTGCGAGCGGTCGATCAGGTGCGCGCCCCAGAGGGCGAAGGCGCGCGCGCCCTCGACGAAGCTCTTCTGGTCGAGGAGGTTGCGCCGCACGTCCGGGTGCACGATGATCGGGTCGGCCGGACCGCTCTCGTTCTGCGGTCCGGTCAGGTCGCGGCCCTGCAGCCGCTCCTGGGCGAAGCCGAGCGCGTTCTGGTAGGCGACCGATCCCAGCGCGTAGCCCTGCACGCCGACGCCGAGCCGCGCCTCGTTCATCATCGTGAACATGGCGCGCATGCCCTTGTGCTCGCCGCCGATCAGGTAGCCGGTGGCGCCGTCGTAGTTCATCACGCAGGTGGCGTTGCCGTGGATGCCCATCTTCTCCTCGAGCCCGCCGCAGGAGACCGCGTTGCGGTCGCCGAGGGAGCCGTCCGCCTTGACGAGGAATTTCGGCACGATGAAGAGCGAGATGCCCTTGGTCCCGTCGGGGCCGCCGGGGATCTTGGCGAGCACCAGGTGGATGATGTTGTCGGTGAGGTCGTGCTCGCCGGCCGAGATCCAGATCTTCTGGCCGGTGATGGCGTAGCTCCCGTCCTCGCGCGGCTCGGCCCTGGTGCGGATGAGGCCCAGATCGGTGCCGCATTGCGGCTCGGTCAGGTTCATGGTGCCCGACCAGGACCCGTCCACGATCTTCGGCAGGTAGGTCGCCTTCTGCTGCTCGCTGCCATGGGTGTGGATGGCGTTGTAGGCGCCGTGCGAGAGGCCCTGATACATGTTGAAAGCCATGTTGGCGGAGACGAATATCTCGCCCACCGCCGAGTTCAGCAAATGCGGCATCCCCTGGCCGCCGTAATCGGGATCGCAGTCGAGCCCGATCCAGCCGCCGGCGCGCATCTGGTCGTAGGCCTCCCTGAACCCGTCGGGCGTGCGCACGACGCCGTTCTCCAGCCGGCATCCCGCAGCGTCGCCGACCTTGTTGAGGGGGTGCAGCACGTTTTCCGCGAGCTTGCCGGCCTCCGACAGCACCGCCTTGGTGAAATCCCGCTCCAGCTCGTCGTATCCGGGCACATCGGCATGGGACACGTCGAGGATCTCGTGCATCACGAACTGGATGTCGTCCACGGGGGCGGTGTAGGTGGTCATGCAGGTCTCCGGTTGAATCAGGCCGCCGATGTCTTGCGCAGGTCGGCCAGGTTCGCCGAGATGAAGTCGAGCTGTTCCTCGAGATCGGCGATCGCGCTGTCGATCTCGGTCCGCCGGTTCTTCATGTCCGCGAGCCGCTCGCGGGCGATTTCGTAGGTCCGCGCGAGCTGCGCTTCCTGCTGGTCGCCGCGGCCGTAGAGGTCGAGGAGCTGGCGGATCTCCTCGAGGCTGAAGCCGAACCGCTTGCCCCTCAGGATCAGCTTCAGCCGGGCCCGGTCGCGGCGCGTGAAGAGCCGCTTCTGGCCCTGCCGGTCCGGCGCGAGCAACTCCTTCGATTCATAGAACCGCAAGGTGCGCGGCGTGACCTCGAAGGCATCGCACATCTGCCGGATCGTCATGTACTCGTCGGACATGGGCATCTCACCTCTCTCACTCTTCCCTGAACTGCACAGATGCGAGGCACCTGCATTTCCTACAAGGTCGCTGACGTTTACGTAACCGTAACGTCACGTCAATCTTCGGATGTCTCTCCCGCCGCCAGGGCGCGGGCCGACGTGTCCCGCGTCTGCCGGAGGCTGGCGATCGCGTCATCGAGCCGCTGCCGCTCGGATTCAAGGACGGCGATCTGGCGGTCGGCGAGATCGAGCCAGGCCCGCAGCTGCGCCGCCGTTCCCTGCCGGTCGTAGATGAGGAGCCATTGCCGGATCTCCTCGAGGCTGAAGCCCCAGTTCCGCCCGCGCAGGATCAGCGTCATCCGCGCCACGTCGCGGGGACGGTAGAAGCGCGCCCGCCCCTCCCGGTCCGGGGAGAGCAGTTCGATATACTCGTAGTATCGCAGGGTGCGCGGCGTGACGTCGAAACGCTCGCACATCTCCTTGAAGGCAAGTCTCGGCTCTGCCTCGGACATCGGCGGTTCCTCTTGTGAGTTCCCCGAATCTCCCACCGCCTCCACCCTAGCGCATCGTCGCCGCCAGGAGATGCCGCGCCGATTCCGCGCGCGCGTCCTCGCGCCGGGCGATGGCCGGTGTCCGGCGGACCCATTCGCTGCTGTCGACGCAGTTCAGCATGAAGTCGGCGAGGTCGCCGTGGCGGGTGCGGATCAGGCCCTCGGCGATCACCTCGGGCGTCACCACGTAATCGCCGGTCCGCTCGCCGGCCATCAGCCAGCCGGGCCGCACCGCCGTCCAGTCCGAATCGGAGGCGCGGAGGGAGTGTTCCATCTCGCCCATCTGGGTGAAGATCGATTCCAGCGCCGCGGTCGCGGCGACGCGGAACAGCAGGGGCCCGCGATCCCGCGTCGCCACGAAGCTCGCCGAGACCACGACGAGGCGCCGCACCCCGGTCGCGCGCATCGCCGCGAGATAGGCGGAGACGCTGCCGGTATAGAGCGGCGGCGGTTTGAGGGCTGTCTTCACGGTGAGCGGCACGCCGATGCAGGACAGGATCGCGTCGCAGCCATCGATCACCGGGGCGAGATCGTCGGAGAGAACGTCGGCGGTGTACCGCTCCGCCCCCTCGGGCAGGGTCGCCTCGTCGGGCCAGTCGGGTTCCACGGCGCGCACGGCATGGCCGCGCGTGACCGCCTGGGCGACCGCGTGGCGGCCGGTGGCGCCATTGGCACCGAAGATCGCGAGGGTCTTCGCCTGGGTCATGTCTGGCGAACAACCGGCCCCGGCACATGTTCCCGTCCCGCGAGGTTTCGCTTGTGAGCGCCCGGAGGCTCCGCCTAGACCGGGGCGTCTCGAAGGAGGGAAAACGCCATGCCGGACCAGAGGGAAGAGATCGCGCGGCATTTCATGGAGGCAATTCCCCATGCCCGGGATCTCGCCATGGAGATCGTCGAGATCGGGTCGGGCATCTGCGAGGTCCGAATGCCCTACGACGAGAAGCTCGTGGGCGATCCGCGCAGCGGCGTGGTTCACGGCGGCGCGGTCTCGGCGCTGATGGATACCTGTTCCGGCGCGGCGGTGATGTCGCATCCGACCGAGCCGGCCAGCACCGCGACGCTCGACCTGCGCATCGACTACATGCGCGCGGCGACCCCCGGCCAGGCGATCCGGGCGCGCGCCGAATGCTACCACGTCACCCGCTCGGTGGCCTTTGTGCGGGCGCGCGCCACCGATGACGACGCCGAGCGCCCGGTGGCCACCGCCGCGGGCGCCTTCACCCTCGAACGGGGGGAGGGGGGATGAGCCGGCCCGCCCCCGAACCCGTGCAGGTCATCAAGGAACGCCGCGACGCCGCGCTCGCCGCGCTCGCCGACGGCATCCCCTATATCCGCCATCTCGGCATCCGCTTCGAGCGGCGGGGCGACGAGCTGACGGCGCTGCTGCCATTCTCCGAGCGGATCGTCGGCAACCCGGCGCTGCCGGCGCTCCATGGCGGGGTGACCGCGGCCTTCCTCGAGACCGCGGCGGTGATCGGGCTTGCCTGGTCGCAGCTCTGGGAGGAGGTCGAGCGCGAGCGGCTGGAGCCCCGCGACCTCACGCCGGAGCGCCTGCCGCGGCTGCCGAAGACCATCGACCTCACCATCGACTACCTGCGGCCCGGCCTGCCGCGCGACGCCTATGCGCGGGCGCGGATCGTGCGGTCGGGGCGCCGCTACGCCTCCGTGCAGGTCGAGGCCTGGCAGGACAACCGCGCGCGCCCCTTCGCCTCCGCCATCGGTCATTTCCTGATGCCCGCGGACGGCGATGGCTGAGCCGCGCCCGGTCACCCATGCCCGGGTCCTCTCGGTCGCCCTGCCGATCGTCCTGTCGAACGCCACCGTGCCGATCCTCGGCGCGGTGGATACCGGCGTGGTGGGCCAGTTGGGCCTGCCCCAGCCCATCGGCGCCGTCGGGATCGGCGCGATCGTCCTGACCGCGATCTACTGGATCTTCGGATTCCTGCGGATGGGCACGACGGGCTTCGCGAGCCAGGCGCTCGGACGCGACGATTTCGACGAGGCGGCGGCGATCCTGTCGCGGGGCCTCGCCATCGCCGCGGCCGCCGGCCTCGGCATCATCGTCTTCCAGGTGCCGATCTTCCGGCTGGCCTTCCAGATCTCGCCGGCATCGGCGGAGGTCGAGGCGCTGGCGCGCGACTACATGGCGCTGCGGGTCTTCTCGGCGCCGGCGATCATCGCCATCTACGCCGTGACCGGCTGGCTCATCGCCGCGGAGCGGACCCGGGGCGTGCTGGCGATCCAGCTCGCCATGAACGGGATCAACATCGCGCTCGACCTCTGGTTCGTGCTCGGTCTCGGCTGGGGCGTCCGGGGCGTCGCCGCCGCCACGGTGGTGGCGGAATGGTCGGGCGTGGCGCTCGGCCTCTGGCTCTGCCGCGACGCGTTCGCCCGGCCCGCCTGGCGCGATCTCGCCCGCATCCTCGATTCCGCGAAGCTCAAGCGCTTCGCGCAGGTCAACACCGACATCCTGCTGCGCTCGCTGATGCTGCAGGGGGTGTTCGTGAGCTTTCTCTTTCTCGGCGCCCGCTTCGGCGACGTCACCCTGGCGGCGAACCAGATCCTGCTCCAGTTCCTCGAGATCACCGCCTTCGCCATGGACGGCTTCGCCTTCGCCGCGGAGGCGATCGTGGGCGCCGCGCTGGGCCGCGGCCGGCGCGATCTCTTCCGTCGCGGCGCGGTGCTGGCGAGCTTCTGGGGCGCGGTCTCGGGGGTCGTGCTCGCGGTCGCCTTCGCCGGTCTCGGCGGCACGATCATCGACGTGATGACGACCGCGCCGGGTGTGCGCGACGTGGCGCGCGACTATCTGCCCTGGATGGTGCTCGCGCCGCTCATCGGCTGCGCCGCCTGGATGCTCGACGGCATCTTCATCGGCGCCACGCGGACCGGCGACATGCGCAACATGATGGCGCTCTCCGTGGCGGTCTACGTGCTCGCGCTCGCCGTCCTGCTGCCGGCCTTCGGCAATCACGGTCTCTGGCTCGCCTTCCTCGCGAGCTTCCTCGCGCGGGGGCTGACCCTCGGGGCGCGGTATCCCGCCCTCGAACGGTCCGTGGCCTGAGTCAGAGCCAGCGGTCGCGGTCGGTGCCCACCGCCTGCACGACGCTGGAATGGCCATCGGCGGCGAGGAGCGCGTCGAGCCCCCGCGCGATCCGGGCCGCCAGCGAGAGGCCGCCATAGACGAGGCCGGTATAGAGCTGCACCGCCGATGCGCCGGCGCGGATCTTGGCATAGGCGTCGGCGGCGCTCGACACGCCGCCGACGCCCACGAGCGGCAGGTCGGTCAGGGCCGAGAGCCGCGCGAGCACCCGGGTCGAGCGCTCGAAGAGCGGCGCGCCGGAGAGCCCGCCCGACTGCCCGCGGTGGCGCGAGCGGAGCCCGTCGCGCGCCAGTGTCGTATTCGTCGCCACGATCGCCGCGATCCCGGCCGCTTCGGCGACGCGCACGATGGCGGGCAGGTCGTCCTCCGCCAGATCGGGCGCGATCTTGAGCAGGATCGGCCGCCGTGCCGCATTGGCCGCCTGCACGCCCTCGAGGAGGGCGGCGAGCGCCTCCGGCCCCTGCAGGTCGCGCAGCCGTTCGGTGTTGGGCGAGGAGACGTTGACGGTCGCGAAGTCGACATGCGGCCCCGCGACGCGCAGCACGGCGGCGAAGTCGGCGGCCCGGTCGGCGCTGTCCTTGTTGGCGCCGAGATTGAGGCCCCGGGGGATACCGGGTGGCGCCGCCGCGATCCGCGCCGCGATCCGCGCCGCGCCGTCGTTGTTGAAGCCGAACCGGTTGATCACGGCGTGGTCCTCCGCCAGGCGCCAGAGACGCGGACGCGGATTGCCCGGCTGCGGCCGGGGCGTGGCGGCGCCGAGCTCGAGGAAGCCGAAGCCCGCGCGGGAGAGCGCCGCCACGGCCTCCGCGTTCTTGTCGAAGCCGGCGGCGAGTCCCACCGGGTTCGGCAGATCGAGCCCGGCGAGACATGTGCGGAGCCGCGGCGTGGAGACGGGGCCGGGCAGCGACAAGAGCCCCGCCCGGAGGCCGCGCAGCGCGAGCCCATGCGCCGTTTCCGGGTCGAGCAGGCGGAGCGCGGAGAGGCCGAGCCGCTCTCCGGGACTCATTGCCCCGGGCTCATTCGTTGCCGAGCGCCATCTGGTCGGTGCCGCCGCGGGGCAGTTCCTTGTGCCAGAGCACCTCGTCGCGCTGCAGCTTGCGATGGAGATGGGGATAGGCCTCCTTGCCGCCCTCCCATTTCAGGTCTGCGCCCATGTCGTCGCTCTCGCAGGCGGCGAGGATCAGCCCGTGCTCGCCCTTGAAGTGTTTTGCCAGTGTCGCGCCGATCTGTTCCTCCGTGGAGAAGTGGACGAAGCCGTCGCGCCGGTCGTCCGGGGAGCCCTCGGTCTCTCCGGCGCGGTCGAGCTCGTTCCATTCGCCGCCTCGGAACACCTTGTAGATTTGCATGCGCCTCTCCTCGTCACGCCGTCCCTGCGGAGCCGACATAGACCGGGCACCCGGCGAGGGGAGGGCTTGGTGCTATTCGACGGCCCCGGCCGGGCACGCTCGGATCCGCGTCCGCGGACCTTCCGGGAGACCGAGCCCCCGAGCGCCCGGAAAGCTTCGCGCGCCCGATTCGGCCGGGGGAGTCCGCCTCCGCCCCCGGCGGCGGCCGGTCACTCGCCTAGATTGACAGATCTTGCGTTGCCCCGCGGCCCGCGCAACCGTGAACTGAGGCCGGCGGGCGATATCCGCCGGCGCGCATATTCTGACGTTGGGGAAACATTGACTCGGTGTTAACCTGGGCGACAAGCGGCTGAGCTTAAAAGGAAAGTCTTCGCCATGCGTCTCGTGCTCCGTGCAGCGACGGCGGTTGCCGCAATTGTCTGGGCCGTCGCCGTCGCCGCCGCCGCGCCGTTCTCCTGCACGGAGAGCGCCATCGGCAGCGATGCCTTCCTGTCCTACCAGGTCGACCGCTTCGATCGCGTCGCGGATCTGGGCGGATATTTCGAGACAAGCCGTCCGGCCGAATGCGGGACGTCCTTTACCGGCAGGCTCAACACCGTCACCGGCACCGGGATCGCCCGGTTCAATCAGGGCGGACAATACCGGCTGAGCCTCACCGGCGATCTCGGCAGCTCCTACCTCGACGACCCGGACATCATCGAAGAGGTCAGTTCCTACAGAGACGGCGACGTCACCTCGGCGGCGCCGCCCCCCTATCGCCTCGATTTCCGCCCCCTGGGCGGATCGCCTTCGGATTTCCTGTTTCCCGGCGGCATATCCATCGCGTTCGCCTGCATGGTGACCGACGATTGCGGCCCCGAGCCTTTCTTCCTGATCCTGGCGCGGGAGATCGACGGGCGGACGATCCCGTTCCTGATCTCCAATGACGGGCGGACTCATTCCGTCTCCGCCCTCGATCCGGTCGCGGCCGTTCCGCTGCCCGCGACGCTGCCGCTCGTCGGTGCGGCGCTCCTCGGCCTCGGCGGGCTCGGCTGGCGTCGGCAGCGGTCGAGCTGAGACCGTCTCGCTCGGCCTGGCGGTCAGCAGCGGCGAAGCGAGGCGTTGTAGTGGGTCAGGTCGGCGGCGACGTCGCCGATCACGTCCAGCCGCTTGCGGCCGACGGGCGTCAGCGTGAAGGTCGCGGGCGCATAATCGAGCAGGCGGCGCGCCGTCACGTCGATGCGTGCGGCGCTGCCGGCGAAGGCCAGAAGCTCGTAGGCCGTCCCCTCGGCGATGATGTATCCCGGCGTCAGCTTCCAGTTTCCGAGGACGCCGAGGCAGGTGCCGTTGGCGTCGGCCTTCCACATGTTCGTCAGGCTCTCGTCGTAATAGCCGCGGGCGAGGGCGCCGTAATCGGTGCCGAGCGTGCCCCCGGGCCAGCCGCCCGTCGCGGTTTCCGGCGGCGGAGCCGCGGGCGCGGCCGGCGCGCGCGGCCCGGCGAGGCAATTCGCGTCGCAGATGCCGCCGGCGCTGGCGGCGCCCCAGCCGAGGGCCGCTGCGGATAGCGCGGAAAGGACGAGCGTGCGCGACATTCAGGAGGCCTTCATCGGGGCGGAGGCAAGGGATCGTTCCGCATTGTGACCCGGAATGGTTTCGGGAAGGTTGCCGCGCCCCTTCAGCAGCGCGTGAGCGAGGCGCTGATGGCGGAACCGCCGACGATGCTGCCTTCGACCCGCGCCGTGGACGGGCCGGTCCGGGTGATCGTGAAGGTCGCCGGCGTGCCGTCGTCGCGCAACGCCTGGATGCCGATTCGCTCGGCATTGCCGGAGAAGTTCACCACCTCGAACCCCTCGCCGTCCGCGAGGATCCGGTCGGCGCCGAGGCGCCAGTCGCAGGCGCTGCCGGAGCCGCTCCAGGGGCCGGTGAGCTCTGCGGCGAAGCGCGCCTCGGCGGCTTCGGCATCGTTTTCGGTCAGTGGCGGAAGGCCGGAACCGGGCGGGGCCTCGGTGGCGAGCCCGGAGCCCGGCAGGGCGGTGCTGCGGCCCGTCCACGGGTCGAGCCGGCCGTCGGCGGGGTCGCAGGGGATCAGCACTGTGGAGATGCCGCTGCCGCGGACGGCGAGCCCGGTGCCGGAACGGGTGACGGCGAGGGGGGTGCGGCGGCCGGTCAGGCGGTCGAGGAGGTCGAGGCGGACGGCGCCGGGGCTGCCGCCGATGCCGAGGAGGTCCAGAAGCCGTCCGCCGGCGCGGACCCCGTCCATCCCGAAGCTCCAGGTATCGGCGGGGGTGGCGCAGCTGAGGCCGGGCGCGACCCAGGCGCCGGACAGGCCCGCATAGCTGGCGCGGGCCTGGCTCAGCGCGTCCTGGGCCGCCGCCGGGACCCCGGCCATGGCGGCGATGATGAGGGACAGGGCGATGGATTTCATGGAGGTCTCACGGGACGTCTGGGGCGCGGCTCGGACAGGGAGGCGATGCCATGCCGGGCCGCTGTCATGCGATAGCAGCCTTGCCCGTATCCGATTTCCGGGGGGAAGTCCCGGTCCTGGGCGCAGGAAAAAGGCCACGCCGGGGGCGTGGCCAGTCGTTCAGGGAGAAAATCCGAAGGGCCACCACGCCCGTCGGCAGATTATGGTTAACGCAAAGTAAGGTGGAGATGCAATCGTTCTCGGCACGCGCCCGCAGGGCGGCGAAAAGCGTTGCGGTTCTGCACCACCTTCGGGCGAACCGATCCGGGGAAAAAACCAAAGCAAACGGCATGGTTGTCGGCGCGCGGGACCCGATCGGGCCGGATCGGGGCCGTGCTCAGGGTGCCGTTGCGCGAGATGTCGGGCAGCGTTGCACCGGGTGAAGAGACGCCGGAAGGGGCCGGGAGCCCTGCTGTCGGATTCGCGTCGGAGTCCTGTCGGATTCGCGTCGGAGTCGGCGGCGGCGTCCGGAGGGCCGGGCGGAGATGAATGAACCCTGCGGACGCAGGCCGCGTTCGTCCGGCGACCCGCAGCGGAGGACGACATGAGCCGGGAGACGGAGACGGAGGCGGCGCGCCGCGTGGAGGTGACCGAGCCCGCCGGCGTGCCCTGGGACGCGGTGGTGATGGGCTGGGGTCCGGTCCTGCCCTTCCCGCTGGCCGCGCTCTGGCTCTGGGGGGGCGGGCCGGAGGAACTGGCGCCGCTGCTGCGGCTCTGGGGCGCGGCGGTGGCGCTGTTCCTGTCGGGCGTGCGGCGGGGGCTCTCGTTCCGCATGCCGGGCGGCTGGACCTGGGCGCAGATGGCCGTCTTCGCCTGGCTGTTCTGGGCCGGGCTGGCGGCGCTCGTGCTGCCGCTCGGCTGGGCGCTGGGGCTGCTGACGGCGATCTATGCGAGCCTCGCGGTGCTCGATCCGATCTCGGCGGAGCGGGTCGAGGCGCCGCTGTGGTTCCGTCGCCTCCGCCCCGCCCAGATGGGCGTCGCGGCGCTCGGCCTCGCGGGGATCTGGGCGGCGGTCTGAGGCGTCAGGCGGCGCGGTCGCGGCGGCGCCAGCCGAGGCCGCCGAGGGCGAGAAGCGCGGTTGCGGCGAGGGGCAGGGCGGCGGGGACCGGGACGGCGCCGATGACGGCGGGGCCGCCGCCGTCGGAGGCGATGAAGTCGGGCCGATAATCGCCGTCCACGAAGCCGAAGAAGACCAGGAAATAAGGTCCGCATTCCCCCGGCCCCGGGAAGCATTCCTGCGACGCGACGGAGAAGCCGTTCGGGAAGGCGAAGGAGAGATCGCGGCCGGTCTCGGGGCGGAAATCAAGACGGTAGAGCGGAGGCTCGGGGCCGATGAAGCCGAGATCCTGCCCGACGAACGCGGGGTCATCGAAAAAGACGGTTCCGAGATCGCCGCGCAGGGTGACGCCATAGGTCTCGCTCCGCCCGGGATTGATCAGGGTGGCGAGCCCCTCGCCCGAGACCGTGTCGACTTGCCCGGTGATCGAGGCGAAGCCGCGATCGGGGCAGGCGGCGGTGGGCCCGCCCTCGTATTCCACATAGAAATCGGCGATCCGGTCGACGCGGCTGGCGGAGTATTCCACGCGCACCGATTCGGAACCCTGGAGCGCGCGGGTGCAGTCGAAGGGCGCGGCAAGGGCCGCGCTGCCGGATGCGACGAGAAGTGCAGCGGCTGCCGGAAGGAATGCTCTGGACATGGTTTCCCCCTTCTGTCGGGATCAGCGTGACCTAGCGTCATTTCCCCCGTCAAGGGAACGGGAGGCGAACGCGCCTGGATTTTCAACCAATGGTCTGCCGGCGCTGCCCGCATGGCGGGGCGGCCGGCGCGCATCCGGTCTCGGACGGGGCGGGTTTGCGTCCGGGGTGGGCGGTCCTCGCGGCAGGGCGCGCCGGAGGTGAGGGATGCAGGGGACAAGGCGCGGGGGCGGAAGGATGTGTCGGTGGGAGAGGTGAGCGCGGATGACCGGAGGCAGGGAACGGTGCGCGGCTAACGCGCACCCTACGATAACCACGCCCCCTCCGAGTTGGCTTTCTCTGGCGATAAATCTTGGTTTGGTGGACGGCAAAAGCGACGCTAAATCTGCTAGACCAAACCGGGGCTGTCGTAAGGCGGAAAATTACTTCTTGGCGCTGTAATTAGATCGGAGAGATGCGAGGAAAACACACTGAAGCCATCAGATTGTAGAAGTATAACGAGGTTATCGCCATAAGCTGTCTGTAAAGTCCCGAGAATAACTAGGCACCATTCGGCTCGAATGGATTTACTATCCCACCATTTCCACCGACGCGATTCGCTCCTCAGTTGGGCTATTGCGTCGTCCAGCCTGCGTTTTTTGAGCCTAATTTCCTCTCCGAAATCTTCTTTAATGTTTTCATTTAGCCAAGTCCTTAGTTCCTTTTCCTCGTCAGGATTGGCAAAATGGAAGCCGTCCTTATTTCCTATCTTGGCATTAATTTTGCTCAATTCGTACTGATGAAGCGTGAAGGTATAGTTAGCACGCTTATCAATTAATTCGTCGTACGAAGATAGATAATCCATCCAGCGATCAACGTAGTTCCTTTCCAGCGCTAGCAAATGTTTCTCGTACCTGACCCTGTTAAATGCTATCGCGGTAATGCTAATGCAGATAATTTGCGCACCAGAATCGGCGAAGGCAGATGGATTTAGTTGAAGTAATTTTGGAAAGCAAATGACCAGCCAGTAGACGATCAACGCGGCAAGGAAACCAACCTGACGAAACGCGTTATTCCTAGCGCGTTTCACACATCCAGCTCCTCCACGAACTTCGCGTTCTGGCTAGATATACTCGAACCTCAATTCCGGCTTCTTGCCCATGAGCCGCTCCACCAGGTCGCCGGTCTCTCCGG
Organism: uncultured Alphaproteobacteria bacterium; assembly: GCA_963829665.1. Lineage (GTDB taxonomy): Bacteria > Pseudomonadota > Alphaproteobacteria > Rhodobacterales > Rhodobacteraceae > Palleronia. The sequence continues at coordinate 519,203 of CAWHJL010000001.1, read as the reverse complement.
CCACCTCGTCCACGATGCGGACGCGGATGAGCTTGCGGGTGGCGGGGTTCATGGTGGTGTCCTTGAGGTCCTTGGCGTCCATTTCGCCCAGGCCCTTGAAGCGGGAGACGTCGATCCTGCCCTTGCCGCCGAGGCCGGTCTCCATCAGGCGGTCCTTCTCCGCCTCGTCGAGGCAATAGGCGCGGTGGGCCCCCTGCGTCAGCCGGTAGAGGGGCGGGCAGGCGAGGTAGAGGTGGCCGGCGTCGATCAGCGGGCGCATCTGGGCATAGAAGAAGGTCATCAAGAGCGAGGCGATATGGGCGCCGTCCACGTCGGCGTCGGTCATGATGATGACGCGGTCGTAGCGCAGGTCCTCGACGTTGAACTTCGTGCCCATGCCGACGCCGAGGGCCTGGCAGAGATCGGCTATCTCCTGGTTCTGGCCGAGCTTCGAGGAGGCGGCGCCGAGGACGTTGAGGATCTTGCCGCGCAGGGGCAGCAGCGCCTGGGTCTCGCGGAAGCGGGCCATCTTGGCGGAGCCGCCGGCGCTGTCGCCCTCGACGATGAACAGCTCGGTGCCGTCGCGGGTCTTGACCGAGCAATCCACCAGCTTGCCGGGCAGGCGCAGCTTCTTGGTGGCGGATTTGCGCTGCGTCTCCTTCTCCTGCCGGCGCTTCAGGCGCTCCTCGGCGCGCAGCACCAGGAAGTCGAGGATGGCGCCGGCGGACCTGGTGTCGGAGGCCAGCCAGGTGTCGAACCGGTCGCGGACGGCGGTTTCGACGAGGCGCTGGGCGGCGTTGGTGGCCAGCCGGTCCTTGGTCTGGCCGACGAATTCGGGCTCGGCGATGAAGCAGGAGACCAGGGCGGAGCCGCCGGCGGTCAGGTCCTCGCGGGTGATGCTGGCGGCCTTGCGGACATTGGCGCGCTCGCCATGGGCGCGGATGCCCTTCAGGATCGCGGCCCAGAAGCCGGCCTCGTGGGTGCCGCCCTCGGGCGTGGGGACGGTGTTGCAGTAGCTTTGCAGGAAGCCGTCGCGCGCGGGCGTCCAGTTGATCGCCCATTCGACCTTGCCGGGCGCGTCGCGGAACTCGACCGAGCCGGCGAAGGGCTCCTCGGCATAGGTGGCGGCGGTGCCCAGCGTCTCCTTGAGGTAGTCGGCGAGGCCGCCGGGGAAGCGGAAGCTGGCCTCGGCCGGCGTCTCGCCGTCGTCGACATGGGACTTCCAGCGGATCTCCACGCCGGAGAACAGGTAGGCCTTGGAGCGGACCATCTGGAACAGGCGCGCGGGTTTCAGGGCGAGCTTGCCGAAGATCTCCGGGTCGGGGTGGAAGGTGACGGAGGTGCCGCGGCGGTTGGGGGCCGGGCCGGCCTCGTGGATGTCGCCCTGCGGCAGGCCGCGGGCGAAGTCCTGGGCCACCAGCCTGCGGTCGCGGGCGACCTCGACGCGGAGCCGGTCGGAGAGCGCGTTGACGACCGAGATGCCGACGCCGTGCAGGCCGCCGGAGGTCTGGTAGGCCTGGCCGCCGAACTTGCCGCCGGCATGGAGCGTGCAGAGGATGACCTCGAGCGCCGACTTGCCGGGGAATTTGGGGTGCGGGTCGGTGGGGATGCCGCGGCCGTTGTCGCGCACGGTGGCCGAGCCGTCGGCATGCAGCTCGACCTCGATGCGGGTGGCGTGTCCGGCGACGGCCTCGTCCATGGAATTGTCCAGCACCTCGGCGACGAGGTGGTGGAGCGCGCGTTCGTCGGTGCCGCCGATATACATGCCGGGGCGCTTGCGGACGGGTTCGAGCCCCTCCAGCACCTCGATGGAGGAGGCGTCGTAGGCGGGCTCCTTGCCGCCCTTCAGAAGGTCGTCGGCCATGTCTGCTCGGGTCCTCGTGCGGGATTTCGGCGGAGTTTGGCAGGGCGGCGGGGCCGCGGCAACCGTCACGACGGCAGGCGCAGGCAGGGCGCGAGCGCGGTGATCGCCAGCGCGGCGAGGCCGACGAGGCCCATGGCGACGGGCAGCGAGGCCAGCGCGGCGGTCCAGCCGATCAGCGGCGGCCCGAGCAGCGCGCCGCCATAAGCCAGCGTGGCGGTGGCGGCGAGGGCGGGGCCGGGGGCGATGTCGGGGTCGGCCGCGGCGCGGGAGAAGGCCAGCGGGAAGATCGCCGCGTAGCCCAGGCCGAGAAGCAGGAAGCCCGGCAGGGCGAAGGCGAGGGAGGGGGCGGCGACGAGCAGCGCGATGCCGGCGGCGGCGGCGAGGCCGCTGGCGCGCGCGGTGGCGACGGGGCCGATCCGCGCCACCACCCGGTCGGCGACGAGGCGCGCGGCGACCATGGCGACGGAGAAGGTGGCGAAGCCGAGCGTCGCCAGCGCCTCGGTGGTGCCGGTGACGCTGGTGAGGAACACCGCCGACCAGTCGACCATGGCGCCCTCGCCCACGGCGGAGGCGAAGGCGGTGAGCCCGACGAGGACCAGCGCGCCGCGGGGCCAGGCGAAGGCGGGGCCGCCGGGGCTCCGGCGCGAGGTCCAAGGCACGCGGGCGAGGGCGGCGGTGGCGACGGTCCAGGGCAGGGCGAGGATCGCGAAATGCCAGAGCGGGGTCAGGCCGCCGGCGATGGCGAGATAGCCGGTGCCGGCGCCGAGGCCCGCGGCGAGGGAATAGGCGGCGTGGAACGACGACATGATCGGGCGGCCGCCGGCGCGCTCCACCTCCGCCGCCCAGCCGTTCATGGCGACGTCCATCGCCCCGTAGGTCGCGCCGAAAAGCGCCAGCAGCGGCGCCAGGAGGACCGGGTCGGGCGCGAGGGGCAGCGCCACGAACGCCACGGCGAGGATCGGGACCAGCAGGCGCGCGAACGCGGCCGCGCCGAGCCGCTCGACCAGCCGCCCGGCGAGCGGGAAGGCGAGGATGGCGCCGCCGGCGATGCACAGGAGCAGCAGGCCGAGACGGTCGGGGGTCAGTGCGAAGCGGTCGACGAAGGCGGGGATGCGCGAGGCCCAGACGCCGAACAGGCCGCCGTTCAGGGCGAAGATCGCGGTGACCGCGCGGCGCGGGGAGGACATGGGGCGCATCCTTTCGGGGTGGCAGGCATCGGGCGCCGCGCCACCGGCGCGCGGGCGGGACCGGCGCGCCGGGGTATTTGCGAAGACAAAGAAGGGTCAGGCGGGGCCGGTCAGGGCGATGCCGAGATCGGCGAAGGCGCGGGTCGCCTGCCGGTCGGCATCGGTGAGGAGGAGGTCGATTTCCCGAGGGGGGAGCGTGCGGTGGCGGGCGCGGAGGCCGAGCTTGCCCGCGCCCGCGAGGATCGCGGTGCGGGTGGCGGCGCGGGACATGGCGCGCTTCATCCGGCTTTCGCAATGCTCGTCGGAGGAGAGGCCGAACCCGGCGTCGAGCCCGCAGGCGCCGAGGAGCGCGACATCGGCGTGATGCGCGTCGAGCGCGGCTTCCGCTTCGCTGCCGGTGGCGATGCCGCCGCGCAGGCTGACCGGGCCGCCGATCGTGACGGTGGCGATGCCGCGGCCATGGACGATGGCGGCGACCTCCGGGGAGGGGGTGATGACGAGCCGGTCCCGTCCCGGTTCGAGCCGGTGGGCGAGGGCGGCGACCGAGGTGCCGCCGTCGAGAAGCAGGGTGCGCGCCTCCGACAGGGCGCAGGCGGCGCGGTCGAGAAGCGCGTCCGGCAGGTCGCAGCTGCGCTCCCGGAGCGGCGGGGCGGGGCTGGCCGGGACGGCGCCGCCGCGAATCCGGCGGGCGAGGCCCGCACGCTCGAGCGCCGCGAGGTCACGGCGGATCGTGTCGACGGAGACGCCGAATTCCTCCGCTAGGCGCAGCGCCGCGAGAGCCGCCCCGGCGGAGAGCCGGTCGGCCAGGCGGGCCTGGCGGAGTTCAGGGGAATCGAAATCGTCCATGACCTGCGTCCTTGTGCCAGTTTCTGCATGGCATTGCCGTCTTGTGCCGTCAACCGCGTCTTTACTCGGCGGCGCCGCCGCCTAGCTGGAGCGGCCCGAGCGGACGGAGTTTGAGATGCGCGTGTTTTTCACCGGCGGGACCGGCAAGGCGGGACGGCACGTGGTGCCCTATCTGATCGGGCAGGGGCACAGGGTGACGAATTTCGACCTCGTGCCGCTGGAGGCGGAGGGGGTGCACAACCTGCAGGGCGACGTGACCGATGCCGGGCAGGTGGCGAGCGCGCTGACCATGCCGTCGGGCTGGGACGACCTGGAGGACGGGAAGGGCGTGATGCCCTATGACGCGGTGGTGCATTTCGCCGCGATCCCGCGGCCGATGCTGAGGACGGACACCGAGACCTACCGCATCAACACGCTCGGAACCTACAACGTGATCGAGGCGGCGCTGGCGCTCGGCATCCGCAAGGTGATCTTCGCCTCCTCGGAGACCACCTACGGGATCTGCTTCGCCGACGGGGAGCGCAAGCCGGATTACATCCCCGTGGACGAGGAGCACCCGACCCTGCCGGGCGACGCCTATGCGATGTCGAAGGTCTGCAACGAGGCGACGGCGCGCTGCTTCCAGCACCGCAGCCGCGCCGACATCTACGGGCTCAGGATCAACAACGTGATCGAGCCGCACGAATACGCGGAGATGTTTCCCGGTTTCGTCGCCGAGCCGGCGCTGCGGCGGCGCAACATCTTCGCCTATATCGATGCCCGCGACCTCGGCCGGATGGTGGAGTGCTGCCTGGCGACCGACGGGCTCGGCTACGAGGTCTTCAACGTCGCCAATGCCGAGCCCTCGGTGGACCTGACGAGCGCGGAGATCGCGGAGCGGTTCTACGGCGGCGTGCCGATGATGCGGGAGATGGGCGAGCGGGAGACGTTCTACTCGATCGAGAAGGCGCGCCGGATGCTGGGCTACGAGCCGCAGGTGGCCTGGCGCGACGAGATCGGGTCGGCGAACGGGTCGACGTCGTAGGTCGCGGCGGCGAGGTAGAGGCCGCGGGACGGGGCGACGGGGCCGCAGGCGGCGCGGTCGCGGGCGGCGAGCGCGCGGGCGACGTCTCCGGGCTCCCAGGCGCCGCGGCCGACGCGCTCCAGCGTGCCTACGAGGCTGCGGACCTGGTTGTGCAGGAAGGAGCGCGCGGCGGCGTGGATGCGGTATTCGGTGCCGTCCGGGCGCGGCAGGGTCTCGATCTCGAGGCGGTCGAGGGTCTTCACCGGTGAGGCGGCCTGGCACTGGGCGGAGCGGAAGGTGGTGAAGTCGTGATGCCCGACGAGATGGGCCGCGGCCTCGCGCATGGCCTCCGCGTCGAGGGGCGCGCGGAGGTGCCAGGCGAGACCGGATTCGAGGACCAGGGGGGCACGGCGCCGGATCACCCGGTAGAGATAGCGCCGGCCGGTGGCGGAGAAGCGGGCGTGCCAGCCGGGGGCGACGGCGGCGCAGGCGGTGATGGCGACGGGGGCGGGCTTCAGGTGGTGGTTCAGGGCCTCGGTGAGGCGGACCGGATCCCAGTCCCTGGCGAGATCGGCATGGGCGACCTGGGCGCAGGCATGGACGCCGGCATCGGTGCGCCCGGCGGCGGCGATGGCGGGCAGGTCGGGCTCGAGCCGGGCGAGGGCGGCCTCGACGGCGCCCTGGACGCTCGGCACGTCGGCCTGGCGCTGCCAGCCGGAGAACGGCGCGCCGTGATACTCGATGCGGAAGGCGTAGCGGGGCATGGCGCCGGCCTAGCCCGGCGCCGGGGGCGCGGCAAGGCGGCTGGAAGATGGGCGGGCCGGGGATTATCTGCTGCCGGACGGGATCGGGGAGAGGCATGTTCGCAGATCTGACGCGTGGCCTCGGCGGGCTCGGCCGGCGGATGACCGGCGGGCTCTTCGAGCCGACGATCCGGCTCGGGGTGACGGGGCTCAGCCGGGCGGGAAAGACGGTGTTCATCACTTCGCTGGTGGCCAACCTCCTCGACCGGGGGCGGATGGGCGGCCTGCGCGCCGCCGCCGACGGGTCGATCCGCGCCGCCTATCTCGAGCCGCAGCCCGACGACACGCTGCCGCGCTTCGACTACGAGACCCATCTCGACGCGATGACCGGCGCGGCGCCGCACTGGCCCGAGAGCACGCGGGCGATCTCGGAGCTCAGGCTGTCGTTCCGGGTGCAGCCGACGGGGCTGATCGCCGGGCTCGGCGGGCCGCAGAACCTTCATCTGGATATCGTCGATTATCCCGGTGAATGGCTGCTCGATCTGGCGCTCCTGGAGAAGAGCTACGCCGAATGGTCGCGCGAGGCGCTCATGCGGGCGCGGCGGCGGAGCGCGGCGGACCAGGCGGTGGCGGTGCTCGACGCGGCGGATGCGGAGGCGCCGTTCGACGACCAGCAGGCGCAGCGGCTGGCGGAGAGCTGGACGGGGTATCTCGGCCGCGCGCGGGAGGCGGGGTTCTCGGACTGCACGCCGGGGCGGTTCCTGCTGCCGGGCGACCTCGCGGGGTCGCCGGCGCTGACCTTCGCGCCGCTCGACGCGGCGAGCGGGACGCGCGGCACGCTCGGAGCGGAGTTCGCGCGGCGCTTCGAGGCCTACAAGCGGGAAGTGGTGAAGCCCTTCTTCCGGTCGCATTTCGCCCGCATCGACCGTCAGGTGGTGCTGGTCGACGCGCTGGGCGCGATCCATGCCGGGCCGCAAGCGCTGGAGGATCTGCGCGCGACGATGGCCGACATCCTGGGCGCCTTCCGCCCCGGCCGGAACGCGTTCCTGACCGAGATCTTCCGCGGCCGCCGGGTGGAGAAGATCCTGTTCGCGGCGACCAAGGCCGACCATCTGCACCATTCCCAGCACGGACGGCTGACGCGGGTGATGGAGGCGCTGGTGGACGAGGCCAGGCGGCGGGCGGATTTCGCCGGCGCGCGGACGGCGGCGATGGCGCTGGCCGCGCTCCGGGCGACGACTGAGGACAGTGTGGAGCACGAGGGCGAGATGCTGGACGTGGTGCGCGGCGTGACCGCCGAGGGGCGGCGGGGCGCGTTCCATCCAGGCGAGCTGCCGGAGGATCCGCAGGTGCTGCTCAGTCAGGGGCGGCAGGGGGCGGAGGCCTGGCTCGACGCCGATTTCGGGATCATGCGCTTCGTGCCGCAGGGCGGCGGGCGGCCGGGATCGGGGCCGCCGCATATCCGCCTCGACCGGGCGGCCGAGTTCCTGATCGGGGACAGGCTGTGAGCCGCGGGCCGATCCTGATCGAGGACGAGGCGGAGACGGCGGACGCCTCCCCGGCCGACGCGCCGCCGGTTCCCGAGTCCGATCCGGCGCCAACGGGGCAGGCGATGCGCACCATGGCGGCGCTCGCGGCGCGCAAGCCCTCGCGGCTGGGACGCTGGTTCCGGCGCTTCGCCGCGGGGCTCGTGACCTTCCTCGTCTCGACCGCGGCCTGGGCCTGGATCACGGCGCTCTTGGCGCGCAACCCGGTGCTCGGCTGGATCGCCTTCGCGCTGGTCGCGGGGGTAGCGTTGACGGCGCTCGGTCTGGCGGTGAGGGAGCTTCGGGCGCTCGCCCGCCTGAAACAGGTGGGCGGCGTGCAGAAGGCGGCGGAGGCGGCGCTCAGGGCCCACGAGATGGGGCCGGCGCGGGCGCTGATCGACCAGGTGCTGGCGCTCTACCGGGGCCGACCGGAGCTCGAATGGGGGCGCAAGCGGCTGGAGGAGCGGCGGGGCGACGTGTTCGATCCCGATGCGCTGATCGCGCTGGCCGAGGCGGAGCTGCTGCGGCCGCTCGACATGGCGGCGCGAGCGGAGGTCGAGGCGGCGTCGCGGCAGGTGGCGGCGGTGACGGCTGTGGTGCCTCTCGCCTTCGCCGATGTCGCCGCGGCCTTCATATCGAACATCCGCATGATCCGGCGGATCGCGGAGATCTACGGCGGGCGGGCCGGAACGCTCGGCGCCTGGCGTCTGACGCGGGCGGTCTTCACCCATCTCGTCGCCACTGGCGCCGTGGCGGTGGGCGACGATCTGGTGGGGTCGGTGGCGGGCGGCTCCGTGCTGGCGCGCGTCAGCCGCCGGTTCGGCGAGGGCATCGTCAACGGCGCGCTGACCGCGCGGGTCGGCGTGGCGGCGATGGAGGTGTGCCGGCCACTGCCCTTCACCGGCGAACAGAAGCCGCAGGTGCACCGGATCGTCGGCGGATCGCTCTCGGGCCTGTTCCCGAAATCGCGCGAGGGAGGCTAGGACCGGGACCGCGGCCCCCGCTCCGGGGGCCGCCGCATGACCTTGCATCCGCACCCGCTCTTGCCGAACAACGATCGGAGAGCGCCCCGGCTCGGACCTCTACGGTCATCGCCGCGATCGCAGGGCCGTCGATCCGGTCTCCGTCGTGCCGCTCGAATCCGCCATCCCCGCTCCAGATCATGGCTTGCGGCAGGGCGGCGGTCTCCCGGCCCAGGCGCCTGGCCTGCTGCCGTGGAACCGGAAAACCGCAGAGCACCGTGAAGCCGCCTGACCGCGGCCTGCGTCGAGACCCGGCTCGGGGTCCATCCGAGCGTCGCATTCGCGGCACCGTGCCGGCAGCGCAGCAGCGGACGAAGGCTGGGTTAGCTGCACCTGCCCGGACGAGCAGATGGCCGCGCTTCGCGACGGCAGCAGAAAGCAGCCATGAGGACAAGCGGATGCTCGCCGGCGCGGAAATGGAGCTCGGGGAATCCAGCAAGGCCAGATAGTTGCGGAAGCTCGCTGGAGGCGGAACGCCGCAAGCCTGCCGGCGGACGATCCCGGCGAGGATCGGCGCGATCTCGTGCGGGGATGGCCGGGGACCCGGTATTTGACCGGACGCTCTTAAACCACTTCTGTCCTCGCATCGAATGCGCGGAACTGCTGGCCTCCCAGATTCTTGAGCTTCCAGATGGTAAACCGTCGACCGTGAAGGAGTGCAGAGTATGAACCAGCTGATCTACCTGGTTGGCCTCGTGGTTGTCGTCCTTGTCGTCATCAATGTCCTGGCGTGAGGAGAACAACGAGATGACCGATCATAACACCGATGCAGGAGACGTTGGCCGCGAGGCCGGCGCCGATGCCAGACGATCTGCCGAGCGCCTGGCGCAGGATGCCCGTTCCACCGCCGAAGATCTGGGCGGTCGGGCGCGCGACGAGGCCTGGTCGCAGGCCGAGCGCGCGCGAAGCGGCGTTGCCACGGAGATGTCCGGCATCGCCGACGCGCTCCGCCGCGCGGCCGAGGAAATGCGCGGCGGCTCTCCGCAGGCGAGAACCTTCGGACAGATCGCCGAAAGCCTCGCCGATGCGTCCGAGACGATCCGCGATCGCGACGTGGGCCAGATTGCCGGAGACGTGAGCAGGTTCGCGCGGCGCAATCCGATCGCGTTCCTGGGCGGAGCGGCGCTTGCCGGCTTCGCCGCGACCCGGTTCGCCAAGGCCTCCGCCAGTACCCCGCGCGACAGCCGGGCCGACGCGGCACCAGGGCGTTCCGGATCCCCGGCATCCGAGGGGGGCTCGACCGAGACCCGGACCGGCGGCCTGCCGGGCGGTCCCCCCGATCGGAACCGCATTCCGGGCCCCGCCACGACGCCGGCCGGAACCGCACCGGGCACGGGCGCCACGTCGACGGCGACCCCCTCGCCGACCGCCACCAAGACGCCGGGAGAATACTGATGGACAAGACCGACACCCACCAGTCCCAGAATGGAACGCGCCGGCAGTTGCGGGACACCGGCGGCCTGCTTGGCGACGCCCTCGACCACGTGATCGCGCTGCTGCGCGGCGAGATGAACCTGTTCCGCGCCGAAATGGACCAGAATGTCCGCCAGGCGGGGACCGCCATCGGCCTGATCGTGGCCGGGGTCGTGCTTCTGCTCGTGGCGCTGAACGTGCTGGCCACCGCCTTGGTCGCCGCCATCACCGAACTGGGACTCGAGCCCGGTTGGGCCGCGCTCATCGTCGGCGTGATCTTCGCGGTGATCGCCGCGATCCTCGCCAAGAAGGGCATGAACGACCTGAAACTCGCTTCCCTCGCGCCGACGCGGACCGTCAAGAACGTGGAACGCGACAGCGAGACCGTGAAAAAGGCAGTATGAGATGAGTGACACGAGGACACCCGACGAGATCGAAAGGGATCTCGAACAGAACCGCGAGGGTCTGCAGAACACCCTCGCCGCCCTTCAGGACACGTTCACGCCGGACGCGATCTTTCGCAGCCTTACCGACAATGTCGGCCGCCATGGTGGCGAGTTCGGAAAGTCCGCGGCCGATGCGGCCAAGGGCAACCCCCTGGCGCTCGCCGTCACCGGCATCGGCCTTGGCTGGCTGATGTTCGGCCGGGGGCCGAGTGCCGACCAGATCGAGGAGGGCGCCCGTCGAACGAACAGCGGTGGCATGTTCGGCGGCGGTCATGGTGACGGCACGCGAATGTTCGGCGGCGGCCGCAAGACCGAATACGGCGAGGGGGCCGACGCGCATATCGGCGCCCGCGGCCCGGTCCCCGAAGGCAGCGGACCGAACTGGTTCGAAGGCCACCGGGGTCCCAGCGCCGGCCAGCGGATGCGCGCCGGCCTGCACAACGCCAACCGCGGCGCCGCCGACCGGGCGCAACGGGTCCGCGACCGCTCTTCCGACATGGCGCGGCGGCTTTCCGAGGGCACCGATAACATGAGCCATGACGCCCGCGAGCGGATCGTCTCGGCTCGCGAACGGGCGATCCTGGCCAGCGAAGAGGCGGGCCGCGGTATGCGCCAGGGCGCGGACCGGGCGGCGGACTTCTTCGAGGAGCACCCGATCGTCGTGGGTGCGCTCGCCTTCGCCGTGGGCGCGGCCATCGCCGGCAGCCTGCCGCGGACGCAGACCGAGGACGAGCATTTCGGTGCCGAGAGCGACAGGCTCTACGCCGATGCCGAGCGCGTCTTCGCCGAAGAGCGGGCCAAGGCGGAACGTGTCGCGGGCGCCGCGCTGGACGAGGCGAAGGAAGTCGGCCGGGAAGTCCGCTCCGAGGCCGACGAAGCCAGCCGGGAGCTCAAGGACCGCGCCGACCGGGACACACGCGGCGAGGGCTCGGCGGCCGATGCCGCGGTCGACCGGACCGAGGACGCGGCCCGCCGCGTGGCCGATGCCGCCGGGAGGCAGGCGGAAACCGAGGATCTCGGCCCGTCCCGGAGCTGATCGCCCCGCCCCTGAACGACGAACGCCCGCTTGATCCATGCGGGCGTTCTTTTTTGCGCGGAAGATACTACGGCGAGCGCCCGACCTCGTCTGCCTTCACGGCGCCGCGCTCCCCGCGCGGCAGGTCCTGCCCGGTGGTCGTATCGTGCTCCGTCTGGTGCTCCATCTCGGAATTGATCTCGGCACCGAGGAGCACGATGAAGGCCGAGAGCCACAACCAGGTGAGGAGAATGATCACGCCGCCGAGGGCGCCGTAGGATTCGCCGTAGCTGCCGAAATTGCGGACATAGATCGAGAAGGCGATCGACCCCGCGATCCAGAGGATCGTGGCGATGACGGACCCCCAGGTCACCCAGCGCCATTGCGGGTCCTCGCGAGAGGGACCGTAGCGGTAGAGGATCGCCAGGCCGAAGATGGTGAAGATCGCAAGGAGCGGCCAGCGGCCCCACTCCACCGCCGTCACGATCAAGTCCGGCAATCCGAGATTTCCGAGGAGCGCGGGCACGACGATGGTGAATCCGAGGGCGACCAGAAGGCCGAATACGAGGACGAGGGTCAGGGCGAAGGAGACGGCATATTCCTTGACGAAGCCGCGCTCCTCCTCCTCGTCATAGGCGATGTTCATGCCCTCCATCAGGGTCCGCATGCCCTTCGACGCGCCATAGAGGGACAGGATCACCCCGAGGAGTGCGGCGAGGCCCAGACCCGTTCCGGAATTCGAGGCAACGGACCTGGCCTGTTTCTGGAGGATGGCCGCGGCATCCTCGGGAAGAACCGAGGCGACGGTGCTCAGTTGCGATTCGATTGCCCCGGGATCCATGAAGAGCCCGGCGATCGACATGAGCGCGCCGATCGCGGGAAAGAGGGCCAGAAGGCCGAAGAACGCGACCCCCGCCGATACGACCGAGACATGGTCGGCGGTCAGTTCCTCCCAGACCCTGGAGGCGATGTCGCGCCAGCCTCTGGTCGGGATCTCGCTCGGTTTGCGGGCGTGGCGCCCGCGCGCTGTTGCTGCGGTCATTTTGGCATACTCTTTCACGTTGCACTCGGGACGAACCACGGCGGCATGTCCCGGTTCCGGGCATCGCCGTGGAGACGTACAAGCGCCCGGTCGTTGCCCGTGGTCTTGCGAGCGCACGGTTTGGCGGGGCATGCCCCCCGGGACGACACGCGGCGGGTTCCCCGGGGAACCCGCCGCGTGTCGTCGTGTCGTCTCTCGGGGCGGCGCCGTGGGGTTCGGGCGTCCTTTTCGGCGGCACCAGGCGCCGGGCGTGGCGATCGGGGCAGGCGAGAGGAAGGGTGGGAGGACGAGGCACGGTGACGTCGGGCATGTGACCTCCATGCAGCGGACCCCGGCCGGTCTCGGCGCGCGACGTCCCTATGGAGAGTGAACTCCGGCGGCGTTCCGGTTTCGCCCGGAATTCCGCGCCATCGACCTTCTGCCGGCGTGTCTGCCCGGCAATGTCCGGATTTCCGTGTTGGCTAGGCGGCCAGATGCACTGTCGGGTCATTCCAGATGTAGTCTGCCACGTCCGCAATGGTGACGAGGCCGGCGAGGTCCTCCTCCGGGAACTCGATGCAGAAGGCGTCCTCGATCGCCATCATCAGCTCGATACAGTCGAGACTGTCGGCTCCCAGAGCCTTCACGAAATGGCTGGACGCGGAAACATCACCTCGGTCGATCTCGAGGGTCTTGCTGGTGATGTCGATCAGGCGGGCCGTTAACTCACGCATGTGCTTATCCCTAACTCATCAAACTGTCGCACACAGAACACGCTACGGGAGAAATCGTGAATTCCTGAACGGAAAATAGTTTTAATGCAGAGAGACTTACTGGCTACGGCAGGTTTCTGCCACCGAATCGGCCTGTCCGAGATCGTGGAGATTCGCGAGAAGATTGAACCGAGATGCGCAGGCGGCCGCGCGTGCAAGAGTGCGCAGACGATGTGACCGGCCTCCCGCAGCCTGCCAGGGTAGGTCCGCAGCGCTCAGCGGGAGGTTCCCGGTGCGTTGTGCTCCCTGTGCCTCGGCGCCGGGACCGGTTTCCGCGCCGGGCGCAATGCAGCCGTTCCGCTATGTTATTCCTGCAGCCCGCGGCTTCCGATATTCAGCATCTGCCGTGCCTCCGCCGGAGTGGCGACGGGGCGGTCGTAGCGTTCGCAAATGGCGACGACGCGGGAGACCAGGGCTGCGTTGGACTCGGCGAGGGTGTGTCGATCGAGCCGGACGTTGTCCTCCAGGCCGGTCCGGCAATGGCCGCCCCTCTCGACGCACCATTCGTTCACCGGGAACTGGCCGGCGCCGATCCCTGCGGCGCACCACTCGCTCCCCGGCGCGATCCGCTCCACGGTCTCGACATAGAAGTCGAAGACATGCCGATCCACCGGCATCGCGTTCTTCACGCCCATGACGAACTGAATGTAGGGCGTATCGACGATCGCGCCGTCCCGATGCATCTCGACGGCCTTGAAGATGTGGCTGAGGTCGAAGGCCTCGACCTCGGGTTTGATACCGTAAGCCTTCATCTCGTCGGCCAGCCAGGAGATGAGCTCGGGGTCGTTCTCGTAGACCCGGTTCGGGAAGTTGTTCGATCCTGTCGTGAGCGAGGCCATGTCCGGCCTGAGCGACAGCATCCGGCCGCGTTCCCGGCCATTGCCGGTTCGACCGCCGGTCGAGAACTGCACGATCATGTGCGGACAATGCTTTCTGATGCCCTCCTGCAGCCTGCCGAACTTCTCCGGATCGCTCGACGGGGTCTCGTCGTCGTTGCGCACATGGCAGTGTGCAATCGCGGCCCCGGCCTCGTAGGCCTCCTGGGTGGATTCGACCTGCTCGGATATGCTGATCGGAACCGCGGGGTTGTCCTTTTTGCGGGGGACCGAACCGGTGATGGCCACGCAGATGATGCAGGGTTTCTCCATTCTGGGTCGATCCTTCTACTGGTCGAGTTCCGGCCGCGTTTCGGCGAAAGCCAGATGCGTGCCCGTGGTCCGGCTGAGACCTTCGAGGCCGGGACAGGCCGCGAGGTCGAGATGGTCGGGCAGGGCGATCTTCAGGAAGTCGTAGGCCACCACGGTGCTGATGATCTCCTGCGTCATGCGCTCCGACCCGGAGGCCGCGTCGAATTGAGCTTCGAGCCAGTCGAGTGCGGAGGCGGCCTGGGCGAGATTATGTTCGACCCAGGGCCGATGTATCTTCTCTTCGGGCCGCATGACCAGCTCGTAGCGTGCCGCCGCCCCCTTTTCCATCGCGCCGAGCGCGACGGCGATCGTTCTCAAGGCCGCCCGGCGCTGCGCGCCTGCCGCCGGAACGAGCGCCTTGTCGGGGCCGACCATCCTGTCGATCTCGTCGAGGATCGCGCTGCTTTCGAAGATGGTGTCGCCGTCGTCGAGAACGAGCGCCGGCACCCGTCCGGCCGGATTGTAGCTGCGGACCGCATCGAGATCCTGCCACGCGGTCAGCGCCCTGCGTTCGAACGGTATTCCGAGCACCTTGAGGCTCACGGCGACGCGCCGCGTGAAGGGAGAGAGATATCTGCCGATCAGGATCATGGGACGCTCGTGGTTTGTGGCGGCGACGGCCGGGCCGGCGACCCGGCGGAGGCGGTTGCGATTACGGGGATCGGAGGCTCAACGACCTTGCCGTGACGTAACAGAATGCGAGACCGGCGAGAAAACTCCCGGTCAGGAGGATGTCGAAGGCGACGGGGCGCCCGTGCTGCGAGAGGGTCGCGTAGCCGATAGCCACCACTGCCAGGAAATAGCCCCTCGCCGGCCGATCCAGCGGCCTGAAGCAATAGCCGAAGGCGACGACGGCACAGGCGAACTGGGTCATCAGGACTTCGGCGACGGGCATCAGGATCGTGTGGTCGACATTGGGAAAGCTCAGCAGCGGCTCGTTGAAGACGAGGGCGAACGGGATGATGAAAGTGGTGCTGGCGATCTGCAGCGAGCGGATCGCAGTGGTCCAGAACGACGCGCCGGACAGTTTCGAGGCCGCCAGCACGGAGACCGCGACCGGCGGCGAGAGCGTCGAGAACACGGCGAAGTAGAAGACGAAGAAGTGCGCTCGAAGCGGCTCGACCCCCACCTCCTGCAGGAACGGCACGACGGCAAGCGAGGCCACGACATAGGCGATCGGCGTCGGCAGCCCCATGCCCAGTACGAGCGACAGCAGCATGGCGCCGATCAGGAGGAGGATCTCGTTGTCGGGCAGGGTCGTGGCCAGGAGCGTGGCGAGGCGGCCCGACAGGTTGGTGCTGACCATAACCTGGCCGAGGGGCCCGATCGCCAGGATGAGGAGCGACAGCAGCGTCGTCAGGACGAGGCCCTCGCGCAAGGAGGCGACGAGGTCGGCCCGCGAGGGTCGGTAACGTCCCTGGAACTGCGACAGGACGAGCGCGACGGCGATCCCGGCCAAGGCCGCGTAGCCCGCCGAGCGGAACCCGAGCAGCAGCCAGATGACCATGACGAAGGAGAGGACGAAGGTCGGCAGCATCTGCCAGATGAGCCGCCTGTCCACCGGCTCGGCGAGCCGCGGCAATTCGCGCCGCATGGAATAGGTGGCGATCGCGAAGGTAACGCCCGAGAGGTAGAGCAGGCCCGGAACGAGCGCGGCGAGGGCGACATCGACGTAGGGGATGCCCAGGAAGGCGGCGATGAGGAACCCGCCGAGCCCGAGGATCGGCGGCAGGATCTGGCCGGCCGAGGAGGCGGCGGCCTCGATCGCTCCGGCCATTGCCGGGCCGAATCCGTGCCGCTTCATCATCGGGATCGTGAACCGCCCGCTGAGGACGACGTTCGACACGGCCTGGCCCATCACCGCCCCGATGGAGCCGCTGGCGATGATTGCGGGCAGCGCCGCACCTCCGCGCACGAGCCGGCCGGAGGCCTTGCCCACCTCGATCGTCAGGCGCAACATCCCGACCCCGAGCAGGGTCGTGCCGAAGAGGACGAGCAGGAAGATCTGATCGGCCGCGACGCCGGAGAACTGGAAGAAGCCCTGGTTGGTGCTGAGGGAGACGTAGTTCATGATGAAGTCCGCCCCATAGCCCGGATGCCGCAGCAGAGTGACCGGGATGTGCTGCCCGAAGAAGAAGTAGAGGATGGCACCGGCGCAGAGGGAGGCGAGCAGCAATCCCCAGTGGAACCAGGTCAGGTAGATGATCCCGACGACCGTGAGCATCCCGAACGCGATGGAGGTCTGGTCGAAGAAGGGGGCGTTGATCACCATCCAGTCGAGGTACCACCAGAGATAACCGAGGCCCGACAGGCCGCAGGCCATTGCCGCCAGAACGCCGGCCCTCTGCAGGTTGGGAAGGCGGACGGGGGCGGGGTCCTGACCCTCCCTGGCCACCGGGTTGTCGATCTCGCTCAAGGCAAGCAGGCCGCTCATCGCGACGATGCCGAGCGCGAAGTTCACGTAGAAGATCGGCCCGTGCGAAACGAGGCCGAACACGGAGATGCCGAGGTAACCGACCAGCGACAGCCCGACGACCCAGATCGCGGCTTCCACCAGGAAGGCGCCTGTCGATCCGTCCAATTTGAGAGCGCGAGATGACATGGCGATCCTGCCTGTCGGTGCAGTGATGGGGCGCGGAAGGGGCGCGTCGCCCTTCCCGCTGTCTCGGGTCGGTGTGAGCGCGGTCTAGTCCGAGGGATAGGTCACCGGGGGAAAGTCCTTGCGCTTCTCCCAGAGACCCAGTTCCTTGTAGGCCCGGATCGCGCCGGGATGAGCCGTCTCGTCGGTGAGGCCGGCCAGCATGTTGCTTTCCGACCAGAATTTCCACCAGCCCTGACCGGACTCGCGCAACTCGGGACCGTGCTCGTGGACGGCCATGACGAGCTGATAGGCGATCTCCTCGGGAAAGTCGGGGTGAACGGCCTCGTAGATGCGGTTGATGCCGGCGTCGAACTCTTCGTCCTGTCCCGGCATGCTCCCCGCCGGAACCGTGACCTTGCCGAGCGTCATGTTGAACTTCTCGTTCACCGCGTCGATCGCCTCCTGCGTGACGCCGAGATATTTCAGGCCTTTGCCGGAAGCGTCGAGCTTGCTCGTCAGGTCGTTGGTCCACCAGATGCTTTCGTCGGCATTCGTGAGCAGGGCGGTGAGCGCCGCGTCGGTGGTTCCGTCGATCAGTTCCTGGGTCATCACTGACGGGCTCACGAAATGGAGGTCGCTGTTCTCCTCGGTGATGCCGTAGCCGAATTCGAGCAGCAGGGCCGCGGCCATCCCCCAGTCGCTCTGGGTCGGCAGGCCGATCGAGATCCGTTTGCCCTTCAGGTCATCGATGGAAGAAATGTCGGGGTCGAAGGTGACGAAGAACTTCCCCTGCGCCACGCCGCCCTCGCCGTAAAGCAGCTTGAACTTAATCGGGATGTGCTGCGGCATGAACTTCGCGAGCTCTTCCCGGCCGCCCTGGAATGCGGCCTGGATGACCGTGTCCTCGGTTCCGAAGACCGTGTTTGTCCAGCGCTGTTCCTGCGCCATCGCCCTGATATTGTACATGAAGCCGGGAGTTTCCTGGGCGGCGGGGAGAACCTCCGACCCGGCGCGGGCCATGCGGGCCGCGAGGACGGTGTTCGTCTCGACCGCGCCGCATCCCAGCGGACAGGCGAGCATCGGTATGATTTCCTCTGCCATCGCCTGCGGGCCGGTCAGCCCGCCGGCGGCGAGGATGGCCGCCGCAATCATCGACCGCAAGGGCCGGAATTCGTATGGTCTCATGTCGTCCTCCCTGTCGTTCCCTGCCCGGCACAGGCGATGCCGAGCCTCTTTCGCGCCCGCTCGTTCAGGCTCGCTTCGCCTCCGGGCTCGCCATTCCCATGCGGCTCATCCGAGCGTCCTCCCGCCATCGACGTAGATGGTCTGACCCGTGATGAACCCTCCGCCAGGCGCCAATGCGAGAAGGGCCGCCCCGATCAGGTCCGACGGGACGCCGAACCGGCCCATCGGGATCTTTTCGAGGGCCCGGTCCGCCGTTGCCGGGTCGGCGAGTATGGTCGTCTCGGTCATCGCCGTCCGGATCACCGCCGGTCCGATCGCATTGACGGTGATGCCGCACCGCGCCCATTCCGCCGCCAGGATCCGCACGAGCTGCGCCAACGCCGCCTTGCTCGCGGAATAGGCGGCGTAGGTTTCGTTGACGACGCGGCTCGAGACGGAGGCGAGATGAAGCATCCGCCCGCCGTCGGACTGCATCGTCATCACGCGCGCCACACTGCGCGACAACAGGAATGCCCCGGTGACGTTCACGGTCATCGTTTCGGCGAAATCCTCAGCCGACAGGTCCAGAGCCGGCGCGAAACGGGCGATGCCGACGCTGTTCACCAGCCCGTCGATACGGCCGAACCTCCGCTTGCAGCCGGCAACGGCGCTGTCCACGCTGCTCTCGGAGCCGATGTCGAGCTCGCAGGCCTCGTGCCCGTCGCCCGCCAAGCTCCGGGCCGCCTCGCGCGCCTCCTCTCCGAGCCGGTCGGCCACCATGATGAGGGCGCCGCGTTCCGCCAGCGCGCGCGCCAGTTCGAGGCCGAGCCCTCTGGCCGCTCCCGCGACGAGCACCACGCGCCCTGTCATGTCGAAGAGCGGGTCGGTCATCGCCTAACGAGCCATCGCTCTGCCGGGCACATCGTTCGGGGCGTGGCGCAGCCTGCTGCGCGCCTCGGCGGCATCGGCGATCTCGCGGCCGAGTTCCCGCGTGATCCGGCTGGCGCGCTCGACCAGTTGCCGATTGCTTCGGGCCAGTTCGCCCCGCCCGTAATATACCGTGTCCTCGAACCCCGTCCGCATGTTGCCGCCCATCGCGACGGCCATCGTGGTGAGCGCCAGCTGTGCCCGTCCGACCGCCACGACCTGCCAGCTCGAGGTTTCCGGAATCGCGTCGAGCATTGCCAGAAGGTATCTCGGCTCAGCCGGAGCGCCGCCGTTTATCCCCAGAACGAAGCTGAAATGCAGCGGGTCGGCGAGGATACCTTCTTCCCGGAGTTGCAGCATGTTGCGGATATGGCTGATGTCGTAGACTTCCAGCTCGTTCACGATGCCGCGCGACCGGCAGCCGGCGATGAATTCCCGGTTCCACGCCTTCGAATTGTCGAAGAGAAACTCCGCGTCCTTGTGCTGGAAATGGAAGGTTCCGGCATTTACGGTCAGCATGTCGGGTGCGGGATCGAGATCGAGAAGCGCCATGCGCTGCGCCTGCGTGAAGCCGGTCCAGTGCCCGTCCCCCTCGCGGCGGATGCCTATGCCGTTGCCGACCTGCGTGATCATGTCGGGGCACCGCTCGCGGATACCGGCGATCACCTCGCCGTAGATCGCCGGGTCCGCCGATGTCCGGCCCTCTGCGTCTCGGACGTGGATATGCGCGACCGTGGCTCCGGCCGAGTAGCACTCGGCGAAGGCCTCGACGATTTCCTCGGGTTGTTCGGGAAGGTCGGGATGAGCCTCCCGACCATGCAGGCCGCCCGTCGGCGCGACCGTCAGGACGACCCGGTCAGCGGACTGGAATATCGATCTCACTTCGCTTCCCCCTCCTTGGCACGCCCCACGGGATCGGGGGTGTCAGTCCGTCAGGCCCCGCCGATCTCGAAGAGCACCTGGCCGAACTCGACCAGCTGTCCGTTCTCGGCCGGAATGTCGCGCACGATGCCGGCCCTCTCGGCATGGATCGTCGTGAAGAGCTTCATCACCTCGATCATGCAGAGCGCATCGCCCTCCTTCACCTCCGACCCGATCTCGACGAAAGGCGGTTCGTCGGGTTTCGGCGCACGATAGAAGGTCCCGAGCATCGGGGCGCGGACGAGGCCGTCGCCGTCTGCTTCGGAGGGCGCGGCGCCGCCCTTGGCCGGGGCCATTGGCGACGCCCCGGGTTCAGCAGGCGGCAAGCCTGCGTCGGGAGGAGCCGCCGGCGCCGTGCCGCTTGTCGGTCGGGCTGCCTGCGGCGCATCCGCATTGCCGCGCCGCACGACGAGCTTGACGCCTTCGAGCTCCAGCACGACCTCGCTGCAGGACGAGGCGTCGATGAGGCTGAGAATCTCTCCGACTTCCTTATAGCCCAGCATGGCTGCCCTCCATCGCATCCGTCTCGTCGATGAACCAGGTCGAGGCGATCTCTTCCGCCGCCGAAAGGAGAGCCGGCACATGGCCTTCCGCGAGCGCGACGGACATGCGCGCTTGCGGTGCGGATACCGCGACGGCTGCGCAGACCTGCTTTCTGGCATCGCGCACCGGCACCGCGGCGCAAACCACGCCCCCGAGAAACTCCTGGTCGTCGATCGAGTAGCCCCGCGCCCGGATCAGGGTGAACTCCTCCTCCAGCCGGTCCGGGTCGGTGATCGTGTTCGCGGTATAGGGATGCAGGTCCGACAAGCTCAGCAGGTGCTGCCGACGGCGTTTCGGCAAATGCGCGAGCAGCAGCTTGCCCATGGACGTGCAGTGCAGCGGCACCCGGGAGCCGACCTCGTAGCGAAGGCCGAACGGCCAGGCCGCTTCCACGCGGTCGGCGTAGAGCAGCGCGCCGCCGGAGATGATTCCGAAATTGCACGTCTCGCCCGTGCGGTCGGAGAGGCGTTCGAGAATGGCATGCTTTGTCCCATGCCGTACCGCGGTCTGGAAAACGCTGAGCGCGAAGTTGAAGAGCCGCGGTCCGGGGACGTATCCGCGCCCGCCCGCCTCCTGCATGAGCAGCCCGTCCATATCGAGTTGGTGAACGATCCGGTGCGTGGTCGGCTTCGGGATGTCGAGCAGCGCGGAAAGTTCCGACGTCGTCAGGGCCCGTGATGCCGAGCCGATGCACTCCATGACCGCGAACGACTTCTGGGACACGCTCGTACGGTCGGTATCGCTGCTCGGTATGGTGCGGGTTTCTGTCATGCTGCCCGGTCTTTCCCCTCATCGCATCGTTCAAAATACAAGAATATGAAATTCTGCGTTTTACAAGATGAAATTTTCACTTGCCTGTCGAGGCCGATCTGTCACCTTGGCGGCGTCAGTCCTTCGGGGGAGGGGAGAGCGTGGAGAAGGTTCTGATCGCCAATCGGGGCGAGATCGCGCTGAGAGCCGTGCGGGCCTGCCACGCGCTCGGCCTCAAATCGGTGGCGGTCTATTCGGAGCCGGATGCGGCTGCGCCTCATGTCTGGGCTGCGAGCGAGGCATTCTGCATCGGCCCGGCGCCGAGCTCCGCGAGTTATCTCGACATCGCGGCCCTTCTCCACGTCGCGACCGAAAGCGGATGCGACAGCGTCTATCCCGGCTACGGGTTTCTCGCCGAGAACGCGGGTTTCGCTGCCCGCTGCGCCGAGGAAGGTCTCGTCTTCGTCGGGCCGGACCCGAACACGATCGATCTCATGGGCGACAAGGCCGCAGCCCGCCGGACCGCCGAGAAGCTCGGCGTGCCGGTCGTGCCGGGGTCCGACGGCGCCGTCCGGCAGGGGGAGGACCTCTCCGCGCTCGTGGACGAAATCGGCTTCCCGATCCTCATCAAGGCCAGCGCCGGTGGCGGCGGCAGGGGGATGCGTATCGCCCGCTCGCATGACGAGTTCGAGGCCCTCTTTTCCCAGGCAAGCCGCGAAGCGGAGCAGGCGTTCGGCGATCCGGCCGTCTATCTCGAAAGGCTGGTTGCGAATGTGCGTCACATCGAAGTCCAGATCTTCGGCGACGGGACCGGTAACGCCGTCCATTGCGGCGAACGCGACTGCACCGTCCAGCGGCGCCATCAGAAGCTGCTGGAGGAAGCGCCATCGCCGGTTCTGACCGCGGCCGAACGGACCGCGATCCACGAGAGCGCCCTGCGGCTCGCCCGCGGCGTGCAATATCGCGGCGCGGGAACGGTCGAGTTCATCTTCGATGCGGAGAGCCGCGAGTTTTTCTTCATCGAGATGAACACCCGCATCCAGGTGGAGCATCCGGTGACCGAGATGCTGCTGAACGCCGACCTCGTCGCCGAGCAGTTTCGCATCGCCCGGGGCGAAGAGATGACCGTCGGCCCGCCCGCCGCGGATGCCGGTCATGCCATCGAGTTCAGGATCAATGCTGAATTGGCCGAGAACGACTTCCGCCCCTCACCGGGTCGCATCATCCGCTGGCGGGCCCCGCGCGGGCCGGGCATCCGGGTCGACAGTTTCGTGAGTTCGGGGTCAACCGTGCAACCCTACTACGATTCGATGATCGCCAAGCTCGTCGTGCACGGACGCGACAGGAGCGACGCGCTGAAGCGCGCCCGCTCCGCTCTGGCCGCGTTCCAGATCGAGGGAATCGAGACGACGATCGGATTGCACCGACGGCTCGCCGCCTCTCCCGATCTCGCCGACAGCAATATCCACACCAAATGGGTCGAGGAGACGTTTCTTCCGGCCGCGAGGGGAGCGGGCGCATGAGCCGCACGATCCGTCTTGTCGACGTCACCTTGCGCGACGCGCATCAATGCCTTTGGGCCACACGCATGACCACGGCGATGATGCGGCACGTCGCCGGTCGGCTCGACAGGGCCGGCTTCGAGGCGATCGACCTCGTCGGCGGCGCGGTCTTCGATGTATGCGTGCGCTATCTCCGGGAGGACCCCTGGGAGCGGATGCGCCTGCTCAACGAATGGGTCACGGAGACGCCTCTGATCATTCACACCCGCGGTCAGAGCCTCTTCACATTCGAATTCTTTCCCGACGACATCGTCGAGCTGGCGGCGGAAAGGTTCGCGGCGAACGGAATGCGCTACCACACGCCCTACGACGCCCTGAACGACATGCGGAATCTCGAAATTCCGATCCGGGCGGCGAAGAGCAACGGCATTCATGTCGTCGGCGGTCTCGTCTACAGCTACAGCCCCGTCCACACCGACGACTATTTCGTCGGGAAGGCCAGGGAGCTGGTGGCGCTCGGGGTGGACGCCATCTTCCTGAAGGATGCGAGCGGCCTTCTGCGTCCGGAACGGGTGGCGACGCTCGTGCCCGCCCTGAAGGCGGTGATGGGCGACATGCAGCTTCAGATCCATACCCACTGCAATTCGGGGCTCGCGCCTTACGTCGTCCTGCAGGCGGTCGAGCACGGGGTCGACGTGGTGCATACCGCCACGTCGACCCTTGCGAACGGCGTCAGCCACAGTCCGACGGAAGGGGTGACGCGAAACCTCCGCCGGCGCGGTTACGACGTCGATCTCGACCTCGAGCCCGTCGAGGAAGCGGCGGAGCGGCTGGCCTTCATCGCCCGGATGGAAGACAAGCCGGTGGGCGAGGTCCGCGAATACGACGAGTTCCACTATTGCCACCAGTGCCCCGGCGGCATGGTGTCGAACCTTGCCTACCAGCTCGAATCGCTGGGCCTGGAAGGGCGGCTCGACGAAATTCTCGAGGAAGCCTGGCACGTGCGCGAGGACCTCGGCTATCCCATCGTCGTCAGTCCTTTCGCGCAGTACATCGTCACCCAGTCGATCCTGAACGTGATGGGCAAGGACAACGGAAAGGAGCGATACGCTTCGGTACCCGACGAGGTTCGCCTCTACGTCCGGGGCGGCTACGGCGAGATCGCGGGACCGATAGACGCGAACCTTTACGACCGGATCACGCGCGGAGCCGAACCGATCACAGATCGACCAGGCGCGCTTCTGCCCCCTGCGATCGAGCGGCTGCGCAGAAGCCGCGGGCCGTTCGAGACCGATGAAGACCTTCTGTTGGCTGCTTTCTACGGCGATGGCGAATATTCCGCGCTGAAGGCAGCAGGCCCCATAAGGACCGATTATCCGCTCGGCGAGACGCCGTTGCTGACCCTGATCAAGGGCATCTCGGAGCGACCGGATATCACGGGGTTCCACTTCATCGAGAAATCGCTGGCGTCCGGGACGTAGCCGCCTGGAAGGACCGTCGTGCTTGCGGAACTGACCGTCCAATGCGTGCCGGGCCTGTCGTTTCAATGCCGGTAGGCATTGTCCCGGCCTGTCCCTTCGGAGGCCCTCGTCCGGCGCGAGGCGGGCTGACGCGCGAGAACGACGGGACCAGGAGCGGAAATGGCATGCCGCGCCCGACTGACCCTCGGCGCGGATCAGCCGGTCTGCGTCTGCGATCCCAACGGCTTTGGTGATGGGACCGCTCTCCGTTTGCCGGGCGTGAGCACGTCAGGCCCCCACCTGCGCTCCTCCGGAGACGGCCGAGGCCGGTTGCCCAAGCGATATTGCGCCTTCTATTGCTGCGGACGCGGCGTGTCGGCGGTGCTTGGCGGCAATGTCGGATAGACGATCCGGGGCAACTCGCCCGTGAGGCTGTCGAGGAACGCCACGATCCGTGCCTCCTGTTCCGCATCGAGCGCCGAGCCGAGTTGCGCCGTGCCCATGACCCCGACCGCGGTGGTCAGGTCCCAGACCGAGCCGGAATGGAAGTAGGGCGGCGTGAGGGCGATATTGCGCAGGGTCGGGACCTTGAACACGTAGGCATCCTCCTCGGCGCGCGTGACCTCGAACCGGCCCTTGTCACCCGGTGGCAGGACCGCCCAATCCGGCTTTTCCACCACCCCGAACGGCTGGTAGCTGTTGCCGCCGAGATTGATGCCGTTGTGGCAGGCGGCGCAGCCCTGATCCATGAATTCGCGGAGCCCGGCCTGCTGCGTCTCGGTCATCGCCGTGTCGTCGCCGCGCAGAAAGCGGTCGAAGGGGGCGTTGGGGGTGATCAATGTCTGCTCGAAGGCGGCGATCGCGCCCTCGGCATTGGCAAAGCTCACCGGGTCCGGATCGTCCGGGAAGGCGGCGGCGAACAGGGGCCGATAGCCCGGAACGCCTTTCAGCTGTTCCACGACATGGTCCTGCGACGAGCCCATCTCCACCGGGTTGACCATCGGGCCCCCCGCCTGCTCGGTCAGGTCGGCGGCCCGGCCGTCCCAGAACTGCGCGGTGTTGTAGGTCGCGTTCAGCACCGTGGGAGAGTTCCGTCCCCCCTTCTGCCAGCGATGGCCGAGCGAGACCGGCGCGAGATCCGCGCCACCCGTGCCGAGATTGTGGCAGGTGTTGCAGCTGATGTTGTGTCCTTCCGAGAGACGCGGCTCGAAGAACAGCGCCTTGCCGAGTTCGACGGCTGCCGGATCGGGCTCCGGGTCCGGCGCCTGGGGGATCGGCTCGAAGAGGGCGAGCGCATCCTCTCGAAGCGCGGGATCGGCGGCATGAAGGCCAGCGGTCGGAACCGCGGCGACCAGGAGAATTGCGGAGGTCCGAAGGACCAGGGTTCGCGACATGTCGATACTCCGGGAAACGCCCGCCCGAATTGAAAGCCAGGGGCGCAGCGGCCGCATTGATGGCGGTCAATGCGCGCGCTGAGACCGAGTGCGGCATCGGCCGACCGGCCCGGCATCTGCGGATCGCGAAGGTCTATGCGGCGACGCCGAAGGCCGCGCCCACCGCGGCGGTGGCAGCCATCGCGAGGGCGCCCCAGAGCGTGACCCTCGCGGCCCCGCGAACGACGCCGGGGCCGCCGGCCGAGGCCCCCGATCCACCGAGAACCGCGAGGCCAAGGAGCGTCGACGCCGCTACCACGGGCGCGATCCGCGTTTCCGGCACGAGCAGCACGACGAGCAGCGGAAGCACTGCGCCCAAGGCGAACGTAAGCGCGGAAACCAGCGCCGCCTGGATCGGACGGGCCGTAACGGTTTCCGATATGCCGAGCTCGTCCCGGGCATGCGATCCGAGCGCGTCGCGTTCGGTCAGTTGGATGGCCACCTTCACCGCCAGGTCGCGGTCGAGCCCCCGGTCGACATAGATCCGGGTCAGCTCCTCGAGTTCGGCCTCGGGCGTTTCCGCGAGTTCGCGGGTCTCGCGGACAGGTCGGCCTGCTCGGCGTCGGTCTGGGAACTGACCGAGACGTATTCGCCTGCCGCCATGGACATCGCGCCCGCGACCAGCCCGGCCAGACCCGCGACCAGGATCTTGGGTTTGCCGGACCCGGCTGCGGCCACGCCGACAACGAGGCTCGAGGTCGACACGAGACCGTCGTTGGCGCCGAGAATGGCCGCGCGCAGCCAGCCGATGCGGTGAACCACGTGGACTTCGGAATGCGAGAGGCGGCTCATGGCTCGGTTACTTGCGCGATCTCACCCAGCCCGGAGGAGACAGCCTGCGGTTTCGGTGTGGCGGGCTCGCGGGGCGCGATGCGCAGCGCGCGCAACGCGTTCAGGATCACGGCGACGTCGATCACCTCCTGCAGGAGAGCGCCCTGCACCGGCGTCAGGTAGCCGCAGGCGGCGGCGATCATGCCGAGTACCGAAAGGCCGATCCCCGCGACGACGCTTTCGACGGCGATCCGGCGCGAGGCGCGCGCGATCTCGATCCCCGGGCCCAGCCGGTCGATCCGGTCGACGAGCAGCACCACGTCAGCAGCCTCGGCCGAGGCCGCGGCGCCCCGTGCACCCATCGCGACACCGACGTCGGCCGCGGCCAGCGCGGGCGCGTCGTTCACCCCGTCGCCCACCATCATGACGGGTCCGCGCGGGCGCTCGGAGAGGACGAGCCGGACTTTCTGGTCCGGGGTCAGCCCGGCGTGCAGCCCGTCAAGACCGAGCCCCTCGGTGACGCGCTCCGCCACGTCGACGCGATCTCCGGTGGCGAGCAGGATGCGCCCGATCCCTTCGCGGCGGAGCCCGTCAAGCATGGCGGCCGCGCCTTCGCGAAGCGGATCGGACATGACGAGATGCCCCGCCATCCGGCCGTCGATCGCGACGGCGACGAGAGCCGAGCCGGCGGCAATGGCGGGATGGCGGCCCGAGACCCGACCGACACGGGCCGCCACGAAACCGAGGCCGCCGACGATGACCTCGCGTCCCTCGACATGGCCCACGACACCGTCCCCCGGAACTTCGACCACCTCCGAAGGAACGGGGAGAGCGAAGCCGCGCATCTTTGCGGCAGCGACGATGGCCTGCGCCACGGGATGCTTCGAGGCCTGGTCGAGTGCTGCGGCAAGGCGCAGGACGTCTTCCTCGGCGATGCCGTCGTGACTGTCGATCGACACGATCTGCGGGCGACCGTCCGTCAGGGTGCCGGTCTTGTCGAGGATCAGGGTGCT
This sequence comes from uncultured Alphaproteobacteria bacterium, assembly GCA_963829665.1. GTDB lineage: Bacteria > Pseudomonadota > Alphaproteobacteria > Rhodobacterales > Rhodobacteraceae > Palleronia. The sequence continues at coordinate 492,113 of CAWHJL010000001.1, read as the reverse complement.
GATGCGCGCCATCGTCTCGAGCGGCCCCGCGCCCTTGATCAGCACCCCGAAATGCGCCGCGCGCGAGAGGCCGGCGACCAGCGCGACCGGAACGGCCAGGATCAGCGGACAGGGCGTGGCGACGACCAGCACGGCAACCGCCCGGATCGGATCGCCGGTGACCCACCACGCCGCGAAGGCGATCGAGACGGTAACCGCGAGAAAGCCAAGCGACCAGCGATCCGCCAGCCGCGACATCGGCGCCCTGGACGCCTGAGCCTCCTCGACCAGCCGGACGATGCCGGCATAGGTGCTGTCCCTGGCAGGGCGCGTTGCCGTCAGATCGAACGCCTCGCCGGCGTTGGTCGAGCCGCTCATAGCCTCGGCCCCGCGCGGCAGACGCACCGGAAGGGACTCGCCGGTGAGCGCCGAGGTGTCGAGGAAAGCCGTGTCGGAGGCTACGGTGCCGTCCACGGGCACCACGTCGCCCTGCCGGATCAGGAGGCGGTCCCGGGGCGCGATCTCGTCGAGCGGCACCTCCTCCAGCCCGCCGTTCCGATGCCGGGTCGCGCTTCTCGGGACACGGGACAGGAGGTCGTGCATCTCGCGCCGGGCGCGGCCCTCGGCGAAGGCTTCGAGGAAGGTGCCGCCGGAATACATCACCGCGACCACCGCCGCGGCGAGTGTCTCGCCGAAGACAAGCGCCGCCGACATGGACAATGCCGCCACGATATCCAGTCCGACCTCGCCGGAGCGCAAGCTGCGCAGGATCTCGATGACGAGCGTGAAAAGCGCAGGACCGACCCCGGCGATCCAGATGACGTTCGCGATGTCGGGTTGGCCGCCGAAGTGGAACGCAAGTCCTGCGACCAGGCCACTCGTGGCGATCAGCAGGATAGCGGTCTTGAAGCGATCGGTCCCGGTCTGCACCACCCGGTTCACCTCTTCCCGGTTGAAGCGGTTGCCGTTGGGTCCCTGGACTGCACTCGTCCGCCTCCCATGCCACTTGCGTTGCCGTGGGGAACCTGTTCCGTGATCGCGGATCGAGTTCCGGAGCCTGACGGACGGGGTCGGCGCCACGACCGCCGGAGGGCGAAGGATGTTCCACATCCCATTGGCTGTTCGAGCGCGATCCGGTCCGGGAACGGACCCCGGCGGGATCGAACGCGGGCCGGGAAGCGCGGCAAGAGGTCGGGCCTGCTCCCGATGGCGCGAGGAACCTGGCGGGATGAAGGCCGACCGGGTGGGGCACTGCCCCTGCCGGACGGTCCGTATCCAGTTCTCATTCGACCGGCCTCCACCCATCGCCCGGATCGAACATCACGATCTCGGTGGCCTTCGAAAGGGTGTCCTCGCCGAGATCGGCTTCGTAGACGACGCCTTCCTCGCCCACCAGGAAGCTCATGATACCGGTCTCGCCGTAGATCGCCGGACAGGCCACCAGTGCATGCCCCGCGACCATGTTGCCCGCGATCATGTAGCTGTAGGCGCCGCCCGGAGCGTCCTGTCCCTGCTCCTGCAGGATATGGAAGTAATAGCCGTCGTGGGGCTCGGCCGCCCGGTCCTCCTCGCCTTCGCGGTAGCCGGTCAAGCTGGCGCGGGCGAGCGTTTCGTCGAAGGGGCTGGGCTCGGTGCCGGGCGCGTCGGACCAGTAGAGGCCGTCGCGGGCGCCGGGGCTCGACAGCAGGGAAGCCGCGAACTCCATCACGCCGTCGCCGTCGTGGTCGATCCGGCGGTAGGTCGCCTGGACCTCGCCGGCGCGGCGCATGATGTCGATGACATCCAGCTCGTTGCGGCCGATGCGGCGGGCCAGCACCTCCTCCCGCGCGGCCCCGGCGTCGAAGCGCCAGCTGCCGTCGGCGCGGACGAGAGGGGCCGGGAACGGCCACATCTCGCGGCCGGCATAGAGGATCGCACGACCCTCCTGGCGCTCGATGCGGCGGATTTCCCGCAGGTTTTCGAGGAATCCGCCCCAGAGCGCGCGGTCCTCCTGCGCGTCGCCGGTGGAGGCGACGTCGTCGTTCTCGGGGCCGAAGATCGCCAGGACCGCCGCCCGGTCGCGCGCCTCCAGCGCCGCGGCCAGGGCGTCGACGGCGGCTTCGGGCGAGGCGAAACGCTGCGGCTCGGCCGGCGCGACGGCCGCCGAGGCGAGGAGCGCCAGCAGGGTGCAGAGGGGAACTCCCGTCATCATCCTCATCTCCTTCGGAATCCGCCGCCACCGCCGCCGCCGCTTCGGCTGAAGCTGCTGCGGCTCATGCTGCTGCGGCCGCGGCTGCTCGAGACCGAGGCGCGATAACCGCTGGAGGGGCTGCTGAAGCTCGTCGAGCGGCTGTGGGAGCTGTAGGACGGCGTGCGGGTCGCGCTCGGCCGCGAGATCGACGCGGACCGGTCCGACGAGCGATAGGAACTCGAGGCGCGCGAGGCGGTCGCCTGGGAGCGCGTCGAGGCCGCGGAGGAGCGGGACGAGAGGGCGCTCGACCGCGAGGGTTCGAGGCGCGCGGGCCAGGTGCTTGTGGCCTCCCGCTCGGTGATCTTCTGCCGCGCGGCCTCCCGGGTGGTGGCGCTGGAGAGCGAGCGCCGGCTGGCCGCCACCGCCCCTGCCGCACCCGCCGCGCCGGCGGCCGCGCCGAGACCGGCGCGCTCGCCCCGGTCGATCTGCACCCGGTCGGTGTCGCCGATGCTGATGCGATCGCCGCCGCCGATGCTCACCCGGTCGCCGCGGTCGATGTCGATATCCACGTCGCCGCGGTCGATGGTGATGTCGCCGCGGTCCCAGTCGATGTCGTCGTTGAGGTCCCAGTCGCCCCAGTCGTCGTCGTCGAAGATCTCGTCGAGGATGACCGCGCTTCCGAGGAGGATGCCGCCTGCGACGAGTGCATCGCCCCAGTCCACGTCGTCATCGTAGTAATCGTAGCCGTACTGGTAGACGGGGACGCCGGTGACCGGCGTGGAATAGACTACCTGCGGGTCGTAGGTGGGCACATAGACGACGTTGGGGTTGGCCGGGGCGATGACGATGGTCTCGTTCACCTGCTCGATCTGCTGGGCGTCGTTGTCGACGAGGTAGCCGTTCTCCTGCGCCTTCGTCCGCAGCCGCTGGATCGCGGCCAGCACCTCGTCGGTCTGCGCGACGACAGCCTCGCCGGCCTGTTCCGTCCAGTCGATGTTGTCGCTCAGCCGGGTGACGACCTCGGGAAAGCCGGCGGCGAGTTCGCGCACACTGTCGTCCCACGGCTGTTCGGCGGCCTGATCGGCGCGGTCGGAGTCGGGCAGGTCGGTCGTCTCCTCCACGAAGCGGGCGGCGCGGACCACGTCGAGCGGGAAGGTCGTGGCCACGAGCGCCGACGTCAGCAACGTGTCGGGGAAGAGGGCGAGGGGGCCGAAGAGCGTGTCGAGCTGGTCGGCCGTGAGCGGGCCTTCGGCGGCGACGACGCCTTCGAGCGAGGCCGTGGCCTTGGCCACCTCCTCGGGGGTCAGGACGGTGCCGCTGGCATCGACGCAGGGGACCGCGAGCGACATGCCCACGGCGATCCGCTCGGGGTCGCTGCGGAGCGCGTCCCAGTTCGCGTCGGCGATGAAGCCGAAGAGCAGCGGATCGCCATAGGCGCGCGCCGAGATCCGGCTGAGCGTGTCGCCGCCGGCGACGGTGTAGGACCGGCCGCAGGGCACGGTGCCGTCGCCCGTGAGCGGCTGCGCGGCGCCGGGCGCGGCCAGCGCGCCCGCGGCGATGCCCGCCAGCAGGAGCCCGGTGAGCCGCGGGCGCGGAAATGACGGTGTCATGCGGTGATCCTTTCGCCTTTCGCGGCCTGGTAGGCCTGCACATAGCCGCGCGCGATTGTCCGCACGGCGCGGCCGATTTCCGAGTATGCCTCGTCGTCGAGGTTCGCGAAGGAGACCCGTGCCGACCAGTTGGGCGCGGCGAAGCCCGAGCCGTTCAGCAGCACGATGCCGTGGTCCTCGGCCAGCCGGAACGGGATGTCGAGCGGGTGGATGTTCTCCTTGACCCAGGCGACGACGTCCTCGCCCACGTATTTCCTGAGCCAGAATTCCAGTTCGATGATGCCGTAATAATGGTCGTAATACGGGCCGGGATTGGACTCGACGCCCATCCCCTCGACGAGGTTGCGGAACCGTTTCTCGCAGATGGCGAAGCAGGCCTTCTGGTAGAGCTTGTCCTCGTCCATCATCTCGACGAGGCCGAAAAGGGTCATCATCACCTGCTGCGGCAGCGACAGGCCGGCGGTGTGGTTCAGCGCCACGTCGCGGCTGTCGGCGACGATCCGGTCGATGAACTTCACCTCGCGGGGCTTCGGCGTCATCGCCTAGTAGCGTTTCTCGATGACCTGCTGGACGTCCTCGGGATGGCCGCGGATGCGCTCGTCGAAGATGTTGTCCTGCGCCACTGCGACGACGCCCAGACGCCAGCCGGTGCAGCCGAAATACTTGGAGTAGGAATAGACCCCGATCGTGTTCTGCGGCAGGTGGCCGATGACGGACTCGAAGCCGGGCGCGAAGGTTCCGTAAACGTCGTCGGTCAGGATCATCAGGTCGGGGCGCTTCGTCGTCACGAAGGCGACGAGCCGCCGGATGCTTTCGGGATCCATCGCCGCCGCCGAGGGGTTGCCCGGGTTCACGAGGAACAGGGCCTTGACGTTCGGATCGGCGAGCAGCTCGAAATCGGCGTCGGTGAACTGGAACCTGTCCTCCTGTTCCCGAGAGCGTGTTGGCGGCGGGCGTTCCCTCTTCGTCGAGGTAGGCGGTGGTCTCGTCGACGAGACGCTTCCGGATCCATTTGGTGAACCGGGCATGGGCGCCGTCGCGCTGCGGCATGCCCGCGACGCCGGCCTTCGGGTCGTGGTAGGTGCGGCGCGCCTCAGCCAGGGCGAACTGGCCGAGCAGGAAGAAGGCTTCGCGCGCCTGCGTCGCCGTCCAGTTCGGGTTGCCGCGGCCGGCATTCAGAAAGAGGCTGGAGGATTTCTCCGCCCCGGCCCGCGCCAGCCGGATCAGCTCGTCCTTGATCTCGAACGGGCTGAGTTCGGAGATGCTGTCGTAATAGCTTCGGTCCAGCATGGATTTAGCCTCCGTTATCGTGTTCGCGGTCGCGAGGGGGGTATGATCGGGAATGGTGCACCCCGGCGGCGCGGCCCTCCCGGCGTTCCGCCAGAACCAGCCGATGGAGGATCGTCTGCGCGATGGAGGACACCGTCAGTACGAAGATGCCGATGCCGACGACGAGAAAGGCCAGGGTGGCGAGCTTGCCGGCGGGCGTGACCGGCACGATGTCGCCGTAGCCGACGGTTGCCATGCTGACGACCGAGAAGTAGAAGGCGTCAAGAAAGCTCCAGCCTTCCAGACGGGTGAAGATGACGGCCTGCGTCAGGGCGATCATCAGACAGGAGAGCAGCAGCGCCTGAACCCTGAAGCTCCGGAATGCCGCGAAGATGGCCCGGAGAAGAGATGCATAGGCGCGCAGCAGCCGCAACGGCCCGGCCCTTTCGCTGTCGCCCCGGATAGAGCGGTGCGCCATCATTGCACCGGCGGCAGGACGTAGAGCGTCAGTCCGAAGATGGCGTAGACCATCAGGACCAGCACGCCCAGGAACCAGGCGGAGCGGCCGCCATTCGTCAGCATGCTCGCCGAGACCGCCGCGATCAGCATCATCACCACTGCGCCGGGCCAGAAATCCAGGCCCATCGGCGCCGGGCCGATGACGTAGCTGAGAAGCACGAGGAGCGGCGCCACGAAGAGGGCGATCTGCGCCGCGCTGCCGAGCGCGATGGAGACGCTGAGATCGAGCCGGTCCTTGCGTGCCGCCGAGAAGGCGGAGGCGAACTCGGCCGCGCCGCCGACGAGAGAGACGACGATGAAGCCGACGAAGGCGGGCGACAGGCCCATCTGCTCGCCCGCGACCTCGACCGAGGCGACGAAGATGTGGCTGACCAGCGCGACGAGGATGGTGATGATCGCCAGCGTGGCGAGCGCCAGGCCGAGGGGCAGCGGCTCGCCATGCGCCTCGCCGTGGCCCGCGCTGGCGAACGCCTCCTTGTGGGTGCCGAGCGAGAACCAGAGGCCGAGGGCGTAGCCGCCGATCAGCAGCACGGCCAGCAGCAGGCTGAGGGTCTGCAGCGCCGCCGGATCGGTGGCGTTGTCCGCCGAGGCCACGGCGGAGGGCACAAGCAGCGCCACGGTGGCGATGAAGAGCAGGCTCGCCTGGAAGCGGGCGCCGACGCGATTGAACTCCTGAACGTGGTGCCGGAGCCCGCCGACAAGGAACGAGGCGCCGAGCATGAAGAGCGCGTTGGTGACGATGGCGCCGGCGATCGACGCCTTGACCAGCGCGTATTGCCCCGCGGACAGCGCGGTCAGGGCGATGACGAGCTCGGTCAGGTTGCCGAGCGTGGCGTTGATCAACCCGCCGGCGGCGTCGCCCGTCTTTTCCGCGACCGATTCGGTTGCGAGGCTGAGCATCGCGGCAAGGGGCACGATGGCGAGGATGGAGAGGACGAAGAGCAGCGTGTGCGCCTGCGGACGGAGGAGCTCGGCGGCGAGGACCACGGGGACGAAGACCAGCAGCCAGAGCAGCGGCGTGCTTTTGATGTCGCCCGCGAGGCGCGCCAGCCCCGATCTCGCCGCGGGGCCGGAGCGGGGCCGTGCGCCGCTCACCGCCGCGCCTCCGCCGGGGTCCGCGCGCGCGCGGTGCCGACCTTCTCAGACGGTGAGGACGAGGATCGGGCCGAGCAGGGTGAGAGTGACGTTCGAGATGGCATAGGGCACCGTGTAGCCGAGGACGGGGGTTTCGTTTCCGGCGGCCTGCACCGCGGCGTTCAGGCCGGCCGTGCAGGTGAAGCAGCCGGCCAGCGCGCCGCAGAGGACGGCGGGGTTCATCTTGAGCACGAAGCGGGCGTAGAACAGCGAGGCGACGATCGGCACGAGGACCGCGACGATCGCGAGAACCGGCAGGAGAATTCCCTGCTCCCGCAGCAGGGTGACGGCCTGCGGTCCGGTTCCGAGCCCGACGCAGGCGATGAAGATGGCGAGGCCGAAATCCCGCAGGTGCAGCGCCGTCGCTGGGGGCAGGCCGCCGAAGGTCGGGTGCCGCGAGCGGAGCCAGCCGAAGAGGAGCCCCGACAGCAGGCAGCCGCCGCCGGTGTGCAGCGCGACGGGCGAGCCGGCGATCGACACGGTGACCATGCCGATCAGGATGCCCACGACGATGCCGAGGCCCAGATAGACGTAATCCACCGCAACCGCCGGCTCGACGACATAGCCGACGACCGGCGCCGCCCGGTCGAGCCCCTCGGGCGTGCCGTAGAGGCTCACCACGTCACCGGCCTCGATCCGCAGGTTGGGGCGAGGGATCAGGGTCTGGCCGGAGCGGGAGATCTTCGTGACATGGACGCCGCGGCGCTGGTCGGGGTCGATCTTCGCCCGCACTGCCTCGATGGTCTGGCCGATGAACGCCTTGTTGGTGAGCACCACGGTGCGGGTCTCGCCGATGATGTCGAGGCCGCGGGTGTCGGTCGTCTCGGTCCCGAGGAAGCTTTCGGCCTGCAGCAATTCGTCGAGTCGGCCAAGGAGCGCGACGCGGTCGCCGAGGTCCAGCCTCGTGTCGCCGCCGGGCTCCAGGCTCTGCCCCCGGCGGACGATGCGCCGGACGGTGACGAAGCCCCGGAACCTCTCCTCGAAGGCGGCGACGTCGAGGCCCGCGGCCTCGCTCCGGGTCACCTGGTAGGCGCGGGTGGCGACGCCGCGAAGCGCCGATTCCTGCGTCGGGGCCAACTCCTCCTCACCGCCGCGGCCGAGCTCGGCGGTGTATCGCGCGGCTTCGGCCGGCAGGTCGATCCGCATCAGCTTCGGCGCGATCAGGCTGACGAAGAACACGACGAGCGTGAAGCCGAAGAGGTAGGTGATGGCGTAGGCGACGCCGATATTGGCCTGCATGGCCGCGACCTGCTCGGCGGGCAGATGGAGACTGGCCAGCGCCTCGGTCGCCGTGCCCACGGCCGCAGATTCCGTGATCCCGCCCGCCAGCAGGCCGGCGGTCGTGCCCTTGTCGAGGCCGAAGACCTGCGCGAGGCTCCAGATGGTCGCGAAGATCAGGACGCTGGAGACCAGCGAGAGGTGGACGAGGTTCAGGGTGCTGCGGCCCAGGCTCTCGACGAAGCTCGGGCCGCTCACGTAGCCCAGCGAATAGATGAAAAGCGCGAAGGCGATGGTCTTGATGTTCTCGTCGACCTCGACGCCGACCTGGCCGATGACGATGGCAGCGAAAAGCGTGCCGGGGATGCCGCCGATCGGGACGCCGGCCACCTTGATCCGGCCGATGGCGAAGCCGACCGCGACGCAGACGAAGAGAACGGCGATCGGCGAGGCGTCGAAGAACGATCGGATCAGGTCCATCCAAGTGCCTCCGGAAAAGGGGGGCGGCCCGCCGGTGCCGCCTGGACGAATGTCGTGGCCCCGGTCACATCACCAGCAGCACGATGACGAGGCCCCAGAGCGTCAGCAACGTGTTGCTGACGGCGTAGGGCACCGTGTAGCCGAGCATCGGCACGTCGCTCTTCGCCACCTCGGCCACCATCGCCACCGAGGCGGTCGAGGTCCGCGCGCCGCCGCAACAGCCGAGGTTGATCGCGTCGTCGAAGCGGAAGATGTACTTGCCGATATAGGGCGCGAGCAGCATCGGTACGGCGGTGGCGAAGAGGCCCCAGAAGAACAGGCCGAAGCCGGCCTCTCTCAGCCCGGCCACGAAGGTCGGTCCCGAGCTGAGGCCGACGATGGCGATGAAGACGTTGAGGCCGACGGAGTTCATGAACCACAGGGTCGGCTGCGGGATGTTGCCGATCTGCGGCTTCACGGTCCTGAGCCAGCCGACGATGATGCCTGCGATGAGCGCGCCGCCCGAGGTGGAGAGCGTGATCGGCACGCCGCCGATCGGCAGCACCAGGGCGCCGATCAGGCCGCCGACCAAGATCGAGAGACCGACCAGCACCATGTCGGTGGTCGTCTGCGGCCGGTCGGCATAGCCGACGGCGTTGACGAATTTCGCGACATTGCCCTTGGAGCCGGCGACGCGCGCGATGTCGCCCCGGTTTATCTTGGTCCCGGGCAGGACGGGGATGCTGACCGCCATCGATCCGCGCCGGATCGAGTTCAGATAGACGCCGCGAGTGTAGGGCTCGTTGGCGATGTCGATCAGTTCGCGCCCGTCGAGCGCCTTGTTGGTGATGAGTACGTCGACCGCCTCCACGGGCATGTCGAGAAGCTCGCGATCGTCGACCTCCTGGGCCTCGCCGAAGAGGTTGACCAGCGCCTCGCGACGGCCCGAGACCGCGACCACGTCGCCCGCCTGCAACACCGTTTCGGGCGGCGGATTCAGCACCTCCGAGCCGCGGCGGACGCGCTCGATGAAGATGCGCTGGCCCTCCACCAGGGCCTCGGCCAGGGGAATGGTCTTGCCGACCGCGAGGCCGCCCTCGCGGATCCGGTAGGCCCTGAGCTCGCGGGCCCGCCAGGCGCTCATCACGTCGGCGTCCTTGGTCGCGCCCTTCAGCACCTCGCGTTCGTAGCGGGCGCAGGCTGCAGCGATGTCGGTGCCCAGCATCTTGGGGCCGAGAAAGGCGAGAATCCAGCCGGTGCCGATGGTTCCGAAGAGATAGGTGATGGCGTAGGCGACCGGGATCAGATCGAGCTCCGCCTGCGCCGCCTCGGGCGTCATGCCGGAGGTGTTGATCGCGTCGGTCGCCAGCCCGATGGAGGCCGAGATCGTCTGCGCCCCGGCAAGCAATCCGGCCGCGAGCCCCGGCCCGTAGCCCGAGACGATCGCCGCGACATAGACCGCGCCGAGGCAGAGCACCGAGACCACCACCGCGAAGAGCGCCTGCGGCGCGCCGTCGGTGGCGATGCCGCGGACGAATTGCGGGCCGACACCGAAGCCGACGGCGAACAGGAACATGATGAAGAAGATCGACTTGACCTGAGCCGAGATGTCGAGCCCGATCTGGCCGATGATCACGCCGGCCAGCAGCGTTCCGGTCACCGCGCCGAGGCTGAAGCTGCCGAAGCGCTTCGAGCCCACCCAGTAGCCGATGGCCAGGGTCAGGAAGATCGCCAGCGCCGGGTTCGCCCGGAGGGTTTCGACGAAATAGGTCCACATGATCGGTGTCCTCTTGCCGCGGCTATTTGCGGACGTGATCCTCGGCATGATCCGGGCGGATGAGCTTCAGCCCGCGGGCGCGCTCGAAGCCGTGGATCTCCTTCACGTCGAGCTTGCGCATGAAGTCGATCGTCTCGCGCGTGATGACCTGCCCCGGCACCATGATCGGGAAACCCGGTGGATAGGGGATGACGAAATTGGCCGAGATCATCTCGGGGCCCTTCTCGATCCGCCTGTCCACCTCGGCAGCGTCGAGCGGCAGGTATTCGCACCCGTCGGCGTGATAGGCGCTGTAGAAGGCCGAGCGCATGTCGCCCTCGGGCGTCGCCTCGCCGGCATCCCAGCGATAGGCGGCGTGGAACCGGCTGAAATCCGGCAGGTCCGGGACGTCCTCCATCAGCGACTTCACCCTTGACGCGAAGGCCGCCCGACCGGTCTCGCCGCCCCTGGCAAGGTCGCGCTCGATCCCGCGGACGATCTCCATCAGCACCCGGATCAGATTCGCCACGTCGCTGCGGGTGTTGTTGATGTTGGATTGCAGCAGGACCGAGTTGCGCGAGGTCTTGTTGAACTGGATGTCGTATTCGTCGGCCATCAGCTTCTTGAACTGCGTGCCGTCGAACCCGGCGGTGCCGCAGACCAGCGTCATCCGCGTCGGGTCGAGGCAGAACTCGTCCTCGTGCATCGAGCGGATCTGGTCCTCCCAGTCGATGCCGGGTGTCAGGAAGTCGGTGAAGCCGGTCTGACGGTATTCGGCGGGCACCATCTCGTCGGCGCCGAGCACGCGGAAGTACCTGGAGATCACCGGATGCGCGCTCACCTCCCGGCGGATGTCGAGCGCGATCTCGATGGCGTTGGCGACGAGGCCATAGCCTTCCAGCTCCATCTGCCGGCGTGCGACATCGAGACTGGCGATGAGCTGCTGGTTGGGGCTGGTGGAGGCGTGGGTGAAGACCGCCTCGTGGAACTGCGCCTCGACCGAGGCGAAATCGACGTCCTTGACCAGCACCATCGACCCTTGCCGGAGCGCCGACATCGACTTGTGCGTCGAGTTCGTCTGGTAGACGCGCAGACGGGCCTGGCGCGGGTCGGGGATCAGCCGGGTCTCCATCAGCTTCGCCGCCGACGGGTTCTCGCCCAGGTCCGCCTGCTGCGCCTCGTAGGCATCGACCGAGGCCGGGTCCGCGATCCACGTCTCGATCGCCTCCGCGGCGCCCATCGCGGTGCGGGGGCGCAGGAACGGCGACCAGCGGGCGAAGCCGAACCAGGCCTCGTCCCAGAGAAAGACCAGGTCCGGCTTGATGGCGAGGCATTCCTCCATCACCCGGCGGGTGTTGTAGATGTGGCCGTCGAAGGTGCAGTTCGTGAGGTCGACCATCCGCGCGCGGTCGAGCCGGCCTTCGGCCTTTAGGTCCAGAAGCGCCTTCTTGATCGAGGCCAGCGGCACCGCGCCGTACATCGAGTATTCCGTCATCGGGAACGCCTCGATGTAGAGCGGCTGGCCGCCCGCCAGAACGAGCCCGTAATGGTGCGACTTGTGGCAGTTGCGATCGAGGAGCACGATGTCGCCCGGTGCGATCAGCGCCTGGTGAACCATCTTGTTCGAGGTCGAGGTGCCGTTGGTGACGAAGAAGACGTGGTCGGCGCCGAAGGCGCGCGCGGCCATCTCCTGCGATTCCTTGATGTTGCCGGTGGGCTCCAGCAGGCTGTCGAGCCCGCCGGTGGTGGCCGAGGATTCGGCCAGGAAGATGTTCAGCCCGTAGAACTCGCCCATGTCGCGAATCCAATCGGACTTGAAGATCGACTTGCCCCGCGCGATCGGCAGCGCGTGGAACGTGCTGATCGGCCGCATCGCGTATTTCTTGAGGTTGTCGAAGAACGGCGTGCGGAACCGGTCGCCGACGCCTTCCAGCAGGCAGAGATGGAGTTCGAGCAGTTCCTCGACCGAATAGAGTACCCGGCGGAGGCTGGTCGTGCGTTCGTCTCCCGCGATCCGTTCCACGTGCCGGTCGGAAAGCAGGTAGATGTCGAGCTCGGGGCGAATCCGCTTCAGCACGTCGGCGAGCGACAGCGCCAGGTCGTCTCCCGCGATATGCGCCGCATCGAAGCCCGCCGAAGCGAGGAAGTCGCGCAGGACCGGAACGGCGCTCGCCGTCTCGTGCTCGAATCCCTCGTAGAGGGTCACGGCGGCAATGGCGGGGTTGAGGATGACGGCGCAGATCGCCTCCTCGGCGCTGGCGACCGGGACCGTCTCGTAGAGGAAGGCATCCTCGGGGCGGCGGAGGCGGCGGGTCTCTGCCACCAGATGCTCGCCACGGGTCGCGGCGCCCGGCGCCACGAGCAGCATCTCGAAATACGGCCGGTGGGCCTCGCCGCGTGCCATCGACGCGGTGGCGATGTCGGGCGGCGCCTCGGCGATGGTCTCCGCCGCCTGCCAATCGTCCGCGTCATGCTTGTAGGAGCGCGTGAGAATCGCCTCCGAGATGCGCTGTGCCAGAGCCGAGGTCGCCTCGGCCTGCCCGCCCTCGGCGCGCTGGCGCAGCGACGCCAGGAGCGCGCGACCGGGATAGGCGAAGAAGACCTCGTAGGGTATGATTGCGTCGAGCCGCGCGCGGGTTGTCGTCTGGTCGCCCCGTCCCCGCGCCCAGTCTCGTGCCGCGGCGTAGAGACCGCGCCAGCGATCCGCGCGCGCGCCGGGCAGCGAGAAGAAGTGGTCGATCCTGTCGACCTGCGGCGCCGTGATCTGCTGATCCATCCCGATCTCCACCGGATTCCGCGACCGTCAGGGTCGCTCGGACACCGGAATTCTATCTTGCGGGCGGAACGGCCCGCCATGGCGGGCATGTCACTTACTGTTATCGCCGCCGCGAGGTCCGGATCGGCTTTGCTCCTGGTCGCTCGCCAGGCAGGCGCGAATCTCGTCCTCGAGCTCGCCGATGATGGTTCTGTAGTCCTCGACTTCCGGCCTGCGGCAACCGTCCGGCCGCTCCTCGAACCGGCGGAGCGAGGCCCACGACAGCGCGTACTCCTCGCAGATGGCGCGGAAGCGCTCGTCTTTCAGGTAGAGCCGCCGAATCCCGGCCGAGCGGCCGGGAAAGCGGTCGATGACAAGATTGATCGCGCGCATCGAATGGCGACGCCTTTCTGGCGTAGAATTCGAATCGGGCCCAGAGATCTCAACTCCAACGGAGCCTTGCCGCTACGCGATCGGATTCGGAGTACGTTACCGTCTGGCTCCACGCTCTTCATCGGATCGGAGGACACGGGCGTTCGACCGGCCGCTCCTCGATGAAGAAGGTGATTGCGGCCCGGGACAGGGACGGACGGATGCTCGGGAGGCTTCGCGGCGCGTCGGCCCTCCGAGATCGAACAACGAGACGCAGCGGCGGGGAGATCGGGATGGCGGAGACGGAACCGGAAAGCGGGGAGGGGCAGAGCGGAGTTCGGAGCGCGGATGTGCGCCATGAGCTCGCGCGCATTCTGACCTCCACCGCCTTCGAAGCCTCCGAGCGCAACCGGCGATTCCTCCGCTACGTCGTCGACGAGACGCTTGCCGGACGCGCGGACAGGATAAAGGCCTACGCAATCGCGACGCGGGTCTTCGGGCGGGGCGACGACTTCGATCCGATGCTGGATTCCATCGTGCGGATCGAGGCCGGGCGGCTCAGGCGCGCGCTGGAGCTGGTCTATCTCAAGCAGGGAGGGGAGAGCGGGCTCCGCATCCACATCCCGAAGGGAACCTACGTGCCCGAGTTCCGGGCCGCGCCCCCCGAGACCGAGGTCTCTGTCCTTCCCGGGGAGGCGCCCTCCACCCAGCCGCTGCACGGGCTCGGACCGCGGATCATGGTCGAGACCTTCGACCAGGACGGCGCGCTCGAGCAGTGTCCGAATGTCGGGCGGACGCTGACGCGACAGGTCGTCTCGGCGCTGACGCGGTTCACCGATCTCTTCGTCTACGGGTTCGACACGTCGGATACGCTTGGCGCGCTGGGCGAACGGCCGGGCAGGACGATCGACCTCGCCATCGACTACAGGCTCGTGGGGGCGGTCACGGTCTCGCGCGAGGCGCTCCATGTGGACGTTCTGATGAAGCGGGCCGAGGACGGTCGTTTCGTCTGGGCCGATACCGTCTCGCGCGATCTCGGGAGCGGGTTCGAGCCCGGTCGAATCGTCGGTCTGTGCGCCGAGATCGCCGGTCATGTCGCCCGGGTCATGGCGCTGCGCGACGGAGTGATCGACAGCCAGGCGCGCGAAGCGGCCGGCGACGCGCCGCGGCACTTCGCCGGCTACCAGAAACTGCTCGATTTCCAGGATTACTGGCGGTCCCTCGACCCGCGGCGCTTCGAGCCGCTGAGACGGGATCTGGAGGCCACCATCGCCGAAGATCCCCGCTTCGCCTCGGGATTCGCCTGCCTGTCCATCCTCTATTCCGACGCCGCCCGCTACGGCTATGCCGTGCCCGGGCTGCACGACGCGCCGCTCGATCGCGCCCTCGATCTGGCGCGCACCGCGATCCATCTCGCGCCGCAGTCGAGCCGGGCCCACCATGCCCGCGCGATCGCCGAATGGTTCTCCGGCCGACCGGAGGCCAGCATCGAGACGCTGCGGATCGCCCGGTCGCTGAACCCCAACGACCCCGAACTGATGGCCGAGCTCGGCTTCCGCAACGCCATGCGGATGGAATGGGACAGCGCGGTGCCGCAGATCGAGGAAGCCTATCTGCGCAACCCGCTGCAATCGGGGCAGTACCGGATGGGTCTGTTCCTCTACCACTTCGCCAACGGCCGCCACGAAACGGCGCTGCGACTGACCGGGGAGATCGCGACACCCGGTCTCTCCCTCATTCACCTCGCCGCCGCGGCGGCCCTGTCGGCGGCCGGGCGGATCGACGAGGCGCGGCACAGGCTGCACCAGGCGGAGATGCTCTTCCCTACCCTGCGCCTGAACCTGCGCCAGGACCTGGCCTTCCGCCAGCTCCACCCGGAGTTGATCGAGATGATCGTGGGGGCGATCGAGGCGATCGACTCGCGAAAGGGACCTGCCGCGCGGCGGACCAGAGCGCCCCGCGCGTGACGCCGCAGCGAGGGGCTGCAACCGCTGACAGTAACTTACATGGCGACGACTGGTCCGGTCCGGCCCGGCCGGTAGAGTGACCTCGTTCCGGCCCCATCGGCGAGGGAACAGGCGGCCCGGCCGATCCCGCCGGCCATTTCCGAGGGAGGAAGCACATGGCGACAGATACCGCCCTGGCCAGCACGCACCCCTTAGCACCGGCCCACCTGCCCCCCTTCATCACCGCGCCGGGCGACACCGACTGGTTCCTCGTCGGGATGGGAATTTTCCTGGTCGCCGCCGTCGTCGGAGTCGGGGTCTTCTACCTCAAGCTCCACGCCCTGCCGGAACAGATGGCACATGGCGGTCAGAAGGTTCAGTTCGAGATCGTCGCGGTCCTGGCGCTGATCTCGCTGTTCACCCACAACCACCTGTTCTGGATCGCCGGCCTGCTCCTGGCGCTCGTCCCGATCCCGGACTTCACCACCCCGCTAACGTCGATGGCGCAGTCGCTCGGGCGGATGTCGGGCAAGCCCGGCGCGGCGCAGGAACCTTCCGACGGCTCCGCGGGCAGATCGGAGTCCTGATCGATGCTCGAACTCCTGCTCTGCTCCAGTGTCACGATCCTTCCCGATTTCCTGTATCGCCGGTTCGGGCAGGGCAAGCGGATCGGACGCGAGATCACGCTGTTCTCGGTGTGGTACGAGCTGCGATGGGGGATCACGCTGTGCCTTATCCTGACGATCAGCCTGATCACCGCGGTCTTCTATTTCCATCCCTCGACCAAGGCCGCCACGTCCGTCTTCCGCACGGTCACGATCATGCCGGAGACCAACGGACGGGTCGCGGAAACCTTCGTCAACATCAACGAGACGGTCAAGCAGGGCCAGCCGCTCTTCCGCCTCGACAATGTTCTGCAGCGCGCCGAGGTCGAGACCGCACGACGCGCTGTGGCGGAAACCGACGCCCAGCGGGAGGTTCTCGGGGCGCAGCTGAGAGAGGCCGAGGGCAGGATCGCGCAGGCCCGCGGATTGCTGGCGCAGGCCGTGGACGAGTTCAACG
This sequence comes from uncultured Alphaproteobacteria bacterium, assembly GCA_963829665.1. Classification (GTDB taxonomy): domain Bacteria; phylum Pseudomonadota; class Alphaproteobacteria; order Rhodobacterales; family Rhodobacteraceae; genus Palleronia. The sequence continues at coordinate 475,864 of CAWHJL010000001.1, read as the reverse complement.
TGCGCAACGAGCTCCTGCAGAAACAGTCCTCGGCGATCTCCCAGCGGGAGGTCCAGCGGGCGCAGGTGGCCGTCGACACGCAGCAGGGCCTCGTGGACGCCGCGATCGCCGCGCGCGACACGCTTTCCGCGCAGATCGAGTTCCAGCTCCCGGCGCAGAAGGCGAGCGCAGAGGCGGCGCTGCACCAGGCGCAGGTCGAGCTCGACAAGACCCTGGTCGTTGCCGGGACCGACGGCATCGTGCAGCAATTCGCGCTGCGGCCCGGCGACGTGGTCAACCCGATGCTGCGCCCGGCGGGCATCCTGGTGCCGGAGCGCCGCGTGACCGCGCTCGCCGCCGGCTTCGGACAGGTCGAGGCACAGGTGATGAGGGTCGGAATGGCCGGCGAGGTCGCTTGCTTGGCGACACCGTGGCAGATCATCCCGATGGTCGTGACAGAGGTGCAGAGCGTGATCGCCTCGGGCCAGATCCGGCCCACCGACCAGCTCGTCGATCTGCAACAGGTGCCGCCCGGCGGTTCGATCACGGTGATGATGGAACCGCTCTACGAGGGCGAACTCGACGGGCTGCCGCAGGGCGCGAGCTGCATCGCGAACACTTATACCAGCAATTACGACCGGCTCGCCGACCCTGATCTTGGCACCCTGAAGCGTTTCGCGCTCCACGCTATCGACGCGGTGGGGCTGGTGCACGCGCTCATCCTGCGCATCCAGGCCTTGCTGCTTCCCGTCCAGACACTGGTGCTCAAAGCGCACTGATTCCAGAAAGGAGATCAAGGAAATGAAGGCCGCACCGTTTCTCTCCGCCTCGACCGCCTGCCTCCTTCTCGGCCTTCCGGGCGCGGCGGAGGATCTGACATTCACTCACCCCTCGGGCGCGACGGCCACGTTCTACGGCCAGGTCAACCTGACGTTCCAGGGCGTGGACGACGGCGAGGACACCTATAACGAGTTCGTGGACGACTCGAACTCGACGAGCCGCGTGGGGCTCTGGATCGCGGTGCCGATGAACCAGAACCGGCTGCGCTTCAATTTCGAGACCGGCCTCGGCATCCTCAACACCTCCGAGACCAACCAGATCGACAACCCCGACTGGATCGACTGGCAGAAGACCGACATCCGCAAGCTGGAGGGCGTGTTCGAGGGAGCCTGGGGCTCGATCTGGCTCGGCCAGGGCAGCATGGCCAGCGACGGGGCCGCCGAGGTCGACAATTCCGGGACGAGCCTCGCAGGATACGTCAACCTCGCCGATACTGCGGGGTCGTACCTGTTCCGGGACGGCGAGACGCTGTCGGGAATCGACATCGGCGACGCTTTCAAGGATTTCGACGGCGGCCGGCGGTTCCGGCTCCGCTACGACACGCCCGACTTCGCGGGATTCACGGTCTCGGCCGCCTATGGCGAGGAGGTCCTCGATTCCGAGAACGACAACACCTATTACGACCTCGCCGTACGCTACGGCATCGCCAACGAGGTCATCGAGTTCGATGCCGCGCTCGCCTATAGCTGGGAGGACGACGAGGACGACACGGTCGAGCAGCTCATCGCCTCGGGTTCGCTGACCCACGTGCCGACGGGCCTGAACCTGACGCTTGCCGCCGGCGACCGGCAGGACGAGGGTGGCGGCTACGGCTACATCAAGATCGGCTGGAACGGCGACCTGCTGCGATACGGCAGCACGGCGTTCGCGGTGGATTATTACGACGGGTCCGATTTCGTCACCTCCGGCTCCGAGTCCGCCTCCTGGGGCGCGCAGGCGGTGCAGAACTTCGACGACTGGGGCCTCGAAGCCTATCTCGGCTACCGGGTCTATTCCTACGACGACAATTCCGAAGCCGATTACCAGGATGTGAGCGCTATGCTCGTTGGCGCCCGCTGGAAGTTCTGACCGCCTGCCGGGAGACCACCGTGCAGATGATCGGTGCTTCCAGACATTGATTTGGGAAACCCGCGTTGAGCAACGTCATGCCGGACCGAGTTGACCGCTTCGAAGCTCGAGTGACCGATCTCGTCATCCGGCTGACCATTCTCGGCCTCTTCGTCTACTGGTCGGTCGGGCTGATCCATCCGTTCCTTGCGATCGGCCTCTGGGCGGTCGTGCTCGCTGTGGCGCTCGCTCCGGTCCATGCGTGGCTGACGAACCGGCTGTGGGGGAAACGGGGGCTCGCGGCGGCCCTGCTCTCGGTCGCCGGATTGCTGGTGGTCATCGGTCCGGTCGCCGCGCTCGCCCGGAACCTGGTGGAGACTGCCCAGATCATCGCGGACCGCGTGGCTGCCGGTACGTTGCGCCTACCCGAACTCCCGCCGCGTCTGGCCGCCCTGCCTCTGGTCGGCGAACGCATCGAGGCGTTCTGGGCGCTCGGCTCGGCCACCTCCGAGGACGTCGCGCTGCGCTACCGGCAAATGCTTGCGCCGTTCGCGGCGGGTCTTCTGCCGGTGCTCTCTTCGATCAGCTTCGACCTGCTCAAATTCGTTGTCTCGATCGTCGTCGCCGGATTCATCCTCGTCCGCGGTCCCGGCCTCGCGCAGGGCGGCCGGGTCCTCGCCGGGCGCATCGTTGCGCCGCGCGGCGCGCAGTTCGTCGATCTCGCCGGAAAGACGATCCGCAACGTCTCGCGCGGGGTGGTCGGCGTGGCCCTGCTGCAGGGGCTGCTGATCGGCATGGTCCTGCAGATCGTCGGGGTGCCGAGCGCGGGCCTGCTCGCCTTCATCATCCTCGTCCTCTGCGTCATCCAGATCGGTCCCGGCCTTGTGGTGCTCCCCGTCCTGATCTGGGCCTGGCTGACGATGGCGACCGGGCCCGCGCTCCTGCTGACGGCGCTGCTTGTGCCGCTGACGCTCATGGACAACGTGCTGAAGCCGATGCTGATGGGACGGGGCCTGACGACGCCGCCCCTCGTGATCTTCCTCGGCGTGATGGGAGGCACGTTGACCTACGGGCTGATCGGCCTGTTCCTCGGGCCGGTCGTGCTGGCGGTATTCTACGATCTCCTCATCACCTGGACGCTCGCCGGGCCCTCGTCCGTGGCGGACGTGGACGAGGCCGATCTGACTGCGCGGGTGGCGGAACAGGATTCGCCGACGGATGATTGATCCTGCCCCGCTTGAGCGGAGACCTCCGACAGGCTTCCGAGCCAAGAGGAAGAGCGGTCGGGAAGCGATGTCATCTCCCCGATGCGTACAAGCGGAAGACAGTGGAGCGCGCCCGGCCTGACGATCATTCAGGTGGCTGGAGTGCCCCTTCACCGGGCAGTTCGGTGTCCGATCTCCGTCATCGCCACGGCGATGCGTCTTCCACGCGACGGCAGGTCTCTCCCCGACAATCCTTCAGAAGGATGATCTGCCGCGTCAGGTCGGCAAGCAGGCCCTTGTCCGCGCTACCGACGAGGTTCTCGAGCTGGTGCGGATCCTTCTCCATGTCGTAGAGTTCGCGGGCGCCGTTGCTGTAGGTCACGAAACTCCAGCGCGCCGTGCGGAGCGCCATCGCGCTGTCGGCGTTGAGCCGCGCGTCGGCCTCCAGCCCGAGCCTGCGGATCAGGAAGCTGCGGCGCCACCGGACGTCCTCTCCCCGCAGGAGCGGCAGGAACGAGCGCCCATCGACGAAATCCGGCGTATCGATGCCGGCGATATCGGCGAAGCTCGGCGCCAGGTCGTTGTTGAGGACCATCTCGGAGACGCGCCCGCCCTCCGGCACGCCCGGCCCGCGCACGGCCATGGGCACGTGCACGTCTTCCTCGTAGGCCGTGTCCTTGCCCGCCTTGAGCCGATGCAGACCGAGATGGAAGCCGTTGTCGGAGGCATAGACGATAAACGTGTTGTCGATCTCTCCCGTTTCCTCGAGCACCGCGACCAGACGTGCAACGAGTTCGTCGACCGACTGAAGCGATTCGAGCCGCTTGCGGTGGAAGGCGGTGATCTCCGCGATCGCCGCTTCGGAGAGCGGCGAGAGAGAGGAGATGAAGTCGGGCTTGTCGCTGACATCCGCTTCGTCGAAGGCCGGCGGTCGGGGCAGGGCCGCATCCGCGAACATGCCCTCGTGCCGCGGCGCCGGGACGTAGGGGCTGTGGGGCGAGAAGGTGGAGATGTGCAGGAAGAACGGTCGCCCTTCCGCGGAGAATTTGCGGATATGAGCGGCGGCCTTGTCGCTTATGACATCGGTGAGATAGTCGGCCGGGGCCGATCCGTAGGCGACCTCCTTGCCGTTCTCGTTCAGGGTGTAGCCGAACTGGAGATAGCCCTGGTTGTTGGCCGCATGCCATTCGTCCCATCCGGGCGGCGGCGCATCGTGCGCAGTATAACCGTTCATGTACTTGCCGTAGAACGCGGTCCTGTACCCAGCCGCGCTCAACCATGTCGCTATCGTCGAATTCTCGCGGCCGAGCACGCGGAACGTGTCGAAGCCGCCGAGTGGAGGACGGTTGCCGAGAACCTTCGTGTTGTGCGGATATTGGCCGCGCAGGATCGTCGCGCGGGACGGGCAGCAGATCGGATAGGTGACGAAGGCATTCTCGAACACGATGCCCCGATCCTCGATCAGCGCCTTCACCTTCGGCATCGAGGGGTGGATCTCCATGGATTCGTCGTCGGTCAGGACGAAGACGATGTTCGGCCGTGCTTCCGGCATCCCGGCCTGCTGCTGCGCGGTAGCCGGCAGGGCGAAACAGGCGACAAGGCCCCAGAGCAGAGCGCGAAAGACGTTCCGGGGCATATGGAGCTCCTGACTGCGCGGCCGCGACCTTGTCCAACGCGGCGTGCGCAGTTTGGCTCCGCGCAGCTCCGGCGCAACGGGCAGTTTGCTGCTGCCCGGATCGCGCTCCGAATTCGGCTTTTGCGATCGCATGGCCGAGAGGGCCGGGGACCGGATGGACCGCCTTGCAGATCGCCCTGATGGCCATCGGCCTGGAACCCGGACACGAGGTGATCGTGTCGGCTCCAGCTGTATCGGAACCGCCGGGACCATCGCGCTGTTCGGCGTCAGGCCGGTCTGATTCGATATCGATAGAGTGACCTGCACGATGGATCCGGACCGGATCGAGGCCGCGATATCTCCATGCGCGTGAAATGCCGTAATCTGATTTGCGGTGGGAGCGGTTTCCGGAAGGGCGGTTAGCCTGTCTTTCCCTTGATTGTCGGACGAGGGGAAATCGGCCTGCGCTCCATCCCGACCCCTCCGATCCACCAGACCGGACACACCGGCGAAGGCGAGGCCCTCGACATGGGCCGGGGATTGCGCGAGGTCGGAGATGGTCGCACGAAGGCGCAGCGGCGAGCGGTCTCGCCGTTGGGCGGCGGTCAGAGAAGGCACCTGTGGGGGCCGGGCCTCCGGGTCCGGGCCGCAAATCGGGGGAGGGGACATGGATATCGGGGTTGTCGACGGCGGGGTCCGGATGGGCGGTTGCGCGCCGCCCGACGGCTCCGGGAGGGCGGCCTGATGTCCGCGCCGCCGCTCGAGGGAATCCGCGTTCTGGATCTCAGTCGCATCCTGGCCGGCCCGAGCTGCACGCAGGCGCTCGCCGATCTCGGCGCGGAGGTCTGGAAGATCGAGCCGCCCGGCCGGGGCGACGATACGCGCGGCTGGATGCCGCCGGAGATCGACGGGGCATCAACCTATTACCTCTGCTGCAACAGGCTCAAGAAATCGGTCGCAGTGGATCTGCGGACCGAGGAGGGGCGGCGGAACGTGCGGGCTCTGGCGGACGAGGCCGATATCGTCGTCGAGAACTTCCGCCCCAGCTCCCTCCGACGCTTCGGTCTCGATCCGGATTCGCTGATGTCCGCGAATCCGCGGCTGATCTACTGCTCCATCTCCGGCTACGGCCGGACCGGCCCCAGGGCCGAAGAAGGCGGCTACGATTTCACCATCCAGGCGGAGAGCGGGCTGATGGCCATTACCGGCGAGCCCGACGGGGCGCCGATGAAGCTCGGCGTGGCCATCAGCGATCTCGCCACGGGCATGAACGCGGTTCAGGCGATCCTTGCCGCCCTGTTCGCGCGGGAACGCAGCGGCCGCGGACAACACCTCGACATCGCGCTTCTCGACAGTGCCGTCGCGCTTCTGGCAAATGTGGCGACGGGGCACCTGAACAGCACCCGCGACACGCGCCGCTACGGCAACGCGCATGCCACGATCGTGCCGTATCAGCTTTTCGCGACGGCCGATTCGACGCTGGCCCTCGCCTGCGGCAATGACGGGCAGTTTCAGGCCCTGTGTCGCAACGTTCTAGGCCGCGACGATCTCGCCGATGATCCGCGCTTCCTGCGGAACCGCGACCGCGTCGCCCATCGGGAAGCTCTCGTGGGCGAACTGGAAACCGAGTTCGCGGCGGAAGAGACGCGTTTCTGGCTGGACAGGCTGAAGGCCGCAGGCGTTCCGGGCGGTCAGGTTCGCTCGGTGCCCGAGGTCTTCGCGGCCGAGGACGTTCTGGGGCGCGGGCTCGTCGTCGAGGTGCCCGACCCGCGCCACGGCGTGCTGCGGCTCGTCCGGTCTCCGCTCCGTTTCTCGGAAACGCCGGTGCGCGACCCCGAGGCCCCGCCGCGCCTCGGCGAGCATACCGAGGAGGTGCTTTCCCGGCTCCGGAACCCCGCGGATCGCGAAGCCTGAGCCGGCGGCCCGGAAGTCAGGCCGCCAGCAGGTCCTCGATGCGGATGGGAAAGCGCCGGATGCGCCGGCCCGTGGCGTGATGGATCGCGTTTGCGACGGCCCCGACGGTGCCGGTGATCCCGATCTCGCCGACCCCCTTGACGCCGAGAACATTCACATGCGGATCGTCCTCGGGCACGGTGATCGCCTCGAGACCCGTCACGTCGGCATTGACCGGCACATGGTAGCCGGCGAGATCCTGATTGACGATGCGGCCCGTTCGCCGGTCGTGCCGCGCCTCCTCGTGGAGAGCGAAGGACACGCCCCAGATCATTCCCCCCAGGAGCTGGCTCTCGACCAGCCGCGGGTTGATGATCCGGCCCGCCGCGAAGGCGCCAACCAGTCGCGTCACCCGCATCTGGCAGAGATCGGGATCCACCTTCACCTCGGCGAAGACCGCGCCGTGGGCGTTCATGGCGTATGTCTCCGCGTCCTCGGGCGGGCGCGACGCGCTGCCGGTGCCCGTCAGGTCGGAGCCGCCGGCGCGGGCGAGGATATCGGCGAAGGCCTCGCTGCGCTCCTCGTCTCCCTCGATACACAGGCGGCCGTCCCGCGCGACGAACCCGGCATTGCCGCCGCCATGGAGAGGCGAGGCGGGATCGGCGGCGGCGATCTCGCCCAGCCGGCGGATCACGTCGCCGCCCGCCGCGTGGAGCGCACCTCCGGCCGTCGCGGTATGGCCGGACCCGCCGGCCACGCCTCCGTCCGGCAGCCCGGAATGACCGGCGCGGAATTCGACGCTCTCGGCCGGGAGGCCGAGGCTGTCGGCCGCGATCTGCGCCAAGGCGGTCCAGGCGCCCTGTCCCATGTCGATGGCCGAGGTCTCCACGAGGGCGCTGCCGTCGGCGCGAAGCGTCGCGCGGGCGGTGGCGGAGAACATCGGACAGGGGAAGAGGGCGGTCCCCATCCCCCAGCCCACGAGCAGGCCGGCCCCGTCCCGCATCTGCCGAGGAGCGCGGGGCCGGCCGGCCCAGCCGAACCGCTCGGCCGCTTGCGCGTAACAGGCCCGGAGTGCCTTCGACGAGTACGGCCGTCCCGTTCCGGGCTCGGTCTCGGCGTAGTTCTTCAACCGGAATTCCAGCGGATCCATGCCGACGGCCTCGGCCATCTCGTCCATGGCGCATTCGAGCGCCGCCGAGCCCGAGGCCTCTCCGGGCGCCCGCATCGGCCCCGGCGTGCCCACGTCGAGCCGGACCCCCCGGTGGGTCGAGCGCAGGGCGCCGGCGGCGTAGAGCCCCTGCGAGGCGCCTGCAGCCGATTCCAGAAAGTTTTCGAAGGTCGAGGTCGCCGAAAGTCCCTCGTGGTCGATGACGGTGAGCGCGCCGGCGCCGTCGGCGCCGAGCCGCAGGCGCTGGCGTGTCGCGGCGCGGTGGCCCACGGGGCCGAACATCTGCTGACGGGTCAGAGCCAGCTTGACCGGCCGGCCGGTCATTCGCGCCGCGAGGATCGCCAGCACCTGGGGACCGGTCGGGATCGCCTTCGAGCCGAAGCCGCCGCCGAGATAGGGACTGCGGATGGTGACGTTTTCGGCGGGGATGCCGAAATAAAAGGCGTAACCCGCGCAGGAGAGGGCCAGCGCCTGGCTCGGCATGTCGAGCGTCAGCCGGTCGCCTTCCCAGGTGGCGACGACGGCATGGGTCTCCATGGCGTTGTGGTATTGCGGCGGCGTCTCGTAGGTCGCGTCGACCGCCGTGGCGGCGGCCGCGTGCCCGGCCTCGACATCGCCATGCGTCACGTCCTCCGGCGTGCCGAACCCGCCGGGTTCGAGCTTGACGGGATCGCCGTCGTCGAGCCCGGTGCGGGCCGGCTCGGCCTCGTAGCGCGGATCGAGCAGGCGCGCGCCTTCGGTGGCGGCTTCCAGGGTCTCGCCGATGACGAGGGCGATCGGTTGTCCCGCGTAGCGCACGCTGTCGTCCTGGAGCACCTCGATGCGGAACGAGAACATGGTGGGCTTGCCCGAGGGATCGCCCTCCAGCGGTGGCCGGTTGGCCGGCGTGACGACCTCGATCACGCCGGGATGGGCCCCGGCCGCCTCGATGTCGAGATGGGCGACGCGGCCGCGGGCGATCGTGGCGGGGACATAGACGGCGTGAAGCATCCCGTCGGGATGGTTGTCGGCGGCGTAGGTCGCCGCGCCCGTCACCTTGGCGACACCGTCTCGCCGGGTCAGAGGCTGGCCGGCGTTGGAGCCGAAGCGCATGGGTCGGTCGCTCGTGTCAGGCATGGGCGAGGTCTCCGGCAGGCTGTCCGAAGGGGGAGGCGGGCAGGGCGGGGAGCCGCGCCGGCGTTCCGGCGGCGGCCATCGCGAGCGCACGGGCGGCGGTCCGGCGCGCAAGGTCGATCTTCCAGGAATTGCCCGCGGAGGGCGCGGCACCGGCGAGGGCGGCTTCGGCGGCGCGCGCGAAGAGCGCGCCGTCCGGCTCGCGGCCGGCGAGCAGGGCCTCCGCCTCGGCCACGCGCCAGGGCTTCGCGGCGACGGCACCGAGCGCCAGTCTCGCCTCGGAGATCCGGCCGTCCTCCATGTCGAGCGCGGCGGCGGCCGAAACCAGGGCGAAGGCGTAGGAGGTCCGCTCGCGCACCTTGAGATACCGAGCGTTGGCAGCGAAGCGCGCCGCCTCCGCGGGCAGCCGAAGGGCGACGATCAGTTCGCCCGGCGCTAGCGCCGTCTCCTGTTCGGGCGTCTCGCCGGGCAGGCGATGGAAATCGGTGAGCGCCACCTCGCGCTCGCCTTCTTGCCCGCGGATCTCGACCACGGCGTCGAGCGCCGCGAGGGAAACGCAGAAATCCGAAGGGTTGGTGGCGATGCAGGACCCGCTCCAGCCCAGGACGGCAAGGCTCGCGCCCTCCGGATCGCCCGCGTCGCAGCCGGCGCCGGGATCGCGCCGGTTGCAGGCGGAGACCGGATCCTGGAACCAGGCGCAGCGCGTGCGCTGCATGAGATTGCCGCCAACGGTGGCGGCGTTGCGCAGCTGGCCGGACGCGCCCGACAGCAGCGCCTCGGCCACCACGAAAAACCGCCGCGCGATCCCGGCGTCATGCGCGAGGTCGGAATTGCGCACCAGCGCGCCGATCCGGACCGAGCCGTCGGCGCGCGTCTCGACCTCGCTCAGGCCGGGCAGCCGGCCGATGTCGATGACCTTCGGCGGCGCGAGCGCGCCGGTCTTCATCAGGTCGACGAGGTTCGTGCCCCCGCCGAGCCAGGCGGCGCCCGGCACCCAGGCGGCGATCGCCTCGTCGATCGTGGTCGCCTGGACGAAGTCGAAGCGTCTCATACCGCGTCCTCCGATCGGGCGACGCCGATCCGGCGGGTTGCTTCTTGAACCGCAAGAGTGATGCCGTGATAGGCAGCGCAGCGACAGATATTGCCGCTCATGCCTTCGCGGATGCGCTCCGGGTCGTCGCCGGCCCGGCCTTCGGCGATGAGGCCGACCGCGCTCATGATCTGTCCGGGGGTGCAATAGCCGCACTGGAAGGCGTCGTTCTCGATGAAGGCCGCCTGCACGGGATGCAGCGTATCGCCGTCGGACAGGCCTTCGATGGTGGTGACTTCGGCCCCGTCGAGCGTCGCCGCGAGGGTCAGGCAGGCATTCACCCGCCGGCCGTCGAGGAGGACCGTGCAGGCCCCGCACTGGCCGCGGTCGCAGCCCTTCTTGGTCCCGGTGAGCGCCAGGCGCTCGCGCAGCAGATCGAGGAGGGTGACGCGGGAATCGTCGAGCGCAATCTCGCGCGCGGACCCGTTGAGCGTCAGCTTGACGGAGAGGGCCATTGTTCCTCCCTTGCGATTGGGATGTCGGGATGGACGGGCACTCGCGCCCGGGCGGCAATTTCCGGTAATGTAAGCCGGAGACCGCTTCCGCGGTCCACAGAAATATACGGAGGCACCCTCCGTTTTCAATTGGGAGGCGAGATGTGTCGGCGGAATCCCGCAGACGCAAGCCGCGTGCCGATGCGCGCCGCAATCGCGAGCTGCTGATCGCGGCGGCCAAGGGCGTGCTCGGCGCCGGGGGACCGGGGGCGAGCCTCGAGGCGGTGGCGCGCGAGGCCGGTGTCGGGATCGGCACGCTCTACCGGCACTTTCCCGACCGGGAGACGCTCTTCCATGCGGTGTTCAGTCGCGAGCTCGAGGAGCTCGCACGGAGCGCCGAACGGCTGGACAATGCGGAGGATCCGGTGGCCGCCCTGCGCGGCTGGCTGCATGCCAACGTGGCGCTGGTGGAGACCAAGCGCGGGATGCTCGGCGCGCTGTCGATGGTGATGAGCGAGGAATCGAAGCGGTGCTATGCCGATCACGCGACCCGGATCGGGGCTGCCGTGGACCGCTTGCTGCGCCGCGCCGCCGATACCGGCCGGATCCGGCCGGGCGTGACGGCCGAGGATCTGCTCCAGACGATGTACGCGCTCTGCTATGCGCGCGAGCCCGCGCCCGAATGGCGCGCCCAGGTGCTCCGGCTGCTCGACATCTTCGTGGACGGCCTCGAACGGAAGGGGCGTCCGCCCGACGCGATCGGGTCCGAGTGACGCGATCCGACCGGCGGGGCCGAGGACGGCGCATCGCGCCTCAGGTCCCGGAGCTGTCCCGCGGCCCGTAGCTCGCGAACTTCTCGAGCACCGCGGCGATGTCCGCGTCGGAGAGGATGACGGGCCGGCCCGATTGGCGGGCTATGGCGTATTGGCGGCAGAGGATCTCGCATTCCGCCGCCAGCCACAGGGCCTTCGGCAGGCTCGTTCCGCAGGCGATCAGGCCATGATTGGCCAGCAGGCAGGCGGTTCGGCCCCGCAGCGCCGCAAGCGCATGGGCGGAGAGCTCGCCGGTGCCGAAGGTGGCGTAGGGCGCGCACCGGAGCGTGGACCCGCCGGCCGCGGCGATCATGTAATGCACCGCAGGCACGTCCTCGTTGAGGATCGCTTGCGCCGTGGCGTAGGGCGGGTGGGCATGCACGACGGCGTTCAGCTCCGGCCGCTCGCGCAGGATGTCGCGGTGGAAGCGCCATTCGGACGAGGGGGCATGTCGACCCGTCGCGCTCCCCTCCATATCGAGGAAGACGATGTCCTCGGGTGCCATCGACTCGTAGGGAAGACCGGACGGCGTGATCAGCAGGCCGGAATTCCAGCGGACCGAGACGTTGCCCGAGGTTCCCTGGTTGAGCCCCTGCCGGGACATCTCGAGACAGGCCCGCACGATCGCGGCGCGGAGGGCGAGTTCGTTCTCTTCCATCGGCGATCCTTGCCGGAGGAGCCCGAGGCTTGTCCAGATCGGACGGCGCCGCCCCGGCGGCGCGACTGCGCGACCTTATCCGCGGATAAGGTCGGCCCCGGCGCCGGAGGACCTTACCCGCGGATAAGGTCCGGGGAGAAGCGATGCGCCCCGACGAGGCTCGCCGGGATTTCGCATCGGCGTCTCGCGTCTCGCGGTCTATGCCGCAACGGCCACCAGGAACATCGCCAGGCCCAGTTCGAACCGAGCCCGGATGGCGGCCTCGTCCGGCGCTGCGGCCGGGCGCAGAAGAAGGTCGAAGAGCGAGGGCCGGACCATGCCCTCGAGAATGCGTGCCGCCGCGCCGGTATCGGCGACGCGCGCCTCGCCGCGCGTGACCGCCCGGTCGAGTTCGGCCTGGATCAGATCGCGATCGTGCCGAAGCCACCCCGACAGGCAGGAACTGGCGGATCGCGGTTCCGACCCGGTCCCGGTGAGCGCCAGCCTGAGAAGCGCCAGGGGCAGTCCCGAAGGCGGCGTGCGGGGGCAGGGGGCCAGCAAGCGACGCAGCCGATGCTCGAGAGGCGCGCGAAGATCCTGCTCGTCCAGCTCGTGCATGAAACCGCGTCGCATGCGTTCCATATACGCCCCGAAGAGTTCGTCGCGATCCGCGAAGGCGCCGTAGAGCGTCCGCTTCGACATGCCGGCCTCCGCCGCGATCGCATCCATCGTCGTGCCCTCGAGGCCCGCCCTGTCGAAGACCGCATCGAGAGCGTCGAGGATTCGCTCCACCCGGTCCTCGGCCGACATGACCGGCGGCCGACCCCGCGTGCGGCCCCGGCCGCAGGTCGCCGCCCCATCGGAGCCGGTGTGCTTCTGCGACGCAGCGTTCCACTCTTGCATAAACCAGACGCCCGATTTAGGGAACCGTTCAGTTTTCTATCTTCTCGCCCGGCGGACATCAAGCGCCGTCCTCTCCGAAGAAAGGTCGACATGGCCAGCTACCTGCGACGCGCGGCGATTGCCGTCCTCCTCGGCATGGCGGTCACCGGCTCCGTTTCCGCACAGGGCGCGCAGGACGCGCCCCCGCCCGCGGTGAGCGTCGAGACCCTCGAGCCGCAATCCGTGATCCTGACATCGGTTCTGCCCGGCCGCGTGCGCGCCTCGGCCGAGGCGGAGGTGCGGCCGCAGGTGAGCGGCATCGTCACCGAACGCCTCTTCGAGGAGGGCGGCGCGGTGGAGGCCGGCGACGTGCTCTACCGGATCGATCCCGCCAGCTACGAGGCCTCCGTGGCGCAGGCGAATGCCTCGGTCACGCAGGCCGAGGCGACGCTGCGCGCCGCGGAACTGGAGGCGGAGCGCATCCAGACCCTGAGCAAGCGCGGAATCTCGTCCACGGCGAACGAGGATAACGCGGTCTCGACCCGCGACGCGGCCGCGGCGGGGCTGGAGGTGGCCCGCGCGCAGTTGCAGACCGCGCAGATCGAGCTCGACCGAACCGAAATCCGCGCCCGGCTGTCGGGCCGCATCGGCTTTTCCGAGGCGAGTCCGGGCGCGCTCGTCACCGCCAGCCAGGCGACACCGCTGGCGGTCGTCCGCGCGCTCGACCCGGTCTATGTCGATGTGACGCAATCGGCCGCCGACCTGCTGAAATGGCGCCGCAGGGAGGGACCCGCGGTAGACGGGCCGCGCGAGGTCTCCCTGGAACTGGCGGACGGCTCGATCTATCCGAGCCGGGGCAAGCTCAGCGCCGCCGAACCCCACGTGGACGAGCAGACCGGCGTCGTCGTGCTCCGCATGTCCTTCCCCAACCCCGACGGCCTCCTCCTGCCGGGCATGTATGTCCAGGTGGAGATGCCCACCGGGCGCGAGGACAACGTGTTTCTCGTACCCCAGGAGGGCGTCTCCCGCGACCGGCGCGGCAATCCCACCGCCCTCGTCGTCAATGCCGAGAACGTGGTCGAGGAGCGGGCGCTGACCATCGTGCAGGATCGCGGCTCGGACTGGATCGTGAGCGACGGCGTCGAGGCTGGCGACCGGATCATCGTCGCCGGTCTGCAGAAGGTCACCCCCGGCGCGACCGTCGCGCCCGAGGAGCGCGAAGAGAGCGGATCCGCCGATGCCAAGGACGTGGCCGAGGCCCAGCCGGCCCCCGGATCGAAGGTCGAATAATGGCGGGCTTCTTCATAGACAGGCCCGTCTTCGCCTGGGTCATCTCGATCATCGTGATGGGAATCGGCGTCCTGTCGATCTTCACCCTGCCGATCGCGCAATATCCGCAGATCGCCCCGCCCACGGTCGAGGTGCGGGCCTCCTATCCCGGCGCCTCGGCGCAGACGCTGGCGAACACGGTCACCCAGGTGCTCGAACAGCAGATGACCGGGCTCGACGGGATGCGCTATTTCTCCTCGACCTCGTCCTCCTCGGGATCGGCTCAGATCACCCTGACATTCGAGACGGGGACCGATCCCGACATCGCCCAGGTCCAGGTTCAGAACAAGGTCAGCCAGGCGACGTCGCTCCTGCCCGAACCCGTTCAGCGCAACGGCATCACGGTGCAGAAATCGTCCTCCGGCTTCCTCATGGTGATCGGCCTGATCTCCGAGGACGGCAGCTACAACCAGGCCGATCTCGCCGATTATCTCGACACCAACATCGTCGACGAGATCAGCCGCATCGACGGCGTGGGCAACGTGCAGGTCTTCGGCGCGCCCTACGCGATGCGGATATGGCTCGACCCGTCAAAGCTCGCCGCCTACGAACTTTCGGCCAACGACGTCGTGGCAGCCGTCTCCGCCGAGAACGCGCAGATCTCGGCAGGCGCCTTCGGCACGCGGCCCAGCGAGACCGGGCAGCAGCTCAACGCCACGATCACCGCCCAGTCGCTCCTGCAGACGCCGGAGGATTTCCGCCAGATCGTGCTGCGCGCGGAGACCGGCGGCGGGCTGGTGCTGCTCGGCGACGTGGCGCGGGTCGAGATCGGGGCGGAGAGCTACGGCTTCGAATCGCGCTACAACGGCGCCCCGGCCAGCGGCATGGCGGTCAGCCTCGCGCCCGGCGCCAATGCGCTCGACACCGCGACGGCGGTCGAGGCGCGGATCGACGAATTCGCCGAGCTCTTCCCGGAAGGCATCGACTACGTCATCCCCTACGACACCACGCCCTTCGTCAAGATCTCCATCGAGGAGGTGGTCAAGACGCTGGTCGAGGCGATCGTGCTGGTCTTCCTCGTGATGCTCCTGTTCCTGCAGAACCTGCGCGCGACGATCATCCCGACGCTCGCCGTGCCGGTCGTCCTTCTCGGGACCTTCGGGGTGCTGGCGATCGCCGGCTTCTCGATCAATACGCTGACGATGCTCGCCATGGTGCTGGCGATCGGGCTTCTGGTGGACGACGCGATCGTCGTCGTCGAGAATGTCGAGCGGGTCATGGAGGAGGAGGGTCTGTCGCCGCGCGAGGCGACGCGGAAGTCCATGGGCCAGATCACCGGCGCCCTCGTCGGCATCGCGATGGTGCTCTCCGCCGTGTTCGTGCCAATGGCCTTCTTCGGCGGTTCGACCGGCGTCATCTACCAGCAATTCTCGATCACCATCGTCTCGGCCATGGCGCTGTCGGTGCTGGTGGCGCTGACGCTGACGCCGGCGCTCTGCGCCACGATCCTGAAGCCGAAGAGCCATGGCGCGCGGCGCGGCCCGTTCGGCTGGTTCAACTGGGGCTTCGCCCGGACCCTCGGCGGCTATGGCCGCACGGTGGGATGGATCGTCCGGCGGCCGCTCCGGGTGGGGCTCGTCTATCTCGGCCTCGCCGCGGTCATGGTCCTGCTGTTCCTGCGAACCCCGACCGGCTTCCTGCCCGACGAGGATCAGGGCATTCTCTTCACCCTGATCCAGGCGCCGACCGGCGCGACGCTGGATCGGACGGTGGATGTGATCGAGCAGGTCGAGACCTATTTCCTCGACGACCAGAGCGAGGCGGTCGAGTCGGTCTTCGCGGTCGGCGGCTTCAGTTTCGCCGGGCAGGGCCAGAACATGGGGATCGCCTTCGTGCGGTTGAAGGATTGGGAGGAGCGCCCCGATCCGGGCCAGAGCGCCCAGGCGATCGCCGGGCAGGCCTTCGGGGCGCTCGGCCAGATCCGCGACGCGATGGTGTTCCCGGTGGTGCCGCCCGCGGTGATCGAGCTCGGAAACGTCTCGGGCTTCGACGTCTATCTGCAGGCACGCGCGGGTCAGAGCCACGACGAGCTCCTGCAGGCCCGCAACCAGCTCATCGGCCTTGTCTCGCAGAGCGATCTGATTTCCTCGGTGCGGCCGAACGGTCTCGAGGATTCATCGCAGTTCAACATCAACATCGACTGGCGGAAGGCCGGAGCGATGGGCGTGAGCGCCACCGATGTCAGCAACCTTCTGTCCACCGCCTGGGCGGGAACCTATGTCAACGACTTCATCGACCGCGGCCAGATCAAGCGCGTCTATGTCCAGGGCGAGGCCGAAAGCCGGTCGACGCCCTCTGACATCGAGAAGTGGCGCATCCGCAACGCGACCGGCGGTCTGGTTCCGTTCACGAACTTCGCCGACAGCAACTGGTCCCAGGGGGCGCAGGGCATCTACCGCTATAATGGCGTGCCCTCCATGCAATTGCAGGGCTCGCCGGACGAAGGCGTGACCACCGGCGAGGCGATGGCCGAGATGGAGCGTCTCGCAAGCCAGCTTCCCGCCGGCTTCACCCTGGCCTGGACCGGCCTGTCGCTCGAGGAGCGGCAATCGGGCAATCAGGCGCCCCTGCTCTACGCGCTTTCGCTCGCCGCGGTGTTCCTCTCCCTTGCAGCCCTCTACGAGAGCTGGACGATCCCGTTCTCGGTGATGCTCGCCATGCCGATCGGCGTGCTCGGCGCCCTCGTCGGCGCCTGGCTCGGCGGGTTCGAGAACGGGGTCTTCTTTCAGGTGGGCCTGCTGACCGTCATCGGCCTCACCGGCAAGAACGCGATCCTGATCGTCGAGTTCGCCCGCGAGCGGATGCAGACCGGGGAATCCGTCCTCGCCGCAGCGGTCGAGGCCGCGCGGCAGCGCTTCCGGCCCATCGTCATGACCTCGATGGCGTTCTCGCTGGGTGTCCTTCCGCTGGTGCTGAGCAGCGGCGCGGGGGCGGGCGGACGCAACGCGATCGGCTCCGGCGTCCTCGGCGGAACGATTTCGGCGACGGTTCTGGGAGTGCTCTTCGTGCCGCTCTTCTTCGTGATCGTCATGCGTCTCTTCGGTCGGCGCGCAGCCGGCCGCGTTGCGGAGGGCAGCGCCGCGCCGGCGGAGTGAAACCGGGCCGGGGGGCAGGGCGAGGCGGTGCCAGGCCGCCCTGCGGCCCCGGTCGGTCAGCCAGAGACCGATCACCCGGTCCAGATCCGCGCGGCGGCGGACAGGTTTCACGACAATGTCGTCGATGCCAGCCTCTCGGTCGCGGAGGGCCCGCGCCAGATCGTAGCCGTGCAATTCGGGCATGGAGATGTCGGTGAACACCCTGTCCGGCGCATGGGCGGCGACGAGGCGCAGAGCCTCCGAACCGCTTCCGGCGGTCAGGGTGCGATTCCGCGGCGCCTTCAGCATGGTTTCGAGAACGCGGCGGTTGAGGATCGTGTCGTCCACGACGGCGATCAGCGGAGCGGCCGGCGCGCAGCCGGATCGCGGCTCCAGGCCGATGCCGGATGCGGCGCCGGCCCGGCCAGCCGCCGCCGCGCCGGGAGCGCCGCCCTCAACGCCGCCGCGCTTCGACCAGAACCCGCCCGATCGCGCCTTTCAGCCGCCGCGAGCGGATCGGCTTGAGAAGCCATTCATCAGCGGGGATTCCGCCGTGCTCGGCGATCCCGGATTTCTCGGCCGGCGACGAGAGCACGATCAGCAGCAGAAGCGCCAGCCGTGCATCGGCGCGAATACGGCGCGCGAGGTGCGCACCGCCCATCCCGCGCAGCTTGCAATCGGTGACGACGAGGTCGAACGGCGGCGCCTCCGCCCCCCCCGGCACGGAGCGCGCTCAGGGCCGCTTCGCCGGAAGCCACGGCCGTGACCGACATGCCTCCGTCCCGTGACTGCTCGACGAGGATCCGGCGGGTGATGTCGAAATCGTCGACGATCAGGAGTCTCGATCCGGCCAGGGCCGCGCACTCGGCGGTCGGAGCGGAGACGATGGGAGACACGACCCTGTCCATTTTGTCAGGAGAGGGTCGGCCCCCCGATCACGAATGGATCGGACCGTCGCCGCAGGCAAGGGCGGCCTCGCGGACCGCTTCGGAATAGGTCGGATGCGCGTGGCAGGTGAGCGCGATATCCTGCGCGGCGGCGCCGAATTCCATGCCGACGCAGATCTCGTGAATCAGATCGCCGGCCATCGGGCCGATGATATGGGCGCCGAGGATGCGGTCGGTCTCCTTGTCGGCGAGGATCTTCACGAAGCCGTCGGCGGTGAAGTTGGCCTTGGCGCGCCCGTTCCCCATGAAGGAGAACTTGCCGGCCTTGTAGGCCACGCCGTCCTCCTTCAGCTGCTCCTCGGTCCGTCCCACCGCGGCGACCTCCGGGTGGGTGTAGATCACCGAGGGGATGACCTCGTAATTCACGTGCCCGGCCTTGCCGGCGAGCTGCTCGGCCACGGCCATGCCCTCGTCCTCGGCCTTGTGGGCGAGCATCGGCCCGGTGATCGCGTCGCCGATGGCGTAGATGCCCTCGACGGTGGTCGCCCAGTGGCCGTCGGTCTTCACCTGGCCCCTGTCGGTGACCTCGACGCCGAGCTCGGAGAGGCCGAGACCGTCGGTGTAGGGTTTGCGGCCGGTGGAGACGAGCACGATGTCGGCCTCCACCGTCGTCTCCTCGTCGCCCTTCCTGTAGGTGACGGTGCAGCCGTCCTTGCCGGTCTCGACCCCCTGGACGGCGGCGCCGAGCACGAAGTCCAGCCCCTGCTTGCCGAGGATCTTGCGGAACTGCTTCTGCACCTCGCCGTCCATGGTGGGCGTGATCGTGTCGAGATATTCGACCACCGTCACCCCGGTGCCGAGGCGGGCATAGACCGACCCCATCTCGAGCCCGATGACGCCGGCGCCGATCACCACCATCTTGCCCGGGATCTCGTCGAGGTCGAGCGCGCCGGTGGAGGAGACCACGCGCTCCTCGTCGATCTCCACGCCGGGAATGGAGGCGGGGACGGAACCCGTGGCGATGACGATGTTCTTCGCGTCGTGCACCTCCTCGCCGACCTTGACCTTGCCGGCTTCGGGGATCGAGCCCCAGCCCTTCAGCCAGTCCACCTTGTTCTTCTTGAACAGGAATTCGATGCCCTTGGTGTTCTGCTCGATGGTCGTGTCCTTGTAGGACTGCATCTTCGACCAGTCGACCTTGGGCGCCTCGGCCATCAGGCCCATCTTCTCGAAATTGGTCTGGGCCTCGTGCAGCATCTCGGTCGAATGCAGAAGCGCCTTCGAGGGGATGCAGCCGATGTTGAGGCAGGTGCCCCCGAGCGTCTCGCGCGCCTCGACGCAGGCGGTCTTCAGCCCGAGCTGGGCGCAGCGGATGGCGCAGACATAGCCGCCGGGGCCGGAGCCGATGATGATGACGTCGTAGCTGGACATGGGGGCCTCTCCTCGAACGGTTCCGGAAAGGTCATAGCAGCGCGGCGAGCAGCATCAACAGCGTGGCGAGCCAGCCCGCGCCGAAGATGATCGACCGGCCCGGCACCCAGCCGAAGGCGTAGGCCGGGATGTAGAGGATCCGCGCGACCAGATAGGCGATGGCGCAGGTGGCCGTGAACCAGCTCGACTGTTCCGAAACCGCGATCGTCAGGGCGGCGACGGCGAACAGCAGGAGCGCCTCGTTGTGGTTCTGGTAGGCGCGGGCCAGCCGGCCGGTGCGGACCGAAACCTGCTCTGCGAGCGGAGCCGACAGACGCTGCGGGTCGCGGGGACTCATCGTCTTGCCGGGCCCGAGCTCGAGATTGGCGGGAACGGAGTAGAGGACGAGCTGCACGCCCTGGAGGAGACCGGCGAGTGTCAGGATGGTGAGTTCGGGGGGCATGGAATCACGGCTGTCTGGAAAAGGCGGGGAGCCCGACCTTATCCGCGGATAAGGTCGGTCGGTCTCGCATCCGAAATATCGGCATGGGTATCAAGCGGTTGCGAGGAAATGCGCGTCGTGGCCCTCGAGACGGGAGGCGAGGGCGGAGGTCTTGGCGAGCCAGGCTTCGGCCTTGTCCCGGTCGGCGACGCCGTAGAGCGCCCACAGTCGGTTCGGCTCGTCGGCCTCTTCCCAGAGCTGGAGCTGGGTGAGTCCAGCCTGGTCCCGCTCTTCCCGCGCGGCGTCGTAGGCGTCGCGGAAGGCCGATCTGTCGTGGGTCTCGAAGCGGATCAGGAGTTGCATGACACTGGCCCTTCACCAGGAACGAAGAGCGGGAACTGAACCACGGCGACCGCCCGCCTGTCCAGCGCCTCAGGACGGGCAGGCAAGGGGGGCGGCAAGAAGGGTATCGGCGTAGGTCGCGCCCTGGTCGGCGGTGCGGCTCTCGATCTCGGATCGCGGGCGGTCCACCCAGCGGCAGCGCCCTTCGCGCGCGACCATCCGGCGCGCCAGGGCGATCCGCGTGTCGAGGGGCCGCGGCTCGCTCGGGTCGAAGAGGAACAGGTGCCAGCGGGCGTCGGTCCCGGCGGTCTCCGTGGAGCTGACATGGCGCACGGTCACGTCCTGCGGAACCGGCGCGGCACAGGCGGCAAGAAGGGGAAGCAGGGCGAGGCCGCGTTTCACGTCAGGTAGCCCCGCTGTCTGGCGATCCGGAGGAAGTAGGACATGGCGGAGAACAGGCCGACCCAGAACAGGAGCATTCCCCAGCGGGTGGGCGCGCCAGCGATCGCCGTGCCCCAGAGCGCCAGCGCCATGAAGAGCGCCAGGAAGGCGAGGGAGGCGGGAATTGCCCGCGCCTCGCCCCGGATGGACCAGAAGGCCGCGAGGCAGGCCGAGGCCCCGGAGAGCAGGGCGGCGAGAGCGAGCAGCAGCCGCCCGTCCACGCCGAACCCGGTCTCGACGCCGAGCGCGGTGTGGAACGCGGTGCGCAGATTCGTCAGTCCGACGAGCGCGTAGAGCGCGATCACGATCCAAAGCCAGACCGGCCGCCGCATTACAGATCCATCAGCAGCCGGCGGGGATCCTCGAGCGCCTCCTTGACGCGGACGAGGAAGGTGACGGCGCCCTTGCCGTCGACGACGCGGTGATCGTAGCTCAGCGCCAGATACATCATTGGCCGAACCCTGATCTCGCCGTCTACAACCATCGGACGTTGCTGGATTTTATGCATCCCGAGGATGCCCGACTGGGGCGGGTTCAGGATCGGCGAGGACATCAGCGAGCCGTAGACGCCGCCATTCGAGATGGTGAAGGTGCCGCCCTGCATGTCCTGCATGGAGAGCTTGCCGTCGCGGGCCTTGCGGCCCTTCTCGTTGATCGCCGTCTCGATCTCGGCGAAGGACTTGGAATCCGCGTCGCGGATGACCGGGACGACGAGGCCCTGGGGCGTGCCGGTGGCGATGCCCATGTGGACGAAGTTCTTGTAGACGATCTCCGTGCCGTCGATCTCGGCATTGACCTCCGGGACCTCCTTCAGGGCATGGCAGCAGGCCTTGGTGAAGAACGACATGAAGCCCAGTCGGACGCCGTGCTTCTTCTCGAACAACTCCTTGTACTGGCTCCGCAATCCCATGACCTCGGTCATGTCCACCTCGTTGTAGGTGGTCAGCATCGCGGCGGTGTTCTGGGCGTCCTTGAGGCGCTTGGCGATGGTCTGGCGCAGGCGGGTCATCTTGACCCGCTCCTCGCGGTCCGCATCGCCGGCGGGGGAGGGGGCGCGCTTCGGCGGCTCGGCCGCGGGGGCCTCGGCTGCGGGGCCAGATCCGCCCTGCTCGAGCGCCTTCAGCACGTCTCCCTTCATGATCCGGCCGCCCTTGCCGGTGCCCTTGACCTGATCGGCGGAGAGGTTCTTCTCGGCCATCAGCTTCTTCGCCGAGGGGGCGTCGGAATCCTGTCGGTTTTCCGTCGGTTTTCCGTCGGAGTCCGCGTCGGATTCCGGCGCCGTCGCCTTGGCGGATTTGGAGCCGCCGCCGCCCTTCGACAGCATCGCCAGCGTGCCGCCGGCCTCGACCGTCTCGCCTTCCTGCTTCAGGAGCCTGGAGATCGTGCCCGCGGCGGGGGCCGGCACCTCGACGGAGACCTTGTCAGTCTCCAGTTCGGCGATCATCTCGTCGGCCTCGACGCTGTCGCCCTCCTTCTTGTACCACGATGCGACGGTGGCCTCGCTGACGCTCTCGCCGAGCGAGGGCACCTTGACCTCGACCTCCTCGCCGCCGGGGTCCTCCGACTCGCCGCCGGAGCCTTCCGCGTCGCCGGCTTCGGAGGCGGCTTCCCCGGCCCCGGCCGTCTTCTTGTCGCCCTTCCGCGCATCCTTGCCGGAGGAAGACGTCTTCGCGGAGGACGCCCCCTCCACCTTGCCCTCGGCGATATGGGCGAGAAGCGCGTCGACGCCGACCGTCTCCCCCTCCTCGGCGACGATCTCGTCGAGCGTGCCGGCGGCGGGGGAGGGGACCTCGACGGAGACCTTGTCGGTCTCGAGCTCGCAGAGCATCTCGTCGGTCTCGACCGCGTCGCCGGGCTTCTTGAACCACGTGCCGACGGTGGCTTCGGAGACGGATTCGCCCAGAGTTGGGACGCGGACTTCAGTCATTGCATTATCCTTCGATTCCCAGCGCCGCGTTCACCAGCGCCTGTTGCGTAGCCTTGTGCTGCGAGGCGAGCCCGTTGGCCGGCGAGGCCATGGCCTGGCGCCCGGCATATTCGGGCCGCGTGTAATCGGCCTTGATCCGCGTCAGCACCCATTCGATGTTCGGCTCGATGAAGTTCCAGGCGCCCTGGTTCTTGGGCTCTTCCTGGCACCAGATCACCTTCGCCTGCTTGAAGCGCTGAAGCTCCTTGACCATGGAATGGGCCGGGAAGGGATAGAACTGCTCGATCCGCATCAGGTAGACGTCGTCGAGCCCCTCCTCGTCGCGCTTGTCCAGAAGGTCGTAATAGACCTTGCCCGAGCACAGCACGACGCGCCTGATCCTGTCGTCCGAGGCCAGCTCAGTGTCCGAGAGCCCATGCTCGGCGTCGTCCCACAGGACCCGATGAAAGGAGGATCCTTCGAGGAAGTGCTCGCTCTTCGACACCGCCAGCTTGTGACGCAGCAGCGATTTCGGCGTCATCAGGATCAGCGGCTTGCGGAAGGACCGGTGGAGCTGCCGGCGCAGGATGTGGAAGTAGTTCGCCGGCGTGGTGCAGTTCGCCACGATCATGTTGTCCTGCCCGCACATCTGCAGGAACCGCTCGAGCCGGGCGGAGGAGTGCTCGGGGCCCTGGCCCTCGTAGCCGTGGGGCAGCAGGCAGACGAGCCCCGACATGCGCAGCCATTTCGACTCGCCCGACGAGATGAACTGGTCGAACATGATCTGGCCGCCATTGGCGAAATCGCCGAACTGCGCCTCCCAGAGCGTCAGCGCGTTGGGTTCGGCGAGGGAATAGCCGTATTCGAAGCCGAGCACGGCGTATTCCGAAAGCATCGAATCGATCCCTTCGTATTTCGCCTGACCCTCGCGGATGTGGTTCAGGGGATAGTAGCGATCCTCCGTCTCCTGATCCACGAGCGCGGAATGGCGCTGGGAAAAGGTCCCGCGCACCGAATCCTGTCCCGAGAGACGCACCGGATAGCCTTCGGTGAGCAACGAGCCGAAGGCCAGCGCCTCCGCCGTGGCCCAGTCGAAGCCCTCGCCGGTCTCGAACATCTCCCGTTTCGAATCGAGCAGCCGCCCGACGGTCTTGTGGAGGTTGAAGCCCTCGGGCGCGGTGGTCAGCGCGGTGCCGATCTGGTCGAATGTCTCGCGCTCGATCGCCGTCTTGCCGCGCTGGTACTTCTCGCTCTGGCGGTTGAGGTGGGACCAGCGGCCGTCCAGCCAGTCCGCCTTGTTGGGCCGGTATTCCTTGCCGGCCTCGAATTCCTCCTCCAGATGGGCGCGGAACTCGGCCTTCATGTCGTCGATCCCGCCTTCGGGGAGCAGACCCTCCGCCGCCAGCCGGTCGGAATAGACCGTGAGCGTCGTCTTCTTGTCCTTGATGATCTTGTACATCGCCGGGTTCGTGAACATCGGCTCGTCGCCCTCGTTGTGGCCGAACCGGCGGAAGCAGATCATGTCGATCACCACGTCCTTGCGGAACTTCTGCCGGAACTCGGTCGCCACCTTGGCGGCGTGCACCACGGCCTCCGGATCGTCGCCGTTGACGTGGAAGATCGGCGCCTCGACCGTCAGCGCGATGTCGGTCGGGTAGGGCGAGGTGCGCGAGAAGGCGGGCGTCGTGGTGAAGCCGATCTGGTTGTTCACGACGATGTGGATCGTGCCGCCGGTGCGGTGGCCGCGGATGCCGGAGAGCTGGAAGCATTCCGCTACGACGCCCTGCCCGGCGAAGGCGGCGTCGCCGTGCAGGAGCACGGGCAGCACCTCGTCGCGGTCATGGTCCTTCAGCTGGTCCTGCTTGGCGCGGGACTTGCCGAGCACCACCGGGTTCACCGCCTCGAGATGGGAGGGGTTCGCGGTCAGCGAGAGGTGGACGGTATTGCCGTCGAATTCCCGGTCGGAGGACGTGCCGAGGTGGTACTTCACGTCGCCGGAGCCCTCGACGTCGTCGGGCTTGAAGCTGCCGCCCTGGAATTCGTTGAAGATCGCACGGTAGGGCTTGCCCATGACATTGGCGAGGACGCTGAGGCGGCCGCGGTGGGGCATGCCGATCACCACCTCCTTCAGCCCCAGCGCGCCGCCGCGCTTGATGATCTGCTCCATCGCGGGGATCAGCGCCTCGCCGCCGTCGAGGCCGAAGCGCTTGGTGCCCATGTACTTGACGTGCAGGAACTTCTCGAATCCCTCCGCCTCGACCAGCTTGTTCAGGATCGCGCGGCGGCCCGGTTCGGTGAACTTCACCTCCTTGCCGTAGCCCTCGATCCGCTCCTTCAGCCAGCCGGCCTGCTCGGGGTCGGAGATGTGCATGTACTGGAGCGCGAAGGTGCCGCAATAGGTGCGCTTCACCAGGTCGAGGATCTCGTTCAGCGAGGCGACCTCGAGGCCGAGCACGTTGTCGATGAAGATCTTGCGGTCGAGATCGCTCTCGTCGAATCCGTAGGAGCGGTAGTCCAGCTCGGCCTGGTAGGATTTCTCCCGCAGGCCCAGCGGGTCGAGATCGGCGTTCAGGTGGCCGCGGATGCGGTAGGCGCGGATCAGCATCAGCGCGCGCACGGAATCGAGCACCGCGGCGCGGATCTGCTCGGTCGAGGCGGCGCGGCCGCTTTCGGCGGCCTTGCCCGACAGCTTCTCCGCAATCTCCCGGCCGTCGGCCTCGGGGCCCGAGGGCCACTGGCCGTCGAGCGCGTGGGTCAGCTCGTCGTCGGGCTGCGGCGGCCAGTCCTTGCGCGCCCAGGAGGGGCCGGCGGCCTCCGCCTTCGGGTCGGCCACCTCGTCGAGCTGGTCGAAGAAGTCCCGCCAGCTCTCGTCCACCGCCTGGCGGTCCTCGGCGTAGCGGGCGTGGAGCTGCTCCAGATAGACCGCGTTCTGTCCCTGCATGAAGCTCGAGGCGTGAAAGACGTCGTTGCGGGACTGATCGGTCATCGGATCACCTCCTGAGGGGTCGGCCCGTGGTCGTTGGGATCGGGCTCGGACGGGCTGGCTAACCACCAGATAACAACCAGCGGAGAAAGAAACAGCACGATAAGCGAAAAGGCGATCACGATCGAGGTTCCCCCGGCCAGAAGGGTGGCGAAATCGCCCTCGAAAAGCGGGGCGAAGCCGCCCATGAAGCCGGCGAAGGTGGCGATGCCGATCATCACGATCAGCGGATAGAACAGCAGCAGGCCGGACCGGCCGGTATCGTGCATCCGCCGCCAGCCGGCGGCCAGCAGGGGCAGGAACATCGCCAGGCCGAAGACGAATTCCACCGGGCCGTCGCCATTGTCGCCGCCATCACCCGTCCGCAGCACCGGAACGCCGAAGAGAAGCTGGTCGACGAAGCCGGAGACGAGACTGCCGATGAAGAAGAAGAGGACGAACCACCAGTATTCGGACCGGCTGGCGCGGCCGGAGAAGGTCGCGTATTTCGTCAGGCAGGTGCGGACGGCGCCGGCGAAGGTCATGGCCCCGGCCGTTGGCCGCGCGGGGCGGGGAGCCGGGTGCTCCTCCGCCGCGGGCAGCTGCCATCCGCGCGCCCCCGCATCGCCTCAGCCGATCGCCTTCAGGACCGCCTCGCCGAGTTCGGCCGGACTGTCGGCCACGGTGATGCCCGCTTCTTCCATCGCGGCGATCTTGTCATCGGCGCCGCCCTTGCCGCCGGCGACGATTGCGCCGGCATGGCCCATGCGCCGGCCCGGAGGCGCGGTGCGGCCGGCGATGAAGCCCGCCGTGGGCTTCCACCGGCCGGCCTTCCTCTCGTCGGCGAGGAACTGCGCCGCGTCCTCCTCGGCCTGGCCGCCGATCTCGCCGATCATGATGATGGCCTCGGTCTCCGCGTCGGCGAGAAACATCTCCAGCACGTCGATATGCTCGGTGCCCTTGATCGGGTCGCCGCCGATGCCGACGCAGGTGGACTGCCCGAGGCCCACATCGGTGGTCTGCTTCACCGCCTCGTAGGTCAGGGTGCCGGAGCGGGAGACGACGCCGACCTTGCCGCGCTTGTGGATATGGCCGGGCATGATGCCGATCTTGCAGGCGTCGGGGGTGATGACGCCGGGGCAGTTCGGGCCGATGAGCGTGGTCTTCGAGCCGTCGAGGGCGCGTTTGACCTTCATCATGTCGAGGACCGGGATGCCTTCGGTGATGCAGACCACGAGCGGGATGCCGGCATCGATCGCCTCGAGGATGGAATTGGCGGCGAAGGGCGGCGGCACGTAGATCACGGAAGCGTCGGCGCCGGTTCTCTCCACCGCCTCGTGGCAGGAATTGAAGACCGGCAGGTCGAGATGGGACTGGCCGCCCTTGCCCGGCGTCACGCCGCCGACCATCCGCGTGCCGTAGGCGATGGCCTGCTCGGAGTGGAACGTGCCCTGGCTTCCGGTGAAGCCCTGGCAGATCACCTTGGTGTCCTTGTCGACGAGAATGGCCATTCGCGGCTCCTTGGCGTGTGGATTGGGGGCGGGATCAGAACAGCTCTTCGCCGTCCTCCACCGCCATGTCGAGCAGGCGGACGAGAACGAGCCCCGCGCCCATGATGAGAAGCGTCCGGCCGATCGAGCCGGTCAGGTTGCCCGGCAGGAAGCGGGCGATGCCGTCGCGGGTGTGCC
Source organism: uncultured Alphaproteobacteria bacterium (assembly GCA_963829665.1). Lineage (GTDB taxonomy): Bacteria > Pseudomonadota > Alphaproteobacteria > Rhodobacterales > Rhodobacteraceae > Palleronia. Next base: position 448,668 of record CAWHJL010000001.1, on the reverse strand, counting down.
GCGCGAGGCGCCGCGTGCCGCTGTCGCGATGGGCCATCGCCGGCCGGTCGGGCAGGACGAGGGCCTTGGGCTGCCACTGCCGCAGCAGCAAGCCGCCGCCGATCAGGGCGGCGCCGAGGACCAGGGGGGCGGCGTCGGAGACGGGCTTGGTCATGGCGTGGCGTCCTTGTCGAGTGCGACGTGGCGGGCCCGGGGGGACCGTCCGGCCCGTCGCGGAGCGGCGGGCGTCCGGTGCGCGGGCCTCTCCGCCGGAGAGGCCGGCCCCGCCGAGGCGTCGGGGCCGCGTCTCATCCCTTCACCGCCTTCACGATCTTCTCCGCGGCGTCGGAGAGGTTGTCGGCGGCGATGACGTTGAGGCCGGAATTCTCGATGATCTCCTTGCCCTTCTCGACATTGGTGCCTTCGAGCCGGACCACGAGCGGGACTTCCAGTCCGACCTCCTTGACCGCGGCGACAACGCCCTCGGCGATGACGTCGCAGCGCATGATGCCGCCGAAGATGTTGACGAGGATGCCCTTCACGTTCTTGTCCGAGGTGATGATCTTGAACGCCTCGGTCACCTTCTCCTTGGTGGCGCCGCCGCCCACGTCGAGGAAGTTGGCGGGCTCCGCTCCCTTGAGCTTGATGATGTCCATGGTCGCCATGGCGAGGCCGGCGCCGTTGACCATGCAGCCGATCTCGCCGTCGAGGGCGATGTAGTTCAGGTCGTATTTCGACGCCTGCAGCTCCTTGGGGTCCTCCTCGGTCTCGTCGCGCAGCGAGGCGATGTCCTGGTGGCGGTAGAGCGCGTTGGAATCGAAGCCCAGCTTGGCGTCGAGCACCTTCAGGTCGCCCTGCTCGGTGACGATGAGCGGGTTGATCTCGAGCTGCTCCATGTCCTTCTCGACGAACAGCCGGTAGAGCGTGCCCATGAGCTTCACGCATTGCTTCAACGCCTGGCCTTCGAGGCCCAGCGCGAAGGCGATGCGGCGGCCGTGATACGGCATGAAGCCGGTCGCGGGATCGACCGAGAAGCTCAGGATCCTGTCGGGGGTGGAGGCGGCGACCTCCTCGATGTCCACCCCGCCCTCGGTGGAGCAGACGAAGGAGATGCGGCTCGACTGCCTGTCGACCAGGAGCGCCAGATAGAGCTCGCGGGAGATGTCGGAGCCGTCCTCGAAATAGATCCGGTTGACCTGCTTGCCCTGCTTGCCGGTCTGGTGCGTGACGAGCGTGCGGCCGAGCATCTTCCTGGCTTCCTCGGCGGCCTCCTCCACCGACTTGGCGATGCGGACGCCGCCCTTCTCGCCGGCATCGGCCTCCTTGAAGCTGCCCTTGCCGCGCCCGCCGGCATGGATCTGGGCCTTCACCACCCAGAGCGGACCGTCGAGCTCGCCGGCGGCGGTCTTCGCCTCCTCGGCCCGGGTGACGACGCGGCCATCCGCGACGGGGGCGCCGCTTTCCCGCAGAAGTGATTTCGCCTGATATTCGTGGATGTTCATGGGGCGCTCCCGGACCTGTTCCGCTCCCCACGGTCTGTGCCATGCCCCGCCGGACAAGACAAACGGAATGGGCCGGGTCGGAGAGGGTCAACGCTAACGGAGGGGCGAAGGAGGGGCCTGACGAGAAAAGGGGCGCCGCCGCGCAGCGCCCCCGGCCCATCGTGCGGCGAGGCTCAGGCGAGCGTGTCGTCGATCTCCTTGCAGGCCGAGACCAGGCCCTTCACCGAGTTGACCGATCCGTTGAACATGTCCTGCTCGGACTTGTTCAGCTCGATCTCGATGACCTTCTCGATGCCGCCGGCGCCGATCACCGTCGGCACGCCGACATAGAATCCGTCGAGACCGTAGGCGCCCTCGACATAGGCGGCGCAGGGCAGCACCCGGCGCTGGTCCTTGAGATAGGCCTCGGCCATCTCGATGGCGGAGGTGGCGGGGGCGTAGAAGGCGGAACCGTTGCCGAGGTAGCCGACGATCTCGGCGCCGCCGTCGCGGGTGCGCTGGACAATGGCGTCGAGCTTCTCCTGGGTGGTCCAGCCCATCTTCACCAGATCGGGCAGCGGGATGCCGGCCACGGTCGAGTAGCGGATGAGCGGCACCATCGAATCGCCGTGCCCGCCGAGGACGAAGGCGGTCACGTCCTTCATCGACACGTTGAATTCGAGGCTGAGGAAGTGGCGGAAGCGGGAACTGTCGAGGATGCCCGCCATGCCGCAGACCTTCTGGTGCGGCAGGCCGGAGAATTCGCGCAGCGCCCAGACCATCGCGTCGAGCGGGTTGGTGATGCAGATCACGAAGGCGTCGGGGGCGTTGTCGCGGATGCCCTCGCCGACCGCCTTCATGACCTTGAGATTGATGCCGAGGAGGTCGTCGCGGCTCATCCCCGGCTTGCGGGGGACGCCGGCGGTGACGACGCAGACATCGGCGCCGGCGATGTCGGCGTAGTCCTGCGTTCCCTTCAGCGTCGCATCGAAGCCTTCGGCCGGCCCGGCCTCGGCGATGTCGAGCGCCTTGCCCTGCGGCGTCCCCTCGGCGATGTCGAACAGGACGACGTCGCCCAATTCCTTCAGGGCGGCCAGATGGGCAAGCGTGCCGCCGATCTGTCCGGCGCCGATCAGCGCGATCTTCGGTCTCGCCATGAGAACCTCCAGTGGTTGCTTGGATTGCGCGGAGCGTTACGGGCTCGTTTCGGGCATGACAAGGCCGAACGCGAAACGGCCGCTCCGGGGAGCGGCCGCCACGTTCGCGGCCCTGCGCCGCGGGATCCGTCGGGACGGATCAGTTGCTGCTGCCGTCCGAACTGCCGGAATCGGAGCCGCCGCTGGAGCCGGAGCCGCCGCTGGAGCCGGAGCCGCCGCTGGAGCCGGAGCCGCTGCCGGAGCTCGAGCCCGAACCGGATTCGGAACTTCCGCCCGAGCCGGAGCCGCCGCCCTGCTGACCGCCCTGAAGGGCGGCGCGGTCGAATTCGGGGGCGTTCTCGATCGATTCCTGCGAGGCCGGGATCGTGATCATGTACTCGCCCTGGTTCTGCGGATCCTGCATGAATTCGAGGGCGCCCATGTTCACCGCGACGTCGCGCTCACCGATGCCGAGGAAGCCGCCGACGCCGACGATCGCGTACTCGATCTGGCCGTCCTGGGTGACGACCAGATCGTTTATCTCGCCGATGCTCTGCCGCTCGCCGCCCGTGCCGCCGGCGGAGGACTCCGCGCTGCTGGAGGAGGACGACCCGCCGGAGGAGGAACTGTCGGAAGAGCCGCCGGAGGAGGAACTGTCGGAAGAGCCGCCGGAGGACTCGCCGGACCCGCCCGAGGCGGAGCCGCTGCCCGAGCCCTGGCCGGACATCGCCATCGTCGAGTAGACGGTGCTGCCGATCAGGTCGGTGCCGAGCTGCAATTGCGGATCGGCGGGCACTTGCGCGAAGATGTCGCCGGACCCCGTCTGCGTGCCGCTCGAGCCGGAGGCCGTCGAGCCGCTGCTGCCGGATTGCTCCTGGGCGATAGCGGGCGCGGCCAGAAGGAGCGCGGCAATCGCCGTGGTGGAAAGAGTACGGTTCATCACTGGGACCTCTCAGTTTCGCTGCGGCGGTGCCGCTTACTGCCAGTCCAATTCCGAGTTGCGCGCGAAGTTCCGGCTAACGCCTCGGAAACAGGTTAAAACGGAGGCATCGCGAAAAGACGGGAGGCGGGTCGCGGACGGCCGCTGAGATGCGGCGGGGCGGACAGAAATCCCTCTCCGCGGACGTCGGCGCGGGCGGCACGACGCCGCGCGCAATCGCCGGCAGGTGCCGCCGCGACGCAGAAAATGGCCTTGCGAATTCGTTCCGCTTCATGGCACGTCGCGACAGAAAGTTGCGCGGAGCCGGAGGATGAGCGAGCGGATGCGGCCCTGGAGATCGGTCCTCTACATACCCGGATCGAAGGCGCGTGCCCTGGAGAAGGCGCGCGACCTCGCGGTGGATGCGATCATCTTCGATCTGGAGGATGCGGTCGCGGTCGAGGAGAAGGCGGCGGCGCGGGAGACGCTGGCGGCGGCGCTGGGCGCCGGCGGCTACGGCGACCGGGTCTGCATCGTGCGCATCAACGGCTTCGACACGGACTGGGCCGACGACGATCTGCTGGCGATCGCGGGCGCCGGACCGGATGCGATCCTGCTGCCCAAGGTGAACGGCGCCGCCGATATCGAGCGGCTCTCGGACGAGCTCGCGCGCCTCGATGGAACGGCGGAGACGCGGGCCTGGGCGATGATGGAGACCACGCGGAGCCTTTTCAACGCCGCGGAGATCGCGCAGGCGCCGCGGATGCAGGGGCTCGTCATCGGGACCAACGACCTGGCCGCGGAAGTCGGCTGCGAGACCGGCGGCGACCGGATGCCGCTGATGATGGCGCTGCAGACCTGCGTCGCCGCCGCCCGGACGGCCGGGATCGCCTGTGTTGACGGGGTGTTCAACGCCTTCAGGGACGAGGCGGGGCTGCGGTCGGAATGTCTTCAGGGACGCGCGCTGGGCATGGACGGCAAGACGCTGATCCATCCGGCGCAGCTGCCGATCTGCACCGAGGTGTTCAGCCCGTCGGAGGCGGAGGTCGAGCTGGCACGACGCCATATCGCCGCCTGGGAGGAGGCCAGGGACAAGGGAGAGGGTGTCGCCGTGGTCGATGGCCGGATCGTCGAGAACCTTCATGTCGCCAGCGCCCGGAAGACGCTGGCCAAGGCCGGAGCGGCCTGACCCATGGCGCTGCTCGTTCTCGGCCTCGCGCTCTGGGTTCTCGCCCATCTGTTCAAGCGGATCGCGCCGGGACCGCGCGCGATGCTGCAGGAGCGGATGGGCAACGCATCGAAGGCCGTCTTCGCGGCGGCGCTGGCGCTCTCGGTGGTGCTGATCGTGATCGGCTATCGCGACAGCCCGTATGTCCCGGTCTACACGCCCCCCGTCTGGGGTGTGCACGTGAACAACCTCGCGATGTTCTTCGCCATCGCGCTCTTCGGCCTCGGCTCGTCGAAATCGAGCCTGCGCGGCAAGCTGCGCCACCCGCAGCTCTCCGGCTTCGCGCTCTGGGCGGCTGCGCACTTGCTGGTGAACGGCGATCTCTCCTCCGTCGTCATGTTCGGGACCTTCCTCGTCTGGGCGCTGGTGGAGATGCCGGTGCTGAACGCCACGACGCCGCGGTCCGACCCCTACACCGAGGGGACGCACAAGGGGACGATCCGGCTCGCCGTCATCGCGCTGGTTCTCTACGCCGTGATCACCGCGATCCATGCCTGGCTCGGCGTCTGGCCCTTCGCAGGATGACACCATGATCTACCGATTGCTCACCGGCGACGATACGTCGGCCTTCTGCCACAAGGTTTCGGCGGCCCTTGCCGAGGGGTGGGAGCTGCACGGCGCGCCCGCCTATTCCTACGACGTGCAGAACAACGTCATGCGCTGCGCCCAGGCGGTGGTGAAACGCGACCATGCCCCCTACAACCCCGATGCGAGGCTCGGGGAGCTGTGATGGCGAAGACCGATCCGGGGCTCTTCTTCGAGGATTACACGGTCGGGCAGGTGATCCGGCACGCCGTCCCGCGCACGATCGGGGAAGGCGAGCGGGCGCTCTACCACGCGCTCTATCCGGCGCGCCACGCCCTCCATTCCTCGGACGAATTCGCGCGGCGCTGCGGCCTGCCGGCGGCACCGCTCGACGACCTGATCGTTTTCCACACCGTCTTCGGCAAGACCGTGCCCGACATTTCCCTTAACGCGCGAGCCAATCTCGGCTATGCGGAGGGGCGGTGGCTGCGGCCGGTCTATCCCGGCGACACCTTGAGCAGCCGCTCCGAGGTGATCGGGCTGAAACAGAACTCGAACGGCAGGACCGGCGTCGTCTGGGTGCGGACGACGGGGTCGAACCAGCACGGCGAGGAGGTCCTGCGCTACGTCCGGTGGGTCATGGTGCGGAAGCGCGACGCCTCATCATCGGCGCCGGACACGGTCGTGCCGGATCTCGGGGAGGCGATCGCACCGGCGGATCTGGTCGTGCCGGCGGGGCTCAGCTTCGACGGCTACGATACGGCCCTCTCGGGCGAGGCGCACCGGCTGTCGGATTACCGGATCGGCGAGACCATCGACCATGTCGACGGGGCGACGGTCGAGGAAGCCGAGCACATGATGGCGACGCGGCTCTGGCAGAACACGGCGAAGGTCCATTTCGACGCCACCCAGCGCGAGGACGGCAGGCGGCTGGTCTATGGCGGCCATGTCATCTCCATGGCGCGGGCGCTCAGCTTCAACGGTCTCGCCAACGCCCAGATGATCGTCGGACTCAACGCCGGAACGCACGCCAATCCGTGCTTCGCCGGCGACACGATCCGCGCCGCCTCGGAAGTGCTCGACATCGCCGAGACGGGGCGGGCCGGCATCGGCGCGATCCGCCTGCGCCTGGTGGCGCGGAAGGGAGACGGCGAGGGAGTGAAGGATGCGGAGGGGGCATATCTTCCGCATGTACTGCTCGACCTCGATTACTGGGCGCTGATGCCGGTCTGAGCGGCGCTGCGTCGGAGGGTCCCTGCCTCGGGGGCGTGACACCGGGGCCGAAGTTGCTAACTAGGTGTCGAGACATCCGTCGAGATACGTCGCGCAGCCAACGAAGAAGGACCAGCCATGGCCGACGTGAACAGGGGAAGCAGGCCCCTCAGCCCGCATTTGCAGATCTACCGGCCGCAGCTGAATACGGTGACCTCGATCCTGACCCGCATCACCGGGAACGCCCTGCTGGTCGGCGGGCTGCTGATCACCTGGTGGTTCCTCGCCGCGGCCGCGGGGCCGGGCGCCTTCGCCGTCGCCGACGGGGTGCTGACCTCGTGGTTCGGCGACCTGGTGATGTTCCTGTCGCTCTGGGCGCTGTGGTACCATACGCTGGCGGGGCTGCGGCACCTGTACTGGGACACCGGCCGCGGCTTCGGCCTCGACCTCGTCTCGAAGCTCGGCTGGGGCGTCATCGGCGGTTCCGTCGTGCTGACGATCCTGACCGCGATCATCATCTGAGGAGGCCCGTCATGTCCGAGATGTCCCGCTCCGAATACCTGACGAGCCGCAAACGCGCGGAAAACCTCGGCTCGGCCAAATCGGGGACCGAGCATTACTGGTCGATGATCAAGTCCTCCGTGGGCCTTCTGGTGCTGGTCCCGCTCTTCGTCTTCACCTTCGGACCGATCCTCGGCTCCACCTACGAGGAGGTCGTGACCTATTACTCGAATCCGGTGCCGGCGGTGATCGCGGCGCTGACGGTGGCGGTGAGCTGGCTGCATTTCAAGGACGGCGCCAAGACCGCGATCGAGGATTACCTGCGCGGCACGCCGATGCAGGCCGCGATCATCGCGGTCAATTGCGTGGCCTATGCCGCCCTGGCCGCCGGGCTGTTCGCCCTCGTGCGGCTCGCCCTGTGAAAAGGACCTGAAGATGGCTTCCTACGAGTACCAGAAGCACAATTACGACGCGATCGTCGTCGGCGCCGGCGGCTCGGGTCTGCGCGCCACGCTGGGCCTCGCCGAGCAGGGGTTGCGCACCGCCTGCGTGACGAAGGTGTTTCCGACGCGCTCCCATACCGTGGCCGCGCAGGGCGGCATCGCCGCCTCGCTCGGCAACATGGGCAAGGACCACTGGCAGTGGCACATGTACGACACCGTGAAGGGGTCGGACTGGCTCGGCGATGTGGATGCGATGGAATATCTCGCGCGGAACGCCCCGGAAGCCGTCTACGAGCTCGAGCATTACGGCGTGCCCTTCAGCCGTACCGAGACCGGCAAGATCTACCAGCGTCCCTTCGGCGGCCACACGACCGAGTTCGGCGAGGGGCCGCCGGTCCAGCGCACCTGCGCCGCGGCCGACCGCACGGGCCATGCCATGCTGCACACGATGTACGGCCAGTCGCTGAAACAGGGCGCGGAGTTCTACATCGAGTATTTCGCCATCGATCTGCTGATGAGCGAGGATGGCCAATGCCAGGGCGTCGTCGCCTGGTGCCTCGACGACGGGTCGATCCACGTCTTCAACGCCAAGATGACGGTGCTCGCCACCGGCGGCTACGGGCGGGCCTATTCCAACGCGACCTCGGCCCATACCTGCACCGGCGACGGCGGCGGCATGGTGGCGCGGGCGGGCCTGCCGCTGCAGGATATGGAATTCGTTCAGTTCCATCCCACGGGCGTGTTCGGCGCCGGCTGCCTGATCACCGAGGGCGCGCGCGGAGAGGGCGGGTATCTGACCAATTCGGAAGGCGAGCGGTTCATGGAGCGCTACGCGCCGACCTACAAGGACCTCGCCTCCCGGGACGTGGTCTCGCGCTGCATGACGATGGAGATTCGGGAGGGGCGCGGCGTCGGCAAGAACAAGGACCATATCCACCTCAACCTCAACCACCTGCCGAAGGAGGCTCTGAACGAGCGCCTGCCGGGGATCTCCGAGACCGCGAAGATCTTCGCCGGGGTCGACGTCACCAAGGAGCCGATCCCGGTGCTGCCGACCGTCCATTACAACATGGGCGGCATCCCGACGAATTACTGGGGCGAGGTGCTGAACCCGACCGCCGAGGAGCCCGACCGGGTGGTTCCCGGGCTGATGGCGGTAGGTGAGGCGGGCTGCGCCTCCGTTCACGGGGCGAACCGGTTGGGGTCGAATTCCCTCATCGATCTCGTCGTCTTCGGCCGGGCCGCGGCCCTCAAGGCGGGCGATGTCGTCGACCGGGAAGCCGGACCGGTGAAGGTGAACACCGCCCAGGTCGACAAGGCGCTCGACCGTTTCGATGCGCTGAGACATGCCAAGGGCGGCACGCCCACGGCGGAGCTCCGCGCCGAGATGCAGCAGACGATGCAGGACGACGCCGCCGTCTTCCGCACCGAGGAGACGCTCTCCCAGGGCGTGGAGAAGATGTACGGCGTGGCCGGCAGGCTCGACGATCTGCACGTCTCCGACCGGTCGATGATCTGGAACACGGATCTGATGGAGACACTGGAGCTGACGAACCTGATGCCGAACGCGCTCGCCACGATCGTCTCGGCGGACGCCCGGAAGGAGACCCGCGGCGCCCATGCCCACGAGGATTATCCCGACCGCGACGATGAGAACTGGCGTGTGCACACGGTCGCGCGGATGAACGGAAAGGTTGAACTCGAGTACCGTCCGGTGCATGTGAACCCGCTGCTCGGCCATAACGAGGGCGGCATCGACCTCGACAAGATCAAGCCGAAGACGCGTGTCTATTGACGGGAGGCGCATGAGAACCGCCATGGTCGCGACGCTGTTCGCCTCGCTCGCCGCCTGCACCTCCACGGGGGCGGATCGGCTGACCCGGGACGCGGCGAAGTCGGTGATCGGCCGGACGGTGGCGACGCGGTATCCCGGCGTGCCCGTCCAGCCCGCGGTGGATTGCCTGATCGACAACGCCACCGCCGACGAGGTTCGCGGCCTCGCCTCGGACACGCTGACCGGCCCGACCGCCGCGACGACCGAGACGATGCTCGGCATCGCACGGCGCCCTGCGACACTTCGCTGCCTCGCTGCGCAAGGCGCGGCAGGCCTGCCCACCTGAGACCCCCGCCCGGAGGACCGACATGGTTCAGCTGACGCTTCCGAAGAATTCCAAGATCCGCACCGGCAAGAGCTGGCCGAAGCCCGAGGGGGCGACGAACCTGAAGAAGTTCGACATCTACCGCTGGAGCCCCGATGACGGGGAGAATCCGCGGGTCGATACCTATTTCGTCGATCTCGATACCTGCGGCCCGATGATGCTGGACGCCCTCATCAAGATCAAAAACGAGATCGATCCGAGCCTCGCCTTCCGCCGCTCCTGCCGCGAAGGGATTTGCGGGTCGTGTTCGATGAATATCGACGGCGTGAACGTCCTCGCCTGTATCTACGGCATCAACGAGGTGAAGGGGGACGTGAAGGTCTACCCGCTGCCGCACATGCCGGTGGTCAAGGACCTGATCCCCGACATGACGCATTTCTACGCCCAGCACGAATACGTCTCGCCCTGGCTGGAAACCAAATCGAACACGCCGCAGACGGAGTGGCGGCAGTCGATCGAGGATCGCAGGAAGCTCGACGGACTCTACGAGTGCATCATGTGCGCCTGCTGTTCGACGGCCTGTCCGTCCTACTGGTGGAACCAGGACAAGTTTCTCGGACCGGCCGCCCTTCTGCACGCCTATCGCTGGATCGTGGACAGTCGCGACGAGGCGACCGGCGAGCGGCTCGACGACCTCGAGGATCCATTCAAGCTCTATCGCTGCCACACGATCATGAATTGCGCGCGGACCTGCCCGAAAGGACTTAATCCCGCGGCGGCAATCATGGAAATCAAGAAGCTGATGATAGAACGCGCCGTCTGACGGCGCGTGGGGCCAATCGAAGGGCCGGGTGAGACCGGCCGACTTCGAACGGATTTGCGGCGCCTGACACGCGTGACGAATAGATCGTCAGATCGCGAATTCTTCCAGCGCCCGCCCCGAATCCAGCGCTTCCTTGATCCAGGCGGGCTGCCGTCCGCGGCCGGACCATGTCTGGCGAGGGTCCTGCGGATTGCGGAACTTGGGAGGGTTCTTCTTTCCCGTTTTCCGCTGGTCGACGATCACTTCGTCGAGCGAATAGCCGTGTTCGCGCGCCGCGCGTTCCGCGGCGGCACGGGCTTCGGCTTTCCTGCGTTCATCTACGGTTGCCAAGGCTTTTTCCACATTTCGCCTGAGTTCGGTCAACTCCTCCCGTGACATCGTTTCGAGATTTGGAGCCATTTTCTCTGCCCTTTTCTGTTTTGTAGGAGGCTTATGCTCCACATTTCGGGCAGTTCCCTTCTAAGGTCAAGGGCAACGACGGTTATTCCGCCGCAATCTTTTGGGGGTCGGCGAGGTCGACAATGTCCAGCATAATACGATTTATCTGGAAATCTTTCGGGGTATAGACCCTCGCAACACCTCTCGCTTTCAAAATCTCGGCGTCACTTTCGGGAATGATGCCGCCGACAATGACCGGAATGTCGCCCAGATCCCTCGTTCGGAGCCGCTCCAGGAGATCGCAGACCAGCGATACATGGCTTCCCGACAGCACCGAGACGCCCAGAACATGCGGCCTTTCGAGCAGAACCCTTTCCACGATTTCTTCCGGTGTCAGGCGAATCCCATCGTATGAAATGGTCATTCCGCAATCCCGCGCCCGCGCCGCGATCTGTTCGGCGCCGTTCGAATGGCCGTCGAGTCCGGGTTTTCCGATCATGAGAGCGAGCCGGCGTCCCAGGCGCGCGGAAAGCTCGTCGACCTTGCCGCGGATCTCGTCGAGATCCTTCACCCTGTTCGAGGGCGCCCGCGACACTCCGGTAGGGCCGCGATACAGGCCGAATTCGGCGCGCACCATCTCGCCCCACTCCCCTGTCGTCGCGCCCGCCCTCGCGGCCTCGATCGAGGGGGGCATGATGTTCGACCCGTCGCGGGCAGCCCGGCGAAGCGCCTCCAGAGCCGCTCGGACGCGCCCCTCGTCACGCTCCGCTCGCCAGGAATCGAGCCGCGCGATCTGGTCCGCTTCGGCGTCGGGGTCGGAGACCATGACCGCTTCCGGGCCGGAGGCCAGCGGCGAGGGCTCGCCGTTCTCGTAGCGATTGACGCCGATGACGGCGGTTGCGCCGCTCTCGATGCCCGCGATCCGGTCGGCATTCGATTCGACGAGCCGCGACTTCATGTATTCGATGGCATCCACGGCGCCTCCCATCGCATCGATCTGCCGCAATTCCGTGCGCGCCGCCTCTTTCAGGGCTTCGACCTTCCTATCGACGGCAGGATTCCCGTCGAAGAGATCATCGTATTCGAGAAGATCGGTTTCATAGGCGAGGATCTGTTGCATCCTCAGAGACCATTGCTGATCCCAGGGGCGGGGCAGTCCGAGCGCCTCGTTCCACGCCGGAAGCTGAACCGCACGCGCCCTCGCCCTTTTGGAGAGGGTCACGGCAAGCATTTCGAGCAGGATGCGATAGACGTTGTTCTCGGGCTGCTGCTCCGTCAGGCCCAGCGAATTGACCTGCACGCCATACCGGAACCGGCGAAATCTTTCCTCCTCCACACCGTATCTGTGCTGGCAAATCTCGTCCCAGAGATCGACGAAGGCGCGCATCTTGCATAATTCGGTGACAAACCTGATTCCGGCATTCACGAAAAACGAGATGCGCCCGACCATTTCCGGAAAATCGCCCGGGTCGACCTTCTCCTTCAGATCGTCGAGAATTGCGGTGGCGGTGGCCAGGGCGAATGCCAGTTCCTGTTCGGGCGTCGCGCCGGCCTCCTGCAAGTGATAGGAGCAGACGTTCATCGGGTTCCACTTCGGCAGATGCTGCCGCGTATAGGCGGCGACATCGGTGATCATCCGAAGCGAGGGGTGGGGCGGGCAGATATACGTGCCGCGCGAGAGATATTCCTTGATGATGTCGTTCTGGACGGTGCCTTGCAGTTTCGAGACATCCGCCCCCTGTTCCTCGGCGACGGCGATGTAGAGGGCGAGAAGCCAGGGCGCCGTGGCGTTTATCGTCATCGACGTGTTCATGCGCTCGAGCGGTATCTGCGCGAAGAGCATCCTCATGTCGCCGAGATGCGCCACGGGCACGCCGACCTTGCCGACCTCTCCCTTGGCGAGCGCATGGTCGCTGTCATAGCCGGTCTGCGTAGGCAGATCGAAGGCGACCGAGAGCCCGGTCTGTCCCTTCGCGAGGTTGCTGCGGTAGAGGGCGTTCGACGCCCGCGCCGTCGAGTGCCCGGCATAGGTGCGGAAGAGCCAGGGGCGATCGGATTGAGCCGTGTCGGACATGATGAGCCTTATCCAAACTGTGCGTTCCGGTCTGGTTAGGCGCAATAATGTTGCGTGTCCAGATGCTGCGATTGCGAGAGAGCCGGCGGTCCTTCCGCCTTTGTCTTTCCAACTTGACGCTTATGCTGCACGGTCGCGACCATGCTGGGCACAGTCACGCTCCCCGTCTGGCTTTTCCTGCTGATCCTGCTCTTTGCGAGCGTGACGGCGGCCAGCCACTTTTTCATCCCCCCGGTGAGATGGTTTCTGCGCCGGCGACTGGAGCGCGCCGTGACGCGACTGAACGCGCGTCTGGACAGGCCGATCCAGCCGTTCAAGCTCCTGCGCCGGCAGGACATGATCCTGCGCCTGTCCTACGATCCGGCCGTGCTGAAGGCGATCGCCCTGCATGCCCGGGAGAACGATATCCGCGAGGACGTGGCCCACGCCCATGCCCGGCGCTACGCCCGCGAGATCGTTCCCTCGTTCAGCGCCGCGGCCTATTTCGGTTTCGCGATCCGCGTTGCGCGCTGGCTGTCGACCCGGCTCTACGACGTGCGTCTCGTCTACAGGGACGACGGAGAGATCCAGGCCATCGACCCCGAGGCAACCGTGGTCTTCGTGATGAACCACCGGTCGAACATGGACTACATGCTGGTGACCTACCTGGCCGCCGAGCGATCCGCCCTTGCCTACGCGGTCGGGGAATGGGCGCGGATCTGGCCGGTCTCGCGGCTCCTTCGGGCGATGGGGGCCTATTTCATCCGCCGCAGATCGCGCAATGCGCTCTACCGCCTGGTCCTCGCCCGCTACGTCCAGATGTCCGTGGGGGGCGGCGTGACCCAGGCGATCTTTCCCGAAGGCGGGCTGTCGCTCGACGGCCGCGTCGCGGCGCCGAAGCTCGGCCTTCTGAGCTACATCGTCGACGGGTTCGATCCAGAGGGCCGGGATGTCGTCTTCGTGCCGGTCGCGCTGAGCTACGACCGGGTCATCGAGGACAATATCCTCCTCGAGGCGGGCCGCCGGGGAGACCGCCGGTTCCGCGGGTCCTTCGTCACCGGAACGGGCTTCGCCCTGCGCTGGCTGTTCAGGCGCTTGCGGGGACGGATGCGCCTGTTCGGTCTCGCATCGGTGTCGTTCGGACGGCCGGTTTCGCTTCGAGAGCGAAGCCGGGGAGGAGCGCTCAACGTGCGAAGCCTCGCCCTGGACCTGATGGCGCGCATCCGGGCGGACATGCCGATCCTGCCGGCGCCGCTCGTCTGCGCGGCGCTTCTGGACGGTGCGGCGACCCGGTCCGAGATCGTCCGCTGGATCGAAACGCGGCTGTCGCCGCTGGAACGGAGCGGGCATATTGTGCATCTGAGCAATGGCGACATCGAGACGACAGTGGACCGGATGATCGAGATGCTTCGGCTCCGTCACATCGTCGAGGAGCGGAACGGGAGTGTCGTCATGACATCGCGGGCGCCGCGGCTGCTGGCCTATTACGCGGCTTCCGTTCCCCGGGTCGATGCTGCAGTGCAGGAAGGGCCAGTCCGTGCGCCGACTGTCGGGACATAAAGTTACGCAATCCGCCGCCCGTCCTATTGCATTATTGCCGCGGCGCCCATAATCCGATGCGGAGCCGCGCCGCGCCGCGGCAGCGCGCGAGACAAGGAGGGTTCGAGGATGGCGATTGCCGCCGACACGATGTCTGAGACCGAAGCGAAAGACCTCTACGAGGTCGGGGAGATTCCGCCGCTCGGTCACGTACCCGGCCGCATGAACGCCTGGGCAATCCGCAGGGAGCGCCACGGCGAGCCGGAACAGGCCTTCCAGCTCGAGGTCGTGGACACGCCCCGACCGGACGGCCACGAGGTCCTCGTTCTCGTCATGGCGGCGGGCATCAACTACAACGGTGTCTGGGCGGGCCTCGGCATTCCGATCAGCCCCTTCGACGTGCACAAGGCCGAATACCATATCGCCGGTTCCGATGCCTCCGGCATCGTGTGGGCGGTGGGGGACAAGGTCACCCGCTGGAAGGTCGGCGACGAGGTCGTCATCCATTGCAACCAGGACGACGGCGAGGACGAGGAGTGCAACGGCGGCGACCCGATGTTCTCCCCCTCGCAGCGGATCTGGGGCTACGAGACGCCGGACGGCTCCTTCGCCCAGTTCACCTGCGTCCAGGCGCAGCAGCTGATGCCGCGGCCGAAGCACCTGACCTGGGAGGAATCGGCCTGCTACACCCTGACGCTGGCCACCGCCTACCGCATGCTCTTCGGGCACCATCCGCACGAGCTCAAACCGGGGCAGAACGTGCTGGTCTGGGGCGCATCGGGCGGTTTGGGCTCCTATGCGATCCAGCTCATCAACACGGCCGGAGCAAACGCGATCGGCGTGATCTCGGACGAGGACAAGCGGGACTTCGTCCTCGGCCTCGGCGCCAAGGGGGTCATCAACCGCAAGGAGTTCGATTGCTGGGGGCAGATGCCGACGGTGAACACGCCGGAATACAAGGACTGGTTCGGCGAGGTCCGCAAGTTCGGCAAGGCGATCTGGGATGTCACCGGCAAGGGCGTGAACGTCGACATGGTGTTCGAGCACCCGGGCGAGGCGACGTTCCCGGTCTCCACCTTCGTGTGCAAGAAGGGCGGCATGGTGGTGATCTGCGCCGGGACGACGGGCTACAACCTGACCATGGACGCGCGCTATGTCTGGATGCACCAGAAGCGCATACAAGGCAGTCACTTCGCGCATCTGAAGCAGGCGGCCTCGGCCAACAAGCTGATGGTGGAGCGCCGGCTCGACCCCTGCATGTCCGAGGTCTTCGCCTGGAAGGACATTCCGGCGGCCCATACCAAGATGCGGAAGAATCAGCACAAGCCGGGAAACATGGCCTGCCTCGTTTCGGCGCCGAAAACCGGGTTGCGCACGATGGAGGATGCGATTGAGGCTGGTCCGACCGGCCGCTGAGTTTCACCGGCGGAGACCGAACGGCCGGCGCCTCGCCGGCCGTTCGTTTTTTGTTCACTCGCCATTTCTGGGGAAGCCCAATTCGCGAATTAAAGGCGCCGCGTTAACGGTAGTACGTTCCCTTAAAGGTTGTGCTAACGTAGTGCGGGGACTGACCATGAAGAGCGACTGGATCGTCGGCGTCATCTCGGATCTGAGAGTGTTCGCCGAACTGAACGATATGGATCAGTTGGCCGTGAAACTTGGCGAAGCCGTCGAAGCTGCGACCGACGAACTCGCCTCGACGGGCGACTTGACCGCTGACGAGGACGGACGTTGCCATGCGGCAGGGCCTGAACGACTTCATCGAGAAGCTGAACCACAGCAACTCGATGGACGAATTATCGAATGGCGTCCTCGCGCTCGGAAACGTGCTTGACGTCGAGCACGTCGTCTTTCACGCGATCAACCATAGCGGCGATCAATACGTTTCCGCGACCTATTCCCAAGGCTGGCAGACGCATTACGAACACGAGGACCTGACCCGGGTCGATCCGGTCATCCGGGCGGGGCGGACCGCCATTTCGCCGGTGAACTGGAACCGGCTCGACTGGACGACGAAGCCCGCAAAGCGACTGATGCAGGACGCGACCGATGCCGGGGTCGGCAACCAGGGTCTTTCGGTGCCCGCCCGCGGCCCCCGCGGCCAGTTCGCTGTCCTGACCATCAGCGAAACCGCGAGCGCCGAGGCCTGGGATCGCCGCGTCGCGGAGATCCGCGACGAGATTCTCTATCTTTCCCAATTCATCAACGCGAAGGCCGTGGAACTCTACGGCAAGGGTCCCGAGGGGCCGGTGCCGATCCTGTCGCCGCGCGAGGCCGACGCGCTCGCCCAACTCGCGCTCGGCCGAAGCCGGAGTCAGGCTGCCGATTGCCTCGGGATCTCCGAGAACACGCTGCGCGTCTACATCGAGGGTGCGCGCCTGAAGCTCGGGGCGAAGAACACGGTCCATGCCGTGGCCAAGTCGGTCGCGCTCGGCCTCGTCGCGATCTGAGCGCGCCGCCGCGGCGAATTCCTTAACAAGGTGCTAATCGCGCGGTCGCCGGCTTCGGCGACCGTTCAAGGTCATGCGGTTCCTCTCGTCCTACCAGCGACAGGAGAAACCGATGATCCACGTCTTCGAAGGCACGGAGATCCACCGTCACCCCGGACTTCGCGACCAGATGTACTTCCACCGCGCGAACCAGTTCGTGGGCCGGCTCGGCTGGGACCTGTCCCTCGATCCGCGTGGGAGGGAGATCGACCAGTACGATCGCCTGCGGCCGATCTATCTGATCTGTACCGACGAGACCGACCGTCATCTCGGATCGCTCCGGCTGCTGCCGACGACGGGGCGGACGATGTTGGCGGAGCATTTCGCCCATCTCGCCCCGAAGGATTTCCGCAAGCCGGGGGTCATGGAATGCACGCGCTACTGCATCGCCCCCGGTGCCCCGAGCCACGTCTCGGCGGCGCTGTTCCTGGGCGTTCTCGAACTCGGTCTGGAGCGCGGGTGGAGCGGCTCCTACGGCGTGTTCGACGCGCGGATGATCCGCGTCTATCAACGGCTCGGCACGCCCGCGAAGCTGATCTCGATGCTGGGAGAGGGGCGCGACGCGCTGTGTCTCGGCTATTTCGATTTCGATCCGGCCCTCGAAGCGGTCCTCCGCCAGCGCGCCGGCGAGGAGAGGCTCCGGATCGCGGCCTGACGAGGCTCGACCGCCGCGGCGGGGCGGTCTAAGGATCGCCCATGAGCGCCGGTTTGCCGTCCCTCTCCGCCGATCAGTCGCGTGCCCGGGAGCGGATCGCCGCGCTGCTGTCGCGCGCCGGTGTCGATATCGACGCCGGCTCACTCACGCCGCACGCGTCCGGGACATCGGAAGTGATGGCCGTCACGGGGAAGGCCGGATCGGGCAAGACGCTTCTCCTCTCCCGGCTCTACGGGGCCCTTGCGGCGGCCGGGGTGGAGGTCGTCTCCGGCGATTACGAGCCGCGCCGCAGGCGGGACCGCCGGACGCTGGCGATCCTCGCCCCGACCAACAAGGCGGCCAGCGTGCTCCGGAACCGCGGCGTGCCCGCAACCACGATCCACCGGATTCTCTACACGCCGGTCTACGATCCCGAATACGAGAAGATTGCCGAGTGGCTGACCGGGAAGCGCGACAGGCCCGAGATCGAGGGTCTGGCCGAGGCGGCGCTCGACCGCGCCTTCGCGCTCTATCAGCAGCACAGCTCGATTCCCGGCGCTCTCGCCGCGGCGGGGCTGAAAGGCTCCGACTTCATCACCGGCTGGAAGCGACGCGAAGAGCCGCTCGACATCGGGATGGTCGACGAGAGCTCCATGCTCGACCGCAAGCAGTTCGAGGATCTCAACGAGATATTCCCGACGCTTCTGCTGTTCGGCGATCCGGCGCAGCTGGCCCCCGTGCAGCAATCGGGCGAAATGGTCTTCGATGGCTTGCCGGAGGGGCGGGTGGTGCGCCTGGAGCGCATCCACCGGCAAGAGGCGGACAATCCGATCCTCGATCTCGCCCATGCGCTGGCCGACCCGGAGATCGATTTCGACGCGTTCGAGGGACTGGTCCGCGCGGCGGCGGAGCGCGACGATAGGGTCGTCGTGTCCGGGCGTGTCGATGCCACGAGGATGGCGCGCTCGCCGGTTCTCGTCTGGCGGAACGCGACGCGCATCCGGCTCATCCACGCGTTCAGGACGGTCCACGGCGCGCCGGCCGACGCGCTGCTGCCCGGCGAGCCGCTGATCTGCGACGGAATCGAACTGCCGTTGAAGCATCGCAAGAAGCGCATCGATCTCGAGGCGCGGGGACTCATCAAGGGGGCCCAGGTCATCTACGAGGGGCCGGGAAAGCGCCCCGGATTCTCGCACATGCACGTGGTCGGCGCGCCCGAGCCGCAGGTCAATGTCGCCTCGATCGTCAAGATCGAGATGCCGGGCGAGGAGGAGCCCTTCATCCCCTTCGCGGCGCATATGGGAGCCACCTTCCTGCACGGCGCGGCCTGTACGATCCACAAGGCGCAAGGCTCGCAATGGCCCGAGGTGCAGGTCTTCGCGCCCGATCTCTGGGCCGCGGCGCGAGCCGGGCGATCGGAGGCGGGGCAGCCGCTCTGGAAGCGGCTCGCCTATGTCGCGATCACCCGGGCGGAGGAGCGGCTCCACTGGGTGACGCGCTATCGTCTTGCCCGTCCCACCGTGCCGCTCTCGACCGACGACCTGCCGCGCCTTCGCCCGTCGCTGGAGCTCTCGGCGAAGGACTAGAGGTAGCGGAAGGCGACCGAGGCGCCCCATCCGGCCGCGCCCGCGATCGCGAGGGACATGAGACCGTAGATCAGCGGTTCGTCGTGGGCGAGGACATAGAGGAACCGTTCGAGGCCGACCTTCTCGACATTGATCGCGGAGGATGCCTGGGACACGACCTTGCCCTCGCGGGTGAAGAAGATGCGCGCGGTATAGATCCCCTCCACGAGATTCGCCGGCAGGGTGACGGAGGTGTCGAACAGCGTCGCTTCCCGGACCTGAACCGCGCCGATATTGGTCTGGTAGAGGTCGGTCCGGCTCCGGATTCGGACCAGCGCGTCGGTGAAGGTCGTGGGATCCGGCACGCTCGCCGTCGCGCCGACGGCGCGGATGGCCCGCCGGACGGTGATGGCGTGTCGCAGATCGTCGACATGATTCAGGATCTCGTCGAACGGGCCGGAGGTGTTCACCGCGTAGAAGCTCGGCGCCGAATTGACCTCGGCGGCGGAATCGTTGATCCAGATCGGTCCGACCCGGTCCTTGCGCCAGACCGTCAGGGGGCGCTTCGGCCCCTCGATCGTCACGATGATTCCGGTCTCGCCCGGTGCGGCTGGCGCCTCGCGCTTCACGGCACCGAAGATGAGAATCTCGGTTCCAACGAAACTGGCAGAGATCGAGACACGGTTTTGACTGAGCCCGGCCAGAAGTTCCTCTGCCAGAACGGGGCGGGAGAGGGTGACAAGCGCCAGGATCACCAGCCAGCGGATCATTCGCCTACGCTCGCTACGGAATAGAGCTCCGCCGGGCGCAGGAGCAGATCGAGGCCCAGCTTGCCGCAGACAAGCAGAACCAGGGCGGCGAGCAGGATTCGCAATTGCTCGGCCTTCAGGAAACCGCCCATCCGGGTGCCGATCTGCGCCCCGATCACGCCGCCGACGAGAAGCAGGACGGCGAGCAGAAGATCGACCGTGTAGTTCGTGACGGCATGGAGGAGCGTGGTGAAGGCGGTCACGAAGATGATCTGGAAGAGCGATGTTCCGACGACCACCTTGGTGGGCATTCCGAGAAGATAGATCATCGCCGGGACCATGATGAACCCGCCGCCGACACCCATGACGGCCGCCAAGACACCGACGAGGACGCCGACGACGATCGGCGGGAAGACGGAAATGTAGAGGCCGGAGGTGCGGAACTTCATCTTCACGGGCAGCGCATGGATCCAGTTGTGCCTGCGGCGCGGTCCGCTGGTCCCGGAGCGCGCCTTCCGGATGGCGTTCAGGCTCTCGATGAACATGAGGCCGCCGATGATGCCGAGGAAGACGACGTAGCAGAGACGGACGAGCAGATCGACCTGGCCCATGTCGCGGAGGATGTTGAATATCCAGATGCCGAAGGCGGCGCCCACGAGTTCGCCGGCCAGGAGAACGGTTCCCATCCGCAGGTCGACGGTTCGCCGCTTCAGATGCGCCAGAACTCCCGAGATCGAGGAGGCGACGATCTGGTTCGCCGAGGTGGCCACCGCGACCGCGGGCGGTATTCCGACGAAAAACAGCAGCGGCGTGATGAGAAAGCCGCCGCCGACGCCGAACATTCCCGACAGCACGCCGACGAGGCCGCCGATACCCAGCAGGAGGATCGCGTTTACCGAGACCTCCGCTATCGGAAGATAGATCTGCACAGGTCGCCCTCCGCCCGCCTCCGCTTGCGGTCTTTTGACACTTTGCGCGGGGTAAGGCCAGTCCGGCCGGGGGGGGCGGCTAGAGCGTCGCCATGGCCGCGCGCAGGATCGCCTCGATCTTGGCGGCGCCCAGCGGTGCCATCTTCTTGGTGTGGTCGTGCCCGATCCTCTCGTCCGACAGGCCCGCGGCCATGTTGGTGATCGCCGAGAGAGCGGCGACGCGCAGGCCGAGGAAGCGTGCCAGGATCACCTCGGAGACGGTCGACATGCCGACCGCGTCGGCCCCGAGGGCGCGCAGTGCGCGTATCTCCGCGGGCGTCTCGAAGGACGGTCCCGAATACCACGCATAGACGCCGCGGCTCAGCGGCGTCGCCGTCGCCGCGGCGGCCCGCTCCAGCCGGTCGCGCATGACCGGGTCATAGGCCTCGGCCATGGGCACGAAGCGCGCCTCGCTCTGCTCGCCGATCAGGGGATTGAGCCCCGAAAAGTTGATGTGATCCTCCACCAGCATCACCGAGCCCGTCGCCATTCCGGCATCCAGCGAGCCGGCGGCGTTGGTCAGCACCAGCATCTCCGCTCCGAGGCCCTTCAGCGTTTCCAGAGGAAGCCGCATCGCCCTCGGGTCGCCGCTCTCGTAATAATGGGCGCGACCGCCAAGCACGGCGACGCGCTGACCCTCGAACCGGCCGATCGTGAGCTTCGGGGAATGGCCGGAGACGCCGGTCTGGGGGAATCCCGGCAACTGGTCGTACCCGATCTCCATGCCCTCCACCGACCGGGCGAGATGCCCGAGCCCGGAGCCCAGGACGAGCCCGAGGCGGACCGGCTCGCGTCCTGCGCGATCCTGGAGGAAGCGGACGAGGTCGGTCGCGGCGCGGTCCATCACCGCTCCTTCACGTAGGGCTCTCCCCCGGCTCGCGGCGGGACGGCGCGACCGACGAAGCCGGCCAGGATCACGACCGTCAGGATGTAGGGCAGGGCGAGTACGAAGGCGTTCGGGATCTCGACCACGCCGAGGTCGATCGTGGAATAGCGGTTCGATACCGCCTGCAGGAAACCGAAGAGCAGGCAGGAGCCGAGCGCATACCATGGCCGCCACTTGGCGAAGATGAGCGCCGCCAGGGCGATGAACCCGCGGCCGGCGGTCATGTCCTTGGTGAAGCCGGCCGCCAGCCCGGTGGAGAGATAGGCCCCGGCAAGACCGCAGAGGAATCCGCAGATCAGCACGGCGGAGAATTGCAGGCGGGCGACCGAGATCCCCGCCGTGTCGACGGCGGCCGGGTTCTCCCCGACCGCGCGGAGGCGCAGGCCGAACCGGGTTCGGAAGAGCACGTACCAGGTCGCCGGGACGGCGAGCAGTCCGGCATAGACGAGGATCGTGTGGCCCGACACCGCCTGGGCGTAGACCGGTCCGAGCACGGGCACGCCCGACAGCGCCTCCGCACCGGGCAGGACGATCGTGCCGAAGCGGGCGTCTCCGGTCAGGGGCGGGGTGCGGGAGCCCTGCTGGAACCAGTCCTGTGCGATCAGGACGGTCAGGCCGGCGGCGAGGAAGTTGATCGCGACGCCAGAGATGAGCTGGTCGCCCCGGAACGTGATAGAGGCGAGTCCATGGATCAGGGCGAAGACCATGGAGGCGGCGACCCCCGCCGCGAGGCCGATCCAGACCGACCCCGTGAGCGCCGCGACCGCCGCCGAGAAGAAGGCGGCGACCAGCATCTTGCCCTCGAGTCCGATGTCGAAGATGCCGGAGCGTTCCGAGAAGAGCCCCGCGAGGCAGGCCAGCAGCAACGGCGTGGCGAGCCGGATGGTCGAGTTGAGGATCTGGATCGCGTCCATGAGGGTCATGCGGTCATTCCGCCGCAACGCCGGGACTCGGCTTGCGGTTGTAGCGCAGGAAGGCGCGCGTGAGCGGGCCGCGGACCATGCCGTCCAGCGCACCGGTGAAGAGGATGACGAGCGCCTGGATGACGACGATCATCTCGCGCGGGACGGAGGTCTCGAATTCGAGCTCGGCGCCGCCCTGGTAGAGCGCGCCGAAGAGGATCGCGGCGATCAGCACCCCGACCGGGTGCGACCGCCCCATCAGCGCGACCGCGATGCCGACGAACCCCGCGCCGAGCACGTTGTCCTGGAGAAGCCGCTCCTGCTCGCCCATGACCGCGTTCACCGCCATGAGACCGGCGAGCGCCCCCGAGATCAGCATCACGAGCATGGTGATGCGCGTGGGCGAGATACCGGCATAACGCGCCGCCGGCTCCGACTGGCCGAAGGCGCGGATCTCGTAACCGAGCCGGGTGCGCCAGAGCATCAGCCAGACCAGCCAAGCGGCGAGGAGGGCGACGAGGAAGGAGACGTTGAGCGGCGTGCGCGAGAAGGGCAGGCCGACGAGCGCGAGCAGGTCGGCGGCGGTCGGCAGGCGCGCGCCCTCCGGGAAGCGCACCGTCTCCGGGGCCATGCCGGGCGCCTTCAGCGTGTCGACGAGGAGGTAGACGAGAAGGGCGGAGGCGATGAAGTTGAACATGATCGTGGTGATCACGATGTGACTGCCGCGCTTCGCCTGGAGATAGGCCGGGATCGCCGCCCAGGCCGCGCCGAAGACCGCGCCGCCCGCGACCGCGGCCGCAAGGGCGAGGCTCCAGTGCGGCCACGGATAGGCGAGGCAGACGAGGGCCACTCCGAGGCTGCCGAGCTGTGCCTGTCCCTCGCCGCCGATATTGAAGAGCCTGGCATGGAACGCGACCGCGACGGCCAGCCCGGTGAAGACGAAGTTCGTGGCGTAGAAGAGCGTGTAGCCCCAGCCATAGCTCGAGCCGACCGCGCCTTCGACCATGATCCGCAGCGCCTCGAACGGGTCATGCCCGATAAAGCTCACCACCGCGCCGGCGACGACCAGCGCGAGGACGAGATTGATCGCCGGAACCAGCACGATGTCGGCCCAGCGAGGGAGCGTCTTCATCGGCGATCCTCCCGTTCCGGCGGGACCGTCATCGAACCTTTCCCCACCTCCTCGCCGGCGGCATCGCGCCCGGTGTCGCCGATCCCCGCCATGAGCAGGCCGAGTTCCCGCTCGTCGGTCTCCGCGGGCAGGCGCTCGCCCATGATGCGCCCGTCGAACATGACCGCGATCCGGTCCGCGAGCGCCATGATCTCGTCGAGTTCCACCGAAACCAGCAGGATCGCCGTCCCCCGATCCCTGAGGGCCACGATCTGCTCGTGGATGAACTCGATCGCGCCGATATCGACACCGCGCGTCGGCTGGCCGACGAGCAGCAGGTCGGGGGCCCGTTCCAGTTCCCGGGCGATGACGATCTTCTGCTGGTTGCCGCCGGAGAAGGTCTTCGCGGTCTGCCAGCAATCGTCCGGGCGGACGTCGAACTTCCGCATCTTCGCCCGCGCGTCCTCGCGCAGGGCTCTGTTGTTCATCAGCGGACCGCGGGTGTAGCGCCGATCGTCCTGGTAGCCGAAGGCGATATTCTCCCACGCGTGGAAATCCATGATGAGGCCCTCGCGCTGACGGTCTTCGGGCACATGGCCGATCCCGGCCCGGCGTCGGCGGCGGGCGTCCGATCTCGGCCCCGCCAGGGCGAGCTCGCGCCCGTTCAGCGTGACGCGACCGGTTCCGTCGCGCATTCCGCCCAGCACCTCGAGAAGTTCCGACTGGCCGTTCCCCGCGACGCCGGCGATGCCGAGGATCTCGCCGCGCCCGACGCTGAGGGAGACGCCGCGGAGACGCTGGACGCCGGACGCGTCGGTCACCTTGAGGTTCTCGACGGAGAGCACGGTCTCGCCCGGCTCGGCCGGGGCCTTGTCGATCCGGAGCAGGACCTTCCGGCCCACCATCAGCTCGGCGAGTTCCTCGGCGCCGGTCTCGGCGGTCTTCAAAGTGGCCGTCATCTCGCCGCGCCGCATGACCGAGACGGTATCGGTGACCTGCATGATCTCCCGCAGCTTGTGGGTGATCAGGATGACGGTCTTGCCCTCCCGCTTCAACCCGCCGAGGATGCGGAACAGATGGTCGGCCTCGCTCGGGGTGAGGACCCCCGTCGGTTCGTCGAGAATCAGGATGTCGGCCTGGCGATAGAGCGCCTTCAGGATCTCCACCCGCTGCTGCATTCCGACGCCGAGAGTCTCGATGCGGGCGTCGGGATCCACATACAGTTCGTACTCGTCCGAGAGCCGCTTCAGAAGCTGCCGGGCCCGTTCCAGCGAACCGGAGAGCAGGGTCCCTCCCTCCGCCCCGAGCACGATGTTCTCGAGAACGGTGAAGTTCGGCACCAGCTTGAAGTGCTGGAAGACCATGCCGATCCCGGCCCGGATCGCCGCCTGGCTGTCGGGAATCCCGGTCTTCTCGCCGCGAATGTAGATGTCACCCGCGTCGGCCCTGTAGAACCCGTAAAGGATCGACATCAGCGTGGACTTTCCGGCGCCGTTCTCGCCGATGATGCCGTGGATGGTTCCCGAGCGGACCTCGAGGGAGATGTCCCTGTTCGCCCGAACGGCGCCGAAGGACTTCGATATCCCCTTCAGTTCGATGGCAGGCGCCGTCATGTGGCCTCGCGCATGGGGGGCGAGGCCCGCACGCGGCGCGCCCCGGAGCGGATCAGAACTGGAGGGAGGGGCAGCTGTCGTCCTCGGTGTAGTCGTGGACCTGGATCTCGCCGTCGATGATCTTCTGCCTGGCCTCCTCGACGGCCAATTTCATCTCCTCCGTGACCAGATTGGCGTTGTCTTCGTCCATCGCGACACCCACGCCCTCGTTCTCGAGATCCTTCTCCTTGATCCCCGTCTCGAGCGTCCCGTTCTCCGCCGCTTCGAACGCATCGTAGACGGCGTTGTCCACCCGCTTCACCATCGAGGTCAGCATGGTGCCCGGGTGAAGGTCATTCTGGTTCGAATCGACGCCGATCGCCAGGATTCCTTCGTCGGCCGCCGCTTGCAGGACACCCACGCCGGTGCCGCCCGCGGCGGCGAAGACGACGTCCGAGCCCTGGCCGATCTGGCTTCGCGTCAGCTCGCCGCCCTTCACCGGGTCGTTCCACGCCGACGGAGTCGTGCCCGTCATGTTCGCGATCACGCCCACACCCTCTTCCGTCGCCTTCGCCCCCTGGGCGTAGCCGCAGGCGAACTTGCGGATCAGCGGCACGTCCATGCCGCCGACGAAGGAGACGGTTCCGGTCTCCGAGGCCATCGCCGCCATCAGCCCCGCGAGATACGAGCCCTGGTGCTCGGCGAAGACGATCGACTGCACGTTCGGCTGGTCGACGACCGAGTCGACGATCACGAAATCGGTGTCGGGATAGTCGGGCGCGACCGTCTCGAGCGTGGAGGCGTTGGCGAAGCCGAGGACGACAACCGGGTTGGCGCCCCGCTCGGCCATGCGACGCATGGTCTGCTCGCGCTGGGCCTCGGAGGCGAGCTCGGTCTCCATGTAGTCGCCGCCGGTCTCCTCCGCCCATCTCTGCGCGCCGTCATAGGCGCTCTCGTTGAAGGACTTGTCGAACTTTCCCCCCAGATCGATGATCAGGCCGGGTTCCGCGGCCGCGGAACCGGCCGCCAGCGCGGCGGTCGCGGCGCCCGCAAGGAGGTATCTCGTCGAGATCATCGTGCGGTGTCTCCCTGCAAGCCACAAAGCCGGTCGCGCCCGGCCGATCCACCCGACTGCCCCGCATCGATAAGGCAGGACCGTCCCGATATGGTCAAGGGAGCCGGAGCGGGAATTGGTTGCGGCGCCGGAGTTTGCCGAACCGTTGCGCCGGTGACGTCAGGTCAGAGATCGCGCGCCATCAGGATCGCGTCTGCCGCAGGCTCGGCTTCGGTGTAGTAGGCCGGACGCCGTCCGGCGACCGAATATCCTGCCCGTTCGTAGAGCGCGATCGCCGGTGCGTTCGTCGCGGCCACGTCGAGGTAGCTGCGTGTCGCGCCCCGTGTCCGGGCGGCCGCGTGAAAGGCGTTCACGATGGCAGACCCGATCCCCCGGCGCCGGGCCGAGGGATGGACCGCGAGTGTCAGCAGTTCGGTCTCGTCGAGGACGACGCGGGCGAGCGCGAATCCGCGGTCGCGCGTGACCTCGATGATCGCCGGGGACCGCCTCAGCGCGCCGATCTCCGCCGCGCTCCAGGGTCGGGGAAACCCCATCGAAGCCGCGTGAATCGCGTGGAGGTGGTCGTCTCTCATCGGACGGGCAAGACCTGCCGGACCGGTGCGGCATCCGGAGGACGCAGATAGAGGGGGGTCGGCCGGGCGCCGGCCCGTGGTGCGGCACGGGCGGCGAGGCGCGCGATCGCCCCGGCGAGCGGATACGCAGGCGCGTTCGCCTGACCGCCGCAGGCTGCCGCCAGTGCCTCTGCCGCATCCCCGATGCAGCGCGCGCCGGCGGGCAGCCGGGGCAGGGCGGAGCGGTCCGCGAGGATAGGGTCTCCGTCATCCGTCTTCAGGTAGAGGCGCCCCGCCTTCGCATCGACGCTCGTCACCACCGGCGGGCCGGCGCCGAAGGCGAGCGCGTCGAGCGTGGAGATCCCGATCGCCGGTATGCCGAGGCCGAGGGCGAGGCCGCGGGCGGCGGCGACGGATATCCGGATGCCGGTGAAGTTGCCGGGCCCGATTCCCACGCCGATCCGGTCGAGATCGCGCCACCGTGCGTCCCCGGTTGCAAGAACTTCCTCGAGAAGGACCATGAGCCGTTCCGCCTGGCCCCGCGCCATCTCCTCGCGCGCCTCGGCGAGCACGCGGTCGCCCGACAGCAAAGCGGCCGCGCAATGCGCGGCCGATGTGTCGAAGCCGAGGACGAGGTTCTCGTCAGGCAACCGGCCGGACCTCGACCACCTCGGGAATGTAGTGGCGCAGGAGGTTCTCGATCCCCATCTTCAGGGTCAGCGTGGACGAGGGGCAGCCGGCGCAGGCGCCCTGCATGTGCAGGTAGACCACCCCGCGCTCGAAGCCGTGGAACGTGATGTCGCCACCGTCCTGGGCCACCGCGGGCCGCACACGGGTATCGAGCAGTTCCTTGATCTGGACAACGATCTCGCCATCCGGCCCCTCGTGGACGGCATGGCCGGTCGATGCCTGCGCGTCGCCCGCCATGACCGGCTGGCCGGACTGGAAATGCTCCATGATGGCGCCGAGGATGGCGGGCTTGATGTGGTCCCATTCCACGGCCTCGGCCTTGGTCACGGTGACGAAGTCGTTGCCGAGAAAGACGCCGGACGTGCCCTCGACCCCGAAGATGCGGGTCGCGAGCGGCGAGGCGCCGGCCGTCTCGGGGGAGGGAAAGTCCGCCGTGCCGGTTTCGAGAACCGTCTGCCCCGGCAGGAACTTCAGTGTCGCGGGATTTGGCGTGGACTCGGTCTGGATGAACATCGGCGCACTCCTCGGCTGGCGCTCCCGATATGCGGGGCGGGCGCCGTTCTGTCAAGTTTTGGAACGATTCTAAACTAGGCCGATCCGGGTCAGGCCGAGCAGCGTGCCGTAGAGGATCGGCTGGTGCAGCAGATAGATCACGAGGCTGTGCCGGCCCATCCGCGCGAGTGGATCCCGGGCGGCCGGCTTCCGCGGGACGGGGACGAGGCGGGCGAGCGCGAGGCCGGCAAGCATCGGCGCGAACCACGGAAGGATCGGCTCGTAGTCGAAGGACGGTCGCGGATCGGGATCGAGGCCGAGCGGGTAGAGCAGGGGATGCGAGAAGGTCTCGGACGTGAGAAGCGGCGGGGCGGCGAGCACGAGGACCGCCACCAGCAGGACGAGCCAGGTCGGGGCGCGCAGGAACGGGAACGCCAGCACCGAGAAGACGGCGATGGCGTGCAGGATGCCGAAGACCACCGGCACCGGCAGCGCCGCCCAAGTGCCGAGGGTGACGAGCCCCGCGGCGCCGGCGAGCATCGCCAGACGGCGGAGAAACGCGCGCCGGTTCAGACCGTTGAAGGCGGCCAGCTGGAGCGAGAGGCCGGCCAGGGCGACGAAGCTGCCGGCGATCGAGATCGCGAAGGCGCGCCAGAGCGGATGGGTGCCGACCGGCCAGGAGACGAGTCCCAGGAGTTGCAGATCGAAGCTGAGATGAAAGACGATCATGGCGAGAAGCGCGACGCCGCGGGCGCGATCGATCCAGGCGACCCGCTGCGGGGGAGCGGGGGACAGCGGAGCCGTCAAGGCGAGACGGCTCCGGCGATCACGTGATCGCTTCCAGCTGGTCCTTGCTCAGCGTGCCCGGCACGATGGTCAGCGGCACCGGCAGGCTGCCCAACGACTTCGACAAGTGCGACACGATCGGGCCCGGCCCGCCCTTGCCTTCGCCCGCCCCGAGCACGAGCACGCCGATCTCCGGATCGCCGTTCACCACGTCGAGGATCTGCGGAACCATCTCGCCCTCGCGGATCACCAGTTCGGGATCGATCTTCTGCCGGTCCCGCATCCACTTCGCGAAGACCTCGTAATGCGCCTCGACCCGTTCCCGCGCCTCCTCGCGCATGATGGTTCCGACGCCCAGCCAGTGGCTGAATTCCTCGGGCGGAATGACGGAGAGGATGGTGACGCCGCCGCCGGTCTTGGCCGCGCGCATCGCCGCGTAGCGCATCGCGTTCAGGCATTCTCGGGAGTCGTCGAGGACGACCAGGAACTTGCGCATCGGATGGCCTCCCGCGTGGCATGATGGGGCAGGCCGCCGACCCTGTCCAGTTGTCAGGTATCACGCAGACAAGGCCCAGTCCCAGTAGATACGACGGGCCCGCCGGGCGATCGGACCGATAGCGTAGGTCACATCGTCGAAGGCGGTCACGGGGGTGATCTTCGACATGTTCCCGGTCAGGAACACCTCGTCGGCGGCGCGCACATCCTCGAAGGTAAGCACGGCTTCCTCCACCGGAACGCCGTCGGCGCGAAGCAGCGTCATGTGCCGGTTGCGGGTGATGCCGGCGAGGAAGCAGCCATTGGCTATGGGGGTCCGCACCACGCCGTCCTTCACGACGAAGACGTTGGCAGTGGCCGTCTCCGCGACATTGCCCATCACATCCGCGACCAGAGCGTTGCCGAAGCCCTTCGCCTGCGCCTCGCGCAGCATGCGGGCGTTGTTGGGGTAGAGGCAGCCGGCCTTCGCGTTCACCACCGCGTCCTCCAGGACGGGGCGACGGAAACGGGTCGTGGTCAGGGTGGTCGCCGCGTCGTCCGGGGCGAGCGGGATGGATTCCAGACAGACGCAAAAGCCGGTCCGGTCGGCCAGCGGCGCGATGGCGCCGGTATCGCCGTCGATCCCCCAGTACATCGGCCGGATGTAGAGCGGGGTGTCCTGCGGATAGAGCGCCAGGCCTTCGCGGATGATCTCGATCATCTCCGACACGGAGACCGTGGGCGTCAGCATCAGTGCCTCGGCCGACCGGTTGACCCGTGCGCAGTGAGACGCGAGATCGGGGGCCACCCCCCGCGCGTATCTCGCGCCGTCGAATACCGAGGAGCCGAGCCACGCCCCGTGGTCCGCAGCCCGCATGACGAACGCGTTCCCCTCGTGCCAGGCGCCCTGGAAATAGGTGCGGATATCGGTGCCGACGGTCATGCGGATCTCCTTGGCGAGCGGATGCGGAAAGGACCGGAGCGCACGGCCTTCGGACTTCCGGGCCGGGATCGGATGGCGCTCACGTCCCGGACACCATGCCGACGATGCGGTAGGTCTCCGCGACGATGGGTGCGGCGATGGCGCGGGCGCGTTCGGCGCCGCGGGCAAGGATGCCGTCGATCTCCGACGGGTCCTGCATCAGCCGGGCCATCTCCGTGGAGATCGGCGCCATCTTCTCCACCGCCAGATCCGCGAGCATCGGCTTGAACTGCCCGAACCCCTTTCCGCCGTGCTCGGCAAGCGCCGTCTCCACGGAAATCTCGGCAAGGGCGGCGTAGATGTTGAGGAGGTTGCGCGCCTCGGGCCGGGTCTCGAGCCCGTCGGCATGTTCCGGCAGGGGCTCGGGATCGGTTTTCGCCTTGCGGATTTTCCGTGCGATCGTGTCGGCGTCGTCGGTCATGTTGATCCGGCTGCCATCGGAAGGGTCCGACTTCGACATCTTCCTGGTGCCGTCGCGCAGGCTCATCACCCGGGTCGCCGCGCCTTCGATCACCGGATCGGCGAGCGGGAAGAAGTCCACGCCGTAATCGTGGTTGAACTTGGCCGCGATGTTCCGCGTGAGCTCGATATGCTGCTTCTGGTCCTCGCCGACCGGCACATGGGTCGCGTGGTAGGCGAGGATGTCCGCGGCCATCAGCGCGGGATAGGCGAAGAGACCGAGCGAGGCTTCCTCCGCGTTCTTGCCGGCCTTCTCCTTCCACTGCGTCATCCGGCGCATCCAGCCCATGCGCGCCACGCAGTTGAAGATCCAGGCAAGCTGGGCATGCTCCGGCACCTGGGACTGGTTGACGAGGATCGACCGCTCGGGGTCGATCCCGGCGGCGATGAAGCCCGCCGCGAGTTCCCGTGTGCTGCGGGTCAGATCCGCGGGGTCCTGCCAGACGGTGATGGCGTGCATGTCGACCATGCAGAAGATCGTCTCGACATCCTGCGACTGCCAGTCCACGAACCGCTTGACCGCGCCCAGATAGTTTCCGAGATGCAGGTTTCCCGACGGCTGGATGCCGGAGAACACGCGCGGGGTGAAGCGGGCGGACTCGTCTGACATGGGGTGGGCGCCTTTACAATTCGCCGCTGCCGCTTACCGATGCCCCCCGAACCCGTCAAGGAAGCGCCGATGCATCCCGACCACATGGAAAACCCGTTCAACGCCCTGCCGCCGGTGGTGCTGATCCTCGCCGCGCTCGTCGCGGTGCCGGAACTCGTCTTCCAGGCGGGAGCCCTCGGCCTCGTCGGCGGCGCACAGGGGGTAGGGCTGCGGATCGAGGCGCTGAACGCCTTCGCCTTCTCTCCCCAGCTCTTCGAGCGGATGATGACGACCGGCCAGTTCCCGCTGCAGGGGCTCTGGCGCTTCGTCACCTACGCCTTCGTGCATCTGGGTTTCACCCACGTCCTCTTCGTGCTCGTCTTCCTTCTCGCGCTCGGCAAGATGGTGGCGGAGACCTTTTCCGCCTGGGCCGTGCTCGTGGTGTTCTTCGGCTCCGCCGTCATCGGCGCGCTGGTCTACGCTCTGGTGCCGATGGCGCAGACGGCGCTGGTGGGCGGTTATCCGGCGGTCTACGGCCTCATCGGCGCCTACACGTTCATCCTCTGGGTCGGGCTCGGAGCGACCGGAGGCAACCAGTACCGGGCCTTCACGCTGATCGCGTTCCTGCTCGGCATCCAGCTCGCCTTCGGCCTGTTCTTCGGTGGCGGGCTCGACTGGATCGCCGACATCGCGGGCTTCGCCGCCGGTTTCGGCCTGTCGTTCCTCGTCTCTCCGGGGGGGGGACGGCGGGTTCTGCGAACGCTCCGCCGCCGCTAGGTCAGCGGCGGACGGCGCCTCGGAACTCGCGAAGCGCCATGGCGCCGACGGCCGCCGCCGCGCCGAAATAGACCGCCATGCCCAGCGCCACCAGTGCGGCGAGCGCGAGGGGCTGCCACGGGCCGGAGAGGACCGGCGAGAGGGCGGTTTTCGCGAGCCAGATCGCCGCGCCCATGAGAGCCGAGGCGGCGAGGATACGCGGCAACCGACGCCGGAACCGGTCGTCGGGCCGCGCCTCCTCGCCCATCGATCGCGCGCCGCGGATCAGCAGGACCGCCATCACCCAGCCCGCCACGGTGGTGCCCAGTGCCGCGGCCGGATAGCCCAGCACCGGGGCAAGCCCGATAGCCATGACCGCGTTCACCACGAGCGCGACGAGCGCGTACCGGAATGGCGACCGCGTATCCTCGCGCGCGAAATAGAGCGGCTGCCAGACCTTCTGGAGGACGAAGGCGGGCAGGCCGAGGCCGTAGATCGCGAGGATCACCGCCGTCGCGGCGCTGTCCTCGGGGTCGAAGGCGCCGCGCTCGAAGAGGGTCGTCACCAGCGGCAGCGGCATCACGAGAAAGGCGACCGTGCAGGGAACGGTCAGGAAGAGCGCGAACTCCCCCGCCCGGCTCAGGGCGTGACGCCCGCCGAGCGCGTCTTCGGCGCGCAGCCGGCGGGACAGTTCCGGCAGCAGGACCACGCCGATGGCGATGCCGACCACGCCGAGGGGGAGCTGGTACAGCCGATCGGCGTAGCTGAGCCAGGCGATGGCCCCGTCGAAGAAGCTCGCCACCTGCCGGCCGACCAGGAGGTTCACCTGAACCACGCCGCCCGACAGAATCGCCGGGCCCATGATGACGGCGAGGCGGCGCATCTCGGGGGTCAGGCGCGGCCGGCCGGGGACCAGCCGGAATCCAGCGCGGGCCGCCGCGATCCAGACGATGGCGAGCTGCAGGATGCCGCCGATCGGGACTGTCCAGGCGAGCGTCAGCCCGGCGGGCCATCCCATCCGGTCGCCGAAGCTCAGCGCGGCGATCAGCGCCACGTTCAGCATGAGCGGTGTCGCGGCCGCCTCCATGAACCGCCCCGTCGCGTTCAGCAGACCAGACAGGAGAGCGGCGAGGGAGATGAAGAGGATATAGGGGAAGCATATCCGTCCGAAGAGGACGGCGAGGTCGAAGCGGTCATCCTCGACGAACCCCGACGCCATGGCGAAGACGAGCGCCGGCATCGCGATCTGTGCCGCGAGCGTGAAGACGAGCAGAACGCTCGCCAGCCCGGAAAAGGCGTCGCGCGCGAAGATACCTGGCCCCTCGCCGCCTTCGAGCTTCTTCGAGAAGAGCGGGACGAAGGCCATGTTGAACGCGCCCTCCGCGAAGAAGCGGCGGAACATGTTGGGGAGGGCGAATGCGACCAGGAACGCCTCCGCCACCGGCCCCGCGCCGAGAAAGGCGGCGATCATGATGTCGCGCACGAAGCCGAGGAGCCGCGAGGCGAAGGTCCAGGACCCGACGGTCACGAAACTGGTCAGCAGGCGGGGCGGCACGACGGCCATTGCAGTTCCTCGGCTCGGGTCGCGGCAGCTATGGTCCGGCGCGCCGGCCGCTGCAAGGCGCTCAGGAGCGCGCTCGCTTGGCCCCCGTCTCGATCGCCTCCCGCAGCTTGCGTTCCAGGGCCTTCTGCTTCGAGCCGCTGTAGATCTTCAGGCCGAACATGTCCTTCACGTAGAAGGTGTCGACCACCTGCGCGCCGTAGGTCGCGATCACCGCCGAGGATATGGAGATGTTGCTGCTCGCCAGAACGCGCGTCAGGTCGTGCAGGAGGCCGGGCCGGTCGCGGGTGTCGACCTCCACGATCGTGTAGATCTCGGACCCCTCGTTGTCGAAGGCGATCGCGGTCGGGACCCGGAAATCGCGCTCGCGCCGCTTGATCTTGTCGCGGTCCGCGAGCCCCTGCCGGGCGATGACCTCGCCCTTCAGGGTCTTGTCGATGGTGGTCTTGAGCCGCGGGATGCGGGTCGGATCGTAGGGATGGCCGTCACCGTCCTGCACCCAGAACACGGCCGTGGCATAGCCATCCTTCGAGGTATAGGTGCGGGCATCGACCACGTTCGCGCCGACCATGGCAAGCGCGCCGGCAAGGCGCGAAAAGATGCCCGGATGGTCGACCAGGGCAAAGCAGATCCGGGTGGCGTCGCGGTCCGCGTCGTCCTCGATGTCGATGCGGATCTGGTCGTCGCGGATGTCGCGGAGCATGTGGGCGAAGGCGATGTGGCTCTGCACCGTCAGCCCCTGCCAGTAGGGCGGGTAATGCCGCCCGGTCTCGATCTTGACGTCCTTGCGGTCCCAGTCGGACAGGGCCTCGCGCAGCTTGCGGCGGGCCTCGTTGCCGCGGTGCTCGCGATTGATCGCCTCGAGGCCGTTCTCCAGCGCGAAGGCGGTCTCGCGATGGAGCGTCCGCAGGAGCTGCCCCTTCCAGTTGTTCCAGACGCCCGGGCCGACGCCGCGGATGTCGCAGATCGTCAGCACGGTGAGCAGGTCGAGCCGCTTGCGGGTCCGGACGGCCTTGGCGAAGTCGCGCACCGTTCGCGGATCGGCGAGGTCGCGCTTCTGCGCCATGTCCGACATCAGCAGGTGATAGCGGACGAGCCATTCCACGGTTTCGCAGTCGGCGCGGCTCAACCCGAAGCGGGGACAGAGCTTCCGCGCGATCCGCGCCCCGACGATCGCGTGGTCCTCCTCGCGCCCCTTGCCGATATCGTGCAGGAACAGGGCCAGATAGAGCACCTTCCGGTTGATCTCGCCTTCGACGATCTCCGTCGCGACGGGCAGGTCGTCGGTATGCTCCTTCGACTCGATCTCCGAGAGGTTGCGGATGCACTGGATGGTGTGCTCGTCGACAGTGTAGCTGTGATACATGTCGAACTGCATCATCGCGACGATCGGCTCGAATTCCGGGATGAAGGCGGACAACACGCCCAGTTCGTTCATCCGTCGCAGCGCCCGGTCGGGATTGCCGTGCTTCAGGAGCAGGTCGAGAAAGATGCGGTTCGCCTCGGGGTCCTTCCGCACGCCGTCGTCGATCCGCTTGAGGTTCGCGGCGATGGTCCGCATGGCGACCGGGTGGAGGAGATACCCTGTCCTCAGCGCCTCGTCGAAGATACGCAGGATGTTGACGCCGTCGGCGAGGAAGGTCTCGGGATCGGCGCAGGTCAGGCGGTTCTGTTTCAAGGCGTAGCCTTCGCGCACCTTGCGGCGGCGGCGGAAGAACCCGGCGAGCCGCGGCGCCTCCTTCTTGTGATCGGCCTCGAGCGCGGTCAGAAGGATTCGCGTCAGCTCGCCGACGCGCGTGGCGTGCCGGAAATACTCCTGCATGAACACCTCGACCGCCCGGCGGCCGGCGCGGTCGCTGTAGCCCATCCGCTCCGCCACCTCGACCTGCAGGTCGAAGGTGAGCTGGTCCATCGCCCGTCCGGTGATCAGATGCAGATGGCACCGGATGGCGAGCAGGAAGCTCTCCGCCCGCACGAAACCGTCGAACTCCTCGCGGCTGTAGGTCCCGGTCCCGACGAGCTCGGCGACGTCCTCGACATGGTTCACGTACTTGGCGATCCAGAACAGGGTCTGAAGATCGCGCAGGCCGCCCTTGCCCTCCTTCACATTGGGTTCGACGACGTAGCGCTGGCCGCCCTGCTTCTCGTGCCGTTCGCTGCGCTCGTCGAGCTTGGCGCGGATGAAGTCCGTCTCCGTGCCCTCGAAGAGCTCCGTCCAGAGGGAATCCGAGAGCTTCGTCGCGAGCGCGCCCTCGCCGCAGAGGAACCGGCGCTCGAGAAGGGCGGTGCGGGTCGAGGTATCGTCCCGCCCGAGCCGCACGCAGTCCTTCAGCGTCCGACTCGCATGCCCGACCTTCAGCTTCAGGTCCCACAGGATGTAGAGCATCGATTCGATGACGCTTTCCGCCCAGCCGGTCAGCTTCCAGGGGCTGAGGAACAAAAGATCCACATCCGAATGGGGAGCCATCTCCGCCCGTCCGTATCCGCCCACCGCGAAGACGGCGAGCCGCTCGCCCTCGGTGGGGTTGGGCCGCGGATGCAGATGGGTGACCACGAGATCGAACACCGTCTCCACGAGCCGGTCGGTCAGCCACGAATAGGCCGAGACCGTTTCCCGCGCCGCCCGGGGACGCGCCGCGAATCCGGCGGCGATCCGCTCCCGGCCGGCGAGGTTCGCCGCCTTCAGATGCGAGACGGCCGCGGTCCGCACCGCACCCGATCCCTCATCCGCACGGATGTCGGCCTCGATCCGGGAGCGGATCCCGGGGGCGTCGAACAGCTCTGCCGCCGGAACGATCAGGTCCGGCGGCAGGCGATGGAGATCGTTCGGTCCGGCGGTTCTAGAAACCGGCGGAGCCGAAGCTGGTCGGGGCTGGGTCAAGTATGGAGACCTGATTGTTCTGGATCTGCGCCACGGCGAGGGCGCGATCGTTGGTGCCGGTCGGCAGGAAGCGGAAGGCGCCATATGCTCCCTGGAACCCCTGGGATCTTGTCAATGAACCCGAGGAGAGCGCGTCGGAGCGTCCGGTCGCGACGAGGGCGCCGATGGCGCTGATCCCGTCGAAGGCGAGCCCGGCGAGCGGGTGGGGCGCCTCGCCGTATGTCGCCCGGTAGCGACTCTCGAACGCCGAGACCGCCTGCTGGTTCGGCAGCGTGAAGAGCCCGCCCTGGAGCCCCGGAAGCCGCAGCACCTCGCCGCTGACGTTCCAGCGCGTGAGGCCCAGATACCTCACCTGTCCGGGGCTGACGCCGTTGTCGGGCAGGACCCGCGCGACCACGGGCAGGTCGGCATCGGCGCTCGCCGTCAGGAACACGGTATCCGCTCCGGACTGACGGACGGCCTCGCCGATTCGCGGCCCGGCCGATCTGATGCCCTGCTGCGAGAGCGGATAGCTCTGCACGGTCGCGATCTGCATCCCTGCGCTCTGCGCGGCACCGATGATGGCGTCGCGGCCCGCGTTCCCGCCCACGTCGTCGCCGTGGACGACGGCGAGGGAGCTCCGCCCCTGCCGGCGGGCGAAGCCGGTCAGCCGTTCGGCCACGTCGCCGAAGGTCTGTCCGAGGATGAAGACGTTGCCGCCCGCCACGGCGGCGTTGTTCGACAGCGACAGCACGTTGACGTCGCGCCCGGCGACGATCGGGGTGACCGCGCTGATCGACTGGCTGTAGAGCGGCCCGACGATGATCTGAGCGCCCTCGTCGAGCGCGGCGGCTGCCGCGGCCGTTGCGCCGGCGGGCGTGCCGAGCGTATCATAGACCCGCAGATCGACATCCGCGCCCTGCAGGGAATTGGCGGCGAGGCGGGCGGCGTTCTCCATCGAGCGGGCGACCCCGCCCCCGCCGGCGGAGTCCGTCTTCGGCAGGAGAAGCGCCACCGGAACCGGCCGCGACGGATCGATGCGGGGCCCGGAGCCGCGCTGGCCGACCATCGGCCCCGCGGCGCAGGAGGCCAGCGCGAAGGCGGCCAGCGTTGCGAGAAGCGCGGTCGGCTTGCGGAGGGCGGTCAGACGGGCGAACATCCACTTGTCCTTGCAATGACGGAAACCATGCCGCGTTCTAGTGAAGCCCGGCCGGGCTGTAAATCGGACAGGCCCCGATGAGCGAGACGCCCCTGCCGCCCGGCCTGCATCTCGTCGCGACGCCGATCGGAAATGCCCGCGACATCACCCTGCGCGCGCTCGATACGCTGCGCGGGGCGGACGTGCTCGCCGCCGAAGACACGCGCACGTTGCGCAAGCTCATGGAGATACACGGTGTTGCCCTGGGGCGCCGGCCGCTCGTCTCCTATCACGACCATAACGGCGAGAGGGCGCGCCCCCGCCTCCTCGCGGCCCTCGCGGAGGGAAAGTCGGTCGCCTACGCCTCCGAGGCGGGCACGCCGCTGGTCGCCGATCCGGGATACGCCCTCGCCCGCGCGGCCACGGCGGCAGGCCACCCGGTGACCGCTGCGCCGGGCCCCTCGGCCGCGCTTGCCGCCCTGAGCCTGTCGGGCCTGCCGAGCGACCGGTTCCTCTTCGCGGGGTTCCTGCCGCCGGCCTCCTCGGCCCGGATCGCGGCCCTGAAGGAGCTCGCCCGGGTGCCGGCCACGCTACTGGTCTTCGAGGCCCCGCAGCGTGTCGCCGAAACGGTCGCCGACATGGTCGCGGTCCTCGGCGACCGCCCCGCCGCGCTCTGCCGCGAACTGACGAAGCGGTTCGAGGAGGTGCGTCGCGGCCCGCTCTCGGATCTCGGGGCGGGGATCGCCGGCGATCCGCCCCGCGGCGAGATCGTTCTCGTCGTCGACCGCGACCGCCGGGAAGCCGAAGCGGACGACGTCGAGGCGGCGCTTCGGGAGGCGCTCCGCACCATGTCGGTCAAGGATGCCGCGAAGGTGGTGTCGGAGGCGGTCGGCGCGCCCCGGCGCGAGGTCTACCAGATGGCGCTGGCGCTCGGCCGGGATGGGTGAGCGTGCGGATCGCGGCGCGATGGCCCATCACGGCGGGCTCGCGGCCGAAGAGCAGGTGCTCGCCCGCTATCTCGACCGCGGCTGCGCGCTCGCTGCGCGGCGCTGGCGCGGACAGGGCGGGGAGATCGACCTCGTGCTGCGGGAGGGGGAGGCGGTCGTCTTCGTCGAGGTCAAGCGCGCCGCGACCCATGCGAAGGCCGCCGAGCGGGTCGGCGGACGGCAGGCCGCGCGGCTGCTCGCGGCAGCGTCCGAATTCCTCGCGACGCAGCCCGGCGGCGCCGCCACCGAGACGCGGTTCGACGTGGCGCTGGTCGACGGGGCGGGGCGGATCGAGATCGTGCCCAATGCCTTCCTCTGACTTGCCCTCCCGGGCCTGCCGCGCCAGATAGCGCGACGACGCCGAGCGAAGGATCGCCCATGCCCCTGAAGGTCGCCATCCAGATGGACCCGATCGAC
This sequence comes from uncultured Alphaproteobacteria bacterium, assembly GCA_963829665.1. Lineage (GTDB taxonomy): Bacteria > Pseudomonadota > Alphaproteobacteria > Rhodobacterales > Rhodobacteraceae > Palleronia. The sequence goes on along the minus strand of CAWHJL010000001.1, from coordinate 409,640 downwards.
AAGATCGACGTGAAGGCCGACAGCACCTTCCGCCTTGCCGAGGAGGCGCAGGCGCGCGGACATCATCTGACGTACTACACGCCCGACACGCTGGCCTGGCGAGACGGGCGCGTCTTCGCGACGGGTCGCTCCCTCAAGGTCAGGCGGGTGCAGGGCGACCATGCCGATCTCGGCGAGACACGGGAAGTGGACCTGTCGGATTTCGATGTCGTCTGGCTTCGGCAGGACCCGCCCTTCGACATGGGGTACATCACCACCACCCATCTTCTCGACCGGCTCGCGAAGACGACGCTCGTGGTCAACGACCCGTTCTGGGTCCGGAACTATCCCGAGAAGCTCCTCGTGCTGCAGTTTCCGGACCTGATTCCGCCGACGCTCATCGCCCGCGACCTGGAGCGTCTGCGCGCCTTCAAGGCCGAGCATGGCGACATCATCCTGAAGCCGCTCTACGGCAATGGCGGTGCCGGCGTGTTCCGCCTGCCGGAATCGGACGGCAATCTCGCCTCGCTGCACGAGCTCTTCGCGGGGATCAGCCGCGAACCCCTCATCGCGCAGAAGTTCCTTCCCTCGGTCTCGAAGGGCGACAAGCGGGTGATCCTCGTCGACGGGGAGGCGGTGGGCGCCATCAACCGGGTGCCGCAGAAGGGCGAGACCAGGTCGAACATGCATGTGGGCGGCACCGCCGAGAAGGCCGAGATGACCGACCGGGACCGCGAGATTAGCGCCGCCATCGGGCCGCTCCTGCGCGAGAAGGGCCAGGTCTTCGTCGGCATCGACGTGATCGGCGACTGGCTGACCGAGATCAACGTGACGTCGCCCACCGGCATCCAGGAGATGGAGCGTTTCGACGGGACGAACATCGCCGGCATGATCTGGGAGGCGATCGAGCGGCGCCGCGCGGGCTGACCGGCCCGGTCAGGCCGCGCCGGTCAGCCGGAACGACAGCGCCTCGGCCACGTGCGGCGCGCGCACGTCCTCCGCCCCGTCCAGATCCGCGATCGTGCGCGCGACTCGCAGGACCCGGTGGTAGCCGCGCGCCGAGAGGCCAAATCGCTCGGCGGCGCGCAGAAGGAGCGCCTTTCCCTCCGCATCCGGGGCCGCTAATTCGAGAAGCCGCCCGCCGGAGACGTCGGCATTGACGCGCACGCCCTCGCATCCTTCGAAGCGGGCCGCCTGCCGGTCCCGCGCGGCGGCGACCCGGAGGGCGATCGCAGCCGAGGTCTCGCCGGCCGGCGGCCCGTCCAGGTCCGAAAAGCTGACCGGCGGCACCTCGATTCGCAGGTCGAACCGGTCCATCAGCGGGCCGGAGATGCGGGAGAGATACTCCTCGCCGCAATCCGGGGCCCGTGCGCAGGCCCGTGCCGGATCCGGCAGGAAGCCGCAGCGGCAAGGATTAGCCGCGGCGACGAGCAGGAACCGGCACGGATAGCGGACATGCGCGTTCGCCCGCGCGATCACGACTTCGCCCGTCTCGATGGGCTGGCGCAGCGTCTCGAGCACCGGCCGGGCGAATTCGGGGAATTCGTCCATGAACAGGACACCGTTATGCGCGAGGCTGATCTGGCCCGGCTTCGCCCCCTTTCCGCCGCCGACGATGGCAGCCATCGAAGCGGTGTGGTGCGGCTCCTGGAACGGCCGGGCACGGGTGATGCCGCCCTCCTCGATAAGTCCCGCGAGGGAATGGATCATCGAGGTTTCCAGTGCCTCGCGCGCCGAGAGCGGCGGCAGCAGGCCGGGCAGGCGGCGCGCCAGCATGGATTTTCCCGAGCCCGGCGTGCCGACATAGATAAGGTGGTGGCGCCCGGCGGCGGCGATCTCGAGCGCCCTCTTGGCGCGCTCCTGACCGCGCACATCGGCCAGGTCGGGATGGCCGGGACCGTCCGCGATCTCCCCCGGCTCCGCCGCGGAGAGCGGGCGCCGGCCGGTGAAATGCGCGATCGCGTCTGCGAGGCAGGCGGGCGCGAGGACGCGCGCCGCGTCGACCCAGGCCGCCTCCGCGCCGCAGGGTTTGGGGCAGAGCAGATCGCGGCCATCGGTCGCTGCATGGAGGGCCGCGGGCAGGGCGCCGGTCACCGCCACCAGCCCTCCGTCGAGCGAGAGTTCGCCGAGAGCGGCCACCTGCTCGACGGCGTCGGGCGGCAGCACGCCGATGGCCGCCAGGAGCGCGAGGGCGATCGGGAGATCGAAATGCGAGCCTTCCTTCGGCAGGTCGGCCGGCGCGAGATTGATCGTGATCCGCTTGGCGGGCAGGGCGATCGACAGCGCCTGAAGCGCGGCGCGGATTCGGTCGCGCGCCTCGCTCACCGCCTTGTTGGGCAGGCCGACGATCGAGAAGCTCGGCAGGCCGGGGGCGACAGCGCACTGGACCTCGACGGCGCGGGTTTCGAGGCCTTCGAAGGAGAGGGTATGGGCGCGGGCGATCATCTGGCGGCTCCTCGGGCGGTACCGGTGCCCTAGCACCCGCCGCTTTCACTGGCGTTAAGGCCCGATCTGCGCGACGGCAGGGCAGGGTGTCCGATCGATCGCGCGACGCGGAATCGGCGCCGGCAGGTCCGGGCGCCGTCCGCCGGCCTGTCTCGCGCCAAGGATTGCGAAAGGTGCGTCAGGTCGATGGAACACGCAACAGCGGCCTAGCCCGCGTCGCCTCGCAAGCAACATTTTTGGGGAACTTTCCCTTCTGTCGTTCGTAAGATGGCAGAGTGCGCAGCGTAAACAGTCACTCCGACGTCAAGAAAATAGCGCGATCCAACTGAGTCCTGGGAGTTTTGACATGGCATTCGATGGGTTCTCCGATCAGACGTTGTCGCGCCGGGCGATGCAGGCCGAACTGCTCGACGCCGACACCGAGCTGAAGCTAGCCTATGCATGGCGCGACGAGCGCGACGAGGCGGCGCTGCATCGGTTGATCACGGCCTATATGCGTCTCGCCATTTCCATGGCGGCGAAGTTCAAGCGCTACGGCGCGCCGATGAACGACCTGATCCAGGAAGCCGGGCTCGGCCTGATGAAGGCGGCCGACAAGTTCGACCCGGATCGCGGCGTCCGCTTCTCGACCTATGCCGTCTGGTGGATCAAGGCGTCGATCCAGGATTACGTGATGCGCAACTGGTCGATGGTGCGGACCGGCTCCACCTCGAGCCAGAAGTCGCTCTTCTTCAACATGCGGCGGGTCCAGGCCCGGCTGGAGCGCGAGGCGGCGTCCCGCGGGGAACGGCTCGACAAGCACCAGATGCGCCATCTCATCGCCACCGAGGTCGGCGTGCCGCTGCATGACGTGGAGATGATGGAGGGCCGGCTGGCGGGCTCCGACTTCTCGCTCAACGCGACGCAGTCGACCGAGGACGAGGGCCGGCAATGGATCGACGCGCTCGAGGATGACAGCGCCCAGGCCGACGAGACCGTCACCCAGGAGAAGGATCTGGACACGCTGCGCGTGTGGTTGGTCGATGCCATGCAGCAGTTGAACGATCGCGAGCGGTTCATCGTGCGCGAGCGCAAGCTCAGGGACCAGCCGCGGACGCTAGAAAGCCTCGGCACGGAACTCGGGCTTTCGAAAGAGCGTGTGCGTCAACTGGAGGCCGCGGCTTTCGGCAAGATGCGCAAGGCGCTCGAGACCCAATGTGCAGAGGTCCGCAATTTCCTCATGTGACCGCCAGCGCGGCGCGCTGGGGCTGATCCTGGGCCTCGCCGTCGGTTTGTCGGCGGCGCCCGCGCTTGCCGGGCTTGTGGAGGCGCGCGACGTTCCTCTCGATGCGTCGATCGTCGTGATGGGCGAGCAGCATGACGCGCCGGCGCACCATCTGAACCAGGCGGCATGGATCGAGCGGCTGGCACCCAAGGCGGTCGTGTTCGAGATGCTGCCAGCGGACCTTGCGGCCCGGGTCCCCGGCCTGCTCGATCTGCGCGGACCGGAGATCGGCGCGGCCCTGCGCTGGGAGGATCGCGGCTGGCCGGACTTCTCGATCTATCTTCCTGTTTTCCAAGCCATTCCGCGGGAGGCGACGGTTCTCGGCGCCGAGCTTTCGCGAGAGGCTCTCACCGCCGCGGAGGAGGCTGTGGCCGCCGATGCGGGCTCGGCCGGAGCGGATGACCCGTTCGGCCTCGGCACGGACCTGCCTGCAGCCGAGCAGGCGGCGCGGGAGCGCGATCTGATTGCGGCCCATTGCGGGCTTCTGCCCGACGACGCCGCGGCGGGAATGGTCGAGGCGCAGCGGTTGCGGGACGCGGCGCTGGCCGGCGCCGCGCTCGCGGCGTTCGACGCGACCGGCGGGCCGGTTGCGGTGGTGACGGGGAACGGGCATGCGCGGGTGGACCGGGGGGTGCCGGGCTTGCTGGCGAGGGCGCGGCCGGAGGTGACGGTGGTCTCGATCGGGCAGGTCACGGAGCCGGTGGCGGCGGCGCCCTACGACGCCTGGGTGGTGGCGGAGGCGCCGGACGACCGCGACGAGGACCCCTGCGCGGCGCTGCGGTGACGCCTTGCCGGGGCGCCGGGCGGCGCCTAGGGTCGTCGCCGAGATGACGCCCGGCACCCATATCCTTCTTGTCATCGGCGGCGGGATCGCGGCCTACAAGTCTCTCGAGCTGATCCGGCAGATCCGCCGGGCGGGTGGCCGCGTCACGCCCGTCCTGACCCGAGCGGGGGCCGAGTTCGTGACCCCGCTCTCCGTCTCCTCCCTCGCGGAAAGGAAAGTCTTTTCAGACCTCTGGGACCTCACCGACGAGGCGGAGATGGGGCATATCCAGTTGTCGCGCGCGGCCGAGCTGATCGTGGTGGCGCCGGCGACGGCGGATCTGATGGCGAAGATGGCCCAGGGCCGGGCGGACGACCTGGCCTCGACGCTCCTGCTGGCGACGGACACGCCGGTGCTGATCGCGCCGGCGATGAACGTGCGGATGTGGGAGCATCCGGCGACGCGGCGCAACCTCGACCTGCTGAGGGGCGACGGAATCGCGGTCGTGGGGCCGAATGTGGGGGACATGGCCTGCGGCGAATACGGGGCCGGGCGTATGGCCGAGCCGGAGGAGATTCTGGCCGCCATCGAGGCGAAAACCGCTGTCGGATTCCTGTCGGATTCCTGTCGGAGTCCCGTCGGAGTCCTGGACGGGCGCCGCGTGCTGGTCACCAGCGGCCCGACCCACGAGCCGATCGACCCGGTGCGCTACATCGCCAACCGCTCCTCCGGCGCGCAGGGCACCGCGATCGCCGCCGCGGCGCGGGAGGCCGGCGCGCGGGTGACCTTCGTCACCGGGCCGGCGGTGACGCCGCCGCCCGACGGCGTGGAGGTGGTGCGGATCGAGACCGCTGCGGAGATGCAGGCGGCGGTGGCGCGGGCGTTGCCTGCGGACGTTGCGATCTTCGCCGCCGCGGTAGCCGACTGGCGGGTCTCCTCGACCACCGACCGCAAGGTCAAGAAGCGCGACGGCGAACTGCCCCGGCTCGACCTGGCGGAGAATCCCGACATCCTGGCCGGCGTGGCGCGGGGCGAGGACCGGCCGCGCCTCGTCATCGGCTTCGCCGCGGAGACCCACGACATGCTCGAACATGCCCGCGCCAAGCGGGAGCGGAAGGGCTGCGACTGGATTCTGGCCAACGACGTCTCGCAGAAGACCGGAATCATGGGCGGGGCCGAGAACGCGGTGACGCTGGTGACGGCAGACGGGGAGGAGGATTGGCCGCGCGCCGGCAAGGACGAGGTCGCGCGCCGGCTCGTCGCCCGCATCGCGGAGGCGCTCGGGTGATCGTCGAGGTGATGCGGATCGAGGGCGCGGACGAGGCCGTGCCGCTTCCCGAATATGCCAGCGCCGGCGCGGCTGGGGCCGATCTTCGCGCCAATCTGGAACCGGAGGACCGGGCGGGGGGGCTCGCGCTGGCGCCGATGGCCCGCGCGGTGGTGCCCACCGGCCTCAGGGTGGCGCTGCCGCAGGGCTGGGAGATGCAGGTGCGGCCGCGCTCCGGTCTCGCGCTTCGCCACGGTCTGACGCTGGTGAACGCGCCGGGCACGATCGACGCGGATTACCGCGGCGAGGTGGCGGTGCTGATGATCAATCTCGGCGCCGAGACGGTGACGATCGGCCATGGCGAGCGGATCGCGCAGGCGGTGGTCGCGCCGGCGCCGCAGGCTGAATTCGCGCTCCGCGCCGATCTCCCCGAGACGCCGCGGGGCGCGGGCGGGTTCGGGTCCACGGGGCGGGCCTGATGGCGCTCGTCCTCGTCCTCGCCGCGGCGGTCTGGGTCGTTGGCGGGAAGCTCGGCTGGCCGCGGCAGGCGCGGATGATCGCGCTGGGGCTCCTCTACGTCGCTGTGCTGATGGCGAACGTGGCCCTGCCGGCCAGGCACCCGCTGCGCGAGGCGCTGGGCGGATCGGCGGCGGAATGGCTGGTGGTGGGCGGGCTCGGGGCGCTGGTTCTCGCCTATGCCCAGGGCCTCGGCAGGCTGCGCGCGCTGGTGCGGCCGGAGAACCGGCCCGAGAACCGCCCCGAGGCGCAGCAGGCCCGGAGGCCTGGCAGCTTCGCGCCGGGAGAGCTCGACCGCTATGCCCGCCACATCGTGCTGCGCGAGATCGGCGGCACTGGACAGCGGCGGCTGAAGGAGGCGCGCGTACTCGTCGTCGGCGCGGGCGGGCTCGGCTCGCCGGCGCTGCTCTACCTCGCCGCCTCGGGCGTGGGCACGCTGGGGGTGATCGACGGTGACGACGTGGATGCCAGCAACCTGCAGCGGCAGGTGATCCATGCCGATGCCCGGATCGGGATGCCCAAGGTCTTCTCCGCCGAGCGGGCGATGCGGGCGCTGAACCCCTACGTGACGGTCCGACCCTATCACCGGCGCCTGACCGGGGAGATCGCGGCCGCGCTCGTCGCCGATTACGACCTGGTGCTCGACGGCTGCGACGACCTCGCCACGCGCTACGTTCTGAACGCCGCCTGCGCGGCGGCGCGGGTGCCGCTCGTCTCCGGCGCGCTCAGCCAGTGGGAGGGGCAGATGACCACCTATGCACCGTGGGACGGCACGCCCTGCTATGCCTGCATCTTTCCCGAGGCGCCGGCGCCCGGCCTCGCGCCGACCTGCGCCGAGGCCGGCGTGCTCTCGCCGCTGCCGGGAATACTCGGCACGATGATGGCGGCGGAGGCGATCAAAGAGCTGACCGGCGCGGGCCGGGGACACAGGGGGCGGATGGCGATCCACGACGCGCTCTGGGGCGAGCACCGGGAGATCGCGCTGAAGCGGCGGGCCGAGTGCCCGGTCTGCGGCTCCTGATCGGGCGCGCTGGCGCGCGCACGACATGTCCGCGGGTCTGTCGGGGCGACAGCCCCGCGGGGGAGCCTCCGGCGGGAGTTTTCCCGAAAGGGTGAGACAGGGTGGCGCCCGCCCTCCGGCGCGTTAGGGTCCCGGCCATGGAAAAGGAGAAAGACGTGACCAACCCGCTCATGGAGACCTGGGAGACGCCCTTCGGGATGCCGCCCTACGACCGGATCGCGGACGCGCAGTTCCGCCCCGCCGTCGAGGCGGCGCTGGAAGAGGCGCGCGCCGAGGTGGACCGGATCGCGGGCAATGCCGAGCCCGCCAGCTTCGCCAACACGGTCGAGGCGCTGGAGGAGGCGGATTTGGCGCTGTCGAAGGTGCTGGGCGTATTCTACAATCTGGTCGGCGCGGATTCGAACGAGGCGCGGCAGGAGCTCGCGCGGGACTTCTCGCCGATGCTCTCCGCCTATGCCTCCGACGTGGCGATGAACGAGGCGCTCTTCGCGCGCATCGAGGCGGTCTGGGAGCGGCGCGAGGAGCTGGATCTCGGGGCCGAGGAGGCGCGGCTGCTGTTCCTGACCCGGCGCAACTTCCTCCGGGCCGGCGCGCAGCTCGAGGGGATCGCGAAGGATCGCCTGCGGCAGGTGACCGAGCGGCTGGCGGGGCTGGGCGTCCGGTTCACCCAGAACCTGCTGGCCGACGAGCGCGACTGGCAGATGGTGCTCGATGAGGCCGATCTCGAGGGGCTGCCCGATTTCGTCGTTGAGGGCGCGCGCGCCGCCGGCGAGGAGCGCGGCACGGGGGCGCCGACGATCACCCTCTCGCGCTCGCTGATCGTGCCGTTCCTGCAATTCTCGGCCAAGCGCGATCTCAGGGAGCGGGCGCACCGGGCCTGGACCGCGCGGGGCGCGACCGGAGGCGAGACCGACAACCGCGCCATCGCCGCCGAGATCCTCGAGCTCCGCGAGGAGCGGGCGGGGCTTCTGGGCTATGACAATTTCGCCGAGTTCAAGCTCGAGACCGAGATGGCGAAGACCCCGGGCGCGGTGCGCGACCTGCTGATGAAGGTCTGGGAGCCGGCGCGCGCGCGTGCCGAGGAGGACGGGCTCAGGCTCGCCGCGATGATGCACAATGACGGGGTGAACGACGACTTGCAGCCCTGGGACTGGCGCTATTATTCGGAGCGGCGGCGGGTCGAGGAGCACGATCTCGACGAGACCGAGCTGAAGCCGTACCTGCAGCTCGAGCGAATGATCGAGGCGGCCTTCGACTGCGCGCACCGGCTCTTCGGTCTCGACTTCGCGCCCGTGGAGGTGCCGCTCTACCACCCGGACGTGCGCGCCTTCGAGGTGACGCGGGAGGGCCGGCACATGGGGGTCCTGCTCGGCGACTATTTCGCCAGGGGGTCGAAGCGGTCGGGGGCGTGGTGCTCCACGATCCGATCGCAGAAGGCGGATGTGCGGCCGATCGTGGTGAACGTGTGCAACTTCGCCAAGCCGCCCGCGGGGCGGCCGGCGCTGCTGTCCTACGACGACGCGCGGACGCTGTTCCACGAGTTCGGGCACGCGCTGCACCAGCTTCTGTCCGATGTGCGGTTCGAGTTGATGAGCGGGACCTCGGTGGCGCGGGACTTCGTGGAGCTGCCCTCGCAGCTCTACGAGCACTGGCTGGAGGTGCCGGAGGTGCTGACGCGCTTCGCCACCCATGCCGAGACCGGCGAGGCGATGCCCGACGAGATGCGCGACCGGGTGATCGCGGCCTCGACCTACGACATGGGGTTCCAGACGGTGGAATATCTGGGCTCGGCGCTGGTGGACCTGGAGTTCCACGCCGGCGAGGCGCCGCCGGACCCGATGGAGATGCAGGAGGAACTGCTCGAGGAACTCGGCATGCCGAAGGCGGTGGGGATGCGGCACGCGACGCCGCATTTCGCCCATGTCTTCGCCGGCGACGGATATTCCAGCGGCTATTACAGCTACATGTGGTCCGAGGTGATGGATGCCGACGCCTTCGAGGCGTTCCGCGAAGCGGGCGGGCCGTTCGATGCCGGGACGGCGACGCGGCTCGAGCGCGAGATCCTGAGCGCCGGGGGCACGCGGGAGGCCGAGGCCGCCTACACCGCCTTCCGGGGGCGGATGCCGGGGGTGGAGGCGCTGCTGAAGGGGCGGGGCCTCGTCGGCGAGCCGGGGTGACGAAAAAGGGGCACGCCGCCTTTCGGTTGCGTGCCCCAGTCGCGATTCGTCCGGTGACGGGACGCGGGCCGGTATGGACGGCTTCCGTGACCTCCGGGTGACGGCCGCATGACAATCGCGGCAGTCACCCAGGGAATCAGGCGGCGATGAGGCCCATGCTCTCGAGCTTCAGCAGCACCTGATGGGCGCAATGGTCGACATCCACCTTGGTGGTGTCGAGCCGCAGCTCGGGGTTTTTGGGCTCGTCGTAAGGGTCCGAGATGCCGGTGAATTCCTTGATCTTGCCCTCGCGCGCGAGCTTGTAGAGGCCCTTGCGGTCGCGGGCCTCGCATTCCTCGAGCGGGGTGGCGACGTGGATCTCGCAGAAGGCGCCGTATTGCTCGATCTCCTCGCGGACGGCGCGGCGGGTGGCGGAATAGGGCGCGATCGGCGCGCAGATGGCGATGCCGCCGTTCTTGGTGATCTCGGAGGCCACGTAGCCGATGCGGCGGATGTTGAGATCGCGGTGCGCCTTGGAGAAGCCCAGCTCGGAGGAGAGGTTCTTCCTCACGATGTCGCCGTCGAGCAGCGTCACCGGGCGGCCGCCCATCTCCATCAGCTTGGTCATCAGCGCGTTGGCGACGGTGGACTTGCCCGAGCCCGACAGGCCGGTGAAGAACACCGTGAAGCCCTGCTTCGAGCGGGGCGGCCTCGTGCGACGCAGCTCCTTCACGACCTCGGGGAAGGAGAACCAGTCGGGGATCTCCAGCCCCTCCTGCAGGCGGCGGCGCAGCTCGGTGCCGGAGATGTTGAGAACGGTCACCCCCTCCTCGATCTCGTCGGCGGGCTCGTACTGGGCGCGCTCCTGCACGTAGACCATGTGTTTGAAGGGCACCATCTCGATGCCCATCTCCTCCTGGTGCTGCCGGAACAGCTCCTGGGCGTCGTAGGGGCCGTAGAAGTCCTCGCCGGCAGAATTCTTGCCGGGGCCGGCATGGTCGCGGCCGACGATGAAGTGGGTGACGCCGTGATTGCGGCGGATGAGCCCGTGCCAGAGCGCCTCCCGCGGGCCGCCCATGCGCATCGCCAGCGGCAGGAGCGACATGTGCGTGGTCGCAGCCGGGTACTTGTCGAGCACCGCCTCGTAGCAGCGCACGCGGGTGAAGTGGTCCACGTCGCCCGGTTTCGTCATGCCGACCGTGGGATGGATCAGCAGGTTGGCCTGCGCCTCCTTGGCGGCGCGGAAGGTCAGCTCCTGGTGCGCGCGGTGCAGCGGGTTGCGGGTCTGGAACGCCACGACCCGGCGCCAGCCCATCTTGCGGAAGAAGGCGCGGAGCTCGTTCGGCGTGTCGCGGCGGGCCTTGAAGTCGTAGTGCACGGGCTGCTGGATGCCGACCACCGGGCCGCCGAGATAGACCGGGCCGGTGCGGTGATGGAGGTAGTCCACCGCCGGATGCGCGTCGTCGTCGGCGCCGAAGACGGCTTCGGCCTCGCGCGACTTGTCGGGCACCCACTTGTCGGTGACGGTCATGGTGGCGAGGATCACGCCCTCCTGGTCGCGGAGCGCGATGTCCTGGCCGATCTCGACGCCCTCGGCGAATGTCTCGCTGACGTCGAGGGTGATCGGCATCGGCCAGAGCGACCCGTCCGACAGGCGCATGGATTCGACGACGCTGTTGTAATCGGCCTCGCCGAGGAAGCCCTTGAGCGGCGAGAAACCGCCGTTCATCAGCAGCTCGAGGTCGCAGGTCTGACGCTGCGTCAGGTCGTGGCTCGCAAGATCCCCGGCCTCCGCCTTGAGCTTCTGGGCGCTTTCGTAGGACACGTAGAGCTCCGTCACCGGAGCGAAGTTGGGGAGGTTCATACCATCTCGCCTTTGTATCTCGTCTCGTCTCGTCTCATCTCGTCTCGCCCACGCGGGGGCGGCCGCGAGGCCCATAGCGCGAGCCGGGCGCCGGCCTCAAGGCTTGCCGCGCCGGCGCGCGGATTCGCACCCGGGCCGCCACAATTCGCCTTTTGCGCGAAATCAGATCCGGGCGTCGAAACTCTTTAGTTACCATTTTCGTGAATCGGTTCAGCGGACGGGACAGCTCTCGTCACGCAAACGGGTCGGCCGGCCCGGTTTTCGAATCTCCCCAAGGGCCGGTCGAAACGACGTGCCGCTCCTCGCGAGTTCGAGGGGCGGCATACACATCCGCCGAAACCCGGGCAGCGCTCACTCGGCCGCGTCGACGGGCGCGCCGTAGCCAAGGGGCTCGCGCTCGTCGCGTCCCGCATCGGCGCCGGTCTCGGACAGGAACCGTTCCGCCTCGAGCGCGGCCATGCAGCCCATCCCGGCACTGGTGACGGCCTGCCGGTAGACGTGGTCGGTCAGGTCGCCCGCGGCGAAGACGCCAGGCACCGAGGTCACCGTCGAATTGCCCTTCGTGACCACGTAGCCTCCGAGCTCGGTCTCGAGCTGGCCGGCGACGAGCTCGGAGGCGGGGGCGTGGCCGATGGCGATGAACACGCCCTTCACCGGAATCTCGGTGATCTCGCCCGTGGCGACATGGCGCGCGCGCACCGCCTCCACCCCCTTAGGCATGTCGGTGCCGGTGATCTCGTCGAGCGCGTGGTCCCAGAGCACCTCCACCTTGGGATTCTCGAACAGGCGCTTTTGCAGGATCTTCTCGGCCCGAAGCTCGCCCCGGCGGTGGATGAGGGTGACCCTGGAGGCGAAGTTGGTCAGGAACAGCGCCTCCTCCACCGCGGTGTTGCCGCCGCCCACGACGGCGACCGGCTGGCCGCGGTAGAAGAAGCCGTCGCAGGTGGCGCAGGCGGAGACGCCGAAGCCCTTGAACGCCTCCTCCGAGGGCAGGCCCAGCCATTTCGCCTGGGCGCCGGTGGCGAGGATCACGGCATCCGCCGTCCAGGTCCGGCCGCTGTCGGTGGTCGCGGTGAAGGGGCGTTTCGACAGGTCGAGGGAGGTGACGATGTCGGTGACGATCTCGGCGCCGGTCTCGCGGGCATGGGCCTCCATGCGGACCATCAGGTCGGGGCCGAGGATCGAGGCCTCGCCCGGCCAGTTCTCGACATCGGTGGTGATGGTGAGCTGGCCGCCGGGCTGTAGCCCCTGGATCAGCACCGGCTCCAGCATGGCGCGGGCGCCGTAGATCGCGGCGGTGTAGCCGGCCGGGCCGGAGCCGACGATCAGCAGCTTGACGTGACGTGATCCGGGATGCGTATCGGCCATGATTCCCTCCGTGGAGCCTTGCGGCGATATAGGCGAGGCGCCGGCGGCCCGAAACCCCGGGAAGATTGTTGCGCCGCGGCGAAAGATAATTGCGCGTTCCGGTGGAGGGGCGTAAGGTTCGGCTCACCAGCCGAGGAAGACCATGCCCGGACAGAAACTCGATGCCATCGACCGCAAGATCCTCGCGGAGCTCCAGCGGGACGGGAGGATGACGAATGTCGAACTGGCCCGCCGGGTGGGCATCTCGGCGCCGCCCTGCCTGCGCCGGGTCCGCACGCTGGAGGAGGCGGGGTTCATCCGCGGCTACCACGCCCAGGTGGACGTGCGCCAGCTCGGCTTCGAGGTGCAGGTCTTCGCGCTGGTGGGCCTGCAGAGCCAGGCGGAGGCGGATCTCGCGGCCTTCGAGGCGCAGTGCCGCGACTGGCCGCTCGTGCGCGAGTGCCACATGCTGAACGGCGAGGTGGATTTCGTGCTGAAATGCGTGGCGCCCGACCTCTCCACCTTCCAGAGCTTCCTGACTTCGGAGCTCTTGCGGGCGCGGAACGTCGGCAGCGTCAAGACCTCGCTCGTCATCCGGGCGGCGAAGGAGGCGCCGGGCGTCCCCTTCGACATTCTCGAGGCGCGGCTGGCCCGGTCGGCCTGAAGGTCAGGCGACGAGGTTCAGCCGCTCCAGGTGCTCGCCCTGGAGGCGGTGCATGGCGAGGCGGCCGAAATCGTCCATCCGCGCCACATGCGGGAACATCGACAGGAAATGCGCGCGATGCTCGGGCGAGGGCGCGACGTCCACGCCGCCGGGATGCACGCTCTCGATCTCGACGCCGTTGACCGCGAAGGTGGTGTGGCGCGAGAAGCCCAGATGGAAGACCTGCACCGCGGAGACCGGGCGGACGCGGATGATGGATTCCCCGTCGGCGAGCGCGGAGACCGGGATGAGCGCGGCCCGGTCGCCGACGATGGTCTCGATCGAGCTGCGGCGGGAGACGATCCGCGCGGCCGGGCCGAGCAGCAGGTCGGGCATCGGGCGGCCGGGGCCGAGGGCGTCGGCGGAGATGCGGAACAGGGCCATGTCGGCGTTCTGCGGGGCGATGACGCGGCTGCCCTTCCAGACCAGGCGCTCGATGCCGGCGGCGGTGACGACGCGGTCGCCGGGGAGGAGATCCTCGACCGCCGCGGAGCCGTCCGGGGTCTGCACGATGCCGCCGCGGGCGAGGGCGGAGAAGGCGTTCGTGAACAGCGCGTCGGAGGGGCCGAGGCGGGTGCGCTCCTGCACCTCGCCGGCGCCGTCGAGCCAGGTGACGACGTAGCGCGTGTCGGAGGGCACGCGCGCCACGGCGGGCCGGGTGGCGGCGCGGGTCGGCGCGCCGGGAACCGTCCAGGGACGGGACGTCGCGGCGGGGGCGTCGAGGGGGGGACGGTCGGTCATGGCGCGGTCCTTGTCCGGTGTGTCCCGAACAATTGACGAGCAATTTAGACGATTTTCTGGCGAATGCCGGGCCTTTGGGGGACGCGGTCAGCCGAGCCGGATGACCGAGATCAGGCGGCCGTAATCGGCCTCGCGGCGATGCACCGAGCGGCGGTAGGAGAAGAAGCGCACCGGATCGCTGTAGGTGCAGCAGCCGATCCATTCGGCGGCGCCGACCCCCGCCTCGCGCAGCCGTTCGAGCCCGAACCCGGCGAGGTCGAGATGCAGCCGGTCGCCGTCGCCCGGGGCGAAGAACTGCCCCGCGTCGGGATCGGCGTCGAGGAACGCGTCGAGGATCTCGGGGCCGACCTCGTAGGAGGACTGGCCGATCGCCGGGCCGATGGCCGCGGCAATGCGGCCGCGCTCGGCGCCGCGCTCCTCCATCGCGTCGACCGTCGCCGCGATGACGCCGCCAAGCGCGCCGCGCCAGCCGGCATGGGCGGCGCCGACGACACCCGCCTCCGCGTCGGCCAAGAGGATCGGCATGCAATCGGCGGTGAGGATGCCCAGCGCGACATCGGGCAGGGCGGTGACGACGGCATCGGCCGGGGCCGTCGGCGCGGCGCCGGGCGCGTCGATGGCGGCGACGGTGCTGGAATGGATCTGGCGCAGCGACACCAGCTGCTCGGGCGCGACCTCCATCGTGGCGGCGACGCGGGCGCGGTTGATCCGCACCATCTCGGTCTGGTCGGAGGAACCGTGGCCGCAATTCAGCGCCGCGAACACCCCCGAGGACGCGCCGCCGGCGCGGGTGAAGAAGCCGTGGGCGACCGGCGCGAGAAGGTCCGAGGTGAGACAGGGCAGGTTCATCCGGCACGCTCCAGACCCGGCGCGGGGCCGGTGCGATCATGGAGGGACATGACCTTGAAAAGGTCGCCCATCTCGCCCGGATGCGTCAAGCGGCGATGGGCGGCGATGTGCGCGTCGAGCGCCGGGCCGGCGAGGCGGCGCGCAAGCGCGCGGCCGCGTTCGGTGATCCCGAGACGTTCGAGCCAGACGCCCTGGGGCGTGAGGGCGCTGGCCTCGCAGGCCTCGGCGGTCGCGGCGGCGAGGGCGGCAAAATCCACGTGTGCGGTGAGATCGGCCTCGCCCGGATGCGCGAGCGGGTCCTCCCTGCGGTGCCTGCGCACCGCCTGGAACGTGTCGCCGCGCGACCCGGCGCTGCCGTAATCGACGACGAGCGCGACGCCGCCGCGGGCGGCGATTCGCGTGCCGATCTCGGCGGCGATCGCCTCGGCCGGCGCGGTGGTCTCCACCATGTCGCCCTCCTCTGTATCGGCGAGGCGGGGCTCCAGCCGGGGCGGAAAGGTCCGGTCGGCGAGGGCGAAGGCCAGCGCGCCGTTCCACGCCCCCACCATCCGCTCGCGCCAGCCCGCGCCGTCGCGCAGGAACTGGCGCGGCGGCAGGGCGTCGAAGAATTCGTTGGCGACGAGGAAGAGCGGCAGGTCGGGAAGATCCGCCACCCCGTCCACCCAGGCCGCCGGCACCTCGCCGAGCGCCTGCCGCTGGCGGAGGCGGAAATGCGGGGCCGATTCGACCAGCACGGGGCGCATGGCATCGTGGAAGCCGGGCACGGTCGCCGTGGCGCGCAGCAGGTCGGCCAGGAGCGTGCCGCGCCCCGGTCCGAGTTCGACGAGCGCGAACGGGGCGGGGCGGCCGCGGTCGATCCAGGCCTGGGCCAGGGCGAGGCCCACGATCTCCCCGAACATCTGGCTGATCTCGGGCGCGGTGGTGAAGTCGCCCGCCGCGCCGAGGGGATCGCGGGTGGCGTAGTAGCCGTGGCGCGGATGGTGCAGGCAGGCGGTCATGTACTCGGCCACCGTCATCGGGCCGGTGGCGCCGATCTGGGCGAGCAGGATCTCGGCCAGCGGCGTCATCGCCGGGCCCTGGCGGTCAGAACGAGGCCGGCGCCGATGGCGAGCATGGGCAGCGACAGGATCTGGCCCATGCTGAGCCCGGCCGCGCCGATCTGGACCACGTACCCCATCGGGTTGTCGGGCGTGATGAATTGCGGATCGGCCTGGCGGACCAGCTCCACCAGCATCCGCGAGAGGGCGTAGCCCATGAGGAAGATGCCGGTGAGGGCGCCGGGACGCTTCAGCCAGCCGCGGCGGAAGGCGAGGACGATCACCAGCGCGCCGAGCAGCAGCCCTTCGAGCGCGGCCTCGTAGAGCTGCGACGGGTGGCGGGCGCAGAGCCCGGCCACGCCGGCGCAATCCTGCGCGGCCGCGCCGGGGAAGATCACCCCCCAGGGCAGATCCGTCGGCCGGCCCCAGAGCTCGGCGTTGATGAAGTTGGCGATGCGCCCGAGAAGCAGGCCCGGCGGCGTGGCGAGCGCGGCGGTGTCGAGGATCCCGAGGAGCGGGATGCGCGTTCGCCAGGCGAAGATCAGCAGGCCGGCGGCGACGCCGAGCATGCCGCCATGGAAGGACATGCCGCCCTGCCAGATCGCCGGGATCTCGAGCGGGTGGGCGAGATAGTAGCCCGGCTGGTAGAACAGCACGAAGCCCAGCCGGCCGCCGACGAGGATGCCGAGGATCACCGCGGTCATCACCTCCTCGAGATCCTTCGGGGTCATCGGCGGGTGATCGCCCCGCCAGAGCGCGGGCCGGCGGAGCGCCGTCGCGGCCAGGCGCCAGCCGAGAAGGATGCCGGCGATATAGGCCAGCGCATACCATCGGAGCGCGAAGGTCAATCCGCCGATCTCGACCGAGAAGATGTCTGGCGAGATGTCCGGGAAGGGGATGGCGAAAATCATGGGCGGGAGAAAGCGGAGGCCGCGCCGGGAAGTCAACCTTGAGAACGGCCCGCTGCGCGGCCATATCTGCGGAGACGCCGGACGGCACGGAACCCGAGGAGACCGCCATGCAGACGCGCAACAAGATGTTCGACGACCTGTCGCAGCTCATGACCAACGCGATGGGCGTGGCGCAGGGCGCGCGCACCGAGGCCGAGACGGCGATGAAGGGGATGATCGACCGCTGGCTGGCCGACCACGACTTCGTCACCCGCGAGGAATTCGACGCCGTGCGGACCATGGCGCAGAAGGCGCGCGAGGAGAACGAGGCGCTGAAGGCGCGGATCGCGGCGCTGGAAGCGAAGGGCTGAGCCTCTCGGCCCTTGCGTGACCCGGCGCTTGCGCGTCATGTCGGCGCAGGCCGCAAGACAGGAGCCCGATCCATGACCACCTGCGTCTTCGTGCAGTTGCGGTGCCGTCCGGGCGAGACCTACGAGGTGGCGGAGCGGATCGTGCTCCGCGAGATCCATTCCGAGCTCTACTCGACATCGGGCGAGTACGACCTGTTGCTGAAGCTCTACATCCCCGAGGAGGCGGATGTGGGCAAGTTCATCAACGACAGGCTGCTGACGGTCGAGGGCATCGAGCGCAGCCTGACGACCCTGACCTTCCGGGCCTTCTGATGGCGCCGCTGGCGCGGCTCGTCGAGGTCGCGCGCGGCGATGCGCCCGCCGATCTGGTGCTCGGGGGCGCGCGCATCCTCGACGTGGTGACGGGCGAGATGCTCGGGGGCGACGTCGCCATCGTCGGCGACACGATCGCCGCGGTCGGGCCCGATCATGCAGGGCCGCGGCGCGATCTCTCCGGGCTGGTCCTGGTGCCGGGCTTCGTGGACGCGCATCTGCATATCGAGAGCAGCCTCGTTCCCCCCGACGAATTCGCGCGGCTGGTCGGTCCGCGGGGGGTGACGACGGCGATCTGGGATCCGCACGAGATCGCCAACGTGCTCGGGGCGGAGGCGCTGCGCTGGGCGCTCGAGGCGGCGGAACGGAGCGCGATCGACATCCGCGTGATGCTCTCTTCCTGCGTCCCCTCGACCGAGATGGAGACCTCCGGGGCGCGGATCGGCGCGGCCGAGCTCGCTGCGCTGGCCGGCCATCCGAAGGCGCTGGGGCTGGCGGAGATGATGAACTATCCCGGCGTGATCGCCGGCGAGGCGGAGTGCCTGGCCAAGCTCGAGGCGTTCCGGGGCGGTCCGGTGGACGGGCACGCGCCGCTCCTGACCGGCGCGCGGCTCGACGCCTATGTCGCGGCCGGCATCCGCACCGAGCACGAGGCGACGCGCCTGTCCGAGGCGCGGGAGAAGCTGCAGAAGGGGCTTCGCATCCTGATCCGGGAAGGCTCGGTCTCCAAGGATCTGGCGGCGCTGACGGGGCTCCTGACCGAGCGGCTCTCGCCCTATCTGGGATTCTGCACCGACGACCGGAACCCGCTCGACATCGGCGAAGAGGGGCATCTGGACCACATGATCCGCACCGCGATCGCCGGCGGCGTCGATCCGGTGGTGGCCTACCGCGTCGCCTCGCTCTCGGGGGCGGAGGCGCACGGGCTGCGGGACCGCGGC
Organism: uncultured Alphaproteobacteria bacterium; assembly: GCA_963829665.1. Taxonomy (GTDB): domain Bacteria; phylum Pseudomonadota; class Alphaproteobacteria; order Rhodobacterales; family Rhodobacteraceae; genus Palleronia. The sequence continues at coordinate 391,174 of CAWHJL010000001.1, read as the reverse complement.
CAGATCGCGCCGGGACGGCGAGCGGACATCGTGGCGCTGGGCTCGCTCGCGGCCTGCGACGCGCGGGCGGTCTGGGCGGGGGGCGTGGAGCTCGTGCCGGAGGCGTTCGCGGGCCGGGCGGTGCCGGAGATCGGCCGGCGCTCGGTGACCGTGCCGGAGATCGGCCCGCAGACCTTCCGGCTCGCCGCGGGCGAGGCGCGGCAGCCGGTGATCGGCCTGCAGCCGGGGCGGATCCTGACCGACCATCTGAGCGAGGAGGTGGCCGAGCGCGACGGCGACCGGCCGCCCGATCCTGACCGCGACCTGGCGCGCGTCACGGTGATCGAGCGGCACGGGCGAAACGCAAATGTGGGCAGCGGCTTCGTGCGCGGCTTCGGGATGCGGGAGGGGGCGATCGCCTCGACCGTCTGCCACGACCATCACAACCTGATCTGCGTCGGGGTCGATTACGGCGACATGACGTGCGCGGCGCGCCGGCTGGCGGAGATCGAGGGCGGCTTCTGCGTCGCCCGCGGGGGCGAGATCCTGGCGGAACTGGCGCTGCCGGTGGCGGGGCTGATGAGCCTGGCGCCGTTCGAGGAGGTGCGGTCCGGGCTCGCGGCGCTGCGGGCCGCGGCGCGGTCGCTCGGGGTCGTGCTCGACGAGCCGTTCCTGCAGCTCGCCTTCGTCGCGCTGCCGGTGATCCCGCACCTGAAGATCACCGACCGGGGCATGGTCGACGTGGACCGGTTCGCGCTGCTCGGGTGAGGACGGAGCGGCGGCCGGCATCCGGCAGGCCCCGGAGCACGCGGCTCGCGCGACGATTCGCGCTCGGGACAAGCGGAGAGCGACCGGGCGAGACGGACGCTTAACAATCCCGAACGGTTCCATGCATTGTTCTGCCACCGCCCCGCGGCAAGCGGGAGAAATTGCTCGGCGGACCGAATTCCTGTCTAAAAAAAAAGTTAACGCGCTTCCGTGAACTCTTTTTCCAGACGGGTTTCATGACTTACATCCTCGTCGCTCTGGCGGCTGTCACCGGGCTCAGCGTGGCGATCGCGGTCGTCATGCTGTTCGTCTCGTTCTCCTCCCTCGTCGTCAGGCTGTTCCAGTGGAGCTGGAGGGACCTGCGCGGCGATCCCTGCGACCTGCGCGACATCGACGATCGCGGCTGGACGAGGCAGACCTTCCTCGCCGGCCTCGGCGCGCTGGCCTGGCCGCTGGCGATGGTCTTCTTCATCGCGCGGAAGCTCGGCATGAAGCCGGTCACCCGGAACACCTCGCGGAAGGCCTGAGAGCGCGGAGCCGGTTGGCAGCGAGCGGCGCTCCGTCCGATCATGGCGGGGTGCGCGAGGGCGTGTCGGCTCCCCGGCGGGAGACGCGGTGCGGCCGGAGCGCTTCGGCGCGAACGGTTCGGGGAGCGGATGGAGCGGGCGATGAGATTCGAACTCACGACCCTTACCTTGGCAAGGTAATGCTCTACCCCTGAGCTACGCCCGCGAGCGCCATCCGGTCCGTCCAATGGAGCGGGCGATGAGATTCGAACTCACGACCCTTACCTTGGCAAGGTAATGCTCTACCCCTGAGCTACGCCCGCATGCGCCATTGGTGGGCGGGACTTAGACAAGCGCCGGGCGGGCCGCAAGGGGAAAATCCGCCGCGGCGCGCCACGCGGTCGATGGCGTGCACGACGCCGTTCGACCGGGCGAGATCGGCAGTAGCGACGGTGCCCGTTCCGGTCCTCGAGCGGGCAGCCGCCGATTGTCGGCACCGCGGGCCGGTCGCCGTCACCCGGTCATGCCGGCGATGTGAGGTCGAGACGGCCTCGGCCGGGACCTCGCGGCAGGTGAGAATCCGCGCGAGCCGGTCGCGGTTCTCGGGCCTCCTCAAGCGCCTCGAGCGCGCTGCCCGTGATCATACCGAAGGCTGCGACGGTCGGCTCGTGCGGGCCGTCGCCCGTCAGGATCTCGGCAAGGTCGGCGGAGCGCGCGGCGAAACCGGCGTCATCAGGCGGCGCGCCTTCGGGGCGTTTCCGGCAATGGTCATGTCGGCCATCGTCCCGGCGCCGCCGATGGCGGCGTTCTGCGGCATCGCCGGTCGGGCCGCGGCGCGGGAGAGGTGGCGGCGGCACGGCTCGTGGCCTCGAACCTGCTGAGCCCTCCTCCAGGTCCGGGCGGCGATCTGCCGCCGATGACGAGCTCGCGGAGGACGGCACGATCCGGTTCCAGACCGGGTCGTGCCGGGGTCGACGGCCGGCGGGAGGCCCCCCGCCGGCCAGGCCGCGCTGCCTACTCGGCGGTGGCGGCCCCGACGGTGCCGCCGACCACGGCCCCCGCCGGCCCGGCGACGACCGCGCCGCCGAGGCCGCCGGTGGCGGCGCGTCCGGCGGCCGTCTTGCCGCAGGCCGCGAGCCCGACGAGAACAAGTCCGATGGCGAACAGGCGGACAAGGGTCATGCGAACCTCCTCAATCTCCGATGCGTCGAATCGACGCCGATAAAGTTTATCGCACCCGATCGCATCCGGTTCCAGAACCCGCTTTTCGACACGGAAACCCCCCGCAACTGTTTCAAATATGACGACAAAGTGGTTCCTCGCTTCCAGTCGAATGGATGCGCGCGACGGTTTGCAGATGCGGGTGATCGATCCATCCGGGTCGCGCCGGAATTGAGGAAGCTCGATCGGAATTGCGGAGCGGCTCTTCCGGCGCGTTCGGGAATCGACTTGACGGCGAACGTCTTCGGATCCGGCGGTGACGCTCGGTTCAGGAGCAGTGGCGGCGGGCCCGGGGTCCGCCCGAGCGGCGCCGTCACTCGTATTCCAGCAGCAGATCCTTGGCGTCGATCTGGGCGCCGGGCGAGATATGGACGGCTTTCACCTTCCCGTCGCGGTCGGCATGGAGGCCGGATTCCATCTTCATCGCCTCGATGGTCAGGAGCAGGTCGCCCTGCTTGACCTCCTTCCCGGCCTCGACGGCGATCGAGGCGACGACGCCCGGCATCGGCGCGCCCACGTGGCCGGGATTGCCGAACTCGGCCTTGGCCCTGGCCGCGGCGGTGCCGACGAGCCGGCGGTCCGGCACGCGGGCGGAGCGGGGCTGGCCGTTCAGCTCGAAGAACACCTTGGCCATGCCGTCCTCGCCCGGCTCGCCGAGGGCCTGGCAGCGGATCTCCAGCGTCTTGCCGGGGTCGATCTCGGCGGAGATCTCCTCGCCCGGCTCCATGCCGTAGAAGAAGGTGCGCGTCGGCAGGGTGCGGACGGGGCCGTATTCCTCGTGGCGCAGGCGGTATTCGGTGAAGACCTTGGGATACATGAGGTAGCCGAAGAGATCCTCGTCGTCGATCTCGCCACCGCCAATCTTCTCCGAGGCCTCGCGGCGGGCCGCCTCGAGATCCACGGGTTTCGTGTGCTTGCCGGGGCGGTCGGTGAAGGCGGTCTCCTTCTTCAGGATCTTCTTCTGCAGCTTCGCGGGCCAGCCGCCCGGGGGTTGGCCGAGATGGCCCTTCATCATCTCGACGACCGAATCGGGAAAGCTCACATCCGTCTTCGGATCCTCGACCTCTTCGCGGGTGAGGCCCTGCGCGACCATCATCAGCGCCATGTCGCCCACCACCTTCGAGGAGGGGGTGACCTTCACGATGTCGCCGAACATCTGGTTCACCTGCGCATAGGTGTGGGCAACCTCGTGCCATCGCTCCTCCAGCCCCATGGCGCGCGCCTGGGCCTTGAGGTTGGTGAACTGGCCGCCCGGCATCTCGTGGAGATAGACCTCCGAGGCCGGCGCCTGCAGGCCGCTCTCGAAGGCGGCGTAGTAGCCGCGCACCGCCTCCCAGTAATTCGAGATCTCGCGGATCGCGTCGATGTCGAGCCCGGTGTCGCGGTCGGAATCGGCGAGCGCCTCGACCACCGTGCCGAGGGTCGCCTGGGAGGTGTTGCCGGAAAGCGCGTCCATCGCGCAATCGACGGCGTCGACACCGGCATCGGCGGCGGCGAGGATCGTGCCGCAGGCGATTCCGGCGGTGTCGTGGGTGTGGAAGTGGATTGGCAGGCCCACCTCCTCCTTCAGCGCCTTGAACAGGATGCGGGCGGCGGCGGGCTTCAGCAGGCCCGCCATGTCCTTGACGCCGAGGACGTGGGCGCCGGCGTCGCGGAGCTCCCTGGCCATGCTCACGTAGTAGCCGAGATCGTACTTGGCGCGGTCGGGGTCGAGGATGTTGCCGGTGTAGCAGACCGTGCCCTCGCAGACCTTGTTCGCCGCGACCACCGCATCCATGGCGACGCGCATGTTCTCCACCCAGTTCAGGCTGTCGAAGACGCGGAAGACGTCGATGCCGGACTCGGCCGCCCGGTGGACGAAGCCCTCGACCACGTTGTCGGGGTAGTCGGTGTAGCCGACGCCGTTGGAGCCGCGCAGCAGCATCTGGGTCATCAGGTTCGGCATCCGGGCGCGCAGGTCGCGCAGCCGCTGCCAGGGGCATTCCTGCAGGAAGCGGTAGGCGACGTCGAAGGTGGCGCCGCCCCAGCATTCGACGGAGAAGAGCTGCGGCAGGTTGCGGGCATAGACCGGCGCGACGCGGATCATGTCGATCGAGCGCATCCGGGTGGCGAGGAGCGACTGGTGGCCGTCGCGCATGGTCGTGTCGGTGATCAGCACCCGCGTCTGCGCGGCCATCCAGTCGGCGAGCCCCTGGGGGCCCTTCTGCTCGAGGATCTGGCGGGTGCCGGGCTCCGGGGCGTCGGCGCGGCTGCGCGGCGGAACCGGGGAGCGGGCATCCGGCGAGGGCTTCATGCGGCCCTCGGTCTCGGGATGGCCGTTCACGGTGATGTCGGCGATGTAGGTGAGGATCTTCGTCGCCCGGTCGCGGCGCGGCTTGAAGTCGAAGAGCTCCGGCGTCTCGTCGATGAACTTGGTGTGGTACTCGTTCGAGAGGAAGGTCGGGTGCCGCAGGAGGTTGATGACGAAGTCGATATTGGTCGACACGCCGCGGATGCGGAATTCCCGGAGCGCCCTGTCCATGCGGCGGATGGCGGCCTCGGGCGTGGGCGCCCAGGCGGTGACCTTCTCCAGCAGGGAATCGTAGTAGCGGGTGATGACCGCACCGGAATAGGCGGTGCCGCCGTCGAGCCTTATGCCCATGCCGGTGGCGCCGCGATAGGCGGTGATGCGGCCGTAATCGGGGATGAACTGGTTGGTCGGGTCCTCGGTGGTGATCCGGCACTGGATGGCGTGGCCGGAGAGCTCGACATCGTACTGGCTCGCCGTGCCGGTGGCCTCCATCAGGCTCTTGCCCTCGGCGATGAGAATCTGGGCGCGGACGATGTCGATGCCCGTCACCTCCTCGGTCACGGTGTGCTCGACCTGGATGCGGGGATTGACCTCGATGAAGTAGAAATTCCCCGTATCCATGTCCATCAGGAACTCGATCGTGCCGGCGCATTCGTAGCCGACATGGGCGGCGATCTTGCGGCCCAGATTGCACAGCCGCTCGCGCTGGGCGCCGGAGAGATAGGGGGCGGGGGCGCGCTCCACGACCTTCTGGTTGCGCCGCTGGACCGAGCAATCCCGCTCCCACAGGTGGTAGATGTTGCCCTGCTTGTCGCCCAGCACCTGCACCTCGACGTGGCGGGCGCGGGTGATCATCTTTTCCAGATAGCCTTCGCCGTTGCCGAAGGCAGCCTCCGCCTCGCGCCGCCCTTCCCGGACCTTGGTTTCCAGCTCCTCGGGGCCCATGATCGGGCGCATGCCGCGGCCGCCGCCGCCCCAGGAGGCCTTCAGCATGAGCGGATAGCCGATCTCCTCGGCGGCCTTGCGGGCGACGTCCATGTCGTCGGTCAGGACCTCTGAGGCCGGCACGACGGGCACCTCCGCCTCGATCGCGACGCGGCGGGCAGAGGCCTTGTCGCCGAGCTTGCGCATCGTGTCGGCCGGGGGGCCGATGAAGGCGATTCCGGCCGCCACGCAGGCTTCGACGAAATCGGGGTTCTCGCTCAGCAGACCGTAGCCCGGATGAATGGCGTCGGCGCCGCATTCGCGGGCGACGCGGATGATCTCGGGAATCGAGAGATAGGCCTGGACGGGCCCCAGCCCCTCGCCGATCCGGTAGGCCTCGTCGGCCTTGAAGCGGTGCAGCGAGAGCTTGTCCTCCTCGGCATAGACGGCGACCGTGCGCTTGCCGAGCTCGTTGGCGGCGCGCATGACCCGGATGGCGATCTCGCCGCGGTTCGCGATCAGGATCTTCTGGAAGTCGGTCATGTCGCTCATCCCATTTTGCAATCGCAGAAAACGGTAATCCGTCGCCGAAAGCCTGGCAATGGCGGCTCTAGTCGAGCCGCCGGGTGCGGACATCGGCGGGCCGCCGGGCCGCGAGCTGGGCCATGTCGGCGAGAAGGCCTGCCTCGAGAATGTGCACCGCATGATCGACGCCGGCGGGGCCGAGGGCGGCGAGGCCGTGGTGGAAGGCGCGGCCGAGCATGACGAAATCGGCGCCGAGGGCGATGAGGCGCAGCACGTCGGTGCCGGAGCGGACGCCGCCATCGGCGAGCAGGGGCAGGTCCGGCCCGACGGCGTCGCGGATGGCGGGCAGGAGCGTCGCGGCCGGCGGCGCGGCCTCGAATTGCCGGCCGCCGTGGTTCGAGACCCAGACCGCGTCGGCGATCCCGGCGACGGCCCGGGCATCCTCGGGGTCGAGCACGCCCTTGACGATCAGCGGCCCCTCCCATTCGGCGCGGCAGGCGCGGAGATAGTCGAGATCGGGGGCGGTGCGCAGCGCGTAACCGATATGGGAGGTGGTGCCGCCCTCCGCCTTCGCGGCGTAGGATTCGAGCGTCCTGAGGCGCGGAATGCCGGCATCGAGCATCCTGAGCGACCAGGCCGGCGCCAGCGCCGCCTCCGCCAGAATCCGCGGCGTCAGGCGCATCGGGTTGGTCAGCCGCGCCCGGCGCTGGCGCTCGCGCCGGGAGGCGGCGGCGAGATCGGCGGTCACCACGAGCGTGTCGAAGCCGGCGCCCTGCGCCCGGCGCAGGAGGTCGCGCCGAATGCCGGGATCGCGGGGGGTGTAGAGCTGGAACCAGCCGTGCCCGCCGGTCTCCGACCCCACCTCCTCGGGCGTCATCGCGGCGACGGTGGAGAGGCAGTAGGGGATGTTCGCCCGGTGGGCCGCCGCGGCCAGCATCGCCTCCGCCCGCGGGCGCACCAGCCCGGACATGCCTACCGGCGCCATGCCGAAGGGCAGCGACCAGGTCCGTCCGAGCAGGCGCGCGGAGGGGTCCGCCGGGCCCGGGTCGAGCACCCGCGGGACCAGGGCGATGCGGTCGAGCGCGGCGGGATTGGCGCGCGTCGCGGCCTCGTTGCCGGTGCCGCTGTCGAGATATTCCCAGACGAAGCGCGGCAGGCGGCGCCGGGCGAGGCGCGCCAGGTCGGAGAGGGCGGGGTAGCGGTCGTCGAGGTCGCTCATCGGATACCGTTCTGCAGCAGATGTCCGGCGAGGCCCAGCAGGAAGCCTGCGACCGCGCCGAGGGGGGGCAGGACCGAGCCCTTGGCCGGCGCGCCGGGGGCCACGTCCTCGAAGACGAGATAGAGGATGCCGCCGGCCGCGAAGAGCATGACGAGGCCGAGCGACGCCTCGTGCCCGGCGAGGAAGAGATGCCCGAGCGCCGCCGCCAGGGGGCCGAGGAGCGCGATGGCGGCGAAGATCGCGAGCAGGCGGCGCGGCCGCAGGCCGGTGGTCCGCGCCTCGCCGAAGGCGTTGTAGCTCTCGGGCAGGTTCTGGAGCGCGATCAGCGCCGCGAGCAGCGGACCGCCGGCCTCGCCGGACGCGAGGAGCGCGCCGAGGGCGGCCGATTCGGGCAGGAAATCGGCCAGCATGGCCACCAGCTGTCCGTGCCGCCCCTTCCGCCGGGCGAGCCAGGCGTCTAGCCCGGCGAAGGCGAGCCCGCCGAGGCCGAAGGCGATGATCGCCGTGGCGGGAGGCAGGATCGCGATTCCTCCGGGCACCAGAACCAGCGCCACCGCGGAGATCAGCGCGCCGCCCCCGAAGGCCACGACCCCGTGACTCCAGGGCGCGTCCGTGCGCGCCTGCTGCCCGAGGGCGAAGGCCGCGAGCCCGCCGAGCGGAATGGCGATACCGGCGAGGCAGGCATAGGCCAGGGCGTCGATCATGGCGCCTTGCTAGCCCGGACCGTCGGGAAGGAACAGGCGGGAACGGAGCGGGAACGCCGCGCTTGCCGTTTCCCGGGCAGGGACGTTAGGGTCGGCCCATGGATGATTTCGACGAATCCGGCGCGTTCGAGGGCGCCGTGTCGCTGTCGCACCGCGCCGCCGCGGCGCGCCCGGCTCCCTATCTCGACGGGCTGAACCCCGCGCAGCGCGAGGCGGTGGAGGCGCTCGACGGGCCGGTGCTGATGCTCGCCGGGGCGGGCACCGGCAAGACGCGGGCGCTGACCGCGCGAATCGCCCATCTCATGGTGCAGGGGCGGGCGCGGTCGAACGAGATCCTCGCGGTGACCTTCACCAACAAGGCGGCGCGCGAGATGAAGGGGCGCGTGGGCGGGCTTCTCGGCGAGACGGTGGAGGGAATGCCCTGGCTCGGCACCTTCCACGCGATCTGCGTGAAGCTGCTGCGCCGGCACGCGGAACTCGTGGGGCTGAAGTCGAACTTCACCATCCTCGACACCGACGACCAGCAGCGGCTGCTGAAGCAGCTCATCCGTGCTGAGAACATCGACGAGAAGCGCTGGACGCCGCGGCAGCTCGCCGGGCTCATCGACCACTGGAAGAACCGCGCCTGGACGCCCGCCAAGGTGCCGGCGAGCGAGGCGGGAGCGTTCAACCACCGCGGAACGGAACTCTACGACCATTACCAGCAGCGGCTGCGGGCGCTGAACGCGGTCGATTTCGGCGATCTGCTCCTGCACATGCTGACGATCTTCCAGGATCGCGAGGACGTGCTCGCCCAGTACCAGCGCTGGTTCCGCTACATCCTCGTGGACGAGTATCAGGACACCAACGTCGCCCAGTATCTCTGGCTCAGGCTGCTCGCCCAGGGGCATCGCAACATCTGCTGCGTCGGCGACGACGACCAGTCGATCTATGGCTGGCGGGGCGCGGAGGTGGGCAACATCCTGCGCTTCGAGAAGGACTTTCCCGGCGCCAAAGTGGTGCGGCTGGAGCAGAACTACCGCTCGACGCCGCATATCCTCGCCGCCGCCGGCGGAGTGATCGACGCCAATCAGGGGCGGCTCGGCAAGACGCTCTGGACCGCCGAGGAGGCGGGCGAGAAGGTGCGGCTCATCGGCCACTGGGACGGCGACGAGGAGGCGCGCTGGATCGGCGAGGAGATCGAGGCGATGGGCAACGGCACCCGCGGCCTGCGCCGGATCGGCCTCGACGAGATCGCGATCCTGGTGCGGGCCTCGCACCAGATGCGCGCCTTCGAGGACCGATTCCTGACCATCGGGCTGCCCTACCGGGTGATCGGCGGGCCGCGCTTCTACGAGCGGTTGGAGATCCGCGACGCGATGGCCTATTTCCGCCTCGCCACCAGCCCCGACGACGACCTCGCCTTCGAGCGGATCGTGAACACGCCGAAGCGGGGCCTCGGCGACAAGGCGCAGCAGAAGATACAGATCACCGCGCGGGAGAACGGCGTGAGCCTGCTCGACGGTGCGCGGCTGCTTTTGCAGGACGGCGGGATCGGCGGCAAGGGCGCGGCGGAACTGCGGGTTCTGGTGGATGCGGTGGCGCGCTGGCACGAGGCCGCGCGCGGGCAGGCCGACCGGCCGGGCGCCGCGGACGCGGTGATCGACGAGGCCGGCAACGCCGTGGCCGGGCCGGAGGACGGGCGGGGCGAGAGCGGCCATGTGGAGCTCGCCGAACGCATCCTCGACGAATCCGGCTACACCGCGATGTGGCAGGCCGACAAGACGCCCGAGGCGCCGGGGCGGCTCGAGAACCTCAAGGAGCTGGTGAAGGCGCTGGAAGGGTTCGAGAACCTGCAGGGCTTCCTCGAGCACGTGGCGCTGATCATGGACAACGAGACCGAACAGGGCGGTCCGAAAGTGTCGATCATGACGCTGCACGGCGCCAAGGGGCTGGAATTCCCGGCGGTGTTCCTGCCGGGCTGGGAGGACGGTCTCTTCCCCTCGCAGCGGTCGATGGACGAGAGCGGATTGAAGGGGCTCGAGGAGGAACGGCGGCTGGCCTATGTGGGCCTCACCCGCGCCGAGGAGGTGGCGACGATCTCCTTCGCGGCGAACCGGCGGGTCTATGGCCAGTGGCAATCGGCGCTGCCCTCGCGTTTCATCGACGAGCTGCCGGAGGCGCATGTCGAGGTGCTGACGCCGCCGGGGCTCTATGGCGGCGGCTACGGGGCGGCGGGAATGGCGGCGAGTTCCTCTCCGCAGATCATGGCGAGCCAGGCCTCCGACCTGCACGACCGGGCGAGCCGGGCCGATGTCTACAATTCGCCGGGATGGAAGCGGATGCAGGCGCGCGCCCAGTCCCGGCCGGTGAGCCAGCCGCGGGAATCGCGCACCATGGCGGTCGATGCCGAGGCGATCCCTGCCCACGGCATCGGCGACCGGGTGTTCCACCGCAAGTTCGGCTACGGCACGGTCGCGGAAATCGAGGGCGACAAGCTGGGCATCGCCTTCGACAAGGCTGGCTCGAAGAAGGTCGTGGGCCGCTTCGTCGTGGCCGCCGAGCGGGCCGACGACGTGCCGTTCTAGGAAGAGGGGCAGGCGGCAGCAGGAAACGGCGGTGCCGGGGAGGAGGTCGGCACCGCCGCTCTGGACGCGATCACCCGAGGGAGGAGGAACGGGCGCCGCGTATTCGCGTCTGAAGGGGACGGCGGCGCCCGGGAGGAGGTGGACGCCGCCGCCGTCATACGGAGACCCGAGGGAGGAAAGGGCTCCGTAACTCTCGAATTTGCGCGGCGACACCGGGGAGGAGGTCGGTGCCACCGCTTGGCGCGAAACCCCAGGGAGGAGGAGAGGCTCCGCGCGTCTCGGTGTTCTGTGGCGGCGACGCCCGGGAGGAGGTGGACGCCGCCGCCGGCTCACGCACGCCCCAAGGGAGGAGGAAGGGCGCCCGAAACTCGGTGTCTCTTGCGCGGCGACGCCGGGGAGGAGGTCGGCGCCGCCGCGGTCTTCGGAACGCTCCCGGGAGGAGGAACCGCTCCGAAACTCAATTCATTCGCCGAAGGCCGCCCGCCTGGCGACCGCGGGCAAGTCGGCCCGGCTCAGCCCGAGATCGTCGAGCTCGCGGTCGGACAGCGACTCGAGCTCGCGCCGGGTGCGCCGGAAGACTTTCCAGGCCTCGTAGCGCGCACGGACGTTGCCGCGCAGCACGTCGAGTTGGCCGTGGTCATGGGCGGATGCGTAATTGGAACTCAGCAGTGCCATCGTCGTCTCTTCGGTCTCGTTCGGGTGCCGTGGGCAGATCGCTCCGTCGGCGTTGAGCGATAGATAGGCAATTGCTGCGGACGCACAATCCGCCGCCTGTTCAATGCTGCTATGCAGCAGGCGCATGAAGGGCCGGTTCCGGCGGGGCCATCCACGGGAAATTCTGGGACGGGCGGGATTCGGCGGGCACAGGCGAGGATTTGGGGGCCAGCCGGCGGAGAGCGCGGCGATGATCGCCCTAAGACAGAAAAAGTTTCGTCTCGTAATCGTTAAAGTTGCGGAGTTCCGGCGGCGGATGCCTGCGCAGATATGGCGTAAAACAGCGTAGTTCCTACAGGATCTAGCAGGCGAGTCCAGGCGAACTCACCTTTGCGTGTGGAGAACCGGCGACGCAAACCCGCCAATTCGGAAAAATTAACCTATTTTTTCTTGCCGCCCACGATTTCCCATGGCATCCCTTTCACATCGAAGGGCAGCGGACAGACGGGCACCCAAGACCCGCAAAGTCCCATAACAAAAACAGAGGCGTAGGATTCATACAGGCATATCCTCCTGCATCTTCGATGACAGGCTGGTTCGCGAGGAGCGAGTATCCCCCCAGATAGCTCTCGCGGACCAGCCGACCCGGTAACGGGCCAGAGGCGGCGATCCGAATTGTGGCAGCGGTTCGGATCGTCGCTCTCGCTTCCTTGAATCAGATGAATCTTAAGGGGGCGCTCAGGTCAAGAGGGGTTTTCGGTGTTCGATTTCTTCTTCGGACAGCACGAAAACAAGATCGACGCGAAGGGCCGCATGTCGATCCCCGCCGAATTCCGCAAGCGTCTCGACAGCGGCGATGCGCATCGTGAGGCCGGCGCCTATCCCCGTCTCCACCTGGTGATCGGCGGCCCCGGCCGCGACTACGTGGAAGGGATGGCGATCGACCAGATCCTCAAGATTCGCCAGCAGATCATGCGCTTCGCGAAGGCGGACAAGCGCCGCCTCGACCTTGAAAAACTCTACTACATCAACGCCGTGCAACTGGCCGTCGACGAGACCGGACGGATCGTGGTGCCGCCGGCGATCCGCCGCAAGCTCGGCCTTGCCGACCGCGCGCTGATCCTCGGGCGCGGCGAGACCTTCGAGATTCTGGAAGCCCGAAACCTACGAGGCGAGCGACAGCGCGCTCGAGGCCGATCCCTCGATCGGCTACGATCCCGATCTCGACGCCAGCGTCTATCTCGAGAGCGAACTGGGGCTGGAGTGACCACAATGCCCCGACATCAATCCCAGGCGCCCCATGTTCCGGTCCTGCTGAACCCGATCCTGCGCCATTGCGCGCCGGTCTCGGGGCTGTGGATCGACGGCACGTTCGGGGCGGGAGGCTATGCGCGGGGCCTCCTGGCGGCCGGCGCGGACCGGGTGGTCGGGATCGACCGCGACCCGTCGGTGTTTCCGCTGGCGGCGGCCTGGGCGGACGAATACGGCGCGGCACTGCATCTCGCACAAGGGACGTTCTCGGAGCTCGACAGGCTCGCCGGTGCGCCGGCGGACGGGGTGGTGCTCGATCTCGGCGTCTCCTCCATGCAGCTCGACGAGGGCCATCGCGGATTCTCGTTCCGCCGCGACGGCCCGCTCGACATGCGGATGGGCGAGGGCGGCAGGAGCGCCGCCGATCTCGTGGCCGAGCTCGAGGAGACGGCGCTGGCCGAAATCCTCTTCCGCTACGGCGAGGAGCGCGCCTCGCGGCGGATCGCCCGCGCCGTGGTCGCGGCACGGGCGGAGGCGCCGATCCTCACTACCGGGCATCTGGCGCGGATCGTCGAAGGCGTCCTGCCCCGCGCCAGGCCCGGCCAGAGCCATCCCGCCACCCGCAGCTTCCAAGCGCTCCGGATCGCCGTGAACGACGAGTTCGGACAGCTCGCGGCGGGGCTCGAGGCGGCGGAGCGGGCGCTGAAACCCGGCGGCTGGCTGGCAGTGGTGAGCTTCCACTCGATGGAGGACCGGATCGTGAAGCGGTTCCTGGCGCAGCGCAGCGGCAAGGTGGCGGCCCCGAGCCGGCACCAGCCCGCTGCGGAGGCGCCGGTGGCGCGGTTCGCGGCGCTCTCGAAGGGGATCGGGCCGGATGCCGGGGAGCTCGACCTCAATCCGCGCGCCCGCTCGGCGCGGCTCCGCATCGCCAGGCGGACGGAGGCGCCGGCGGGGCCCGCCGACCGCGACACGCTCGGCCTGCCCGTCCTCAGAAACACGAAGGGGCTCTGAATGCGCACGCTGCTCTATGTCCTGCCCGCCCTCGCGATCGTCGCGCTGGCGTTCTGGGCCTATTCGGAAAACTACCAGACCCAGAAATCCATCGCCCATGTCAGCGAGCTGCAGCGCCGGATCGGCGCCCAGCACGAGACGCTGGCGATCCTGAAGGCCGAATGGGCCTATCTCAACCGGCCAGACCGGCTTCGGGAGCTGGCGGCGATGAACTTCGACCGCCTGCAGCTCGTGCCGCTCATGCCGGAGCATTTCGGGCGCGCCGGCGAGATCCCCTATCCGGGCACGACGGCCGAGCCGCAAGCTACCCCGATCTCCCTTTCCCGCGAGGTGCCCCGGTGATCCGCACTCCGCTCCGTCCCCTGGCCCGCATCCTCGAGGCGCGCGCGACCGGGCGCAGCCCCGACGCGATCGAGCGCGAGAACCGCCGACTCCGCCAGGAGCGGATGCGCGACCGCTCCCGGCGCCGGGCGGAGAGCCGGCTGGTGGTGCTGGCGGGCTGCTTCTTCGCCGCCTTCGCGCTGATCGGCGGGCGGATGGGGCTGCTGGCCGCTGCGGTGCCCACCGAGCCCGTCGCCGGCATCGCCGGGCAGTCGATCGTCGCCCAGCGCGCCGACATCACCGACCGCAACGGCCGCATTCTGGCGACCAACCTGTCGACCTACGCGCTCTATGCGCAGCCGCCGCAGATGGTCGACAAGGCGGGGACCGCCGGGAAACTGGCGGCGATCTTTCCCGACCTCGACGAGGAGCGGCTGCTGGAGGACTTCACCGGCAAGCGCAAGTTCCTCTGGATCAAGAAGAAGGTCAGCCCCGAGCAGCGCCAGGCGGTGCACGACATCGGCGAACCGGGGCTTCTGTTCGGGCCGCGGGAGATGCGGCTCTACCCGAACGGCCGGCTGGCGGCGCATGTGCTCGGCGGGACCAGGTTCGGCCGGGAGGGCGTGAGCTCGGCGGAGGTGATCGGCACCGCGGGCATCGAGAAGGCGATGGACGCGGAGCTGCGCGACCCGGGGCGCGGCGGCGCGCCCCTGACCCTGAGCCTCGATCTCTCGGTGCAGAGCACGATGCGCGAGATCCTCGACGGAGGCATGCGGCTGCTGAACGCCAAGGGCGCGGCGGGGGTGTTGATGGACGTGGATACGGGCGAGGTCATCTCGATGGTGTCGCTGCCCGATTTCGACCCCAACGACCGGCCGGATCTGCCGGCGAAGGGGCACAGCGCCGAGAGCCCGCTCTTCAACCGGGCGGTGCAGGGCGTCTATGAGCTCGGATCGACCTTCAAGATCTTCGCGGTCGCGCAGGCGATGGAACTCGGTCTCGTCACCCCCTCGACCCGCGTGGATGCGGACGCGCCGCTGAAATGGGGGCGCTACACGATCCGCGAGTTCGAGAACAAGAATTACGGGCCGCGCCTGTCGGTGACGGACGTGATCGTGAAGAGCTCGAACGTCGGCACGGCGAATCTGGCGCTCCGCATCGGCGGCCAGAGGCAGAAGGCGTTCCTGTCGAAGTTCGGCGTCTTCGAGCCCACGGCCGTGGAGCTCGTGGAGGCGCCCTGGGCCAAGCCGCTGGTGCCCCGGGAATGGTCCGATATCGTGACCATCACGGCCTCCTACGGCCATGGATTCGCCGCCTCGCCGCTGCATCTCGCGACCGCCTATGCCTCGCTCCTGAACGGCGGCACCAAGGTCACGCCGACGCTTCTGAAGCGCGATCATGTCGAGCCCGGGCCGCGGCTCGTCAGCCCCGAGGTCAGCCGGGAGGCGGCGAAGATGCTGCGCCAGGTGGTGATCCGGGGAACGGCGAGCTTCGGCGCGGTGCCGGGCTACGAGGTGGCCGGCAAGACCGGCACCGCGAACAAGCCGCTGGAAAACGGGCGCGGCTACTACGAGGACAAGAACGTCAACACCTTCGCGAGCGTGTTCCCCGCCAGCGATCCGAAATACGTGCTTGTCGTGTCGCTCGACGAGGCGGCCGAGACGAGCGGCGAGGAACCGCGGCGGACGGCGGGCTGGACGGCGGTGCCGGTGGCCGCCGAGGTGATCCGGCGCGTCGCGCCGATTCTCGGGCTCAGACCGAAGATTGAACACGTGGAGGCATCCGAGCTAACACTGACCGCGAACTGAACGGGGACCGCCATGCCCGACGAGATCAGGACCCTGGCCGATCTGGGCCTCTCCGCGCCGCGGGGGCGCGATCTGCGCCTTACCGGGCTGGCGGTGGACAGCCGCGACACCCGGCCCGGCCATCTCTTCGCCGCCCTGCCCGGAAGCCGGGTCCACGGCGCGGAATTCGCGGGGGCGGCGCTCCGGGCCGGGGCAGTGGCGATCCTGACCGACCGGGTGGGAGCCCGGCTCGCGGCCGACGAGATCGCCGCCCAGGACGCGGCGCTGGTGATCGCCGAGGATCCGCGTCAGGCGCTGGCCTTCGCCGCCGCGCTCTGGTTCGGCGAGGCGCCGCCGATGATCGCGGCGGTGACCGGGACCAACGGCAAGACCTCGGTGGCGACCTTCACCCGGCAGATCTGGCAGGCGATGGGGGAGCCGGCGATCAATCTCGGCACCACCGGCGTGGAGGGCGACTGGGACGCGCCCCTGGCCAATACCACGCCGGAACCGATCACGCTGCACCGGCTTCTGGCCGGGGCCTCCCGCGCGGGGATCACCCATGCGGCGATGGAAGCCTCCTCCCACGGGCTCGACCAGCGGCGGCTCGACGGCGTGACCCTGACCGCCGCGGCCTTCACCAACTTCTCCCAGGACCATCTCGACTACCACGCGGATTTCGACGCCTATTTCGCGGCCAAGGCGGGTCTGTTCGACCGGGTTCTGCCGGAGGACGGCACCGCGGTGATCAATCTTGAGGACCCGAAGGGGGCCGAGCTGCGCCGGATCGCCGAAGCGCGGGGCCAGGACGTGCTGCCGGTCGGACGCCGGGCCGATGCGGCGCTCAGGATCGCCGGCCAGCGCTTCGACACGACGGGCCAGGACCTTCGCTTCACCTGGAACGGCACGGCGCGGCAGGCGCGGCTCGGCCTCATCGGCGGGTTCCAGGCGGAGAACGTGCTCCTCGCCGCGGGGCTCGCCATCGCCTGCGGCGGCGAGCCGGCGCAGGTCTTCGCGGTGCTGCCGCAGCTTCGGACCGTGCGCGGGCGCATGCAGCTCGCCGCGACGCGGGGCATCGGCGCGGCGGTGTTCGTGGACTACGCCCATACGCCGGCCGCGCTCGAGACCGCGCTGTTGGCGCTGCGCCCGCATGTCATGGGCCGTCTCGTCGTCGTCTACGGAGCGGGCGGCGATCGCGACCGGGGCAAGCGGCCGCTGATGGGAGCCGCCGCGCGCGACAATGCCGACCTGCGGATCGTCACCGACGACAATCCGCGCACCGAGGACCCGGCCGAGATCCGCGCCGCGATCCTCGCGGCCGACCCCGACGCGCTGGAGATCGGCGACCGAGCGGAGGCGATCCTGCGCGGCGTCGATGCGCTCGGGGAGGGGGACGCGCTGCTGATCGCCGGAAAGGGGCACGAATCGGGCCAGATCGTCGGCGGCACGGTCTATCCCTTCGACGACGCCGAACAGGCGAGCGTGGCGGTCGCCGCGCTCGACGGCCGGGTGGCATGAGCCTCTGGACCGCGGCGGACGCGGCCCGAGCCACCGGCGGGAGGTCGACCCGCGACTGGGCGGCCTCCGGCGTCTCCATCGATACCCGGACGATCCGGGAGGGCGACCTCTTCGTGGCGCTCGAAGCGGCGCGGGATGGCCACGACTTCGTGGCCGAGGCGCTGGGGAAGGGGGCCGCGGCGGCGCTGGTCTCGCGGGTGCCGGCAGGGCTGGACGCGGAGGCGCCGCTCCTGGTCGTGGACGACGTGACGGCGGCGCTCGAGGCGCTCGGCCGGGCGGCGCGCGCGCGCTTCGGCGGCCGCGTGCTCGCGATCACCGGATCGGTGGGCAAGACCACGGCGAAGGAGATGGCGCGGGTGGCCTTCGGGGCTCAGATGCGCGTCCACGCCGCGGAGGCGAGCTACAACAACCACTGGGGCGTGCCGCTGACGCTCGCGCGGATGGCGCCCGACATGGATCTCGCGGTGATCGAGATCGGCATGAGCGCGCCCGGAGAGATCGCCCCGCTCGCCCGGCTCGCGCGTCCCAACGTGGCGATCGTGACGACGGTCGCGCCGGCGCATCTGGAGGCGTTCGGCGATGTCGAGGGGATCGCGCGGGAGAAGGGCGCGATCTTCTCCGGCCTGGAACCGGGCGGCACGGCGATCCTGAACGCCGACCTGGAGACGACGCCGCTGCTGCGCGCGCTGGCGGGCGATCGCGTGGTCACCTTCGGGGGCGCCGAGCGCGCCCATGTGCGGATCGAATACGTGGAGCTGCACGAGGAGACGACGATCGTGCGCGCGCGCCAGAACGGCACCGCATTGCTGTTCCGCATCGGCGGCGCGGGGCGGCACTTCGCGTGGAACGCCGCGGCAATCATCGCCGCGGCCGAACCGCTCGGCGCCGATCCGGACGTGGCCGCCCAGGCGCTTGCCGGCTGGTCGCCGGCGCCGGGGCGCGGCACCCGCGAGCGCATCGTCCTCGATCCGGTGGAGCAGAGCGGGATCGACCTGATCGACGACGCCTTTAACGCCAATCCCGCCTCCATGTCGGCGGCGCTGGAACGGCTCGCCGCCGCCGTGCCGGGGCCGGGCGGCCGCCGGGTCGCGGTGCTGGGCGACATGCTGGAGCTCGGGCCGAGCGAGATCGCGCTGCACGCGGCGCTGGCCGGCCATCCCGCGATGGCGGACATCGACGTGATCCACGCCGCGGGGACGCGCATCCGCGCCGCCTGGGAGGCGCTGCCGCCCGAGCGGCGCGGGATGTGGCGGGAGACGGCGGGGGAGCTCGCCGGCGAGATCGGCGGCGCCCTTGCCACCGGCGACGTGGTGCTCGTCAAGGGATCGAAGGGCGCGCGCACCGCGCAGGTCGTTGACGCCATCCGCCGATTGGGCCATCGCGCAAGTCGACCCGCGCTGAAGGACGCCTGAGCGATGCTGTACTGGCTGAGCGGTCTCTCCGACGGCGGAGGGATCTTCAACCTCTTCCAATACATCACCTTCCGCTCCGGCGGCGCGTTCTTCACCGCGCTGGTCTTCGGGTTCGTCTTCGGCCGGCCGCTGATCCTGCTGCTGCGCAGGCGGCAGCGCTTCGGCCAGCCGATCCGCAGCGACGGGCCCGAGACCCATCTGCAGACGAAGACCGGCACGCCGACCATGGGCGGCGTGCTGATCCTCGGCGCGCTTCTCGTCTCGACGCTGCTCTGGGGGCGGCTCGACAACCCCTATGTCTGGATGCTGCTGTTCGTGACCGGCGCCTTCGGGACGATCGGCTTTCTCGACGATTACGCGAAGATCACGAGCAACAGTCATGCCGGCCTCTCGGGGCGGGTCCGGCTGCTCCTCGGCTTCGCCATCGCCGCGGTGACCGCGCTCTGGGCGACGTGGTTCCACCCGGCGGAGCTGACGAACCAGCTGGCGCTGCCGGTGTTCAAGAACGTGCTGCTGAATCTCGGCTGGGCCTTCATCCCCTTCGCGATGATGGTGATCGTCGGCGCCGCCAACGCGGTGAACCTCACCGACGGGCTCGACGGGCTGGCGATCATGCCGGTGATGATCGCCGCCGCCTCGCTCGGCATCATCGCCTACACGGTCGGGCGGACGGACTTCACCACCTATCTCGACGTGCATTACGTGCCCGGGACGGGGGAGATCCTGATCTTCACCGCGGCGCTGATCGGCGGGGGGCTGGGATTCCTGTGGTACAACGCGCCGCCGGCGGCGGTGTTCATGGGCGATACGGGCTCGCTCGCCCTCGGCGGCGCGCTCGGGGCGATCGCCGTGGCGACCAAGCACGAGCTGGTGCTGGCGATCATCGGCGGGCTCTTCGTGGTCGAGGCGCTGTCGGTGATCGTGCAGGTCTTCTACTTCAAGCGGACCGGCAAGCGGGTCTTCCTTATGGCGCCGATCCACCACCATTTCGAGAAGCGCGGCTGGGCGGAGCCGCAGATCGTCATCCGGTTCTGGATAATCGCGCTGATCCTGGCGCTGATCGGGCTGGCCACGCTGAAACTGCGCTGATGTCCCGAAATTCCCTAGAAGCAGCAACGACGACGTGGATACTCGCGCTGGCAGTCGGACTCGCGACTTGGCAGAGCGCGTTGGGGCTATCCGTAGTCGAAAGCCCGGCCCGAATGGTCGAAACGACGCTACTTATCGGCTTGGTCGCTATAGCCTATCTGCATGTAGTTTTGCTCGTTATCGCGGCCTTCCGCTTTTTCTGTTTCGTAGTTGACTCCAATGCTGCTCTAGCGAACTTGAATCGGTTCTTCGGGTGGGGCCCAATCCGAGCTTTCTCGATTGCTTGCAACTTGATCCTGGTGGCGTCGGGGCTGCTGGCCGGTGAGCTTCAGTTGTGGAAACTGGTCTCGGGCGTTCTGCTATGATTCCGGTCGTGGGCGTGAACGGACGCAAGGTCGCGGTGCTCGGGCTCGGGCGCTCGGGGCTCTCGGCCGCGCGGGCGATCCGGGCGGGGGGCGGGGAACCGCTGTGCTGGGACGACGGCGCGGAGGGGCGCGAGCGGGCCGCGGCGGAGGGGTTCGCGATCGCCGATCCCGGCCGTCCGGGTGCCTTCGAGGCGGTGGACGCGCTGATCGTCTCCCCGGGCATCCCGCATCTCTATCCG
Organism: uncultured Alphaproteobacteria bacterium; assembly: GCA_963829665.1. Lineage (GTDB taxonomy): Bacteria > Pseudomonadota > Alphaproteobacteria > Rhodobacterales > Rhodobacteraceae > Palleronia. Next base: position 370,824 of record CAWHJL010000001.1, on the reverse strand, counting down.
CAGCCACACGCCGCCGTGGCCGCGGCGCTGGATGCCGGCGTGCCCGTCGACAACGATATCGGGCTGTTCTTCCGCTCCGTCGGCACGGGCGAGGACGGCCCGCCCCGGGTGATCGCGGTGACGGGATCGAACGGCAAGTCGACGACCGCCGCGCTCGTCCGGCATGTCCTGTCCGAGGCGGGGCGGCGGGTGCAGCTCGCCGGCAATATCGGCCGCGGCGTGCTCGATCTCGACCCGGTCGGCGAGGGCGACGTGGTGGTGCTGGAGCTTTCCTCCTACCAGATCGAGCTCGCCCGGTCGCTCACCCCGGACGTGGCGGTGTTCACCAATCTCACGCCGGACCATCTCGACCGGCATGGCGGCCTCGGCGGCTATTTCGCCGCCAAGCGGCGTCTCTTCGCGGAAGGCGGCCCGGACCGCGCGGTGATCGGCGTGGACGAGACCGAGGGGCGGTTCCTGGCGAACCAGCTCGCGGAGGGGTTGGGCGACGACCGGGTGATTCGCGTCGCCGTCGAGCGCAAGCTGCCCGGCGCCGGCTGGTCGGTTGTGGCGCGGAAGGGGTTCCTCTCCGAATGGCGCAAGGGACGCCAGGTCGGCGCCGTGGATCTGCGCGCCGTCCCCGGACTGCCGGGCAGCCACAACCACCAGAACGCCTGCGCCGCCTATGCCGCCGCGCGCACGCTCGGGCTTTCGCCGAAGGCGATCGGCGCCTCGCTGGCAAGTTTCGCGGGGCTGCCGCATCGCTCGCAGCTGGTGGCGGACCGCGAGGGCGTGCGCTTCGTGAACGATTCGAAGGCGACGAACGCCGAGGCCGCGGCCAAGGCGCTGCAGGCCTTCGAGCGGGTGCGCTGGATCGCCGGGGGGCTCGGCAAGGAGGGCGGACTTGCGGCGCTTGAGCCGCATCTGGGATCGGTCGCGAAAGCCTATCTCATCGGCCATTCGGCGCGCGACTTCGCGGTGCAGTTGCGGGATGTGCCGGTCGAGATCTGCGAGACGATGGCGGTGGCGGTGTCCCGCGCCGCGGCGGAGGCGCGGCCGGGCGAGGTGGTCCTGCTGGCCCCGGCCGCGGCCTCCTTCGACCAGTATCCCGATTTCGAGCGCCGCGGCGAGGACTTCGTGCGGCTGGTCGAGGCGCTGGACTGAGGCGGGGCGGCCTCACCGTCGGGGTCGGGATCGCCGAACGGCGCGAAATAACTGGCCAACCGCGACCTCGGTAGGCTATTGTTCACGCCAGACCCGGAAAACGGGCGTATCGAGGCGAAGGCAGTCATCCCATGACCGAGATGGTCTACGGCAGCGCCCCCGTGGCGTCCGGCGAGCCGATTCTTCCCAGATGGTGGCGGACGGTCGACAAGCTGTCGCTGACCTGCGTGCTGCTGCTCTTCGGCACCGGGCTGCTGCTCGGGCTCGCAGCCTCGCCGCCGCTCGCCGCGCGCAACGGGTTCGAGCCGTTCTACTACGTGAGCCGGCAGGCGGTGTTCGGCGCGGTCGCGCTTCTGGTGATGACGGTGGCGACGATGATGTCGCCGCGGCTGGTGCGCCGGCTGGCCATCATCGGATTCCTCGTCTCCTTCGTCGCGCTGGCCGGGCTTCCGATCCTCGGCACGGATTTCGGCAAGGGGGCCGTGCGCTGGTATTCGCTCGGATTCGCCAGCTTCCAGCCGGCGGAGTTCCTGAAGCCCGGCTTCGTCGTCGTCGCCGCCTGGCTGATGGCCGCGAGCCAGGAGATCGACGGCCCGCCGGGCAAGTCGATCAGCCTGGCGCTGACGATCGTCATCGTGGCCTTCCTCGCGCTGCAGCCCGATTTCGGCCAGGCGGCGCTCGTCCTCTTCTCCTGGGGGGTGATCTACTTCGTCGCCGGAGCGCCGATCGCGCTTCTGGTCTTCATGGCGGGCGGCGTGGCGATGGCCGGCACGTTCGCCTACTCGAATTCCGAGCATTTCGCGCGGCGGATCGACGGGTTCCTGAACCCCGAACTCGATCCGCGCACCCAGCTCGGCTACGCCACCAACGCCATCCAGGAGGGCGGGTTCTTCGGCGTCGGCGTCGGCGAGGGGCAGGTGAAGTGGTCCCTGCCCGACGCGCATACGGATTTCATCATCGCGGTCGCGGCGGAGGAATACGGGCTCGTCCTCGTGCTGTGCATCATCGCGCTCTACTCGATCATCGTCGTGCGCTCGCTCGCCCGGCTCATGCGCGAGCGCGATCCGTTCATCCGCCTCGCCGGCACCGGGCTCGCCTGCAGCTTCGGCGTGCAGGCGATGATCAACATGGGCGTGGCGGTCCGGTTGCTGCCGGCCAAGGGCATGACGCTTCCCTTCGTGAGTTACGGCGGCTCGTCGGTGATCGCCACCGGCATCTGCATGGGGATGCTGCTGGCCTTCACGCGGGCCAGGCCGCAGGGCGAGATCGGCGACGTCTTCGGCCGCCGGGGGCCCGGATGAGCGTCCGATTCCGGCGCGCGCCGTGAAGGCGCCGCTCTGCCTCATCGCCGCCGGCGGGACCGGCGGACACATGTTCCCCGCCCAGGCCTTCGCGGAGACGCTTCTGGGCCGCGGCTGGCGCGTGACGCTCTCCACCGACGCGCGGGGCGCGCGCTACACCCAGGGCTTTCCCGAGGAGGTCGAGATCTCCGAGGTCTCGAGCGCGACCTTCGCCCGCGGCGGCGGGCGGGCGCGCTGGGCCGTGCTGCCGCGCATCGCCGGGGGCGTCATGCAGGCGGTGCGCGGGCTCCGGCGCGATCCGCCGGCGCTGGTGGCGGGCTTCGGCGGCTATCCGTCCATCCCGGCGATGGCGGCGGCGCTCATCCTGCGGCGCCCGACCCTGATCCACGAGCAGAACGGCGTGCTCGGCACCGTGAACCGGCGGCTCGCGCGGCGGGTGGGGGCGGTCGCCTGCGGAACCTGGCCGACCGATCTGCCGAAGGATGTCTTCGGGCTGCATCTCGGCAACCCGGTCCGCGCGAGCGTCCGCGCGCGGGCCGGCGCCCCCTACACCGCGCCGGGGGACCACCCGATGTCGCTTCTGGTGATCGGTGGCAGCCAGGGTGCGCGGATCCTCTCGGAGACCGTGCCGCCGGCGATCGACGCGCTGCCCGAGCCGCTGCGCGGCAATCTCCGCATCGCCCACCAGGCCCGCGGCGAGGACGAGGCGCGGGTCGCGGCCTATTACGCGGAGCGCGGGATCGCGGCCGAGGTGGCGCCGTTCTTCCCGGACGTGGCACGGCGGATCGACGAGGCGCAGCTCGTGGTGAGCCGCGCCGGCGCGTCGAGCATCGCCGACCTCACGGTGATCGGGCGCCCTTCGGTGCTGGTGCCCTTCGCCGCCGCCGCCGGCGACCACCAGAGCGCCAATGCGCGCGCGCTGGCCGAAGCGGAAGCGGCGGTGGTGATCCCCGAGGCGAGGCTCACGCCCGCGGCGCTGGCGGCCAACATGGAGGCGATCCTGTCGCAGCCCGAGGCCGCCCGGCACATGGCCCGGCGCGCGCTGGGCCTCGGCAGGCCGAACGCCGCGGAGGCGCTGGCCGATCTCGGCGAGCGGCTCGCGGGGGTGGACAAACATGGAGCAGAGGACGAGTAGCCCGTGAAACACGAAACGATCGACCGGAATTTCGCGATGAATGCCGCCCGCGCGACGAAGCTGCCGACTGAGATCGGCCCGATCCACTTCGTCGGCATCGGCGGCATCGGCATGTCCGGCATCGCCGAGGTGCTGCTGAACCACGGCTACGACGTGCAGGGCTCCGACCTCCGGGCTTCGCCGATCACCGAGCGGCTGGAGCGGCTCGGCGCGCGGGTCTTCACCGGCCAGTCCGAGACCAATCTCGAGGGCGCCGAGGTCGTCGTCATCTCGTCGGCGATCAAGCCCGGCAACCCGGAGCTCGACGCCGCGCGGGCGCGCGGCCTGCCGGTAGTGCGCCGCGCCGAGATGCTGGCGGAACTGATGCGGATGAAGTCGAACGTCGCGGTCGCCGGCACCCACGGCAAGACCACGACGACGACGATGGTCGCCGCGCTCCTCGACGAGGGCGGCGTCGATCCGACGGTGATCAATGGCGGCGTGATCCACGCCTACGGCTCCAACGCGCGGATGGGGCAGGGCGAGTGGATGGTGGTCGAAGCCGACGAGTCCGACGGCACCTTCAACCGCCTGCCCGCGACCATCGCCATCGTGACGAACATCGATCCCGAGCACATGGAGCACTGGGGCGATTTCGAGCGGCTGAAGGCCGGGTTCGACGCTTTCGTGTCGAACATCCCCTTCTACGGGCTGGCGGTGTGCTGCACCGACCATGCCGAGGTGCAGAACCTCGTCGGGCGGATCACCGATCGTCGGGTCGTGACCTTCGGCTTCAACGCGCAGGCCGACGTGCGGGCGGTGAACCTGACCTACGACAAGGGCGTGGCGCGGTTCGACGTGGTGCTGCAATCAGAGGACAAGGTCATCGAGGGGTGCGCGCTGCCGATGCCGGGCGACCACAACGTGTCGAACGCGCTGGCCGCCGTGGCCGTGGCGCGGCACCTCGGGCTGACGGTCGACGAAATCCGGCGCGCGCTGAAGAATTTCGGCGGCGTGAACCGCCGCTTCACCCGTGTCGGCGAGGTGAACGGGGTGGCGATCATCGACGATTACGGCCATCACCCGGTGGAGATCGCGGCCGTTCTGAAGGCGGCGCGCCACGCCACGCAGGGCCGGGTGATCGCGGTGCACCAGCCGCATCGCTACTCGCGGCTGGCCTCGCTCTTCGACGAATTCTGCAGCTGCTTCAACGAGGCCGACGTGGTCGCCATCGCCGATGTCTACGCCGCCGGCGAGGCTCCGATCGACGGGGCGAGCCGCGACGACCTCGTCGCCGGCCTGATCCGCCACGGCCACCGCCATGCCCGCGCGATCCTCGACGAGGACGATCTGGAACGGCTCGTGCGCGAACAGGCGCGTGAAGGCGACATGGTGGTCTGCCTCGGGGCCGGCACGATCAGCCAGTGGGCGAACAACCTGCCGGGCCGGCTCGCCTGAGCGGCCCCGGCCGGTCGGAAACCGGCCGGGCTGCGTCGCAGCGGGCCATTCCGGCGGGGACCAACCTGTCACCGGTGGCGCGACACGGACGTTCCCAAGGATGATCAAATGGACACGATCGCGCTGACCGTCGCCTGCCCCTCGACCCGCGGCATCGTCGCCGCGATCTCGGCCTATCTCGCCGAGGCAGGCTGCAACATCATCGATTCCGCCCAGTTCGACGACATGGTGACGGGGCGGTTCTTCATGCGTCTGAGCGTGCGTCCGGAGACCGGCGCGACGGTGGCGGATCTGGAGGAGGGGTTCGGCGGGATCGCCGAGCGGTTCGAGATGGACTGCGCCTTCCACGACGAGGCGCGGAAGATGCGAGTGCTGATCATGGTGTCGCGCTTCGGCCATTGCCTGAACGACCTGCTCTACCGCTGGCGGATCGGATCGCTGCCGGTGGAGATCGTCGGCGTGATCTCGAACCACCACGAATACCAGAAGCTGGTGGTGAACCACGACATTCCGTTCCACCACGTGAAGGTCGCCAAGGAGAACAAGCAGGCGGCCGAGACGCGGCAGATGGAGATCATCGAGGATAGCGGCGCCGAGTTGGTGGTGCTGGCGCGCTACATGCAGGTCCTGTCGGACCGGATGTGCCGGGAAATGTCCGGCAGGATCATCAACATCCACCATTCCTTCCTGCCCTCGTTCAAGGGTGCGAACCCCTACAGACAGGCCTTCAAGCGGGGGGTGAAGCTGATCGGGGCGACGTCGCATTACGTGACTTCCGATCTCGACGAGGGGCCGATCATCGAGCAGGACACGGTGCGGGTGACCCATGCCCAGTCGAACGACGATTACGTCTCGCTCGGCCGGGACGTGGAGGCGCAGGTGCTGGCCCGCGCCATCCACGCCCATGCAAACCACCGGGTTTTCATCAACGGGAACAAGACCGTGGTGTTTCCCGCCTCGCCGGGCTCGTTCACGTCCGAACGGATGGGCTGAGCGCTCGGGGGCAGCGTACGGAGCGGTTACAACCGGGCCCGGCCCGCGTCGGAATGCTGTCGGATTCCTGTCGGAGTCCTGTCGGAGTCCCGTCGGATAGCGGGACGCCGCCATACGGGGGGTTAACGGGGGCGGACGGTTGACGGATCGGGGGCGCTGCCCCCAAACCCCCGGAGTATTTTCCGAAAGGATGAAGAGGGAGCGGTGGCCATGGAGGCGGAGTTGGGGGGCGATCTGCCCCGGGTCCGGGGACGCCTGAGCGCGGGGCGCGACCTGTCCGGCCTGACCTGGCTGCGCGTCGGCGGACCGGCCGAGGCGTTCTTCCAGCCCGCCGACCGGGAGGACCTGGCCGCGTTCCTGGCCGGGCTCGACCCGTCGGTGGCGGTTTTCCCGATGGGGGTGGGCTCCAACCTCATCGTGCGGGACGGCGGCATCGGCGGAGTGGTCGTCCGGCTCGGGCGCGGCTTCAACGGCATCGAGATCGTGGGCGAACGGGTGATCGCGGGCGCGGCGGCGCTCGATTCGCACGTCGCGCGGAAGGCGTCGGCGGCCGGGCGTGACCTGACCTTCCTGCGCACCATCCCCGGCGCGGTGGGAGGCGCGGTGCGGATGAATGCCGGCTGCTACGGCGCCTATGTCGCCGATCACCTGGTCGAGGTCGAGGCGGTGTTCAGGGACGGGCGGGTCGCGACCCTTCCCGCGGCCGACCTGCATCTCGGCTACCGCTCGAGCGACCTGCCCGAGGGGGCGGTGATCACGCGCGCGACCTTCCGCGCCGAGGCGGCGGACCCCGAGACGCTCGCGGCGCGGATGGAAGAGCAGGTCGCCCGGCGCGACGCCAGCCAGCCGACCGGGGAGCTGAGCGCCGGATCGACCTTCCGCAACCCGGCCGGCTACAGTTCCACGGGCGGGCCGGAGGACACGCATGAGTTGAAAGCCTGGAGCCTGATCGACGCGGCCGGATTGCGCGGCCACCGGCTCGGCGGGGCGCAGATGTCTGAGAAGCATCCCAATTTTCTGCTGAACGCGGGCGGCGCCACGGCCGCCGATCTCGAGGGTCTGGGCGAGCTCGTGCGAGAAAAGGTCTTCCAAAACAGCGGTATTCGTCTAGAGTGGGAAATACGGCGCATCGGAGACCGGGCGCCCAAGACGTGACGGCGTAATCGCCGCGGCAGGCAGGCGGAGGACCCGGCGACAAGGGTCCGGCAAAAAAGAGTAGTGGGCATGTCGAGCAGGGCATACCCCAAGGTTGTGGTACTGATGGGCGGCCCCTCCGCAGAGCGAGAGGTGTCGCTGTCATCGGGGCGCGAATGCGCCACCGCGCTTCGGGGCGAGGGATTTGAGGCGACAGAACTGGACGCGGGCCCCGATCTCGCGGCCCGGCTGGTCGATCTCGCGCCCGACGTGGTCTTCAATGCGCTGCACGGACGCTGGGGCGAGGACGGCTGCGTGCAGGGCCTGCTGGAATGGATGCGGATCCCCTATACCCATTCCGGCGTGCTGAGTTCGGCGCTCTCGATGGACAAGGAGCGCGCCAAGGCGATCTACCGCGCCCACGACCTGCCGGTCGTGGCCTCGCGCCTTGCCTCTGCCGCCGAGGTCCGGGCGCGGCACGTGATGGACCCGCCCTATGTGGTGAAGCCCTACAACGAGGGCTCGTCGGTGGGCGTCTATCTCGTCCACCAGGCGGCGAACGCGCCGCCGGACCTGGCTCCCGAGATGCCCGAGACGGTCATGGTCGAGCGCTTCGCGCCCGGCCGGGAGCTGACGGTCACGGTGATGGGGGACCGCCCGCTCGCCGTGACCGACATCCTGACCGACGGCTGGTACGATTACGACGCGAAGTACCAGGCGGGCGGCTCGCGCCACGTGGTGCCCGCGATCCTGCCGCCCGAGGTCACCGAGGCCTGCCTCGACTTTGCCGTCCGCGCCCATGTCGCGCTCGGCTGCCGCGGCATCAGCCGCACCGATTTCCGCTGGGACGAGGCCCGGGGGCGCGACGGGCTCGTGCTTCTGGAGACCAACACCCAGCCCGGCATGACGCCCACCTCTCTTTCGCCGGAACAGGCCGTCCATGCGGGCTTCGGCTTCGGCGCGTTCTGCCGCTGGATACTGGAGGATGCCTCATGCGACCGATAGCCCCGTTCCGCGACCGTTCCGCGCCGCAATCCGAGATCCGATCCGGGACCCGGCCCGATCCGGCGCCGTCGCGGCTAAACTACCGGATGCAGCGCCTGGCACTCAGCCCGAACTTCCGCCGCGGCTTCACCTTCGGCATGCCGGCTTTCGCGCTCATGGTGATCTGCACGCTGACGCTCGCCAGCGCCGACCGGCGGGAGGCGGTCGGGCGCTGGGTCGAGAACGCCAAGGTGGCGATCCAGTCGCGCGAGGAATTCATGCTCAAGGCGATGCAGGTGGAGGGCGCGAGCGACGGGATCGCCCGCGACATCCGCGAGACGCTGGCCATCGACTTCCCGGCGAGCTCCTTCGATCTCGACCTCAGGGACCTGCAGGAGAAGGTGCTCGGGCTCGACGCGGTGGAGCGGGCCGATCTGAGCATGAATCCCGGCGGCGTGCTCGACATCCGGGTGGTGGAGCGGGTTCCGGCGCTGGTCTGGCGCTCGCCCGACGGGCTCGCGCTCGTCGACGCCACGGGCAAGCGGGTCTCCGCGCTCGCCAGCCGCGCCGACCGGCCGGACCTGCCGCTGGTCATCGGCAGGGCCGCGGACCAGGCGGCGGCGGAGGCGATCCGCCTGGTGCGCGCCGCCGACCCGCTGGCGCTGCGGCTGCGCGGCCTCGTCAGGATCGGCGAGCGTCGCTGGGACGTGGTGCTGGCGGAGGGGCAGAAGATCAAGCTGCCGGAACGGGGCGCAGTGGACGCGCTCAGGCGGGTGCTCGCCGTGGACGCGGCGCAGGACCTCTTCGCCCGCGACGTGGTGCTCGTGGACATGCGGCTGCCGGATCGGCCGACGGTGCGGTTGCAGCCTGCCGCGGCCGAGGCGCTGCGGGAACTGAAGGTCGCGGAACTGGGAGACAACTGAGCCATGTTCGACCTCTACAGATCACAGCGCGCGATGCGCGGCATGCGGCAGAACGCCATGCAGCGGGGGGTGATCGCGATCCTCGATGTCGGCACATCGAAGATCGCCTGCCTGGTGCTGCGCTTCGACGAGGCGACCCCGCCGGGCGACGGCGTCGGCAACATGGCCGGGCAGTCGAATTTCCGCATCATCGGCGCGGCGACGACGCGCTCGCGGGGGGTGCGCTTCGGCGAGATCGACACCATGCACGAGGCCGAGCGGGCGATCCGCACGGTGGTGCAGGCGGCGCAGAAGATGGCGCAGGTCCGGGTCGACCACGTGATCGCCGCGGTCTCGGGCGGCGCGCCGCGGAGCTACGGGCTCGCCGGCGAGGTGGAGATCGGCGGCGAGGCGGTGAGCGAGCGCGACGTGGCCCGCGCGCTGGCGGCCTGCGAGACGCCCGATTACGGCGACGGGCGCGAGGTGCTGCACGCGCAGCCGGTGAACTTCGCCCTCGATCACCGCAGCGGCATGGCCGATCCGCGCGGACAGGTGGGCGAGGTGCTGGCCTGCGACGTGCATGCGCTGACCGTGGACGCGCATCTGGTCGCGAACCTGCTGCATTGCATCAAGCGCTGCGACCTGGAGCTCGCCGGGCTCGCCTCCTCCTCCTACGTCTCGGGGCTGGCGAGCCTCGTCGAGGACGAGAAGGAGCTCGGCGCCGCCTGCATCGACATGGGCGGCGGCGCCACGGGGGTGTCGATCTTCTGGAAGGGGCACCTGATCTATGCCGACGCGGTGGCGATGGGCGGCGACCAGATCACCAGCGACATCTCCGAGGGGCTGCACGTTCCGCTGGCCACGGCGGAGCGGCTGAAGACGCTGCATGGCGGCGCGGTGGCGACCTCCATGGACGACCGCGAGCTCATCGAGCTCGGCGGCTCCTCGGGGGATTGGGAGCGCGACCGGCGGACCCGGAGCCGGGCCGAGCTGATCGGCGTCATGCGGCCGCGGATCGAGGAGATCCTCGACGAGGCGAGAATCCGGCTCGACGCGGCGGGGTTCGAGGCGCTGCCCTCGCAGCAGATCGTGCTGACCGGCGGCGGCAGCCAGATCCCCGGGCTCGACACGCTGGCGCCGCGCTTCTTCGGCCAGCAGGTGCGCATCGGGCGCCCGGCCCGCGTGCCCGGCCTGCCGGAGAAGGCGACCGGGCCGGCCTTCGCCAGCGCCGTGGGGCTCTGCCTCTTCGCCGCGAATCCGCAGGACGAGTGGTGGGACTTCGACATCCAGAGCGCGAAATACCCGGCGCACTCTCTCGGCAAGGTTTTCCGGTGGTTCGCGGACAACTGGTGACGCGAGATATGGGGGTGACGGCAAGATACCGCCGAACAACGGGGCGCCATGGGGGCGATTTTGTGCGAATTCGGGCCTTTTTCTGGTGACGGGAGGGCCGGCGCGTATTAGTGTCGGCCAAAAATGGGCGAAAACCTGCAGCCGGTAAATGCGGGGCAACACAGGCGGAAACCGAACATGACACTCAACCTCACCATGCCGTCCCTGGACGAACTGAAGCCTCGGATCACCGTGTTCGGCGTCGGCGGCGCCGGCGGGAACGCCGTGAACAACATGATCGAGAAGCAGCTCGACGGCTGCGAATTCGTGGTGGCGAATACCGACGCCCAGGCGCTGTCGCAATCGGCGGCGCAGAACCGGGTGCAGATGGGCATCAAGGTGACCGAGGGCCTCGGCGCCGGCGCCCGCTCGGCGATCGGCGCCGCCGCGGCGGAGGAATTGATCGAGGAGATCGTCGACCATCTCGCCGGCGCGCATATGTGCTTCATCACCGCCGGCATGGGCGGCGGTACCGGCACCGGCGCCACGCCGATCATCGCCCAGGCCGCGCGCGAGCTGGGCGTCCTGACCGTGGGCGTGGTCACCAAGCCGTTCCAGTTCGAGGGCACGCGGCGGATGCGCCAGGCCGAGGAGGGGATCGAGACCCTTCAGAAGATGGTCGACACGCTGATCATCATTCCCAACCAGAACCTGTTCCGTCTGGCCAACGAGAAGACCACCTGCACCGACGCCTTCGGCATGGCCGACGACGTACTCTACCAGGGCGTGAAGGGCGTGACCGACCTGATGGTGCGGCCGGGCCTCATCAACCTCGACTTCGCGGACGTGCGCGCGGTGATGGACGAGATGGGCAAGGCGATGATGGGCACCGGCGAGGCCGAGGGCGAGGACCGCGCCCTGCAGGCCGCCGAGAAGGCGATCGCCAACCCGCTGCTCGACGAGATCAGCCTCAACGGCGCCAAGGGCGTGCTGATCAACGTCACCGGCGGCAGCGACCTGACGCTCTACGAGCTCGACGAGGCGGCGAACGTGATCCGCGAGAAGGTGGATTCGGACGCCAACATCATCGTCGGCTCGACGCTCGACGAATCCATGGCCGGCCGGATGCGCGTCAGCGTGGTCGCGACGGGCATCGACGCCTCGTCCGAGGGGCGCGACGCCCCGGTGGCGCGCCGGCGCCTCTCCGAGCCGCTGGCCGAGACCGAGGCGGCGGCGCCCGAGTCCGCGCCCGAACCCGTCTACAAGCCCGCCGCGGCGATGACCGCCGATCGCCCGGAGGAGGCCGCCGAGGAGGAGCCCGACTTCTTCGCCGACTGGGAATCCCGCCGCAGCCGGGAGGAGCGCCCGGCCGAGCTGGCCGAGCCGCGGCCGCAGATGGAGGGCATGCCGCGCCGGGGCGAGCCGAGCCCGGAGGTCCTGCAGCGCCTCGAGAAGGCGATGCGCAACCGTCCCGGCGGCGCGGCGGGCGACGGCGAGCGACCGCAGCCGCGGGCGGTCAATGCGGAAAGCCGCCCGCAGGCGGCTCCGCAGCAGCCCGAGCGGCCGCGCTTCGCGATCAACAACCTCATCCACCGGATGACCGGCGACCAGAAGGCCGCCGCGCCGGAGCGCAAGGCCGCGCCGGCGCCCGCGCCCCAGCCGGCACCGGAGCGCGCGCCGGCGCCCGCCGCCCCGGCGGCGCGGCGGGCGGCGCCGATGCCCGACTACGAGAGCGAGGACGAGCTCGCAGGGGAGAACAAGATCGAAATCCCCGCCTTCCTGCGTCGCCAGGCAAATTAAGCGTTCACGAAGATTAAAGCGAAAAGGCCGGCGTCAAGCCGGCCTTTTTCTTTGCGATACAGTGTGTTGGCCGGATGGCGCGGGGTTTTGGCGGGATTCCGCCGAAAGCGGGCCGGAGCGTATTTCAGGCCGTTGCAATGGTTGATTTGTGAAGACCCGCCCTGCCGCTTAGCTGACCATCGAGCAGAAAAAATACCGGAAAAATCCGGCGCAGGCAGAAGGTCTTGGTGATGCAAACGACACTAGCGGTCCCCGTCGAGTTCGAAGGCGTCGGTCTCCATTCGGGGCGGAGGGCGAAGGTGCGTCTTCTGCCGGCGCGGGCCGATCACGGCCTGTGGTTCCGCCGCACCGACCTGCGCGGCCGCCGCGCGATGATCCAGGCGCATTGGAGCGCCGTCGAGCAGGGCGAGCTGTGCACCCGCATCGCCAACCGCGACGGCGCGCGCATCTCCACCATCGAGCATCTGATGGCCGCGGTCGCCGGATGCGGCGTGCACAACCTTCTCGTGGAGGTCGACGGGCCGGAGATTCCGATCCTCGACGGCTCCGCCGCGCCCTTCGTCGGCGCGATCCTGTCCGCCGGCATCGAGCCGCTGCGGGTGCCGCTCAGGGCGCTGGAGATCCGCGACGTCGTCGAGGTCCGCAACGGCCCGGCCTATGCGCGGCTGGAGCCGGCGAGCACGCTCGAGATCGACTTCTCCATCGACTTCTCCGATGCCGCGATCGGCCGGCAGGCGAAGCGGCTCAGCCTCGCCAACGGCTCCTTCGTGCGCGAACTCTGCGACAGCCGGACCTTCTGCCGGCAATCGGACGTGGAGGCGATGCGCGCCCGCGGCCTGGCACTCGGCGGCACGTTCGAGAACGCGGTGGTCGTGGACGGCGCCGAGGTCCTGAGCCCGGGCGGCCTGCGGCATGCCGACGAGGCGGTGCGCCACAAGATGCTCGACGCGCTCGGCGACCTGGCCCTGGCCGGTGCGCCGATGATCGGCCGCTATGTCGGCGTGCGGGCGGGGCACGCGCTGACCAATGCGCTGCTGCGCGCCCTCTTCGCCCGGCCGGAGGCCTGCCGGATGGTGGAGGCCGATCCGCATCTGTTGTCGCGCCTGCCAGGAGCGGGGCTCAGTCTCTCGGATGCACCGCGCCTCGCGGCGTGATCCGTCAGGCGTTTTGCACCGGATTTTTCTGTGCTACCACCGCGCCCAACGACGCCGGGCGCGGCGAGGACACGGATCGGGGCTTCAGATGAGTGGGATAGCCGGGCGGTTGATCTGCCTTTCGCTGACGGGGGCGCTGCTGTCGGGATGCGGGGTCGGCGGGTTCGCCTCGCGCGACGTGCCGCTCGAGAATCTCGACGCCGAGACGATCTACGAGCGTGCCGAACTGGAGCTCGAGACCGACGATCCCGAACAGGCGGCGGAATATTTCGGCGAGGTCGAGCGGCTCTATCCCTACAGCGAATGGGGCAAGCGGGCGCTGGTCATGCAGGCCCTCGCCTATCACCGGGACGGCGACTACGAGGGGGCGCGGGGCTCGGCGCAGCGCTATCTGGACTTCTATCCGGGCGGCGAGGACGCTGCCTATGCCCAGTATCTCCTTGCGCTGAGCTATTACGACCAGATCGACGACGTGGGCCGCGACCAGGGCCTGACCTTCCAGGCGCTGCAGGCGCTCCGGCAGGTGATCGAGCAATATCCCGACACCGAATACGCCCGCTCCGCGGCGCTGAAATTCGACCTCGCCTTCGATCACCTCGCCGGCAAGGAGATGGAGATCGGGCGCTACTACCTCAAGAACCAGCATTACGCCGCCGCCATCCGCCGGTTCCGTGTGGTGGTCGAGGAATTCCAGACCACGACCCACACGCCCGAGGCGCTGCTGCGGCTGGTGGAATGCTACCTCGCGCTCGGCCTCGACGACGAGGCGCGGACGGCCGGGGCGATCCTCGGCTACAATTACCAGTCGACCGAATGGTATGCGCGCGCCTATGCGCTGCTGACCGCCCGCGGCCTCGCGGTCGAGCCGGCCGGCGACAACTGGCTCTCGGCGGTCTATCGGCAGGTGGTCCGGGGCGAGTGGCTCTGAGAGCGTCTGGCCCCTTCGCCCGGGCCGTGCGATACGCGGGCTTCGTCCGCGGATAAGGCCATCCCATGCTGCGAGCCCTGAGCATTCGCGACATGCTGCTGATCGACCGGCTGGATCTCGAGCTCCGGCCGGGACTGAACGTGCTGACCGGCGAGACCGGCGCGGGCAAGTCGATCCTGCTCGACGCGCTCGGCTTTGTGCTGGGATGGCGGGGCCGGGCGGCGCTGGTGCGCGAGGGCGCCGAGCGGGGCGAGGTCATGGCCGCGTTCGACCTCGCCCCGGACCACCCGGCGGGCGCGGTTCTCGCCGAGGCGGGGATCGAGGCGGAGGAGGAGCTGCTGCTGCGCCGGGTCAACACGGTCGACGGCCGCAAGACCGCCTGGATCAACGACCGGCGCGTGTCGGGCGAGATATTGCGCCGGCTGTCGGACACGCTGGTGGAGCTGCACGGCCAGCACGACGACCGCGGGCTGCTCGACGCGCGGGGGCACCGGGCGCTGCTCGACGAATATGCCGGCGCCCGCGATCTCAGGGAGGAGGTCGGCGCGGCATGGACGGATCGGCGGCGGGCCGAGCGTCGCCTCGCCGAGGCGGAGGAGGCGCTGGAGGCGGCGCGGCAGGAGGAGGATTTCCTGCGCCACGCGGTGGCGGAGCTCGACACGCTCGACCCGCAGCCCGGCGAGGAGGCGGCGCTCGACACCCAGCGGCGGCGGATGCAGGGCGCCGAGCGGGTCCGGGAGGACATCGCCCGCGCGCATCAGGCGCTGGGGATCGAGGGGGCGGAGGGAATGCTGGGCGATGCCGCGCGGCGGCTCGACGCGGCGGCGGAGGGCGTCGAGGGCGCGCTCGACCCGGCCATCGAGGCGCTGGCGCGCAGCCTCGACGCGCTCGCCGAGGCGGAACAGGGGGTGGCGCTGGCGCTGGAGACTCTGGACTACGACCCCGCCGAGCTGGAGCGGATCGAGGAGCGGCTGTTCGCGATCCGCGGGCTGGCGCGCAAGCACGAGGTGCTGCCCGACGATCTGGGCGCCCATGCCGAGGGGCTGCGGGCGCGGCTGGCGGCGCTCGATGCGGGGGAGGGGGACATCGCCCGGCTGCGCGAGGCTCTGGGAGCGGCAGGGGCCGCCTTCGACGCGGCGGCGGAGCGGCTGGGCGCGCGGCGGCGGGAGGCGGCGGCGCGGCTCGACCCGGCGATCGCGGGCGAGCTGGCGTCGCTGAAGATGGAGCGCGCGGTCTTCACCACGCGGATCGAGCCCGCGTCGCCCGGCCCCGAGGGGCGCGACGCGGTGGAGTTCGTGGTCGCGACCAATCCCGGCGCGCCGCCCGGCCCGCTCGGACGAATCGCCTCGGGCGGTGAGCTGTCGCGGTTCCTGCTGGCGCTCAAGGTCTGCCTGACATCGCGGAGCGAGGGGCTGACGCTGATCTTCGACGAGATCGACCGCGGCGTCGGCGGGGCGACGGCGGATGCGGTCGGCCGGCGGCTGGCGGCGGTGGCGGAGGGGGCGCAGGTGCTGGTGGTCACGCATTCGCCGCAGGTGGCGGCGAAGGGCGCGCATCACTGGCGCGTCGAGAAGCGGGTGGAGAGCGACCGGACGACGTCCAGCGTGAGCGTCCTCGGTCCCGACGAGCGACTCGACGAGATCGCGCGGATGCTCGCCGGCGACACGGTGACGGAGGAGGCCCGCGCGGCGGCGCGCGCCCTGCTGGCCGGCTGAGGGGTCAGGCGACCCGGTTCGGCACCTCCCGGCCCTCCACGAAGGCGTCCAGCGCATCGGCGACGAGCATGCCCATCGCCTCCCGCGTCTCCGCCGTGGCCGAGCCCAGATGCGGCAGCAGCACGACATCGTCGCGTTCGCGCAGGAGGCCCGGCACGTCCGGCTCGCGGGCATAGACATCGAGCCCGGCCCCGGCGATCGCGCCGCGCCGCAGCGCCTCGATCAGCGCCGCCTCGTCGACCACGGTGCCGCGGGCGGTGTTGATCAGGAACCCCTTCGGCCCCAGCGCCTCGAGCATGTCGAGGTCGATCAGCTTCTCCGTCTCCGGCGAGCCGGGCACGTGGATGGAGACGAAATCCGACATCTCCATGAGCTCGCGCAGCGTCGCGGCGCGGGTCGCCTCGACATCGACCTCCGAGCGGTTCCAGTAGGCGATCTTCATGCCGAAGGCGCGGGCGCGGTCGGCCGTGGCCTGCCCGATGCGGCCCATGCCGACGATGCCGAGGGTCTTGCCGGCGAGCCCGGTGCCGACGAGATGGGTCGGCCGCCAGCCCGTCCAGCCGCAGGCGCGGACCTCGCGTTCGCCCTCTCCGGCGCGGCGCGCGACCATCAGCATCAGCGTGATCGCGATCTCGGCGGTCGCATCGGTCAGCACGCCGGGCGTGTTGACGACGGTGATCCCCGCCGCCTTCGCGGCGTCGAGGTCGATATGGTCGGTGCCGACGCCGAAATTGCCCAGGAACCGCGCCCGCGTCCCGCCTTCGAAGGCATCGGCGCCGATCCGGTCGGTGACGGTGCAGAGAACCGCGTCGTGCTCCCGCAGGGCGAGCGCGATCGCGGCCTCGGACATCGCCGAATCGTCGAGGTTCAGCGTCACCTCGTAGGTGCCGGCCAGCCGCGATTCGCAGGCGGAGGGCCACTTGCGGGTCAGAAGGATGCGCGGTTTGGGCATAAGTCGGGGGTCCTTCGATGACGGTCCGGGGCTAAGCTGTGTCGCACCTAGTCCGGCGGCGGCATCCGTCTCATGGAATTGGGTGGAATCGGGGGAAGGGACCACATGCAGACAGACATCGAGATCGCGCGGGCCGCGGCGATGAAGCCGATTGCCGAGATCGGCGACCGGCTGGGCATCCCCGTCGACGCGCTGCTGCCGTTCGGCAACGACAAGGCCAAGGTCGGGCGGGACTTCATCGCCGGGCTCGAGGACCGGCCGGACGGCAGGCTCGTTCTGGTCACCGCGGTCAATCCGACGCCCGCGGGCGAGGGCAAGACGACGACGACGGTGGGCCTCGGCGACGGGCTGTCGCGGATCGGCAAGAGCGCGGCGATCTGCATCCGCGAAGCCTCTCTCGGGCCCAATTTCGGCATGAAGGGCGGCGCCGCGGGGGGCGGCTACGCGCAGATCGTGCCGATGGAGAGCATGAACCTGCACTTCACCGGCGACATCCACGCGGTCGGCGCGGCGCACAACCTGCTCGCGGCGATGATCGACAACCATGTCTACTGGGGCAACGAGCTCGAATTCGACACGCGGCGGATCGTCTGGCGGCGGGTGCTCGACATGAACGACCGGGCGCTGAGGCAGATCGCGACCTCGCTCGGGGGGGTGAAGAACGGCTTTCCGCGGGAGACGGGGTTCGACATCACCGTGGCCTCGGAAGTGATGGCGATCCTGTGCCTCGCCCGCGATCTCTCCGATCTCGAGGAGCGGCTGGGGCGGATGATCGTCGGCAGCCGGCGCGACGGCAGCCCGATCTTTGCGCGCGACCTGAAGGCCGAGGGAGCGATGACGGTGCTGCTGCGCGACGCGATGCAGCCGAACCTGGTGCAGACGCTGGAGCACACGCCGGCCTTCGTGCATGGCGGACCCTTCGCCAACATCGCCCATGGCTGCAATTCGGTGATCGCCACGCGGACGGCGCTGAAGCTCGCCGACTACGTGGTGACGGAGGCCGGGTTCGGCGCCGATCTGGGTGCGGAGAAGTTCTTCGACATCAAGTGCCGCAAGGCGGGGCTCAAACCCTCCGCCGTGGTGGTGGTCGCCACCGTCCGGTCGATGAAGATGAACGGCGGCGTGGCGCGCGCCGATCTCGACGCCGAGAATCCGGCGGCGGTCGAGTCCGGCTGCGTCAATCTGGGGCGGCACGTGGAGAACCTGCGTGCATTCGGGGTTCCGGTCGTGGTCGCGGTCAACCATTTCGCCAAGGACAGCGAGGCGGAGACCGCGGCGCTCTCGCATTATTGCGAACGGATCGGCGTCGAGGCGGTGCTCTGCCGCCATTGGGCCGAGGGCGGGGCCGGGATTGAGGATTTGGCCCGCCGGGTGGTGGAGATGGCGGACGGCACCTCGGCCTTCGCGCCGCTCTATCCCGACGACATGCCGCTGATGGAGAAGATCGAGACGGTGGTGAGCCGCATCTATCGCGGGGCGGGGGTGGCGCCGCGCACGGGGGTGCGCGAGCAGCTCGCCGCGTGGGAGGCGGCCGGATACGGCGACCTGCCGGTCTGCATGGCGAAGACGCAGTATTCCTTCTCCGCCGATCCGGCGCTTCTCGGCGCGCCGGAAGGGTTCGAGGTGCCGGTGCGGGAGGTGCGGCTCTCGGCGGGGGCGGGATTCGTGGTGGCGATCTGCGGCGACATCATGACCATGCCGGGCCTGCCCCGGCATCCGGCGGCGGAGTCGATCCGCATCGACGGGGCCGGCCGGATCGCCGGGCTGTTCTGACATGGGATTGGGCTCGAACTGCATGGCGATGCGTAGCACAAGGGCCCGGAGACGGCAGGACACGGGGAGCCCGGCACGATGACGGCAACGATACTCGACGGCAGGGCCTTCGCGGCCCGCATCCGCGGCGCGGTCGCCGAGCACGTGGCGCGGCTCGGCCGCGACCACGATCTGGTGCCCGGGCTCGCGGTGGTGCTCGTGGGCGAGGACCCGGCGAGCGAGGTCTATGTCCGCTCCAAGGGGCGCAAGACGGTGGAGGCGGGGATGCGGTCCTTCGAGCACCGGCTCTCCGCCGAGACCGGGGAGGCCGAGATCCTCGATCTCGTCCGGCGCCTGAACGACGATCCGCAGGTGCACGGCATCCTGGTGCAGCTGCCGCTGCCCGGCCATGTCGATGCGACCAGGGTGCTCGAGACGATCGCGCCGGAGAAGGACGTGGACGGCTTCCACGTGCTCAATGTCGGCCGGCTCGGCACCGGGCAGAGCGCCATGGTGCCCTGCACGCCGCTCGGCTGCCTGATGATGCTGCGCGACTTCCATGGCGACATGAGCGGGATGGACGCGGTGGTGCTCGGCCGGTCCAACATCGTCGGCAAGCCGATGGCGCAGCTTCTCCTGGGGGAGAACTGCACCGTGACGATCGCCCATTCGCGGACGCGGGACCTTCCGGACGTGATCGGGCGGGCCGACATCGTCGTCGCCGCGGTGGGCCGGCCGGGGATGGTGAAGGGCGACTGGCTGAAGCCCGGCGCGACGGTGATCGACGTGGGCATCAACCGGATGCCGGCGGAGGAGGGCAGGACCCGGCTCGTCGGCGATGTCGATTTCGAGAGCGCCCGGGAGGTGGCGGGCGCGATCACGCCGGTTCCGGGGGGCGTCGGGCCGATGACCATCGCCTGCCTTCTGGCCAATACCCTCACCGCCTGCTGCCTGAGCAACGGATTGCGACCTCCGGAGGGGCTGACGGCTTGAGCGAGAGGCGTAGAGTGCAGCCCGTGAGGAGAGTATCATGAACGAGTTGACGCCCGGCCGGCCGCGCAAGGGGCGCTCCGTGGCCACGCCGAAGGGCCGGATGCTGGACGATGCGGCGCTGCTGGAAGTGCGCGCGCTGATCGAGGCCGAGCCCGTCCGTGACCGGCTGATCGAGTACCTGCACGCCATCCAGGACGGGTTCGGCCATGTCTCCGCGGCGCATCTGCGCGCGCTGGCCCATTGCCTGCGCGTCGGGCAGGCGGAGGTCTACGAGGTCGCCAGCTTCTACGACCTCTTCGACCTGGTGAAGGAGGGCGAGGCCCCGCCGCCCGCGCTGACGATCCGGATCTGCGACGGCGTCGCCTGCATGATGGCCGGCGCCGAGCGGCTGATCGAGGAGATGCGGGCCGGGACCGACCCGGCCCAGATCCGCGTGTGCCGCGCGCCCTGCATGGGCGGCTGCGACGTCGCCCCGGCGGCGCGGGTGGGCGACCGGGAGGTCGGGCGCGCCGATGCCGGCAAGCTGCGCGCGCTCGCGGAGGCAGGGGAAACCGGCGTCGGCCTGCCGGCCTATCAGGACCTCGCCGCGTATCGCGCGGACGGCGGATACGCCCAGCTCGAGCGGGTGCGGGCGGGGAGGCTGCCGATCGAGGAGGTGATCTCCCAGCTCGAGGATTCCGCCCTGAAGGGGCTCGGCGGCGCGGGCTTCGTATGCGGCACGAAGTGGAAGCTGGTGCGGAGGAATCCGGGGCCGCGGCTGATGACGGTCAATGCCGACGAGGGCGAGCCGGGCACCTTCAAGGACCGCTATCACATGGAGCGGACGCCGCATGCCTTCCTCGAGGGCATGCTGATCGGCGCGCATGTGGTCGAGGCGGAGCGCGTCTATATCTACCTGCGCGCCGAGTATCCGGCGGCGACCGAGATCGTGCGCCGCGAGATCGCCGCGCTGGAGGCGGCGGGGATCGCGGCGCCCGGCTTCATCGAGCTGCGCCGCGGCGCGGGCGCCTATATCTGCGGCGAGGAGAGCGCCATGGTCGAATTGATCGAGGGCAAGCGCGGGCTGCCGCGGCTCCGGCCCCCGGTCATCGGCCAGATCGGCGTGTTCGGGAAGCCCACGCTCAACAACAATGTCGAGACACTGCACTGGGTGCCGAAGATCCTGGAGAACGGGATCGAGTGGTTCGAGGGGCTGGGCAAGCCCGGCCATCCCGGCCAGCGCTCCTGGTCGGTCTCGGGGCGGGTGAAGCGGCCCGGCATCGTCGAGGCGCCGGCCGGATCGACCGTGACAGAGCTGATCGACGCCTGCGGCGGGATGCAGGAGGGGCACGACTTCAAGGCGTTCCTGCCCGGCGGCGCCTCGGGCGGCATCCTGCCGGCCTCGGAGGGCGATACGCCGCTCGATTTCGGCGGGCGGCTGGCGGAGCTCGGCGGCTTCGTCGGCTCCCATGCGGTGGTGGTGTTCAGCCAGGCCGACAACATGAAGGATGTCTGCCTGAACCTCATCGACTTCTTCGCCCACGAGAGCTGCGGCAAGTGCACGCCCTGCCGCGGCGGGACCGAGAAGATGGCGCAGCTCCTGCGCCGCGGACGCATCGACGAGGCGGCGATCCGGGATCTGGAGCAGGTGATGCGCGATTCCTCGATCTGCGGGCTGGGGCAGGCGGCGCCGAATCCGGTGAACCACCTTCTGACATATTTCCGGGAGGATCTGTGAGATGGTTGAGATCGTGAAGATTACCCTCGACGGCACCGAGATCGAGGCCCGCGCGGGCCAGACCATCTGGCAGGTTGCGAAGGCGCAGGGGACGGCGATCCCGCATCTGTGCTGGAAGGATGCGCCGGCTTATCGCGCCGACGGCAATTGCCGCTCCTGCATGGTCGAGGTGGAGGGCGAGCGGTTGCTCGCCGCTTCCTGCGCGCGCGAGGTCGCGGACGGCATGGTGGTGAAGACCGACAGCGCGCGGGCGCGGAAGTCGCGCGAGATGGTCTTCGAGATGCTCGGCGCCGACATGGGGAGGCCGGAGACGAGTGCGGACGGCGAGGCGCCGTTCTGGGACTGGGCGCGGGCCATGGGGATCGAGGACCGCGTCACCGGCGACCGCCTGCCGTCGAAGTGGAGCGAGGAGGACCGGCCGGAGCACGACGCGACGAACCCCGCCATCGCGGTCAATCTCGACGCCTGCATCGCCTGCAATCTCTGCGTGCGGGCCTGCCGCGAGGTGCAGGTCAACGACGTGATGGGCATGGCCGGACGCGGCCACCACACGATCCCGGTCTTCGACCAGCACGACCCCATGGGCGAATCGACCTGCGTCACCTGCGGCGAATGCGTGCAGGCCTGTCCCACCGGCGCGCTGATGGAGAAGACGCTGCTCGACGCGGCGAACCGCACGCGGGCCGTGCCGGAGGAGACGATCCGGGAGGTGGACAGCCTCTGCCCGTTCTGCGGCGTCGGCTGCCAGACCAGGATGGCGGTGGCGGATGGAAGGATCGTGCGCGTCGACGGGCGCGACGGGCCGGCGAACGAGAACCGGCTCTGCGTGAAGGGGCGCTTCGGCTACGATTACGCGATGAGCCCGCGGCGGCTGACCGTGCCGCTGGTGCGCCGGGACGATGCGGAGAAGCCGCTCGCGCTCAGCGACGATCCGATGTCCCAGTTCCGCGAGGCGAGCTGGGAGGAGGCGATGGAGCGGGCGGCGAGCGGGCTGACGCGGGTGCGCGACCGCGACGGCGGGCAGGCGATCGCCGGGTTCGGCTCGGCCAAGGGCTCGAACGAGGAGGCCTATCTGTTCCAGAAGCTGATCCGCGCCGGGTTCGGCACCAACAACGTCGATCACTGCACGCGGCTCTGCCACGCCTCCTCGGTGGCGGCGCTTCTCGAGGGCGTGGGCTCGGGCGCGGTCTCGGCGCCGTTCATGGACGCGCACACCGCCGATTGCGTGATCGTCATCGGCGCGCGGCCGACGGTGAACCATCCCGTTGCGGCGACCTATTTCAAGCGGGCGGCGAAGCGCGGCACGAAGCTCGTGGTCTGCGATCCGCGCGGGCAGGACCTGATGGCCCACGCCACCCATTCCCTGCAGTTCAAGCCGGGAACCGACGTGGCGCTGCTGAACGCGCTGCTGCACGTGATCGTGGAGGAGAAGCTCTACGACGAGCAATACGTGCAGGCGCATGTGGCCGAGTTCGACGCGCTGAAGGCGAAGGTCGCGGACTTTCCCCCCGAGGCGATGGCCGACGTGGTGGGGATCGACGCGGGCACGATCCGCGACGTGGCGCGGCTCTACGCGAATTCCGAGCGCTCGATGATCTTCTGGGGGATGGGGATCAGCCAGCACGTCCACGGCACCGACAATTCGCGCTGCCTGATCGCGCTGGCGCTCATCACCGGACATATCGGCCGCGCCGGCACCGGGCTGCACCCGCTCCGCGGCCAGAACAACGTGCAGGGCGCCTCCGATGCCGGGCTGATCCCGATGAGCTATCCCGATTACAAGCGCGTGGACGATCCCGACATCCGGGTGCGGATGCAGGATGTCTGGGGCCGGAGCCTCGACCCGAACGCCGGCCTGACGGTGGTCGAGGTCGTGCATGCGATCCACGACGGCGCGGTGAAGGGCATGTTCATCATGGGCGAGAACCCGGCCATGTCGGACCCTGACCAGACCCATGCACGGGCGGCGCTGGGCAAGCTCGAGCATCTGGTGGTGCAGGACATCTTCTTCACCGAGACCTGCCAGTTCGCCGACGTGGTCCTGCCCGCCTCCGCCCATGCCGAGAAGCGGGGCACCTACACCAACACCAACCGGCAGGTGCAGATGGGGCGTCCGGCGATGGCGCTGCCGGGCGAGGCGCGGCAGGATCTCGACATCCTGATCGATCTCGGGCGGCGCTGCGGTCTCGACTGGAGCTATGCCGACGTCTCGGAGGTCTATGCGGAGATGGCGCGGATGATGCCGTCGCTCGACGGCATCACCTGGGAGATGATCGACGCGCGGGACAGCGTCACCTATCCGCTGAAGGGCGACAGCGAGGAATGGGTGATCTTCAAGAACGGCTTCCCGACGCGGGACGGCCGCGGCAAGCTGGTGCCCGCCGACCTGCTGCCGCCCGACGAGGTGCCGGATGCGGAATTCCCCATGGTGCTGACCACCGGGCGGCTGCTGGAGCACTGGCACACGGGCGCGATGACGCGGACGGCGAGCGTCCTCGACAGCCTGGAGCCGGAGGGGATCGCCTCCATGCATCCGAGGCAGATCGAGCGCATGGGCCTGGTGGCGGGGCAGACGGTCTCGATCGAGACCCGCCGGGGCCGGATCACGGCCACGCTCAGGACCGACCGCGAGGTGGCCGACAACATGGTGTTCATCCCGTTCTGCTTCGTGGAATCGGCGGCCAACGTGCTGACCAATCCGCAGCTCGACCCCTACGGCAAGATCCCCGAGTTCAAGTTCTGTGCTGCCCGGGTCGCCGCCGCCGTTCCCGAGGCGGCGGAATAGCTCAGACGAAGAGCGAGATCAGCAGGGGCGCGAGGATCGCCGTCAGGAGCGCGTTCAGGCCCATGCCGATGCCGGAGAAGGCGCCGGCGGTGGAATTGACGCGGAAGGCATGCGCCGTGCCGATGCCGTGCGCGGCCACGCCCACCGCGAAGCCGCGCGCCCGCCAGTCCGTGATCCCGCAGAAGTTCAGCAGCGGGGTGGCGACGACCGCGCCGACGATGCCGGTGATGATGACGAGGACGGCGGTGAGGCTCGGGATGCCGCCGATCTGCTCGGAGACGCCGAGCGCGACCGGGGCGGTGGCGGATTTCGGCGCGATGGAGAGCAGGGTCTCGCCCCGCACGCCGAGCGCCCAGGCGACGGCGACCGCCGAGCCGATCGCCGTGAGCGACCCGGCGAAGAGGGCGGCGAGCATCGGCAGGGCGGTGCGCCGCAGCCGCGGCAGGTTCTCGTGGAGCGGGAAGGCCAGCGCGATTGTGGCGGGGCCGAGCATGAAATGGACGAATTGCGCGCCCTCGAAATAGCGGTCGTAGGGCGTGCCGGTCGCCAGCAGCACCGCGCCGATCAGGATGACCGCGATCAGCACCGGGTTGGCGAGCGGGTGGCGCAGCCGCTCCGCCACCCGGTCGGCGGCGAGGTAGGCGACCAGCGTCAGGGTGAGCCAGAGCAGCGGCTCCTGCGCGAGGTAGGTCCACAGATCGACGGCGTCACGCATCGTCGGCCCCGGTGAGACGCGCCACGAGGCGGAAGGCGTAGACGCCGGCGAGGATGGAGAGCGTCGTGCTGACGGTGAGCGCGGCGAGGAGCGCCGGGCCTTCGCGGCCGAACGTGTCGAGATGGGCGACGACGCCGACGCCGGCCGGCACGAAGAGCAGCGACAGATGCGACAGGATGGTCCGCGCCGTCGTCTCGATGCGCGGGCGCAGGGCGGGTCTCAGGACCAGCGCCGCGAACATCGCGGCGAGGCCGATCACCGGCCCCGGCACCGGCAGGGCGAGCGCGCGCGCGAGGACCTCGCCGCCGAGCTGGAAAAGGAGGAGGAGAGCGGCGGCCTCGATCATCGCGCAGCCCTCCTATCGCGTGGCGCAGGCGTCGGTCTCATCGTGGTTCTCCCTGCCGTGGTCCGGGGACGCGGCGCGCGGCGTCCGCCCCGGATGATAGAGCCCGGAGCCGATGGCTCAGCGGAAGGTTCCGGCGAAGCGGTCGCGGAGCGCGGCCTTCTGCACCTTGCCCATCGTGTTGCGCGGCAGCTCGTCCACGACCTCGTAGACCTTGGGGCGCTTGTAGTCGGCGAGCTGCTGCTGCGCGGCCTGCCTGACGACCGAGAGGTCGATCTCGCCGTCGGGCACGACGACCGCCACGACGCCCTCGCCGAAATCCGGATGCGGCACGCCGATCACGGCGGCCTCGCGGATGCCCGGCGCGGCGTCGAGAACCTCCTCGACCTCCTTGGGATAGACGTTGTAGCCGCCCGAGATCACCAGATCCTTGGCGCGGCCGACGATGTGGACGTAGCCGTCCGCGTCGATCCGGCCGAGATCGCCGGTGACGAACCAGCCGCCCTCCCGGAACTCCTCGGCGGTCTTCTCGGGCTTGTGCCAGTAGCCGGAGAAGACGTTGGGTCCGCGCACCTCGATGAGGCCGACCTCGCCCTGCGGAAGCGCGGCGCCGTCGTGCGTGATCCTGATCTCGGTGCCCGGCAGGGGGAAGCCGACGGTGCCGGCCCGGCGCTCGCCCTCGTAGGGGTTGGAGCAGTTCATGCCGGTCTCGGTCATGCCGTAGCGTTCCAGGATGCGGTGGCCGGTGCGCCGCTCGAAGCGCTCGTGGGTCTCCGCCAGGAGCGGCGCCGACCCGGAGATGAAGAGGCGCATGTGACCGGTCAGATCCCGCGAGAAACCCTCGGCGGCGAGAAGGCGGGTGTAGAAGGTGGGCACGCCCATCATCATCGTCGCGTCCGGCAGGTGGTGGAGCACGGTCTCGACATCGAATTTCGGCAGGAAGATCATCCGGGCCCCGGCCAGCAGCGCGGTGTTGACGGCGACGAAGAGACCGTGGGCGTGGAAGATCGGCAGGGCGTGGAGGAGGGTGTCGTCGGCGGTGATGTGCCAGGCCTCGACGAGGGCGCGGGCGTTCGACAGGAGGTTCTGCTGGCTCAGCATCGCGCCCTTGGGGCGCCCGGTGGTGCCGGAGGTGTAGAGGAAGGCCGCGAGGTCGTCGGGCTGCCGGTCCACCGGGGCGAGGGGTTCGGCGGCCTCCGCCATCGCCTCGGCGAAGCTGCCCGTTCCGGTCGGCGAGAGGGTGAGGGCGGGGGCGTCCACATCGCCCGCGCGCATCGGGTCGCAGACGACGAGGGACGGAGCGGCATCGTGCACGAAATAGTCGAGCTCGGTCGCGGTATAGGCGGTGTTGAGCGGCACGAAGACGATTCCGCGGGCGAGGCAGGCGGCGTAGATGGCGAGCGCCTCCACCGACTTCTCCACCTGCAGCACCAGCCGGTCGCCCGGGCCGAGGCCCTTCGCCTCCATCACGCCGGCGGCGCGGCCGACGCGGGCGAAGAAATCGGCATGGCTCAGCGTCCGGCCGTCCGGGAGCGTGGCGAAGGGCGTCTCGCTGGACCGATGGGAGGCGAAGAGCGCATCGTGGAGCGGATTCGACATTCGGTGCTCATTTCTTGGGCGTGGCTGAGCCGCGACCGTAAACCGTTCGGCGCGGCAAGGCGAGGGCGCTTGAAGCCCGCATCGGGTGCTGTCTTCATGGCGTCGATGCAGGATGCCGCGCCGATCCGGACCGATACGCTTCCCCGCGCCCTGGGCGCGCTGCGGCTCGGCGTCGGGCCGGGCGGGCTGACCGCGCTGCGCCAGTCCGGCGCGCTGAAGGTGCTGTTTCCGCGGCGCGGGACGGACGAGGCGATTCTCGTCAACACGGCGGGAGGGATCACCGGCGGCGACCGGTTCGGGATCGGCGTGGAGGTGGCGGAGGGCGCCCGCCTGACCGTGACCACCCAGGCCTGCGAGCGCGCCTATGCGGCATCGCGGCACGAGGGTCTGGCGCGGCTCGATACGCGGCTCGCCGTCGGAGGGGCGCTGGACTGGCTGCCGCAGGAGACGATCCTGTTCGACCGCTGCCGGCTCGCCCGCTCGCTGTGCGTCGATCTGGCCCCCGCGGCGCGGTTCCTGATGTGCGAGGCGGTCCTGTTCGGGCGGCTGGCGCGAGGCGAGGCGCTGCGCGACGCGAGGTTCCGCGACCGGGTGCGCATCCGCCGCGCGGAGCGGCCGGTCTATCTCGACGGGGTGGACCTGTTCGGCGACGTGGCGGCCCTGCTCGACCGGCCGGGGACCGCCGACGGCGCGCGGGCAATGGCCAGCGTGGTCCTTGCCGCCGAGGGGGCGGAGGCCCATCTCGCCGCGCTCCGGGAGATGCTGCCCGAGACCGCAGGCTGCTCCTGCCTGGCGCCGGATCTGCTGGTCCTGCGCGCGCTGGCGCCCGACGGGCTGGCGCTCCGCCGCATTCTGCTGCCGGTTCTGGAACGGCTTTCGGGCCGGCCCCTGCCGTCCGTCTGGAGGATCTGACATGCAGCTCACGCCCCGCGAGAAGGACAAGCTGATGGTGGCGATGGCGGCCGAGGTGGCGCGGCGGCGCCTCGCCCGGGGGGTGAAGCTGAACCACCCCGAGGCGGTCGCGCTCATCACCGACGCGGTGGTCGAGGGCGCGCGGGACGGCCGCTCCGTCGCCGACATGATGGAGGCCGGCGCGGAGGTCGTGCGCCGCGCCCAGTGCATGGAGGGGGTGCCGGAGATGATCCCCGACGTGCAGGTGGAAGCGACCTTTCCCGACGGCACCAAGCTCGTCACCGTCCACAATCCCATCCGCTAGGAGGCCCCATGCGCTCAGTATTCGTTTTCCTCGCCACCGCTGCGCCGGCCCTGGCCCATTCGGGGGCGCATCTGCATCCCCATGACGGCGGCCCCTGGCTCGCGGTCGCCGGCGGGCTGGCCGCGATCGCCGCGGCGGTCCTGGTCTGGAGGCGGAAGTGATCCCCGGCGAGATTTTCCCCGGCGAGGAGGAGATCACGCTCAACGCGGATCGGCAGGCGCTGACGCTGGTGGTGGCCAATACCGGCGACCGGCCGGTGCAGGTCGGCAGCCATTACCATTTCGCCGAGGCCAATCCGGCGCTGGACTTCGACCGCGAAGCGGCGCGGGGGCGCCGGCTCGACGTGCCCGCAGGATCGGCGATCCGGTTCGAGCCGGGCCAGCGCCGCGAGGTGCGGCTCATCCCGGTCGCCGGCAAGCGGCGGATCTTCGGCTTCCGTAGCGAGGTCATGGGACCGCTCTGACGGTCCCGTCCCGTCCGGCTCGGGGCGGCGGTTCGGCGCTCCGGGCGCGCTTCGCCCTTTCCATTTCGCACCTGCAGCACTAGGTCGTGCTGCAACTGCAAAAAGATGGAAGCGGAGACGGTGATGTTCGGCAACGGTTATGTCGATACGGCATGGGGAACGATGCGGATGCTGGCCGAGGCGCAGACGGTGGTGGCCTATCGCCTCCTCGGGATGGCGGGATTCTGGCCGACGGCGCCGTCGGAGACCTGGCGCATGACGTTCGAGAAGGCGCCGGCCTTCGCGGCCGCGCAGGCCGCGGCCTGGCAGGCGATGATGACCGGGTCCTCGCCCGACCGGATCGCCGCCGCCTGGCTGAGGCCGATCGGCGGCAAGACCCGGGCGAACCAGAAGCGGTTATCGCGCCGCCGCTAGATCGCGCCGCCGCCAGGCGGAGGCGCCCGAAAATTGTGCGGCGGTCCCCTCCGGGGCCGCCGCGGCCTTGTCCCGCTCCCGCGGCTGCCCTCTGATTGCGGTCGAAAGGGAGGCTGCCATGGCCGTCAGGATCTCGCGCCGCGACCACGCGGAGATGTTCGGCCCGACCGTCGGCGACCGGGTGCGGCTCGCCGATACCGACCTGATCGTCGAGGTGGAGCGGGATTTGACCGGCCCCTACGGCGAGGAGGTGAAGTTCGGCGGCGGCAAGGTGATCCGCGACGGCATGGGCCAGTCCCAGGCGACGCGCGCCGAGGGGGCGGTGGACACGGTGATCACCAATGCGCTGATCGTCGACCATGCCGGGATCACCAAGGCCGATTTGGGGCTGAAGGACGGGCGCATCCACGCGATCGGCAAGGCCGGCAATCCCGACACCCAGCCCGGCATCGGGATCGTGATCGGGCCCGGGACGGAGATCATCGCCGGCGAGGGCAGGATCCTGACCGCCGGCGGATTCGACAGCCACATCCACTTCGTCTGTCCGCAGCAGATCGAGGACGCGCTGCATTCCGGCGTGACGACGATGCTGGGCGGTGGCACCGGGCCGGCGACCGGAACCATGGCCACCACCTGCACGCCGGGGCCCTGGCACATCGCGCGGATGCTGCAGGCGGTGGACGGGGTGCCGATGAATATCGGCTTCGCCGGCAAGGGCAACGCGTCGCGCCCCGACGCCCTGGTGGAGATGGTCGAGGGCGGGGCCTGCGCGCTGAAGCTGCACGAGGATTGGGGGACGACGCCGGCGGCCATCGATTGCTGCCTCAGCGTCGCCGACGACATGGACGTGCAGGTGATGATCCACACCGACACGCTGAACGAGAGCGGCTTCGTGGACTCGACGGTCGCGGCGATGAAGGGGCGCACGATCCACGCCTTCCATACCGAGGGGGCGGGCGGCGGCCACGCGCCCGACATCATCAGGATCTGCGGCGACGCGAACGTGCTGCCCTCCTCGACCAATCCGACGCGGCCCTTCACCGTCAACACGCTCGAGGAGCATCTCGACATGCTGATGGTCTGCCATCACCTGTCGAAGTCGATCCCCGAGGACATCGCCTTCGCCGAGAGCCGCATCCGGCGCGAGACCATCGCCGCCGAGGACATCCTGCACGACATGGGCGCCTTCTCGATCATCGCCTCCGACAGCCAGGCCATGGGCCGCGTCGGCGAGGTCCTGATCCGCACCTGGCAGACGGCCGACAAGATGAAGAAGCAGCGTGGCCGGCTGGCGGGGGAGAGCGGCGAGAACGACAACCTGCGGGTCCGGCGCTACATCGCGAAATACACCATCAATCCGGCGATCGCCCATGGCGTGGCCCACGAGCTGGGCTCTGTCGAGGCCGGCAAGCGCGCCGATCTGGTGCTCTGGGATCCGGCCTTCTTCGGGGTCAAGCCGGAGATCGTGCTGCTCGGCGGGTCGATCGCGCTCGCGCAGATGGGCGACCCGAACGCCTCCATCCCGACGCCGCAGCCGGTGCATTCGCGGCCGATGTTCGCCGCGATGGGACGCGCGGTCGAACGCTCCGCGGTGACCTTCGTCAGCCAGGCGGCCGAGGCGGCGGGGATCAGGGCGGCGCTCGGGCTCGCCAGGGACGTGGTGGCGGTGAGGAACACCCGCGGGATCGGCAAGCGCGACCTGATCCTGAACGATGCGCTGCCGGTGATGGAGGTTGATCCCGAGACCTACGAGGTACGCGCCGACGGCGAGCTCCTGACCTGCCAGCCGGCGGAGGTGCTGCCGATGGCGCAGCGCTATTTCCTTTTCTGAGGGGGTTGAGCGGAGTGCAACGCGGGACTGTCGATCTGTCGGTGGTGGGCCGGGACGCGGAAATCTATCTGTCGGACCAAGGGAGGAAACCGGGACACACGAGGGTTTCCAATGGCTTCGACAACATCATTCACCGAAGAATCGCAACCGGGCTTTCTGCGCCGCATGATGCAGCGCATCGGCGACGGCATGGTCGTCTTCATCGAGCGGCAGAGCCGCCTCGACCGGGTGCAGCGGCTGCGGGCCAAGAGCGACGCGGAACTGGCCGAGATCGGCCTGCGCCGCGACGAGATCGTGCGCCACGTCTTCCGCGACCGGCTGTTTCTCTGAGCCCCGTGACGGGGACGGCGGCGCGGCGCTTCGCATGCCGGGCGGCCGACGGGGGTGCAGCTTGAGCGCGGCGCTTCCCGTCGCCGCCGCGGTGGAGCGCGGCGCCGGGGCCGGGGAGACGGTGACGCTCGACTATGCGGGGCGGTTCCTGCGCCGCAAGCGGCTCGAGACCGATGCCGGACGCGCCTTCCTGGTCGATCTGCCGAAGGCCACGTCGCTCGAGGAGGGCGATTGCCTCGCGCTCGACGACGGGACGCGGATCGCGGTCCGGGCGGCGGCGGAGCCTCTGCTGGCGGCGACCGGCGACCTGACGCGGGCCGCCTGGCATATCGGCAACCGGCATGCGCCGTGCCGGATCGAGCCGGAGCGGCTGCTGATCCAGGCCGACCCGATCATGGCGGAGATGCTGGACCGGCTGGGGCTGGACGTGGTGCCGATCCGCGCGCCGTTCTCGCCCGAGCGCGGCGCCTATGGCCACGGCCGGACCCACGGCCACGCGCATCCCGACCATTCCCATGGATGAGGGGGTGCTGATTCTGCAGCAATGGCTCTCGCCGGGCTACCCGGTGGGGGCCTTCGCCTATTCCCACGGGCTCGAGCAGGCGGTCGCGGAGGGCCGTGTCGCCGATGCGGCGACGCTGGCGGTGTGGCTCCGCGACGTCCTGGAGCACGGGTCGGGCTGGGCGGACGCCGTGCTTCTCCATGCCGCCCATGCGGGCGACGCGGAGGCCGCGCCGGCGGCGCGGGCCTTCGCCGCTTCCGCCGGACGCCTTCGCGAGACGCTGGAACAGGGCGCGGCCTTCGCGCGGGTCACCGGCGCGGTCTGGGGCGCGGAGGCGGAGCCCTGCGCCTATCCGGTCGCGGTGGGACGTGCCGCGCGGTCCCGCGGTCTTCCCGCGACGCTCACCGCCGCCATGTATCTGCAATCCTTCGCCGCCAACCTGGTCGCCGCGGCGCAGCGGCTGGCGCCGATCGGGCAGACCGAGGCGATGGCGGTGCTGGCCCTGCTCGCGCCGCCCTGCGCGGTTATCGCCTCCCGCGCCGGGGAGGCGGGTCTCGACGCCCTTGCGAGCGCCGCCTACCTGTCCGACATCGCCGCCATGCGGCACGAGGGCAAAGCGGTGAAGGTGTTCCGGACATGAGCGCGAACGGCCCGTTGCGAATCGGCATCGGCGGTCCCGTAGGGGCCGGCAAGACGACGCTGACGGCGGCGCTGGCGCGGCTCTGGCACCCGGCCCGCTCCATCGGCGTCATCACCAACGACATCTACACGCAGGAGGATGCCGAGGCGCTGATGCGGATGCAGGTCCTGCCCGGCGACCGCATCCTCGGCGTCGAGACCGGCGGCTGCCCCCATACCGCGATCCGCGAGGATGCCTCGATCAACCTCGCCGCTTTGGCGGAGATGCGGGGCCGGCATGCGGATCTGGAGGCGGTGCTGATCGAATCGGGCGGCGACAACCTCTCGGCGACGTTCAGCCCGGAACTCGCCGACGTGACCGTCTACGTGATCGACGTGGCCGCGGGAGAGGAAATTCCCCGCAAGGGCGGGCCGGCGATCACCCGCTCGGACGTGCTGGTGATCAACAAGACCGATCTCGCCCCGCATGTGGGCGCCTCGCTCGAGGTGATGGCGCGGGATGCGGGCCGGATGCGCGGCGATCTGCCGGTGGTCTTCGCCAGCCTGCGCCGGGGCGAGGGCGCGGCGGAGGTGGCGCGGCACCTGGAGACCCTCGGCGGTCTCTAGTCGACATCGCGCGGCCGATGGCCGATGGTTCGGCCCGCAGCCGAGGGGAGGCGCGATGCCCGATACCACCCATGCCGCCGCCGCGCTCCGCAATCCGGGCCTGCGGTTCGATCCGTCGATGTTCGCCGGCATCCGCGTGAACCGGGTCGCCGCGGAGCGGCGGGCGGCGTCGTTCCCGGCGCGGGCGCCGGGCGGCGACACTCCGCCCGCTTGGCTGCTGAACGCGGTGCGCCTCGTCGATCTCACCACGCTGGCGGGGGACGACACGGCCGGACGGGTGCGGCGGCTCTGCGCCAAGGCGCGCCGGCCGCTCGCGCCGCGCATCCTCGAGGGGCTCGGGATCGAGGACATGACGCTGCGGGTGGCGGCGGTCTGCGTCTACCCGACGATGGTGCCCCATGCGGTCGCGGCGCTCGAGGGCTCGGGTATCCCGGTGGCCTCGGTCGCCACGGGGTTTCCGGCCGGGCTGATGCCGCGCGACCTGAGGCTGCGCGAGATCGAATGGGCCGTGGCGGCGGGCGCCGCGGAGATCGACATCGTCATCACCCGCGAACACGTGCTCGCCGGGCGGTGGCGGGCGCTCCACGAGGAGCTGGCGGCGATGCGGGCGGCCTCCGGGCCGGCGCACATGAAGGCGATCCTGGCGACCGGCGAACTCGGCACGCTGACCGACGTCTATGCCGCCTCGATGGTCGCCATGCAGGCGGGGGCGGATTTCATCAAGACCTCGACGGGCAAGGAGGCGGTGAACGCGACGCTGCCCGTCTCGCTGGTCATGGCGCGGGCGATCCGCGACTACCGGCGCGCCACCGGCCGGAGGGTCGGCTTCAAGCCGGCGGGCGGGATCACGTCGGCGGGCGAGGCTGTCGCGTGGCAGGTGTTGATGCGGGAGGAGCTGGGCCGCGACTGGCTGGAGCCGGAGCGCTTCCGCTTCGGCGCCTCGTCGATGCTGGCGAATCTCGAACGGCGGCTCGACGAGATCGCGACGGGCCGGGTCGCCGCCCGCGACCGCTTCGCCCCGTCGTGAGCGCGCGATGAGCCTGCGGGAGGATCTGGCGGACATGGGGTACGGACCGGCACCGGTGGATGCGGGGCGCGTGCGCGCATGGCTGGACCGGTACGAGGCGGGGTTCGGCCATCTGGTGGCGGGGGTCTTCCGGGAGTCCGGAGAGACCTTCGCGGTGCGCGATCCGGCGCGCGGAGACATCCTCGCGCGGGTGACGCGCGGCACGGCTGCGGATGCGGATACGGCGGTCGCGGCGGCGCGGGCGGCGCAGGCCGGCTGGGCCGCCCTGGAGGGCTTCGAGCGCGGCCGCCATCTGCGCGCGCTGGCGGAGGCGCTCGGGAGGCGGGCGGAATTCCTCGCCGTGCTGGAGAGCCTGCAGCACGGAATCCCGGCCGGCGCCAGTGCCGAGGCGGTGGCGCGCTCCGTCGGGCAGATCCGCGACCTTGCCGACGCGGCCGACGCCCAAGATTGCGGGACGCCATGGGGCGTCTGCGCCGCCCTGGTCGCGCCGAGCCGGCCGCTCGCCGCCCTGACGCGGAGGATCGCGCCGCCGCTGGCGGCCGGGAACGCAATGGTGCTGGTGCCGGGCAGCGAGGCGCCGCTCACCGCGCTCGCGCTTGCGGAGATCTGGTGCGAGGCCGGGCTCCCGGACGGGGTGGTCAACGTCCTCGGCGGCGACGCGGAGACGGCCCGCGCCCTCGCCGCGCATCCGGGCATCGACCGGATCGCGGTCGCCGGACCGGCGGAAACCCGTCGGATGATGGCGCGGGCGAGCGCCGGAAACGGAACGGGCCTGGCCGCCGATCCGGGCGGACGGGCGCTGTTCCTGGTCTTCGGCGACGCCGATCTCGACGCCGCGGTCGAGGGGGTGGTCGAGGCGGCCTGGGGCGGGCGGGGAGATGCCGGGGTGGCGGGCATCCGGGTCCTGGTGGCGGAAGCTGCCGAGGCAGGCTTCGTCGAGCGGCTCGAGGCGCGGATGGGGCGGGCGATGGTCGGCGATCCGCTCGACCGGAACAGCGAGGTGGGCGTGACGGTCCGGCCCGAGCGGCTCGAGGCGATCCGCCGGCTGCTCGAGGACGGGCGCTCCGAGGGGGCGATCCTCCGCGAGGCGGGAAACGAGGGGCGATCCCTGATCCTCGCCACGGACGTGGCTCCGGCGAACCCGCTCTGGGCGGCGGAGACGCTGGAGGGTGTGGTGACGGTCACCTCGTTCCGCACGCCGCGCGAGGCGCTGCATCTGGCGGAGTATGCGCCGGAGACGCCGGTCGCCGCGGTCTGGTCGGAAAACGTCAATCTCTGCCTCGAGGCGGCGGCGGGGGTGACGGCGCCGCTCCTGCGCATCAATTCCGCCGGCCCGCTGGCGGGCGAGGAGGCGGATGCGGATGCCGCGGCCGGCTGGCTCCGCCCGGTCGCCGCCGCGGAATCCGCGTCGAGCGGGGCGGAGCCTCGCCCCGCTGCGGTGGTGCGGGCGGAGGCGGAGGAGGCCGTCCGCCGGACGGTCGCCGCGGCGGAGGGGGCCGGCGCGTCGGCACCGGACCGCGCCGCGGCGCTGCGCGGCCTGGCGGAGCGGCTGTCGGTGAGCCGGGCCGAGGCCGTCCTGCGGCTGGTGGAGGGCGGGGCGGCGAAGGCGGCGGCGGAGCGGGAGGTCGAAACGGCGATCCGGCGTGCGCGATGGTACGCCGCCCGGGCGTCCCGGCCCACGGGGACGGCGGAGCTGCCCGCGCCGTCGCGGCTGGTCTGGCGCCTTGGCGCGCCGGTGGGACTCGTCGGGGTTGTCGGCCCGGCCGCATGGCCTCTTCTCGGCCCGCTCTCCTTGGCGCTTCCGGCGCTCGCCCTGGGGAACCGGGTGGTCGTGGCGACGGCCGTGACGGCGGCGGTTCCGGTCCTGCGCGACAGCTTCGGCGGCGCGGGCCTGCCGGCGGGTGCCGCCTGTCTCGTCACCGGGGACCGGGAGGCTCTGGCCGCCGCGCTGGCGCGGCATGGGGGCGTCGGGGCGGTCTGGTCGGTCGGTGCCGCGGCGGAGGCTGTCGAGACCGCCTGCGCCCACTGCCTCAAGCAGGTCTGGACGGAGGCCGAGGGCGGCCGCGACTGGGCGGAGCCGGCGGGGCAGGGACTGGAGTTCCTGGACCGGGCGACGCGGTGGAAGACGGTCCGCTTCGCCTATGGCGCCTGATCGCGGCAGATTTGTCGGAGCGTCCGGCGGGCGCGGCCGGGTCAGTCGGCGCCGCCCACCCGCGCCTTGCGTCGATGCGCGATCAGGATCGGCACGAACAGGGTCAGGAACAGGATCCGGCTGACATGGTGGATGGCGATGAAGGCGGGATCGTAGCCGAGCGCCAGACCGATCGCCGCCATCGCCTCGACCCCGCCGGGCGCGAAGGCGATCCATGTCGCGCCCGGATCGAGCCCGGCGATCCGGGAGGCCGCGGCGGCGAAGGCGAGCGAGACGATCATGGCATTGCCCAGAAGCAGGCAGGTCGCCCCGGCATAGTGCGACAGATCGCCGAGCCGGAGGCCGGTGAGCCGGGTGCCGAGGGCGGTTCCCGCCAGCGCGAAGCCGAAAAAGACGGCCGGAGCGGGCGGGCGGCCATGGACGATGTCGAGACCGTGGACCGTTCCCGAGAGGATCATAGAGAGCAGGAGCGTCGAGGCCGGCAGCCCCCGCCGCGCCCCGAAGACGCCGACCGGATAGGCGACCGCGAGGAGGGCCAGAAGCGCCGTCCAGTCGAGCCCTGGCACCGGCGCCGGCGCGACCGGTGAGGAGAGCATGAGGGCGAGGGGCGGGGTCAGGGTCACCAGAACGAGGATCCGCATGATCTGGAGGACGAGGACCGGGGTCGCGTCGTTGCCGCCGTCGAGCGCGAGGGAGATGGCGGTGGAGAGGCCGCCGGGGCTCGCGGCGAGGAGGGCGGACTCGTGGTCGAGCCCCGCGCGGCGCGCCAGCAGCCGCGCGCCCGACAGGATCGTGACCACCTGGGCGACCATCAGCAGGCCGAGGCTCGGGCTCCAGCGCCAGAGCTCGTCCGCGAAATCGGGGCGGATGCCGGCGCCGAGCGTGATCCCGATGAGGCAGAAGCCGATGTCCCGGAGGCGGACCGCCAGATCGAGCCGCATTCCCAGGGCCGCGCCGGCCCCGGTGGCGAGGGCGGCGCCGACGAGCGGCCCGGCCGGCAGCGACAGAAGGGCCGCGATCCCGGCTCCGCCGAGGCCGAGGGCGAGAGCGAGGATCGTCGGTGTCGGTATTCTGCCTTGCATTGGTCGCAGATGTCGCGCCGCCGGTCCGGCGGGTCAAGGCGCCGGAAGTGTCCGGGGTGTCCGGATACCTGGCGGCGCTGGCGGAACTCAGTCGCCGAGCGCGATGCGCTGCTTGAGGACGCGCCCGGAGGGATCGAAGACCAGGATCTCGTCGGCCTCGGTCACCACCGCGAGGAAGCCGCGACCGCGGGTGAAGGCCATGGCGGTCGCGCCCTCGGGCAGGGCGATGGCCTCCGGCAGCGGCGGCAGGGGCTCGGGCAGCCGCGCCCAGAACAGAAGGACGAGCGCGACGATCCCAAGGGTCATGGTTGCGGTCAGCGCGACGACCAGCCATTTCAGCGCGACCAGGGCAGGATCGCGGAGGGGAGCGTCAGTCATGGGCTCGCGGCGCCTCGTCGTCACCATCGGGGCGGATCCGCCCCCGCGCCTCGATAGGGCACTGGCGCGCGACGTGCCAGAGGAGGCGCATCTGTCGCGGTCGCGGCTCGCGCGGCTGATCGCCGACGGCGCGGTGTCGCGGGCGGGCGCGGTGCTGCGCGTGGCGAAGGGTCCGGTGGCCGAGGGCGACGTGATCGAGATCAGCGTGCCGGCCGAGATCGAGACCGACGCCCTGCCCCAGGCGATCCCGCTCGCGGTGCTTCACGAGGACGAGGATCTCGCCGTGGTGGACAAGCCCGCCGGCATGGTCGTGCATCCCGCGCCCGGAAGCCCGAGCGGGACGCTCGTGAACGCGCTCCTGCACCATTTCGGCGCGCGGCTGTCCGGTGTCGGCGGCGAGAGGCGGCCGGGGATCGTGCACCGGATCGACAAGGACACGAGCGGGCTTCTCGTGGTGGCGAAGACCGATCGCGCCCATCACGGGCTCGCGGCGCAGTTCGCCGCCCATTCGGCGGAGCGGGAATATCTCGCGATCTGCCACGGGGTGCCAGATGCCGGCGATCCGCGGCTCATGGGCACGCGGGGGGTGAGCGCGGAACCCGGCGGGGTGCTGAAGATCGAGGCCCGGCTGGACCGGCATCCGGCGGACCGGCAGCGCCAGGCGGTGACCGTGTCCGGCGGCCGGCACGCGGTGACGCGGTTCCGGGTGGAGCGGCACTGGCCGGGCCTGGCCCTGATCCGGTGCTGGCTCGAGACCGGGCGGACGCACCAGATCCGCGTGCATCTGCGCCATGCCGGGCATGCGCTCGTCGGCGACCCGGTCTACGGCACCGGCCGCACGGTCTCCGGGGCGCGGATCGGCGCCGGCGCCGCCCTGGCGGTGAACGGCTTCCCGCGGCAGGCGCTGCACGCGGCCACCCTCGGCTTCGTGCATCCGGTCAGCCGGCAGCGGATGCGGTTCGTCGCGGAACTGCCCGCCGACTTGCGACTTCTCATTGCCGAACTCGACGGAGAGGCGGATTCTGCCTCCGCGCGAGATTGTCGCAATCGCGACGGAAACGGGGACCCGCGACGTTAAAGCCTCGTTGGGGTTTCGACTCTATCGCTTGAAGTGAACCGAACGGTTCACCAAATCTGTCTCGACGCCGTTATCGGCCGACTGGAGGGACATATGGCCAGCTACGCCAATCTACCGGCTCCGTCACCGGAGCAGGGGCTGAACCGCTACATGCAGGAGATCCGGCGCTTCCCGATGCTGGAGCCCGACGAGGAATACATGCTCGCCAAGCGCTGGGTGGAGCACGAGGATACCGAGGCCGCCCACAAGCTCGTCACCAGCCACCTGCGGCTCGCGGCGAAGATCGCCATGGGCTATCGCGGCTACGGCCTGCCGCAGGCCGAGGTGATCTCGGAGGCGAATGTGGGTCTCATGCAGGCGGTGAAGCGCTTCGATCCCGAGAAGGGGTTCCGGCTCGCCACCTACGCCATGTGGTGGATCCGGGCCTCGATCCAGGAATACATCCTGCGCTCCTGGAGTCTGGTGAAGCTCGGCACGACGAGCGCCCAGAAGAAGCTGTTCTTCAACCTGCGGAAGGCGAAGAACCGCATCGGCGCGCTCGAGGACGGCGACCTGCGCCCCGAGAACGTGAAGCAGATCGCCACCGATCTCGGCGTGACCGAGGACGAGGTGATCTCGATGAACCGCCGCATGGCGGGATCGGACGCCTCGCTCAACGCCACCATCTCGAACGACGGCGAGGGCACGGCCCAGTGGCAGGACTGGCTCGAGGACGAGGACGCCAACCAGGCCGACGATTACGCCGAGAAGGACGAGCTGCAGATCCGCCGCGAACTTCTCGCCCGGGCGATGGATGTCCTGAACGACCGCGAGAAGGACATCCTCACCCAGCGGCGCCTGCAGGACCAGCCGATCACGCTGGAAGAGCTCTCGGGCGTCTACAACGTCAGCCGCGAGCGCATCCGGCAGATCGAGGTCCGCGCCTTCGACAAGCTGCAGAAGCGGATGACCGAGCTGGCCGGAGAGAAGGGGCTCTTCGAGAGCGCCTGACGCGCCCCGGGACGGCGATCGACGGGAGCGGCTCCGGGGGGATCCCCGGGGCCGTTTTCGTGCGCGCCGCGATCTGGCATGACGGGCAGGCAGAACAACGGGAGCGCGCGACCATGAAAGAGCCGATCCGCTGGGGCATCCTCGGGGCCTCGAACTTCGCCCGGACCACCATGGTGCCGGCGCTTCACCTGGCGGAGGGATCGCGGGTCGCCGCCCTCGCCACGCGCGCGCCGGAGAAGGTCGCGCCTTTCGCCGCGGTGGTGCCGGATCTCCGCGTGGAGAGCTCATACGACGCGCTCCTCGCCGCCGAGGACGTGGACGCCATCTACGTTCCCCTGCCCAACCACCTGCATGTCGAGTGGAGCGTGAAGGCGCTGGAGGCGGGCAAGCACGTGCTCTGCGAGAAGCCGATGGCGATGGAGGAGGGCGATTTCGACCGCCTGGTGGCCGCCCGCGACGCCGCCGGCAGGCTCGCCGCGGAGGGCTTCATGATCGTGCACCACCCGCAATGGCAGGCGGCGCGCGACCTTCTGGCGGAAGGACGGATCGGGCGGCTGCGGCATGCGGAGGTGGTGTTCAGCTTCAACAATCCCGACCCCGGCAACATCCGCAACAGGGCGGGCACGGGCGGCGGCGGGTTGCGCGACATCGGCGTCTATGCCTTCGGGTCGGTGCGCTTCGCGACCGGCCGGGAGCCCGAGCGCCTGAGCGCCCGGCTCGAGATGGAGCAGGATTTCGACACCTTCGCCGAGATCCATGCCGAATTCCCGGATTTCGGCTATCACGGCCTGGTCTCCACCCGCATCGCGCCGCGGCAGCGGGTGGTGTTCCATGGCGAGGACGGGACGCTCGAGCTGACCGCTCCCTTCAATGCCGGCAAGTTCGACCAAGCGGAGCTGATCCTCGATACCGAGTTCAACACCCGCACGATCCAGCGCTGGCCGGGCGTGAACCAGTATGTCCTGCAGGCGGAGGCGTTCTGCGAGGCCGCCCGGACGGGGGCAGCCTATGCCTGGCCGCTGGAACAGGCGCGCGGCACCCAGAGGATGCTCGACATGGCGCTCGCCGCGGGCCGGACCCCGCGGGGATAGAGAACGGCGCTGCGAGGCACTCCGCTCCGGCCCGGGGGCGGAGCGCCGCCGCCTACGGGTTCTTGCGGCGCTTGCGCAGCGCGTCCCGGATGATCGCCGCTCCGGCGACGAGGGAGAGGAGGATGATGGCGTAGGTGACGATCTCGACGAACACGGGGGCAGGTCCTTCAACGATATGGCGGGTCGGTTGCAGCCAGGCTCATATCCGGTCCGCGGCGGCGCGGCGGCGCGGCATCGACATTCCGCATGCCGAAAGCGACAGGGCCGCTCGCATTTAAGCGTTCTCCGCCATGGTCTTACGTTAGGTCAGTCGATCCGGCGCGGGTCCCCGAAGCCGGGGGCAGGGCCCCGGCCGCGGTGGCATCACTCCATCGCCTCGAGTTCGTCGATCATCCCCTCGATCATCGACAGGCCCTTGTTCCAGAAGGCCGGATCGGCGGCGTCGAGGCCGAACGGGGCGAGCAGGTCGGAATGGTGCTTGGAGCCGCCGGCGCGAAGCATCTCGAAATACTTCTCCTGGAAGTCCGGGGCGCCTTCCGCATAGGCGGCGTAGAGCGCGTTCACCAGCCCGTCGCCGAAGGCATAGGCATAGACGTAGAACGGCGAATGGACGAAATGCGGGATATAGGCCCAGAAGACCTGGTAATCGTCCATGTAGTCGAAGGCCGGGCCGAGGCTCTCGCCCTGCACGGACATCCAGAGCGCGTTGATCTCGTCCGGCGTCATCTCGCCCTCGGCCCGCGCCGCGTGCAGCTTGCACTCGAAATCGTAGAAGGCGATCTGGCGCACGACCGTGTTGATCATGTCCTCGACCTTGCCGGCGAGCAGGACCTTGCGGCTCTTCGTGTCCGCGGCGTTCGCCAGCAGCTTGCGGAAGGTCAGCATCTCGCCGAAGACCGAGGCCGTCTCGGCGAGGGTGAGCGGGGTGCTGGCCAGAAGCTCGCCCTGGGGCGCCGCGAGCCGCTGGTGGACGCCGTGGCCGAGCTCGTGGGCCAGCGTCATCACGTCCCGCGGCTTGCCGAGATAGTTCAGCATCACGTAGGGGTGCACGTCGGTGACCGTCGGATGGGCGAAGGCGCCGGGCGCCTTTCCGGGCGTCACGGGCGCGTCGATCCAGCCATTCTCGAAGAACGGGCGGGCGAGGTCGGCGAGCGCCGGGGAGAAGTCGGAATAGGCGTCGATCACGGTCGCGCGGGCCTCGTCCCAGCCGATCCGCCGGTCGTCCTCCATCGGCAGGGGGGCGTTGCGGTCCCAGACCTGCATCCGGTCGAGCCCCAGCCACTTGCGCTTCAGCTCGTAATAGCGGTGGGAGAGGCGCGGATAGGCGTCGACCACGGCGTTGCGGAGCGCCTCGACCACCTCGGGCTCGACATCGTTCGAGAGGTGCCGGCCGGTCTGCGGGCTCGGCATCCGGCGCCACCGGTCCTCGACCTCCTTCTCCTTCGTCAGCGTGTTGTGGACGCGGGCGAAGGTCCGGACATTGGCCGACAGGACGCGGCCGATCTCCCTTGCGGCGGATTCGCGCGTGGCGCGATCCTGCTCGGTCAGGAGGTTCAGCGTGTCCTCGATGCCGCGGACCTCGCCGGCAACGTCGAATTCCAGCCCGGAGATGGTCTCGTCGAAAAGCTTGTTCCAGGCGGTCGCGCCGACCACGGACTGGTCGTGCAGGAACCTCTCGAGCTCGTCGGAAAGCTGATGCGGGCGCATCTTCCGCAGCCGGTCGAAGACCGGCCGGTAGCGGCCGAGCTCGGCGCTCTCGTCGAACAGCGCGTCGAGCCGGTCGTCCTCGATGCGGTTCACTTCGAGCGAGAAGAACACCAGCGGCGCGGTATGGGCGGTGATCCGGTCCTGGCAATCGGAGAGGAAGGCGGCGCGGTCGGCATCCGTGGTCTGCTGGTAGTAGCGCAGACCGGCATAGGACATGATCCGCCCGCCGACCCGGTCGATCCGCTCGTAGCGGTGCACGGCCTCCAGGAGGCCGGGCGCGTCGAGCCCGGCGAGCTTGCCCTCATAATCGCGGGCGAAATCGGCGCAGGCGCTTTCCAGCCAGGTCAGGTCGCGGTCGAGTTCCGGCGCGTCCTCGGAGGCGTAGAGATCGCTGAGGTCCCATTCCGGCAGATCGCCGAAATCGCGGCCTCCGGCTGCGGCATTGGCGTCGAATAGCGGCTGGCGCTGGCGGAACATGCTCTCTCCTCGTCTCCTGGTCCGGCCCGACATATGGGTTCGCGGCGATGCCGCCAAGCCTCCGGCACCGGCGAC
Source organism: uncultured Alphaproteobacteria bacterium (assembly GCA_963829665.1). GTDB lineage: Bacteria > Pseudomonadota > Alphaproteobacteria > Rhodobacterales > Rhodobacteraceae > Palleronia. The sequence goes on along the minus strand of CAWHJL010000001.1, from coordinate 327,952 downwards.
CCGCTCCGCCAAAAGGAACGGGCCGCCCGGAAGGCGGCCCGCTTGTCTCGAGAGATGCCGGCGGGGCCTACATGTCGCCGGACGGCATCAGGACGGTGTCGATCGCGTGGATGACGCCGTTCGAGGCCTCGATGTCGGCCTGCGTCACCGTCGCGTCGCCGATCATCACGGTGTCGCCGTCGATGGAGACGGTGAGCGTCTCGCCGTTGACGGTTTCCAGTTCCTGCCCGTCGCTGAGGTCGGCCGCCATCGCGGCGGAGGGCACGACGTGATAGGTGAGGATCGAAGTCAGCTGCTCGCTGTTCTCCTCCATGGTCAGCTCGTCGAGCGTGCCTTCGGGCAGCGCGTCGAAGGCCGCGTTCGTCGGCGCGAAGACGGTGAACGGCCCCTCGCCGGAGAGGGTCTCCACGAGGCCGGCGCTCTCTACCGCACTGACCAGCGTCGAGAAGTCCTCCGCGCCCTGCGCGGTCTCCACGATGGTGCCCGGCTGATCCTGGGCCAGCGCGGCGGAGCCGGCCAGCCCGAGCGCTGCGGTGGTCGCGATGAGGGTGGTGCGAAGCATGTCTGTCTCCCTTGACTGTGTCAGATGACAAAGGATCTAGGCGAGCGCGGCGCGCATATTATGCGACACGCTGGCACCGTGCGGCGTTCCGTCCCGGTGCTCTCAGAATCCGTAGAGCCGCTCGGGCGCCTCGACGAGAATCCTCTGCCGGGCCTCCGATCCGGTCACGGTGTCGAAGAACGTGTCGAGCAGGGTTCCGGCATCGGGGACGTCGTCGTTGGGGAGGAGGAGATGGGGCCAGTCCGATCCCCAGAGGCACCGCTCCGGCGCCTCCCCGGCCAGCGCCTCGACGAAGGGCCGGGCCTCGTCGTAGGGCGCGCGCGTCAGCCGGTAGAGCGCGGTCAGCTTGACGTAGACCTTCCCCTCGGCCAGCAGCTCGCGCACCGCGCGGAAGCCGCGCGCCTCCGGTCCCGCCGCGATGTCGGGCCATCCCAGATGGTCGAGGACCACCGGGCAGGGCAGCTCGGCGATGCTGTCCTTCAGTTCGGCGATGCGGTCCGCGCCGAGCAGCATCTCGAGATGCATGTCCCGGTCGGCGAGGCGCGGCGCGAGGGTCCGGGCGCCCTCGAACGAGAGCGGGCCGTCGAAGACCTCGTTCATCCGCACGGCCCGGATGCGCGAGTCGCGGAGCCGGTCGAGCAGTTCGTCGTTGGCGTCGTCGTTGACGAGCCCGACGCCGCGATAGCCGGGTCCGAGCCGCCGCAGCGCCTCGATCGTGACCCGGTTGTCGTCGCCGTAAAGCGTGGAATGGACGATGACGCCGCGCGACATCTCGAGCGTCGTCATGTGCATCCGCAACAGGTCCAGCCAGTCGTCGAAGCCCCGGCCGGGGGCGGGATCCTCGCGTCTGTTGGCCCACAGCGGAAAATCCTTCCTGCCGCCGACGAGGTGGAGATGGGCGTCGCAGGCGCCCTGCGGCGGCAGGGTGGAGGGAACCTTGGGCCGGTCGGCGGGCGCCAGTCCCGCGGGAAGCTCCGACACCGTGTCGTAGTCGCGGTCGGGGGTGGCGTCGGGCAGGTCGCGGTCGTCATCCATAGGCGGTCAGCATCTCCTTCAGGTCGTCGAGCGTGTTGGCCTCTGCGGGCGGCTTGTCGTGGCGCCAGCGCGCCATGCGGGGGAAGCGGAGCGCGACCCCCGACTTGTGGCGCGGGCTTTCCTGTATGCCCTCAAAGGCGATCTCGAAGACATGTTCCGGTGCGACCTGCCGGACGGGGCCGTAGCGTTCCACCGTGTTGCGCCGGACCCAGTGGGTGATGCGGCGGAATTCCGCGTCGGTGAGACCGGAATAGGCCTTGGCGAAGGGCACGAGCGCGCCGTCGCCCGGCGGCCCGTCCCAGACCGCGAAGGTGAAGTCGGTGAACAGGTTGGCGCGCCGGCCATGGCCCTGCTGCGCGTAGATCATCACCGCGTCGATGACGAGGGGATCGACCTTCCATTTCCACCAGTCGCCCTTGCGCCGGCCGTCGCGGTAGGGCGCGTCGCGGCGCTTCAGCATGACGCCTTCGGCGGTGTGCGCGCGGCTGGTGTCGCGGATCCGGGCGAGGTCGTCCCAATCGTCGAAGGAGAGCAGGGGCGAGGCGCGGAGGGGCGCGTCGTCGGGCAGGCCGGAGACGAGGCCGTCGAGCCGCGCGCGGCGCCCGGAGAACGGCTCCGCGCGGATGTCGCGGCCCTGCCATTCGAGCAGGTCGTAGGCGTAGAGGATGACCGGCGCCTCGGTCAGGAGCGACTTCGGGACGCTCTTCCGTCCGATCCGTTTCTGCAAGGAATTGAAGGACATCGGGCCGCCGTCCGACCAGGCGAGGACCTCGCCGTCGAGGACCGTGCCCTCGGGCACGAAGTCGGTCAGGCGGGCGAGCTCGGGGAAGCGGTCGGTCATCAGTTCCTCGCCCCGCGACCAGAGGAAATGGGCGCCGCCGCGGAGGACGAGCTGGCCGCGGATGCCGTCCCACTTGCGCTCGGCGGCCCAGTCGGCGGGGGCGCTGTCGAGCTCCCAGGGGCCGCGATCGAGCTGGTAGGCCAGGTAGAACGGGTAGGGCTTGGAGAAATCCGTCAGCGGGTCGGGGGCGCGGATCAGCGCGTCGAAGCTGGTGCTCTCGGGACGCCATTCGCCCATCAGCCGGTGGGCGAGATCGGGCTCCTCGATGCCGGTGGCGCGGGACAGGGCACGGGTCATGAGCTTCTGGCTCACGCCCATGCGGAAGCCGCCGGTGAGCAGCTTGTTGAAGATGAAGCGTTCGCGCGCGTCGAGCTGGTCCCAGGCGTCGAGGACGGTGCGCTTGCGCTCCGCCTCCGGCAGCGCGGGCAGGCCGCGGATCACGTCGATCCAGTGGCCGAGGGAATGGTCCGAGGAGCGGCCCGGATCGGGCAGGACGAGGGCGATGGTCTCCGCCAGGTCGCCGACGATGGGATAGGATTCCTCGAACAACCACAAGGGGATAGCGGCCCGTTCCGCGGCCCATTCGCGGAGCAGGCCGGAGGTCAGGCTGCGCTTCGGGCGGCGGCCTGAAAGCAGCGCGATGGTCCAGAGGCGGTCGGGCTCGGGGGCCTCGGTGAAATAGGCGGCGAGGGCCTCGACCTTGGCGTTGGTGCGGGTCGTCTGGTCGAGCCGGGCGAAGAGGGCGGTGAAGCGTTTCATCGTCAACCTGCCCCGGAAACCGCTGTCGGAATCCTGTCGGAATCCTGTCGGAGTCCCGTCGGAGGGCACGAAGCGGGAACGTACGCATCAACGGCGCTCATGTCGCCGCCTCCGGCTCGTCGGTATCGAGGCTCTCGCCCTCGTATTGCGTCTCGACCACGGCGGCATCGTATCCCTGCTCGGCGAGCCAGCGGCGGAAGATCGCGGTGTAGCCGTGGGTGACGAAGATGCGGGCCGCGCCGGTCTCGGCGATGGCGCGGTTCAGCCCCTCCCAGTCGGCATGGTCGGAGAGCACGAAGCCGCGGTCGGCGGCGCGGCGGCGGCGGACGCCGCGGAGCGCCATCCATCCGCTCGCGAAGCCGGTGGAGGCGGGACCGAAGCGGCGCGCCCAGGCGGTGCCGAGGGCGGAGGGCGTGGCCAAGACGAGGGCACCGGGATGCTCCTTCGCCCTGGTCTCGGGAGTCACCCGGATCGTATTCGGCAGGGGGATGCCCTGGGCGCGAAGCACCTCGTTGGTGTTCTCCACCGCGCCGTGGGTGAGGATCGGGCCGATGGAGGCGTCGATGGCGGCGAGCAGGCGCTGGGCCTTGCCGAGAGCGTAGGCGCCGAGGATCGTCGCGCGGCCCTCGGCGGCGTTGGCGCGCCACCAGGCGTCGATCTGCTCCGCGACCGCCTCCTGGCGGTCCCAGCGGAAGACCGGCAGGCCGAAGGTGCATTCGGTGACGAAGGCATGGCAGCGGATCGGCTCGAACGGGTCCGAGAGCCCGTCCGCCTCCAGCTTGTAATCGCCCGAGACCACCCAGACCTCGCCTCCGACCTCGACGCGGATCTGCGCCGAGCCGGGCACGTGGCCGGCGGGGTGGAAGGAGATGTCGGCGCCGCCGATCCGGCGCACCTCCCCGTAGCGGACCGTGTCGAGCGCGATCTCGCCCAGGCGGTGGCGCATGACCGGGGCCGCGCCGTCGGTGGCGAGGTAGCGGGACATGCCCGGGCGGGCATGGTCGGCATGGCCGTGGGTGACGAGGGCGCGGTCGACGGGGCGCCAGGGGTCGATGAAGACGTCCGCGGCGGGGCAGTAGATGCCGCGATCGGTGAAGGTCAGGACGGGATCGGCCATGGGCGGCGAGATAGGCCGGGGCGGCGGCGCCGCCATGCGGCGCTGGACTCCGCGCCCGGCCCGGCCCAATTCGCGGGTGCGAGGTTGGATCGAGGGACGGTTTTGCGATGCGTATCGGTCTGGGCATTCTGTTGACGCTGGCCGTGGTCGCGCTCTGCGGCGCGACGTTCCTGGCGCTTCTCGAAAGCAACGCCTGGTGGGTCCGCATGACGGATTTCCCGCGGCTGCAATATGCCATCGCGCTCGCCGCGCTTCTGGTCGCGCTGGCGCTGGCGCGGCCGGTGGCGGGACGGCTCCGCCTCGGGCTCGCGGTCGCGGCGCTGGCGGCGCTGGGCTACAACGCGGTGAAGCTCGCGCCCTATTATCCCGCCTCGGACACGGCGACGGCGCCCTGCGCGGCGGATCGGCGGCTCTCGGTGCTGGTGGCCAACGTGAAGCTCGAGAATCGCCACGCCGAGGCGCTGATCGAGATCGTGCGCGATCGCGACCCGGACCTGTTCCTGGCGCTCGAGACGAACGAATGGTGGGACCGCAGGCTCGCCGCCCTCTCGGAGGAGATGCCGCACAGCGTGAAGCAGATCACGGGAAGCTATTTCGGCATGCATCTCTATTCGCGCCTGCCGCTCGCGGAGAGCCGCGCCGTCTTTCCCGTCGGGCAGGACGCGCCGGCGATCCTCGCCGATGTCGAGCTTCCCACCGGCACGGCGGTGCGCTTCATCGGGCTGCATCCCCGTCCGCCCCATCCGGGCCAGTCCTCCACGGGGCGCGACGCGGAGCTGATGTGGGCGGGGCTCCGGGCCCGGTCGGCCGACCGGCCGGTAATCGTGGCGGGCGACCTCAATTCGGTGCCCTGGGAGCGGGGCGCGGAGCGGATGCAGCGGATCGGCCGTCTGATCGATCCGCGCATGGCGGCGGGGTTCCTGCCCACCTACGACGCCAAGTCCTGGTGGATGGCCTGGCCGCTCGACCAGGTGCTCTACCAGGCGGGTCTCGATCTGCTGTCCATGGAGGTTCTTCCGGGCTTCGGGTCCGACCATTATCCGGTCGAGGTGACGCTCTGCCGCCGCCGCTCCGGGCTCGCCCCGCCGGAACCACGGCCGGGCGACCTGGAGGAGGCGGAGACGACGATCGAGACCGCCCTCGCTGGGGAAGCGGGACAGCGGTAGGGGCCCCCCGCCGGTCGCGGTTGCCGCACCCCGCGGCGGCACGCATCAATCGGGAGCCGGCGTGACCGGATTGCCCCTGCCGGAGACGACCCGTCGAATTCGCCCGTTCGCTCGAAGCCGGTCGCGCCGCTCGGAAGCGGGGTGGAGCGGCAGGAGCCGCACCGGGTCCCGTCAGGCCGCCTTGGAATCGGCCTCCACGGCGTCGCGGGCGAGGTCGTTCAGCAGCGCGCGGGCGGCGCCGGGGTCGGCCTCGGCGGCGAGGGCGTCGATGCGCGCGTCGAGCGCCGCGGCGCGGGCCTCGTCGGGCATGAACTCGGCCATCGCGAAGCGCGCGAAGGACCGCTCTCCGGCGGTCAGGCGGGCGATGACGCGCATCCCGCCGTGGCGGGCGTCCTGCGCGATGAAGTCGAGAAGCGGCTCGACCGATTCCGCCGGCCCCTCCAGCGCCTGGATGAACCGGCCGCGGGTCACCACCAGGATGCCGGTCACGGCGATGTCGGGATTGTTGGCGCGTGAGGCGTGCAGGATTTCGGCAAGATCGGCGTCGGCGGTCTCGGCGAGGCGGGTACTTACGTAGATCGTCTGGAGAAACATGGGGCTCCTCGCGGTTTTCTGGTGCTGCCCGATATCGCGGCAGCGGTTAAGGTTTCCTTGCCCGCAGCCTCGCGGCGAGTTGAAGTCTCCGGTCTGCCGGTTAGTGTCGGGGTCAAAGAGCGAGGGACCACCGGCACGATGCCCGATCACTTCAACGAGATGTACGAGAACGGCCAGGTGCGCGCGCCCTATCGCGGGCTCGAGCGCTGGGCGGACGACATGCCGGCCGAGCTCCGCGGGCTGAAGCAGTCCGAGGCGGAGGCGCTGTTCCGGCGCATCGGCATCACCTTCGCGGTCTATGGCGAGGGCGGCAATCCCGACCGGCTGATCCCCTTCGACATGTTCCCGCGGATCTTCGGCGCCGATGAATGGGCGCGGCTCGAACGCGGCATCAAGCAGCGGGCGCGGGCCCTGAACGCCTTTCTCGCCGATGTCTACGACCGGGGCGAGATCGTGCGGGCGGGGCGCATCCCCGGTCACCTGGTCTACCAGAACGAGGCCTACGAGATCGCCGTCTCCGGCTTCACGCCGCCGCAGGGGATCTTCAGCCATATCGTCGGCATCGACCTGGTGCGGGTGGGGCCGGACGAGTTCTACGTGCTCGAGGACAATTGCCGCACGCCGTCGGGCGTCTCCTACATGCTGGAGAACCGCGAAATCATGATGCGGATGTTCCCCGGCCTGTTCCAGCAGAAGCGGATCGCGCCGGTGGAGACCTATCCGGCGCAGCTCAAGCGCACCTTCGACAGCGTGGCGCCGAAGAAATGCGAGGGGCAGCCGCGGGTCGTGGTGCTGACGCCGGGGCATTTCAACTCCGCCTATTACGAGCATTCCTTCCTCGCCGACATGATGGGGGTCGAGCTCGTCGAGGGCTCGGACCTGTTCGTGGAGGGCGATTTCTGCTGGATGAAGACCACCGAGGGGCCGAAGCGCGTGGACGTGATCTACCGCCGGATCGACGACGCCTTCCTCGACCCGCTGTGCTTCCGCCCCGATTCGATGCTGGGCGTGCCGGGGCTGATGAACGTCTATCGCTCGGGCGGCGTGACGATCTGCTCCGCGCCCGGCGCGGGGGTGGCCGACGACAAGGCGATCTACACCTTCGTGCCGGAGATGGTGCGCTTCTACCTGGGCGAGGAGCCGATCCTGAAGAACGTGCCGACATGGCAATGCGCCAGGGAAGACGAATGCCGCCACGTGCTGGAGAACCTGTCCGATCTGGTGGTCAAGGAGGTGCACGGGTCGGGCGGCTACGGGATGCTGGTGGGGCCGAAGGCCACCGCCGACGAGATCGAGCTGTTCCGCGCCAAGATCACGGAGAATCCCGAGGGCTACATCGCGCAGCCGACGCTGGCGCTCTCGGCCTGTCCGACCTTCGTGGAGGAGGGGGTGGCGCCGCGGCACGTGGACCTGCGCCCCTACTGCCTCGTGGGCCAGGACGTGACGCTGGTGCCGGGCGGGCTGACGCGGGTGGCGCTGAAGGAGGGCAGCCTGGTGGTCAATTCGAGCCAGGGCGGCGGCGTGAAGGACACCTGGGTCCTGGCGGGGGAATGAGACGATGCTGAGCCGGACCGCCGAGAACCTCTACTGGCTGGCGCGCTACATCGAGCGGGCGGAGACCAATGCGCGGCTGCTGGAAGTGGCGGCGCGCAACGCGCTGCTGCCCGATACCGGCGGCGGGATGCGCAACGAATGGGACAGCGTGCTGCTGGCCAGCGGCACAAGGGAGGCCTTCGACGCGAAATACGGCGAGCCGGTGCAGCGCAACGTCGAGACGCACATGTTCTTCGACCTCGACAATCCCTCCTCGGTGGCCTCCTGCATCCACCAGGCGCGGGAGAACGGGCGCATCGTGCGCACCGCGCTCACCACCCAGGTCTGGGAGGCGCTGAACGCCGCTGCCGGGGAGATGCGCGAGATCGGCCGGCAGGAACGCTCGAGCCTCTCGACATCGGACATGAAGGATTTCGCGCTCCGGCACATGGCCCATATCCGCGGCGCGATCCTCGGCAACCAGCTCCGCAACGACGGCTACGACTTCATGAATATCGGCCATTGCCTGGAGCGCGCCGATTCGACCGCCCGCATCCTCGACGTGAAATACTACGTGCTGCTCCCGAACGTGGCGATGGTGGGCTCGGGGCTCGACAATTACCAGTGGCGCACGGTGCTGCACGCGATGAACGCGCAGCGCGCCTTCGCCTGGGTCTATGGCGGCGAGGTGACGGCCTCGAAGATCGTCGATTTCCTGGTGCTTAACAGCCAGTCGCCGCGCTCGCTGATCGCCTCCGCCGAGGGGGTGCTCTACCATCTGGAGCGGCTGGCGCGCACCTACGGGCGGACCTCCGGCGCCACCGCCAAGGCGCGCGGCATGGCCGCCGAGCTCCGCGGCCTCGAGGTGAGCGACATCTTCGACGAGGGGCTGCACGACTTCCTGCAGCGGCATCTGCGCGATCTCGTCGGGCTCGGCGGCGAGATCCATGCCAGCTATCTGAGCGGAGAGGCGCGATGAAACTCCACGTCACCCACCGCACCGAATACGTCTACGACGAGCCGCGCGCGCATCTGGTGCAGTCGCTCCGGCTCTGGCCGACGGAGTTCGAGGGCCAGACCGTCTCGACCTGGGCGATCGCGGTGGACGGGCACCCCGCCGACCGCGGCGCGGCCTTCCGCGACGGCTCCGGCGACTGGGTGGAGACGGTGACCATGCGCAACGTCTCCGCCATGGCCATCGTGGTGCAGGGCGAGATCGAGACCCGCGACCTCTCGGGCGTGGTCCGGGGCCTGCGCGAGAAGGTGCCGCATACCGCCTATCTGCGGCCGACGCGGGTGACGCGGCTCGACGAGGACCTGCGCAAGCTCGCCGCGGAGGCGACGACGGGCCAGGAGACGCAGCTCGACCGCGCCCACGCGATCAGCCGCGTGGTCGCCGACGAGATCGTCTACACGCCGGGCGCGACCGAGGCGGACACCACCGCCGCCGAGGCGCTGGCGCTGGGCAAGGGCGTCTGCCAGGACCAGACCCATGCCACCATCGCCATGGCGCGGGCGGCGGGGATGCCGGGGCGCTACGTCACCGGCTACCTGCACACCTCGGCGGATGGCAACGTGCAGCAGGCGAGCCATGCCTGGGCCGAGATCTGGGTGGAGGGGCTCGGCTGGGTGGGCTTCGACGCCGCCAACCGTTGCTGCCCCGATGCGCGCTACATCCGCATCGGCTGCGGGCTCGACGCCCAGGCCGCGGCGCCGATCAGGGGCCGGGCGCAGGGCGGCGGCCGGGAGACACTCGACGTGGACGTGCGGGTGATGGACGAGCAGCAGTACGCCCAGCAATCCCAGGACGGGACGGGCCAGAGCCAGCGGCAGGGATGAGCGACGGTCCGCGGCCGACGATCTAACCCGTTCGGGTGAAGCGCGGGCGGGGCGATTCGGGCGATATGGGGGCGCAGGCCACGAGGACGCATTTCGGCGTCCGGGCCTTTCCGCAAGCCGCTCGGACCCGCGGCGGGAAGGTGACGCGGCGGCGGCTCGGCCAGACGGATTCCCCCCGTTTCCCGAGTCGGTTGATGAACGAGGATTTCAGGACCTTCGGCCCGGCGCCTCGCGCCGGGCCTTTTTCGTCGGCGGTCGGGGGTGACGGCCGGAGGTTCGGGGGCGGCGGCGTGAACCGGCTTCGGACCCGATGCGGCGCCAGCCCGTCGGATGCGTCGGGCAAGGGAGCATGCCGCCATCGGCGGACGCAGCCGGAGGCGGGATTCGAGCGAGAGCAAAAATTGTTGCCGCCCTGAAGAGGTTAACGTAGGGTTAACATGGATGGGGAGAAACGGGTTTCCGGGACCGGATCAGCGGGGATTTCCGCGTGCTTCGGGCTGCATCAGGGGGATTAGACGCATGCAGAAGAACATTACGAAGGCCGACTTTTTCCGGGGGGCCCTGATCCTGGGGATGCTCGCGGGACCGGCCGCACAGGCGGCGACGGTCGTGCTGTACGACCAGGATTTCGAGGCGCCGCAGAATTTCGTCAACAACCGCGACGACGTCAACATCTCGACGACGGTGAACCAGAATTACGGCAACCAGCCTCCGGGCTTTTCCTTCGCCCAGGCATTCACGGTCGAGACGCTGAACATCTCGGGGTCGCAGCGCAACGGTCGCGGCGCAGCATTCGGCACCGGATATTCCGATCCGAGCGGTCGTGGCGGCGACTTCGCGCTCGGCATCTGGGACGGCCAGGACGATCGCCTCGGGCTCAGCTTCGACGTTGGCGAGAGAAGCTTTCTCAATCTCGGGCTGATCCTGTCGAGCATCGATCTCAGCACCTTCCAGGGGCCGTTCCTGCCCCCCGAGGGCCTGGCGCCGACGCTGGGCTTCAAGCTCTACGACAATCCCGGCGGTGGCCCGAGCCTGACGGGCAACGGTGTCGTGCTCTCCGAAGGGACGCTCACCGGCACGGCCTCGCCTCAGACGGTGCTGGACTGGACCGAAGGCGTACTGGCCTTCGAGACCGACGGGAACACCAACGGCAACGTGACCCTGCAGTTCGACCTTCTCGAGGGCGAATACGCCGCGTTCGACAACCTTCTCATCACCGCCGCGGACGAAGCCGGAGACCTCGGCGGCGGTGGGGACGAGGGCGGCGGGGATAACGGCGGCGGCAATGGCGGCAATGGCGGTGGCGGCGGCGCTGGCGGTGGCGGTGACGGCGGCAGCGGTCTTCCTCCGACGATCCCCGTTCCGGCGAGCCTGCCGCTTCTGGCGCTCGGTCTGGTCGGACTGGCTGCCCTGCGCCGCCGCCCCGGCTGATACGAAGGACGGGTGAAACGGAGGATCGCCCGGATCGCCGGGCGGTCATCCGCTGCCGCGGAGCGAGGGGCGGTTTGCCTCCGCAGGCGCGTGATCTTGCGGACGGGAGCGGCGCGCGGGCGCCGGCCCCGCCCGCCATTGCCGCGGCCCCCTTCAGCCGGTAGGCAGGGCCGCAACCGCACCACGAAGATCGCGAATTTCGCCATGACCTATTGCGTGGGCCTGCTGCTCGATGCCGGGCTCGTCCTTCTGTCGGACACGCGGACCAATGCGGGCGTCGACAACATCTCGAGCTACCGCAAGATGTTCACCTTCGTGGAGCCCGGCGAGCGGGCGATCGCGATCATGACCGCCGGCTCGCTGTCGGTGACGCAGACCACGCTGGCCAAGCTCGACGACGCCATCGCCGGTGCCGAGACGCGCTCGATCATGGCGGCCTCGACGATGCTCGAAGTGGCCGAGATCGTCGGCGAGACCCTCGCCGCGGTCTCGCGCCAGATCGCCGACAAGATGGGCGAGCGCGCCGCCTCGGCGCGGGCCTCGCTGATCGTCGCCGGGCAGCGCAAGGGCGGGGCGGCGCGGATGTTCCACGTCTATCCCGAGGGCAACTTCATCGAGGCCACCGCCGACACGCCCTATCTGCAGATCGGCGAGCACAAATACGGCAAGCCGATCCTCGACCGGGTGGTGGGGCCGGAGACCTCGATCACCGATGCCAAGAAGGCGGTGCTCCTGTCGATGGATTCGACGCTGCGCTCGAACCTGAGCGTCGGCATGCCGCTCGATCTGTGCGTGATCGAGACCGACGCCCTGAGGATCGCCGAGCAGCGCCGCATCGAGGCCGACGACGAGACCTTCCACGAGATGAGCGCCGCCTGGTCGAAGGCGCTGAAGGACGCATTCCGGGGCATCCTCATCTGACCCGACGGCGGGCGCGCCGGCGTCGGACGATCTTCACGCTTCTTTAAGTCCTTCTGTTTCCAATCATGGAACGGCGACGATCTGCGGGGGCACCGGGAGCGCAAGGGAGATCGGCGATGACGGAGACGATGACGCGGCCGCTGGCGGCCGGAGCCCCGCCCGAAGCCGAGGCGGTGCAGAAATTCGGGCGCATCGAGACGGTCCGCTTCCTGGCCGGCGGCACGGAGGTCGATATCCGGCAGCCCGACGGCTGGCCGCTGCGGGCGGTGATCGCGCCGCAGCTGGCCCGGATCGGGCTCGGCGAGGCGCCCGAAGGGTGCAACATCTGGGTTTCGGGCCGGATCCTCGGCGACCGGATGCGCGTGGAGCAGTTCGAGGTCCTCGACGAGGAGGGCTGAGAGCCCGTCAGCCGGCGAAGTGGTCGAGGACGGTGCGGAGCGCCAGGGCGCGCCGCTCCGGCGTCTCCATGAAGCTCTCGTGGGAGCCGCCCTCGATCATCACCAGGCGGCCGCCCGGCCATTCGGTCATGCGCCGCTCGATCTCCTCCGGGTCGACGATGCGCTCCTCGCTGCCGAGCACGGTGACGCAGGGGATATCGGGGGACGGCATCTGGGCGAGCTCGCCGCAATCGGCGAGAGCCTCGCCGAGCCAGCCCAGCGACGGTCCGCCGAGGGCGAGCTCGGGATGCGCCTCGGTCTGCCGGGCGAGGCGGAGATATTGCTCCTCGTCATGGGTCAGCAGATTGGTCTCGAAGGGGGTGGCGTTGGGATAGGCGCTGCCCGAGGTGCCCGGCGCGTAGAGATGGGTGAGGCCGAGCTTCTCCGCCGTCCAGGCGAGCGCCCAGGCGGCCGGCCGCAGGCCGGCGGAGATGGTGATCCCCCACATCGGCGAGGAGAAGGCGGCGCGCTCCACGGCGAGGCCGCCGGCCAGGGCGCGCAGGCCGATGGCGCCGCCCATGGAATGCGCGAGCAGGTAGCGGCGGCCGGGCAGCGAGGTCCGGCCGAGATGGGCGAGGAACGCCGCCACATCGCGCTGGTAATCCGCGAAACGGCCGACATGGCCGGAATTGCGGTCCTCCAGCAGGCGGTCGGAGAGGCCCTGGCCGCGCCAGTCGATCACCGCGGTGGCGAGACCGCCGGCGGCGAAATCGGCGGCGAGCTCGCCGTATTTCTCGATATATTCGGTGCGGCCGGGAAACAGCAGGATTGTCGCGCGCGCCTCCTCCGGCGCCCAGTGGGCGATCCGCAGCCGCACGCCGTCCGAGGTCCGCACCCATGCGGCGCGGCCCCCGGGCGGCCCGGCAGCGACATCCTCGAAAAGCGGTGCGTCGTCCAAGGCGTCTAGAGCGTCGAGGCCAGCTTCATCGCCTGGCCCATGTCGCCGTCGACCTTGAGGCGACCGGTCATGAAGGCCGAGGTGGGGTCGAGCGCGCCCTCGAAGATCTCGCGGAAGGTGTCGGCATCGGCGGTCAGCGTGACGTCGGAGGGCTCGTCGGCGGCGCGCGCGCCCTCGCCGTCGAGCATGATCGTCCCTTCGCCCGACACGACGAACTTCGCCGAGCCGTCGAAGCTCCCGCCCGTCTTCCGGTTCAGCTCCTTGACCGCCTGGTCGATCATCTCGCTCATCGCGCCTGCCTCCTGAGAAAGTGTCCGCCCGGGGGTGCACCGCGGGCGCGCTCCGGTCTATGGTGGCCCCCATATGATACGGTCCGGCGCCATTCTCAAATCTGCCGTAGCGGCATGCCTGATCTGTGGCAGCTCTGCACAGGCTCAGGATGCGCGGCTCGACGATCTGTTCGCGGCGCTGCGCGGCGCGGAGGGGCACGACGCCGAGCAGATCGTCGGCAAGATCGCCTCCGAATGGGCGAAATCCGGCTCGCCCGCGATCGACCTGCTCCTGACCCGCGGCCGCGACGCCCTGGAGGCGGGGGACACGAAGGCGGCGATCGGCCACTTCACGGCGGTGATCGACCACGCGCCCGGCTTCGCGGAAGGCTACAACGCGCGCGCCACGGCCTATTTCAGCGACCAGCAATTCGGCCCGGCGGTCGACGACATCCGCATGGTCCTGGCGCTCAATCCGCGCCATTTCGGGGCGATGACGGGGTTCGCGCTCATGCTGTCGGAGGTCGGCCGGCCGCGGCAGGCGCTCGCCGTCTGGCGCGAGGTCGAGCGGCTCTATCCGGCCAACCCGGAGGCGCAGAGGGCGATCCCGGAGCTCGAGCAGGAGCTCGAGGGCAGCGTGCTCTGAGCCGGCGCCGCGCGGCGCCGGTCCCTTCCGGGGTCGTTGCCCGCGCGCTACGCCTGAGCGGGGCCGGCGCGCGCACCCTGCCAATCCGCTGCCATCCGTGATCCAATCGCCGGCGCGAAAAAAAAGCCACAAAAGCGCGGTAACGAGCAGTTGAGGACATCATGCGGACATTCTGGATCGCCGGCCTCGCGGCGGCCGGCTTCGCCTGCGCGGGCCATGCCCAGTCGACGGAGGTGACCGGCGGCGAGCTCCGGCTCGGCTACGAGCGGTTTAGCGACACCTACGATCCGGGCGACGACGTCGCCTCGAAGACCTCGCTCGAGGGCGCGATGGTGTTCGGCTTCGGGCCGCAATTCGGCGCCCAGGTGGATCTTGCCCTCGACCGGTTCAACCTCGCCGACGATTACGGCGCGGCGCTGGAGCTGCACGGCTTCTATTCCATCAGCCCGATGACGCGGGCCGGCGGCTTCGCCGGCTACGAGAATGGCGGCGGCGCCGAGGTCGCCTACTGGGGCGGGGAGGTCGCCGTCGATACCGGGGTGACGAAGATCGAGGGCTACGTCATGGCCGCGACCGAGATGGACAGCGACTCGAGCGGGCTGGTCTACGGCCTCCACGGGAACCAGGCGGTGACGCCGCGGCTGCGGCTCGGCGGGCGGCTCAATCTGGGAACCTCCGACGACGACATGGACGTGAGCCGCATCGGCGTGACGGCGGCCTTCGACCTGACGCCGGCGGCGCAGGTGGAGGCCGAGCTCGGCACGGCGGACACCGACGTGGCGGGCTTCGGCGACCGCGACGACACCTATCTGGCGGTGCGCGGCAAGGTGACCTTCGGGCCGGGGCAGGGCGCCGTCTTCGACCGGCGCGGGCTGCTCGACCTGATCCCCGGCGGGTGAGGCGGGCTTTGGCGCGGGGGTTGAGTCCGGGCCATCGCGACGTCATCTAGGACTGGACGGCAAGGACGAGGCTCTATGGGACGGATCACCGCGGTCCTCGGCCCCACCAATACCGGAAAGACGCATTACGCGCTGGAACGGATGCTCGGCTACCGCTCGGGCATCATCGGCCTGCCGCTGCGGCTTCTCGCGCGGGAGGTCTATGACCGTCTGGTGGGCTTGCGCGGCCCCTCGGTGGTGGCGCTCGTCACCGGCGAGGAGCGGATCGTGCCGGAGCGAGCGCAATACTGGGTCTGCACCGTCGAGGCGATGCCGGAGGGGATGGGCACCGACTTTCTCGCCATCGACGAGATCCAGCTCTGCGCCGACCCGGAGCGCGGCCACGTCTTCACCGACCGGCTGCTCCGCGCCCGCGGCACGCACGAGACCCTGTTCCTCGGCGCCGAGACGATGCGGGGCGCGATCGCCGAGCTGGTTCCCGAGGCGGGGTTCATGAGGCGCGAGCGGTTCTCCACGCTCCTGCATACCGGCAGCCGCAAGATCAGCCGGATGAAGCCGCGCTCGGCGATCGTCGGCTTCTCGGTGGAGAACGTCTATGCCATCGCCGAGCTGCTGCGCCGGCAGAAGGGCGGCGCGGCGGTGGTGATGGGGGCGCTCTCGCCGCGGACGCGCAACGCCCAGGTGGAGATGTACCAGACCGGCGACGTGGACTACCTCGTGGCCACCGACGCGATCGGCATGGGACTCAACCTCGACATCGACCACGTCGCCTTCTCGGCGACGCGCAAGTTCGACGGGCGGCGGATGCGCGACCTGCAGCCCAACGAGCTGGCGCAGATCGCCGGCCGCGCCGGGCGCTACCAGAGCGACGGCACCTTCGGGGTGACCGGCGAGGCGCCGCCCCTCGACGACGGTGTGGCCGAGGCGATCTGCGAGCACCGCTTCGCGCCGATCCTGCGGTTGCAATGGCGCAATCCGCGGCTGAACTTCGGCTCGCCGGAGGCGCTCGTCGCCTCGCTCGAGGAGAAGCCGGAGACCGAGCGGCTGGCGCGGGCGCGGGAGGCCGACGACCTGAAATCGCTGAAATCGCTTTCGGTCCTGCCCGAGATCCGCGACGCCTGCCGCGAGGCGAAAGCCGTGCGGCTGCTCTGGGATGTCTGCCGGATTCCCGATTTCCGCGGCATCAGCCATGCCGAACACGCAGCCATGCTGGAAACGATCTTCGGCTTCCTGCGCGAATGGGGGCGGGTGCCCGACGACTGGCTGGCGCGGCAGGTGAAGCGGATCGACCGAACCGACGGCGACATCGACGCGTTGTCCAAGAGACTGGCGTATATCCGGACCTGGACATACGTGGCCCAGCGAAAGAGCTGGGTCGATGACGAGCGTCATTGGCGCGAGGCGACCCGCGCGGTAGAAGACCGTCTGTCGGACGCGCTGCACGAGGCGCTGACACAGAGATTCGTGGACCGTCGCACGAGCGTGCTCCTGCGCCGGCTCAAGCAGAAGGAGGGCCTGTTGGCCGAAGTGAACGACAACGGCGAGGTGAGCGTCGAGGGCCAGTATGTGGGCCGCATCGAGGCATTCCGGTTCCGGCAGGACAAGGCGTCCAGCCCCGACGAGGCGAAGACCCTGCGCCAGGCGAGCGTGGTGGCGCTGACGCCGCATTTCCACCTGAAGTCGGACCGCTTCTACAACGCGCCCGACACCGAGATCGACTTCACCGAGCAGGGCGGTCTGATGTGGGGCGAGCAGGCGGTGGGCCGGCTCGCGCCCGGCGACGATCCGCTGCGGCCGAAGGTCGTGGCTTTCGTCGACGAGGAGGCCGGCGCCGAGGTGGCGCAGAAGGTGGAGCGACGGCTGCAGCACTTCATCGACCGCAAGGTGGCGGCGCTGTTCGAGCCGCTGCACGCGCTGCGCAAGGATGACGGGCTCGAGGGGCTGGCGCGCGGCTTCGCCTACCGCCTCGTGGAGGCGATGGGCGTGATTCCGCGCGACCGGGTGGCCGTCGAGGTGCGCGACCTCGACCAGCCGGCGCGCGGCGCGCTCAGGAAGCACGGCGTCCGGTTCGGGCAGTTCACGGTGTTCCTGCCGGCGCTGCTGAAGCCCGCGCCGACGCGGTTGCGGCTGGTGCTGTGGTCGCTGGCGGAAGGGTTCGACACCTTTCCCGAGAGCCCGCCTCCCGGGCTCGTCACGATCCCGGTGGAGAAGGGCGCGCCGGAGGGCAGCTACGCGATGTCGGGCTACCGGCGGGCCGGGGAGCGGGCGATCCGCATCGACATGCTGGAGCGGCTTGCCGACCTGCTGCGCGCGCAGGATTCGCGGGCCGGATTCGAGGCCGGCCCCGACATGCTGTCGATCACCGGCATGACGCTGCAGCAATTCGCGGACCTGATGGGCGGGCTCGGCTATCGCGCGGAGCGCGGCGAGCGGGCGAAGGTCGCCGGGCCGAAGGAGACGCCGAAGGCCTCCGACCGGCCCGACCCGGAGACGCCGCCCGCGCCGGACACGCCGGGGCCCGATGAGACGCCGCCCGATCCCGGCCCGGCGCCGGAGGAGACGCCCCCCTCCGAGCCGCCGGCCGCGCCCGATCCCGAACCCACGGAGACGCCTCCGGTGTCGCCGCCGGAGGATCCGGGCGACGCGCCGGGCGAGATGCCGCCGTCGCCGCCCTCCGAAATGCCCCAGCCCGGCGGGCCGGGGCAGACACCGACGATGGAGGGCGCCGGGGAGGCCGGCTCGAGCCTCGAGGACACGGCGGGGAGCGGCGATGCGGATGGTCCGGCGGCGGCGACTCCCGAGGGGGTGGATGCCGCCCCGAGCGGCGACGCGACGGCCGCGAGCGGCGATGCGACGGCCGCGAGCGGCGATGCAGCCGCCGGGAGCGGCGATGCGACGGCCGGGGGCGGCGAGGCGACGGCCGGGAGCGAGGATGCGCCGGCCGCGGACCCCGAGACGGAGGTGTTCTATACTTTCACCTGGATCGGGCGCGGACGCGGCGGCGGCAAGCCGCGCGGCGAGCGTGCGGCGCCTCGCGGCAAGGGCCGCGGCCGGGCCGACAAGGCGGCGAAGAAGGGCGGCGCCAAGCCCAAGCAGGGTGGCGAGAGGCCGCAGCAGAGGCGCGAGAAGCCGATCGACCCCGACAACCCGTTCGCCGCGGCGCTGATGGGACTGAAGGGCAAGACTTGACCGGCTCGCCCGCCGTACGCCTGGACAAGTGGCTGTTCTTCGCGCGGTTCTTCAAGACGCGCAGCCTCGCCGCCCGGATGGTCTCGGCGGGCGGAATCCGGGTGAACGGGGCGCGGGTGACGAAACCGGCCGCATCGGTGCGGGACGGCGACACGCTCGCCTTCTCGCAGGGAAGGCGGACCCGCGTGGTGGTGGTGCGCGCGCCCGGAGAGCGCCGCGGACCCGCGGCGGAGGCGGAGCTTCTCTACGAGGACCGCTCGCCCCCGCCCGCGGCGCGGCCGCCCGAGGGCGGGCCCCGCTACGACAAGGGCGGCCGGCCGACCAAGAAGGATCGCCGGGAGATGGACGCTCACGCGCGGGAGAGGGAATGAGGGCGGGTGCTTGAATGATCCGGCGGCCTCGTCTACGTGCCCACCGGAACCCGACTGGACCGCTCCCATGACCTATATCGTCAACGACAACTGCATCGCCTGCAAGTACACCGATTGCGTCGAGGTCTGCCCCGTGGACTGCTTCTACGAGGGCGAGAACATGCTGGTGATCCATCCCGACGAATGCATCGATTGCGGCGTCTGCGAGCCGGAATGCCCCGCCGAGGCGATCCTGCCGGATACCGACCCGGAAGCCGAGAAATGGGTCGAGTTCAATCGCAAGTATTCCGAGGCCTGGCCCGTCATCGTCACCAAGAAGGACCCGCTGCCGAACGCGGAGGAGATGGACGGCAAGCCGAACAAGATGGAGCTGTTCTCCGAAGCCGCCGGCGAGGGCGGCTGACGGCTCCGGCACCGGGCCGGCCCCCCGGACGGCAGCGCCGCCCACTGGCGGATGGGCGGATTTTGTGATACAAGTCTGATTACCAACGAAAGGTCCGCGTGACGCGGCCATCGGGTCGGGACGATGTGATTGTTCCGGGCCGATTTTTCGTGTTGTTGACTTTGGGTCCCGGAGAGAGCTGGTCTAGAAATGAGCAAAGCGAAGAAGCTGGAATTCCGTCCGAACGACTACGTCGTCTATCCCGCGCACGGCGTCGGTCAGATCCTGAACATCGAGAAGCAGGAGGTTGCCGGCCTCGAGCTTGAACTGTTCGTGATCTCGTTCGAGAAGGACAAGATGACCCTGCGCGTGCCGATCCACAAGGCGACCGAGGTGGGGATGCGCCAGCTCTCCTCGCCCGACGTGGTGACGAAGGCGATGACGACGCTGAAGGGCAAGGCCAAGGTCAAGAAGGCGATGTGGTCGCGCCGGGCGCAGGAATACGAGCAGAAGATCAATTCCGGCGACCTGATCGCCATCGCCGAGGTGGTGCGCGACCTGCACCGCACCGACGACCAGCGCGAGCAGAGCTATTCCGAGCGCCAGCTCTACGAGGCGGCCCTCGAGCGGCTGATCCGGGAGATCGCGGCCGTCTCGGGCGATGCCGAGGACGCCGCCCAGCGGGAAGTCGGAACGGTTCTGGAGGCGCGTCAGGCCGCGGCCTGATCCGACCCGCCGGTCGACCGAAAAGCCGCGCTCCTGGACCGCCGGAGCGCGGCTTTCGCGTGCCGGGACGGCGCGCGGCCGGACCGGGGGCCGGCCTTCGCCCCGGGCAGACCGGGCCTCGGGCTCAGTCCCTGACGAAGATCATCTCGACGGGCTCGATATCGCCCGACTCCACCGCCGCGGCCAGGTTGGCGACCTTCGCCGGCGCGGTCGGACCCATGAGGAGCGGCAGGCCGATCGCCTGCGGGCCCTCCGCCGCGCTCCGGGCCCGCATCTCGGCGAAGAAGGCGCGGGCCGCATCGCCCCGGCCCCGGCGAGCGGCGAGCCGGAACCCCGCCGCCTCCGCGGCGGCGAGATAGGCGTCGGGGGCGGCGAGGAAGGAGAGTGCCGGGGTCTCGGCCCAGGGCACGGGGAAGGCGGGCGGCGCGCCGTGGAGCATGACGTCGTAGAGGGCGAAGGTGCCGCCGCTCCGCAGCACGCGGGCGGCTTCGGCGAAGAGGCGCGGCTTGTCGGGGACGTTCATGCCCACATGCAGGAGGGTGGCGAGGTCGAAGCGCGCCGCCGCGAAGGGCAGGTCGAGCGCGCTGCCCTCGACGAAGGCGGTGTCGAGGCCGGTCAGGGCGGAGAGGCGCCGGGCGGTCCGCACGAAATCGGGCGTCAGGTCGATGCCGGTTACCTTCGCGCCGTAGCGCGACGCCATCAGCCGGGCGGGGCCGCCGATGCCGCAGCCGATATCGAGGATGCGCGTGCCCGGCGCCAGGCCCAGCGGGTCGAGCAGGCGCTCGGTGGCCGCCGCGCCGCCGATATGGAACTCGTCCAGCGGCTTCAGGTGCTCGGCGGTGATCTCGCCCTCCGCCACGCCGGAGCCGGCCAGGAAGGCGAGGATGCGATCGAGGAGATCCCCGGTACGCCCGTACTGGGCGGCGATGCCTGCCTCGGTTTCGGTCACGGCGCGCTCCCCCCGGTGACATGGGCCTCCCCGCAGGATGCCACGACGGCGCTCCGAGGCAAGGCGCACCGGCGGCGCCGGCTTGCCCCGGCGGGCGGCCGCCATACCTGCGCCGGGGCCCGGACGGGGCCCAGACGGGGGCGGGAATGATCGAGACCATCGATGCCGGGATTCTGTGGACCATCGGCGGGCCGGCGGTGGCGGCCGGCGTCTTCGGCGGGGTGCTGGCAGGGCTTCTCGGCATCGGCGGCGGGGTGGTCATCGTGCCGGCGCTCTACGTGGCGCTGTCGCTCACCGACATGGACCGCGGCCAGATCATGCAGGTCGCCGTCGGGACCTCGCTGGCGACCATCGTCTTCACCTCGATCAGCTCGGCCTGGGGGCATTACCGCAAGGGGGCGATCGACTTCGCGCTGCTGAAGCTCTGGGGGCCGTCGCTCCTCGCGGGGGTGCTGATCGGCGCGCTCCTCGGCGGGCTGGTCTCGGGACTGGTCATGATCGGGGTGTTCGCGACGGTGGTGCTCGTCGTCGGCCTCGACATGGTCCTGCGCGGCGGCGGCGGGACCGACCGGGCGCGGGACTTCCCGCGATGGATCTGGGCGATCCTCGGGGTGATCGCGGGCGGGCTCTCGGCGATGATGGGGATCGGCGGCGGGACTGTCTGCGTGCCGCTGCTGAGCGTGCTGGGCTACGACATCCGCCGGGCGGTGGGCACCTCGGCGGCGATCGGCTTCATCATCGGGCTGCCGGGCGCCGCCACCTACATCGTCACCGGCTGGGGGAACGAGGGGCTGCTGCCGCTGTCTCTGGGCTACGTGAACCTTGGCCATCGCGGCGATCATCGTGCCGCTCACCATGACCTTCTCCTGGGCCGGCGTGGCGATCGCCCACCGCATCCCGCGGCGGGCGCTGCGGCTCACCTTCGGGATCTTCCTTCTCGCCACGTCGGTGAAGATGTTCCTCGACCTGTTCGGCGCCGTCTGAGGCTCAGGCGCGCCCCAGGACCGCGACCGTCTGCCAGCCGACCGAGAGCGCGGTGCCGTCGAGCGCGGCGGTGTCGGGCTCGGAGACGAAGGCGAGCTGCCAGGTGCCCTCGGGCAGGGCGATCTCGGCGTCGTCGGCGCCGTTCACGACTACCAGAACGCGGGCCTCCGCCTCCTCGATGTCCATGATCACCGGCCCGTCATCCGCCGTCCAGTCGGCCTCGCCCATCTCGTCGCCATCGGGGTCGCGCCAGATCACCGAGACGTCCGAGTGGAACCGGGGCTCGCGCAGGATCGGGATCTCGCGGCGGAGCCGGGCGAGCTCGGCCAGGGTCTCGGACAGGCCGTCGCGCGCGGCGTCCCACCGCGTCCAGCCGATCTCGTTGTCCTGGCAATAGGCGTTGTTGTTGCCGTCCTGGGAATTGCCGATCTCGTCGCCGGCGAGGATCATCGGCACGCCGCGGGAGAGCATCAGGGTGGAGAGGATGGCGCGGACACGGCGGGTGCGGGCGGCGATAACGGTCTCGTCGTCGGTCTCGCCTTCGATGCCCATGTTGTCGCTGAGGTTGTTGTCGTGGCCGTCGCGGTTGTCCTCGCCATTGGCCTCGTTGTGCTTGCCGTCGTAGGAGACCACGTCCCAGAGGGTGAAGCCGTCATGGGCGGCGACGAAGTTGATGGACGAGGTGGCGGGGCGGTTCGAATGGTCGAACTGCACCGGCGAGCCCGAGAGCCGCTCGGCGAGCTGCCCCTTCATGCCGTCGTGGCGCGCCCAGAAGGCGCGGGTGTCGTCGCGGAACTTGTCGTTCCATTCCCGGAACGGCCAGGGGAAGCCGCCGACCTGGTAGCCGCCGTCGCCGATATCCCAGGGCTCGGCGATCAGCTTCACCGAGGAGAGGACCGGATCCTGGCGGATGGCGGCGAAGAAGCCGCCCTCGCGCTCGAAGCCGGTGGCCTCGCGGCCGAGGGTGGAGGCGAGGTCGAAGCGGAACCCGTCGACATGCATCTCCTGCACCCAGTGGCGCAGGCTGTCGAGCACCATGCGCAGGACCATCGGATGCGCCACGTTCACCGTGTTGCCGGTGCCGGTGACGTCGTAGCAATGGCGCTTGTCCTCGCCGTGGAGGTAGTAGCTGGCATTGTCGATGCCGCGGAACGACAGGGTCGGGCCGAGCTCGGAGCCTTCGGCGGTGTGGTTGTAGACCACGTCGAGGATCACCTCGATCCCGGCCTCGTGGAAGCGGCGGATGGCGTGCTTCAGCTCGCCCCATTCCCCGGATTTGAGGTAGCGCCGCTCGGGGGCGAAGAAGTTCAGCGTGTTGTAGCCCCAGTAATTGCTCAGCCCCTTCTCGAGAAGGTGGCTGTCCTGCAGGAAGGCGTGGACCGGCAGCAACTCGATGGCGGTGACGCCGATCCTCTGCAGGTGGTCGATCATCGGCCGGGAGGCGAGGCCGGCGAAGGTGCCGCGATCGGCCGCCGGCACGTCGGGATGCAGCATGGTCAGGCCGCGGACATGCGCCTCGTAGATCACCGTGTCGCGCCAGGGGGTGTAGAGCGCGCGGTCCGCGTCCCAGTCATAGGCGGGGTCGGTGACGTAGCACTTGGGCACGAAAGCGGCGCTGTCGCGGGTGTCGAAGGTGGTGTCGTCGCCGGTGGCGAGCTTGTAGCCGAACAGCGCGTCGTCCCATTCCACGGTGCCGTCGAGCTGGCGGGCATAGGGGTCGATCAGCAGCTTGTTCGGGTTGAAGCGGTGGCCCGCCTCGGGATCGTAGGGCCCGTGGACGCGGTATCCGTAGCGCTGACCCGGGCGGATGCCGGGCAGGTAGCCGAACCAGACGCCGCCTTCCATGTCGGGAAGCGCGAGACGCGTCTCCGCCCCGTCGGCGTCGAAGAGACAGAGCTCCACGGCCTCGGCATGTTCGCTGAACAGGGCGAAATTCGTGCCCTCGCCGTTTACATCGGCGCCGAGATGGGCGCTCGAGGCCGCGTCGCGGTCGAAGGTTCGAGAGGTCAAGGCGGTCTCCTGCCGGGTGCTGCACCTGCGGGATAAAGGGACTCAGGCCGGGAAGTTCCAGTCCCGTGTCGTCCGGCTGGCGGCAAGCATCTCGGGCGTGACCAGAAAGGTGCCCCCGGAGCTGCGGCGGAAGCTCAGCCGGTCGCGCCGCCGGTCGACCCCGATCTGCCTGCCGAACGGGACGACGGCGCCCGGCGCGACGACGCAGCGCGAGAGGAGCGCCCCGCGCGAGACCAGGGATCCGGCCATCGCGAAACTGTCGATGAGGCCCTCGGGATCGGCCTTCCGCCGCGCCGGTCCGGGGATCGGCACGGGCGGCGTTTCGCCGCCGAAATCGAGCGCCGCGCGGCGCAGCGCGTCGAGCGTGCCCACGTCGCGCCAGTAGAGCGGCGCGGTCCGGCCCGGCGCATGGACGAAGCTGCGCCCCTCCGCCACCGCGATGGGCAGGACGTGATGGCCGAAATCGAGCGCGTCGGGATGGTCGCGGAGGCAGTCCCGGAGCCACGGCCAGTCGATCACGTAGAGCCCCATGCTGGCGAGACTGCGGGCGGGGTCTCCGGCGCTCGGCGGCGGATGCGCGGGCTTTTCCACGAAACGGCAGATGCGGTCCCCGCGATCGGCCTCGACGATGCCGAAGCCCTGCGCCTCGCTCCGCGGCACGAGGTCGGCGGCGACGGTCAGGACCGCGCCGCGCTCGCGGTGGGAGGCCAGCATCGGGCGGTAATCCATGGCGTAGATGTGGTCCCCGGCGAGGATCATGAGCTCCTGCGGGGCGAGGGCGTCGATCTCGTCAAGGACCACGCGGACCGCGTCGGCGGTGCCGCGGGAACCTTCCGCGCGGCCGGTGAGGGTCGGGGCGTGGCGGAGCTTCAGGTCCAGCCTGTCGGACCAGACGGCGCGGAGATGGCGCTCGAGCGGCCTGGCGCAATACTGGGTGGCGACCATCACCCTTGGCAGGCGGCACCGCTCGAGATTGGCGAGGGTGAAATCGACGAGGCGGCTGTTGCCGACGAAGGGGAGGGCGGGCTTGCAGATCTGCGCGGTCAGCTCGTGAAGCCGGGTGCCGCGGCCGCCGGCGAGCAGGACCGGAAGGACCCGTCCGGCGGCGCGGTCGCCTGGAATTCCCGGCCGGGACGCTCTACAGAACTGGTAACTCGCTAACGGCACGACACGCTCCAAGGCGGGAACCCCAGGCGGGAGGTCAACCGACAGGGCGGCCCTCGGGTTCCCTCTGGCGGGGATCAGCCCCGGACGACGCTCACACCCAGCGGTCCCGCACCCGCGGCGGAGGACCAGAGAGCCTCGTCGGGGGCCGGGTCGGGACCGATGCGGATCGACAGGCTCTCCGCACCCAGGCGGCGGGTGAGGCGGCCTCCGCCGGCCTCGGCGCGCCATTCCGCCGCGCCTTCGGCGAAGAGTTGGGGATGGGCGCGGCGGAGGCCGAGCAGGAGCCGGACGAGGGAGGCCTTGCGGGAGGCGAAATCCTCGCCGGAGGGCAGGGCCGCCAGCGCATCCCAGTCGGGCGGGCGGCGGTTGTCGGGGTCGGTGAGCTGGAAGAGCGCGCCCTCCCCGCCCTGGTAGATGTCCGGCATGCCGGGCCAGGCGAGGCGGAGGGCGGTCTCGGCCAGCGAGACGGTCTCGCCCATGGCGCAGATCCGCAGGAGCGCCTCGGGCCGTCCGGCATCCCAGCGCGCGACGAGGGCGCGCAGCCAGTCCTGCGCCCGCGCCTCCCGATCCTCGTCGGGCGCGGTCCAGTAGCTGACCTCCTTGCCCTCCCGCAGCGCCTTGACGATGTGATCGGCGAGCCGGTCGGCGGCCTCCGGCGCGCCCCAGAGCCCGAGCGCCGTCTGGAACGCGTAGAAGCGGCGGTTGGCGTCGATCCCCTCGCTGCCGGGCAGGGTGGCGGCGTCGCGCCACAGGGTCTCGAAGGCGTCGGCCATGTGGCTCGCGGCGATCAGGCGGGCGCGGGTATCCTCGGAGCGCTTGGTGTCGTGGGTGGAGCCGGCGGTGAGCGCGGCGGGCCAGGCGCCGAGCCGGGCGTCGAGATGCGCCTGCACCTCGGCCTCCTCCGCGACGGGGCGGTCGGGATCGGCGCCGACCTCGTTGGCGGCGAGATAGCGGTTGAAGCGGAAGCCGGCGGTGTCCTCGTGCGCCTTGGCGATCAGCGCCCCGGTCACCTGTTCCATGCGGCGGCCGAGGCGGCGCGCGGCGTCGCCGTCGGCGGCCAGGATGCGGTCGGCGATCCAGTCGATGACGGCCCGGTCGCGGACCGCCTCCGCCGCCCGGTCGGCGCTGTCGCGCCAGAGCGTCTCGTCCTGCGCCGAGGCGGCGGCGCCGATATAGGAGCGGTAGCGCGGAAAGGCGACGAGAAGCTCGGTCAGCGCCTCGCGCAGCATCTCCGGGCCGACGGGGCGGCCCTCCTCCTCCGCCAGCGCCCCGGCCATGCCGCGGAGCTGGCGCAACTCGGCGGCGAGCTCGTCGGTCAGGATCTCGTATTTCGCCTCCGCGACGGCGGCATGGAAATCGCCCTCGATCCCGGTCTCCCCGCGCCAGAGCGCGTCGATCCGCGCGATCCCCTCCGCGTCGGCGAGCGCACGGGCGATCACCGCCGCCGCGTCGTAGCCGGTGGTTCCGGCGACCGGCCAGTCGGGCAGCGTCTCGCCGGTGACGAGGATCTTCTCCACCCAGAGCGGAATGTCGGGGAGCCGCGCGGCGAGGTGCTCAAGATAGCCGGCGGGATCGACGAGGCCGTCGACATGGTCGATGCGGATGCCGTCGATCATCCCGCGGTCGGCGAGGTCGAAGATCGCCTCGTGGGTGGCGGCGAAGACCTGCGGATCCTCGACCCGGACGCCGATCAGCGAGGTGACCGAGAAGAAACGGCGATGGGTGATGCTGTCGCGCTCCATCTGCCAGGGCAGCAGGTGCCAGTGCTGGCGCGCATGCAGCCTCTCGAGTTCTTCGGCCGACAGCTCGCCGCCGGTCCCGGGAGCGGTGCCCGGGGCGAGGGGCAGGCGGAGCGCGCCGATGACGAGATCCGTGCCTTCGACCCGGACCTCGCCGGCCTCCAGAAGCTCGGGGAGCGGAGCGGCGAGCCAGGGCAGGGCGACCGGGCCGGCCTGCCAGTCGATGTCGAAGACCGGCGCATGGGGGGAGCGCGCGCCCTTCTCGAGCACGTCGCGGAGCCAGGGCGTGTCGAGCCCGAAGGCCATGTGGTTCGGCACGATGTCGACGACCACCTTCAGGCCCCGGTCATGGGCAGCGGCGGCGAGGTCGGCGAAGCCGGACGCGCCGCCGAGGACGGGGTCGATCTGCGTCGGGTCGGTGACGTCGTAGCCGTGGGTCGAGCCCGGCGCGGCGGTCAGGATCGGAGACAGGTAGAGATGGCTGATCCCGAGATCGGCGATCTGGTCGAGCCGCCCGGACAGGGCGGCGAAATCCATCTCCCCGCGGAGTTGAACGCGGTAGCTGGCGACTAGGCTCATTGCGGTTCCCCGATGCCGACGCGGATCGAGGCGCCGCTGTCATTCGTGTCGTAGAAGATCTCCCGCGCCCCGCGCGACAGGGAGGGGGGCGGACCCTCCAGGGTGAAGGCGGCTTCCAGCGAGCCGTCCCGGAAGCGCCATTCCGCCCAGAGCGAGCGGTCCGACAGCCGCTCCACCGTCTCTCCGGTCCAGCCGCTGCGGAGCCGCGGGATCACGTAGTCGCGGCGCAGCGACAGGCAGTGGCGGGTCAGCCCCTCCCAGTCGGCGGCATCCTCGGGCAAATCCCTGTAGGGCCGCGATTCGCGGAAGGTCGCACGCGCATTGGGATCGGGGATCTCGCGCCGCTCGCCGGCGAATTCGGGGAATTCGCTGCGCCGCCCCTCGCGCACGGCCTCCGCGAGGTCGCCCTCGAAATCGGTGAAGAAGCGGAACGGCGCCCGGGAGCCCGATTCCTCGCCCATGAAGAGCATCGGGATGAAGGGCGCGAGCAGCAGGAGGGCGTGGGCGATCCGCGCCGTGCCGGGTTCGGCGAGCGTGACGATGCGGTCGCCGAAGGCGCGGTTGCCGATCTGGTCGTGGGTCTGGTTGGCGTTGACGAAGCGGGTCGGCGGCAGGTGGCCCGACGGCTCGCCGCGGATCGCCTCGGCGCGCGGACGCTCATCGCCCTGGTCGACCTGTCCGTCGCGGAGCGCGGTGACGAGGTCGCCGAACGGATCCACGGAGAACGGCGCGTAGTAGGACTGGCTCTCGCCGGTCAGGAGGCAGTGGATGGCGTGGTGGTAATCGTCGTTCCACTGGGCGCGGATCGGATCGCCGGCCGCCACGTAGCCCGCGAGATTGCGCTCGTCCTCGGTGACGAGGTGGACCGGGCGGCCGAGATCGAGCGCCGCGACATGGCGCGCCAGGGTCTCGAGGAACGCCGTGTCCTCCGGCCGGCCGATCTGGTGGACGGCGTCGAGGCGCAGCCCGTCGACACCGTAGTCGCGCAGCCACATCGTCGCGTTCTGGAGGAAGTAATCGACGACTTCCGGCCGGTCGAAGTCGATGGCGGCGCCCCAGGGGGTGTGCCGGTCCGCGTCGAAGAAGGAGGGGCAGAGCTCGGTCAGCACCGCGCCGTCCGGGCCGAAATGGTTGTAGACCGCGTCGACCAGCACCATGAGGCCGACGTCGTGGGCGGTCTGGACGAAGCGGGCCATCTCCGCCGGGCTGCCATAGGCGGGATGGATGGCGAAGGGCAGGACCACGTCGTAGCCCCAGCCGCGCGCGCCGGGGAAATGGCCGAGCGGCATCAGCTCGACCGCGGTGATGCCGAGATCGGCGAGCACGTGCAGCCGGTGGCGGGCGGCGTCGAGCGTGCCGGCCTCGGTGAAGGTGCCCACATGGAGCTCGAAGAGCACCGCGGTCTCCCAGGACCGGCCCTCCCATCCGGGGCGCTGGTGCATCTCGGCGGGATCGACGAGGACGGAGCGGGCATGGACGCCGCCGGCCTGGAACCGGGAGGCCGGGTCCGGCTTCTCCTCGCCGTTCCGGAGGAAGGCGTAGGTGGTGCCGGGCGCCGCCTCCGCCTCGAGACTGTGCCATCCGGTCGCGGCGCTTTCCATGACGAGCGAGCGGTCGCCGAGCGCCAGCCCCATCTCGCGGGTCTCCGGGCTCCAGAGCGCGATCCGCCAGCGGTCCGGTCCGATCTTGCGCGCGCCCCAACTCGGTTTGCCTTCGGTCATCGTCACCCCATACTCGTACCCTCCATCGGTAAATCTCGCGCGCGTGACTTCGTTCCGTGGCGGGGGCAGGGCTTTTGCGCGGAAGCGGGCCCGGCGCGGCCGCGCGGGGTCTTTCGCCGGTCGCGGGGAACTCCGGCAAGCAGGGTCCTGTTCATTCTCCGAGTGCAAACCCGGAGGACCCCATGACACGTAACGTTCTCGCCCTGGCGGCGATGCTGGCCCTGACCGCAACCGCTCTTCCCGCGCAGGAGGAGACCGGCCAGTCCGCCGGTTCGTCGGGCCAAGCGGGGCAGTCGCAATCCTCGCAATCCGGACAGGCGCAATCCGGACAGGCGCAGTCCGAGGCCCAATCCGGGGCGCAGTCGGCGCAGAACACCATCACAGCGAGCATGTTGCAGGATGCCACGGTGGTCTCGCTCGAAGGCCAGTACAAGGAGGATGTCTGGCAGGACCGCGCGCCGCTCAGCACGATGGTCGCCGACCTGACCGAGATCGGCCATGTGCAGGACATCGTGCTCTCGGCCCGGGGCGAGGTGCAGGGACTGACGATCGATGTCGGCGGGTTTCTCGGCATCGGCACGAAGGCGGTGCTGATCCCGCTCCCGGATTTGAGGCTGGCGCGGCCGGACCCGGAGTCCGACGAGATCACGGTGGTGACACGGCTCAACCAGCAGCAGCTGAACGAGCTGCCGGAATACGAGATGCAGGAGTGATCAGAGGCGCGGCACGAAGGGCGCCGCCTCGGCGTCGAGCAGGCCGAGGCAGCGGGGATCGGGGAAGATGCGCACCTCCCGCCGCTCGGCCGCGAAGCCGTTGCGGAGGTAGAACCTGAGCGCGCCGGGGCTGTCGAGGGTGCAGGTGTCGAGCCCGATGGCCTCGGCGCCGCCGTCGAAGAGCATGTGCTGGAAATGCGCCATCAGCCAGCGGCCGATGCCGCGTCCCGTGACCTCCGGCGTGAGGCCGAAGAAGGAGATGCGCGGCACGCCGGACCGGCCGAGGTCGAGTTCGACCATGCCGCGGGTCTCGCCGTCCGAGCGCAGCGTGTAGAGCGCGACGGCGGGGTCGAGAAGGGTGGAGAGGAGCGCGTCGTCCTCCAGCATGAGCCGCGAGGTCCAGAGCCAGTCCCGCCCGATCATCCGGAAGAGCCGGCGATAGGTTTCCGGGGCCACGCAATCCTCCAGCCGAAGCTCGACGCCGGCCGGGCATTCGGGCAGGGCGACGGGCGCGTGGCAGAGGAGATGCGTGACGACGACGGCCAGATGCCCCTCCGGGACGGGGTAGTGCCCTTCTTCGAGGCTCACCGCAGGATCGACCGTCCGGCGAAGCGGGCCGTCTCGCCCAGCATCTCCTCGATGCGGATGAGCTGGTTGTACTTCGCCAGGCGGTCGGAGCGCGACAGCGAGCCGGTCTTGATCTGCCCGCAATTGGTGGCGACGGCGAGATCGGCGATGGTCGCGTCCTCGGTCTCGCCGGAGCGGTGCGACATGACGTTCGTGTAGCGGGCGCGGTGGGCCATCTCGACGGCTTCCAGGGTCTCCGAGAGGGTGCCGATCTGGTTGACCTTCACCAGCATCGAATTGGCGATGCCGCGCTCGATCCCCTGCTTCAGGCGGGTCGGGTTGGTGACGAAGAGGTCGTCGCCGACGAGCTGGACGCGGTCGCCGAGGCGCTCGGTCAGGAGTTTCCAGCCGTCCCAGTCGTCCTCGGCGCAGCCGTCCTCGATCGACAGGATCGGGTAATCGGCGACGAGCTTCTCGAGATAGTCCACGTTCTCCTCGGAGGAGAGCGAGGCGCCCTCGCCCTTCATCTCGTAGCGGCCGTTCTCGTAGTATTCGGTCGAGGCGCAGTCGAGGGCGAGCATGATGTCCTCGCCCGGCGCGTAGCCGGCCTTCTCGCAGGATTTCATGATGAAATCCATCGCGTCGCGGGTGGACTTGATGTCGGGGGCGAAGCCGCCCTCGTCGCCGATGCCGGTGGCGAGCCCGGCGGCGGAGAGCTCCTTCTTCAGGGTGTGGAAGATCTCGCAGCCGGCGCGCACGGCCTCCCGGATGTTGGGCGCCGAGACCGGCATGATCATGAATTCCTGGAAGTCGATCGGGTTGTCGGCATGCTCGCCGCCGTTGACGATGTTCATCATCGGAACGGGCAGGGTGCGCGCGGCGGTGCCGCCGACATAGCGGAACAGCGGCTGCATGGTGAACTCGGCGGCGGCCTTGGCAGTGGCGAGGCTGACGCCGAGGATGGCGTTGGCGCCGAGCCGGCCCTTGTTGCCGGTGCCGTCCATCTCGATCATCGTGGCGTCGACGGCTTCCTGCTCAGTCGCGTCCATGCCGAGGAGGCCCTCGGCGATCTCGCCGTTGACCGCCGCCACAGCCTCGGTCACGCCCTTGCCGAGATAGCGGTCCGTGTCGCCGTCGCGACGCTCGTGGGCCTCGTGCTGGCCGGTGGAGGCGCCCGACGGCACCGCCGCGCGGCCCATCGAGCCGTCGTCGAGGATCACGTCGACCTCCACCGTGGGGTTGCCGCGGCTGTCGAGGATCTCCCGGCCGATGATTTCGAGGATGGCACTCATCTCTCTCTCCCCCGTGGGTCAGGTTGTCGCCCGAAGACCTAGGCGGATCGGCGGGACATGGAAAGGGCGCGGGTGCGGCGGCGCTCGCGGAGCCAGGTGTAGAGGCCGCTGGCGACGACGATGGCGGCGCCGAGATAGGTGGGCGCGTCGGGCCGCTCGCCGAGCAGGCCGACGCCGAGCACGAGGGCGAAGATGAGGCGCGAATAGCGGAACGGGATGACCACCGAGAGGTCGCCGATCCGCGTCGAGCCGAGAAGCGTGAGATAGGCCACGGCGCCGATGGCCACGGCGCAGAGGAGAAGGCCCCAGGCCGCGGGCGTGGCAAGGGTGACGGGCGGGCCGGCGAGCATCAGCACGAGGGCGACGGGCAGCAGGAGGGCGTAGGCCCAGAGCGAGAGCTGGTCCGAGCCGATCTCGGCGGGCATGCGGCGGGAGACGAGATCGCGGATGGCGAGGCAGACGGCCGCTGCGACGGCAAGGAGGGCGGAGGCCTCGAACCCCGCGAGGCCGGGCCGGATGATGACGAGCACGCCCGCGAGCCCGGCCAGCACCGCCGCCCAGCGCCGCCAGCCCACCGGCTCGCGCAGCCAGAGCGCCGCGCCCATGGTCACGAAGATCGGCGTCGCCTGCTGGACGGCGGAGACGAGGGAGAGCGGGTTGAGGGTCAGGGCGGTGACGAAGAAGCTCGTCGCGCCGACTTCGGCGGCGCAGCGGATGACCACCAGGGGCGTGAGCAGGGAGCGGTCGGCCAGCGGCGATCCGCGGCGGATGCAGATGACCGAGAAGACGAGGCAGAGCCCGCCCGACAGCGCCACCAAGACCTGTCCCGTGGGCATCGCGGCCGAGGCCAGCTTCAGCAGGAAGTCCAGGACGGCGAAGGCCGCCATCGCGGCGACCATCAGCGCGATGGCGCGGAGATTGTCGGTTTCCATGATCGGTGTCCTCGGGGGGTGGGGCGGCCGGCGGCCCGCCGCAGCGAGGCCCTATCCGATGGCGGGGAAGGAGGCCAGCGCCTCGGGCGTGATCCGCCCCTCCATCACCCGCACCGCCGCGCCGGAGATCGTCACGCTGCCGGGCTCGGCCATCATCGAGATCACCGACGGGCGGCCCATCTCCACGCCCTGCTCGATCGTGGCTGCCTGCGCGCGCCCCTCCAGATCGGCGAGGAACAGGCCGAGCGCGGCGGCGGCGCTGCCGGTGGCGGGGTCCTCGGGAATGTCGTCGAGCGGGGCGAACATGCGCGCGCGGATGCGATCCTCGTGGCGGGTATAGGCATAGATCGCGAAGTCGAAGGCGAGATCGAACTCGGCCTGGCCGCGGCGGAACATCTCGATCTGCGGCCGGCACTTGGCGAGCTGCCTCTGGCCCTCGAGTTCGGCGAGCAGGAAGGGCAGGCCGGCGGAGGCGATGGCGGGGGCGTGGTTTTCGGTGCGCACCGCCTTCTCCGGCAGGCCGAGACAGGCGGCGACGAAGCCGGGATCGGGGTGGTGCAGGACCTCGAGCTCGGCATGCCGCTCGAACGCCGCGCGGCCCGCCTCCGCGAGGCAGCCGATCGGTCCGGCGCCGGTCTCGAGAAGCTGCTCCGCCGGACCGCCGCTCTCGGCCAGAGCCACGGCGGTGCCGATCAGGGGATGGCCGGCAAAGGGGACTTCCTGCGTCGGCGTGAAGATGCGGACCCGCGCCGTGCCGCCGGCCTCCGGCGGATAGACGAAGGCGGTCTCCGAGAAGCCGAATTCGCGCGCGACGGGCAGCAGCGCCGCGTCGGGCAGGCCGGTTGCGTCCGGGACCACGGCGAGGGGGTTGCCGCCGAAGGGGACCCGGGTGAAGACGTCGTAGACGAGATAGCCGGTCATCAGAGCGTGTAGAGCGGCGGCTTGCCCTGGGCGGCGTGGACCTCGTTGACTATGCGCCGGTCGAGCTTCAGGGCGCTGGCGAGGCGGTCGAGAAACTCGGCCTCGGCGCGGTTGTCGGGCTCGATGGCGATGACGCTCGCGGTGTAGATCTCCAGCGCGTGGCCCTCGGGCACCTCGCGGGCGAGCGCCTCTGGATCGACGGGTTCGCGCATCTGGGCGGCGAGGAAGGCCTCCTCCTGCGGATCGGCCTCGCCGATCACCTGCATCAGCGTCTCCCGCTCGGCGGCGTCGATCTCGCCGTCGGCGCGCGCCGCCTGGATCATGGCGCGGATCATCAGGCCCGAGACCTGCTCCTCCTCCGGCGTGTCCTCCGGGGTCTCGCGGGTGGTGTCCAGAAGGCCGCGCATCCGGTCGCCGGCGGCGGACCCGCCCGACGCGCCGGCGAGGCCCGTCAGCAGGCCGCCGATATCGGTCCGGCCGCCGCGGCCGCGCTCGTCGACGCCGAGCTCGCCCAGGAGACCGGCGATGCCGCCCTTGCGGGCCGCGCCGGAACTCGAGAGCTTCTTGCGGATGCCCTCGATCCCGCCGGCCTGCTGGAACATCTGCACGCCCTTCGCGGCGGCAAAGGCGAAGGCCATCTGGCGCGCCATCTTCTTCATCGACATCGTCGTCCCCCTGGAAGCCTCTGGGTCATGTGGCGATCGGAGCGGCGGTTGCAAGTTCACCCGCGCCCGGCGAGGCGGTCGAGCAGCAGGTCGGTGGCGAGCCCCTCGACCGCGCCCGGGACGAGACCGCGGGGGGCGAGCCGTCCGGCGACGTAGCTTTCCGCCACGGCGGCGGGCGCGGTGGCCAGAAGGGTGGCCGCGGTCAGGAGATGGGCGAGGGTCTCGGCGAAGGCGCGGGCCTCGGCCTCCGCCGGTTCGCGGAGCCAGCGGGCGCGGAAGGCGGCGAGGGCGGCGTCGTAGCGCGGATCGGTGCCGGCCGCTCCGTCGAGCTCCGCGGCCACGGCGTCGCGCGCGGCGACGTCGCGGGCGAGCGAGCGCAGGATGTCGAGACAGATGACGTTGCCCGAGCCTTCCCAGATGCCGTTCAGCGGCGCCTCGCGGTAGAGCATGGGCAGCGGCGTCTCCTCGACATAGCCCATCCCGCCCAGCACCTCCATCGCCTCCGCGATCACCGCCGGGCAGCGCTTGTTGGCGAGGAACTTGGCGGCGGCGACGGCGATGCGGGCGAACGGGTCGTCCGCGTCGAAGGCGCGCGCGACGCGCAGGGAGAGCGCAGTGGCGCCTTCCCAGTCGAGGGCGAGGTCGGCCAGCACCTGCCGCATGAGGGGCTGGTCGACGAGGCGCCGCTGGAAGGCCGAGCGGTCCGCGCACCAGGCGACGGCCTCGGCCAGCGCGGCGCGCATCAGGCCCGCCGGCGCGATGGCGGTGTCGAGGCGGGTGTGGTGGACCATGCGGATGATGGCGCGCACGCCGTGGCCCGGCGCGCCGACGAGATGGGCGGCGGCGCCGTGATACTCGATCTCGGCGGAGGCGTTGGCGTGGTTGCCGAGCTTGTCCTTCAGCCGCATCAGGTGGATGGCGTTGCGGCTGCCGTCCTCGAGCCAGCGGGGGACCAGAAAGCAGGTGAGGCCCTCGGGCGTCTGCGCCAGCGTCAGGAAGCCGTCGGACATCGGCGCGGAGCAGAACCACTTGTGGCCGGTGAGGCGCCAGAGGCCGCCCTCCGGCTCGGCGCGGGTGGTGTTGGTGCGCAGGTCGGAGCCGCCCTGCTTTTCGGTCATCGCCATGCCGAGGGTGGCGGCGCGCTTGCGCGAGAGCGGCGCCACGGCGGGGTCGTAATCGGGGGTGGCGAGCTTGTCGCGCCAGGCCGCGAGGTGGGGCTGGTCCGCGAGCGCCGGGATCGCGGCGCAGGTCATCGTCATCGGGCAGCAGGTGCCGGGCTCGACACCGCTCATCAGGTAGACCATCGCGGCGTGGGTGACGTGGCTGCCCCCGCTCCAGGGCAGGGCGGCGTAGCCGTGGGTGAGGCCGAGCGCGAGCAGGTCGTGCCAGGCCGGATCGAAGCGCACCTCGTCAAGGCGGCGGCCGTGGCGGTCGAAGATCCGCGCCTCGGGCCGGGCGCGGCGGGCGCGCTCGCCGAGCTCCCGGGCGTTCGCCGCGACGAGTGCGGCGGCGAAGCGGCCGAGATGGGCCGCGTCGCCCCCCTGCGCGGCGACATGCGTCCGCAACACCGGGTCCGTCGCCCAGGGGTCGGGCGCCGGACCGGCCTCCGGCTGGTTCAGGACGTGGTGGGTGGCGAGACGATCTTCGGGGCGCATGGCGGAGCCCTCCCGCGACCGAGTCTAGCGAGCCGGCGGGGGCGCGGGGAGGGCGAATGTGGCGGGGGCGACGCGACGGCGAGCCGTTGGGGGAGCGGCTGGAGCGGGTGAAGGGAATCGAACCCTCGTCTTAAGCTTGGGAAGCTCCTGCTCTACCATTGAGCTACACCCGCCTCGCGGCGCTCAGATAGGCCCGGCCGGCGGCGGGGGTCAAGGGGGCTCAGCGCCTCCGGCGGCGCCGGCCGCGATCCTCGCCGCCCTGGTTGAAGGAGACCTCTGGCAGCGGCACGAGGGCGCGCAGCGTCGGGAACGGGTCGGTGGCGTGGGGCAGCGCGTTGGCGGCGACGAAATGCTCCTGGAAGCGCGGCTCGATCGCCGTCTCGACCTTGCGGATCCGGCGCACGCGGGCCTCGATCTCGGCGCGGGCGGCGCGGTTCAGCAAGGCAATGCGCGCGCCGGTGCCGGCGGCATTGCCGGCGCTCGTGACGCGCTCCAGCGCCACGTCGGGGATCATGCCGAGGACCATGGCGTGTTTGGGGCTGATATGGGCTCCGAAGGCCCCGGCAAGCACCACGCGGTCGACATGGTCCACGCCGCGCTCGTCCATCAAGAGGCGTGCGCCGGCATAGAGGGCGGACTTGGCGAGCTGGATGGCGCGGATGTCGCCCTGGGTGACGGAGATCACCCGCTCGCCGTCGCTGTGGAGGACGAAGGCATGGGTGCGCCCGTCGGGCTCGACCCGGTCGGAGCCGGTCTGCGCGGCGGAGCCGATGAGGCCCGAGGCATCGACGATCCCGGCCATCCGCATCTCGGCCACCGCCTCGATGATGCCCGAGCCGCAGATGCCGGTGACCTCGGCGTCGAAGCCCGGCTCGTCGGACCAGCGCGCGTCGCCGATGACGCGGAAGCGCACGGCGCGGGTCTCGGGGTCGATGCGCACCGCCTCGATGGCGCCGGGGGCGGCGCGCTGGCCGGAACTGATCTGCGCGCCCTCGAAGGCGGGGCCGGTGGGCGAGGAGCAGGCGAGGACCCGCGTGGTGTCCCCGAGCAGGATCTCGGCATTGGTGCCCACGTCCACGACGAGGGTGAGATCCTCCTGCGCCCAGGGTTCCTCGGAAAGCGCGACGGCGGCGGCGTCGGCGCCCACATGGCCGGCGATGCAGGGCGGCAGGTAGGCGCGGGCGGCGGGGTTGAGGCGGGCGAGGCCGAGCTCGGCGGCGGCGCAGTCGATCGCACCGGAAGTGGCGAGCGCGAAGGGGGCCTGTCCGAGCTCCACCGGGTCGATGCCGAGAAACAGGTGGTGCATCACCGGATTGCCGACGACCACCGCTTCGACGATGGCGGCGGGGTCGATGCCGGCATCGGCGGCGACGGCGCCGGTCAGCGCGTCGATCGCGTCCCGGACGGCGGCGGTCATCTCGGCGGCGCCGCCCGGGTTCATCATCGAATAGCTGACCCGGCTCATCAGAATCCTCGCCGAAGCGGATCTGGGGGTTCATGGCACCAGCGGAGGCCAGCACGCGGCCGGTGTCGAGGTCGCAGAGATGGCCGGCGATGGTGGTCGAGCCGAGGTCGATGGCGAGGCCGAAGAGCCCCTGCTCGTAGAAGCCCGGCCAGATGTCGATCAGCCGCGCGGGCCCGCGATGGGCGGCGTGGATCGCGACTGTGACGCGGAACTCCTGCTTGCGGAGAACGGGTTGCAGCTTCGCCAGCAGGGGCAGGGTCGCCTCGACCGGTCCGACCTGCCACTGCTCGCCGAGCGCCCGGTTCAGCCGTTCCAGATCGCCCGCGGGCTCGTGCATGTCCGGTTCTGCGACCTCGACATAGTAGAGCCGGGTCGCCGGATCCATGGCGATGGTGCGCTCGGCGGCGTCCTTGCGGACGACCTGGCGGTGGACCTGGCTCTCGGGGGGGACGTCGAGCACCACGTCGCCGCGGATCTCGGCCTGGCAGCCGAGGCGGCGGCCGGGTTTCAGGCCGCGCTTCTCGTCGTAGCGGGCCTCGACGGCGTTCCAGGGCGAGAGCGCGTCCTCGGCGACCGTCACGCCGTGCTTGGGGAAACTGCCCTTGCCGGGGGAGACCTGGCACTTGGAGCAGATGCCGCGGCCGCCGCAGACGCTGTCGAGATCGACGCCGAGGCGGCGGGCGGCGGCGAGGACGGTGGTGCCGGCGGGCACCCGGCCGCGCCTGCCCGAGGGGGTGAAGATGACGAGGGGGTCGGTCATGATGCGGGTATGTGGCGAGTCTTCCGCGAAGGATCGAGAGACGAATTTCCGGCGAAAATTCGGGCCGGCAGATCATGCGGATCGCGCCGGCATTGCAGAGGATGACGACCTGTCCGCCGGTCTCGGGCATGTGGAAGTCGCGGCGCCGGAGCTCGGCGATCAGGGCCGGCGTGCCGCTCTCGCGTTCCACCCGGGCCACGGAGCGGCGCAGCACGCCGCCACGGCGGACCGCCTGCGCCGAGAAGATTTCGCGCCGCCACCGCTCGCGGTCGGGAGGCGGAACGGTCGGTGCCATCCCGACCGTATGGACCGGATCGGGTCAGCATCGGATCACGCCCGCCTGCGCCGCCGTCCGCCGCGACCGCCGCCGGCAGCCATCGCCGCCTTCGACGCCTCGGGATAGCTCTCGCCGGCCTCGACGGCGTCGAGGATACGGGAGAAGTTGATCCATTCGGCGCCGTTCGGGTCGTGGTTCATGAGGAAGTTCGCGGCCCGCACCGCCTCCATCTCGACCGGGCGGATTGGGTTCATGATCGCGGAGGTCATGCCGGCGCCGATCGCCATCGGCAGGAAGGCGGCGTTGATCCCGTGGCGGTGGGGCAGGCCGAAGGAGACGTTCGACGCGCCGCAGGTGGTGTTGACGCCGAGTTCGTCGCGGAGCCGCCGCACCAGCGTGAAGACCTGCCGGCCCGCCGAGGCCATCGCGCCCACCGGCATGACCAGCGGGTCCACCACGATGTCGTGGGCGGGGATGCCGAAATCCGCCGCGCGTTCGACGATCTTCTTCGCCACCGCGAAACGGACCTCGGGATCCTCGGAGATGCCGCTGTCGTCGTTGGAGATCGCCACCACCGGCACGTTGTACTTCTTGACGAGCGGCAGGACCAGTTCCAGCCGCTCCTCCTCGCCGGTGACGGAATTCAGGAGCGGACGGCCCTCCGCCGCCTCGAGCCCGTTCTTCAGCGCGCCCGGCACGGAGCTGTCGATGCAGAGCGGCACGTCCACCAGCGACTGGATGCGCCTGACGAGCTCCGGCATCAGCGCCGGCTCGACGAAGTTGTTGTCGGCGTAGCGCGGATCCTCGGCCATCTTGTTGGTGAAGACCGCGCCGGAATTGACGTCGAGCACCATCGCGCCGCAGGCGACCTGCTCCAGCGCATCCCGCTCGACGGTGGAGAAGTCGTCCTGCTCCAGCTCGGCGGCGAGCTTCTTGCGACCCGTGGGGTTGATGCGCTCCCCGATCACGCAGAAGGGCTCGTCGAAGCCGATGGTCACGGTCTTGGACTTCGACTCCAGAACGGTGCGGGTCATCAGGTCTCCTCGGTCAGTCGGTCGAGCCAGGGCGCGAGCCCGGGATCGGTGAAATCGGCGATGCTGTCGGACGCCCCGACAGAAAGTAGGGCGTCGTGGCCCAGGGACGAGCGCAAACCGATCGTCGCGATGCCGGCGGCGGCGGCGGAGGCTATCCCCGAGCGGCTGTCCTCGAAGGCCAGCGCGCGGGCGGGATCGGTGCCGAGGCGGTCGAGCCCGGTGCGGTAGGGCAGGGGATCGGGCTTGCCGCGGGGCAGGTCCTCGCAGACCACGAGCGTGTCGAACCGGTGCGCGATCCCCATCGCGGCGAGCATGGTCTCGGCGTTGCGGCGCGGCGCGTTGGTGACGATGCCGATCGCCATTCCGTGTCCCCGCGCCCGGTCGATGAGCGCAACGAGGCCCGCCACCGGCTCGGCGTTGTCTCCCAGGCGGTCGCGGAAGCGCGCCTCCTTCTCGTCGGCGAGCGCGCCCGGGTCCTCGTCCGGAAAGAATTCGGTGAAGATGTCGGCGTTGAGCCGCCCCTGGATGCGGTCGGTGTAGAACTCGCCGTCGATTTCGCGCCCCCGCTCGGCGAAGATTTCCGCGAAGACGGAGGCGTGGATCGGGTCCGAATCGATCATCGTCCCGTCGAGATCGAACAGCAGGGCAGGGGTCATCGGCTGAGGCGCACCTTCGACGGCGTCCGCCGGGCATTGGCCCAGTCCGCGGCGGCGGCGATGCCGCCGAGCGGAAAGAGATGAACGCGGCAGATGGCGAAGTCGGGATGCACCGCCTTGTGCTGCGCCAGCGCCTCGACCACGTCGTCGGGCGTATAGGGCAGGAGGAGCTTGGTGACGTCCATCGCCCGCTTCTGCAGCACCCGGAGCGACGGGCCGACGCCGCAGGCGACGGCGAACCGGATCAGCGTCTGCAGCTTCGCCGGGCCGGCGATGCCGATATGGACGGGCAGGCGGATGCCGGCCGCGCGCAGCGCCTCGGCCCAGTCGATGACGGGTTGCGCCTCGAAGCAGAACTGGGTCGTGATCGCCATTTCGGCATCGGTGCGCTCCGAGAAGGCCTGCTTCCAGGCGAGCGCCTTCGAGACGTTCGCGTCGGAGCCGTCGAGGTCGATGTCGCGGTTGCCCTCCGGGTGGCCGGCGACGTGCAGGCGGGTGAAGCCGGCGCGGTCGAAGAGGCCGGTTTCCATGAGCTGCATGGAATTGTCGAAATCGCCCCGGGGCTCGGTCACGCCGCCGGCGAGGAGCAGGCCCTGGGTGACGCCGGCCTCGCCGCTGTAGCGGGCGATCCAGTCCGACAGCTCCGCAGCGTCCCGGATGATGCGGGCGGGGAAATGCGGCATGACGTCGAAGCCCTCGGAGGCGATGCGGGCGGCGGTGGCCACCATCTCCTCGATCGGCGTGCCGTCGATATGGGCGATGTAGACCCGTGTGCCCTGCGGCAGCAGCGCGCGGAAATCCTCCACCTTGGCCGCAGTGCGGGGCATCACCTCGACGGAATAGCCGTCGAGGAAGCGGGCGACGGTGTCGTCGCGGTGCCGGGGCGCGGGGGAGGGGCGGCGGAAGGACAGGATCGACATGGAATCTCCGGGGAAAACGGGCGGGTCAGGCCCGGCCATCGTTGGCGATGAGCGCCTTCAGGCGCTCGGTGTCGTATTCGGCGTCGAGCCGGGCGGCGATCTCGTCGGCCGCCGCCTCGCCGGCGGCATCGACCTCGCCCGCCGGCGCCTTGCGCCAGGCGGCGAGGTAGTCGTCCGTGCCGACGGCGCCGGAGCGCATCGCGGCCCGGTCGATCGCCTGCTCGAACCGCTCGGGCAGCGGGCGCTTCACGCCGCGCCGGCCCCGTCCCGCGATCACCTGCGCGGGGATGTCCCGCCAGTAGACGATGGTGATCTCGGTCATCTGTCGGCCCTTTCCGGTTTCCTTCGCGATACAGGCGGCCGGCGCGCCCGCCATGCCGAATTTCGACATCTCGGCGCGTTGCCGCGACGCCGGGCTGCCGGTCGCCGGGCGACGGCCGCCCCGACGCTCCCGACCGCCCGCCCGGACAATATGGGGCCTCGCGGATTTGCTTGCCACTGCCGTCGCGAGCCCCTACGCTCCGCGCAACTGATTGGAGGGCGGCACATGGCGCCCAGGCGTCCCACTGGTGCGGGCGCGTTCCCGAAACCGGTAGAGCCGCCCGGCACCGACAGACCAGACCCGGCATCGCTTTATGCCGCGCTCGATCTCGGCACGAATTCCTGCCGCATGCTCGTCGCGCAGCCGAAGGGAAACCAGTTCCACGTGGTCGACAGCTTCTCCAAGTCGGTGCAGCTCGGCACCGGGCTGGAATCGACGGGGATGCTCTCCCGCGTCTCGATGGACCGCACGATCCACGCGCTGAAGATTTGCCGCTCGAAGATCGACCGGCGGCGGGTGAGCCGGATGCGGCTGGTGGCGACGGAGGCGTGCAGGCGAGCGGAAAATGCGCGGCAATTCGCGGCGCGCGTGCGGTCCGAGACCGGGCTGGCGATGGAGATCATCGCGCCCGAGGAGGAGGCGCGGCTCGCCGTCATCTCCTGCGCGCCGCTGGTTTCCACCAAGACCGAGCAGCTTCTTGTGGTGGATATCGGCGGCGGCTCGACGGAACTCGTCTGGATCGACCTGACGCGGGTGCCTCGGCACGACCGGCCACGGGCGATCATGCGCCTTCATGCCGGGTTCAAGCCGGTGGACGGCTCGCCGTTCCCGACCGCCCGGGTGGTGGACTGGATCAGCGTGCCGCTGGGAGTCGCGACGCTCCGCGAGCAGTTCGACGACGTCAAGAACGACGCCGCGCGGTTCGCGCTGATGAGCTGGTTCTTCGAGGAAAATCTCGTGAATTTCGCGCCTTACGCGCGCGAGCAATGCCGCGAGGGGTTCCAGATCGTCGGCACGAGCGGGACGGTGACGACGGTGGCGGCGAGCCATCTGGGGCTCAAGCGCTACGACCGCAACCGGGTCGACGGGCTTCGCATGACCAGCGACCAGATCGACGCGGTGATCCGCGAATATCTCACCCTCGGGCCGGAGGGGCGGCGGGCCGATCCCCGGATCGGGCGCGACCGGCACGCGCTCATCATGTCGGGCTCGGCGATCCTGCAGGCGCTGCTCCGGGTCTGGCCGACGGACCGGCTGTCGGTGGCCGACAGGGGGCTGCGGGAAGGGCTGCTCTACGCCCAGATGTCGGCCGACGGAGTGCTCGACGACGGACCCTACTGAGCCGGAAACGTCTGTCGGATTCCCGTCGGATTCCTGTAGGAGTCCCAGCGGGCGCGGCAGGAGGCCGAGAATGGCACGGAAATCGAGCGGACGCGGGCAGCGGGACCTGACGGTGCGGGTGAAGACGGCGCGGGGGCGCAAGCCGAGCTCGACGCGCTGGCTGCAGCGGCAGTTGAACGACCCCTACGTGAAGCGCGCGCGGGACGAGGGCTATCGCGGGCGCGCGGCCTACAAGATCATGGAGCTCGACGACCGGTTCGGCTTCCTCGTGC
The DNA here is from genome assembly GCA_963829665.1 of uncultured Alphaproteobacteria bacterium. GTDB lineage: Bacteria > Pseudomonadota > Alphaproteobacteria > Rhodobacterales > Rhodobacteraceae > Palleronia. The sequence goes on along the minus strand of CAWHJL010000001.1, from coordinate 285,396 downwards.
CGGGCGCGCGGGTCGTGGACCTGGGCGCGGCGCCCGGCGGCTGGTGCCAGGTGGCGGTGCCACGAGTGAACGCGCTGGGCGAGGCGGGACGGCCGCAGGGCTTCGTGCTCGGCATCGACCTGCAGGAGATGGAGACGATCGCGGGTGCGGAGCTGCACCGGCTCGACTTCCTGGAGGAGGGGGCGGACGACGCGGTGAAGGGCTGGCTCGGCGGCGGGGCCGACGTGGTGATGTCGGACATGGCGGCGGCCTCCTCGGGCCACAGGCAGACCGATCACCTGCGGATCGTGGCGCTCTGCGAGGCGGCGGCGCATTTCGCCTTCGACGTTCTCGTCCCCGGCGGCACCTTCGTCGCCAAGGTGCTGCAGGGCGGCGCCGAGACCACGCTGCAGGCGGAGCTGAAGCGCCGGTTCGGCTCGGTCGCCAACGTCAAGCCGCCGGCGAGCCGGCAGGACAGTTCGGAGAAGTTCGTCGTCGCGCGCGGGTTCCGCGGGTAGCGGCGGGGAAGGGGCCGCGGCCGGCATGGCGGGGCCTTCACATGAGGGTGGCCATGAGCGGCAGGCAGATCGAGACGATGGCGCCGAAGGCGAGCGCGTAGGCGCCGTTCCAGCCGAGGCCGACCCGGAGCGGGCTGGCGCCGCCATAGACGCCGGCCAGCAGCACCGAGGCGGTATAGGGCGAGGTCGCCCCGCTCAGCGCCCAGCCGGCGGTGATCGCGAAGACCAGCACGGCGGGCGCGATGCCGAGCGCCTCCGGCGTCGGCAGGAGCGGGCCGAAGAGGGAGACGGCGAGGATCGGGTTCATGCCGATCTGGCCGGTGATCGGCACCGCCCAGAACACCGCGACGAGCAGGATCGGGGCCGGGATCCGGCCCAGGTCGAGACCTGAGGCGGCGACCAGCGGCGCGGCGACGGCCGAGCCGAGCGTGCCGATGAAGCCGGCCATGACGAGCAGCGTGAGCTCGCCCCGGAGCTCGGGGATGTCGCGGAGCGCGAAGGAGGCGGCCCGGCGGGCGGGGGTGGCGAGGCGCGCGCCCGCCGATCCGGGCTGCAGCGCCGTCCACACCAGCGCCACCACCGGGACCACCGCCATGACCGCGCCGAAGATATGCGTGCCGGCGAGCAGATAGACCGCCGCCGAGGCCGCGAGGATCACCGCGAGGAGGAGGATGAGCGGCCGGAGGCGGGCGAGCCAGCGGCCCTCCGCATCGACGGCCGGGGCGGGGGCGGCGCCGGAGGGCCGGGGCTTGAAGATCGTGTCGAGCGCCCAGCCGAGCGCGGCGAGGACGAAAGCGCCCGCGAGGCAGAGCGGCAGCGCGCCGGTCCAGCTCGCGCCCGGCACCACCGAGAGGGTGATCGCCAGCGAGAAGGTCAGCGGCGACCACATCATCGTGGCGACGAAGCCGCGCTGGATCGCCACCATCATCCGGCGGATGCGGATGCGGCGGATGCGCGGATCGGTGTCCTCGGAGACGCTTTCCGTGGCGAGGCCGCCGAGCAGCGAGATCGCCCCGTAGAGCAGCACGAGGCCGAAGAGGTGGCCGCCGAGGGTGAGCGCCAGGTAGCGCCGGCCGGGCGGCTGGCCGGCGAGGAAGCGGCCGCATTCGACGATCCCGGGATCGGTGGTGGCGGCGCTGCGGATCGCGGCCAGGGCGGTGAAGAGGCCGGCGATGAAGCTGGCGCGGGCGAGAGCTGCCTGCAGCGCCGCGCCCCAGTCGGGCAAGGTCGCCGCGGCGAGGCCGGCGAGGCCGAGGCCGATGAGCAGGAAGACCTGCCGCGCGAAGCGGATCTGGAGCGCGAAGCAGAGCAGGCCGAGCATCGTGGTCCCGCCGGCCAGACCGGCGAGGAGCGGGGCGGCGGTGAATTCGTGGGCGACCGAAAGCAGCAGGGTCGCGGCCATCAAGGCGCCGCCGGCGCGGTTGCGGGCCGCCGCCCCGCCGCTCACGGGCCGGTCCCCGGATGTCCCCCGATCATTCGAACGCTCTCCCCGCTCCGGCCCGGCGCCGCGCTGCGGCGCGGGGATCAACGCGCCGGCGCCCGGTCCGGTCCCCCCGTGGTCGCGGCGCTCAGCGCGGCAGGACCAGTTCCGCCATCAGCCCGCCGAGCCGCTCGGAGCGGTCGAGGCGCAGGACGCCGCCATGCTGCCGGGCGACGTCGCTGGCGATGGCGAGACCGAGGCCGACGCCGCCGCCGCGATCCTGGTTGCGCGCCCGGTCGAGGCGGGTGAAGGCACGCATCGCCTCCTCGCGCTCGCTCTCGGGGATGCCGGGCCCGTCATCCTCCACCCGGAAGATCACCGCCCGGTCGGTGGCCGCGAGCGACAGCAGGCAGCGGCCGCCGTGCCGCAGCGCGTTGCCGACGAGGTTGTCGAGGGCGCGCGACACCGTCAGCGCGCGCATCATCACCGGCCCGACCGCGGGCAGGTCGGCGAGCTCGAGCGCCGCGGTGCCGCGGCTGGTCTTGGCGGCGAGGTCGCGGACGAGATCGGCGGGGTCGGTGGCCTCCGGCTCGTCCATCGCGCCCTCGCGGGCGAAATCGAGGAAGGCGTCGAGCATCCGGCGCATTTCCGCCACGTCGGCGCGCATCGCCTCCGCCTCGGCATCGTCGATCATCTCGAGGCCGAGATTGAGTCGGGTGAGCGGCGTCCGCAGGTCGTGGCTGATCCCCGAGAGCATGGTCGTGCGCTGCTCGATCTGGCGCTCGATCCGCTGGCGCATGTCGAGGAAGGCGGCACCGGCGGCGCGGACCTCGGCGGCGCCGGCGGGCCGGTAGGGCACCGAGCGGCCGCGGCCGAAGGCGATGGCGGCATTGGCCAGCCGCTTGATCGGGCGCAGCTGGTTCTTGAGGAAGATGTAGGCGACGAGGGTGAACAGCAGCGCGGTCGCCATGATGATGACGAGGAACTGGTGAGGATTCTTCGCCGAGACCCGGTCGCGGTCGAGGCTGAGCCCGAGCGTTCCCTTGTCGGTCAGCAGCGTGAGATCGACGAGGCTGCCGTCGCTGCGCAGGTCGACGCCGAGGAACCCCGGCACCTCCGAGGCCAGGGTGCGGATGACCAGCCGGCCGGAGAGGTCGAACGGGTCGCGCGCGGTGCCGCCGATCGGCGTCGGGTCCGGCAGCCTCGCGGTGACGCCGAGCGCTTCGGCGACCGGCGCGAGCGCCTCGCGGGCGGCCTCCGCGTCCGGCGCGTCCTCGACGATGCCGGCGAGGTAGCGCAGCTCGAGGGCGACGTTGGCGGTCATCTGCTCGGTCACGTCCTCGAAGAGGCGCTGGATGAAGACGATGGAGGCGACGACCTGCAGGGTGAGGACGGGCAGCAGCAGGATCAGCGCCGCCCGTCCGTAGAGCGTCCTCGGGATGGAGCGTTTCAGCCAGGCGAAGGTCATGCTAGCGAAGCTAGGACGAAGCGGGACCGGGAGGAAGCCGTGGCGCCGACGGAAGAGCTGCGGCCGGGATTGCGGCGCATCGTGGCGCCCAATCCCTCGCCGATGACGGAGCGGGGCACGAACACCTATCTGCTCGGCCGCGACCGGGTGACGGTGATCGATCCCGGCCCCGAGAGCGCCGCCCATCTCGCGGCGATCCTCGCGGCGCTGGGCGGGGAGCGGGTGGCGCGGATCCTCGTCACCCACGCCCATCGCGACCATACCGGCCTCGCCGCCGCGCTCGCGGCGCGGACCGGCGCGCCGGTCCTCGCCTTCGGCGACGCGCGGGCGGGGCGCCCGCGGATGCCGGCGGCGTTCGGCGCGATCGCCGGCGGCCGGGGGGTGGATGCGGGCTTCGCGCCCGATTGCAGGCTCGCCGACGGCGCCCGTCTCGAGACCGGGGCGGGGCCGGTGGAGGCGATCTGGACGCCGGGCCACATGGGCAATCACATGACCTTCCTCTGGGACGGAGCGGCCTTCACCGGCGACCTGGTGATGGGCTGGGCGAGCTCGATGATCTCGCCGCCCGAGGGCGACGTGGCGCGATTCACGGCCTCCTGCCGCCGGGTGCGGGAGCGCGCCCCGGGGATCCTCTATCCCGGCCACGGCGCGCCGGTGGAGGCGCCCGCGGACCGGATCGACTGGCTCCTGGCCCATCGCGCGGCCCGCGAGGCGCAGGTTCTCGAGGCGCTCGCCCAGGGCCCGGCCACGGCGGCCGCTCTGGCGGAGCGGATCTACGCGGACGCGCCGGCGGCGCTCCTGCCGGCCGCGGCCCGGTCGGTGCTGGCCCACCTGATCGACCTCGCCGCGAGGCGCCGGGTGGTGGCGCTGGAGCCGCGCGGATCCGGGACGCGCTTCGCCCTCGCATGAGTTTTCCGCCCACCCGCCTTGCGACCCGCCTGCGCGGTTGCTATACGCCCCGGTGTTGGTCCGGCGTAGCTCAGCGGTAGAGCAGTTGACTGTTAATCAATTGGTCGTAGGTTCGATCCCTACCGCCGGAGCCAATTCCCTCAAGTATCTGAAAACAAACGACTTCCCGAGTGGAGTCGCAGCGCGGCCAATTCTGGCACGATTCCTGTCCCTCCGCCTGGCACAAACGCTGGCACGAGGAGTCGGAGCGCTGCGCGTCCATCGCATCACCCAACCCCATCTCGAGTACCGCCTCTCCGGCTTCCACTGGCGCCGGCGCTGGCCGCAGCGGGTCCTGGCATTCCGGGACCCGCCGAAAAAAATGTCACTGCTCTTTTCGCTACGTTCCCACGTCCTCCCCGACGCGAAGGCGCTCGCCTGGAAGCTCACGCTTCTCAGCGACATCGCCTTCGCCGGAGCGACGGAGAGGACGATGGCGATCGCGCCCGACATCATGGAGAGGCTCCTCGTGGAGCTCTGCCGCTTCCTCATCGAGGTGGCCGATCTCGCGCGCGAGGGGGCGCCGATGCGCACGCCCGAGATCGCGGCGCACGAGGCCGAGTGCGCGGCGGCCGCCGTGGACACGATCAGGCAGGCCATCGTCCTGCGCGATCGCGAGATTGCCCGGGATCCGCTCCGGCAGGTCGCGGCCCGGCTCGGGATCGAGCTCGAGGAGGAGGATCCGGACTGGCAACGGCTCGCGTTCCGGGCCCTCAGGGTCATGCTGGACGTCGAGGAAGAGAATGCCCGTCGGGACCGTGGCGTGTTCAACGGACCGAGTGCCGCGTTTCGAGCCTTTCAGGACGCCGACCGAGGGAGCGCCCGTGTCAGGCCCCAAACCATCTTGACGGCACCTCGGGCAATGCCCGTGGCAAGCGAGTTTGCCGCCGCCCCCCGGGACACTGTCGTGGAATCTCCGCGGGCTGCCGATCCTCGCCCGGTGGAACACGAGATCGAGAGCCGCTCTGAGGAGCAGGATGGCAGTTCCGGGTCGACCTCCCAGGCAGCGGCAAATTCGACGCCTGAGAGCGAGGCGGACATCTCCTCTCTGCGCCTCGAGGAGTATTTCGACCTCTACATCGCGAAGAAGCTCGAGGGGTACACGGACGATTTCGGCGAAGAGGAAGTGCCCGACGAAGCGGCCGGCCAGGGCTGGAGAAAATCGAGCAAGAACAACATGGAGGTCGGCAAGCGACTCTGGGTGGGTCTGCTCGGCAATCGTCCATTCCTCGAGATCTCCGACGAGGACATCCGGGAAGCAAAGAAAACATTGCGACGTCTTCCCGAGACCCAGGTAGTGTCCCGAGGGATGGTGTAGGAACTGGCGTCCACCTGCTTCTTCATAGCTGGTGTCGCTCGTTCACTGAGCGGCGATCATGGCCGCATCAGGGTTATCGTCGCACAGGCCTGTCAGTTTTTCCACGGGCATGTAGCGGCGGCTGACGGCCCACTCATCGTTTTGCTCCAGCATGAGCGCGCCGACGAGGCGAACGACGGCCTCGCGGTTGGGGAAGATGCCGACGACGTTGGTGCGCCGCTTGATCTCCTTGTTGACGCGCTCCAGCGGGTTGGTGCTGTGCAACTTCGAGCGCAGGCTCTCGTCGAAGGCCATGTAGGCGAGGACGTCGTGCTCGGCCGCGTCCATCAGTTCGGCGACATCCCTGAACCGGTCACGCAGGCTGTCGGCGACCTCGCGCCACCGGGCGTGGGCCTGGTCCCGGTCCTTCTCGGCGAAGACGGTCTTCACCACGGCGCTGACCACCGGCTTGTTGGCTTTGCTCACGCGAGCCAGGAGATTGCGCTGAAAATGCACCCGGGGGCCGTTGAAAAAGGCGCGATCTGCTGATTCCATCTTCATGGCGGCATCATGTGGAGGGTGGCATGATCGGCAGTCGGACCCGAGATCAGTTGGAATTCTTTGTCTGCGGATCGGCTCGCGTGACCTCGTCCCCGACGATCACATCCTCGCCCGCGTCGACCGGGTTATCGACCTTGGCTGGCTTCGCGCGGAGGTGGCCGATCTCTACGCGCCAGGTGTTGGCCGACCGGGCATCGATCCGGAAGCCGCGGTCCGCCTGATGCTCGCGGGCTTCCTGCTCGGCATCGTCCATGACCGGCGCCTCCTGCGAGAAGCGCAAGTGAACCTGGCGATCCGCTGGTTCGCGGGCTTCGGCTTGAACGACAGGCTGCCGGATCATTCCTCGCTCACGCGCATCCGTCAGAGATGGGGCGCCGATCGGTTCCGGCGCATCTTCGAACGCACGGTGCGGGACTGCGTCGGCGCCGGGATCGCCAAGGGCGAGGTCGTGCATGTTGATGCGTCTCTGATCCGGGCCGACGTGTCCTGGGAGAGCCTCGTGGTGCGTCATGTCGATGCGGTGGCGACTGAGAACGGCGATCCTGTGCAGGAAGCGGAGACGGTTCGGGCCCGCAACTCGAAGAAGACCGGCAAGTTCAAGAAGGTCTGCCTCACCGATCCCGATGCGAGCATGGCGACGTCAGGGCGCAACCGTCGCCTGGAGCCCAGCTACAAGCAGCATGGCGTCGTGGACGATGTCTTCGGCGTGGTTCTCGACGTCGAGGTCACGACCGGGGAAGTGAACGAAGGCGAAGAGATCCTCGCCCGCCTCGATGCTGTCGAGAAGACGACCGGGACCAAAGTCGAGACGGTGACGGCGGATGCCGGCTATGCCTATGCCAAGATCTACGGCGGGCTCGAACGCCGGAAGATCGCCGCCGTCATTCCGGCCAAGGCCGAACCGATCCGCAGCCCGGTCCCGATGCGCCGGTTCCGCTACGACGCGAAGCACGACATCCTGAAATGCCCCCGGGGCAAAAAGCTCAAGGCCGGACGGGCCATCAAGCATGGGCGCTTCTTCACATCCCGGGCGCGCGACTGCCGCGGATGCGATCTCGCCCGTCTCTGCCTGTCGAAGGGGCGCGTGAACAAGGCCGTCGTGCTCGGGAATGATTACCCCGCCCTTCTGCGCGCGCGACGCCGTCGCGAGAGATGGTCGGAGGAAGACCGGGACCTCTACCAGCGCCACCGCTGGCGGTCGGAGGGCTACCATGGCGAGGCGAAGACCTGGCATGGGCTCGCCCGCGCGGTCCGGCGCGGTCTCCAGAACATGCGTATCCAGGCCTTCCTCACGGCGGCAGCGGTCAACCTCAAGAGGCTGGCGGCTGCGCTCTGCTCGGCGCTCGCACGCATTCTGTCGATTGCAGCTGGATGGGCCCGTTCGACGGCGCCGATGAACGCGAATGGCGAAAACCAGCCTGACGTTCAAGAAAGGGAACCGGCCATGGCAGCGTAGGCCGCAGCGGCCCGTTCTCGGCGCAATTCTTCAACGGCCCCACCCGGCAGCGCTGCCATCCGGCGCCCAGGACCTTGCTTGCAGCGGCCTTGAGGCCCTCGTGCGCATCGCTGATTACCATCTGCACGCCCCGCAGGCCGCGGCGGGTCAGCGAACGCAGGAAGTCCGCCCAGAACGTCTCGGCTTCGGAGGGCATGACCGTGATGCCGAGTATCTCGCGGCGGCCATCCGAGTTGACTGCGACGGCCACTATCACCGCCATCGAGACAACCCGACCGCCCTCGCGCAGCTTCACGTAGGTGGCGTCGAGCCACAGGAAGGGCCAATCGCCCTCCAGCGGTCGGTTCAGGAAGGCCTGGACGCGTTCGTCGATCTCTTCGCAGAGCCGCGAGACCTGGCTTTTGGAGGTGCCCGTCAGCCCCATGGCGCGCACCAGGTCGTCCACCGCTCGAGTGGAGACGCCGTGGATGTAGGCTTCCTGCACCACCGCCATCAGCGCCTTCTCCGCCGTCCGCCGCGGCTCGAGAAAGGTCGGGAAGTAGCTCCCCTTCCTCAGCTTGGGAATGTTCAGCCCGATCGTCCCGGCCCGCGTATCCCAGCGGCGCGGCCGGTAGCCGTTGCGCTGGTTCCCCCGGTCCGGCGTTCGCTCGCGCAGACCGGCCCCGCACACGGCGCCCACCTCGATCTCCATCAGCCGCTGCGCCGCATCCTGGATCAGCTCACGCAGAAAATCGGTGTCGTCGCTCTTGGAGATCGCCTCCGGAAGGTTGATCATAGCCTCGGTCATCGTGCTCTCCTTCGTTGTCTTCGGTCGTCGAACAACCTCAGACTACGAAGACGCGCGATGGCCGCCAGCCCGGCCACGCGCTGCGCTACGCCAAGGGCTTCGCGCGCGGCCTCCTACACCACGGAGTGGGGCACTACCGAGACCCATGCCAAGAGTTGCTCGGAGACCCGGGATCTGATCGCGCTGATCGCGGAGACCGACGCGAAGGAAAAGCGCGATATCGAGCGCGCGGTTGCGGAAGCGAAGCGTCTCGGCGGGTCGGAAGCCAGGATAGAGAAAGCGATGCTGGACAACCTCATCCCCCGCATCCGCGTCGAGACCATCCTCAAGCACACCCGCGCCCTCAACCGGCCCGCGAAGATGCTCGTCAAAATGGGCGACCTCGAAACCAGCCCTTTCACCAAGCACATGATCAGCAACAAGACCGCGGAGGCGATGCGCAAGTCCGAGGAGAAGCGCGATCGCCGCCCCTGGGACGACCGCATCTACATGTTCCTCGCGACGCCGGTGTTTCGCGGCAAGGCCGAGGGCGTCGGCGACCCGAAATTCTGGGCCCCGCTCATGGCGCTTCTCGGCGGCGGCCGCGAGGAAGAAATTCTCCAACTGTCACCGGACGATTTCGAGACGACTGGCGGCATCCATTATTACCGGCTGCGCAACATGCCCGGAAACAGCATCAAATCTGACGCAGGACACCGGGTGATCCCCGTCCATCCTGAACTCGAACGGCTCGGCTTGCTCGAACTGGTCAATTTGCGGCGGAACGAGGGTGAACCGCGTCTCTTCCCGGATCTCAAGCGCGGCAAGCACAAGGAAACCTTCACGGAGCTCTTCACCAAGGAGTTCACCAAGTACCGGCAGGCCCACGGCGTCTACTGGCGTGGCCTCGATTTCCACGCGCTGCGTACGACGTTTCATCACTGCCTGATGGACAACCTGGTGCCCGGCTACGTCAAGCGCGCCCTCATGGGACACAGAAAGCTCGACGAGGGAGAACAGTCCTACGCACAGGGGGGCATCTCCATGAAGACGCTCCACAAGGTCGTGTCGGACATCTCCTTCGATCTCACGAAGGTGCAGAGCCCCTTTCCCCATCGCAATCTCGGCGAGATGGAGGGTCATCTGAGAGTCGTTCGCTGACCCGGGCTCGGCTCGCCTCCGGGCAACCATTGCCCTCAGCGCCGATGACCGAGCCCTGGTTGACGGTATCGTCGCCTGCGCTCGGCGGTACCGCGCCTCAGGTGAGCGGGGCGGGATCCGTCTCGCCTCGGCCCGGTGATTGGGACCAGACCCATGAGTGCGGGGTCTCACGCGCGCGTGCCGAAGGACGCGGTATCGTCCTGGCGCGGGGGCGCCGCTGGACGACGGGTCGCCAGGTTACACGGCGCCTGCCTTTCGTCCGGCGCAACGCAGTGGTCCATCGGCATCTGCGAGCATGGAATAGCGTTCACCGGGGTGTCCAAGATGAAGCATCTTTCAGTAATAGAACAAGGAGAGAACGAAATACCACTGGTAGTGTTTGCGATAATGAAAGTTACCGCATATATTGCTTGAGAGAGCGCGTTGATTGAGGGAGGCGGTGGACGAGCTCTGAAAGGTAGGAGTTCGAAATGCCCCTTGATGATACCGCACCCGGTCTCGACGCCCTGCTCCTGGGCACGGCGCGGCGGAATTTCGTGGCTAAAGTCAGGTGAACTGGGCGACTCGCTCAACCTTACAGGCTCCGAAGAGACTGTCTCAGAGAAAGCCTTGGCTAAATGCTCATTCCGCATGAACAAGCCGGGCGACATCCTGATTGCCATGTATGGAGCGACAATAGGCAAGCTTGCCATCCTCGCGGAAGAAGCTGTTACCAATCAGGCGGTATGCGGTTGCACTCCTTTCACGGGTATTTCGAACCGGTATATGTTTCTATTTTTGCTGGCAAACCGGGAGGCGTTTCGGGCATCGAGTGAAGGTGGAGCACAGCCGAACATTTCAAAGGAAAAGATCGTCAACACCGCGTTCCCACTTCCACCTACTGCCGAACAACACCGCATTGTGGCCAAGGTCGACGCCCTCATGGCCCTCTGCGACCGGCTGGAGGCCGCCCTGACCACCACCGACACCACGCGCACCCGCCTCCTCGAAGCCCTCCTTCACGAGGCGTTGGAGGCAGAGGCGGAAGTTCTGGAAGCCGCTGAATGACACTTTCCCCGAAAGACGCAGAGCGGGCGCTCCTTGCACGCTATGGCGAGCCTGCCAAAACCGCGACTGATTATGTCGTCGGGTTCCGCACCCAAGCGGGACGCGTCCTTGCGATCCACCGCACCACTCAGGGAACCCGCATCTGGTTCCAACCGCCCGCCCCGCCACGTCTGGATGGCGTTGCGGTCCTGGACGGAGCGAACAACAAGAACTCCAACATCAACGGGCCACTCTCACCGCTCCAACGTCCCGACACCCAGCGCGTCGAGGTCGAAAGTCTCACCGCCTTGCAGCGCTTTCTCGACTGGTATGACCGCGGCACCGCAGCCGAGGTCGGCCACCCCGATCCGCTGGATGGGATCGACTTCCCCGCGGCGTTCGTCCGCTTCCAAGACCTGATCTCACGCTACGACGGGCCATTCACGCGCTTCGACGAGGAACTCATCGCCGCGTGGGAAAGCTACAAGCCGCGGGTGCGCGATGTTGCCCTCGCGCTCGATCTCGCGGTTCAGAACCGCGGCGATGAAGTCCAGATCGAAATTGTCCCGTTGGGACAGCCCACCGTCATGGGCAAACACCGCGAGCGTGCGTCGAAGCGCGTTGCGCTCAAGGACGTCCGCCGCGATGTCCATTGCCGGGAAATCCTCGGCGAAGTCACGGGCCATTCCCATGATCCTCGCGCACAGTTCCTCCAGCGGCATTCCAAAATTGCTCTGCTGCATGTCTCACTCCAGAGATGAGCGGACGGGCTTGCCCGCTCTTCATGCCGCCGGCCCCGAAAGGCCGGCCAGCGTCATGCAGCGATGTGCTCAATGAGTTCGGGCGGGGCGGCTCCCGCCTCCTGCGCCGCGGCGATCTCGATCAGGAGATCGCGCAGGCGGTCCGCGAGCCGGCACAGGTCATGCACGCGCGGATCGGCCGGGTCGATCTTCGCGAAGAGCGCCGTCTCCTCGCGATCCGGGTCTCCGACATGCTGAAGCGTGAGCAGTCGATGCGCCTCGATCAGCTTTCGCAAATGATGGCGCCTCAGGGCACGGGCCTCGCTGAGACCCGAGAAAAGCGCGAGATATCGGCGCTCCGCCGCCGGGCCGCCGAGGAGCAGGCTTGCTGAGCACAAGGCATCTCCGTGCTCGGCGAGGAAACCGTGCGCCGCGGCCAGGCCGGCATCGGCGGTCATGCGAGGGGTGGGAAGTACAATGGTCGACATCGTCGATCTCCTGTCTGGGAACGATCCGTCTCTCCGGACGGGTCATCCGCGCGGCCTCCTTTCTCGCGGTGCCTGTGGCGCGTTCGATCTCCGGGTAGCAGCCGGGGGAGTTGCGTTCGCGCGCAGTGGTTGGATTGGCTTCGGGGTCATGCGTGTCGCGCCCTCGTCGAGAGGGGGCGTGACAGGCGTGGACCGGAGCGCTGGCCTCGGGGCCTACCTCAGGAGCAACCTATCGGTACCCTTGCTGGTTGACGTGACCACGGGTCTATCTCTCGACTTCTTCCCGATATCCCCTGCTATCTTTCCGGTCGCGGCTCTGTCGCCCGTGTCTGTTGGCCCTCGACATGAGGGGCCGACAGGCACGGGCGATGGTGCGACGGGTACGGCTCCGGCTTTCCGATAGTATGAGGCTGGTTTCCGCTCCGAATTAAAACGGGTCCTCTGCTGGCGGAGCAGTTGACGGAAACAGACGCACTGCGCGGAAAATGTTGAGACTGGGGTCCCTCCATCCCGTGCGGATGCTGCCGACCCATTCTCAACACGCTACGGAAACAACGGAAATTGCGGTTTCCGGCGGCAATTGGCGGAAACGGATTAGAGGTTCAGTTCCGTTCTGTCCGTGGCGCGAGTGTCGACGAAGCAGCCGAAGTCTTCGGTCGCCGCAAGCCCTTCCGAGTGATCATAATGCCCATGCGTGGTCGCAATATCCACGTGCCGAAGCAGTGTCTGCGCATTCCGGAGCATCCGGTCGCTTGTTCCAGCGACATCCGGTCAGTCATTCCGAGGTATCCGGTCACCCCGAGATGACGCCGCTGAGCGTGGTTACCTGATCCCATCCGGGCTGCATTCGGTCAAGCCTCACGGAGGGAGCTCTGCGGGAGCCGCGCGCGGCGGCGCGTGCGCCCCATGACGCTGGCGCGGCGCCGCGCGTGGCGGTGGGTTGGGCGGTGGTCATCGGGTCTTGCTCCGTTCGGCATCGAGGGTCTTGCGCATGGAGGGCCCGTCGAGCGGCAGTCGGTGCGCGTTGTGGACGAGCCGGTCGAGGATTGCATCGGCGAATGTCGGTTCGTCGATCACGTCGTGCCAGGCATCGACGGGCAGCTGGCTCGTCACGATGATCGAGCCGTTGCCGTATCGGTCCTCGACGATCTCCATCAGGTCGCGCCGCTGCTGCGGTGTCAGACGGTCGGGTCCCCAGTCGTCCAGGATCAGTAGATCGGTGCGGAGGAGTTGACGGAACAGACGCGGGAAGCGTCCGTCGCCATGGGCGAGTTCGAGATCGGCGAACAGGCGCGGCAGGCGATGATAGAGCACGCTCTTGCCGTCCCGGCACGCTTTCTGGCCGAGGGCGCAGGCGAGCCAGGTCTTGCCGACACCGCAGGGCCCGGTGACCAGCAGGTTCTGTCGCTTCTCGATCCAGCCGCCCTGAACGAGCTGGCGGAACAGGTCGCGGTCGAGCTGGCGCGGGGTGCGGTAGTCGACATCCTCGATCGAGGCACCGACATGGCGCAGCTTCGCGGCCCGCATGCGGCTCTGGAACTTCCGCGTGGCCCGGCTGGCAGCCTCGCGGTCGATCAGCAGCCCGAGCCATTCGGCATGGCTGAGATCGGCGGATTCCTCCTGTCCGTGGAGGTCGGTGAAGGCGTCGGCCATGCCGTCGAGCTTGAGCTCGCGCAGGCGGTGGTGGGTTGGGTGGTCGAGCATGCATTTGCCTCTTCAATGGAAATAGGTGGCGCCGCGGATGTTGGGATGAGTGATCGCCGGCCCCTCCGCGGGCTTTGTGGGCCGGTGGCGATGCAGGTTGTTCTGGAGGATCGACTTCACCGAGCTGTAGGACAGCCCGCCGATCTCGTTGGCGCGCAGGCAGGCGGCCTCGAGCGCGTCACGCCCGTGCGGCTTCGCCAGGCGGACGATCCCGAGACAGGCCCGGAAGCCCTGCTCGGGATGCGGCTTCGTTCTCAGGATCAGCTCCACGAGCGCCGCCGTGTTCGGCCCGACGGCCTGCGCCCGCCGGCAGAGCTCGGCCGGTGTCAGACCGGCGTATCGACGATGGCTGGCAGGCATATGCGCCGCCACGGTCGTGTGCTTGCGGTTGCCCGAGGTCCGCACGTGGGAAGCGACACGGGCGCCGTCACGGAAGATCTCGACGGTCCGCGCCGTGACCCTGACCCAGAGCGCCTTCTTCAGCAGCTGGTGCGGGACCGAGTAATAGTGCCGCTCGACCTCGACATGGTAATCGAGCCCGACGCGGCGCTCGAACCAGTCGGCATACTCGAACGGAACGGCCGGCAGCGGCTTCAGCGCCGGCCTGTCCAGCTGCTCGAACAGCGCCTGCCGGCTGGCGCCCAGATGGCGCGTGACCTTGCCGTTGAGGCCGGGCAGAAGCTCCCGGATCGCGGCATTCACCTCCGACAGCGAGAAGAACCGCCGCCGGCGCAGCCGGGCGATGATCCAGCGCTGCACGAGCAGGACGCCGACCTCCACCTTCGCCTTGTCGCGCGGCTTGTAGGGGCGGGCCGGGAGCACCACGGTGTCGTAGTGCGCCGCCATCTCGGCATAGGTGCGGTTGATCCGGGGCTCGTGGAAGCAGGCCTTCGTCACGCCCGCCTTCAGGTTGTCCGAGACCACCTGCTCCGGGACACCGCCGAAGAACCCCAGCATGCGGACATGCGCGCCGATCCAGTCCGGCAGGGCCTGCGTCCAGGTCGCCTCGACATAGGTGTAGTTCGAGGCGCCGAGCACGCCGACGAACACCTGCGCCGCCCTGACCTCGCCGGTCTTGCCGTCGACGACCTCCACCGTGTCCCCGGCATAGTCGACGAAGACGCGCTCGCCGGCGACGTGATGCTGCCGCATGGTCGGCGACAGTCGGCCCTCCCAGCGGCGGTAGAGGTCGCAGAAGCGACTGTAGCCGTAGCCATCCCCGGGATGCGCCGCGCGATATTCCTCCCAGAGCAACGACAGCGTCACACCCTTGCGCCGGAGCTCGCGATGGACCGCCGCCCAGTCCGGGGGCACCAGTCCCCGCCGGGTCGTGCCGCCTTGCGGCTCGAACAGCCGCCGCTCGAGATCGGCATCCGTGACGCCGTCCGGCAGCGGCCAGGACAGGCCGGACCGCTCCGCCCGCTTCAGATACTCGGTGACCGTCGACTGGCCGACGCCCAGGCTTGACGCGATCTTCCGCGTCGACAGTCCCGCGGCCCGCAGGCGTAGGGCTTCTGCAATCTTGCGCATCGGCAATCGTCTCATTCCGGGCTCCCTGCTCCTCCTCGAAGGAGCCAAGGTTACCCCGCTGCACGATCACCCAGCAGCGTCAGTCCCGTCCGGAAATCCAGGTGATCGGATACTCCGGAATCGGTGACCGGATCAGATCGGAATCACTGACCGGATGTTATCGGAACGGGTGACCGGATGACCTCGGAACGCGCAGCAGTGTCTTCGCCGCGTAGATGCCGCCGACCATATTCTCGGCGGCTTCCGTCGCGACATTGTCCCGAAGCCGATGGAGTGGGATCCGCACGCCGAATTCGCGCTCGGTCAGGTTTCCGGTGAGGCGCCCAAGATGCTGGGGCGTGATTGCTCCCGGCTTGCCGTGGACCGATGGGAAGAGGTGATCCCCATCATCGAAGAGTGGCCGAAAGATCGCGCGATACTCGTGAAGGGCCGATGCGAGACCCGCATTCTCGAAGATCACATCGTAGCCTTCGGATCGCTTCCGCGCTTCGGCGCACTTCAGCGCCTTTCCGGGGAGGTCGACATGGACATGAGTCCCGTCGGTCAGGGTCAGGGTGCGATCGAAAGTGAGGTATGTCAGCGCCCGGGCCCGTTCCGGCAGGGCGGCTCCGACCGCGAAAATGAGACCATTGCGGAAACAGGTGGCCGCGCCGATCCCGCGTACCGGACGTGTCCTTGCCGCCTCCATCAGGCGAAACCCGAACGCGTAGAGGGTTCTGGCGCCCACGAGCTGGCTGCCGGTCTTCGTGACGGCCGCCGTACCTGCCGCCTTCTGCTGCCAGTCGGCGGCTACAAATTCACAGACCTCCGACCGGAACTGTCCGCCAGTGGCAACCGCGAGGCCGGCGAGGATCCTCTGGAGGTAATTCGCCGCCGTGCCGGCCGACACCGGCTCTTTCCCATCCATGGGTTCGGTGAGCTTGCGGGCATAGGCGTGGAGAGCAGTGCCCGTGGGACGTAGAGGCTGCTCTGTGGCCGTACAATACGCGGCCCAGCGGTTGAGGGCCGTCACGACGGAGCACGTGTAGTCCACGCTCCAGATCGTCTTGCCGAGAACCGCCCGGCCCTTCCGGGACAGCATGATCTGTTCGCTGAGGCGCGGCCGCCACTCCTCGGGCAACGAGGCCACCAGCCGCTCCGCCTGCGCCCAGCGACATCCGTCGCGCGGCTTTGGCGAGACCCGGGCATCGCGCAGCACGCGCGCGAAGTGCGCCGTCGGTCCGGCGCCCCAAGTTTCGGCGGCGACCTTCTGAAGATATGCAAATTCGGCGAAGGCCGCGTCTCCTGCCTGCTCGCGCCGCTCGGCGAGATGCCGGGCGAGGGCGTCGTCCACGCCGAACTTGTCGCGTCGATCGGTGAACGGCGAGGCAACGACACCGAAGCCGAACCGCGAGGTCCGCGGGTCCGTGGCGAGATGGCGGATCAGCGTGACGATGTTCGCAACATGCTTCCGGCACTTCGCTTCGGTCGTCACACCATGCTCGAGGCGATACGCGAAGTACTCCCCAAGGACATCCGGGGTCACGTTCTCCGGCAGGATCTGCCGATCGAACAGGTAGACGAAGAACGGCCCCGCCTTGCGGATGCAATCCGTTGGCATCTCCGCGTCAAGGGCGGCGCGGTAGCACTCGTCCCACACCCCGCCGATATCGGCGATCCCGCGCGGTCGGTTGCGTCCACGATGGCCATCGATCGCCGCGAGGAGGTCACTCTTGTAGGTGGATCGACTACCCGGGGACAGACCGAGGCTCGCAGCGTTGTGGCACGCAAAGAAGTCGATCACGTCGTGCCGGCAAACGACCCGGTTCCCGTACCAGTTCTCCTTCCTCATGATCCACCGGATCCGGCTGACGGATACTTTCCTGCCGTCGGCTTCGAGCTTTCCGATCAGACGATCATAGGTCAGCGAGGCCATGCCGGCGGCCCGCACAAGGTCGCGTCCCGTCGCGTGCGAAAGGGCCAGGAGGTTCGTGTATCGCGACTTTTGTCCGTCTCTGGTCAGAAGGTTGGATACGAACTTTTCGTTCAACCCTGCCCTCAGGGACAGGGCCCGCTTCGTTTCCCCGGTTTCCTCCAGGTGAGCCCAGATTTCGTCTTGAACGGTCATGGTCGGGTCCTTGTCCGAGAATTCGACCGTCACTCGTCATCGAGCTCGAGATCCGGCCTTCCATCACGGGAAGGCCGGGTTCGATGCTCGAAGAGGAGCACGTCTTCCCTGGTCGCGAACCAGCGCCTGCCGAGCTTCCTGGCGGGCAGCTTCACCCATTTGCCCCCTGTGGGGCAGCCGTGGTTGATCCAATTGGTGATGCATCGCGGCTTGCAGACAAACCGCTCCGCAAGATCCTTCGTCGTGTAGAGTTTTTCCGCCATTTCCGTTGTCTCCCTGTCTGGCAAGAGCGGAAATAGGGAAGTGGCCAAGGCGTCCCCAAACGCCGCGGCCACATTTTTTGGCCAGGGCAACGTCCTCCTGCGACGGCGTCTGGCAGGATGTCCCGGGTATCAGCCCGTACCGGTCATCGGCAGATCCAGCTGCACGACATTGCTTCCGGCCTCATCGACATGATCGTGATCCGATCCCCCAGCGATCTGGTCACGATCGGTCCGACGGAGTTCCCGGAGCCGACGCTCGTTGCGCTTGCGCTCGTTGAGGACGAGACGCGCCTGGATCTCGTCCCGGCGCCCCTGGATCGCCGCGGATTTCTCGCGCGGATCGCTGGTGCCCTTGAAGAGACCCGGCATTTCCTCGATCCGGTTCAGGACCTGGAGGATCTCGGCGATCTCGCCTTTCGCGAATTGCTGCCGCTGCTGCTTGCTCAGGATCCGACTGACCTCGCGACCCGTGACCGGCTTGCCGGCGTCAGAGACGCGGGTGCTGGCATCGGCGATCATCTGAAACCGGGAGGTACTGGCGCTGTCGTATTGCTGGACGACATGGAGAGCGCTCAGGAGATGGTATTCGGCGAAGCGCGTGGCGAGGTCCGCCGTTTCGACATCGATCGGTCGCCGGGATTTCCCGAGCAGGAATTGCAGGACCACGAGGTAGCGCAAGACCGCGAAGCCGATCCGTCTGATGAAGGATTTCGGCAGCGCGCTCTGGCCCCAGGACTGGCGCAGGCCGCTCCACCATGCCTTGAGAAAGGGAAGGACCTCTCTGTCGAGCGTGTAGGCCCCGGAGGCACCCTCCTGCGCACAAAGCGCGTCCCAGATTTCGGCAAGGCGTTCCCGGTTCTCCTCGACGTGTTCTCCCTCGAAGTAGAGGAAATGGTCAAACATGTCCGTATCGCCGCGGGGCATCGCGACGTAGTAGCAAAAGCGCTGGCAGTAGCCGTCGAGCATGCTGGTAAGGTCAATATCCGAACGCCAGGTCTCGTCGACCGTCAGGCCGTGAAACGTGAAGTAGGGCTTGTCGATAACGAGCTTGGTCGTCTCGCTCTTCAGCCTGTTCGCGATGGACTTGTGTGAATACGCGTCGAGGCACCAAGGCTTGATACGCCGATAATTCGCCTGTGTCAGGATGTCGCTGAACGTTTTCCCGACCTCGTCCTGGAACCAGAAGGCGCCGTTGTTTCCGGCGAGTTCGACGATCCATTGCGCATCCGTGCACCCGGTCGGAAGCCGTCCGACCTCGGGGGTCGTCCCGCGGGAGATGATGCGATCGATCTCCTCCGAGGCCAATGTCTTGGAAGAGCCCGACCCGGCGAGCCCGATCGTCCAGAGCGTCGGCAGGATCTGCCCGACGCCGGGGACCGAGAGATGGGCCCCGTTCTGGGTCAGGTATGACGCCGCGGTCATGACGAGATGAAGGACCGGCATGGCATACGAGATGTCCGTATCCTCGAAGTGAAGTGCGACGCGCTCAATAAAGCTGCCGCGCGGAATGAGGGTCCCGATGTCGAACTCCTCCGGAGCGGCCTTGGCGGCCAGCATCTGCACGAGCGCCGTGCGCTCTTTCTTCGTGAGACGGCGGGTGCCTCGCCGCGTCCTGACGGTCAATTCGCTCAGGAGAACATGCTCCGCAGAGCTCGGGGTCTTCGGTGTGGTGGTCATTGTCACTGCTGCCTCTGTTACAGGCAGGACGTGCCTCCGACGGTTTCACCGCGGAAACGAAGACCGACACTTTTCTATCAAGTATTTGTTTAATAACGATTTATAGTCACTTCGGGAGCCGCCAACGGGCCGACAGAGCCTGCCCGAATTGATCCTCGCAGTCCGGGCTACCGGAGACCTCTATGTTGCGCTGCGCATTGAAAAGAGGGCCCCTGACGACAGTGACGTCCTCCAGCGCCTGCAGCGGGGCGCTACTCGTCGTCTTGATCTGATGCCGGTAGATCTACAAACCACCGCGGCGGTCTCGGAACCTGAGCGCGAACGGGACGCAACGAGATCGGAGCTCGCCGATCTGCGGGAAGAGCATCGCCTGGCGCGAAGCGAGATCGAGCGTCTCGGGCGGGAGACAGGTGCGCTGGACCGCCTTTTGACCGGACTTCGCGCCCCCTCCATGATCGGCGAAATTCGGGCCGCACTCTCGGGAATTGTCACGACAGACTCCGAGGCCCCGTAGCGGTGGGACGACGCGCTGTACCGCGAGGGTCCGCCGCCTCTGGATGCGCCATGGTCAGGATCGCTTCACCGACCTCTCGGAACATGCGCCAGGCACCTTCTTGCGGGGTGGTGGCAAACCTGTCGATCAAGACGCTCTCGCACCGCCGTTCCTGCTCCAGACCGCCGGAACGGGTTCACCCGTACCAGTGAAGATATCGCGTGATTTACACGAACCACCGGGCGGTGTTTCCTGCAGACGAGTTCTCGTATCCGGTGCAGTCATCTCCTACGGAAACGCCATCGCCCTCCTCCGTCTGGCCGATCTCGCCGCCTCTCGTCATGCCGGCGTGACGCTCGAGGAGATCTCCGCCGAGTTCGGCGTGTCCGAACGCACGGCGCAGAGGATGGTCCGCGCCCTCGGCGAGGCGCTGCCGCACGCAGTCGAGGTTCGGGAAGGGGATGATCGCCGCCGGCGATGGCGTCTGAAGGAAACGCCCGTCGCGCGCCTGAGGATCGATGGTGCGGACGAACTCGAGGCCCTCGAGGCCGCGATCTGGGCTCTCGGCGCACAGGGCGGCGAGCGCCAGGCAGGTACGCTCAGGGGCCTGCGCGACCGGCTGATGGCGGCGCTGCCCGCCAGCCGGGCCCGCGCGGCCGAGGCGGACGCCGATGCGCTGCTGGAGGCGCACGGAGTGGCCACTCGACCCGGTCCGGCGGTCATGGCCGATCCGGACCTCAATGACATCCTCGCCGAAGCGCTGCGGGGGCCGTTCCGCCTCGCCTTCTCCTATGGAAAGGAGCGCCGCCTGGTCGAGCCCTACGGCATCCTGATCGGATCCCGCCGCTACCTGGTCGCCCGGCAGCCCGCGAAGGACCACGCACTCCGTCACTTCCGGCTGGACCGCATCGCAGATGCGCAGGTGATTCGGGAGGTCTTTCCGCGTGACGCCGGCTTCAGCCTCGCCGACCATGCTGCCCGCGCCTTCGGGTCCTACCAGGCGGAGGCCGAGTTCGGCGAGGTCGTCTGGCGGTTCTCGGCAGATGCGGCGGAACGAGCCGCGGAATGGCGTTTCCATCCGACCCAGATCACGGAACGGCTGCCCGACGGGCGTCTCGAGGTGCGCTTCACCGCATCGGGCTGGCTGGAGATGGCCTGGCATCTCCTGAGCTGGGGCGATTCGGTCGAGGTGGTCGCACCGAGGGAACTACGGGCGCTGCTGGCGGATCCGAAGAGAAACAATGGTGTGCTGCCGTGAACGATTCACGATTGGTTCACGATATTCCACCCACTTTCCCAGTGACGGAAACGAGGTACGACAGGGTCTGTCGTCCCGACCCTGCAGGTTGCGAAGCGTTCGAGGGCGTGTACGGCGCGCCGGGTATTTCGAAAGGCTGCTTTGATGACCGTGTTCCGATTCATTCATTCCTCCGACCTGCATCTCGGCCGGCATTTCGGTTCGATCCCGCAGCCCGCCGACGGCAACATCCGCGGCCGGCTCATGGAGGCCCGGCATGGCGCCATTGCCCGCCTCGCCACTGCTGCGCGGGACCATGGGGCGGGCCACGTCCTCCTGGCCGGTGATACTTTCGACACCCCCACGCCCTCCCCTACGGTCCTGCAGCAAGCACTGGCGGCCATGGGCGAGGCCGCTGAACTAACCTGGTGGCTTCTGCCCGGCAACCACGACAACCTGCGCGAGGCCGAGCCGCTCTGGGATGCGGTGCGCGAGGGGCCCGGCAATGTCCGCGGCCTGACGGCGGCTGAACCGGTGGACATGGCGCCGGGCGCCACGCTCCTGCCCTGCCCGGTGGAGTGGCGCTCCGCCGGGCGCGATCCCAGCGCGCCGCTCGCGGAGATGCCGAGCGACGAGGGTAGCCTCAGGATCGGCCTCGCTCATGGCGGCATCACGGACTTCACCGAGAGCGGCGACAGCATCCCGCCAGACCGGGACCGCACCGCACGGCTCGACTACCTCGGCTTGGGCGACTGGCACGGGCGCATGGAGGTGAGCCCGCGCGTGCAGTATTCCGGCACGCCCGAGCAGGACCGGTTCAAGCATGGCCGCCGCGGCGTCTGCCTTGCGGTGACCGTGCCCGGGCCGGGGGCCTCACCACAGGTCAGCGAGATCGAGACCGGCGCCTTCCTATGGGCCGAGCAGGAATTGCCGCTCTCGCCCCGGCAGGATACGGCGGCGGCGCTGGAGGTGCTGCTGCCTTCCACGGGCCGGCGCGATACGCTGCTGCACATCGACGTCACCGGTTGGACCGGGCTGCCGGAACAGGCCGATCTCGCGCGCGCGGCCGGGCAGGTCGGCCCGGACTTCGCCCATTTCGAGCTCCTAACCCGGCACCTCGGCACCCATTACGAGCGGGCGGATCTCGACGAGATCGACCGGGCGGGGGCCCTCCGCCTGGCCGCGGAGAGGCTGCTGGAGGAAGCAGAGGACGAGGGCCGGAGCGCCGCCGACCGGGCGATCGCCGGCGATGCGCTTTCGCGGCTCTACGCCTATGCGAAGGATGCGGCACGATGAGGATCCGTAGCATCACCCTCGTGAATGTCCGCCGCTTCACCCGGGAAACCCGCGTGGACGGCATTGGCGACGGGTTGAACGTCCTCTGCCAGCCCAACGAGATCGGCAAGTCCACGCTGTTCGACGCGCTCCAGGCGCTGTTCTTCAAGCCCCACGGGTCGCGGGACAAGGAGGTCAAGGCGCTCCAGCCCCATGCCGGAGGCGCGCCCGAGATCCGGATCGAGATCGAGACGGCGGAAGGCCTGCTGAAGATCACCAAGCGCTGGTTGTCGAAGCCCGAGGCGCGGATCGAGCGGGGCGGTCAACTTCTCGCCCAGGCCGACGCGGCGGAAGATCGCATTGCCCGTCTTCTCGGCGCGAGCGGCGACGGACCGTCGGGTCTCCTCTGGGTGCGTCAGGGCCTGACCGGCCTGTCCGCCGGCAGCCAGAAGGAGGACCGCGCGGCGGCCGAGGCGCGGCGCGACCTGATGTCCTCGGTGGGCCACGAGGTGGAAGCGATGACCGGGGGCCGGCGGATGGACGCCGCCCTCGACCGCTGCCGTGCAGAGCTGGCCCAGTATCTCACTCCATCAGGACGGATAAAGGCGAACGGCCCCTGGAAGGTCGCGCAGGACCGGGTGGAGACGCTGACCGCGGAGCGCGACCGGCTCGCCGCCACGGCGGCGGAACTCCATGACGCCCTCGAGGCGCGGCGCCGGCACCGCCGCTCTCTCGCCGAGCTGGAAGCTCCCGAGGCGGCGGAGGAACGGCGGGAGCGTCTTACGACGGCGACCGCTGCCAATGAGGCCGCCACCCGCCACGCGGAGCAAGTCGAGGCCGAGCGGGGGAAGGTGGACGCCGCCCGCCTGGCGGCGGACCGGGCACGGGAGCGGCGCGACGCCCTGCGCGCGCTTCTCACCGAGCACGGCGCGGCGACGGAGGCCGCCATCGCGGCCCGAGAGGATACTGCGAAGGCAATCGCCGCCCGAGACGCGACGGCGGCCGATCTGAAAACCGCGCGCACCGCCCTGGCGGAGGCGGAAACCCGGGAAAAGGCTGCCGCATCGGCGCGGGATGCAGCCGAGCGGCGACGCCGCGCCAGCGAGGGCGCTGCCCGCCGGGTCGATCTCGAAGCACGGATTGTGCGGGCCGAGGCCGCACGACGAGACATGGAAAATGCCGGAGCGGCGGCCGCGCAGGGACCGGACGAGAAGGCTCTCAGGCACCTCGATTCGCTGGCCAATGAGCTTGCCAAAGCGATCGCGACCCGGGACGCGACTGCCACGCAGGTAATCGTGCGCTACGCGGATGGACGCGCGGGGATGGTCCGCCTCGAGGGCCGAGCGCTCGACGACGGGGAGGCGGTGCCCGTTCCCCGTTTCGCGCGGCTCGAGATCGAGGGGATTGGCGCCATCGACGTTGAACCCTCCGACGAAGGACAGGACAGCGCGGATGTCGCCGCGGCGGAAACGGCGCTGAGAGACGCGCTCGCGTCGCTGGGCGTTGCCGACCTCGACGAAGCCCGCCGCGCGGCCGCGACACGGGCGGAGGCGACACGACGCCTGGGCGAGGCTCGCGCCGTCTTCAAGAGCCTCGCCCCCGAGGACCTCGACCCGCTCCGGGCGGCACTTGCCGCGATACCGAAGGTGGAGGAGGTCCCTGAGGGTCCGGACCTGGCCGAGGCGGAACGTGAACTGGCCGAGGCGGAAGCCGCCCGGATCGCCGCGCAGTCGGCGCACGCCGCGGCGACCGAACGCCACGGAGACGCGCGTCTGGAGGCGACCCGCGCCGAAACCGCCGCCACGGCGGCAGAGGAGCGGCTGACCCGCGCCAATGATGCGATGGCGGGAGCCGCACCGGAGGAGGCAGGGACGCTGGATGACGCAGTGGCGGCTTCCGTCGCAGCCGTCGAAGCTGCCACCCTGCGCCTGGAGGAAATCGTACGCGATGCCCCGGATCTCGAGGCTGCGGAGGCCGCTCTTCTCCGGGCCCGCTCTGTGGACCACGAAGCGCGCGAGGCAATCGCCCGCCTCCGGCCGGAGATCGCTCGTCTCGACGAGCGGATCTCCCGCGGCGCGGGCGAGGCGGTCGAGGAAAGGCTGTCCGTCGCGGAGCAGGACTTTACCGCCGCCGAAACCGACCTGGCGCGCATCGACCATGATGTCGCCGTTCTTCAGAGGTTGGAACAGGCGCTTGATGCGGCGAAGGCAGAGGCACGGGACCGCTACTTCGCCCCCGTCGCCGCCGAGCTCCGTCCCCTCCTGTCGCTCCTTTGGCCCGATGCAGAGCTGACCTGGGAAACCGAAAAGATTCTGCCGAACGCCCTCGTCCGCAACGGCCTGACCGAACCCGTGGAAATCCTCTCGGGCGGCACGCAGGAGCAGGTGGCGCTGCTGGTCCGGCTCGCCTTCGCCCGGATGCTGGCAAAGGCCGGGCGGCACGCGCCCGTGATCCTCGACGATGCTCTGGTCTTCACCGACGATGACCGGATCGAGCGGATGTTCGACGCGCTGCACCGGCAGGCGGGCGACCTGCAGATCATCGTCCTCTCCTGCCGCCAGCGCGCTTTCCGCGCCCTCGGCGGCCGCACCCTGCACTTCGCGACAATCGGGTCTGCCGCGGAGGACGCGGCATGAGGCCCGACGGCGCCCAAGTCCGCCTCTCCGCGTCGGACCTGATGACCTTCATGGCCTGTGCGCACGCGACCGCCCTCGATCTCGCGCGTCTCCGCGGCGACGGGCCGGACCCGGTCGACGACAGCGCCGACGCCGCGCTGTTGCAGCGCCACGGCGACGCGCACGAAGCGGAACATCTCGCCGGTCTGAAGCAAACGAGCGACGTCGTCGAGATTCCCCGCAGCGGCGATCTTTCCGTGGATGCCGAGGCCACGCGGCATGCCCTCGCATCGGGGCCCGACACGATCTTCCAGGGGGCGCTCGACGGCGGCGCCTGGGGCGGTTGGTCAGACTTTCTCGAACGGGTCGACCTGCCCTCCGACCTCGGCGCCTTCTCCTACGAGGTCGCGGACACGAAGCTGAAGCGCAAGCCCGCCCCGGGCCACCTTCTCCAGCTGGTTCTTTACTCGGACCTGTTGGCCGAGCAGCAGGGGCGAATGCCGGAGCGGGCCCACGTGCTCCTCGGCGACGGAACACGCGCCAGCTTCCGCCTCGGAGAATACGTCGCCTATGCCCGGGCTGCCCGAGACCGTTTGGAGCGGTTCGTGGCCGAGCCGTGGGACACGCGGCCGGTGCCCTGCGCCAAGTGCGACCTCTGCCGATGGCGGGATCATTGCGCCGGCGTCTGGGAGGCGGAGGACAGCCTCTTCCGCATCGCCGGAATCACCCGAGGCCAGGTCCGCAAGATCGAGGCGGCGGGCCTCTCCACCATGGTCGAGCTTGCCCATCACGAGGGCCGCATCTCGCGCCTCGCCGACCCGACCCTCGAGAGGCTCAGGCTCCAAGCCAGGCTTCAGAGCGACCGCGGCTCAAAGGGTCCGCATCACGTCCTGCGCCCGGTCGTCGCCGGGAAAGGCTTCGACCTGCTGCCGCGGCCCGACCCGGGCGATCTGTTCTACGACATCGAGGGCGATCCATTCTACGCCGAGGGCGATGCCGAGGGCCTCGAATATCTCCACGGTGTCTGGGACGGAGACACCTTCACCGCGCTCTGGGCACATGACCACGCGGCGGAGCGGCAGGCCATGGTCGCGCTCTTCGACCTGTTCGAGGCGCGATTGAGGGCGCATCCGACCGCCCACATCTACCATTACGCGCCCTACGAAATCACAGCGCTCCGCCGCCTCTGCACCCGGCACGGTGTCGGCGAGGCACGGCTCGACCGTTGGCTGCGCGAGCGGCGCTTCTGCGATCTCTACGCCGTCGTCCGGGGCGGCGTGGCCGCCTCCGAGCCCTCCTATTCCATCAAGGACATGGAGGCGCTCTACGGATTCGAGCGGACCGGCGAGGTCAAGACCGCCGGTGGCTCCGTCGTGGCCTATGAGGCCTGGCGTGACAGCCACGACGACGCAATCCTCGTCGAGATCGAGGCCTACAACCGGCTCGACTGCGTCTCGACCGAAGACCTGCGCGACTGGCTCGTTGGCCAGTGTCCCGACGCGCCCTGGCCTGCCATGGCCCCCGACCAGAACGAGCACCACGACGAGCGCGAGGCCGAGGTCGAGGCCCTGCACGCCCGCCTCATTGGCGCGGACCTCCCCGAGGGGCGCGGTCAGCTCCTCTTCGATCTCGCCCAGTTCCACGCCCGCGAGGCCAAGCCTGCCGCATGGGCGGTCTTCGACGCGGCATCGAAGACCTCCGAGGAACTCTGCGAGGATATGGAGAGCCTCGGTGGTCTCGCGGCCGTCACCGCGCAGGAACCCGAGAAGAAATCGGTCAAGCGGACGTACCGCTACCCCTCGCAGGAGACCAAGCTGAAGACGGGTTCCCAGGCTTGCATCGCGACCGCGGACGGCATCGCCAATGTCTCGGTGCTGGAGTTGGACCGACCCGACCGGCAAATCACCGTGAAGATAGGCCCCGCCGCCGGGGATCGTCTTCCCGAACGGCTTGATTTGCTGCCAAGCTTCGCTCTCAACACGCGTCCGATCCCGGAGGCGATCATGACGGTGGTGGAGGACCAGCTCGGCCCCCGCACCAACCGGGCCGCGGACGACCTTCTGGCCCGCCGCGCCCCGCGCTTCCGGCAGAAGGCGCCACTCCCCGTGGCGGACGACGACGATCCGGTGAACGCGGTCATCGCGGCGACAGAGGAGATGGACGACACTGTCCTCGCGGTGCAAGGCCCCCCGGGCACCGGCAAGACCTATGTCACTGCCCGCGCGATCCTGAACCTCGTGCGGCAGGGAAAGCGCGTCGCCGTCGCGTCGAATTCCCATGCGGCGATCACCAACGTTTTGATGGGCTGCATCGATGCGTTGGAGGGCGACGACGAGGATGTCACTGTTGAGGACCTCTCGATCACCCAGAAGGGCAAGGCCGAGGACGCACCGCTGCAGCCACCCTACGACCGCATCGCGCAGGCGAGTGGCAACGATGACCCGGGGCTTGCCGCTGCGAACGTAGTTGGCGGCACCGCCTGGCTCTTCTCGCGTCCGGAGCTGGCCGGGGCCTTCGACTATCTCTTCGTGGACGAGGCAGGACAGGTGTCCCTCGCCAATCTCGTCGCCATGTCGAACGCGGCCCGCAACCTCGTTCTGGTGGGTGATCCGAACCAGCTTCCGCAGGTGATCCAGGGCGCCCATCCTCATCCCGCGAACCTCTCCTGCCTCGACTGGATGCTGGACGGCGCGACGACGATCCCGCCGGAGCGCGGCATCTTCCTCCCCGTCACGCGACGAATGCATCCCGATCTCTGCGACTACGTGTCGGAGCAGTTCTACGAGGGCAGGCTCCGCGCCCACGAGGCCACCGAGCGGCAGGCGATCGCCGCCGCGGGTCTCCCGTCGAGCGGCGCCTGGCTCGTCCCGGTGGAGCACAACGGCCGCGCGCAAGAGAGCCCGGAGGAAATCGAGGCGATCCGGTCGCAGGTCGTCCGCCTCCTTGCCGGCACCTGGACGGACCGCGAGGGACGAACGCGGCCGATCCGGAAGTCCGACATCATCGTCGTCGCGCCCTACAACGTGCAAGTGAATGCCCTCGCCGACGCGCTTCCCGACATTCGCGTCGGCACCGTGGATCGGTTCCAGGGCCAGGAAGCCCCCGTCGCGCTCGTCTCCATGACGGCGTCCTCGGCCGAGGAGACCGCGCGCGGCCTCGATTTCCTGTTGTCGCGGGAGCGCCTCAACGTCGCCGTGAGCCGCGGCAAGGCGCTGAGCCTCGTCTTCGCCGCGCCGCGGCTCTGCGAGACACCCTGCGCAACGGTCGAGCAGATGCGTCTCGTGAACACGCTCTGCGCTCTGCCGAGATGGACGACCGACACATGATCGGTTTCAGGCATCGCGACGGCCGAGCGCGGTTCCATCTGGCGGAGATCTCGCTCGACGCTGTCGTCAGGGTGTGCCTGGGGCTACTCCCTTCTCAGACGAAACAGATCCCGGACCCGAGGCGGCAGTTCACGACCGGACTTAGGCGGCACAAGATGTTGGTGGACATGTCTTCTTGACCGGGTCGACTCCGGATTGCAATGTACACACGGACTTTCAATCAGGCGTTGCAATAACGTTCTGCAACACCACGAATTTTGATGCAGCGAACGCGCCGTGTCCACTGAGGTTCGAGGTCCCAGGAGACGACCTGTACAATAAATGTCACGCGTATTGAGTACGATAAAGAGCTTTCCGCGGGGCCGGACGACGGAGGAATTGCTCGTTCTGGTCGGCGCCGGTTTTTCACACGACAAGCGCCTCGCCGCAATTTCAGAACTCGAC
Organism: uncultured Alphaproteobacteria bacterium; assembly: GCA_963829665.1. GTDB lineage: Bacteria > Pseudomonadota > Alphaproteobacteria > Rhodobacterales > Rhodobacteraceae > Palleronia. Next base: position 256,897 of record CAWHJL010000001.1, on the reverse strand, counting down.
GAATTGTTGCGCGACAGGCGTGTCTTCAAGGCACGCGACGGCAAGTGGCGGGCGGTGCGAGAGCAACCTGCCGAACAAGGGAACGGATCGCCTCAACCGGTTCCCGGACCCCAGGGCGTTCAGGCCGAGGAACTCATCGCTGCGCCCGCCCGCTTCGCGCGGACGCCGCGGCACACCGATGTCGACCTGGGCGCCGAAGAGGACGTCTCCGCCGAACTCGATCCCGGCGCGATGCTGCGATATTGGCGTTCCGCATTGCGAGCAGACCCGCGCGGAGCCACGACCCAGGTCCCTGACTTGCACGGAGTGGAATGGACCCTGATCTCGGGGTCTGGCCCGGTCACGCCACAGGAGAACGAAGTGCTGACGCTGGGCGTTGCCCCGGATGTACTGCCTCCGTCCTTTCGTGAGGCTCTCGTGCGCCGGGAGGGCAACGAGAACGCTCTGGCCATAGGATGGCCACTGGCCGTCACGCGAAGTCGCGGCGTGCCTGCCCTCCAGCCTGTGGGACTTCTTTCGGCGAGATGGGAGCGGAACGGGCAAGAGCTGGTCCTGCACGTGGACTCGGACGACGTGCTGGTGAACCCCGATTGGTTGCGTGATGCAGCTCGTCGGAGTGGCTGGAACGTCTCGGCACTGCAGGAACTCTTCGAGGCCGGAGACGAGATCGGTCTGCACTCCGCCGATTTTCTCGCGAAGGTCAAAGAGGCGGTGGCAAGCCAGATCCGGGGCAGCCTGACCGGCGAGGATCTGGTCTCGCGGCTGGAAATAACTTCGTCCGGGATCTTCGACGCGGCGGCCCTGTTCCTGCCTTCGGAATCAAGCTTCACCGCAGGTGCGGCCCGCGATCTCGACGCGATCTCGGCATGGCCAGAAGAGCGGCTCGCGCGAACAACCCTGGCCGCGGTCTTCGACCTCGCACCTCAAACGGAAGTGCCTGAGGTTCCGGCTATCAATGTCAGCGCCCTCAACGCCGAACAGACCGACGCCGTCCGCAATGCCTGCGGCGAACGGATCTCCGTCGTGACCGGTCCGCCCGGCACTGGGAAGAGCCAGGCAATTGTGTCCATGGCGGCATCCGTTCTGCTGTCCGGGGGCAGCGTCATGGTCGCATCCAAGAACCACCAGGCACTGGACGCGGTCGAGGAACGCCTGGGCGCGCTGGCTCCCGACGCGCCATTCGTCACTCGAACCCTGAAGCCAGACGAAGATGTCGATGTGGGCTTCTCCGATGTGTTGAAAGAGCTTCTGCGACATGGCGGCCCTGGTCGCGCGCGGGAGATCGACGAGTTGGCCCTGCACGACCTCACGGGCCTGGCGGGCGACAGGAATAGCTCCATCGACCTCATGAGGCGCCGCAACGCTCTGGAATGCGAGATCGGCGATCTTCTGGAACGGGTCGCGTTCCGCGAAGCGCGCGGACGTCCGGACGCTGCACAGGCGCCCCCACGACGTTTATCTCGCTTGCGGTCCGCATTGGCCGAAATCTTTCGCATCCTGACGTTGCAGCGCAGGATGGATCTGTCAGCCGACCCCACCGTCGCAGTGGCATCGCGTCTGGGCGACTTGCGCAGGCGATTGAAACAAGCTCGGCGAGAGCGCGACGGATTGGCCAAGCCTGGCGACCCCATTGCGCTCGGCGAAAGGATTCAGACGCTTGGCGGGACCCTCCTTGCGACGGTGATGGATGCGCGCACGTTCGTTGACAACGATAAGCGACGAGCGATCGCGCAGCTGCATGACGAATGGTCATTCACGAGTGGCAAGGGTCCCCTGCCTTTCGACCTCGCATCTGCCGTGCTCGCGCACCGCCCGCTCTGGCTCGCCTCGATACTGGGAACTCCACGTCGCATCCCCCTGGAGGATGGACTCTTCGATCTCGTCATCTTCGACGAGGCCAGCCAATGCGACATCGCAACCGCCATTCCGCTTCTCGCCCGTGCAAAACGGGCGGTGGTGGTGGGAGACGACCAGCAATTGCCGTTCATAGCGCAGCTGGGACAGGCGCAGGATCGCAACCTGATGCAGGCGCAGGAATTACCGCTGCCGAAGATGGCCCGTTTCGCCCAGAGCAAACGCTCGCTGTTCGATTTCGCCGCGCGCTTGCCGGGGGTGGCACAGGTCACGTTGCGCCACCAGTATCGCTCTGCGGGGCCGATCGTCGAATACATCAGTGACCACTTTTACAACGGAAAGTTGCAAACCTCCTACGATCCCGCGAGCCTGAAAATTCCAAAGAATGCCAAGCCCGGATTGGCGTGGCAGGACGTTCCGGCCCCTGCGATCCCGCAGAACGGCAACGTCAATCCGGCCGAGGTCTCGGCGGTCGTTACGCATCTCCAGCTTCTGCTCGACGAGCAGGGCTACGAGGGCAGCGTCGGGATCATCACCCCGTTCCGCGCTCAGGTGATGGCACTGGAAAAGGCTGCCGTGCGAATTCCCGACCACAAGCGGGTCGCCGCGGACCTCAAGATCGGCACGGTGGACGGATTCCAGGGGCAGGAGCGCGATCTGATCCTCTTTTCACCCTGCGTCGGTCCGCGCAGCCCGCAATCCGGGCTGACCTTCTTCCAGAGAGATGCCCGACGGCTGAATGTCGCCATCTCTCGCGCGCGTGCCGTCGCGATGATCTTCGGGGATCTCGGTTTCGCGCGATCGGGCCGGTCGAAGACGCTGGCGAGCCTCGCTGCGCGCGCGACGGAGCCGCGCGTGCGGAGTGGAGAGGGCGTGTTCGACAGCGATTGGGAGCGGCGCGTCTACCACGCCCTCAAGGCGCGCGGGCTCGATCCGCACCCGCAGCACGAGATTGCCGGCCGGCGGCTGGATTTTGCTTTGTTCGGGACGGGCGGCACGAAGCTCGACCTGGAGGTAGACGGGCGCCGCTGGCACCAGACTCAGGACGGACGGCGCAAGACATCCGACCTGTGGCGGGACCATCAACTGAAGTCCCTGGGCTGGCAGGTACGCCGCTTCTGGGTCGACGAACTCGCGCAAGACATGGAGGGGTGCATTGACATCGTCGAACGGGACCTCGCGTAGGTCGAGCCGGAACACCTATGTTGCTCTGGGGCTTGCGGTACTCGCGCTGGCCGTATCGGGATATCTGGTTTTCCAGATCAACTCGCTGGACCGAGAGTACGGGCGCATCCGGAGCGACCTGCCACATCTGCAATCGCAGCTGGCCACTGCGCGGTCCGAGCGGGATGCCGCGAGGGCGGCGGCAGCAGAGACACGATCCGAGATCGCCAGGCTGCGCACCGCCGAGGCCGATCTTGCGGCGAAGGTTCAGGAACGGGAACAGGCCCGTGACAGTGCGCAACAGCGGGAAGCGGACGCCCTGGCGAGGGTCGAGGCCGCGCGGGAAGAGATCGAGGCCTTGGAGGAGGAGCGCAGCGAGGCGCGGTCGACCATTGCCGCGGCGCGCAAGGCGACGGAGGACCTGTTCGAGATGGCATCCCGTCGTCGCGGGCTCGAGACCGAAATCGCCTCTCTGCAGACACGCCTCGAGGCCCTGACCGAGGAAAGCGCCGAGACAGCTGCCGAAAACGACCGGATCGCGAACCTCAACCGTCAGCTGACCGAAACGCGCGACGAGCTGCGAACCCAGATCGCCGATCTGGGACCTCGGGCGCGGGATCTCGCGGCGCAAGTACGTCAGGTCGAGAACATGCGGGCGGAGGAAGGGCGGCTGGAAGGAACGCTCGAGGACGTGCGGACCGACCTCTCCGCCGCCCGTACCGAGCTCACCCAAGCGAGGCAGGAGCGGGAGTCGGTTCGCCAGGACTTGGTCGCCGATACCGACCGCGCCGCAGAGCTGGCGACCTCGGTCGGCGGGCTCGAAGATGAGGTCGTCGAGCTCGAAGAGCGCCGGACTGCTCTTCAGGCTGACATCGCTTCTGGACAAGCCGCCGCAGCGGAAGCCGCCACGCGCGAGCGTGCCGCGCAGGACAGACTCCTCGCCCTCGAGGCACAACTGTCGGAGCGCGAAACCGCGGTCGAGGCGGCCCGGGAGACCCATGCGGAGCTGACCGCTCGCCTTGGCGCGCTCCGTGCGCGGATCGAGGGCGCGGAAGTGGAAGTCGCAGACGTGATCGCGCGCCGCAGCGAAGTCGAGCAGCTGACCGCCCAGGTCGAGCGCATGCAGGCTCGCAAGTCCGCTCTGAAAAAGTCGTTGCCGGATCTGCGCGCGCAGGCCGAGGCAGCCCGCGCCGAAGCGGTCGAGGCCCAGGCCGACCTCGAAGGCGCGCGCGAGGATATGGCGACGCTGACGGGCCGTGCCTCCGCCTTGCGCGAACAGATCGGCCAGCTGGATACGCGACGCGCCGAGCTCGCCGAAACCGTCGAAGGCGCGAATTCGGCCGCCTCAGCGGCGCGGGAGATCGTGGCCGCCCTGGAGGACGAAATCGGCAAGGCGCAGGCCGGCCGCGATGCTGCCGAGCAGGAGCGTTCGGCCCTCGTGCGAGGGATCGCAGAAGCGGAAGAAGAGCTCTCGGAAAAAAGACGGGAGCTGGCCGATGTCACGTCCAAGCTGGAAGAACAATCGGCGCAACTTGCCGATCTGCGACCCGAGGCGCCCGAGGCCGAGGCGGTGCCGGCCGCGGAAACTGAAACGGATCAGACCGACGACATCGCACCCGAGACGGAGGCCGCCGAATGATCACCGACAACACCCTCCTGGTTCTTGTCACGGTGGGTATCCTGGCGCTTCTGGCCATCATCCAGACCGCGATGGCCGTCCGCCATGACCGGGCGAACGCCGCCGCCGGGCCGATCGAGGAACTGGCGGTCTACGAGAGGCGGCTCGAGGAGAAACGTCGTCTTATGGACGACCTGGACGAGGAAGTGGAGAAGCGGCGCGAGGCCATGGCGCGGGTTGGCGACCTCGAGGCCAGGGTCGACGGCCTCCGGAGACAGGAGGAAGACTTCCTCGCCGAATGGAACACCATGGCGGACAAGCGCCAGGAGGTTCAGGCCCTTCGCCATGAGATCGAGGAGATGGCGACCGAGAAATTGTCGCTCGAAGCTGAACTCGTGCCGCTGCGCAACGAATACCTCGAGGTCAAGGCGGAGCTGGAAAAGGCCAGAGATCTGGAGCGCCGGATCGCCACGCTTAACACGGATCACGACGCCCTTGCCCGGAAGATCGAGGGAATGCGCGACGAGCTGCGGCGGCTGGAGGAGGCCGAAGCGCGCGTCGCCCGACTGGAGGATCGCAAGAGTGAGCTTGAAACTGAGGCGGCGCGTCTCGATGGACGCATCGCATCGCTGACGGACGAACTCTCGGATATGGACGCCCGCATTTCGGCCGAGCGCGAGGCCCTGGCCGAGACCCAGTCGGAGCGTGCCCGGATCGAGGCCCAGCTTGCGGCCGAGACGGTCGAGTTGAACCGAAGCCGGGGCGAAATCGAAGCGATCGGGGAAACGCGAAGCACCCTCGAGGCGCGGGTGGCCTATCTGCAGGGCGAGATCGCGAAGGCCGAAGCGAGCATCCCGGGCACAGGTACGGGGCCGGGCGGGGGCGATTCAGACAAGCTGCGCGAACTTCGCGAAAGACCGCCTGTCATCCAGCAGATGATGACCTGGAAGGTGGCCGACCGAGAGCCCGAGAACGAGGCGCTCAACCGGGTCGAGCGCCGTTTGACGGCGAAGGGTCTGAGCTATCCGCCTCGAACGTTGCGTGCCTTCCACACCGCCATGAAAGTGAATGAAAGCACGCAGATGGCCGTGCTGGCCGGAATCTCGGGGACCGGCAAGAGCCAGCTCCCCCGTCAATACGCCGCCGGCATGGGGATCGGCTTCCTGCAGGTTCCGGTCCAGCCGCGATGGGACAGCCCCCAGGATCTGATGGGCTTCTACAATTACATCGAAGGCAAGTTCCGTCCCACCGACATGGCGCGCGCGCTCTGGGCGCTCGACGAGCAGAACAACCGCGACCCCGTAAGGGATCGCATGATGATGATCCTGCTCGACGAGATGAACCTGGCGCGGGTCGAGTATTACTTCTCGGACTTCCTGAGCCGACTGGAAAGCCGGCCGGCACCGGACGCCGTGAGCGACGGGAACGAGCGCAAGGACGCCGAGATCGAGCTCGAGATTCCGAAGATGACGAATCCGCCGCGGATCTTCCCTGGATACAATTTGCTCTTCGCGGGCACGATGAACGAGGACGAAAGCACCCAGTCGCTCTCCGACAAGGTCGTGGACCGTGCGAACGTCCTGCGGTTCGCGGCCCCCCGCGCGATCCAGGCGACGGCACCCGAGGGTGTCGCGCCGGACGTCAGGGCCTTGTCCAGGGCGCAATGGCAGAAGTGGGTTCGACCCGTCTCGGATGTCGAGGGTGAACGCCGCGTGCGCGGGGGCCTTGAGACGATGGTCGAGATCATGCGCGGCATGAAGCGGCCCATCGGCCACCGCCTCGGTCGCGCTATCATGGCCTATGTCGCGAATTACCCCGAGGCCGAAGGCGCCCGCCCCATCGAGGACGCACTGGCGGATCAGGTGGAAATGCGGCTTCTGCCCAAGCTGCGCGGCGTCGATGTGGAAACCGCCGCGCCGCAATTCGCACAGCTCCGAAATTTTGCCGAACAGGAACTGGGCGATGACCGGCTTGCCGAGGCGATCGGAGAGTTGGTGCAACTCTCCGAGGAACTCGGCCAGTTTGTCTGGAGCGGGGTGACGCGCTGATGCGGCGTCTCTCCCGCCCCTGGTCGGCACGGTCCATTCCGGAGGAGCGCCCCTTCGGCGCGGACGACTGCCTGATCGGGATCTACGAGCGCCACTCGAAAGATATTCCGCGGCACGTCGTCCTGATGCGGGGCGCGGTGCGAGGCCAGGAGCGCTCCTTGGCGCTCTTTCCCTACCCCAAGCGCGGGAAAGACGTGCGCCCGGACCGGGCCGGCTTTCCCGTTCGACCGCGGCGTGGCCAGGAGCCGAATGACGAGAGTGAAATCCGCGGCGCGGACGCGCTGCGCCGGATGAACGAAATCCTCGCCCGCATTCAGGAACTGGAGGAAGCGCTGGAGGAACCGGGCGAAGTCTGGAGCCGGCTTCGCGCCGCCTGGAAAAGGGCGGAGAGTGAAGAGGATCCTCGCATGGCCGAGATCGTGCGCCAGGCGCGCGAGATCCGACCGACGCTCAAGGACCTGCAGATGCGCATCCGCCGGGTCCTGCGGCGTCACCGCGAACTGACCCCGCTCGATCGCGTGCGCGAGATGGACCGCGCCTCGATGGTGTGGCTTAGCCGCCAACCGGGCAGCACTGTCGCCGAACGGGCCGGGCCGGAGCAACGGATTCTGGCCACCGTGCGCAAGGAGAATTTCGACACCCTGGAGAACCGCGTGCTGCACGCCTATGCGAGGCTGGCCGCCGACGCCGCCCGCGAATGGATGCGCGAGCACCCCCGCGCCCGCGAGAGCGCGCGATACGCGCTCGTCGGCTCCTTCCGAAAGACCTGCCGGTCCCTCACCGCCTTTCTGGCTGAACTGGATATTTCCGTCGCCCCTGCGGGCGTGACGCCCAATTACGTGCTGATGCAGGATGCGGCTTATCGGCGCGTCCATGACGGGTGGGTGCGGCTGCTGATGCGCAAGCGGGCCCTCGACGATCTCTGGGCCTGGCAGGCGGAGACCTGGACGGACTTCGCGGTGCTAGCCGTCACGCTGGCCATCGACGAACTGGACGAGGCAGAGCTGATCGCGCAATCGCCCATCGATTGGCGCGCCGAGGCGGTGACGGGCCGCTGGTTCGATCAGGATCGTCCGATCGCCGTTTTCTGGTTGCGTGAAACCGGGCGGATCGTCGAGATCCAGGCCCGCCCCGAGCATCCAGGAGAGCTGCTGACGGCGGCGCAGGCGCATGTCGCCCTGCGGATCACCGACCCGGATCGGAACAAGGTTCCCCAACGGGTACCCATCTGGACGCCGCACGCGATGAACCGCGTCGATTTGGCGGAGGCCGCCGGGGAAGCGGCAGGGCTCGTCGACCAGCTGCAAATGCTGGCCACGTCGGAGGTACTCCGGCACGGTCTGATCCTGACCCCAGCACATGGCGATCCCGAGACTTTGTCCGCCGACGGACAGCGCGGACGGGTGACCGGGATCGCGCTGGGCGCCTCCGGGACCGCACTCGCCCGGGGACTGGAGGCCGTGCGGGCCTTCGTTCGAGGCGAGTTTTACGGGATGCGTTCGTGAAGAAGGCCGCGGGTCTCGACGTCAACGGCTGGCGCGATCATGTCGCGCGGAACTGGACGACCCTGCCCGGCGAGGGCGAACGGATCGGTGAGATCCAATGCGGATCGGCAGGGCCGCTGACCTCGGTCGTGCAGATAGGCGAGGGCAGCGCCGTGCGCTGGATGGGCGGCCCGCCGGCTGATCTTGCGCCGCACGGACGGGGCGGTGGCTGGGGCCGGATCGGCGAGGAGTCGCGACGGCTCTTCGTTCGCGATCTGATCGAGGGACGGACCGGAGGACCAAAGCAGCTTTCGGCGACCTTTGCGACCTTCGTCCGACGCGCGAGTCACACGGTCCTGGCCATTGAGGACAGTCCCGACTCGACGGACGAGGTTCGGGAACGGCTGCTGAACGGGCTGTCGGCGGCGCGATGCAGAAACCCGGCGCTGGTCTGGCGCACGGTCCTGGCCGCGCTCTACGCGATCGACAGGGGCATGGTGCAGGAGACCTGCACCATCGGCGTGGTCTCCCATGTCTCGGCGGGCCTGTCGGTCCAGAAACTGCGGATCCGGCAGGCGGGCACGCGCAGCGGCCTTCTTGTCCCCGAGCGTTCGAGGGGGGCCATGGTGCTGGAGAGCGCTTCGGGAATGCGGGGACTGGTGACGCAGGCCCGTCGCGCGGCGGTCGGAACAGGCGGCTTCACCTCCCGGACGGCGCACAGGGCCATGGCCCGCTCCGTGGGGCGTGTCGCGCTCGGAATGCCGCGTGAACCCGAAATCGTCCGTTTGCATACCGGTCACTGGGAAGAAATCGATTTCCGCGAGGACCTGTCGCCGGACCCCGTTCTGACGGGCGAACCGGTCGATCTTTCGGGTTGCGCGAAGGTGCTCTTCGAGACCCTGACCGAAGGTTCCGTGCGGGTGAAGATGGAAACGCTGGTCCGTCAAACGGGGCTGCGGATCGACGAGACCCTGCCGCCGGATGCGGTGGCGCAAGGCGCTCTGGTTGCGGCCCTACGCATGGGGACCGGCGATCCGGTCTATTTCGACTTCCTTCCGCGGATCTCGACGATCGTCGTGGGCAGGGACGGGGCGGCGAATTACGACCTGATCGACGAGGCCGAAACCCTGGAGGCGGGCCGCGTCTATCGCAGTCCGCGCCCGGCGAAGCTCGCGATCCCGAAGGGCTTCGACGAGATCTCGATCCATCTGCGCAAAGACGCCGCGCCGCACCCGCGCAAGGCGACGGTCCGGCTCGACGCGGCCCTGAGTGCGGATACACCGGTCTCGGTCTGGGTCGAACAGAAACCCGCTGCCGAGCGTGCCCGGATCGTGATGGAGGCACCCGCGCTGTCACGTAACTTCCAGGTGGATTGGGAGAACGCAGAGGACGACACCCGTGACTGGGACGCGATCATCGCCTCTTTTGATGCGCCACTACCGTCGATCCCCGACCGGATGGTTCTGCCCTGCGGCACGGAGGCTTGGGAAGAGTCCAACCGCAGCCCCGGTATGCTCGGGCTGCTGGACGAAGCAGCAAAAAGTGGATCGCCCGACTGGCTGCTTCTTGCGCAGAAGGCGATGGCCCGGCCTTTCGGCAAGTATTGCGTGTCCAGCGACGGAGATCTGCCGGTCGGTCTGCCCGACGATGCGAAAATGAGCCTCGACGAGGTAACCTGGGCCGCGATTGCATTGACGCGCGAAAGGCTGGAGGCCGGACGCGATCGGGCCGCGCGGGACAATTCCGCCCTGCAATTCCTCACCTGGCAATTCCGGCGCTGCCCGCCGGAGGTCGGGGATTGGCTGCTGGACTGCATCGATAGCCATGGCGGACGGACGGGAACCCACCCCTTCGTCTGGCACGACAGCAATTGGATGCTTGTCTATCAGGGACTGGCGAGGACGGTGCGCGGGGGTGAGATCGAAGCTCGCGTCCTGCGGGCGATCCTCGATCGCGATCCGGACACCTGGAACTGGCGGAAGGAAAGCGCGTGCCTGGCCTTGCTCTTGTCCAGATCCGAGACAGCCCCGCTGCTTCTGTCGCGCCGAGACATCGAATGCATCGCTCGGCGGGTCATTGACGAGACGACGGATGAACTGGGTTCGGACTACACCAGGTTCTATTATGCGGGACTGCTCGCCGGCGGTCTGCTCCGGTGCCGGCTGACCGATCCAAACGCCCTCCTGGCCGGGCGCGATCCGCTGGGCGACAGGCTCTATGACGTGATCGATTCGGCACGCCTGGACCTTCTGAAGAGGCGAAAACCGAGTGCGAGCCTCGCGAGAAAACGCGACAAGTACGTTCCCATTCTCGAGCAGATCCTCGATTACATCCGCGGCGAGGGCGGCAATCCGAACCTGCTTCTGGATCTCTACGACACCTGAAACGCCGAAGTTCAGGTTCTCTGCGAGGACCCTATCAAGCAAAAGCCCCGCGAGGCGATCGTCGCCTGCGAACACATCGACGCCATGCTGGGAGGGCCGAGCTTCGATAGTGGCGCGTGCAAGGCGATAACACGGGCGGTCGTACGTCATTTCTCCCAGTTTTCAAGCCGCCTGGCGCTCCACGGTTTCATCAGAGGTGGTCCTGCCGCACAAGGCCGCCTTGGGGAGGTCCGCAGATCGTGTTGGCGATGACCTGCGCAACATGGCATTTGCGTTCAAGCGCTACAGATCAGCGATCGATTCCTTGATATCCTCGCGCCTTTCGAGTGCTGTATCTATTGCCTTGCGCCACTTCGGACCGCGCCTGCGGGCGTCGTCGAGGGCAGCCGACAACTCGAAAGGCCGAGCTTCGCACAGCACGGAAACAAGCCACGCAGCTTGAGCGAGATCTTTTTCGACCTTTGCGCGGTGCGTACCGCGCCGGATGCTGGAGACAATCAACTTATGGACCGCGAACCGCTCCGGGGCAGGGATCCTGACTGGCAGTCCCTCTCTGTAGAGCACGACCGCGTCGATCGGATCCACAAGGCTGAAATCGAGAAAGCTCAGGGCCTGAGCCCACACTCCAAGTCCGTCGTGCCGGACTGCGGCTTCGCCACCGCGGCCCTTGGGAGTGAGCACGTCGAGAACGACCCCGTCTTCGGTTTCCCACCTGAGCGGATGGATTTCTCCGGGTCCCGCGATCGGCCGCAGTCCGACCCCCTCGAGATCGGATGTAAGGCTGCTTCGTTCCTCCGTGATGATCCGCACAGATCGAGGCGCCGCAACGTCGACGTCCTCTGTCATGGCCAGCTCGTCAGGCGCCCGGACGCCGAGCTCGAGCGCGTAGAGACCATAAGCATGCGTCCCCGCGAGCAGACCGCCAGCTCGGAACAGACCTGCCCGGGCCAGGGCATTGATCAGCTTTCCTGTTCCCGGAGTAGGGACCGGCATGCGCGCCGCACGCAGTTGCGCGACCAATCCGCTTGCCTCACTGGCCCACACTCGGAGGGCATCGTTCTGCTCCCGGAGCGTTTCGGCACGCGCCCGTACGGCCTCGGTATCTGGGCCGATGCGCGCCTCGAGGACGCGCGAACCGGTCCGTCGCCGCGCGACCCAATACCTGTTTCCCTTGTTCTCGATCGAGGCGACGCTTCCCTCGATTTCGGGCGTCGGTCGTCGTGCGTGTCGTCCGAGCAGATCGCGGTATGTCGTCTGCAAGCTCAAGGGAATCGGCTGGCTCATTTCTACCTACACAATCATCGTTATTGTGTAGGTAATTGGGCCGTGGTTGGCAAGAATGAAATCGATCAACACGGTTCACCGACATTCCCGCCGCCTACGTGAGGTAGCTGAAGACCGAGATCGACATCCGCGAGAATCTCGGGGTCGATATCGTTCTGCGCCGTGTCGCCCGCCGGATCGAACTGAAGCTGCCCCGAGGACGATGAAGCCCGAGTTCGCGTGCGCGGTGCAGAGATGCTGCACGGCCACCGAAGCGCGTTTGGCCGAAATTCGGCCACTTTTATTCTCTATCGGCAGATCATCGTTTTCAGCCTTCGAAAAGCCGTCCTGCATGACCGATCATCTTGCTGCGCGCGTCAGGGTTCATTTGGAAGCCCGTCCCGGTGCAACGGCCAGGACGCTGGTTCGCCTGTGCAACGCGGAGGGAGCCCACACGCCGCTGACCAAGCGGGATCTCAATCCCATGCTGTATCGGTCGGAGCTGTTCCGGTCCGAAGGATGGACCCCGCCCAGATGGTTCCTCCGCACGGATACAGGGCGGCCAGCCCACTCCGGAGAGATTGCCTCTCCGATGCGTCCTGTCCCACACCCTCCACGGACCCTGCACAAGCCGAAGAGCGTGCCTCCCGCCCCGTTCCGGTCTCCCGTGCTCCACCCGCCTCCCGTCTTTCAGAAGCCCAAGGAGATCGAGCACAGGCTGTTTGAATGGCAAAGGCGGGCTCATGCAGCCTGGGAGGCGATCGATGGACGGGGAATTGTCGAGGCCGTGACCGGATCCGGGAAAACCATGCTGGCCCTGCATGCCATCGGCAGAACGGTCGCGAAGGGCGGCCGCTGTCTCGCCATCGTTCCCTCCGTCACGCTGCTGGAGCAATGGGAAACGGCGATCGAGATCGAACTCGGTTTGCACGACATCTCTCTTCTGGGCGGCGGCAACGGCAGAAATGTCGATTTCGAGGCCCCCGTGACGCTCGGCGTCCTGAATACAGTCAGTGATATCGCGCCCAGCCTGGAGGGAGCTTTCGACCTCCTCGTCGCCGACGAGGTTCACCGGTTCGGCTCTGCCACCGGAACAGAAGTCCTACTGGAATCAGCGCCTTTGCGCCTCGGTCTCACCGCGACCCTGGAGCGCAGCGACGATGGCGTCGAGGACGTGCTGCTGCCGTATTTCGGCGCCTCCTGCTACCGGTACGACTATGCGCAGGCGAAGGCCGACAGTGTCATCGCCGAGTTCGACGTCGCCTTCGTTCGCACGGAACTGAGCCCCGACGAACGGGCCGAGTACGACGAGCTCTCCGAAAAGATCTCCGACCTTGGGCGCAAGCTGTCCCATGCGCTGGGAACCCGGCGTTCCGACCCGAACTTCTTTGCCGAGGTCGCGAAGTCGGCTGGCCGGTTCGACCATGTCGGCGGCATGGCGAAGGCCTATATCGGTACGATCGGGAGACGAAAAGCGCTGCTGTGCGACAGCGAGGCAAAGCTGGACACAGTGCGGGCTCTTCCGGCGTCCATATGGACCGCCTCCAAGAGCCTCTTGTTCTGTTCCGGCATCGATACCGCCGAGGGTGTGACCGAGGTCCTGTCGGACGCCGGCGTCGAAGCAGATACCTATCATAGCAAGCTGTCTCAGAGAGTCCGTGCCGAAATGCTGGACGATCTACAAGGCGGCGATATCGAGGCGGTGGTGGCCGTGAACGCGCTCGACGAGGGCGTCGACGTCCCCGATCTCGATCTCGGCATCCTCGTGTCCGGAAGCGCCCGGCGGCGCCAGATGATCCAGCGGATGGGGCGTATCGTCCGGCGCAAGGACGACGGGCGCGGGGCTGTCTTCGTCGTGCTCTATGCGGCGGATACGTCGGAAGACCCGACCGCCAACCCGAACCCCGAGGGATACTTCCGCACCCTGACGGAGAACGCGTCACGTACTGCCGTCTTCTCCGTCGACGGCCGATTGGAAGGAAACCTGGAGGCGTTCGTGGACCGCGCAATCAATCGGCCGGCCGGCAGGCAGGCCGGAAGCCGATGATACTCGGTACCTCACGACCACGGGAGCATAGCGAATTGCCTCAGGACACAGACCGCACGGGATCACCGGGAAGACCGTTCCGCTTCCTCCGCATGGAACCCGGCGGGAAACTCGATCCCCGCTTTCGGGCCCGTCTGCTCGACATGACCAGCCGCGTGCGCGAGGCCCGGATGAGCTACGACGCGCAGCCGATCGTCGAGTGTCTCGCAGAGAATGCAGTCTACGAGTTCCAGGACATCCTGACGCCGCTGACAGGCCGGGCGAATGTCGCCTCCTATCTGGAACAGAGGTTCGCCGCGATCAGGGACATGACCGCGACCCGCCCGGATCTCGACATCCATCTCGGTGAAGTCCCGCTTCCCCAAGGAGCCGATTATCCGTGCCTGATCTTCTCGCAGGAGGGGGCCCACAGGGCACTGTGGGTTATCAGGCTGAACGGCGAAGACCGCGTATCCCGCCTGGATGTTCTCACGGTTGCGCCCCCGCCGGACGCCACGAGAAGGCTCTCCGGGTAGCGGGCGCCTTGTCAACGTGCAGCCGTCTCCTCGAAGGGTGGCGCGGGCTAATTGCTCTCAGGCGGCACGGGAAGCGGGCCTCCTGACGGCATGACGAACTGCCGCCTTGCTCGGAGGGCGGTCGCATGGACGGAGCGGTTGCAGCTTTTTTCGCGGAAACAGGTATCGCGTGAGATCGAGATACGGACGCCCGACGAGGTATCGGCGATGCCGGCGCCGGATCGCGTGAACCTCGGACATCCGCACCGACGGTGAGCGGCCCCACGTCATGACCTGCGAATGTCCCGCCGGCATGCGGTCGCTTGCACCGTGGCACAGGGTACGGCACAGTCGATGTCTCACGGTGGAGTCGGACAGGAATCGCTCCGGAAAGGCTGAATGTTTTCAGCGACTTGGGATACGGTCTCCGGCCCCTACCGCCGGAGCCAAAATTCCCCAAAGTACTGATATCGTTGGGTAATCTGCGATAAGAGTTGCAGACTGCCCGACATGGCACGATTCCTGTCACCGCGCCTGGCACAACGCTGGCACAGCAGTCGGAACCCTGCGAATCCGCGACATCCCGCAACGCCATCGCGAGTACCGCTCCCCGCTCTCCATCGAACGCTGCTTTCCTGGTTCGAAAGCCTGTCAGGGATGTCCGCTCGGGCCGGGCGGGATCGGATATCGTCGTGGGACATGAGCATGTCCTCAAGCACAGGCCTGAGCCGTCCATGCCGCAATGTCCGGTGGAAACGGGGCAGGTCAGGGGGCGCGTGTCTGGTTGTGGGTTCGATCCTGCCGGCATACTCTCAAGGCATGTGTTCCCAGTTCCCCCTCGTCGTGGGTGTCGGCGCTTCAGCAGGCGGCATTCCGGCACTGGAAGGATTCTTCGGGGCGCTTCCCGAGAAGTCGGGGATGGCGTTCGTCATCGTCACCCATCTCAGTCCCGACCGCAAAAGCCGGCTGCACGAGGTCGTGGCCCACCATACCTCGTTGCCCGTGCATATCGTGCGGGACGGCGTGGAACTCGAAGCGGACACCGTCTATGTCATGCCCGAGGGCAAGATCCTGACGATCCGCGACGGGCGCTTGCGACTCGGCGACGACGATCCCGTACATCGCGAGCGCAAGCCGATCGACGTCTTCTTTGCCTCGCTCGCGGAGGACCAGGGCGAGAACGCCGTCGGCATCGTGCTGTCCGGCGGCGACTCGGACGGGACGCTGGGGATCAAGGCGATCAAGGAGCGCGGCGGGATCACCATCGCCCAGACCCACAACGGGGACGGCCCGCGCAACCCGGAAATGCCCGAGAGCGCGCTGGCGAGCGGGCTCATCGACTTCGCCGAACCCGTGGATCGGATTCCCGGGCGATTGCTGCAGATCCGCGACGGCATCGATGTCGTCGGCTCGCTTGTCCCAGGCGAGGACGAACGGCCCGGGAGCGACGGGGCCGTGCAGGCCCAGAGCAGGATTTCGCAGCTGTTGCGCAGCCATACGGGCCACGATTTCGCGGGGTACAAGTATCGTACCTTCATGCGGCGCGTCGCTCGCCGGATGAAGGTCGTCAATCTGCACACGCTCGACGCCTATGTCGGGTTGCTGCGTGACGATCCGGGCGAGGTGATTGCCCTGTTCCGCGACCTTCTGATCAACGTGACCAGCTTCTTCCGCGACCCAGGCGCCTTCCTGGCGTTGCAGGAGCATGTCATGCCGCGGCTGCTGGAGGGGCGGGGCGCCGACGAGACGCTCCGGATCTGGGTGCCCGGATGTGCGACGGGAGAGGAGGTCTATTCGCTGGCCATCCTCGTTCGAGAGGAAATGGACCGGCACGATACCTCGCCGCGGGTTCAGATCTTCGCCACGGATATCGACGACGACACTTTGGCCGTCGCCCGTTCCGCCCGTTATCCCGAGGCGCTCCTGACCGACGTGGATCCGGACCGCCGCACGCGGTTCTTCCGACGGGACGGCGCCAGCTATGCCGTCTGCAAGGAAGTGCGGGACATGTGCATCTTCTCGCCGCACAGCCTGATCTCGGATCCGCCATTCTCGCGGATGGATCTGGTGTCCTGCCGCAATTTGCTGATCTATCTCGGCAGAGACCTGCAGGATCAGGTCATACCGACCTTCCATTACGCGCTGAAGCCGGGCGGCTACCTCTTTCTCGGCACCTCCGAGGGGGTCAGCCGCCACGGCCACCTTTTCGGGGCTGTCGACAAGCAGAACCGCATCTTCCGCAGTCGCGATCATGGCGGGGGGCCGCGGCGATTGCCGATGAGCGTGGATTTTCCCGGTGCACGCCATGTGATCCGGGATGGCGATCACGGCGGGTTCGACACCGATGGCCTCCATCTGCGCCAGAGGGTGGAACTTCAGGTTCTCGAAAGGCACGCCCCCGCCCATGTCGTGGTCACCCAGGACGGCGAAATCCTCTACTACTCGTCGAGCACGGGGCGGTATCTCGAGATGCCCCGCGGTGTGCCGAACCGGCAATTGCTCGACCTGGCGCGACACGAATTGCGTGCCGACCTCCGCGCCGCCCTGCGGGGCTCGATGGAGACCGGGAAATCCGCGAAGCGGCATGTTCTGATGCTCGACCACGAGAACGAGGCTGGCGGAACGGCCGAAGTGACGGTCGAGCCCCTCGGCGGCCCGCGGGCCGCCGAGGGGCTGTTCCTCGTCCTGTTCACACCGACCGCGGAAAGGCCGGTCGCGGCGCTCGCCGGAGGAGCGGAACCCGAGACCCATGACGCCGAGCGCGCGCTGGAACGCGAGCTTCGCGACATGCGGGAACGGCTGCACTCGACGATCGAGGAATACGAAACCGCGCTGGAGGAACTGAAATCCTCGAACGAGGAACTGGTCTCGGTCAACGAGGAGGCGCAGTCCACCAACGAGGAGCTCGAGGCCTCCAAGGAGGAGATGCAGTCGCTCAACGAGGAACTCGCGACGATCAATGGCGAACTCGCGGCAAACGTCGAGGAACTCGACCGCGCGAATGCCGATCTCAAGAACCTCTACGCCGCGACCGAGATTGCCACGATCTTTCTGGACGGCAACCTGGTGGTCCGGAACTTCACGCCGGCGGCGGCCACCTTCTTCAACCTTCTCGAGAGCGATCTGGGCCGGCCCCTGACCGATCTGGCGGGAAGTCTCCACTATCCCGACCTGGAAGCGCAGGTGCGGGAGGTCTTTGCGACGGGGACATCCGCCGAACGCCGCGTGTCGAGCGGGCAGAACGGGCGGCACTACCTCGTGCGCCTCGCGCCCTATCGCGACCGCGACGAGGATGTCGGCGGGGTGGTCGTCACGATCGTCGACATCACGATACTCGCCGAAGCGGAGAAACAGCAGCAGATCCTGATCTCGGAGCTCAATCACCGGGTCAAGAACATGCTGGCGGTGGTCATCAGCATCGCCAACAATACGCGCCGTACGGCACCCTCGCCCGAGGTGTTCTCGGAGAATCTCATCGGCCGCCTGCACGGCATGGCCCGCGCCTATTCCCTCCTGTCCCGGTCGGACTGGACCGGCGTGTCGATCCTCGAACTGGTCCGTGCGGAATCCGAAACCTTCGGTGACAACCGCCTCACGGCGGAGGGCCCCGAGGTCTCGCTCGCAGCGGAACAGGCAATCGCCATCGGAATGGTGGTCCATGAACTGGCGACCAACGCCGCGAAATACGGCGCCCTGTCGACGGATGTTGGGCATGTCGCGGTGACGTGGAAACTGGAGGATGGCCGCGTTTCCCTGCGCTGGGGGGAAAGCGGGGGGCCCCGCGTCGCACCGCCGGCCGAAGACGGCTTCGGCCTCGTTCTGATCAGGGGCCAGGCGACCTCTCAACTCGGCGGCGAAATCGATGCCCAATTCGCCCCGGATGGGGTAGTGATCGATCTGAGTTTCCCCCTCGAAGCGTAAGGAGGGACGTCGTGACCGAAGTCGAACGGCTACCCCGATCGGGCGACAAGGCCGTCGTTCTGATCGTCGAAGACGAGTGGCTCGTGGCGACGGACCTGGTGGAGGAGGTCACGCAGGCCGGCTACGAGATTGCCGGACCGGCATATTCGGTCGCGTCCGCCCTGGAGTTCATTGCGCACCATGTGCTTTCGGCCGCGGTGCTGGACGTGCACCTGCGGCGAGAGACATCATACCCGGTCGCCGAGGAGCTCTCGGCCCGGGGCGTCCCCTTCACCTTTCTCACCGGCTACTCCAGGCACCAGATACGAAGCGACTTCCGTGATGTCTCCGTGTTGAGCAAGCCTGTCGCCCCGAATGCGCTTCGCAGATGTCTCTCCGAACTGATCGGACCGGGGTGACGGGGTCCTGAGACGGGGTCTGCGATGCGGCGGAGAGCAATGGCCTGCCGGGCCTGAATGGAGGCGATCCCGTCCGTCAATCCGGCGTGATCTGCAGGCGGTTAGAGGCCACGATCTGGCGGCCTTCGTCGTGATGCCGAGAATGGGGACGGTTTCCTGCTTGTCGATCGGGGCGAAGGCCTCGGCCGTCATGCAGCGGCTCGAGGTCCGCCGCCCGTCACGCGGCCTGGCCATCCGGTGTCTTCGGCGCGCCCTCCGCGCGGAGCGCGACAATGCCCGGCACCTCCTCGGCCGTGAGCGTCTCGCGCTCCATCAGGAGGCGCGCGCCTTCCTCGAGGGCCGACCGGCGGTCGATCAGGATCCCGGTGGCGCGGGCAAAGCCCTCATCGACCAGCGCCCGGATCGCGATGTCGATCTCGCGCTCGGTCTCGTCCGCGATCTCCCGGCGCTCGAGCCCCGCCTCGCCGAGGAATCGGCTCCGCTCGACCGCGTAAGTGCGGTTGCCGAGCGTGGGATCCATGCCGTGGCGCGCCACCATCTCGAGCGCGATCTCCGTTGCGCGCTGCAGATCGTCCGCAGCGCCGGTGGAGAACTCGCCGAAGATCAGCTGCTCCGCTGCGCGGCCGCCCAGCAGGACGGCGATGCGATTGCGGAGATCCTCCGCGGCGATGAGGAAACGGTCCTCGGTCGGACGCTGGATGGTGTAGCCAAGCGCGCCGACGCCGCGCGGAATGATCGAGACCTTGACCACCGGATCGACCCCCGGCAGCGACGAGGCCACCAGCGCATGGCCCATCTCGTGATGTGCGACCCGACTGCGTTCCGCCAGGTTCAACACGCGGGTGTGGCGGGCGAGGCCGGCGACGATCCGCTCCACCGCTTCGGTGAAGTCCGCCAGCGTCACCGTATCCGCGCCACGCCGCGTCGCAACCAGCGCCGCCTCGTTCACGAGATTGGCGAGATCGGCGCCGGTGAAGCCCGGCGTCAGACCCGCCACCGCATCGAGATCGAGATCTGCGGCGAGTCGCACCTTGCCGGCATGGACCTCCAGAATGTCGGCGCGCCCCTTGCGATCCGGCCGGTCCACCAGCACCTGCCGGTCGAACCGTCCAGCCCTCAGGAGGGCGGGGTCCAGCACTTCGGGGCGGTTGGTAGCGGCGAGGAGGATGATGGCCGAGCGCGGGTCGAACCCGTCGAGTTCGGCCAGAAGCTGGTTCAGCGTCTGCTCCTTTTCATCGAAGCCCCCGAAGCCGCCCACGCCGGCGCGACTGCGGCCGAGCGCGTCGAGTTCGTCGATGAAGATGATGCAGGGCGCGGCCTTGCGCGCCTCCTCGAACAGGTCGCGCACCCGCGCCGCGCCGACGCCCACGAACATCTCGACGAACTCGGAACCGGAGATCGAGAAGAACGGCACACCTGCCTCGCCCGCCACCGCCCGCGCGAGCAGGGTCTTGCCGGTGCCGGGTGGACCCACCAGGAGCACACCCTTGGGCGCGCGCGCCCCGAGCCGGCCGAAGCCTTTGGGTTCCTTCAGGAAGGCCACCATTTCCTGAAGCTCGGCTTTGGCCTCGTCGACGCCGGCGACATCGGCGAAGGTCACCCTGGTGTCGGTTTCGACATAGACCTTCGCACGCGACTTGCCGATCGTGGTCAGCCCGCCGATCCCCTGTCGCTCGGCGACCTTGCGGAAGACGAACCACCAGAAGCCGAAGATCAGCGCGACGGGCAGGATCCACGACAGCAGCGTGGCGAAGACCGTGTTGTCCGTCCCGCCCGAGAACGTGACGCCCTTTGCGGCGAGCATTGCCGCGGTGGCGGGATCGACCCGGGCTGTGACGAAGCGTGTTCGACCCTCCTGCAGCGCCGTCTCGAACGACCCCTTGATGCGGGTTTCGGTGACGGTTGCGTCCGTGATGTTGCCGGCGGAAAGCTGCGCCTCGAATTCGCTGTAGGGGATGGTTTCGACCTGGCTCCACACGTTCCACCAGGACTGGAACAGCATCAGCAGCAGGAACGTGCCGACGATATACCAGATATTGATCTCGTGTTTGCGTTCTGTCGGCATGGGGCGCTCCATTCATCGGGAATGCTATCATTGCCGGGAGACGTGGACCTTGATGTGCGTCACCAGCGGCGCCGCGGTCTTCGCCGCGGGGTCGCTTTTGCGCCGCGGTCGGAGGACCCCGCACAGCTTCGTCGACGGCCATAAGCATGTTGGCCGGTCCGCTCGCCGCGAGGAGACCGGTGGCCTCCGCTTCCTGCGCCGCCCGGCCGGCCTGCAGGCGCGCCATCGCGACCTCCCCCCCGCGGCTCTCGCGATGCGGCGATCCGGCGTGCCGGCAGGTCCGCGCCGGTGACGGCGACGCCGAACATGGACGGCTCCCTCGCCGGGTCTGTGACAACGCCCAATGTGGCACATTGCGATGCCGGGAGCGGGAGCCGTCCATCCCATCGGTGGCGTCCGGTGATCGAGCCTCACGCCCTGCGAAGATATCTGCAAGATCCGGACCTCGGAGCCGGATCGATTCATTCCGGCAGTGTCCCTGGTGGTGGTGCAGGAGGTTGCGCGCGGAGCCTCCGGCGGAGCGCAGTGCGCGGCCGTGGGTGACGCTGTCGGTCACCGCCGATCTTCGGAAAAGGTTCGGGTCGCAGGATCTGGAACCGGCAACGGAGATGACGATGACAGAATGGCGCCGACCGCGCTGGTTGAGACTGAGGCGCGAGCGCGCCACGGTTCGAGCGCGGCCGAAGGCAGACGGCGACCTCGTGCGCGAAATGCCTGCCTTCGCGGCTGAGCGGATCATGGAAGCCGAGGGGGAGGCGCGGACCTGCGCGGCCAGGGGTGAGCGCTCGCCGATGCGGGAGGTCCAGCGCAACGGCTGCCGCGACCGCGATTGGGATACCTGCGCCGGGCGGATCGCGCTGGAAAGCCCGAAGCTGCGCAAGGGCAGCTACTTTCCCGTTCGCGGTGCTCACCCTCGAACCGAGTTGCACAGCGAAAAGGCCTTGGTCGCCGCGATTCAGGAGGCCTATGTCCACGGCGTCTCGACGCGGTCCGTCGATGACTTGGTCAACGCCATGGGCGCGGGCGGCATGTCCAAGAGCCAGGTCAGCCGCGTGTGTGCGGAGATCGACGAGCGGGTGAACGCATTCCTGTCTCGGCCTCTGGAGGGGGATGGCCCTGCCTGTGGCTCGCCGCCACCTACGTGAAGGATCTGCGGGCTGCAGCGCGCCGCGTCTTCAACGGTGATCGGCGCCGAGCGGCACGAGCGCAGCGGCGAACGCACGACGTGGCGCAACGGGCAACCACGAAAGCCGCCTGATCATGCCCTCGGGCCATCCGGAAATTACACCAGATTGCCGGACGGGATCGATCCTCGACCCGATCCACCGAATATCGGTACTGAACACCTGAGCCTCCATGGCTATGCCCAAGTGACCGATTGAAACGGGGCCAGTTCGCTCGCCGCCCGTTCGGACGCTTTGACGCGCGACCCGACAACCTGTCTTGCAATACCGACCCCTTCGACGCTACACCCCGCGGCGGAGAGGTGGCCGAGCGGTCGAAGGCGCACGCCTGGAAAGTGTGTAGGCGGGAAACCGTCTCGAGGGTTCGAATCCCTTCCTCTCCGCCATTTGCCCAAATCTTAACCACTTAGATCCATTGAGCCCCACCGTAGGCGAGGTTTTCTTGGGGTTTTCTCCTGATTCTGACCTTCGCGAGGCCGGTTCCAGCACCGGCGAGATGTGGGGTAGAATGTGGGGCGTTAACCTATGGCCCTCGACAACACTTCTCGGGCACACCGAGGTAAGGCGGCGGGTCCGCACTTCGAAAAGCGATTGAAGGCTCCACAGGTGCCTCGCCTGCCTACGGGTCGGCATACTGACGGGGGTGGGCTGTATCTGGAGGTCGATGCCAGCGGTGCGCGTCGATGGCTGCTGCGGATCGTTATTAAGGGTCGGCGTCGTGATCTCGGCCTCGGGTCCGCCAGCCTTACCTCTCTCGCTGATGCTCGTAGCAAGGCGCATGAGTTCCGAAGGATCGCCCGATCAGGTGGCGACCCCACGCTCGTTCGCCCTGCGGACCCGAAGTCAGTTACCTTCGAAACGGTTGCCGTCGAGGTCCATCAATCGCGCATCAAGAGCACAAGCCGGAACGGGAAGCATGTCGACCAATGGCTCAACACCCTTGGCACCTACACCTTCCCGAAGATCGGCGACTTGGGCGTGAATGACATCAACAGTGCGCACGTCATGGATGTTCTCACCCCGATCTGGCTTTCAAAGCAGGAGACAGCACGACGCGTTCTCCAGCGAATGAAGGTCGTTTTCGACTGGGCGATCGCAAAGCAATATCGAACGGGAGCGAACCCGACTGATGGCGTGCGCATGGTTCTCCCGCGGCAGAAGAAGGCGGTCCAGGCCCTGAGCCGCACATGCCGCAGCCGCGCGTGGCTGACGCTACGATAGAAAAGCTCATTGCCATCTCCTCGAAGCAGCCGCGGGGTGTTCTGTGCGTTCGCGACGAACTGGCCGGCTGGTTACACGGGCTCACGCGCTACTCAGCTAGTTCGGATCGTCAGTACTGGCTCGAAGGCTATGGCGGCCGAAAGCATGTCTCGGACCGGATGAGCCGGGGAACCCACCGCGTCGAGCGGTTCTCCGTCGGGCTTCTCGGAGGCATACAACCTGACGTGCTGGGATCGACCATGCTCGGTGAGCGCGACGATGACGGCCTCCTCGCGCGGTTCCTGCCGTTCTATCCGGAGCCGGTTGCCTACGGCGGTATGCGTGACGATCCTCCAGATCCGCTGTGGGAGGAGGTGACCGACAAGATCTGGTCGCTCGAAATGGATGAGAACGACCCGGTCTTCGTGCCCTTCGACGCTGCGGGCGCGGGGCACGGCGGGCAGCGCCTTGAAGTCGAAGGTCGCCAGCGTCTTGCCGCCCGGCAGCCGGGAATCCGCGAGATGGCGCTGGATGCGCCGGGTCTCGCGCTCGGCCAGTTCCACCTCGGCCAGGGCTGCGAGGAAGCGAGCCGCAGGCCAGCCTTCGGTGTCGGCGCACTGGGCGAGCGTGGTCCAGTGGCGATGGAAGCTGGGCAGGCGCAGCGCGGTCAGCATGGCGGGCAGCGCGTGGACGTCGACGGCGCGGACGGTCATGCGCGGACCTCCAGCAGGGCGTCGAAGCTTTCCAGGTCGGTCAGCGCCACGGGCACATCGGCCGGGAGCGTCCGGCGTCTCGGTTCGAGGCGTTTGGTAAGCTCGCGGGCATCGGGAAGACCCCCTGTTGCGAGATCATCGGCGATCAGTGCGGCGAGTTCGGCCTCGCAGCCTTCGTCATGGGCAAGCCAGAGCAGCTCGACCATACGCCGGCAGGCGTCCTTCCGGGGCAAGGCCGCGGACAGCGCAGCCCAGGCTTCGGCATACTCGGAGCGGGGAAAGAGCCCGTCGCGGTAGACCGATCCCGCGAGTGCCTGCGGTTTGCGGCGCAGGGCGTGGATCACGTGGCGATAGTCGATGCGATGGACGCGCTTCCCGTCATCGCGCCGGCGCAGGCGGGGATGGCTGACGACATGGGTCCCCCCGAGCCAAGCCTCGATGCGATCGTCGTAGACATGGACCCGGAGGCGCTGGCCGATCAGCCGGGAAGGCGCGCTGTAGAATACGCTGTTCACGAGGAAGCCGCCGGTGCGAGTGACACGGGCGACGATCTCGGTGAAGTCGGTCGTGCGCCGGGCGGGCAGCGGCCGCAACGCCGTCATCTCCATACGCACGGCAGCGTCCCGGCGGCGATTGCGGCGGGCGACGAGCTGATCAACGAAGCGGCGCCAGTCGGCGACATCGGCGAAGTCGCGGGAGCCGCGCAGGATCAGCCCCTGGTCGAGGGCAGTCTTGAGGTGACGGTTGTGGGATTCCACCGCACCGTTCTCATGCGCTTCACCGAGGTTGTTGCGGCTGGCGGTCATGCCGTAGTGGGCGCAGAAGCCCTCGTAGCGCTTGGTGACATCGTCGGCGGCCTCGCGGTCGAGGTTGCGGTAGGCGGCCGAAAGGCTGTCGGTGCGATGCTCGCGCGGCACGCCACCCAGGGTCCAGAGCGCGTTCTGGAGGTTCTCGGCCAGCGCGGTGAAGCTCTCGCCGCCGAGCACCACGCCGACATGTTCCCAGCCGCTGTAAGCCAGCACGAAGTGGTAGAGCCGATGAGCGAAGGGGTCGCCAGCGACGGTGACGCCGAGTTCCTCCGCGTCGGTGAAGTCCGACAGCGCCATGCGGCCCGGCTCCGGGGTCGTGCTGCCGGAGCTCGAATTCGTCGGCGAGGGCCAGCGGGGTATGAGTGAATGACCCCTTGTATATCGACGACTTGGGCTTTTGCGCCGGGACACCTGACCTGTCAGGGCATCTTCACGCCCGCTTCGACCAGATGCCGACCAAACTCGGGGCTGGTCGGAAATCCGAACTAGGTATGGGTTTGAAAGGCTGGCAGCACTCTGGGCGGGCATGATGCGGGCGCCCAGTGCTCTGAGCCACGTCGCCGCCAGCCCCTTCGAACTGGAGAAGGAACAGCCCTCGTGAAAGCCTCTGATCTTCTGGTCGCTGCGCTGGAGAATGAGGGGGTCGAGTACATCTTCGGCATTCCCGGCGAGGAGAACCTCGATCTGCTCGAAAGCCTCTCAGGCTCGTCGATCAAGCTCATCCTCACCCGGCACGAGCAGGCTGCGGGCTTCATGGCGGCGACCTATGGCCGTTTCACCGGCAAGGCCGGCGTGTGTCTGTCCACTCTTGGACCGGGCGCCACCAACCTCGTCACCGCGGCCGCCTACGCCACGCTCGGCGGCATGCCCATGCTAATGCTGACCGGCCAGAAGCCCGTCAAGCGGTCCAAGCAAGGCCGGTTCCAGATCCTCGACGTCGTGGACATGATGCATCCGATCACGAAATACTCCGTGCAGCTCGTCTCCGGGTCCAGCGTCCCGAGCCGTCTGCGCGAGGCAATCCGCATCGCCGAGGAAGAAAAGCCCGGTGCGACGCACCTGGAACTGCCGGAGGACGTGGCGCGGGAGGATGTCGATGGGACGCCCCTTGCGCCCTCCAACGCGCGCCGCCCCGTGCCCGAGGAGAAAGCCGTGCGGGCCGCGGTGGAGAAGCTGCGCGTCGCCCAGGCGCCCATTCTCGTGATCGGCGCCGGGGCGAACCGCAAGTTGACCTCGAAGATGCTCACCGAACTCGTCGAGACCTTCGGCATGCCCTTCGTCACGACCCAGCTCGGCAAGGGGGTCGTGGACGAGCGGAGCTCGAATTTTATGGGATGCGCGGCCCTGTCGTCGGGCGACTTCGTGCATCGTGCCATCGAGGCGGCCGACCTCATCGTCAACATCGGCCACGACGTCATTGAGAAGCCCCCCTTCTTCATGACCGCGGGGGGCACAGAGGTCGTACACGTCAATTTCCGGTCCGCAGAGGTCGACCCGGTCTACTTCCCGCAGCTCGAAGTGGTCGGCGACATCGCGAACGCGATCTGGCAGATCAAGACCGGCCTGTCGGATTGCCCCGTCTACGACTGTCCGCGATTGCGCGAGATCAAGCGCCACCATGACGCGCATATCGTCGAAGGTGCCAGTGATTCCCGGTTTCCGGTCTATCCGCAGCGGCTCGTTGCCGATGTCCGCCAAGTCCTGCCGTCGGACGGGATCGTCTGTCTCGACAACGGAATCTACAAGATCTGGTTCGCGCGGAACTATCTGGCGCATGGGCCGAACACGGTGATCCTCGACAATGCGCTGGCCTCTATGGGGGCCGGGTTGCCCTCGGCGATGGCGGCCACGCTGGTGAACCCCGGGCGCCCGGTGCTCGCCGTCGTCGGCGACGGCGGCTTCATGATGAACAGCCAGGAACTCGAGACCGCCGTGCGGCTCGGTCTGGACCTGACCGTTCTGATCCTGAACGATGCGGCCTACGGCATGATCCGCTGGAAGCAATCCGACATGGGGTTTCGCGATTACGGCCTCAGCTATGGCAACCCCGACTTCGTCGCATATGCCCGCAGCTACGGGGCCGAGGGACACCGGATTGCCGCCGCCGAGGAGCTCGCACCTACCCTCGAGCGCTGCTTGGGCGCCGGCGGCGTCCACGTGATCGATTGCCCGGTCGATTATTCGGAGAACGATCGAATTCTCCACCACGAGATCCAGGAGCGCAGCGGGGCAGTCTAAGCCGCCTCTTGCGCGTCACAGTCCCTGAATCGCTGCAGAAACAGAGCGGGTTCTCTATCCTTCTGACTGTATCTCTCTGTCCTTCGAGCGCGTGTTGAACAGATTGCCCGGGAAATGTTCAGCCGGGCCGCACAAATATCTCCTCAATCCTTTCGACAATTTCCTGTTTTGCAGGCTTTGCAAGCCCTCCTGAACGCTGGGCCAGAACAGATTTGGAGGATCTGCTGCTTCCGGATCACGACGATACTCGGCGTGCGGTGTTGACCTGTCCCGGCATTAGCGGCGCACATTCAGCTTCATGAAGCTGAAATCCGCTGGACCACCTGCAATAAGGCGCCCCCCTAAGCGTGCCGATTGCCGCCGGCGGAGCGACCCTCGCGTGGTTTCGACCAGGCTCTAACAGTCCCCGGCCCTTTACCTGCCTTTCGTCCCCGCCAAGCTG
The DNA here is from genome assembly GCA_963829665.1 of uncultured Alphaproteobacteria bacterium. Lineage (GTDB taxonomy): Bacteria > Pseudomonadota > Alphaproteobacteria > Rhodobacterales > Rhodobacteraceae > Palleronia. Next base: position 229,571 of record CAWHJL010000001.1, on the reverse strand, counting down.
CGGCGGTGCAGCTTCCTTGAAGCAGCGGTTCGTGAAAGACGTAGCATCCAGAGCCGCAGAGATCAGCCCTTGCGGGACGTTCCCCCCGTTTCCTATGTCGGCGATCGAACTATTCGCCGAGCTTGCCAGCCTGATTAACTAAAAGGAGTCAGATGCCGCATAGCGCAGATCCAAGAGAGGGATGAAACAATGTCGAAGCCTCGCAAGATCATCCTCGAGAGGTTCGGCGGCCCGGAGGTCATGTCGCTGGTCACCGAGGACATCGCTTCGCCCGCGCCGGGGGAGGTGCAGGTTAGACAGAGCGCCATCGGCTTCAACCTGATCGACACCTACCAGCGGCGCGGTGCCTATCCGATTCCTCTGCCGAGCGGGCTGGGCCACGAAGCGTCAGGTCGGGTCGAGGAGATCGGGACCGATGTCGACGGTGTGCGCGTCGGAGACCGGGTGGCCTACATGAATGCCGGCATCGGGGCCTATGCCGATCGCCGCAACGTGCCGGCGGAGAAGCTTGTGATCCTGCCCGACGGCATGAGTGACGAGGCGGCCGCATCGCTCCTCTTCAAGGGGATGACGGCGCAGTATCTCATCAGGAAGACGCATGCCGTGCAGCCGGGCGATCTGCTTCTGGTGCATAGCGCTGCCGGCGGCGTCGGTCAGATCCTGACACGCTGGGCCACGGCCATCGGCGCCACGGTAATCGGAACCACCGGGTCTCCCGGGAAACGAGACGCAGCACTCGCTGCCGGATGTACGGCCGTGATCGACACTAACGAAACGAATTGGCCGGAGGCGTTCCTTGACGCCACAGGCGGCCAGAAAGCCCGCGTCGTCTACGATGCGGTCGGCAAGGCAACGCTGCTGAAGTCGTTGGAATGCGCGTCGCAGTTCGGGCTCGTCGTCTGCTACGGCGCGTCTTCGGGGCCGGCTCCGGCGGTCGACCCCGAACTCCTCAACAAGAACGGGTGCCTCTATCTCACCCGACCGTCCGTGTTCCCTCACAATGCCGATCCCGAGCTCTTCCGCGCCAATGCCGCCGATCTGTTCGACGCGATCGGCAAAGGACATGTCGTAGCCAATATCGGTGCGCGGTTCCCCCTGGATCAGGCTGGCGAAGCGCATCGCGCGGCCGAGGAGCGGCGCGTGACGGGCGCGATCGTGATCACTGCCGAGACGTGATTCCGGCTCTGCTCGGATCAGGGTTGTCAGCTGTCAGGAAGGGGTGGGTAGCCTTCTTGCCCCTGCAGGTTGTAGATAGCCATGCTCGGCGCTCTGTCGGCAGATTACGCAGGACAGGCGGTGCATGCTCTTGTGTCAGCGGGGCAGACCGGCCCTATCCGAGATTCGTCCTGCCATGGAGCGCCGCGGCGCAGCTTCACCAGACCGGCCATCCGCAGCGGTCACGGAACCAGAAATAGGCCGAACTCACATTCCAGGGTACGAAGTTGCCCTTGCCGAGTTGCCGATCTACGAGGTTCGCACGGAAGAAGGTTGGCCCGCGGCACGCGCCAACGTTGCTTGAGGGCGGGCTGGCACCGTCGTGACGGAGACCGAGAAGGCTATCATGCGGTTCTGGATCACGATCGCCCTTATTCTCATGCTGTCGGCGATTGGGCTCACCTACGAGATCGCGGCCGGACGGGTGCTCGCTCCCTTTTTCGGAACCTCTCTCCTGACATGGACCGCCGTCATCGCGACGGTGCTGGCCGGCTTCTCCCTCGGCAGCGCGCTGGGAGGCTTTGTTGCCTAACGCGAGCGCACGGCCGCGGCCGGCAACGTCCGAACTGCGCTGGTCGCGACAGCCGTTCTGATGGCCGTGTCACCGACAGTTCTCGGCCTACTCTACGCCATGGGTGCACGGGAACCGGGGGATGCTGCTCAGTGTCTTTGCGGCTTTCTTCCCTGCCTCGGTCCTGGTGAGCGTCCCCTCGCAGTTCCTGGCCAAGCTCGCCGTCGATGCCCGCCCGGGCCGGGAGGGCTCGTCACTGGGGCTCGTTCTGGCGGCCGGATCTTCTGGCGCGATCCTGGGCGCGATCCTCGCCGGCTTCGTCGCCCTCCCCCTCATCGGCTCGGCGGCAACTTTCGCCGCCTGCGGTGCCGTTACGCATCTTTGTCTGCCGTTCATCCGATGCGGGCCGGCCGGGCGCGGCGGCAGTACAGGCCGAACGGACGATCGCGCGAAAGCACCGCGAGCCGGAGTGGTGATCGGTGCCGCGGTATTCGTCGCCTTTACGGGTATCGCCGGGGGGCCGATCTGCGAATACGAATCGGGGTTTTCCTGTCTTCATGTGGCACATAGGGGTGACGAAGTTCGCCTTTACTCGGACGGCATCACCCAGGCCGCCGAGCGGATCGGTCCGAACGACGCTCCTGCCGAAACGTCGCCTGAACTCGCGTTGTCCTACACGCGCTGGCTCTGGGTGCGCATTCCGGAGCATCCGGTCGCTTGTTCCAGCGACATCCGGTCAGTCATTCCGAGGTATCCGGTCACCCCGAGATGACGCCGCTGAGCGTGGTTACCTGATCCCATCCGGGCTGCATTCGGTCAAGCCTCACGGAGGGAGCTCTGCGGGAGCCGCGCGCGGCGGCGCGTGCGCCCCATGACGCTGGCGCGGCGCCGCGCGTGGCGGTGGGTTGGGCGGTGGTCATCGGGTCTTGCTCCGTTCGGCATCGAGGGTCTTGCGCATGGAGGGCCCGTCGAGCGGCAGTCGGTGCGCGTTGTGGACGAGCCGGTCGAGGATTGCATCGGCGAATGTCGGTTCGTCGATCACGTCGTGCCAGGCATCGACGGGCAGCTGGCTCGTCACGATGATCGAGCCGTTGCCGTATCGGTCCTCGACGATCTCCATCAGGTCGCGCCGCTGCTGCGGTGTCAGACGGTCGGGTCCCCAGTCGTCCAGGATCAGTAGATCGGTGCGGAGGAGTTGACGGAACAGACGCGGGAAGCGTCCGTCGCCATGGGCGAGTTCGAGATCGGCGAACAGGCGCGGCAGGCGATGATAGAGCACGCTCTTGCCGTCCCGGCACGCTTTCTGGCCGAGGGCGCAGGCGAGCCAGGTCTTGCCGACACCGCAGGGCCCGGTGACCAGCAGGTTCTGTCGCTTCTCGATCCAGCCGCCCTGAACGAGCTGGCGGAACAGGTCGCGGTCGAGCTGGCGCGGGGTGCGGTAGTCGACATCCTCGATCGAGGCACCGACATGGCGCAGCTTCGCGGCCCGCATGCGGCTCTGGAACTTCCGCGTGGCCCGGCTGGCAGCCTCGCGGTCGATCAGCAGCCCGAGCCATTCGGCATGGCTGAGATCGGCGGATTCCTCCTGTCCGTGGAGGTCGGTGAAGGCGTCGGCCATGCCGTCGAGCTTGAGCTCGCGCAGGCGGTGGTGGGTTGGGTGGTCGAGCATGCATTTGCCTCTTCAATGGAAATAGGTGGCGCCGCGGATGTTGGGATGAGTGATCGCCGGCCCCTCCGCGGGCTTTGTGGGCCGGTGGCGATGCAGGTTGTTCTGGAGGATCGACTTCACCGAGCTGTAGGACAGCCCGCCGATCTCGTTGGCGCGCAGGCAGGCGGCCTCGAGCGCGTCACGCCCGTGCGGCTTCGCCAGGCGGACGATCCCGAGACAGGCCCGGAAGCCCTGCTCGGGATGCGGCTTCGTTCTCAGGATCAGCTCCACGAGCGCCGCCGTGTTCGGCCCGACGGCCTGCGCCCGCCGGCAGAGCTCGGCCGGTGTCAGACCGGCGTATCGACGATGGCTGGCAGGCATATGCGCCGCCACGGTCGTGTGCTTGCGGTTGCCCGAGGTCCGCACGTGGGAAGCGACACGGGCGCCGTCACGGAAGATCTCGACGGTCCGCGCCGTGACCCTGACCCAGAGCGCCTTCTTCAGCAGCTGGTGCGGGACCGAGTAATAGTGCCGCTCGACCTCGACATGGTAATCGAGCCCGACGCGGCGCTCGAACCAGTCGGCATACTCGAACGGAACGGCCGGCAGCGGCTTCAGCGCCGGCCTGTCCAGCTGCTCGAACAGCGCCTGCCGGCTGGCGCCCAGATGGCGCGTGACCTTGCCGTTGAGGCCGGGCAGAAGCTCCCGGATCGCGGCATTCACCTCCGACAGCGAGAAGAACCGCCGCCGGCGCAGCCGGGCGATGATCCAGCGCTGCACGAGCAGGACGCCGACCTCCACCTTCGCCTTGTCGCGCGGCTTGTAGGGGCGGGCCGGGAGCACCACGGTGTCGTAGTGCGCCGCCATCTCGGCATAGGTGCGGTTGATCCGGGGCTCGTGGAAGCAGGCCTTCGTCACGCCCGCCTTCAGGTTGTCCGAGACCACCTGCTCCGGGACACCGCCGAAGAACCCCAGCATGCGGACATGCGCGCCGATCCAGTCCGGCAGGGCCTGCGTCCAGGTCGCCTCGACATAGGTGTAGTTCGAGGCGCCGAGCACGCCGACGAACACCTGCGCCGCCCTGACCTCGCCGGTCTTGCCGTCGACGACCTCCACCGTGTCCCCGGCATAGTCGACGAAGAGGCGCTCGCCGGCGACGTGATGCTGCCGCATGGTCGGCGACAGTCGGCCCTCCCAGCGGCGGTAGAGGTCGCAGAAGCGACTGTAGCCGTAGCCATCCCCGGGATGCGCCGCGCGATATTCCTCCCAGAGCAACGACAGCGTCACACCCTTGCGCCGGAGCTCGCGATGGACCGCCGCCCAGTCCGGGGGCACCAGTCCCCGCCGGGTCGTGCCGCCTTGCGGCTCGAACAGCCGCCGCTCGAGATCGGCATCCGTGACGCCGTCCGGCAGCGGCCAGGACAGGCCGGACCGCTCCGCCCGCTTCAGATACTCGGTGACCGTCGACTGGCCGACGCCCAGGCTTGACGCGATCTTCCGCGTCGACAGTCCCGCGGCCCGCAGGCGTAGGGCTTCTGCAATCTTGCGCATCGGCAATCGTCTCATTCCGGGCTCCCTGCTCCTCCTCGAAGGAGCCAAGGTTACCCCGCTGCACGATCACCCAGCAGCGTCAGTCCCGTCCGGAAATCCAGGTGATCGGATACTCCGGAATCGGTGACCGGATCAGATCGGAATCACTGACCGGATGTTATCGGAACGGGTGACCGGATGACCTCGGAACGCGCACTCTGGGCGCGGATGGACCGTGATCTGGGTGCGGCGCCCTCGGTTCTGTTCGTCGGCGGGGGCGGCTACACGCTGCCAACGAAGCTTCTCGCCTCCCGACCGAAGGCCCGGGCGATCGCGGGGACCTTCGAACGTCTCAAGACGATCGTTGACGGGCCCGTCTACGTGAATCTGATCGATGACCCGGATGGCCGGCTCGCCCGGGGCGTCTACGCGATCCTCACCAGCCTCTATCCGCACGTGCAGGCCGAGCAGGGCGACCTCGGCTCCACGGGGCGCACCAACATCCTCCTGGCGGCCTCGCGCAAGCCGCTCGACCCGCGCGCTGGTCTGCCCAGCGCATACGAGCCCGCCCGGATCTCGAACGGCCGGGCATTCACCGATGACAGGGGCTGGGTCGGCCATCGTTAGACATTCGACCCATCATGCACCGCGTGGGGGCCAGCGATGCATTGGAGGTTGAGCGCGTGTTCGGCCCATTCCTGCCATTCACCGCTGTTCTCTATGCCGCAGCGCGGCCCGGCAAACCAGCCATTCGCCGCGGTCGAAAAGTATCACGGCGACCGAACTCACACTATGCGGACCTTGCTGCCATTCGTCCTGGGCTCGGGGGCGACAGCTACCTGCGCTTTGCCGACCATCACCGCGGCAACTTGTTTCGCAGGCACAGCATTGCATTTTCGCGTCGAGGTCGGCTCAGTCCCGACCTTCGTCCATAGTCACTTGGCTCTTTTGAGGCCGCCGGAGAAGAGCGTCTTCCAATCCTCCCTCATGCTGATGACGATCCAGCCATCGGCCTTGGCGGTGTCCATCAGCGCCTGGCTGAAGGTGCCGACGGACGTGTCCCGCAGCCCGTCGGCGGGGCCGTAGGCAAACTCGCGCTCGGCGTCATCGTGCAGGACCAGGAGGGCGAGGCCGTCGCCGTCGCCGCCGGTCGTCCATTGCAGCATCTCCTTGTCGCCCTCGGTGTTGCCGAAGGCGATCTGGGGGCGCTTGCCGATGAACAGGTTGATGCCGACCGCCTTGCCGTCGTTGTTGTCGTTGAAGAAGACCTTGGGGTCGCGCATCAGCACCGGTTGCCCGTCCTTCATCTCGAACCTGGTGACGATGCTCGATCCGATGACCTGCTCGGGCGGGATGCCGTAGACCTCCTGCGAATAGGTCCGCACGAACTCCTGCCCGCCGCCGGTGACGATGTAGGTCCGGAAGTCGTTGTCGCGCAGGTACTCCATCACCTCGAGCATCGGCTGGTAGACCAGCTCGGTGACCGGCACACCGAACACGGGGTTCTTCGACTTCGGCAGCCAGTCGGCGACGATCGCCTCGAAATCGGCGGTGCTCATCCCAGCATGGGTGACGGCGACGATCTCCATCCAGTCATGCTCGGTGAACCTGGCCATCGCCGCGTGATCGCCGGAGAGGACCGCCTTGAAGGGGTCGGTGTCCTTCCACTCGGGATGTTCGGGCGCCATCTGGGCGAGGCGATCGAGCGCGAACAGGCCCTGGCCGTAGAGCGGATGCTCGACCCAGGTGGTGCCGTCCTGGTCGAAGGTGGCGATGCGGTCCCCGGGCGGCACGAAGCTTGCGCTACCCTCGGCGGTGGTCGACGTGACGAAGTTGATGATCGAGTCCTTCGCCGCGCCGTCGTTCCAGGACGACAGCGGGTCGTCCTGCGCCCACGTCTGGGTTCCGGACCAGAGGGCAAGGACGGCGGCGAGGGCGGACAGCAGGGTCCGGCGGCTGACCGCGAGCGGGGCGGGACCTTCCATCTTCATCTCCTTTCGCTTCGACAGGGTGCGGCAAGAGCCGCTCTCAGCGGCCCTGCGGAGAGACCTCCATCACCGCCTCCATGACGCGCTCCAGGTTGAAGCTGCCCGGTTTCTGCCGCGGCGGAAATTCTCGGAAGCTCTGCAGCCAATCGGCGATGAACGCCCCCGCCGGGGCGATCAGGAACATCCGGTCGAGGTACCAGCGCTGATAGCCCATCGCGTGCTCCTCCTCGGCACGCTCGAACGGATCCATCCGCAGGTTGGCCAGCGTCGGGGCGCGCAGCTCCTCGAACGGCTCCTGCCAGACGCCGAGGCCGAGGGCGTTCTGCCGCAGGAAGGTCACCTTCCAGTCGTCGTAGCGCAGCGCCGCGACGCTGCCGTCGTCGGTCCAGTAGAGGAAGTCCCGCCGCGGCCACTCCGCCTCGCCCTTGAGCGCCGGCATCAGGTCGTAGCCGTCGAGGTGGACCCTGTAGTTGCGATCGCCGACCTGCATGCCCTCCAGCAGTTCCTGCTTGATGTCGGGCTCGCCGGCGGCGGCGAGCAGCGTCGTCAGCATGTCCTCGTGAGCGCCGATGTCGTTGACGACGGTGCCGGGCTCGATCACGCCCGGCCAGCGGATCAGGGTCGGCACCCGGTAGCCGCCCTCCCACTGGGTGTTCTTCTCGCCGCGAAAGATCGTGGTGCCGCCGTCGGGCCAGGTGAAGGTCTCGGCACCGTTGTCGGTGGAGTACATCACGATGGTGTTGCCGGCGATGCCGAGCTCGTCGAGCTTGTCGAGGAGCCGGCCGACATGGCCGTCATGCTCGACCATGCCGTCGGCGTAGATGCCGAGGCCGGTCACGCCTTCCGACTCCGGCTTGAGGTGGGTGAAGATATGCATTCGGGTCGAGTTCCACCACAGGAAGAACGGCGTGCCGTCCGCCACCGCCTGGTCCATGAAGGCCAGCGCCTCGGCGGTGACTTCCTCGTCCACGGTCTCCATGCGCTTCCGGGTCAAGGGGCCGGTGTCCTCGATCTGCTGGGTGCCGTCCTCCAGGGCGGAGGACCGGATCACCCCGCGCGGTCCGAAGTTGTCCTTGAAGTCGGGGAAGGCTTCCGGGTCGGGGTAGTCGGGGTTCTCCGGCTCCTCCTCGGCGTTTAGGTGGTAGAGGTTGCCGAAAAACTCGTCGAAGCCGTTGTTCGTCGGCAGCATCTCGTCGCGGTCGCCGAGGTGGTTCTTGCCGAACTGGCCGGTGGCGTAGCCGAGCGGCTGCAGCAGCCCGGCGATGGTCGGGTCCTCGATCTTCATTCCCTCGGGCGCGCCGGGCAGGCCGACCTTGGTCAGCCCGGTGCGGATCGGCGACTGGCCGGTGATGAAGGCGGCGCGGCCGGCGGTGCAGCTCTGCTGTCCGTACCAGTCGGTGAAGAGCGCGCCTTCGCGGGCCAGGCGGTCGATGTTCGGCGTCCGGTAGCCCATCATGCCCATGTTGTAGGCGCTGACGTTGAACTGGCCGATGTCGTCGCCCCATATGACGAGGATATTGGGTTTCGCGTCACCTTCCTGCGCCAGTATAGGTGCCGCGATCGCAAGATACAGTGCGGCAAGAGCGGCGGTAAGCAGTCTTGAGCGTGGTGTCATCATGGCCCCATCCGGGTCTGGTTGACGGACGATCCTCGCGAACCGTCCCGAAAATGCGTTAGCGCAGTTCGAATTCCTCGATGTCCAGCGCGGCGCCGGCCCCGATGATCCCCGAGGCGCTGATTGGCTGGAGGGCGAACGTGTCCTTGCTGCCGCCGACCAGAACGTTCGCCGACGCGCCTGCGCCGAGCGAAACCGCTGCCGATCCGCCGACATATCTGCCCGCAAGCGAATGCTCCTCGGTCGAGTCCCGCGATGGGGCGAGCACACCCCAGACCAGCGTCACGTCCTTGGTGACCGACAAATCGACTCCGAGCGCCTTGATCTCGCCGGCATAGGTCTGAGTGTCGCCTTCCTTCGGCTCGAATTCGCAGGCGAACTCCTCGTTGGTATAGACGATGTCGTTTTGAACGTCCGTCAGCTTGCAGGTCAGAACGCCGATGTCGGCGCGTGCATGGACGGCGGTGGTCGACAAGGTCAGCGCGATCGCGGCGGCAAACCCGAGTGCGGCGTGTTTCATATCCTGTCCTCTTGGTCTGAGCGAGGTTCCGAAATGATGGGGGTTCGGGAAGTCTGGCTGCCGCGGCGGGCTGTGATACGCCGCGGCAGGTTTCGTCTTGTGCAGGCGCCCGGATACCAGGCACCTGATGCTGTTCACCTCAACCGCGTCGTCAATGGCCCGCGTGGCTGGAGGTGTTCATGTTCTTCACCCGCTGGACGATGTCTTCCAGGTTGTAGCTGGACGGGTCCTGCATCGGTGGGAAGTCGCGATAGGTCTCGAGTTCCCTGAGCCACAATTGCTGGCCGATGGGCAGCAGGTTCCAGTCATATACGTAGGCCGTCGACGGGGAGGCGATCGCACCGCCCATGCCGAACAGTGTCTTTTGCTGGGACCCGATGGACGTCTCGAACGGGTCGCGCCTGATGTTCACGACCTGGGTCCAGTGGTAGGGCTGAACGCCCGCAGTGAAGCCGTCCGGCGAATCGGACACCATGGCGAAATACATCTTCCAGTTCTTGTAGCGGACGGCCGACGGATCCTTGCCCGAATAGTACATGAAGTAATCCCGCGCCGGCTCGCCGGCCTCGCCGGTCAGATACGCCATCTGGTTGACCCCATCGAGCGTCGTCTTGACGATTCCGGGATACGTCCCTTGCTCCAGTTCGGCCTTCAGATCGTTGCCCTTGGGGCCACCTGCCGCCTCGACAAGCGTCGGCAGCCAGTCCAGCGACGCGAAAGTGCCGTTCAGTATCGTGCCGGGATCGATCTTACCGGGCCAGCGAACGACCATCGGTGCCCGCATGCCGCCTTCCCAGGTTGTCAGCTTGCCGCCCTTGAAAGGGGTCGTCCCGCCATCGGGGAAGGTGATCGTCTCGGCGCCGTTGTCGGTGGTGAAGGCGATGATGGTGTTGTCGAGCTCGCCCATCTCCTCGAGCTTTTGCAGCACAACGCCGATGTTGTCGTCCATCTGCTTCATGCCGGCTTCGTTGACGCCCCAGTCCTTGCCGCCGGGCTCACCCACCATGGCCAGATACTCGTCCGACAGAACGGTGGTGATGTGCATGCGGGCCGGGTTGTACCAGACGAAGAACGGCTTGCCGGTCGTCTCGGGGTCGTTGCGGTCGAGGAAGTCGATGACCTGCGCCGAGATTTCCTCGTCGATGGTCTTGGAGCGTTCCAGCGTCAGCGGACCTTCGTCCGTGCAGGTCATATTTGTCGCGGTGCCATCGCTGGACGTACAATGGATCACCGGACGCGGCGGCGTCAGGCAGATGGTCGTCTCCGGGTCGACGGCACCGGGCACCTCGGCCAGTCCGGGAACCGGCGTGTTCTTGCACGGCGGCGCGATGGTCTGGTCGGTGGGGCTCGTGTTGATGTCGGGGAAGCTCACCCCCTGCATCGCGTCGAGGTGATAGAGATAGCCCCAGAACTCCTGGAAGCCGTGGGCGGTCGGCAGGGCGTCGGTATGGTCGCCGAGGTGGTTCTTGCCGAACTCGCCGGTGTTGTAGCCGAGATCGAGGAGGAACTTGGACAGCATCGGGGTGCCGGGTTGCAGATAGCTCGGGCTGCCGGGCAATTGCGGCATGATCATGCCGGTCCGCAGCGGCTGCATGCCGGTGATGAAAGCGTTTCGCCCGGCCGTGCAGCTCTGTTCGGCGTAGTAGTCGGTGAACATCGCGCCTTCTTCGCCGATGCGGTCGATGTTGGGCGTCTCGCCGACCATCAGGCCGCGGTGGTAGATGCTCGGCTGCATCCAGCCGATGTCATCACCCATGATGAACAGGATGTTCGGCTTGGCCTCCGCATCCTGCCCCTGCGCCACAGATCCCGGCGCAGAGGCCACGAGCGCGAGGGCGCCCGAAATCGCGGCCCATGCGCCTCGTGAGAGTGCACTTCGTACGTTCCGTCTCATTGCCGGTTCTCCTGTAATCGTTCGTGTCGTGGACCCAGGTTCTCCCGGAGTCCGATGCGGATCAGGTGTCGTTGGGAGGCCGGAGCGGGGCCGACGGAGCGTCAAGAAGCGCCAGGACTTCGGATTCGAGCTCCGCAGCGAGCTGGCGATATTCCTCCGTCCGCGACACGTTGCGCTCGACGAACTGCCAGTGCCGGAGGACCCGGTGCGCCTCCTCGTAGTCGTCGCAGACGGCGCGAAACTCTTCGTCCTGAACATACAGCCTGTGGACTTCCAGCTCCCGCGTCGGAAACCGCTTCACCAGGGCAGCCAGCCTTGCCACCGCCTCGCTCCCCCCAATGGGCAGAACTGGCCGCAGGAGGTCACAAAACGCCGGGAGCCGGGAGGTGCGAACAGGTGCGCACATGCGTTCCCGCGGGTGATCGAGCGGGGGCGAGGCTTCCCTTATCCAAGGGCATCGGGTACTCTGCCGCGGGCTAAAGGACGGTCCGAGTGCGTTGGGGGAAACGATGGAAAGGCCTATCGGCCCCATCGAACCCGGGATGACGTCGTCGCGCGTGCCGCCATCCCCAACCGAGGTGCAGGCTCAATTGGACCGGATGCTGGTCAGTCCGGCGTTCCAGGCCAGCCCCAGACGGCGAGCGATGCTGCGCTTCGTCGTCGAGGAGACGCTGGCTGGACGTGGCAACCGGCTCAAAGGTTTCGCGCTGGCCATCGCTGTCTTCGGGCGGGACGAGACCTTTAATTCACAGTCCGATCCGGTCGTTCGGTTCGAGGCGCGCCGCCTCAGGCGCGACCTCGACAGCTACTACATGAATGCGGGCAGAGGCGATCCGGTGCGCATCACCATTCCCAAGGGCGGCTACTCTCCCCACTTCGAATTGCAGCCACACGCCGACCCATCGCACGACCAGCAATCCGAAGCAGCACCACCCGAACCGCCACCGCCTGCGCCCGCTCTCGCGGCGGACGCGCCGGCCGTCGCGGGCAAGCCGTCCCGCGGGCACGTTGGCGGAATCCGGGCTCGGGCACCGTTGGTCGCAGTTGCGCTCTTCGCCCTGGCCGCTGTCGGAGCCTGGCTCTGGTTCGGTCGCGCGCCGCCTCTCCAGGAAGCGCGCGGTCCGTCCATCATCGTCCTGCCGTTCGAACGCCTCGGTAGCTCGGATGATGAGCGCTACCTCGCGGCCGGCCTCAGTGAGGAACTCGTTGACAGATTGAGGCGGTTCCCTGGCTTCCGGCTCTACGCATCACCTGCCAGCATCGAGGCGAGCACAAAGTCTCCTATAGCGCTCGGACAAGACCTCGGCGTCGCCTATGTGGTCGCCGGCAGCGTCCGAATGGAAGCCGAAGACATCCGCATTGCGGCGCAACTTCTCGACGCGGCAACGGGCCGCGTAGTATGGACCCGAGCCTTCGACCGCGCAGCCAAGCCGGCGGCTCTCATCGAGGTTCAGCGAGACATTGCCGCGAGCATCGCCAGCGAGATCGGCCAGCCATACGGAGTCGTCAGCACCGACCTGAATCGGCGCGCAACCTCTCCCGAGGTCGCGAACATGCAGAGCTATGTCTGTGTGCTTCAAGCCTACGGCTACCGTCGCAGGCTCGCGCAGGAGGAGTTCGCTCCGGTTCTGGCGTGCCTCGAAGAAGCGGTGCGGCGCGATCCCGACTACAGCGACGCATGGGCGATGCTTGGATGGGCGTATCTGGACGCCGGGCGCTACGGCTATGGAACCGACGCCGATCCGGCAAGCTACTACGCCCGCGCGACAGAGGCAGCGTCCCGGTCTCTGGACCTCGAGCCGACCAGCGTCCTGGGGCTCAAGGCCCTGTCCGCGATCAATTTCTTCCAAGGCAACTTCAGCGAGGGCGAGCGACTTGCCCGCGCTGCCCTGGAGCAGAACCCCTACGACCCCGACTCGCTCGTCCGGGTGGGCTGGCGACTTGCCATCCGCGGCCGCTTCGATGAGGGTACGCCGCTTGTCGAGCGCGCGATCGCGCGGTCCGTCAACCCGCCGGCTTGGTACTATCATCCCCTCGCGATCCACTACCTGATGAAGGGTGACGGGGCGGCAATGCTCGAAGTCGCCGAGCATGGCACTGCCGATGGCTCCGCGCGGGGACAGGCGCTCCTCGCGATGGCGCAAATTCTGTCGGGCAACGAGGAGGCTGGCAGCGAGGCGCTGGTCAGGATGAACGAGATCACGCCCGGCTATGATCCACTCGAACGGTTCGCAGGCTTCCAGGCAACAGCAGAAATCCTGGAGGCAATGGCCAGCGCGCTACACCGTGCCGGATGGCCCGATTCCCCTTGACGCAGAGACCTTCCCTCGGCTCGGCGGCGTCGTCTCCAATCCAATGAGAGGCTGATCCATTGCGGACATCTGGAGGCGCGGACGAGCGATGAAAGTTGGCGAGGGGAACGCGACGTCCTCGAGTTGCACCCGCGGCGAATTACCGATCTGTCGGCATTCTACCAGTTCGATCACCTCGCAGCATCCGTCGATCAGGGCTCCAAGCCGACCTGCGGCAGTGCGGCAGAGTATCTGTCGTCTGGCCCAGGCAACCGACATGCCCGGCCCAAACCTGCCGTTTACCTCTGCTCCCGATGCTGCAGCGCGGCTCGCTGGCCGCGCCGAAGGCGGCCTCGTCCAAGGTGTGCAGATACTCGCGAACGGCTCGGGGCGCGTCGGAGGGATCGATCCGTCCAGCGTCCCAATGCTCCTTCGGAGTGGAGTTCTGCTTGTTGGCATCCGCCTCGATCAAGCTGGCATCCACGGCCATGCGCTGCCCGCTGGCCAGCCCTTCCTCGATGCACCGCGCGACGGTAACCTCGAACAGGTGGCGTAGCAGCTCGCTCTCCCGGAACCGGCCGTGCCTGTTCTTCGAGAATGTCGAGTGATCCGTAAGCGGCGGCTGCGCCCCACGGCGTTTCAGCTTGTGGACTTGAAGTTCCAGGGCAGGAGGTCGTCGATTGCGGAGTGGGGGTGACCGCCTGCGATCGCCTCGAGGGTTGCCTTGAGGTAGGCAAAGGGCTCGACCCCGTTAATCTTCGCCGTTTCGATCAGCGACGCGATGCGGCCCCACGCTTTGCCGCCCTCATCGTGGCCCGCGAAGAGCGCATTCTTGCGGTTCAAGGCTATCGGCCGGATCAGGTTCTCCACGCTGTTGGAGTCGATCTCGACGCGGCCGTCATGGAGGAACGTCTGAAGGCCGTCCCAGTGACGGTGGATATAGGCGAGCTTCTCCCCCAGACGGGACTTGGCCGAGACACGCAGGCGCTGCTCCTGGAGCCACTCGCCGAAGGCCGCGACCAGAGGTGCGGTCCGCACCTTTCGTGCCGTCAGGCGCTGGCCGGGGTCGATGCCCCGGATGTCAGTCTCCACGGCGTAGAACTCGGCGATGCGCCGCAGGCCCTCGGCGGCGATCTCTGAGCCGTCGCGATCGAAGACCTCCTTCAGCTTGCGCCGTGCATGCGCCCAGCAATGCGCCACGCGGATCGGACCTCCGCCTTTCCGGGATGGGCGCGTGAGGCGATTATAGCCGGTATAGCCATCGAGTTGCAGCGTGCCGTCGAAGCCGCGCAGGAACCTCTCGGCGTTCTGTCCGCCCCGATCTGGCGCGTAGAAGAAGACCACCCCGGGTGGATCTTCGCCGCCCCAGCCGCGATCGTCGCGGGCAAGGGCCCAGAGGTAGCCGGTCTTGGTCCTGCCTCGCCCGGGGTCGAGGACCGGCGCCGAGGTCTCGTCCATGAACAGCTTGGTCGATGCCTTGAGGTGCTCGGCCAGCCGCGCGACGACGGGCGCGAGATGGAACGCAGCGACGCCCACCCAGTCGGCCAGGGTGCTGCGGTGGATGTCGATGCCGGAACGCGCGAGGATCTGGCTCTGGCGATATAACGGTAGATGGTCGGCATACTTGCTGACCAGCACGTGGGCGATGGCGCCCTCCGTCGGCAGGCCACCGGCGATCAGGGCCGCCGGCGCGGGCGCCTGCGTGACACCGTCGGTGCAAGCACGACAGGCATATCTGGGACGGACGGTGACGATCACGCGCAGCTGCGCGGGCACGATGTCGAGCCGCTCCGTGCGATCCTCGCCGATCTTGTGCATCTGTCCGCAGCCGCATCGCCATTGTCTCTCGGACCATAGCGTTCCAATGGCGATCACTCCAGGCTGTCAGGCGCGACGACCCGCTCGATCCGCGGCAGACCCTCAGGCAGGTTGCCGCGATTGCGCCTGGCCGGTGCCGACTTGCGGCGCGGCGCCTCGTCCGAGGTGGTCCGGCTGCCGTGCTGCTCCTCGACTTCGGCCACCGCGGTCTCGAGATCCTCGAAGGCCAGTTGCCGGTCGTCTTCGCTCAGCTTCTCGGACTTCTTGCCATGCACCGCATGGTTCAGTTCGGCGACCAGGTTCTCGAGGCGCTTGACGATCTCTTTGAGGCTGGTCGCCTCGTGCTTGAGGTCGCGGTTCTCGCCCTTGAGTTCATCGTGCTCGCGCAACAACGCGGCGACGATGTCGCGCTGATCCTCGGGAATGGCCGAGAGGTCGATCCGGGCGGTAGAGAACATGGCACGAGAATATCCCGAACCGCCCGGGCACGCGCGCCGGTTCGACCGGGTGATTCACTCTGCCGCAGCCGGCTGCCGAGCCTCCAGCGCCCGGACCTTGCGCCAATCCAGCCCGGCGAACAGGGCCTCGAACTGCGCCCGGTTCAGCGTCATCACGCCGTCCCGGATCGCCGGCCATGCGAAGGCGGTCTCTTCCAGCCGCTTGTAAGCCATCACGAGCCCGGTCCCATCCCAGAACAGGATCTTCAGCCGGTCGGCCCGCTTGGCCCGGAACACGAACACCGTGCCGGTGAATGGGTCTTCCTTCAGCGTCGATTGCACCAGCGAGGCTAGCCCGTCATGGCCCTTGCGGAAATCGACGGGCTGCGTCGCCACGAGAATCCGCATCTTGTGCGACGGCAACATCACGAGGGCGCTCCGAGCGCCCGAACGATCTCGGAGATGCGCGTGGCCGGCGTATCGGCATCGAGGTGGACCGTGACATCGCCGACGCTGATCTGGACCTCGGCCATGACGGGAATGTCGGCGGCATCGCAAGGCGGAGGCTCGGCGTCGCACACCATCAGAGGCGCGAAAACGGCCTCATCCCCATCGGCATCTGCCGCCGGCAGGACCAGGTCGCCGTCCTTCGCCAGGCGTCGCCAGGCAGAGAGCTGGTTGGCTTGAATGCCGAACCGCGCCGCCACCTCGTTGACCGTCGCGCCCGGGCGAAGGGTCTCGGCGACGGCCTGCGCCTTCACCTCGTCCGGCCAGCGCCGCTGCCCGGACGCGTAGATCTCCACACCCAGCGATCTGAGAAACGCATTCGTAGCACACATTGCGAAACGCACTCCCGGCCTTGCGATGGGAATGGCCTCGCATTGGCAGGCACAGCGAGGAAGGTGGGCGCCAGACAACGCTTACAGTGATCCGGGACCCGATCGCTCAGATCAAGGCGGCAGAACCACCGATACGCCAGGTTCAGATGCACTTCCTCGCAGAGCCGACGTTCTGACCGGATGCCGAAGCAATACCCTACCAGGAGCATGCGGATCAGGAGCTCAGGATCGACTGACGCCGCCCGGTATGGCTGTAGAAGTCCGCAAGGTAGGCCCTGATCCCACTCAGATCGACAAACCGGTCGACGGAGCGCAGCAGGTGGTTCTGCGGGACGTGATCCTCCAGCGAGAACTCATAGAACAGCGCCGGCTGCGCCTCATGCCGTGGTCACATCATCGCCGATCCTCCACCTACCTGAGGAAGTGAATCAGCCAGATACCCGTCGATCAAGGACGAATTTTTCAACGGAATAAGCCCTGCTCTACAAATGATGCCATCTTTGCACCAATTGCCAATTTACGTTGAAGATGCGTCTTTGCACAGCGACCGGTGGATAATCTCACGCTCCAGTTTTTCGCCCACTCACGATACTAGTTCAAGGCAACGACTAACTCGCTGCCGCCTCGACGTTCCCTCGTCGATGCGCGGTGGGAAGGTCCTCCCAGTAGATCGCTCGAGGACATTCAAGAACGGAATGCTGCGTTAGCAAACTGACTGCAATTATCGCAATCAGGCAAACAAGCATTCCCGGAAAGACTGGATCAACCGTCGTGCCGAGGAATGGCCAGATCACGGTAGCGATAATGGCAGAGATCATGGCCGCGGCACAGCCTTTCGCGGTCGCTCTGCTCCAGAACATGACGACGAGAAACGGGATGACGAGGGTGGTCGTGGAGATCCGCAGCGCCCATTGGTAGGCACTGATAATGTCGGTCATCAGATACGAGACCAATAGAGCAAGGACAGAGATGATGACCACGCTGACACGGGCGGCGCGCATCATTTCGCCTTCCGTCGCGTGGGGCGGAGTATCCTGCGGTAGAAATCCTCGGCCAGATTGGAACTGCCTTGCAGAATGAACGAATCTGCGCCGGTCATCAGGGCCGAGAGCAGGCCAACGATCACGATGCCTCCGAGCGCAGGCGGCAGGAGTTCGACCGTCAAATGGGAAAATACGAGGTCCGGCGCCATGCCGTCAGGCACGAAACCCACCGCGCTCAGCCCGATGAGATACGGCAGGAGCGCGATGACGGTGAAGACGGCGAAGCCTGTCAGACCGGCGCGCACGGCGACCGTCTCCGACCTGGAGGCAAAGATGCGCTGCCAAATCGACTGCCAGACAAGATAGAACGGCCCGACCGTCAGGGCGAACGTCAGAACCTCTCCAATACCCTCGGCCCCGAACAGCGCGAGATGGTCGGCGTCGGCATTCGCGACGATCTCGCCTGGTCCCCCACCAAAACTGACGGCCGCGAAGAACAGAAGAACGATTCCGAGGATGACCACGACGCTCTGCAGGGCGTCGGTCACGATGGTGGCGACGAGGCCGCCGAGGATCGTGAAGCCGAGGATCAGCGCGAAGGAAAGAAAGATCGCGAAGTTGTAGTCGATCCCGAACACGGTGACGAACAAAGTGCTCATGCCCACCATCTGGAGTGCCGATGTCGGTACGGAATAGACAAAGGCAGAGAAGATGGACGGGATGAGGCCCAGTCGCGCCCCGAACCGTTCTGAAAAGAGGTCAGCAAGCGTGTAGAGCCGTTGCCGCCGGAGGGGGCCGCTGAAAAAGTAGATCAGGATGGCACTGAAGATCGAAGCCGGCAGGGCGAACTTCACAAAACCGGAAATTCCGACGCTGTACCCCATGCCGACCCAGCCGATGAAGACGGCCGCCCCCGCACAAGTGCTGATGATCGTGCCAGCAATGGACCAGAAACCCATGTTCCAGCTCGCGATCAGGTAGTCGTCCGAGGTCTTCACGTGGAAGAAGTAGTAGGTCCCGATCGCGAACATCACCGCGAAATATCCGATCGTATAGCTCAGGTACCAAGCCATCTCGTTCCTTCCCCTACCATTCACGGCACAGACGGTGTCTCACACCGCGATCAATGCCTGCCACCGCCGCTCCATCTCGTCCGGTACGAATTTATCAGCGGGGCCGATCGCGACGAGACGCGTACCCGGCATCGCGCCGCATGTCGCCAATTCGGTTCTCCCACCGACACGGTGCACTTCACGCGTTCCGGTCGCGTCTCGTATCCAGCCCTTCAAGCGGAATAGACCGTCGACATCTTGCTCCAGGAAGTCGCGCAAAGCGTCCGAATCGAGTTCGGCGGTGGTCTCGCCACTCCATGAGGTAAAATGCTCGCCATGGTTCGCTTCGTGCGCGCTCTCCGGGCGGACTGGGTCGAGACCGAAGAGGATCTCCGCATCGATGCGACCTCCCGGCGCCGGAACCGAAGGGGCCGATGTCAGCGTCGCGATTGACGCGGCGGCCGGTCTCGCATCGGCGCGATCCGATCGGCTGATTGCGACCAGGTCCGCGGCTTCCACTTGGCGCGCGACCTGCGCGCCGATCCGCTCGTCGCAAAGTAGCTCCCCGATCCGTTCCGCGTCGACCACGGTCACCACCCCGCCGTAGCGCAATTCCGGTTCTCCGAGTGCGATCGCGGCAATCCGTGCCGGATCGGCCACGCCGCTGGCCTCGATGACGATGGCGTCGGGCCGAGGATCGCGGTCGAGCGCGTCTCCAACCGCGAAGAAGAGATCGCCTGTCATGACGCAGCACACGCAGCCGTTGGTCAGCGAGATCGTCTCGCCCCCCATCTCGGAGATCAGCGCCGCATCGATATTGATGGCCCCGAAGTCGTTGACCAGGATCAACAGGCGGCGGTCTGACCCCTGTTCCAAGAGCGACCGGATCAGCGTTGTCTTGCCGGCGCCCAGATATCCGCCGATGACAAGAAGCGAAACCGGCGTCATTCGAAGACCCGTCCGTCGAGAATTGTCGCGCGGATCGGCACGTCCTTGAGCACCATCGGGTCGACCTCCGTGGGATCGTCGCCCAGCACTGTGAGATCGGCCCGTTTGCCGACCTCCACGCTTCCGATCTCGTGATCCATCCGGAGCGTCCAGGCGGCGCCGAGCGTGATCGCTCGCAACGCCTCCGCCACGGTGATACCCTGATCCATCCCGAGCACCCGACCAGAGGCCGTGCGCCTGTTGACCGCGCACCAGGCAGTGAAGAGCGGCGCCAGTGGCGTGACCGGCGCATCGGAATGGATCGCCAGCACCAGACCGGCATCGAGAGCGCTTCGGCAGGCGTTCATCCGAGCCGCGCGGTCCGGTCCGACCGTAAGCGTGCGGTGTTGGTCCCCGAAATGATAGATGTGGTTGGCAAAGAGGTTCACGCCGAGACTGAGCTCCGCCGCACGCCGGAATTGGGCCTCGTCCATCAGCTGGCCGTGCTGCAGGATATGGCGGTGGTCCCTTGGGCCCGGTCCCGCCAGCGCCTCTGCCATGGCTTCGATGACAAACTCCGACGCTTCGTCGCCGTTGACGTGGACATGCATCTGGATGCCAGCCTGGTGAAAGGCTCCGATGAGAGCCTTGATCGTTTCGGGAGGGGTGTTCCACATCCCGTTCGGGCTGCCATCCACGTACCCCGGCCACTTCAGTCGAGCCGAAAATCCCTGGATCGAGCCGTCGGTCATGAGCTTGACCGCGCCGAGTTTGACCTTTGCGTTGGAATAGGTTGAAATCTGCCGGATCTCGGAAACCAGCGCGCCGGGATCGCCTTCCGTGACGCCGATCGCGGGCACGAGCCGGATCGGGAAGCCCGGATCTTCGGCCACGGCCAGCGTCGGCTCGAGGTCGGCCTCGGTAAGAGCGCTGAAGAGATCCGTTGCCGTTGTGACGCCCGCGCGCCGGGCCGAGGCGGCGAAATCTCTCAGCACGGTCTCGCCCGTCGTCAGGCTCCGGAAATCGACGCCAAGTCGGCGCAGGACCGGAAACATCGCCGCCATCTCGCGAAGCTCCCCGGTCGCCCGACCCGCAGCGTCGCGGATCACGCCATCGACCGCGGAGCTTTCGTCGAACCCGACGAGGCGCAGGGCGGCGGAGTTGCAGACAAGCACGTGAAGGCTCGAATAGAGAACGATCACGGGCCGATCCAGCGACACGCTGTCGAGTTCATCGCGACCAAGCGTCTGTCCTGCAAGAAAGATCGGATCGAATCCCCAACCGATCACCGCGTCCCCACACACACTTCCTCGCAATCGGGTTACGACCTCGCCGACGCTACTGATTCCCGACCAGAAAATTCTATCCGGTGCGACCCGATCCTGGTAGCCGACGTACTGGTAGCGCCAGAGGCCACCTTCCATCAGATGGGAATGACCTTCGACCAAACCCGGCATGATCACCGCGTCCGAGAAGCGGTCGTCCTTCTCGCCACCGCCCCAAGGTTCCGCGCAATCGGGGCCGCCAACTGCCAAGATGCGACCCAGCCGGACCGCGACGTGCGTGGCGTCGGGCTGCTGCCGCGTCATCGTCAGAACGCGCCGCGCTTGGAATAATGTAGTGCCTTTCAGGGGGTCCTCTCCGCTCGCCGGGTCGGCTTCGTAATAGCGAAGACTAGGTCTTCTTAAGCACAAGACGATATGTCTGGTAAGAATAAACAATCGACCCGGCCCGCACGCCGAAGCCGATTTACAGAGAGGTGGTAGTCCTCGCGGCGAAGATGAAAGTCGGGCTGGGTCGCAGGCCATCGAAGATCGCCAAGAGGTCATCGGACCTCATACAAAATGCTGGCTATTCCCGTCTGCCTGTAGGTGATCATAACACTGGAACAAAAGGGCGCGAGCTCCGGCACGCTCGACCGCGAAGTGAGGTACATAACGTGGTATGATTCTCCTATAAGGATTATTTATCGATATAAATTAGCTATTTACTTGCCTTGTTCGGGGGACTTTCTCTCCGCCACCCATTCCCTTTAAGCGCAAGTATTTACTGAATATTTTCTCTTCGGGTTGGTACGCATCACCCATTTTATCCACCAATCGGAGAGAGATAGGCGCTGTGCTTCGCCTTGCCCGCCGTGTCGATCTTGCTCAGTGCAAGATGCCATCCCATGCGAATCCTAATCGGCCCGCTTTCGGTATCGTCCGGTTAAAGCGGTTTGCGTTTAATTCGACGCGTATCCTGCTGCTTTGAAGAAGCTCCAGCACTCCTCGGGATCGAAGATGCCACAGATGTCGCCGAGCGCCCGGATGAGCGTATCGTAGGTCCGCGCGCCGATGCGGCGGAGGTGGGCTTTCGGCTTGGAGAAGGCCCTCTCGATCGGGTTCGGGTCGGGCGAGTAGGCCGGCAGGTTCGAGGGATCAGAAAGGCGTCCAGTGGACGGCTTTCCCCGAGAACGGAACCGGCAGCCATGGGCGTTCAGGATCCCGGCGGCTTTCGGGCTCCTGTGGGTCGAGAGGGTGTTGCGGAGTGAGGAGGAGAAGGATTTGATCCAGTGGATCGAATTCCCGACGAACACGGTGCCTGGCGACAGGGCCGGTGCGAGCCGGGTCTCGACGTAGATGTCGAAAGCAGCGCGGTTCATCGCGCCTTCGATCACCCAGGGCGCAATCAACGCGTCGCAGGTGAGCCCGGCGATGAACGTCTGCGTCTTCCAGCGACCGAACGGGGTCGTGCCGAAAAGACGTTCGCCGACGGCACTCCGGCCCCGCAGGCGAGTCATGTTCGCCTTCACCGACGTTTCATCGAGGAAGACCAGCCGATGCGCCCTGTCCCGCATGAAGGGCTGCCGGCGGACGGTCCAGTCACGCCGGGCCAGCCTGATATCCGCCCGATGAGAGTGTCCGATCTTCTGTGTATGACCCCGCCGGTCCATGCTGAGAGCGACAGGAGCATGGACCATGACGAAGAAGATCGACGACGACCTGATCGACGAATTGCTGAAGGGCTGCGAGCGGCCGGAGGACCTGCTTGGCGACGGCGGTCTGATGCAAGGGCTCAAGAGAGCGTTGATGCAGCGGATGCTGGGAGCGGAACTGACGGATCACCTGGGCTACGAACCCGGTGAGACGCCCCCGCCGGTGCAGCCGAACCGGCGGAACGGCACCGGGCGCAAGACCGTGAAGGGCGAGACCGGAACTTTCGAGATCGACGTTCCGCGCGATCGGGATGGCAGCTTCGAGCCGCGCCTGATCGGCAAGGGCCAGACCCGGATCGACGGGCTCGATGACAAGATCGTCGCCATGTATGCGCGCGGCATGAGCGTGCGGGATATCCGCAGCCATCTCGAGGACCTCTACGGGATCGAAGTCTCCCCTGACCTGATCAGCCGGGTGACCGATGCGGTTCTCGACGAGGTGAAGGAATGGCGCTCGCGGGCGCTGGACGCCGTCTATCCCGTGGTGATCTTCGATGCGCTGAGGGTGAAGATCCGCGACAAGGACAGCCGGATCGTCAAGAGTTCGCCACGAGGCCGCCACCGGTCCGAGGCCCGTGGCGGACGCCGTCTACCTGGCCCTCGGTATCACCTCGGAAGGCACCCGGGAGGTTCTCGGTCTCTGGATCGCGGAGAACGAGGGCGCCAAGTTCTGGCTCGGCGTCATGAACGAGCTGCGCAACCGCGGGGTCCAGGACATCCTGATCGCCGTCGTGGATGGGCTGAAGGGCTTCCCCGAGGCGATCACCGCCGCCTTTCCCGAGACCACGGTGCAGACATGCATCGTGCATCTGGTCCGCCACTCCCTGAACTTCTGCTCCTGGAAGGATCGCAAGGCGGTGGCTGCCGGGCTCCGCGAGGTCTACGGCGCGGACACCGCCGAGACGGCCTGGGACGCGCTGTTCGCCGGGCAATCCTTCCACCGGAAGGATCGCTCGGTCCGGCTCACCCTTCGACGAGGAATGGGGCCGGCAGTATGCGCGGCGCATAAGTCGCGTGAGCCTTTGGCAGCAGACGATCTCTGTCGACGGGGCGGAAATGGCGTTCGTCCAGGTTCGGCGTGTCAGACAAGGCGATTTCTTTCCGCGTCGATCAGGGGCGTGCCATCCTCTTTCGCCATCGGGCCCGGCGGCAGCTGATCGAGGAGGTCGAGCACAGCCTCGCTCGGGCGGCACAGCCGCACGCCCTTGGGTGAGCAGACGATGGGACGGTTGACGAGGATCGGATGGACCAGCATCGCGGCAAAGATCGTCTCATCACTGACCGAGGGATTGAGCAGACCCAGATCCTCCGCCGGTGATTTCGTGGTTCGCAAGGCGGTGCGGGGTGTCAGACCGGCTGCGGCAAACAGGGCCAGAAGCTGAGGACGCGTCCAGCCCGTTTCGAGATACTCGATGACCACCGGTATCTCGCCTGATGCCTCGATGATCGCCAGCGCGTTCCGCGAGGTGCCACAGTCAGGGTTGTGGTGGATGACGACGGTCATGATGCGCCTTCATCGGCGGGAAACCAGTGCTTCGTCCTGTTGGCGAAGGCGACGAGGGACAGCATGACCGGCACCTCGACCAGGACGCCGACGACGGTCGCCAGTGCCGCGCCCGAGCCAAGCCCGAACAGGCTGATCGCGACGGCCACGGCCAGTTCGAAGAAGTTGGACGTGCCGATCAGGGCGCAGGGGGCCGCCACGTTGAACGGGATGCCCCAGGCCCGCGCCGCGCCATAGGCCGCGAAGAAGATGCCGTAGGACTGGATCAGCAGGGGAACGGCGATCAGCGCGATGACGATGGGACGGTCGAGGATGACCTCGCCCTGGAACCCGAAGAGCAGCACCACCGTCACCAGCAGTCCGATAATCGAGAACGGCTGCACGCGACTTTTGAAGGAGTCTACCCCTGCCTCGCCATCTTTTGCGACAAGGCTTCGGCGCGTCAGGTAGCCGGCGAACAGCGGCAGTATGACATAGAGGCCAACCGACAACAGCAGCGTGTCCCAGGGCACGACGATGTCCGTCACGCCAAGAAGGAGGGCGACGATCGGTGCAAAGGCGAAGACCATCACCAAGTCGTTCACGCTGACCTGCACCAGCGTATAGGTCGCGTCCCCGCGCGTCAGGTTCGACCAGACAAACACCATCGCCGTGCAGGGCGCCGCCCCCAGCAGGATCACTCCCGCCAGGTAGGCCTGCGCGTCGTCCGGCGGAATCAACCCCGCAAAGACGTAGTTGAAGAACAGAACGCCGAGAGCCGCCATCGTGAAGGGCTTGATGAGCCAGTTCGCTACCAGCGTCACCACGAGACCCTTCGGCTTGTCCCCGACGCAGGCCAGCGAGCCAAAATCCACGGCGACCATCATTGGATAGACCATCGCCCAGATCAGGACTGCCACAGGCAGGTTGACGGACGCGATCTCCAGCGCGGCAAGTGCTCCGAAGAGACCGGGAAAAAGATTGCCCAGCAGAAGTCCTGCGCCAATGGCAAGCGCCACCCAGACCGAGAGCCAGCGCTCGAAGGTGCCCAATCCCGCCGCGGCGGGAAATGAGGTATCGGCCATAGCAGTCTTCCTATGATTGGGGGCAGGCAATCGCGTCGATGATGGGCTGGCACAGTTCAGGATGGCCGGCACAGCAATCCTCCATCAGGAATGCCAGCAGACCGCGCGCACCGTCCATGTCCGCGAAGTAGCGGATGCTGCGGCCTTCCCGCTCGTTCCGGATCAGGCCGGAGCGAGCGAGGATCGAGAGGTTGGCCGACATCGTGTTCTGGCGCACGCCGAGGGTGTCGCCGATGTCACCAGCTGACATGCCCGCTTCACCGGCCTTGATGAGCAGCCGGAACACGTCCAGACGGGTGGATTGGCTGAGAGCGGCAAAGGCGTCCAGAGCATCCCTTTTATCCATATATCTAGAAATATTGATATGATGCGCACGTGTCAAGCGCAGTAGTATGCCTGCGCGGGAAGGTCGGCTTTGTCCCGCGCTGCTGACCTCGGTAGATTGGCCTTCGACGATCGTCCTAGGCGCGTTTTGCTTCTTGAACTGCCGCGGATCAATTCGTCAGTCGGCTGCCATTGTCTGTCTACCTCGATAGCGCTTGCCCGCCACCTCGCGAGCGGGCGTCGCCCCATACCCAACCGTGCGGCATCGCCGACGCCAGACCAGTGGCAGCAAGCGCGGCGTTCTTGCTTGGGGTGACGACAGCGACCTGATAGGCGTCCCCGACGTCCAATATATATGTTCAGGGGTCTCGGCGTCGAGAAACTCCTCGAACAGCACGCGGATCGGAACGGCGTGTTCGACGGTGACGAGCCGGCCTGACCAGTTTGTCCGCCCGATCGCGTGAGCTGCACACGAGGCGGGATGGCGCTCGTTGCTTCTTGCCATCGCCACCGACCAGACCCCTCCAAACTTGAGCAGACCGATCCGCCGGTCCCAGTTGTCCCGCATCGCCTTTATGAGGCCGCGCCGGTCGACATGCGGGTCTGCGTTCCGCCAGGCAAGCAGGCCGCGTCTGAGCGAGAGCGCCTGATCGATTGCTTCGGATTGCATCTCGGCGCTCCGCCATCCGGTTGCACGAATTAAGGGACAAACCCCTTATAAGAACGGCCCATTCTAAACTGGGTTGCGACATCTCCTCTATTCTCTCGGGAAAACAGGAGATTGATTGATGGCGCATACGGAGCTGGACGTGCGGGAGCGACGGCTGATCGAGAATCTTCTGACGGCGAAGGCGCCTGTCTCGACGATCGCCGCGCGTCTTGATCGGCACCGCTCGACGATCTACCGGGAGATCAAGCGCAACCGGTTCGAGGATGACGAGCTCCCGGAGCTGACCGGCTACTTCGGCTTGCTGGCTCAGAAAACAGCGTCTGAGCGCCGTCACCGGCAGCGCAAGCTCGTACGCTGCGCCGACCTCCTCGGTGCCGTTCTCGAAGGTCTGGATGCCGGCTGGTCTCCGGAACAGATCGCCGGACGGATGCGGCGCGAGCGGCAGCCCCGGTCGGTCTCCCACGAGACGATCTATGCCTACGTCTATTCTCCCGATGGCCAGAGCGCCGGGCTGGTCCGCTACCTGCCCGAGCGTCGAAAGCGACGAAAGCCGCGCCATGCCCGCAAGCTGTAGCGCGACAATCTGGGTGAGATGCGCATTGCCTCGCCTGAACTGTTCCTGAAGCTTGTGCCGTTGCCTCATTAGAAACGTTCCCGGAGCGGTTCTGGTCGGGGGCAGACATGAGGCGGATCAGCATGGGCACGAGAGACGAACTTCTGGCGGCTGTGGGGTAGTGTCCCGAGGGATGGTGTAGGAACTGGCGTCCACCTGCTTCTTCATAGCTGGTGTCGCTCGTTCACTGAGCGGCGATCATGGCCGCATCAGGGTTATCGTCGCACAGGCCTGTCAGTTTTTCCACGGGCATGTAGCGGCGGCTGACGGCCCACTCATCGTTTTGCTCCAGCATGAGCGCGCCGACGAGGCGAACGACGGCCTCGCGGTTGGGGAAGATGCCGACGACGTTGGTGCGCCGCTTGATCTCCTTGTTGACGCGCTCCAGCGGGTTGGTGCTGTGCAACTTCGAGCGCAGGCTCTCGTCGAAGGCCATGTAGGCGAGGACGTCGTGCTCGGCCGCGTCCATCAGTTCGGCGACATCCCTGAACCGGTCACGCAGGCTGTCGGCGACCTCGCGCCACCGGGCGTGGGCCTGGTCCCGGTCCTTCTCGGCGAAGACGGTCTTCACCACGGCGCTGACCACCGGCTTGTTGGCTTTGCTCACGCGAGCCAGGAGATTGCGCTGAAAATGCACCCGGGGGCCGTTGAAAAAGGCGCGATCTGCTGATTCCATCTTCATGGCGGCATCATGTGGAGGGTGGCATGATCGGCAGTCGGACCCGAGATCAGTTGGAATTCTTTGTCTGCGGATCGGCTCGCGTGACCTCGTCCCCGACGATCACATCCTCGCCCGCGTCGACCGGGTTATCGACCTTGGCTGGCTTCGCGCGGAGGTGGCCGATCTCTACGCGCCAGGTGTTGGCCGACCGGGCATCGATCCGGAAGCCGCGGTCCGCCTGATGCTCGCGGGCTTCCTGCTCGGCATCGTCCATGACCGGCGCCTCCTGCGAGAAGCGCAAGTGAACCTGGCGATCCGCTGGTTCGCGGGCTTCGGCTTGAACGACAGGCTGCCGGATCATTCCTCGCTCACGCGCATCCGTCAGAGATGGGGCGCCGATCGGTTCCGGCGCATCTTCGAACGCACGGTGCGGGACTGCGTCGGCGCCGGGATCGCCAAGGGCGAGGTCGTGCATGTTGATGCGTCTCTGATCCGGGCCGACGTGTCCTGGGAGAGCCTCGTGGTGCGTCATGTCGATGCGGTGGCGACTGAGAACGGCGATCCTGTGCAGGAAGCGGAGACGGTTCGGGCCCGCAACTCGAAGAAGACCGGCAAGTTCAAGAAGGTCTGCCTCACCGATCCCGATGCGAGCATGGCGACGTCAGGGCGCAACCGTCGCCTGGAGCCCAGCTACAAGCAGCATGGCGTCGTGGACGATGTCTTCGGCGTGGTTCTCGACGTCGAGGTCACGACCGGGGAAGTGAACGAAGGCGAAGAGATCCTCGCCCGCCTCGATGCTGTCGAGAAGACGACCGGGACCAAAGTCGAGACGGTGACGGCGGATGCCGGCTATGCCTATGCCAAGATCTACGGCGGGCTCGAACGCCGGAAGATCGCCGCCGTCATTCCGGCCAAGGCCGAACCGATCCGCAGCCCGGTCCCGATGCGCCGGTTCCGCTACGACGCGAAGCACGACATCCTGAAATGCCCCCGGGGCAAAAAGCTCAAGGCCGGACGGGCCATCAAGCATGGGCGCTTCTTCACATCCCGGGCGCGCGACTGCCGCGGATGCGATCTCGCCCGTCTCTGCCTGTCGAAGGGGCGCGTGAACAAGGCCGTCGTGCTCGGGAATGATTACCCCGCCCTTCTGCGCGCGCGACGCCGTCGCGAGAGATGGTCGGAGGAAGACCGGGACCTCTACCAGCGCCACCGCTGGCGGTCGGAGGGCTACCATGGCGAGGCGAAGACCTGGCATGGGCTCGCCCGCGCGGTCCGGCGCGGTCTCCAGAACATGCGTATCCAGGCCTTCCTCACGGCGGCAGCGGTCAACCTCAAGAGGCTGGCGGCTGCGCTCTGCTCGGCGCTCGCACGCATTCTGTCGATTGCAGCTGGATGGGCCCGTTCGACGGCGCCGATGAACGCGAATGGCGAAAACCAGCCTGACGTTCAAGAAAGGGAACCGGCCATGGCAGCGTAGGCCGCAGCGGCCCGTTCTCGGCGCAATTCTTCAACGGCCCCACCCGGCAGCGCTGCCATCCGGCGCCCAGGACCTTGCTTGCAGCGGCCTTGAGGCCCTCGTGCGCATCGCTGATTACCATCTGCACGCCCCGCAGGCCGCGGCGGGTCAGCGAACGCAGGAAGTCCGCCCAGAACGTCTCGGCTTCGGAGGGCATGACCGTGATGCCGAGTATCTCGCGGCGGCCATCCGAGTTGACTGCGACGGCCACTATCACCGCCATCGAGACAACCCGACCGCCCTCGCGCAGCTTCACGTAGGTGGCGTCGAGCCACAGGAAGGGCCAATCGCCCTCCAGCGGTCGGTTCAGGAAGGCCTGGACGCGTTCGTCGATCTCTTCGCAGAGCCGCGAGACCTGGCTTTTGGAGGTGCCCGTCAGCCCCATGGCGCGCACCAGGTCGTCCACCGCTCGAGTGGAGACGCCGTGGATGTAGGCTTCCTGCACCACCGCCATCAGCGCCTTCTCCGCCGTCCGCCGCGGCTCGAGAAAGGTCGGGAAGTAGCTCCCCTTCCTCAGCTTGGGAATGTTCAGCCCGATCGTCCCGGCCCGCGTATCCCAGCGGCGCGGCCGGTAGCCGTTGCGCTGGTTCCCCCGGTCCGGCGTTCGCTCGCGCAGACCGGCCCCGCACACGGCGCCCACCTCGATCTCCATCAGCCGCTGCGCCGCATCCTGGATCAGCTCACGCAGAAAATCGGTGTCGTCGCTCTTGGAGATCGCCTCCGGAAGGTTGATCATAGCCTCGGTCATCGTGCTCTCCTTCGTTGTCTTCGGTCGTCGAACAACCTCAGACTACGAAGACGCGCGATGGCCGCCAGCCCGGCCACGCGCTGCGCTACGCCAAGGGCTTCGCGCGCGGCCTCCTACACCACGGAGTCGGGCACTACCCGCTGTGGCGGCGCGATACCGTGGTGCGACGCGAACGGAGAAGGGCCGCATCCTGACAGAGTTCGCGGAGATCTCCGGGTATCACCGCAAGCACGCTGAACGGCTTCTTCGGCGTGAACATGTCGTGGACCGGTCGCGGCCCCGGCCCGCCCGCCGGGTGTATGACCAGGCCGTGCAAGAGGCGCTGGTGGTGCTCTGGGAAGCGTCGGACCGGATCTGCGGAAAGCGGCTGAAGCCTCTGATCCCGTTGCTGGTTCCGGCGATGGAGCGCCATGGCCATCTTGCGCTGGACGAGGAGGTGCGGGTCCGGCTGCTCGAAGATCAGCGCCGCCACGATCGATCGGGTTCTGGCCCCTGTCCGGGCCGTGGGCTCGGGCGGCCGACGTCGGCGGACTGCGCATTCCTCGGCGGTGCAGCGGAGCGTGCCCATCCGGACATATGCGGACTGGGACGATCCCGCCCCCGGCTACATGGAGGCGGATCTTGTCGCCCATAGCGGCCCGTCGGCGAGCGGCAGCTTCGTGCAGACGCTGACCCTCCCCGATGTCTCGACGGGTTGGACGGAATGCGCGCCCCTGCTGTTCCGCGAGCAGCGCCTGCTCGGCGAAGTGATGACCGCGCTGCGCCCGGCGCTGCCGTTCCCGTTGCTCGGTCTCGACACGGACAATGTCAGCGTCTTCATGAACGAGACGATCAAGGACTGGTGCGAGGGGCGCAGGTCGACTTCACCCGGTCCCGTCCGTATCGCAAGAATGACCAAGCCCATGTGGAACAGAGTTCGAGGGATCAGAAGTCGATCCAGTGGATCGAATTCCCCGAGAACGGAGCGGTGGTCCGTCGAATGGTGGGCTATCGCAGATATACCGGTATCACCGCGGCCACCGAACTGGCGCGGCTCTATCGCGACATGCGGCTCTACGTGAACTTCTTCCAGCCGTCGTTCAAGCTGATGGAGAAGACCCGCGACGGCGCCCGGGTGACCAAGCGCTATCACGCGCCGCTGACACCGTTCCAGCGCGTGCAGGCCCATCCCGCCGTCGCGCAGGCGTCCAGGGACGAGCTCGCGGCGCAGTTCACGCAGCTCGACCCGGTCGTCCTGCTCCACGACATCCGTCAGGCCCAGGCACGGTTGACGGCCCTGGCCGATACAGCGCCGTCCGCTGGAACCGACACCCCCAAGGCGGACGTCGAGGCTTTCCTCGAGGGTCTCCCAGGACACGTCGGCCCGGATCAGAGACGCATCAACATGCACGACCTCGCCCTTGGCGATCCCGGCGCCGACGCAGTCCCGCACCGTGCGTTCGAAGATGCGCCGGAACCGATCGGCGCCCCATCTCTGACGGATGCGCGTGAGCGAGGAATGATCCGGCAGCCTGTCGTTCAAGCCGAAGCCCGCGAACCAGCGGATCGCCAGGTTCACTTGCGCTTCTCGCAGGAGGCGCCGGTCATGGACGATGCCGAGCAGGAAGCCCGCGAGCATCAGGCGGACCGCGGCTTCCGGATCGATGCCCGGTCGGCCAACACCTGGCGCGTAGAGATCGGCCACCTCCGCGCGAAGCCAGCCAAGGTCGATAACCCGGTCGACGCGGGCGAGGATGTGATCGTCGGGGACGAGGTCACGCGAGCCGATCCGCAGACAAAGAATTCCAACTGATCTCGGGTCCGACTGCCGATCATGCCACCCTCCACATGATGCCGCCATGAAGATGGAATCAGCAGATCGCGCCTTTTTCAACGGCCCCACCCGACAGCGCTGCCATGTGGTGGAGAGCACGCGCGCCGTGGCGGCCTTGATGCCTTCGTGGGCATCGCTGATCACCAGCTTCACGCCTGTCAGACCGCGACGCATGAGATCCCGAAGAAAGTCGGTCCAGAAGGGTGAGGCGGAGCCGAACGCTTCCGAGGGACCGATGGCCATGCCGAGCACCTCGCGGCGGCCATCCGTGTTCACCCCGACCGCGATGGTCACTGCGACGGACACGATGCGCCCGCCCTGGCGGACCTTCAGGTAGGTGGCGTCGATCCACAGATAGGGCCATTCGCCCTCGATCGGCCGGGTCAGGAAGGCGTCCACCCGCTCGTCGATCTCCTCGCACAGCCGGCTCACCTGGCTCTTGGAGATCCCCGTGCCGCCCATGGCCTGCACCAGGTCGTCCATGGCCCGCGTCGAGACCCCGTGGACGTAGGCCTCCTGAATCACGGCCCTCAGGGCCTGCTCCACCGCCCGCCGAGGCTCAAGGAACGACGGGAAGTAGCTGCCCCCGTGCGCAGCTTCGGAATGCGCAGTTCCACGTCCCCGGCGCGGGTCTGCCGTCGACGTATACGTCGACCGGTCGCGATACCCGTTCCTCTGCGCCAGCCGCTCGGGAGACTTCTGGCCATAACCGGCGCCCGTCTGGCCGCCGACCTCGAGTTCCATCCGCCGCTCGGCGGCAAAGCCGATCATCTCGCGCAGAAGATCCGCATCGCCGCTCTTCTCCACGAGCTCTCTGAGGTCCATCATCGGCTTGGTCATCGCGGTCGTCCCTCGGTTCAGGTTGGCGTTCGCAACCCGACCCTACCGAGAAACCCGATGACCGCCTCAGCTACACCACTCCCCGGGACGTGACCCCGCCATCTCTCCGCATCCGCACGGACAGTGCGTGGTCTCTGGCTCGATGACACGCTCGATCCGCGGCAGATGCTTCGGCAGGTGGCCGCGGTTCCGCCTCGGTGAGCGCTCCTGATCGTCCATCCCGGCCTTCAACGCCTGCCGCGCCCTCTCCTGCGCCGCCTGAAGGACGCCCTGGGCGAGTTCGACGTCCTCCAGCGGCAGGTTGAACTGCTCGGGGTCGAGCTTCTCGGAGCGCTTGCCGAATTTTTCCGCTGCAACGCGCGCTGACGATACTTTCCAGCCGCCGCTGCGCCTCCACCGCATCCGCAAGCGCTGCCTCGGTCTCGGCGAGGCGCGCCTTCAGGATGGCGTTCTCGTGGGACAGGGCGGCGTCGGTCATGACGAGGATGATGCACATGGGCCATGGGGCCACCACGGCCAAAGACGAGCCGAGTCACTCCGCCGCAGCTATCCCGCCAGTTCCGGGCGTCGCACCCGCTCGGGGCGGACCAAGCGCCAGTCGAGCCCCTCGAACAGCGCCGAGAGCTGGGTCGGCGACATCTTCATCACCCCGTCCTGAACCCGGGGCCAGACGAACTTCGCGCCCTCCAGGCACTTGTGGACGAGAACCATGCCGGTCTGATCCCAGAGCAGGATCTTGATCCGGTCCGCGCGCTTGGCGCGGAACACGAAGGCCGCGCCGCCGAAGGGATCGAGGCCCATCACTTCCTGCACGGCCAGGGCCAGCCCGTCGATGCCCTTGCGGAAGTCGACCGGTCGGGTCGAGACGTAGACCTTCAACTGTCCCGGCGGCGAGATCATTCGGAGGCCGCCCTTACGGCGCGGACGATCCGCGTCAGCTGCGCCTCCTCCACGTCCCCGGCCACGCGAACGGTGACGCCGGCGACCTCCAACTCGATCCGGCCCGGCGGCGTCCGGGCCGGGCGGGCCTTCCGGACCGGCTCCGCCGGCGGAGGCTCGACGACCAGCGCCGCAAATGCGGGCTCGGACAGCGTATCCGCCGGGACCGCCAGCTTCCCGGCCGTCAGCTTGCGGCGCCAGTCGTAGACCTGCCAGCGCGTCACCGTGTGGCGCCGCGCGACGTCGGCAACCCTCGCGCCGGGAACGAGGCTTTCGGCCGCGATCCGCGCCCGCTCCGCCTCGGTGCGGTATCGCCGACCGGTCGGACCATCGATCACCGTCATCCGGCCCCAATAGCCACCGTTCGAGCCGTCCGAATAGCCGTCCATTTTGACGTCCCATCATCCTTGCCTGGACGCAGGACTCTCACGGAACAGTCGGACAAGGCAGGAGGGGATCAGGAAAGCGCTTACGAATGGTCGGCATGTCGGCACGCTTCTTATTCTCGAAACGTCCATGAAAGGACAATTCCAATGACTCCCGACAAACAGTAAGCGCCACGCCGATCCCCTCCTGCCGCTGGTGATCTGACCGGGCCATTCTCCGTGCGCATGAGCGATGGAGGTGTTGGCTTGGAAGGAGACGGCAAAGTGGGCGTCCGTTTGGACGGCTCGACGTGCGGTGGTGTTTCGCGGCTGGAGGTGATCGAGGGGCCGACCGGGCGACGGATGCGCTCGAAGGCGGAACGGGGACGGATCGCGGCGGAAAGCCTGGTGCCCGGGGCGTCGGTGGCGGATGTCGCGCGGCGGCACGGGACGACACGCTGGCAGGTTTACGACTGGCGCAAGAAGCTGCGGACGGGGCAGTTGGTGGTGCCCGAGAGCGTGGCGGCGCTGCCGATGTTCGCGGAACTGGTGGTCGAGGGCGCCGCGACGGACACGTCGGCAGCGGTGGAGGCCGCCTCCGGGGTGGAGATCGTTGTCGGCGATGTCGTGATCCGGCCCGGGGCCGGGACCGATGAGGACCTGCTGACGCGGGCGATCCGGGCGGCGCGGGCAGCGAGGACATGATGCTCGGCCAGGGAGGGCCGGTGAAAGTCTTCGTGGCGACGCGGCCGGTGGACTTCCGCAAGGGTATCGACGGCTTGGCGCTGGCGGTGCAGGAGATGTTCGGCCTCGATCCGTTCTGCGGCGCCGTCTTCGTGTTCCGGGCCAAGCGGGCGGACCGCATCAAGCTGCTGGTCTGGGATCAGACCGGGATGGTGCTTGTTCACAAGCGCCTGGAGGGCGGCAAGTTCGTCTGGCCCCAAGTTCAAGACGGGGTGATGCGGATGTCGTCGGCACAGTTGGCGGCGCTGTTCGAGGGACTGGACTGGCGGCTGGTCCGGCCGCAGCGAGCGCGACGCCCGTTGGCGGCAGGGTGAGCGCATGAAAGCGCGGGAAGTCCCTTTTTTTACTGGCCATGACAGGGGGTTCTTGATTCAATCCCGCTCATGGACGCCGATGCCCTCAGCCGCGAGAACGCTCATCTGAAGGCCCGCCTGGCCGAGGTCGAAGCGGCGCTGGCCGAGGTGCAGGAGGCCAACCGTCGGCTGGAGGACATCCTGCGCTCCTCGCAGCGCGAGAAGTTCGGCAAACGCTCCGAGAAGCTGTCGCCCGACCAGTTCAACCTGCCGCTGGAAGATGCCGATCTGGCCCAGGGCGTGCTCGAGGCCGCGCAGGAGAAGGCCGAGGCTGCGCTGCAACGGGCGCGCGGGGAGACACCCCGCAAGCCGAAGCGCAACCGCGGGTATCTGCCGCCGCACCTGCCGCGGGTCGAGCGCGTGATCGAGCCTGCCAGCACGCTCTGCCCTTGCGGCTGCGGCGAGATGGCCCGGATCGGGGAGGACATCTCGGAGCGGCTCGACGTGATCCCGGCGCAGTTCCAGGTGCTGGTGACCCGGCGTCCCAGATACGCTTGCCGCCGCTGTTCGCAGGCCGTGGCGCAGGCGCATGCCCCCGAGCATGTCGTGCCTGGCGGGCTGCCGACCGAGCGGCTGATCGCATGGATCATCGTGTCGAAGTTCGGCGATCACCTTCCGTTTTACCGCCAGGCCGGGATCTTCGAGCGGCAGGGTCTCCACCTCGACCGCGGCACGCTCGGCAACTGGGTCGGCCGCGCCTGTTTCCACCTGATGCCCGTCATCGACCACATGAAGGCCCATCTGCGTGGCGCCGATCGCATCTTCGTGGACGAGACCCGCGCGCCGGTGCTGGACCCGGGCCGCAAGGCTACCAAGAGCGGCTTTTTCTGGGCCGTCGTGTCCGACGACCGCGGCCATGGCGGCACGGGCCCGCCCATCGTGCTGTTCCACTACGCCCCCGGTCGGGGGAAGCGGCAGCCGCTGAAGTTCCTTGCCGGATACCGCGGCCGGTTCCTGCAATGCGACGCCTACCAGTCCTACAACGCGATGACCGAGATCGCGCGCGACATCGGCCCGTGGCGGCTGGTCTATTGCTGGACCCATGTCCGCCGCCGCTTCGTCAAGCGCTTCGAGAACGAGGGGTCTCCCATCGCCGAGGAGATGCTGCGCCAGATCGCATTGCTGTATCAGATCGAGAAGACCGTGCGCGGCCAAGCTCCCGCCGACCGCCTTGCCGCCCGACGCGAGCATGCCGCCCCGATCATCGCCGCGCTCAAGCCCTGGCTGGAAGTCCAGCTCTCCCGCATCCCGCAGAAATCCCAGCTCGCCGAGGACATCCGCTATACCCTCGCCCACTGGCCCGGCCTGATCCGGTTCCTCGACGACGGCACCCTCGAACTCGATACCAACCCGGTCGAGAACCAGATCCGTCCGATCGCGCTGACAAGGAAGAACGCGCTCTTCGCAGGCAATGAGGTCGGCGCCGAGAACTG
This sequence comes from uncultured Alphaproteobacteria bacterium, assembly GCA_963829665.1. Classification (GTDB taxonomy): domain Bacteria; phylum Pseudomonadota; class Alphaproteobacteria; order Rhodobacterales; family Rhodobacteraceae; genus Palleronia. The sequence goes on along the minus strand of CAWHJL010000001.1, from coordinate 193,739 downwards.
GGCCATGCTCGCTTCGCTCGTCGCCACCTGCAAGCTGTCCGGCGTGAACCCCGTCGACTATCTCGCCGACACCCTCCGGGCCATCCTCGAAGGACACCCCCAATCCCGCATCGAGGACCTCATGCCTTGGCGGCACGCCCAGCCGTCAAGCCGCGCCGCATAGGGCCGCGGCGAACAAACAAAAACCGCCGACAAGATGAAATCCGTCAAGGCCACATGGGACAAGGCGCCCGCTGGTCCGAAGAAGGACGCGGCGCTGAAGCATTACCGAGCAGCCGAGAAGGCAAACACGGCGAAGAACGACGCCGACACGAACAAGGAACTCGACGCGGCGACCCACGCCCTCGCGTGACCTGCGGCGTCTGAGGTGATCACCGGGGCCGCCTGCCGAACAAGGGAGGGTGGCCCTCTCATTTCAGGAGCGGCCCGGCTTGGTCCAAATATGCGGGATCGAACTCGGCAAGTTCCACCAGCCCGGCATAGTCGTGAAACGTCACATGTCCGTCTCGAAAGGTCACCAGTCCACTCTCGCGAAGCTGGCGCAGGACACGGTTCACATGGACCGCGCTCAGCCCCAACGCATCCGCGAGGTGATACTGCGTCAGCGGGGAGTCGTAGCCTTCCTTGCTCCCCATACCGACCAGCGCTAGCCTCGATCCCAGCTCCAGCAGGAAATGCGCCATGCGGGCGTCCGCATCACGCCGACCGATTCCGACGAGATGCTCCACGACCATCGCCTCGTCCCTTGAGGCCGCCCAGAGTATGGCGGTCGCCAGGCGAGGGGTCTGAGCGAACGCTTCCAGCAGGTCGCTCGCCAGCACTTCGGCCGCCTCGACGTCCACGATGGGTTCGAAGCTGTGGTCCGAGGTGCGCAAGAGAACGCTCCGCAACCCCAAGAAATCCCCCGGCACCTGGAAATCCACGATCTGCCGCGTCCCGTCGGCCTGTAGCTTGTAGGAACAGACCCAACCTGCGGACAGAATGTAGGCAGCATGAGCCGTCTGGCCCTGATGCACCATATCGCGCCCCGCGACGAAGGATCGGCGGCGCTGGTGCAGTCGTTCAAGCACGACCAGCTGCACATCAGACAGGGCGACGAAGGCGGAGAGCTTGCGGGTAAGGGGGCTGTGTTCAATTGGTACCATTGAGCCTCCTGGCGTGTCGTGACCCAAGAGCGGAAATCGGCCCGGACACTGCTCTGGATCAGTCCAGCATAAGGCAATTCCTGCGAGAAGTACGGATGCATTCGAACTTCACCTGTCCGCAGTTCACGATGCCAAGGAAGGAACCCCGGATGTCCACGGCGAGCGAACATGCAGGCTTGGCTGCCCTGTCGATCTGCGAGGCGCTCCTGCTTGCGATGAATGATCGCGGGCTGCTTCCGGAGCACGAAATCGTAGGGGTTCTTCGCGACGCCGCAGCGACGCATGAGAACGCCATCGGCACCGCACTCGAAACGAAAAGGCACCGTGCCGCCGCGGACTTGATCAACGCGATCATCGCTGGCGGTAACTCGGTTCGACGCTTGTGAAGTCGAGCTTCGACGAACTGCAGGAGCAGTCATGGATATCAATTGATTGGAAGCCGAAAGATATTCATTGAGACGCTATTGTAGAACCTTTGTCGAGCCATCATCTCGATAACATTGGCACTCCGGTATGGCGAGTGCCAAAGCACATCCGAACATCGCCATGCTCCCTTGGAAATCCGAAGAAGGAGCAGACAAGTGTCGTTCATTCCACTCCACGACCGGGTTCTCGTCCGCCGCATTGAAGGCGACGCGAAGACCTCAGGCGGGCTCATCATCCCCGACACCGCAAAAGAGAAGCCCCAGGAGGGGGAGATCGTCGCGGTCGGCGCTGGCGCCAAGGACGAGGATGGCGAGCGCATCGCCATGGACGTCAAGGCTGGCGACCGGATCCTGTTCGGAAAATGGTCAGGGACCGAAATCAAACTCGACGGCGAAGATCTCATGATCATGAAGGAGAGCGACATTCTCGGCGTCATGGCCTGACCCCGACAGCGACGCCGAAATTGCATTCTCAGGAGCACCCGACCATGTCCGCCAAAGACGTCAAGTTCAGTACAGATGCCCGCGACCGCATGCTGAAAGGCATCAACACGCTGGCCAACGCCGTGAAGATCACCCTTGGACCCAAGGGCCGGAACGTCATCCTCGACAAATCCTGGGGCGCGCCGCGCATCACCAAGGACGGTGTGACGGTCGCCAAGGAAATCGAGCTGTCGGACCATTTCGAAAACATGGGCGCGCAAATGGTCAAGGAGGTCGCGCAGCGCACCAATGACGAGGCTGGCGACGGAACCACGACCGCAACCGTACTCGCCCATGCGATTGTCCGGGAGGGCATGAAATCGGTCGCGGCCGGCATGAACCCGATGGATCTCAAGCGCGGGATCGACAAGGCCGTCGCTGCGGTTGTGGCCGAGATCAAGGCCATGTCCCGACCCGTCGGCGACAGCGACGAGATCGCGAAGGTCGGCGCCATTTCGGCGAATGGAGAGGTCGCGATCGGGCGTCAGATCGCAGATGCAATGGCCAAGGTCGGCAATGAAGGCGTGATCACCGTCGAGGAAAACAAGGGACTGGAGACCGAAACCGAAGTGGTCGAAGGCATGCAGTTCGACCGTGGCTATCTGAGCCCCTATTTCATCACGAACGCTCAGAAGATGGTCGTCGAGCTGGATGACTGCGTCATCCTGCTTCACGAAAAGAAGCTGTCGTCCCTTGCTTCTATGGTGCCGCTGCTGGAGGCTGTAATTCAGGCCGACAAGCAACTGCTGATCGTGGCCGAGGACATAGAGGGCGAGGCGCTGGCGACGCTGGTCGTCAACAAGCTGCGCGGTGGGCTGAAGGTCGCGGCCGTCAAGGCGCCCGGCTTCGGAGACCGCCGCAAGGCGATGATGGAAGACGTTGCCGTGCTCACGGGCGGGCAGGTGATTTCCGCAGAGATGGGCACCAAGCTGGAGAATGTCACAATTGACATGCTCGGCAGGGCGAAGAAGGTCGCGGTCACCAAGGATGACACGACGATCATCGAAGGTGCCGGCGACAAGAACGCGATCGCGGCGCGCGTCACCCAGATCCGCGCGCAGATCGAGGAGACCACTTCGGACTACGACAGGGAGAAGCTGCAGGAACGGCTGGCCAAGCTTGCCGGCGGCATTGCCGTGATCCGGGTCGGCGGGGCAACCGAGATAGAGGTGAAGGAGCGCAAGGACCGCGTGGACGATGCGCTGAATGCCACCCGCGCCGCGGTTCAGGAAGGTGTCGTGCCCGGTGGCGGCGTGGCCCTGGTTCATGCCGGAAAGGTCCTGGCGACCCTGAAGGGTGAGAACAGCGACCAGGATGCCGGGATCAAGATCGTCCGCCGCGCGATCCAGGCACCGCTGCGCCAGATTGCCGGAAATGCCGGCGTCGACGGATCGGTCGTTGTCGGCAAGGTGATCGAGAACGACAGCCCGAGCTTCGGTTTCGACGCGCAGGCCGAAGAATACGGCGACATGCTGAAGGCCGGTGTCATCGATCCGACGAAAGTCGTCCGGATCGCACTCGAAAACGCCGCGTCCATTGCCGGGCTATTGATCACGACCGAAGCGATGATCGCGCAAAAGCCGGATAAGGCCGGCGGCGGCAGCGAAATGTCCGACATGGGTGGAATGGGCGGAATGATGTGAACGGCTGCGTCCTGTGGGCAGGAGCCTCGGGGCGCGAAATCACATAGTTGATGGAATAGGCTCCGGTTAATTCGCCATGAAAAACCAGAATCAGGAGAAACTGAAATGTCTAAAGGCGACAAGCAACGCGGCAACCGTGAAGTGAAGAAGCCCAAGAAGGTGAAGGAAAAGGTCGTTGCAACAGCCGACTTCCCGAAGGGCAAAGCCTTGACCAATCTTGGCGAGCACAAGAAGAAATAGGTAGCGGTCCGAGTGACTACCTATCACTGAAGACGAAGCCGGATTGCAGACGGAGACGCGGCGACTTGCTGGATCGGAAAGCCTCTGGCTCTCCAAAAAACGTCGATGAAGAGTTGCCGGAGAGAATGCGCGACATGTGTATTTGATCGGGAAGCCGTTAGTTAGCGAATGCAACCCCGCGCCTGGTCTCGCATCGCTGCGTAGTCGCTCAACATCTCCGCGATCGCAGAGCCCTCTGGCAGCAAGGCCAGCTCTTCTGCCGCCCGCGCGTGGAACTCCCCTCCCGGCCATACTCGACCACGGGGGGGCACGTCGCGAGCCTGCCGTTCTCAGAACGAACCGTCCCGCAGCCGCTCAGCAAGCTCACTGCGACCCCGAGGACCGTGAGCCACCGCCTCCAGCATCTGTCGTCGGATGTCATTGATCTTCTCCGTGGCTTCAAAGCGTTCGAAGAAGCGGCCCGTGCGTTCGCCGGACCGCCGAAGCGAAAGCAGGAATAGGAGCAAGGCGAGGACGATGGCGCCGTAGCGCAGCACCGTCCGCATCCACGGGCTGGCGGCAATGCCGCCGAGCAAGACGGCTATCACCGCCGCCCCCGTTTCCAATCGTCGAGGCGGGCGTAGATCGTGACCGCGATGCCGCCGAGCGGGATCGCGATGAACACCCACCGGAGGGCGTCGAGATACGGCACGAGCGGCAGGATGGCGGACTGGGTCTCTGCCAGGACGCTCTGCACGACCCCGGCTGCGCCCAGCGTCACCACTCCGGCCGCCCCGCCGCCCTTCATGGTGCGGCTGTCTGCCAGCACTTCGCGTGCGGGCGGGGTTCAGCCGCGAAGGCAGTCTTCCGGACCGGGAAGCGCTCGCCCCATTGGCGGGCGGGTCCAAGGTCGATGTGGATGAAGCCCGAGTGCGGGTAAGCCGTAGCCGAGAAACCCGACCTCGCGTCGCTGCCTCGAACGCCACTAGATCGTGGTTCGCCGTGGCAATGTCGAAGGCGGCGCCGTCGAGGTGCTTCGACCGTGTCGCGCCGCCGACGGCGCGGTAGTGTTCGGGGCTGCGATACGCGGAGCGGACGATCAGCGGCTTGCGCAACTGATGCCGGAGCGCCTGCAGCCTGTCGAGCGCCGGTCCGTTGACCAGCAGCTTACCGGTGCCCCGGCAGGCAATCTCTGCCGGGTTGAAGTTCGGCCAGCGCCTTGCGCTCACCTGCATGTCCCGCCAATGGCGGTAGAAGGTCGTAGTCTTGAGGGTAACCCAGAACGAAAAACCCGCCACGAGGGCGGGTGTGGTCCGTCGAACGGCTCGGATGGCGCAGCTTACGGACTGCCGCCGAAGTACCTGAGCTTGATGGTAATCCCGGCTAGCAGCGCCAGCACGAGGTCCGGGGTAATTATCCGGACGGTGGTCTGGACTGCGGTGCATCTCACCAGCCGAATACGCTCGACGAGTGAGCGCTGACGCGAACTTCGAGCGCCGCCTCCTTGTGGAGCTGGCGCCAGCGCTGCTCGCGCTATCGGCGATTGAGAACGGCCGCGACCCGAGCCTGAGAGCGTAAATCCCTGCGCGATATGAGTCTCGTCGCTTAACTCGCGGCTCGCGAGGTCGAGCCGTCAAGTCTACGAGATGCCGAGGTCGGCTTCGGCGATGGACAGCGGGGCGATGCTGTCGTTCAGCACAGCCACCCCCGCATCCCCAGGTGCCGGTTTGGCCATGGCGCCTTCCGTGCCACGATATCCGGGGGAGAGCCGTGTGAGGCGATATCGGCTCCGGTTTCGGCCGTGTCCAAGCTTTTTCTGCTCACCGATACCACGGGCGGGCGAGCGTGGGTCCGCCCCTCGACATTCCTTCGGCTGCCGCGCACCGGATGTGATATACTTGGCCCATCTTATGCGCCCGATATACGTGGAGGCTCGAAGATGTTCGTTGGGAGGAGTCGAGATGAGACCAGTCGTTTTGCTCGTTGGGCGCTTGCCCTCGGTGGAGGAGACCGTGGCACGCGAGCTCGAGGACATGAACATCCAGTGGCTGGGTGCCCACAATCGCGACGAGGTGGTGTCCCAGCTGGAAAGCGAGCCCGGCATCGCGACAGTGGTGATGGGGGCGGGACTCGATGACCGGCTGCGGGGAGATCTGATCGGCGTAATTGCGGGCCGTCGGCCCGATCTTTGCATCCACCTCAAGGACCGGGACTCCGGTCCGGCCGGAATGGCGCCGTTCGCGAGGCGTGTCGTGGAGGCGGAGCTTCTCGGCGAGCTCGCCTGACGCCGAGACGGCCCAGGGCCCGCGCAAGAGGGTCGACCCGGCCCAGATAACCGTGATGGAGCGATGTCTCGGGTGTCGCTTCCGCCGCAACCCTCGCCTGCTGGTCTCCGATGCGCTAGGCGTGAGGGTTTGCGAGCCCCACCGAACCCGAAAGGCACAGGGGGATACTTAAATGCTGAAGCAGCACGAGCTTCGGATCTCCTCGATCCATGTCCCCGTGAAACGGATGAAGACGCTGGATCGAGAGAAGGTCGACCAGATTGCGCTCAGTATTCTGGAGGAGGGCCAGAGAACCCCGGTTCAGGTTCGTGCCGACGGTTCCCGGTTCGTGCTGATCGAGGGATTGCATCGGCTGGAGGCCATGAAGGCTCTCGGCGAGGAAATCATCTCTGGATATCTGGTGCAGGCCCGGCTGCGGTGAGCGAAGTCCTCTCACCGATGCTCACGTGGCACGCCTATAGAGGGCTTCTCCCCTCCTGCAGCGCCAGTCGAGCGGCGCCGAGGCCGGCCGCGGCTGCTCGTCGCCAGAGGCGACGCGTGCCAACCGCGCCTTGGTGAAGCCGCTGATGGGTCGCGTGAAATTTGCGTTCTCGAACACGACCGCCGGTCTCAGCCGCGCTCTCCTCGATGATGCGCAGTTTCTCGAGCTTCAGCCACGTCGGCCTCGTCAACGCCGCGAACTGCCTGGTCTCTGCTTCCGGGTCGGCGGAGCAGTGCGCCGAAAGCTGATGTCGCCGGCGATCGGGTCCGATCCACCCGCCGGGCCATGCGTCCGGGACGCTGCCTGGCGGGACGGTCCGCAGGCGGGGCCGGATCGGCGAGACGCCCTCCGAACGCCTGGATCGGTACGCATGCGGCTGCCTTGGCTGGCGATTGCTATCGCGTTTCAAACTGAGGCGATGGTCATGTCTGCTCCTTCTGTTCCGCGCGTCCGGAGCGGACGAACTCCGCGATATCCCGAGCCGGGAGGTCGAGATCGGCGAGCCCCGGCATCGTGTCGGAGGCGAGGTTGTCGCTGCGAACCAGGGCGATCTGCGACCGCGTAAGGGGCGCGCCGGGAAGGCGCTCGGCAATGCGGGCCAGAGCCTGCCAGATCGGAAACGGCACCGGCACGGGACGGGCCCGCAGCTCCGCGGCGCGGGCCACGGCGGAGACGAGCTCCCGATACGTATACACTTTCGGTCCGCCGAGCTCGTAGAGCTCGGCAGAAGCGTCGCTATCGACAAGACGCGCGATGGCCGCGGCGACGTCCCCGACATGGACGGGCTGCAGCCGCGTGTCGCCCCGGCCGAAGAGCGGATAGACCGGCAGCCGGCGCAGCGTGGCGAGGATGGCGCCGAGCAGGGCATCGTGCGGACCGAAGATCGCGCTCGGGCGCACGATCGTGGCGCCGGGGAAGGCGTCCCTCACCGCCACCTCGCCCGCTCCGCGGGCGGCGATGTAGGGATCGGCCGCGTCGGGGTCGGCGCCGATCCCCGACACCTGCACGAAGCGCGCCACCCCGGCATCGCGGGCGATGCGGGCCTGGCGCGCCGCCCCCTCCACGTGGATCGCGCGAAAGGTCACGTCGCCGGCTTCCAGATAGAGGCTCGTCGCGTTCACCACGCCGTCGGCGCCCGTCACCGCCGCCCGCAGTGAATCCGGCTCACCGAGGTCGGCGCGCAGTGGCTCGGCGCCCTCGACGTCTGCGAACGCGCTGCGCTCGGGATGTCGCGCGGCGACGCGGACGCGGTGGCCCGCATCCAGCAGGTTGCGGACGACCCGGCTGCCGAGGAACCCGGTGCCGCCCAGAACGGTGTAGATCCGGCTCATGTCACACTCCGAAGGGCCAGGTTTCGGGGAGGTCAGGACCCCGGGGCGCGGCCGCGAGCAGCGTATCTGCCCGAGCCTCTTCGAACCAGACCCAGGTGTCGAACTGGGGCGGCACACCGCCCTGGCGTAGTCGCTGGCCAGCTCGGTTTCGGAAGCGGTAGATCACCCCGATGAAACGCTCGACCGGCCCCTCGGGAAGAGCGCCGCGTCACCCCGCCTGCCAAGGAAGACGCGCGTCAGACCGGTTTCGGGGCTGGGACGCTCGCGGCTGTCCTCCCGCGATGGACGCACCTGCCTGACCTCCAATCTCGCCACGTCGATCGGATGCCGGCGCGACGGCACCCGCCTGCGCGGCGAACCCGACCAGGGCCGTCGCGTCGGCCCACGGATGACGGGCGAACTGACCGACCATGCAGCTTCAGGTGCTTCTCGAGTTAATAGGCGGTCTCAACCGGTCGTCGCAACACCGCCATTTTGGGCGTCGAGGAGATAGGCGTCCAGTGCTTCGGCGGGGGTTTTCCAGGCAAGGGTTTTTCGAGGCCTGCCGTTGAGAGCGGCCGCCACGGCGTCGAGGTCATCGGGGCTGTGCGCAGCGAGGTCCGTGCCTTTGGGGAAGGACTGACGCAGGAGGCCGTTGGTGTTCTCGTTCGTGCCCCGCTGCCACGGGCTTTGAGGATCGCAGAAGTAGACCGGCAAGCCGTGCTCGATCCGCAGCTCGGCATGCCGGGCCATCTCTGCCCCCTGATCCCAGGTCAGCGATCGACGCAACTGCGCGGGCAGCGTGGTGATTGCAGCGGCGCTGGCATCGCGCACCGCCTTCGCACCGTGCCCCATCACCGCTCCGCGCACCGCCGGTAGCTGTTCGTTCGCGCTCCGCCATTTTTGCCTCGTCAGGCGGCAGGTGGAGCAGGATGGTGAACCGTGTCGTGCGCTCGACCAGCGTGCCGATCGCCGAACGGTTCAGCCCCAGGACCAGATCTCCCTCCCAATGGCCCGGTACGGCGCGGTCGGCGGCGTCCGGGGGCCGTTCGCCGATCCTTACCTCTGGTGTGACGAAGGACTTCCCTCGCCCGGATCTTCGGGCATGGGGAACACGTAAGGCGCGCCCCGTGCGCAGGCAGGCGGTCAGCTCCCGACGCAGGGCGCCGCGGCCCTGGATGTAGAGCGCCTGGTAGATCGCTTCGTGGCTGATCCGCATCGTCTCGTCCTCGGGAAAGTCGAGAGGCAGTCTGTGCGAGATCTGCTCGGGGCTCCACGCCCGGGCCCATCTTCTATGCTGACGCGGTCCATGCCGGCGACCTTTCCACGTCACGAGCGGCCCCTCGATCTCCGTGCCGTCCGGATGCGCGATCAGCCCCGCAAGTCGATCCTGCACGTAGTCTCTGAGCGCATCGTTCATCGCCGGCTTCGCCGCTTTCGGTCGCCGTGCGGATCGCTCCGCATGCCATTGCGCGGTCGTGGCCCGGTAGGTCAGCTCGCCACCTCGAGGGGCCGCATTACGCCGCAATTCCCGCGAGATCGTCGATGGCGCGCGATTCAAGGTTCGGGAGATATGGCGAACGTCGTGCCCCTGGACCCGTAGAAGCGCGATCTCTTCGCGCTCCGCGAAAGACAGTACCGTCCCCACAGCGGCGACGCCGAAACTGCAAGATGCGTTGGTGGCATGCCGCCGGACCTCCGGAACCACCTCGATCCCACCGGCAGCGATACACCCGCTGCCGCGGCCGCGTCCTCGCTCGATCGCCCCGCAGAAACTGCCGCCCAGAACCGGGCCATGTCCTCGCGGGTCGCGACCGGCGGCCGTCCCGGTGACGACAACTTCCTCCGTCCGGACAAATCCGACCGTCGTCTCTTCGCAGCCATCGCAACCTCCGATGCAAGAGTGTTGCGACGACCGGTTGAGACCGCCATAAGCCCCGCGACCGGAGCGAACCTACGTCCGACGATGCGATGCACCTCGATCCGGAGCCGCCACGATGTCCCGCCCGAACCCGATCACCACGTCTCGCCAAGAGCTGCACGCCGAGAAGGTGCGGCGGAACCGAGAGGTCGCGCTCGACGCCTTCATCGCGAAGAAAGCGGAGATCGACGCGCTGCTCGCGCGCCTCGCAAGCCTCAGCGACGATCACGTCAACGCCCACCCCGAGGAGATCAACCGGGGGAACGTCGGCACTCTCGATCACTACGCCGTTCGCCGCTCTGGATACGCCACTGGCACTTCCAGCCTCGCCTGCGCGAGACCGCTTTTCACCCTGAAGCGGATCACTGACAGCGCCTTCGGCGAGGGCGAAAACGCCGGGTAGCGGATCGTCTTCCCGGGTCCCGCCCGCCGCATGGCGGGCTCGACCACGTAGAAGGGCCCGCATCCCGCGCGCCCCGACGCGACGGAGACGACCATGACGAAACTTTCCGACACCCAGCTCCTGATCCTCAGCGCGGCCGCGCAGCGCGACGACCGCAATGTCCTGCCGCTCCCCGGCTCGCTGCGCGGCGGCGCCGCCACCGAGGTGGTGGGCGCGCTGCTTTCCCGCGGGCTGATCGACAAGACCGCGACCGACAGCCAGACCCGAGGCCGACGCGGCGCTGAACCGCATCTGGCGGAACGACGAGGATGGACGCGCCATCCTGCTTCACATCACCGAGGCGGGCCTTGACGCCATCGGCGTCGAGCCCGAGGACTTGCCGGACGGCGGCGAAACCGCGCCCGAGGGCGCCACGGAGGCGCCGAGCACCGACCCGGCGACGGAGGCCGCGCGTCACACCGTTCCCGCGTCCAAGGCGCGCAAACTGCACGAGGGCACCAAACAGGCCCAGCTCATCGCCATGCTGCAGACCGGAACCCACGCCCCAAGGGCAGCCGCCGCCAGCAGGGTCGCAACATGTTGGCACCATGTTGGCACCTTACCGAACGGGGTGAATCGGCCAAAGCTCTGCCGAATCGCGCTTTGTCACAAAGCCGGTTCGGAGGGTTCAGGAGAGTGTCGAAGTTGGTGGCCGCCGTGCAGCGTTTCCCTGGACGCGAACTGGAGATCCGTCGGCTTTGCGTGCGCGACCGGGAGTTCCTGGCGGTTTGCGAAGTTCTCGCAGACGCCGAAGCGGCGCTCCAGCACTGGCGGTCCGAAGGAGCGCGGGCCGTGGAACGGGGGGAGGAATATCGCGCGCTCGCGGATGAGTTGGCGGCGGTGGTCCTGACTGCGCTCGATCGAAGCCGTCCCGACGACCATGCCCCCAGGCGGCTGAGCCGCGGGCGAACGACAAAAATTACAAGGGGAGAGAGAACATGACCCGACATTATCCATCGAAGCGGCGACTACGGGGGACAATGAGAGTGTCCGATCTTCTGTGTATGACCCCGCCGGTCCATGCTGAGAGCGACAGGAGCATGGACCATGACGAAGAAGATCGACGACGACCTGATCGACGAATTGCTGAAGGGCTGCGAGCGGCCGGAGGACCTGCTTGGCGACGGCGGTCTGATGCAAGGGCTCAAGAGAGCGTTGATGCAGCGGATGCTGGGAGCGGAACTGACGGATCACCTGGGCTACGAACCCGGTGAGACGCCCCCGCCGGTGCAGCCGAACCGGCGGAACGGCACCGGGCGCAAGACCGTGAAGGGCGAGACCGGAACTTTCGAGATCGACGTTCCGCGCGATCGGGATGGCAGCTTCGAGCCGCGCCTGATCGGCAAGGGCCAGACCCGGATCGACGGGCTCGATGACAAGATCGTCGCCATGTATGCGCGGGGGATGAGCGTGCGGGATATCCGCAGCCATCTCGAGGACCTCTACGGGATCGAAGTCTCCCCTGACCTGATCAGCCGCGTGACCGATGCGGTTCTCGACGAGGTGAAGGAATGGCGCTCGCGGGCGCTGGACGCCGTCTATCCCGTGGTGATCTTCGATGCGCTGAGGGTGAAGATCCGCGACAAGGACAGCCGGATCGTCAAGAGTTCGCCACGAGGCCGCCACCGGTCCGAGGCCCGTGGCGGACGCCGTCTACCTGGCCCTCGGTATCACCTCGGAAGGCACCCGGGAGGTTCTCGGTCTCTGGATCGCGGAGAACGAGGGCGCCAAGTTCTGGCTCGGCGTCATGAACGAGCTGCGCAACCGCGGGGTCCAGGACATCCTGATCGCCGTCGTGGATGGGCTGAAGGGCTTCCCCGAGGCGATCACCGCCGCCTTTCCCGAGACCACGGTGCAGACATGCATCGTGCATCTGGTCCGCCACTCCCTGAACTTCTGCTCCTGGAAGGATCGCAAGGCGGTGGCTGCCGGGCTCCGCGAGGTCTACGGCGCGGACACCGCCGAGACGGCCTGGGACGCGCTGTTCGCCGGGCAATCCTTCCACCGGAAGGATCGCTCGGTCCGGCTCACCCTTCGACGACGAATGGGGCCGGCAGTATCCGTCGATCGCCCAGGCCTGGCGCCGCGCCTGGCAGGAGGTCATCCCGTTCTTCGCGTTCAGCCCCGAAATCCGCCGGGTGATCTACACCACGAACGCCGTGGAAAGCCTCAACCGGGTGATCCGGAAGGCGATCAAGACGCGCGGTTCGTTCCCCTCCGAAGAGGCCGCCGAGAAGCTGATCTACCTCGCCATCCGCGGCCACGAGAAAACCTCCCGGAACGTGCGGGGGTGGCTGACAGCGGTGAACCAGTTCGCCATAATGTTCGAGGATCGCTTCACCCCGATGAAGGGCTGAAAGCGGTCATCAAGGAACCGGGCCGGCGGCCAAATACACAGAGTCCCTGACACTCCCTACCGGCCACCTGTTGGTCCCGGACCTGAGCGGACCTTGAGGACACTGCCAACCGCTGCGGCGCAGCTTCGCCAGATCGGTCATTCGCTGCGGCACCGAAAATGCTTGCGCTAACGAGACGATCGTTCCTCCGACATGCGCCTTTCTATCGCCTTTAGCCGGCGCAGGACTTCGTCGCGGTAATCCTCGGTGGCAGCGTTGGTTTCCTCCGCATGCGCATCCTGCATGGAATTGACGATCAGGCCGACCACGAGGTTAACGACGGCGAAGGTGGTCACCAGGATGAAGGGCACGAAGAAGAGCCAGGCGAGGGGATGCACCTCCATGACGGGTCGTACAATCCCCATAGACCAGCTCTCCAGCGTCATGATCTGGAAGAGGGAGTACGCGGACTCACCGAGCGAGCCGAACCACGCCGGGAAGGTTTCTCCGAACAGCTTCGTCGCCATGACCGAGGCTATGTAGAAGATCACCGCCATCAAGAGGAAGACCGAGCCCATACCCGGCAGCGCGGTGATGAAGCCCTCCACAACGCGCCGCAACGTCGGGGCAACGGAGATCACCCGAAGGAGCCGGAGGATGCGGAGCGCGCGGAGCACCCCGACCCCTTGTCCCGCCGGCACGAGTGCCACGGCCACGATGAGAAAATCGAAGACATTCCAGCCCGATCGAAAGAAGGATGGACCCCGGGCGATGATCTTGACGGCGAGTTCTGCGACGAAGATGGCAAGGCAGAGCCCGTCGAGGAAGAGGATCAACGGCGCCGCCCTGTTCATCACCTGTTCCGAGGTTTCAAGCCCGAGTATCAGTGCGTTGAAGAGAATGACCGCCATGATCCCGTTCCGTACGGCAGGGCGTTCAAGAAAGATGGCGAGGTTTTCGCGTGTCGTCATCTGATCTCCGGGGACGTGTCCTCGTTTGGTCTCAGGTCTCAGGGCTAGGTTCGGTTACTCTTGGAAGAGTTACAGGACGACGCCGAGGCGAGACCACCGGACAAAGCGAATGTCGAGCGTCTACAGAAGCCGATACTCCGCGGGCGCATCGCTCCGGAAGTGCCCGTTGCGATAGGCCCGGGTTTCCAAAGGTCAGCACTACCCGCCCCTCAAGGTTGCGGAGAACGCGGCCGTGGCCGCCCCATCCGCGCGAGTTGTGGCAATCGGTGACACACAAGCCGCGTCCTGCGTCAACGCCGACCCGATAGTGCGCGGACCGCGACGAGCACGATGATTGCGCCGACGGCTGCCACTGCCAGGATCAGGACCAGCCCTCCTGCCGCCAGCAGTCCGATACCGAGGGCGGCCAATACGAAGGGAGTAGCCACCGCCGCCACAATCCCCGCGACGATGTAGAGAACCATGTTCCTCCCGGCGATCTTGCCAGCGATGAAGCCCGAAGCCGCGCCGATCAAGACAAGTAACGAGAGCGCCACGGCTCCGATTGCGTCGAGAAGTCCTTCCATCTTCGGTCCCTTTTACCTGTCACATCGCGTGCGATTATATGGTCGTTTCTTGAAGAGGTCCGGCCTTTGTCGCTGCCAGTCCTTGATAGCGTCGATGGGTGCTTGGCCCTTGAGCACTGATTGCGGGAGCTGGCCGTTGTAGTGCCGGACGTAGCGCAGGAGCGTCTGTTCGAGGTCCTCGCCAGTGTTGAAGTGATGGCTCTGGAGGACGTCCTCGATCCGGCCGTTGAAGCGCTCGACCATGCCGTTGGTTTGTGGGCGCATCGGCGGGGCCAGGCGGTGCTCGATGTCGAGATCGGCGCAGAGCCGGTCGAACTCGTGGTTGCCGGTGGCGGCACGGCGGCGGAGGCCGAAGAGCCGGTCGGTGAATTCCTTGCCGTTGTCGGTGAGAACCCGGGCGATTTTCATCGGAGCCGTCCGTTCGAGGTCGCGCAGGAACCGGCGCGCGTTGGCCGCCGTCTTCGCGGGGTAGATGCGCACGAAGACCCAGCGGGTAGCCCGGTCGATCGCGACGAAGAGGTAACGTCGCTTCTCCTCGTCGGCCATCTGCGGGAGGTACTTCACGTCGATATGGAGGTAGCCCGGCGCGTAGGCCTTGAACGGCTTGTGCGCAGGCCGTGGCGCTGCGGGCCTCAACGCCCGCAGGCTGCCCACGTCATGCCGACGCAGGCAGCGGTCCAGCCCGGAGCGTGAGACGTTCGGGTTCAGGAACTCCCGCACCACCGAGAGAAGGTCGTCGAGCGGCAACAGCAGGGTCGTGCGCAGCGACACCGCCACCGCCTCCTGGGCAGGCGTGAGGGTCGATTGCAGCCGATGCGCCGTGTGGCTGCGGTCATGCACGCTGTCCCGCTTGCGCCACTTCCAGACCGTCTGCTCGGAGATGCCGTAGCGCTCCGCCACCTTCCAGGCCGGCTCGGTGCTCGCCTGGATCGCGGCCCGGATCTTCGGTGTCGTCGTGGCCTGCTTGTGAAGAGAGATCGGCATGCACAGCCCCCGTTCCGAACCTCGCGCAGGATCGACCTTGCCACGAAGAGGGCAGAGCGGCGAGCGTCTATGTGATCGTCCGGGACACGACATTTACGTTCTCAAACCGGCACCTTGGTTGGCATCACTGGAAACTGTCCGGTTTCCGGTGATGGTGTCCTGGACCAGCTTACTTTGGCAGCCAGGCTGATGCCAACTGGTCCCCTTGGTTTGGGAGATCATGACCAGACGACCCCGCCGGACTCATGGCCCGGTCTTCAGGGCGAAGGTGGCACTTGCAGCCATCAAGGGGTAGCGGTCGCTTTCCGACCTGGGCGAGTCGTTCAATGTGCAGGCGCCTCCGAATTCCGAGCTTCCATCGGGCGCTACCTCGACTTTCCATAGCGGAACGCGGCCACACCGATCACTATTGAGCGTCTTGCGGCCGACCTGGCGCGCGAGTTCGCGAGTAAGATCCTCCATCTGCCGGACGGATAGGTGCTCGTCACATCGTCGTCAGCAAACACGGCCAAGGCTCCGCGTCCGGCATCAGCCAGCGCCAACGATACGGGAGGTCCGGGACCACGCCATTCCGGCGCGCGACCACCGAGATATTCGCGCCGTCCTCCCGCGTCTCCTCGACGATCCGCAGCTTCCCGGCGGCCGGCCGTCGGCGACCGCCGTCGGTGCTGATCTCTATCTCGGACATCAGCACGTGCTCAGGCATTTGCCTGGGCCCCGTGCCTATGTCCAAGTGTCCGGTCGAAATGGAGGCCAGGTCAGGCGTAACCTTGCGTTCTCGCGATTAAGGTTCAGGCAATTAGCGGAACATGAAGAATTGTCGCGCTATTGTTGTCTGATTCCGGTCTCTCTGTGGTCCGCTGCCCATGCTGTCACCCGCCCCCGAAAACGTCCATCCGGACCCGATCGATCCGGACACGCTCAGTCCCGAACTCGCCCGGGCGGGCGCTGTGCGCGAATTGCAGCGCATCCGCGCGCTGCTCCTCGTCGCCGTGATCATCGGCGTCACCATCGCGCTCTACTTCGCGCGGGAGGTGATGCTGCCGGTGATTCTCGGCGCGATGCTCGCGCTGACCCTCTCCCCGGTGGTGCGCGGGGCCCGGCGGGCCGGCATTCCGCCGCCGGTCTCGGCCTGCCTTCTGATCCTGCTGCTCGCGATCCTCACCGGGGCCGGCGGCTACGCGATGAGCGGTCCGGTCTCGGAATGGATCGCCGAGGCGCCTGAATTCGGCGAGACCGTGAAGGAGCGGCTCGACGGGCTGATGTCCTCGGTCGAGAGGGTCAAGGAGGCTTCCGACGAGGTGGAGAAGATCGCCAAGCAATCGGGGGAGAGACCGGTGCAGCGCGTGGCGGTCGAGCAGCCGGGCTTCCTGAACTCGGCGGCGAGCTACGCCGCCAGTATCGCGACGACTGTTTCGGTGGCGCTGGTCCTGGCGCTGTTCCTCCTGGCCTCCGGCGACATGTTCTACGCCAAGATCGTGGAGGCCTATCCGCGACTGAGCGAGAAGAAGCGCGCGCTGAAGATCGTCTACGGGGTAGAGCGGGCGATCTCCCACTACCTCTTGACGATCACGCTCATCAATGCCGGCCTCGGCGTCGTCATTTTCGCGTTGATGTGGGCGATCGGGCTGCCAAATGCCTTTGTCTGGGGCGGCATCGCCTTCGCGTTCAACTTCCTGCCCTATATCGGCGCGGTGGCCGGCATCGCGCTCGTGGGGTTCTACGCCGTGGTGATGGTCGATCCGCTGTCCCACGCGCTGCTGGCCCCGCTTCTCTACTTCGCCGCCACCGCCCTTGAGGGGCAGATCGTCACGCCGACGATCGTCGGCCGGCGCCTGCAGCTCAACACCGTCTCGGTCTTCATCACCGTCGTCTTCTGGGGCTGGCTCTGGGGCGTGCCGGGGGCGCTGATGGCGGTGCCCTTCCTGGTGATCGTCAAGGTCATCTGCGACAATGTCGACACCCTCAACACCTTCGGCAACTTCCTCGGCTCTGCGGACACGACCGTGGCGGAGAAGCGGGCCGAGCAGGCGACCTGAGCCGGTTCGCGTGCCGCTTGCCGCGCCGGCGCGGCTCTGGCATCAGGAACGCGATGGCACGGCACCGCTCCATCCGGCGAATTAGCGGCCCGGCGCTCGACTAGAGCCGCCGGGATGCTGCCGTCGCGCCCGCGACGCGATTCGCCAGATCAGACCCTCCGATGACGGGATTTCCTCCCATGTGCGCCGACACGACCGACACGACCCGCGATTACAAGGACACGCTGAACCTGCCCGCGACCGACTTCCCGATGCGCGCGGGCCTGCCGAAGCGGGAGCCCGACTGGCTCGCGCGGTGGGAGCGGATCGGCATCTACGACCGGCTGCGCGAGCGCGCCGGCGACCGGCCGCCCTTCACGCTCCATGACGGGCCGCCCTATGCCAACGGCAACCTCCATATCGGGCATGCGCTGAACAAGACCATCAAGGACATCGTGGTGCGCTCGCACCAGATGATGGGGCACGATGCGCGCTACATTCCCGGCTGGGACTGCCACGGCCTGCCGATCGAGTGGAAGATCGAGGAGCGCTACCGCGCCAAGGGGCAGGACAAGGACAGTGTCGACGTGGTGGAGTTCCGCCGCGAATGCCGGGATTTCGCCGCCGAGTGGATCGACGTGCAGCGGGCTGAGTTCAAGCGGCTCGGGGTGACGGGCACCTGGGACCGGCCCTACCTGACCATGGATTACCACGCCGAGCGGGTGATCGCGGAGGAATTCCAGAAATTCCTGATGAACGGCACGCTCTACCAGGGCTCGAAGCCGGTGATGTGGTCGCCCATCGAGAAGACGGCGCTCGCCGACGCGGAGGTCGAGTATCACGACAAGGACAGCTTCACCATCTGGGTGAAGTTCCGGGTCGCGGCGTTCGACCTGCGCGGCGCGCAGATGTCGGACGAGGAGCTCTCCGACGACGAGCGCGAAGCCATCGCCGAGGCCCAGGAGGCGGCGCGCATGGCCTTCGAGGGCGCCTATGTCGTGATCTGGACGACGACGCCCTGGACGATTCCGTCGAACCGAGGCGTCACCTACGGGGCCGGGATCGACTACGGCCTCTACGAGGTTCTGGAGACGCCCGAGGAATGCTGGGCGAAACCGGGCGAGCGCTACGTTCTGGCCGACAAGCTGGCCGCCGACACCTTCGCGCGCGCGCGGCTGAGCGACGGCCAGTGGCAGCGGGTGCGCGACGTGACGCCGATGCAGCTGGCCGCGATGCGGCTGGTGCATCCGCTGGCCGGCGCGGAGGGGGCCGAGGGCGAATGGGACGCGCCGCGCGATTTCCGGGCCGCGCCCTTCGTCACCGACGAGGAGGGCACCGGCTTCGTCCATTGCGCGCCCAGCCACGGGATGGACGAGTTCGAACTCTACCGCGAGCTGGGGATGCTGGGCGAGGTCATCACCTACAACGTGCTGGAAGACGGCTCTTTCCGCGAGGATCTGCCATTCTTCGGCGGCACCCGCATCCTGAAGGAGAACGGCAAGGAGGGTGACGCCAACAAGGCCATCATCGACAAGCTCGCGGAGGTCGGCGGGCTCCTGGCGCGGGGCAGGATCACCCATTCCTATCCGCATAGCTGGCGGTCGAAGGCGCCCCTGATCTATCGCAACACGCCGCAATGGTTCGCCGCCATCGACCGGGAGGTGGGCGACGGGCAGGACAGCTATGGCCGCACGATCCGGGAGCGGGCCCTGCGCTCCATCGACGAGCTGGTGACCTGGACGCCGCCCTCGGGGCGCAACCGGCTGCATTCGATGGTAGAGAACCGGCCCGACTGGGTGCTGTCGCGGCAGCGGGCCTGGGGCGTGCCGCTGACCTGCTTCGTGAGGAAGGGGGCGAAGCCCGACGACGAGGGGTTCCTGCTGCGCGACGCGGCCGTCAACGTGCGCATCCTGGAGGTTTTCGAGGCCGAGGGGGCGGATGCCTGGTATGCCGAGGGCGCCAAGGCGCGGTTTCTCGGGCCGGACCACGATCCCGAGGAGTGGGAGCAGGTGACCGACATCCTGGACGTGTGGTTCGACTCGGGCTCGACCCACGCCTTCGTCCTGCGCGATCGGGAGGACGGGACCGCCGACGGGATCGCCGATGTCTATCTCGAGGGCACGGACCAGCACCGCGGCTGGTTCCATTCCTCGCTCCTGCAGGCCTGCGGGACGATCGGGCGGGCGCCCTACCGCAACGTGGTGACGCACGGCTTCACGCTCGACGCCAGGGGCAACAAGATGTCGAAGTCGCTCGGCAACACGGTGGCGCCGCAGAAGGTGGTGGACCAGTACGGGGCCGACATCCTGCGGCTCTGGGTGGCGCAGTCGGACTATACCGGCGATCTGCGCATCGGGGACGAGATCCTGAAGGGAGTGGCGGACAGCTATCGCCGCCTCAGGAACACGCTCAGGTTCCTGCTCGGCAACCTGCCCGAGACGGTGCCGGAGGTCGATCCGGCGGAGATGCCGGAGCTGGAGGCTTGGGTGCTGCACCGGATGGCGGAGCTGGATGCGCATGTCCGCGCCCGCTACCGCGCCTTCGACTTTCAGGAAGTGGTCCAGGCGGTGTTCACCTTCGCCACGGTGGATCTGTCGGCAGTCTATTTCGACATCCGCAAGGACGCGCTCTATTGCGACGGGTCAGACTCCTTCCGCCGGAGATCGGCGGAAAGGGTGCTGGACCTGCTGTTCCACCGGCTCGTGACCTGGCTGGCGCCGATCCTGCCCTTCACCACCGAGGAGGTCTGGCTCGAGCGCGTGCCGGGAGAGGAGTGTTCGGTGCATCTTCGCGACATGCCGGAGACGCCGGAGAGCTGGCGGGACGACGCGCTGGGCGCCGCCTGGAGCGAAATGCGGCGGGTGCGCCGGGTGGTGACCGCGGCGCTCGAGGTGGCGCGGCGCGACAAGGTGATCGGCTCCTCGCTCGAGGCCGCGCCCATCGTGCACGTGGCGGACGCGGCGCTGGCGGAGCGGCTGAGGGACGCGGATTTCGCCGATATCTGCATCGTCAGCGATATCCGGATCACCACCGATCCCGCCCCCGCGGAGGCGCTCCGGCTGCCGGAGGTCGAGGGCGTCGCGGTGGCTTTCGCCAGGGCGCGGGGCGAGAAGTGCGCGCGCTGTTGGCAGGTCCTGCCGGATGTGGGCGCGCACGCCCATCCGGGCGTCTGCGCCCGCTGCGACGCGGCGCTCGGCTAGGCGGGCCGAGCCCTATCGCCAGCAGCCGACATGAACGGTCATGTCGGCGGTGCGACCTTCGAGACGGGCGCGGGGAGCTCGGCGCCCGGGTCGGTGGCCTCGGGCGAGAGGCCGGCCGCTTCGAGGAAGGCGGTGATCGTCTCCACGTCGGCGGCGAAGGCGACGCCGTCGGGCAGGCGGCGGGGACCGCCGGGGGCGGAGGCCAGCATGCCGAGCACGGCGCCGGAAGCATCGAGGACTGGGCCGCCGGCATCGCCGGGGTGAGCGGCCAGCGCATAGCAGCGCAGCTTTTCCTCGCCGTCGAGCCCGCGCATCGCCGCGAGGGCGCCGTAGGTGAGGGAGGGCAGGCCGAGCTCGCCGTCGTAGGAGAAGCCCGCCAGCACCACCTCGGAGCGCAGGCGCGGCGCGCCCGCGAGGAACCGCGCATGGATTCTCGGAGCGAGCGCCGGTGCGGACGCGAGGAGGGCGAGGCCCGCCGCCTCGTCGGTGGCGGCGATGCGGGCCGTTACCTTCTCGTCGAGGGTGACGCGGTCGCAGGACTCGATGGCATCGGCGGTAGTCAACACGTGTCCCTGCCGGCTGGCATAGAAGCCCGAGCGGTTCACGTCCGGCCGCCGGATCTCGAGCCCCGCCAGAAGATCGACGCTCTGCGCCTCGTCCGGCGGCCCGAGCGTGTCGGGCATGACCGTTCCGGGATCGGTCGCGAAGCTCGCCTCCATCTCCGCCAGCAACCGGCGGCGGCGCGCCTCGTCGCCGGCGGACCAGACAAGCGTGAAGCCCTTCACCACGCCCTCCGTCACGCGGGCACGGGTCTCGCTCACGATCTTGTCATCCCGCCCGGTGAGGGTGAAGGCGGTGAGAGCGAGGGAGCGCTCGCCCTTTCGCGGAACGATCGCAAGGGTCTGCATGACATCGAAGAGGCCCCGGAGCTCGGCCGGGCCGCCCCGCATCGAGATCAGCAGCACTTCCGCGGGGCCGCCCCCGGGATCGGCGTAGCGGGCGAAAGGCGGGTCGCGGCCCTCGAGCGCTACGCGCGCGGTCGGCATGGTGACGGTGATCCCGGCCACCGCGTCGGCGACCGGGGCGAGGCCGAGCCCCTCAAGCACGGAATCGTAGGCGGCGGCCAGTTCGCGCCGCCGGGCGGTGGTGAGGATGCCGGTCGCCGCGTGGCCTTCCGCCCGCTGCCAGGCGGCCATGGCGCGGCGGGTGCCGCGGCCGAAGGCGCCGTCGATGGCGGCGTCGTAATGGCCCGCCCAGGCGAGGGCGCGCTGCAGACGCTCGCGCTCGGCCAGGGAGAACCGGCGCTCGAAGCGCCGCGCCTCGGCCGGATTCTCGTCGGCGACCTTGTCGGAAGTGGCGGGCGCGGCAGCCTCGGGGGCTGAGCCGCCCTGTGGGTAGAGCCGTTGCCCGAAGCCGGCGCCGTCGGTGGCGAAGCTGTCGGGCGGCACGGCGCTGCGGGAGAGGAGGGCGCGCCGGCGGGAGGCGATCTCGGCGGCGTCGAAGGGGCCGAGCACGACGGCGTTCCAGCGCGAGCCGTCGAGCGCGAAGCTCTGCGCGCTGTCGAGCCGCTCGGCATAGGCGCGGGCGCGGGAGACGGCCTGGGCCGGGCTCGGGCGCGCCTCGATCTGGAGCCACATCTCCTGCGCGGCGAGGGGGCCGCCCGGCGCGGCGATCAGCGCGGCGAGGGCGAGGCGGGAGGGCCATTGGCGGAACATTGATCGTTACCTGCAACCTATACGCGATCCGCATGATGTTGACGCCGCGCCCGGCCGCGCCGTCAAGCGCGCGGCGGCGCGTCCGGTGCCGCGATTGACCCTTGTGGCCCTTCTGCCTATGGAGACCCCGCCTTTCGCGCGCGCCCCGAGGATCCCCGATGCCCCAGCCGACCTGCTTCCAGGACGTCATCATGGCGCTGCAAGCCTACTGGGCGGGCCAAGGGTGCGCGGTGCTGCAACCCTACGACATGGAGGTGGGTGCCGGGACCTTCCATCCGGCGACAACGCTGCGGGCGCTCGGCCCCAACCCCTGGGCGGCGGCCTATGTGCAGCCGTCGCGGCGGCCGATGGATGGGCGCTACGGCGACAGCCCGAACCGGCTGCAGCACTATTACCAGTACCAAGTGATCATCAAACCCTCGCCGCCGGACCTGCAGGCGCTCTATCTCGGGAGCCTCGAGGCGATCGGCATCGACGCGGGACTCCACGACATCCGCTTCGTGGAGGACGATTGGGAGAGCCCGACGCTCGGCGCTTGGGGGCTTGGCTGGGAGGTCTGGTGCGACGGCATGGAAGTCAGCCAGTTCACCTATTTCCAGCAGGTGGGCGGGCACGATTGCGCGCCCGTCTCGGGCGAGCTGACCTACGGGCTCGAGCGGCTGGCGATGTACGTGCTCGGCGTCGATCACGTCATGGATATGCCGTTCAATGCCCCCGGCAGCCCGCGGCCCCTGAGCTACGGCGATGTCTTCCGCGAGGCCGAGGCGCAATATGCGCGCTACAACTTCGACAGCGCCGAGACGGGCGTGCTGTTGCGGCATTTCGAGGAGGCGGAGACGGAATGCGCAGCCCTGCTGGGGGTTGCCGAGGTCGATCCAAAGACCGGGCGGCGGATCGTCATGGCGCTCCCGGCCTACGACCAGTGCATCAAGGCGAGCCATATCTTCAACCTGCTGGATGCGCGTGGCGTGATTTCGGTGACCGAGCGGCAAGCCTATATCGGGCGGGTCCGGGCGCTGGCAAAAGCCTGCGCCGACGCATTCCTGCTGACGACGGCGGGCGGCTTCGCCGGATCCGCGACGGACGCGGACGAGATGGCTTGGAAATGAGCGGCAAAGTCATCGCCCTGTTCCTCGCGGCGCTCGCCCTGGTCACGGCCGCGTCGGTCTATTACCTGCAGGTGTTCTACTTCTACGAGCGGGTGGAGCCCGAGGGGTTCGTGCTGCAGACGCGGGACGGCCCGCGCCCGGCGGAGGCGGTTAACATCGAGGCGATCGACGCGAACTCGTCGCCGATCCGGTTCCGCGCCTGTTTCGACACCGATCTGGGTCCGGATGTGGAGGCGCTGTCCTACCCGGATGCGGTGCCGCTGACCGCGCCGTTCTGGTTTCGCTGCTTCGACGCCGACGCGCTTGGCCGCAAGCTCGCCGACGGGACGGCGCGGGCGTTCCTGGGGACGAAGAACATCGAATACGGCGCCGACCGGATCGTGGTGATCACCGACGATGGCCGCGGCTATGTCTGGCACCAGCTGAACCATTGCGACGAGCTGGCCTATGACGGCACGCAGGTCGGCGAGGATTGTCCGCCGAGAGAGGAATCCGAGTAGATGCCCGATCTGCTGATCGAACTGTTCTCCGAGGAAATCCCGGCCAGGATGCAGGGTCGCGCGGCGGCGGAGCTGAAGCGGCTGGTGACCGACGGGATCGTCGAGGCGGGGCTGACCTATGCCCATGCCGGGGCTCTCGTGACGCCGCGGCGGCTGACGCTGGCTTTGGAAGGGGTGGCCGAGCGTTCGCCCGACAGCGTCGAGGAGCGGCGGGGGCCGAAAGTGGGCGCGCCGGAGAAGGCGGTGGAGGGGTTCTTGCGCGGCGCGGGCGTGGCGCGCGAGGATCTCGAGGTGCGGCCCGACAAGAAGGGCGAAGTCTATTTCGCGCGCATCCATCGCGCCGGGCGGCCGGCGGCGGAGATCGTGGCGGAGGTGCTGGAGGCGGTCATCCGGGGGTTTCCCTGGCCGAAATCGATGCGCTGGGGGGTGGGGACCCTGCGCTGGGTGCGCCCGCTGCACCGGATTCTGTGCATCCTGACCGGGCCGGAGGGGCACGAGGTGGTGCCGCTGGAGGTGGACGGCATCCGGGCGGGAGACGTGACCGAGGGGCATCGGTTCATGGCGCCGGCAGAAATCCGGGCCTCCTCTTTCGACGATTACCAGGCGAAGCTGAAACGGGCCTTTGTGATGCTCGACCCTGAGGCGCGGGCGGAGACGATCCGGGCGGAAGCGCAGAACATGGCCTTTGCCGGCGGGTTCGACATGGTCGAGGACGCGGCGCTTCTTTCGGAGGTCGCGGGGCTGGTGGAATGGCCAATGGTGCTCATGGGCGAGATCGAGTCGCGGTTCCTCGAACTTCCGCCGGAAGTTTTGCAGACCTCAATGCGCGAGCATCAGAAGTTCTTCTCGGTGCGCGATCCGGGAACGGGACGCATCGTGCGGTTCATCACCGTGGCGAACCGGGAGACGGCGGATCACGGCGCGACGATCCTGGCCGGCAACCAGCGGGTTCTGGCCGCGCGGCTCGCCGATGCGGTGTTCTTCTGGGAGAACGACCTCGCCGTGGCGAAGGCGGGGATGGAGCCGTGGAGGGAGGCGCTCGAGGGCGTGACGTTCCACGCAAAGCTCGGCTCGGAGGCGGAGCGGGTGGAGCGGATCGCGGCGCTGGCGCGGGAGCTGGCCCCCGCCGTCGGCGCCGATCCCGACGCCGCCGAACAGGCCGCGAAGCTGGCCAAGGCCGATCTGGTCTCGGAGATGGTCTACGAGTTCCCCGAATTGCAGGGGGTGATGGGGCGGTATTACGCCGAGGCCGCGGGGGAGCCGCCGGAGGTGGCCGCCGCGGTGGCCGAGCATTACGCGCCGCTCGGGCCCTCGGACGCGGTGCCGACCGCGCCGGTGTCGGTGGCGGTGAGCCTCGCCGAGAAGATCGACAAGCTGACGGGGTTCTGGGCGATTGACGAGAAACCCACCGGATCGAAGGACCCGTATGCTCTGAGACGGGCGGCGTTGGGGGTGATCCGGTCGGTGCTGGAGAATGGATCGCGCATTAGCGTTGCTGACAAGCTTAGCCGGGGATTCTTCGTTCGGATCGATCAGCGCCTCGCGCTGGAGTCTGAAAATCTGACTGAAACGTTGCTCAGAGCGTCGGCGGAATACACCGAGGCCCAAGCACTAACCGACGACGTGCTCGGCGATAAGCATACCGACTTCGGCCCCCTTCTGTGCGAGGAAGTTGCTCAAGGGGAGGCGTTAACCGAGGAACGCATTCGCAAGGCTGTTAGAACGTATGTCGGCAAGCGCTCGCACGCCGAATGGTATGCTATTCGAGATAGTGTCCTTCCTAGCCTCCTCGCCTTCCTCCACGACCGCCTGAAGGTCCATCTCCGCGACGAGGGCATCCGCCACGACGTGATCGACGCCTGTCTCGCCATGCCGGGGAACGACGACCTGACGCTGCTGGTGAATCGTGCGCGGGCGTTGTCGGACTTCCTCGCGACCGAGGACGGGGAGAACCTGCTTCTGGGCTTCAAGCGGGCGAACAACATCCTGAGCCAGGCGGAGGCGGCGGACGGGGTGGAATATTCCTTCGGCGGGGACGCCAAGCATGCGCGGTCCGAGGAAGAGAAGGCGCTCTTCGCGGCGCTGGAGAGCCAAGGGCCGGTGATCGAGAAGGCGATGGAGGAAGAGGACTTCGTCACCGCGATGGCCACCCTGGCGCTCCTGCGCACGCCCATCGACGCCTTCTTCGAGGCGGTGCAGATCAACGCCGATAACCAGATCCTGCGGCGCAATCGGCTGAACCTCCTGAGCGAGATCCGCACGCTCTGCCTCGGCGTCGCGGATCTGACCCGGATCGAGGGCTGAGGCGGGGGCGCCGACCTTTCGCGCGCTTGCGTCGCCGGGCGGCGGGCCTATGCTGTAGTGCCGAAGGAGCGCCGCAGTGCAGCACGACCATCCGCCGATCCCCGGCGTGACCACCGTCACGCCGACCGCCAACATCCGGCTGCGCGTCCATGGCGGGCGCGCCAAGTGCCTGCAGCGGCTGGTGCGGCTCGGGCTGCCGGTGCCCCGGACCGAGGCCATCGACTTCGCCACCGTGGCCGAGATCGCCGCCGGGCATCCGGTGGACGCGGCGGCGATCCTGGAAGGGTTCGGCCCCGATCCGCTGGTCTCGGTACGGCCCTCCTCGGGCTCGGCGGACTGGGGCGGCCCCTCCTCGATCCTGAACATCGGCATGAACGACGCGCGGCACGCGACGCTGGCCGGGACGCTCGGACGGCCGGCGGCGGACGCGCTCTATGCCCGGTTCATCCAGTCCTACGCGGTGCAGGTGGCGCGGCTGAACCCCGCGCATTTCGAGCGCGGCGCGGAGATCCCGGAAATGCTCGCCGCCTTCGAGGAAGAGGTGGACGAGCCCTTTCCGCAGGACCCCGCGGTGCAACTTGCCGGCGTGCTGACCTCCATGGTGCGCGCCTGGGACGGAACCACGGCGCGGCTGCTGCGCCAGGCGCGGGGAGCGCCGTCCGATGCCGGCCTCGGCCTCGTCGTGCAGGACATGGTGCTGGGCGTGGGCGATCCCGCGCACGGCGAATCGGGCTCGGGGGTGATCCAGTTCGTCAGTTCCGAGACCGGCTTGCCGCAGACCACCGGCCGCTACCTGCGCCAGAGCCAGGGGCGCGAGGCGCTGGTGAAGGGGGCGGGCGCGCTCTATCTCCACCGCGATCCGCGGGGCCCCTCGCTCGAGGAGGAGCGGCCGGAGCTTCTGGCCGAGCTGCAATCCTTCGGCGCGCTCTGCCGCGGCCGGCTCCGGGAGGAGATGCAGATCGAATTCACGGTGACGCACGGGGTGCTGCATATCCTCGACGCGGTCAGGGTGAAGCGCTCCGCCCGCGCCGCGATCCGCATCGCGGTGACGCTGGCGACCGACGGCATCATCCCCGAATCGGAGGCGGTACTCCGCGTCCGGCCGCGCGACCTCCTCGACGTGCTGCACCGGCAGATCGACCCGGCGGCGCAGATGCCGGTGATTGCCGCCGGCATCCCGGCAAGCCCCGGCGCCGCGACCGGGCGGCTGGTGTTCACCTCCGCCGACGCGCAGCGGGCGGCGGCGCGGGAGGAGGACGTGATCCTGGTGCGGCGCGAGACGGCGTCGGACGACGTGCTCGGGATGCATGCGGCGCGGGGCATCCTGACCGAGCGCGGCGGCGTCACCTCCCACGCGGCGGTGATCGCGCGGGGGCTCGGGCTTCCCTGCGTCGTGGGCGCCTCGGCGATCACCATCGACCGGCGGGGCCGGCTCTTCCGCACCGCCGAGGGCGGCATCTATCGCGAGGGCGACCTGGTGACCGTGGACGGCTCCTCGGGGCGGATCGTGGAGGGCGCGGCGCCGCTTCTGGAGCCAGTCTTCGACGACGCGCTGAAGACGCTCCTGGAATGGGCCGACGAGCGGCGCGACATCGGCGTGCGCGCCAATTGCGACACCCCCGCAGAGGCGGAGGTGGCGCGGCGCTTCGAGGCGGAGGGGATCGGTCTCTGCCGCACCGAGCACATGTTCTTCGACGAGAGCCGCTTGACTGTGATGCGCGAGATGATCTTCGCCCGCGCCGCCGAGGACCGTGCCCAGGCGCTGGCGCGGCTCCTGCCGATGCAGCGCGACGATTTCGTGCGGCTGTTCCAGATCATGGCGGGGCGGCCGGTCTGCATCCGGCTGCTCGATCCGCCGCTGCACGAGTTCCTGCCCTCTGACCGGGCGGGCGTGGCCGATCTCGCTGCGGGGCTGAACCTGCCGCTCGAGGAGGTGCAAGGCCGGATCCGGGCCCTGAGCGAGTTCAACCCGATGCTCGGCATGCGGGGCGTGCGGCTCGGTATCGTCATCCCCGAGATCTACGAGATGCAGGCGAGGGCGATCTTCGAGGCCGCGGTGCGGACCTCGCCGCACGTGACCCCCGAGGTGATGATCCCGCTGGTCTCCGCGCGCCGCGAGGTGGAGCTCGTCAAGAGCCGAATTGACGCGGTGGCGGCGCGGGTCCGCACCGAATTGGGGGTGGAGTTCGACTTCTCCCTCGGCGTCATGGTGGAGACGCCGCGGGCGGCGCTGCGGGCCAACGAGATCGCCGAGTACGCGACCTTCCTCAGCTTCGGGACCAACGACCTGACGCAGATGACCTACGGGCTCAGCCGGGACGATGCAGGGCGGTTCATGTCGGCCTATCTGCGCGAGAAGGTCTTCGCCGAGGATCCGTTCCTGCAACTCGACACCGAAGGGGTCGGCCAGCTCCTGACGATCGGGGCGGAGCGGGGCCGGATGGGGCGGCCGGACGTCGTCCTGTCGGTCTGCGGCGAGCATGGCGGCGACCCCGATTCCATCGCCTTCTGCCGCGCCGCCGGGTTCGACTACGTCTCCTGCTCGCCGTTCCGGGTGCCGGTGGCGCGGATGGCCGCGGCGCATCTGGCGATCCGCGACCGCGGCACCACGACCACCGCACCCCCCGACCGCTGAATCTTAACGGGACATCGGCAAGATCTCGCTGCAATGCGGCGGCGCGCGTTGAGACGCGACTCTCGCCGCGTTAGGCAAGGTTAACGGTGGTCGGCGCGGGGGGGCGTCCGGCCTGTCCGTGTCGAACAGCTGCCTGGGGGTGACATGAGAGCCGGATCTGCAACGCGCCACGTCGGCGCGATCGTGACGTTTGTGTGCTCTCTCGTCCTGGCCCTTCCGGCCGTCGCCGACGTCACCTATTCCACCATGACCGACCCGCACATGCGCCTGTCCCACGCGGACCCGGACCTTGAGTCGGCGCTCGGCGACCGGCTGGCGACGCTCCTCGGCGACGATGCACCGGAAGTGCGCACGGCGATGGAGGCCGATTTCCGGGCCGCGCTCGGCATCGGCGAGGAGAATGGCGGCCCAGCCATCGAATACAGCCGCGGCTTCGTCGCCGCCCTGCCGGAGGCGACGGGCGACGGCGAGTGGCGCTGCCTGAGCGAAGCGCTCTATTTCGAGGCGCGGGGGGAGAGCGAGAAGGGCATCTTCGCGGTGGCGGAGGTGATCCTGAACCGGGTCGACAGCGCGCGCTTCCCGATGACCGTCTGCGGCGTCGTGCGGCAGGGGACCGGGCGCCGGCACGAATGCCAGTTCAGCTATTACTGCGACGGGCGCCCCGAGACGATCCGCGAAACCGCGGCCTGGGCGCGTGTCGGCAAGATCGCGCGGCTGATGATCGACGGCGGCGCGCGGGACCTGACCGGCGGCGCGACCTTCTACCATACCCGCGCGGTCGCGCCCTACTGGTCGCGCGCCTTCGACCGGACCGCCGCGATCGGGGCGCATCTGTTCTATTCCGGCTGATCTTCTTCCGTCCGCCGGTCCGGTCGGATAGAGCGGAGGGAACGAGGAGGGGTCGATGGGCGACGAGACGAGACTGGCCTTCGAGCATCCGGAGGCGCGCGCGATCGCCTATCCGCCCGAGGGCTTCCCGGACCGGATCTCGCTCCGCGACTACGTGGTCGAGGCGGAGATCGGAGCGTTCCAGCCCGAGCGGGGCAGGCGGCAGCGGCTTCTCTTCAACGTCGTCGTGGAAGTGCGCGCGCATGACGCGGCGCTCGGCGACGACGTGGACCGGGTCTTTTCCTACGACGCGATCACCGAGGCGATCACCGCCGCGCTCGGGGCGGAGCGGTTGAACCTGCTCGAGACCCTTGCCGACCGGGTGGCCGCGCGGCTCCTTGCCGAGCCTCGGGCGCTCCGCTGCTTCGTCCGGATCGAGAAGCTCGATCTGGGGGCCGGCGCGCTCGGTGTCGAGATCGTGCGGGCGGCGAGCGGGCCGCGCCGGCCCGCCGAGGGCGACGGACCGCAGCCGCTCGTGGTCTTCCTGTCGAACGACGCGATCGCGTCGGAGCGGCTGGCCGCGCATCTCAACGCGGCGGAGGCGGAGGGGCCCGCGATCCTCTGCGTCGGTCCGCCACCGGAGCGCCTGCCGCAGACCGGCCATGACTTCACCCAGCGCCGCATCGACCTTCTGGGGGTGGAGCTGAATTGCTGGCGTCTTGCCGCGCGCGACCGACGCTGCGTGGTGGTGGAGACGCGGACCGAGCTCGACTGGGCGATGCGGAAGGGGCGCATGTCGGTCTGGGCGCCCTCGAAGATCGTCCTGGACGCGGTCGATCCGCCGCCGGCCGACCTCGGGGACGCGGTGGCGCTGGCGCTGTGGTTCGCCGGCCTGATGCGGGCGCGGACCCTCCGTGTCGTCGGTGCTGAGCGGCCGGAGACCGATCTCGCCGTGGAGACGCGCGACCCGTGAACTACTGGCGCCCCCTCGCGCAGGCGGGTCGCCTCCGGCCTCGGGGGGCACGGTCGCTGGCGGGCGGCTGGTGCTGGTTCACCCATGTCGCGCGGCTGGACCGGGACGCTGCGCCGGAGGTGGTTCCGGCGGAGGCGGTGCCGGGCGAGGTGCTGACGCGGCTGACCGCGCCCAGAGCGCCGCTCGGACCGCTGGCCCTCGACCGGCCGCGGATCATGGCGATCCTGAACGTGACGCCCGACAGCTTTTCCGATGGCGGCCGCTTCGCCGGCGCGGAGGAGGCGGCGGCGGAGGGCCGCGCCGCAGCAGCGGCGGGGGCCGGAATCCTCGATGTCGGGGGCGAGAGCACGCGGCCCGGGGCGGAGACCGTGCCGGCGACGGAGGAGCGCGCGCGGATCCGGCCGGTGGTGCGCGCGCTCGCGGGCGGGGAGGCCCTCGTTTCCATCGACACACGCAAGGCAGCGGTGGCGCGGGAGGCGCTGGCGGCGGGGGCAGGATTCGTCAACGACGTTTCGGCCATGACATTCGACGCCGGGATGGCGGCGGTGATCGCCGCGAGCCGGGTTCCGGTCTGTCTCATGCATGCCCGGGGCGACCCCCGGACCATGCAGGACGCGCCCGCCTACGGGAACGTGCTGCTCGACGTCTACGACTACCTGGCGGAAAGGGTGGAGGCGGCGGAGGGGGCTGGGATTGGCCGCGATCGGATCGTGCTCGATCCCGGTATCGGCTTCGGCAAGACGCTGGATCACAACCTGGCGCTCCTCGAGGGGCTGTCGCTGTTTCACGGGCTCGGCTGCCCGATCCTGCTCGGCGCCTCGCGCAAGGGCTTCATCGGTACAGTGGGCCCAGCGCCGCACCCGACTGGACGCATGCCCGGATCCGTCGGCGTCGCGCTTGCGGCACTGGCGCAGGGCGTGCACATTCTGCGCGTCCACGACGTGGCGGCGACCCGGCAGGCTCTCCGCCTGTGGCAGGCCGCAACGGAGGGAAGAGCGCCATGAGCCGCAGGTTCTTCGGCACGGACGGGGTTAGGGGCACCGCGAACACGGCGCCGATGACGGCGGAAATGGCGCTGCGGCTCGGCGCCGCGGCGGGACGCTATTTCCGCCGCGCGGCGCGGGGCGCGAACCGGGTGGTGATCGGCAAGGACACCCGGCTTTCGGGCTATATGTTCGAGAACGCGCTGACGGCGGGGTTCACCTCCACCGGGATGAACGTGCTTCTGCTCGGGCCGGTGCCGACGCCGGCGGTGGGCATGCTGACCCCCTCCATGCGCGCCGATGCCGGGGTGATGATCTCGGCGAGCCACAATGCCCACGAGGACAACGGTATCAAGTTCTTCGGGCCCGACGGGTTCAAGCTCTCCGACGCCGACGAGATCGAGATCGAGCGGCTGCTGGAGGCGGGGGTGGAACCGGCGCGGCCGGAAAATATCGGCCGCGCGCGGCGGATCGACGACGGCCGCTTCCGCTATGCCGAGCGGGTGAAGTCCACCCTGCAGCCCGGGCAGCGGCTCGACGGGGTCCGGGTCGTTCTCGACTGCGCCCACGGCGCCGCCTACCGCGTGGCGCCCGAGGTGCTGTGGGAGCTCGGCGCCGAGGTGATCGCCATGGGGAACAATCCTACGGGGACCAACATCAACCTCGATTGCGGCTCCACCAAGCCGGAGGCGGCGGCCCTGCTCGTGCGCGAGCGGCGGGCCGATCTCGGCATCTGCCTCGACGGCGACGCGGATCGGGTGATGATCATCGACGAGCGGGGCGAGGTCGCGGACGGCGACCAGGTGATGGCGCTCTTCGCGGCGGACTGGGCGGAGCGGGACCGGCTCGCCAAGGGGACGCTGGTGGCGACCGTGATGAGCAATCTCGGTCTCGAGCGGTATCTCACCGACCGCGGACTCTCGCTCCACCGCACGCAGGTTGGCGACCGCTACGTGGTGGAAGCGATGCGCCAGAACGGCTTCAACCTT
The DNA here is from genome assembly GCA_963829665.1 of uncultured Alphaproteobacteria bacterium. Classification (GTDB taxonomy): domain Bacteria; phylum Pseudomonadota; class Alphaproteobacteria; order Rhodobacterales; family Rhodobacteraceae; genus Palleronia. Next base: position 161,274 of record CAWHJL010000001.1, on the reverse strand, counting down.
GGCGGCGAGCAATCCGGACACATCGTCATGACCGACCACGCCACCACCGGCGACGGGCTGGTGGCGGGGCTGCAATTCCTTGCCGCGATGGCCGCGAGCGGCAAGCCGGCGAGCGAACTCGCCCACCGCTTCGACCGGGTGCCCCAGAAACTGACGAACGTGCGCTACGCCGCCGGACGGGCGCCGCTGGAGAACGCCGAGGTGCAGACCGAGATCAAGGCCGCGGAGGAGCGGCTGGGCGGGACGGGGCGGATCCTGATCCGGAAGTCGGGTACCGAGCCGTTGATCCGCGTGATGGCCGAATGCGAGGACGAGGCGCTGCTCTCCGAGATCGTTGACAGCCTGGCGGACCGGATCGCCCGGGCGGCGGCGGCCTGACCCTGCGGCATCAGTCGTCTTCTGCCGAAGGGGCGGTCCCGGGTCGGCGGTTCGTCGCCGGTTCGGCGCAGTCTCGGCCCGGTCGCTGTTGAGCCGGCGCCGTATGGCTAGGTCCTCTCGCGACGGTCAGGCCGCGGGGAAGGATGTCCAGAAATTCCGAACGTATCGCGTCGCTCGATGTCGCACGCGGGGCGACGATACTGCTCGTCGTCGCCTGGCATTCGTTCCTGGCGGCAAAGACCATCGGGCCGGTGAATCCGGCGATCAGCCAGATCAGCTACCTGCTGGCCAATGTCCGCATGCCTATGTTCTTCTTCTGCTCGGGGATTCTCGCCTTCTGGGGTCTGAACCGGCGCTGGTCGGAGGTGCTGAAGGGCCGGGTGTGGACGATGGTGTGGATCTACGTGGTGTGGAGCACGCTGACCTTCGTCCTTATCCGGTTCTATCCGGTCATGCCGTGGCACGACGAGACGCAGCGGCTCGACGGTTTCCTGTGGCTCAGCTTCGGCAATCAGTGGTTCGTCTATGCGCTGATCTGCGCGACGCTCTTTGCCCGGGCGATCTTCCGTCTGCCGCTCGTCCTGCAGATCGGTCTGACGCTGCTCGCCCAGGCGGCGCTCCATGCCTGGTCGCCGGAGCTGAGCGGCTACACGACGAATTTCGACCAGCTCGTCACCATGATGGCCTCGTTCGGCCTGGTGTCGTTTATGGTCGGCATCTGGCTGGCGCGAACCATCCTGCCCACCCTGTCCGAGCCGCGGCGCGCGGCACTCGTGCTGCTGGGCGGCGCGGTGGCGAGCGCGGGACTGATGGCTGCGGAGAAGATCCTGCCGCTCGAGTTGCCCCGCTTGCTGAAGGCCGCGCCCGGTGCGCTGGCCGGACTCGCGCTGGCGTCGCTCCTGTCCCGCGTGCCGCTGGTCTGCGCACCGATGCAGTGGGTCGGGCGAAGGACGCTGGAGATCTTCCTCTGCCACCAGTTCGTCATCGGGGCCCTGACCGTCATCCTGCTCGGCGCGGGCACGGACGGCACACTGGCCTTCGTCGTGATGACGCCGGTGACCTGCGCCTTCGCGCTGGCCTTCGCCTGGGCAGCGACGTCCGGGAGCGTCGGACGCATCCTCTTCCGCCCGCCGAAGCCGGTCATGTGGCGGCCGCGCCCGGCATCGGTGTGAGGGGCGGCCGGAGCCGCCCCCTCTGTCCCCTGATCCTCAGTTCTTCTCCCGGTCCACCATGCGGCCGGCGGAGATCCAGGGCATCATGGCGCGGAGCTTCTCGCCGACCTCCTCGATCTGGTGGGCGTCGTTCAGGCGGCGCGTGGCCTTGAAGCTCGGCTGGCCGACGGTGTTCTCGGTCATGAAGTCGCGGACGAACTTGCCGGTCTGGATGTCGCTCAGGATGGCCTTCATCCGCTTCTTCGTCTCCTCGTAGGGCAGGACCCGGGGGCCGGAGACGTATTCGCCGTATTCGGCGGTGTTGGAGATCGAGTAGTTCATGTTGGCAATGCCGCCCTCGTAGATCAGGTCCACGATCAGCTTCACCTCGTGCAGGCACTCGAAATAGGCCATCTCGGGCTCGTAGCCGGCTTCCACCAGCGTCTCGAAGCCCATGCGAATGAGCTCGACGAGGCCGCCGCAGAGCACCGCCTGCTCGCCGAAGAGGTCGGTCTCGCATTCCTGGCGGAAATCGGTCTCGATGATGCCCGACCGGCCGCCGCCGATCGCCGCGCAGTAGCTCAGCGCCAGCTCCTTGGCGGTGCCGGTGGCGTCGGTCTGCACGGCGACGAGGCAGGGGACGCCGCCGCCCTTCTGGTACTCGCCGCGGACCGTGTGACCGGGACCCTTCGGCGCCATCATCACCACGTCGATGCCGGGCTTGGGCTCGATCAGGCCGAAATGGACGTTGAGGCCATGGGCGAAGGCGATGGCGGCGCCGTCCTGCAGGTGGTCGTGGACGTGGTCGCGATAGACCTGGGCCTGCAGCTCGTCGGGCATGGTAAACATGATGAGGTCGCACCAGGCGGCGGCCTCCTCGATCCCCATGACCTGCAGGCCCTCGGCCTCGGCCTTTTTGCGCGAGGGCGAGCCCTCGCGGAGCGCGATGGCGACGTTGCGGGCGCCGCTGTCGCGCAGGTTCAGGGCATGGGCGTGGCCTTGGGAGCCGTAGCCCAGGATCGCCACCTTGCGGTCCTTGATCAGGTTGATGTCGCAGTCGCGGTCGTAGAACACGCGCATGGTCTTTCTCCTCTCGACATTCCGGTGGCGGGAGAATGGAGCCGCGCTCCGGGCCGCGAAAGCCATGATCCGCCTTGCTGCCTGCGCTGAAACGGCGGTATTCATTCGCCGGACAAGGCAATATCGGCTTATCCATGCTCGACGATACGGACAGGCGGCTTCTGCGGCAGCTCCAGAACGATCCCGCCGCGCCGCTCGCGGCGTTGGCACGGCGCGCCGGGGTCACCGCGTCGCTCGCCGGGCGGCGCTTCGAGCGGATGCGCGCGGCGGGGGTTCTGAAGGGGCAGCGGGCGCGGATCGGGTGGCGGGCGCTGGGTTTCGAGGTGGAGGTCAGTTTGCGCTTCACGATCGAGAAGACCGATCCGCACGGCTTCGATGCCTTCATCGCCGCGGCACGGGAGGTGCCGGAAGTGGTGGAGATCCAGACCTTCCTCGGCCGGGTGGATGTGCGGCTCAGTCTCGTGGCGCGGGATCTGGCGGATTACCACCGCCTCTACCGCGAGCGCATCCTGACGCTGCCCCATGTGGCCGAGATCGAGGCGCTGATGCAGGTGGCGGTGCTGAAGGCCGACGAGCGGCTGCCGCTGTGAGCACGGCGGACGAGTCGGACCGGGCCATCCTGCGGCTTCTGGCGGGGGATGCGAGCCTGACCGCGGCGGCCGTCGGCGCGCGGCTCGGCCTCTCGCAGCCGGCGGCATGGCGGCGGGTCAGGCGGCTCGAAGAGATCGGCGCCATCGCCGGGCGGCGGCTGGTGCTCGACCTCGAGGCGCTGGGCTTCGGGGTAACGGTGTTTCTCGGCGTCAAGCTCTCGGCACGGGGCCGCGTCGCGCTCGCCGATTTCGAGCGGGCGATCACCGCGATCCCGGAAGTGCAGACGGTGGAGCACGTGCTAGGCCTCTACGATTACCGCCTGCGGATCGTCGCCCGGGACCTCGGGGATTTCGAGCGAGTGCTCCGGCGGCGCATCCTGACCCTGCCGGGGGTCGGCACCGTGGAGGCGAACGTGCTTCTGAGCGAGGAGCGCCGGTCGGGGCCGATCTGAGGCGGGCCGCTCAGCCCCCCATGCCGAGTCCCATGGCGCGGCGGCGGAGGGGGGCGATGTCGTGCACGACCTTGAGTCCTGTGCCGCGGAGCAGCTGGAGGGGTCCGTCGCCGGCACTGCAGAGGCGGTTGTAGGCGTCGATCGCCGCGGCGCGGCCGCGCATGTCCCGCTCCCGCTCGCGCGCATAGGTGGCCAGGCCGGCCGGCGCGCCGGGATCGCCCGGGCCGATCGCACCGGCGAGCGCGCGGATATCGGCAATGGAGGTGTTGAGCCCCTGCGCCCCGATCGGCGGCAGAACATGCGCGGCCTCCGCCACAAGCACGGTCCGCCTCGCCGTCATCCGCGCTGCGGTCTGGGTCACGATGGGCCACAGGCGGAGCGGCGTGATGCGCCTCATGGGTCCGACGACGTGGAGGGCGCGCGCGGTGAGCTCGGAGTCGAAATCCTCCGCGCCGGCGCGCGTCAGCTCCATCGCGCGTGCACCTTCCGCCATCCAGACGATGGAGGATGCGGGGCAACCCTCGTGATCGGCGAGCGGCACGGTGACGAAGGCGCCGCCGGAATTGTAGATCTCCGTCGAGACGCCCTCGTGCGGCTCGGCATGGGTGCAGGCGAAGGCCAGCGCCTTCTGGCCATAGCGGTGAGTGCGGACGCCGATGCCGGCCGCCTCGCGCACCGGCGAGGCGCGGCCATCGGCGCCGACGACGAGCTTCGCCCCGATCCGCGTTCCGTCGCTCAGCGTGACGAGGGCGCGGTCGTCGCGCGACAGCATGCCGGCGAAGCCGGTGCCGAGGCGGAGATCGACGTTCTCCGCCTCATCGAGCGTCTCCGCCAGGGTCTTGCGGGCGCGCCAGTTCATGACGTTCCGGCCGAAGGAATCGAGGCCGAGATCGGCGGGGGTGAAGGTGCGGGTGGCCCGCTGACGCGGCGGCCATCCGGTGGAATCCATCACCCGCAGCGCGGCGAGGGAGGTGGCGTCGGGGGCGAGCGCCTCCCAGAGGCCAGCCTCCTGCAGAAGCTCGACCGAGGGCGCGAGATAGGCGGTGGTCCGCAGATCGGATCCCTCCGCATCTGGCTCCCCGGGCGGCGGCGCGGGATCGCAGATCGTGACCCGGTAGCCGCGGCGCGCCAGGAGCGCAGCGAGGATCATGCCGGCAATGCCGGCGCCCGAGACCAGGATGTCGGTGTCTTCCATGGTCCGCGACCTAGGCGGGCGCCGCCGGGGGGAAAGACGGCAGGGGCAGATGCGACAGAAAGGCCTCCCGTCGGGCGCGGCGGACGGTCCGGCCGGTTGGCGGCGGCGGGCGGTGCCCTCTATGATGGAGCGGCCCGGGGGAGGAGAGACATGGTCGAGCAGAGACCGGCGCGGGACGCCTACACCCTCGTTCTCGAGGCGATCGACCGCGGCACCTACCGCCCCGGCGACCGGTTGGTGGAGAACGAGCTGGCGGAGCGGTTCGGCGTGTCCCGGACCCCGATCCGGGAGGCGCTGCAGCGGCTCGAGACCCAGTCGCTGCTCAGGCGGGACGGGCGCAGCCTGATCGTCGCCTCCCTTGATCACAACCAGATGGCCGAGCTCTACGTGGTCCGCACCGAGCTCGAGGGGCTCGCCGCCGATCTCGCCGCCCGCCACGCCACGGCGGAGGAGCTAAGCGTGCTGCGGCAGATGGTGGAGGAGGATCGCGGCGTGCTCGACGATCCGCAGGCGCTCAGCCGGTCGAACCGGCGCTTTCACAAGCAGATCCACCTGGCCTCGCACAACATGTTCCTGGTGCAGCAGCTCGATCTGGTGCATCGCTCGATGGCTCTTCTGGCAACCACGACACTGGCCGTCGGCGGCCGCGGCCGGGATGCCCTGGCCGAGCACGAGCGCATCGTCGAGGCGCTCGAGGCGCGCGATGCCGCAGGCGCTCGCGCGGCGCTGTCGCGGCATATCTCCAGGGCCTACGAGACGCGGCTTCGCCACGATTCGGGGCGGGCGACCGAGGGCTAGCGGTCCGGTTCGGTGACGGCGTGGGCGGTCTTGTCCCAGAAGAACGGCTTGTGGACAAGCTCCACCAGCGCCTTGGCCACCGACAGCGTGGCGAGAGGCTGGTAGACATGCATGACCGGCAGCCAGCCAATCAGGTCGGTCCGACCCTGCCGGGCGAGCGCGACGGCGCCCGCAGCGGTGTTGACGACGAGGATCGCGAGAAAGCCCACCGCCAGGGCGAACCGCGCGACCGGCGTGGTCAGCTCGACGAAGGGATGCGCGACGCCGATGAGGATCAGCCAGAACGACCACATGACGGGCGCGAGAACTGCGCTCGAGAGGCTTCCGAGAAACAGCACCTGCAAACCGATGAAGGCCCAAGGGCCGAGGTCGCGAAAGGTGGCCAGCGGATTGCGCATGTGGCTCGCCCAGGTGAGCGCGTAGCCCTTCTGCCAGCGGGAGCGCTGCCGAATCCAGGCCACGGGCCTAGCGGTCGCCTCCTCGGTCGTGACGCTGTCGATAAGATCGGTGACGTAGCCGGCGCGGGCGAGTCGCACGCCCAGATCGGCGTCCTCGGTGACGTTGTGGGAGTCCCAAGCGCCGACCTTCTCGATCGCCTCGCGGCGAAAGAACACGGTGGTCCCACCGAGCGGCACCGGCCAGCGAAAGTGGCGGAGGGCGGGGAGGACGATCCAGAACCATGTCGCATAGTCGATCGCGAAGCAGCGTGTGATCCAGCTGCGCTTCGCGTTGTAGAAGCCGAGCCGGCCCTGAAGACAGGCGACCTCGGGGCGCGACCGCGCGAAGCGATCCACCACCTCCCGGATTTGTCGAGGATGGGGCGCGTCCTCGGCATCGTATACGCCGATGATGGAGCCGCGACAGAAGTCCAGCCCCGCGTTCATGGCACGGGGCTTGGTCCTGACGTGGCCAGGCCCGACGCGGATCGTCCGCACCCATGGCGGCAGCTTGGTCTGCGCGATCGCCTCCCTGGTGATCCGGTCGTCGGATTCGGTGATCAGGATCACGTCGAGACATTCCCGCGGATAGTCGATCCGCGCCAGCCTCTCTAGAAGCGCGCCGGCGATCTCGGCCTCCCTGTGCAAAGGCAACAGCAGCGAGACCTTTGGCAGCCGAGCCAGGGTCGGGGGCGGGGCACTGCGCGGGACGGCCTTCTTCAGGCCCGCCACGGTGAGAGCGGCCGTCAGCACCAGGCTGTTAATGAAGATGACGAGGAACGACAGGATGCAGAGCAGTTCGACCGTGCCGGTCGGGTCGAGCGCCGCGCAGACGAGCATCGCCGCGAGGGCGGCGCCGATCAGCCAGCGCATCTTCCGCCCCGGCAGGCTGCGGCAGCTCTGTGCGGCGGGACACCGCTCCTCAGCGAGCGCAGCAACCTGACGGGTGGCCATTCTCTGGATCGTCCGGTCGATGCCGGTCTCGGTCGCCACGACCAGGGCGACGCGACCGAGGACCGGCTCGATCTCGGCGCGCAGGGACTCGAACTTCTCCGGCCGGGCGACGGCGACGGGCCGGTACGCGCCAGCCGATTGAAGGGGCACCATCTGCCGTCTGGCGCAGAAGGCCGGTCCCAGGCGCGCCAGCGCGACCGGATCGGCGCGCCGGTCGGTCAGGTCGGTGAAGTCCGCCTTCCAGACCCTTGCGAGGGTGCGGAAGAACGCCTCCTCCGAGACGATCCCGTTGCGGATCAGCACATCGCCGAGAGAGACCGCGTGGCGGCGCTCGCGGGACACGGCCCAGGCGAGCGATTCGGCCGACACTCCCTCGTCGCGGCAGAGTTCGGGGGTCAGCGCCTCCGCGGCACCCGCAGAGGCGGCCGGACAGGGGGATCGGATCTGACCCTCGGGGATCAGCATCGTTCAGGACACAGCGATCGCATGGCCCCGAGACACACCCGCGGCGGTTACCAGAAGGTTAACGGCCCCCGGTCACGTGGCGTCGGTCATCGCCTGCGCAAAACGCTCGAAGAGGTAGAAGCTGTCCTGCGGACCCGGACTGGCCTCGGGATGGTGCTGCACGCCCCAGATCGGACGGTCGGCGACACGGATGCCGCAATTCGAGCCGTCGAAGAGCGAGACATGGGTTTCCTCCACGCCCTTCGGCAGCGTCTGGCTGTCCACCGTGAAGCCGTGGTTCATCGAGGCGATCTCCACCTTGCCGGTCGCGAGTTCCTTCACCGGGTGATTCGCGCCGTGATGGCCGTGGCTCATCTTCTGGGTCTCGGCGCCCAGGGCGAGGCCGAGCAGCTGGTGGCCGAGGCAGATGCCGAAAATTGGCATGTCGCTGCGCCGCATCGTCTCCTGCAGCATCGGCACCGCGTACTTGCCGGTGGCAGCCGGGTCGCCCGGCCCGTTCGACAGGAAGAGGCCGGCGGGGTTCTGTGCCAGAACGTCGTCGGCCGTGACGCTGGCCGGCATCACCGTCACGTCGCAGCCGGCATTGACGAGGCAGCGCAGGATGTTGCGCTTCGCGCCGTAATCGATGGCGACGACCCGATGTCCCCGCCCTTCCCGCTCCAGGAAGCCCTGCGGCCAGTCCCAGCGCATCTGCCCCCAGCGGTAGGATTGCAGGCAGGAGACGTCGCGCGCGAGATCGCGCCCGACGAGCCCCGGAAACCGGCGGGCGGCGGCGACCAGGGCGGCGATGTCGAACTGTCCTTCGGGGTCGTGGGCGAGGGCCACGTGGGGCGCGCCCTGCTGGCGGATGGCACGGGTCAGCCGGCGGGTGTCGAGGCCGCCGATGCCTATCTTGCCTTGGCGCCGCAGCCAGTCGCCGAGTTCCTCCGCCGAGCGCCAGTTCGAGGCGGCCGTCGGGTCCCATTTCACCACCATGCCCTCGGCGAAGGGGGCGGCGGTCTCGTCGTCCTCCGGGGTGGTTCCGGTATTGCCGATATGGGGGAAGGTGAAGGTGACGATCTGGCCGGCATAGGAGGGATCGGTCATGATCTCCTGGTAGCCGGTCATCGCCGTGTTGAAGCACAGCTCGGCCGTGGCCTGCCCGCTCGCACCGAAGCCGCGGCCGTAGAAGATCGTTCCGTCCGCGAGGGCGAGGCAGGCGGTCGGCGAGGTGCGGGCCATCGGCGGGTCTCTCCGGGTCGGGGCGGTCGCGCGAGAGGTATGAGGAGGTCCCCGCGCGGTCAAGTGCGCCTTGCCGTCGGCGCCGATGCGCCTAGGCTGCGCGCGGCGACTGCCCGGGATGGAGGCACTCATGAACCTGCGCGAACGCATCAACACCGCCCTGAAGACGGCGATGAAGGAGAGGCAGGCGGAACGCCTTTCGACCCTGCGGCTCATCAACGCCGCGATCAAGGACCGCGACATCGCCGCCCGCACCTCGGAGGACGGACCGGACGGCGTGACCGACGAGCAGGTGCGCCAGATCCTCGGCCGGATGGTGAAGCAGCGCCAGGAGAGCGTGCGCGCCTACGAGGAGGGCGGGCGTCTCGAACTCGCCGAGAGCGAGCGCGCGGAGATGGCGGTGATCGAGGAATTCCTGCCCCGGCAATTGACCGGCGCGGAGATCGACCGTGCCGTGGACGAGGCCATCGCCACCAGCGGGGCCAGCTCGATCCGCGACATCGGCCGGGTCATGGGGCAGCTGAAGGCGCGCTATGCGGGCCAGATGGATTTCGGCGTGGTTGGGCCGAAAGTGAAGGCCCGGCTCTCGTGACGCGCCTCGCCCCGCCGGGCCCCCGTTGCGCGTGGGGCGCGGCGGGCGGTCGCAGGTTTCGGGTGGCCTCAACCGTCGCGCGTCACCGTCGATCCATAAAATTTTAGCCGAGGATCGCGGCATGTTGAGCTACTGGCTGTACGTCTCCGAAGCGCTGAGCCCGGCGCGATCCGTGGAGGACGTGCTCCTCTATTTCCAGTCCTGCAACCGGAACCCGGTGCGGGGGATCACCGGCTACCTGCACCGCTCCTCCACCCATTACGCCGAATATGTCGAAGGGCCGGTCGACATGGTGGCGCTGCTGGAGACGCGGATTCGCGAGGATGACCGGCATACGGCGATTCGCACGCTCGGCTCCGGTCCGGTCGAGTGGCGGCGGTTCTCCGGTTGGGACATGGGCTTCAGCTATCACGAGATCACCGCGTTCGAGGATTACCAGCACCTTCGGGGACGGGCGGAATCTCTCTCCTCGGTCTCCGCGGAGGAGCTTCTCGAATTCATGCTTGCCGCAGCGGCATGGGGCGCGGAGGCGCCGCCGGCCGCGGTCCGGGCGGAGCGGGTCGATCCCGGCCGCAGGTATGAGCGGGACCGCGCGGAGCTGCAGGCGCGACGCGACCGTCTCGGTCGCCGGGAGCCGGACCCGCGGGAGGGCACACCGATCACTGCCACGGAAACTGCCGGAGAGGATTGACGGGGCCCGCGGGCGGGGGATGTCAGACGGGCAGGCGTTTCAGGAGCCGGTCGAGATCACCGTAAAGGGCCTCGCGTTCCTCGGGGCTGAGAAAGGCACCGAGTTCCACCTCCCGGTTGCCGCCGCGGAGTGTGATGTAGTTCCGCACCGGGCCCTTGTCGGCGTGGAGAAAGAGACGCACCCAGTGGGGATTGGCCTCCCAGGACTGGTCCGGACCGCGCGGATTGTGGCGCACGAGCGACATCCGGTCCGACCAGAGGGTGAGCTCCTCGACCACCTCGCCGTCGCGGTAGTTGCGCATCACGAGCACGTAGAGGAGCGCCACCGCCCCCGTCACGAAGGGCAGGAGACCCCAGAAAACCGGGGTGCCGAGAAGCGGAATCGTCGGGATCAGGATCATGCAGAAGGTGGAGCCGATCAGCCAGACGAAGCCGGTGAGCGGCAGCGAGCGATGCGGCCAGATCCGTGCGGTGGCGAAGGGCCGCCCCCGCCCATGCGAGAAGGCCCCGGCCGCTGCCGGGGCCCCCTCGGTGACCTTCTGCCATTCGACGGGCATCGCCCTCGCTCAGTGCAGGTGGGGGCGGTCCCATTGCTCCCGCGTCGGAAGCGTCTCGAAGGTGTGCTCCGGCGGCGGGGAGGGAAGGGTCCACTCCAGGGTGTCGGCCCATTCGTTCCAGGGGTTCGCCGGTGCGGTGCGGGGAACCTTGAACAGCACCCAGAAGATCGCGCCGATGAAGAACAGGAACGAGGCGAAGCTGATGAAGGCGCCCCAGGACGAGACGTGGTGCCAGAGGGAGAACGCCTCCGGGTAGTCGATGTAGCGCCGCGGCATGCCCTGGCGGCCGAGGAAGTGCTGCGGGAAGAAGGTGAGGTTCGAGCCGATGAACATCGCCCAGAAATGCGCCTTGCCGATCCATTCGGGGATCATCTTGCCCGTCATCTTGGGGAAGTAGAAGTAGATGCCCGCGAAGATGGCGAAGACGGCGCCGAGGCTCATCACGTAGTGGAAATGCGCCACGACATAGTAGGTGTCGTGATAGGCGCGGTCGATGGCCGCTTGGCTCAGCACGATGCCGGTCACTCCGCCCATGGTGAAGAGCGTGAGGAAGCCGAGCGCCCAGAGCATGGGCGTCTTCAATTCCACGGATCCCCCCCACATCGTCGCGATCCAGGAGAAGATCTTGATGCCGGTGGGCACCGCGATGACCATCGTGGCGAGCATGAAGTAGCTCTGCTGGGTGAGCGACATGCCGACCGTGTACATGTGGTGTGCCCAGACGACGAAGCCCAGCACGCCGATGGCGATCAGCGCCCAGACCATCGGCAGGTAGCCGAAGATCGGCTTTCTCGAGAAGGTGGAGATCACGTGGCTGATGATGCCGAAGCCGGGCATGATGACGATGTAGACCTCCGGGTGCCCGAAGAACCACAGGATATGCTGGTAGAGGACCGGGTCGCCGCCGCCGGACGGGTCGAAGAAGGTGGTGCCGAAGTTGCGGTCGGTCAGCAGCATGGTGATCGCGCCGGCGAGGACGGGGAGCGCGAGCAGGATCAGCCAGGCGGTGACGAAGATCGACCAGGAGAAGAGCGGCACCTTGAACAGCGTCATGCCCGGCGCGCGCATGTTGAGAAACGTCGTGATCATGTTGATCGCGCCGAGGATCGACGAGGCGCCCGAGACGTGCACCGCGAATATCGCGAGATCGGTGGAGAAGCCGCCCTCGGTCGTCGAGAGCGGTGGATAGAGCACCCAGCCGATTCCCGATCCGGGCTGGCCATTACCGCCCGGTGCGAAGACCGAGCAGATGGCGAGGGTCGAACCGGCGACGAAGAGCCAGTAGGAGAGGTTGTTGAGCCGCGGGAAGGCCATGTCCGGCGCGCCGATCTGCAGCGGCATCAGGTAGTTGCCGAAGCCGCCGAAGAGCGCCGGGATGACCACGAAGAACATCATCAGGATGCCGTGGCCGGTGATCAGCACGTTCCAGAGATGACCGTTTGGCGTGCAGTTCTCCGTCGCTGTCGGGAAGAGCCGCGCCCCCTCGAGGCACATGAACTGGACGCCGGGCGCCATCAGCTCCATCCGCATGTAGACGGTGAAGGCCACGGAGATGAAGCCGACGAACCCCGCGGTGAAGAGGTAGAGGATGCCGATATCCTTGTGGTTCGTCGACATGAACCAGCGGGTGAAGAATCCCCTCTGGTCCTCGTGTCCGTCATGGCCGTGGACGGCTGCATCAGCCATGTCGTGCCTCCTGGGTTCCCGTTGCGCGCTGCAGCGTCGGGGTCCGGCCCGAACGCCTTGGCTGGCCTTTTAGGCCGCGACGACGAGGCCCGCAATGATACTATTTGGCGCGCCGGCGGTCGGGGGGCCGATGCCGGCGCGGAACGTGGCAGGGGAGGAGCGTCTTGAGCCGAGAGATGGCGCATCGGACCGGAGGAATGGGAAATGCACGACCAGGACCCGGGAATGATTTCCCTGGGGGAGATGAACTGGAAGGCGATGGTCGCGATGGGTCTCGTCCTGCTGCTCGGCGGCATTGGGTCGCTGCTCAACCCCTTCGGGGCCTCGCTGGCGGTTACGGCCGTTGCCGCGGCGGCCTTCCTGATCGCGGGCGCGGTGCAGTTCTGGCTCGCGATCCGGGGCGAGGAGGGATCCTCGGGCGGCAGGTTCGTGGCCGGAGCGATGGGCGCGCTGATGATGGTGCTGGCGCTTTCGCTCTGGTTCGAACCACTTGCCGGTCTCCTGACCCTGACCCTCATGACCGCGATCTTCTTCCTTGCGATCGGGGGGCTCAGGGTGTGGATGGCGATGCGGATGCGGCACCGCTCGCGCTGGGTGGCGCTCTCCGGGGCGATGTCGATCCTCCTGGGGCTCGTCATCGTCGCGGCGCTGCCACATGCTGCGCTGACGACGCTCGGCCTCCTGCTCGGCATCGAGCTCGCCGTCTCGGGGGTGGCGGTGATCTTGCTTGGAATCGCGGCGCGCGCGGCCTGACGGTTGCGGCTGCCGGCGACCGATCCGCCGGAGGCGGGCGGTGAGGGGCGCGGGCTGGCCGGTGGCGCGGGCGGGCATGGCGGTCGGGCTTCTCGGCGGATCCTTCGATCCGGCGCATTCCGGGCACGTGGCGATCACCCGCGCGGCCCTCGCCGAGTTCGGTCTCGACCGGGTCTGGTGGCTCGTCAGCCCGGCCAACCCCCTGAAGCCCGATGCGCCGGCCGCGCTCCGGCGGCGGCTGGCAGAGGCGGGGCGGATCATGCGGCATCCGCGGGTCGAGGTCACCGCCCTTGAGACCCGGCTCGGCACCACCTTCACCGCCGATACAGTCGCGGCGCTTCGCGGCCGCTATCCGGGTGTCCGGTTCGTCTGGCTGATGGGTTCCGACAATCTCGCGGGCTTCCACCGCTGGGACCGCTGGCGGGAGATCGCGGCCGATCTGCCGCTGGGCGTGCTCGCCCGTCCGGATCACCGGCTGAGCGGGCTGACCTCCCCGGCGGCGCGAATCCTGCGGCAGCGGCGGGTCGCGCCTGCGCGGCTGGCCCGCAGCGAGCCTCCGGCCTGGTCCTTCGCCTCGATCCCGCTCCGGGACGAAAGCTCCTCCCGTCTGCGGCTCGAGGGCCGCTGGCAACAGTGACGTGATCTTCCGGGGCCCGCTGGGTTATTGAAGAACGAACCGGCTTCTGGCTATGGCGAGGCCAGCGAACAGGAAAGGGCGAGATGCGCCTGACGCGACGCGACATTCTGGCCGGCATGGGCGCCGCGGCGGCGAGCGGGGCGACGGCCGCGCCGGTCCGGTCGCCGCGGCCGCCAGTGCGCGGCTCCGATCCGGGCGCGCGCGCCGCTCCGCCGCCGGGCGATGCCCTGGTCGGACGTTCGGGGCTGAGCGGCGAGGTGTCCTGGGCCGTCGCCGACGCCCGCACCGGCGAAATCCTCGACGCGCGGCAGCCGCACCTGCCGCTGCCTCCTGCGAGCACGGCGAAGACCCTGACCTCGCTCTACGCGCTCGACCGGCTCGGGCCGGACCACCGTTTCATGACCCGGCTCGTCGCGACCGGACCGATCGTCGACGGGCGGATCGAGGGCGATCTGATCCTGGCGGGCGGCGGGGATCCGGTGCTCGACACGATCGGCCTGATGGGGATGGCGGCGGCGCTTAAGGCGGCCGGCGTGCGGGAGGTTGGCGGCAACCTCAGGGTGTGGGTCGACGCGCTGCCCCGGCTCTACGAGATCGATGGCGAGCAGCCCGACCATGTCAGCTACAACCCTGCGCTCTGCGGGCTGAACCTGAATTTCAACCGCGTCCATTTCGGCTGGGCCCGGGAAGGCAAGACCTATCAGGTGACGATGGACGCCCGCGCGGGACGCTACGTTCCGGGCGTCGAGTTGTCGCGGATGCGCGTCGTCGACCGCGCCTCGCCGGTCTACACCTACGACGATCTCGGCGCGCAGGACGACTGGACCGTGGCCCGGTCCATGCTCGGGACGGAGGGCGCCCGCTGGCTGCCGGTGCGCCACCCGGGGCTCTACGCGGGCGAGGTGTTCCAGGTGCTCGCGCGATCGCAGGGGATCATGTCGCGAGGCGCGGTCTCGGTTGCCGACAGCGACGCGGGCGAGGTTCTGCATGTCCGCGAGAGCGACCGTCTCGAACCGATCCTGCACGACATGCTGAAATACTCGACGAACCTCACCGCCGAGGTGACCGGGCTCGGCTCCACCCTGGCGGCAGGGCCGCGGGTCGAGACGCTCGCGGCCTCCGCCGAGCGGATGTCCGACTGGCTGGGATCGAGCCTCGGTCTCGAGCGGACCCGGTTGGAGGACCATTCCGGCCTCGGCGACGACAGCCGCGTGACCGCCTCCGACATGGTGAAGGCGATGCTCGCCAGCCAGGATCGCGGCCGGCTGCGGCCGCTCCTGAAATCCTTCTACCTGGAGGACCGGCGGTTCGACGTCGCCGCCAAGACCGGGACGCTGAACTTCGTGAGCGCGCTAACCGGTTTCGTCTCCGGGCCGAAGGACCGGCCGCTGGCCTTCGCGATCCTCTGCGGCGACATCCCGAAACGCGACGCGCTGCCGATGGAGCAGAGGGAGCGGCCGCCGGGGGGCAGACGCTGGAACGGCGCCGCGAAATGGCTGCAGCGGGAACTTCTCGAGCGCTGGGGCTCGCTCTACACGACCTGATCAGAGCGTCATGTGCCGCGCCCGCGCGCCGCGTTCGATCGCCGCCGCGTTGAGCCGCGGGATCTCGAGCTGCCAGCGGATCTCCTCGAGGAGGCGGATCTCCACCTCGCCGAGTTGCCCGTCGGCAGCGGCGACGTCGCAGGCGAGCGCGTAGGCGGTCTCGAAGAGTCTGGCGGGGAGGTGTTCGCGGATCAGCCCGAAAAGCGCGTCGAGACCGTCCTCCTCGGAATAGAGATCGAAGACGACCTCGGCGACCGAGGCGATCCGGTCCTGATCGAATTCCGCGAAGACCGGCAGGTGGTTGACGATCCGCTCGATCGTGACGAGCTCGGTCGTGCGCAGGTTCTCGTCGGAGGCGGAGACGGCGATCATGATCGCGACCAGGCAATCCTGAGCGGTCATGGAATGAGAATATTCGAGCATGTCACACCGCACCCTGACTGGTCCCCGCGACCATGATAATTGACGCCGCCGCGTCGCGGCAATAGGCAGGCGCGATCCACGAGACCCGCCGGAGAGGGACGATGAACGATCTGCGCGATGCCGCGACGATGTCGAAGGCCTGGCCGTTCGAGGAGGCCCGCCGGCTCGTGAAGCGCTTCGAGGGGTCGCCGCCGGAGAAGGGGTTCGCGCTCTTCGAGACCGGCTACGGCCCATCCGGCCTGCCCCATATCGGCACGTTCGGGGAGGTGGCGCGGACGACGATGGTGCGCCGCGCCTTCGAAACCCTGTCGGACATGCCGACGAAGCTGATCTGCTTCTCCGACGACATGGACGGGCTGAGGAAGGTGCCCGGAAATGTTCCGAACCGAGAGGTCATGGAGGAGGATCTGCACCTGCCGCTGACCCGCGTGCGCGATCCGTTCGGCACGCATGAAAGCTTCGGCGCGCACAACAACGCGCGCCTCCGCGCCTTCCTCGATTCCTTCGGCTTTGACTACGAGTTCGCCTCCTCGACCGAGTACTACGCCGCCGGGCGGTTCGACGCCGCGCTCCTGCGCGCGCTCGAATGCTACGACCAGATCATGGAGATCATACTGCCGACGCTCGGGCCGGAGCGTCGCGCGACCTATTCGCCGTTCCTGCCCGTCAGTCCGAAGACCGGCAGGGTTCTCCAGGTGCCGGTACTGAATCGGGACGTCGCCCGGGGAACCATCCTCTACGCGGAGCCGGACGGCGAGCGGGTCGAGGTCCCGGTGACGGGCGGCAACGTGAAGTTGCAGTGGAAGCCCGACTGGGCGATGCGCTGGTACGCGCTCGGCGTGGATTACGAGATGTCCGGCAAGGACCTCATCGATTCGGTGACGCAGGCGCGCCGCATCTGCCGTGTGCTCGGCTCGCCGGGGCCCGAGACCCTGACCTACGAGCTCTTCAACGACGAGGAGGGCCGCAAGATCTCGAAATCGAAGGGCAACGGGCTGTCGATGGAGGACTGGCTGACCTATGCAGCGCCCGAGAGCCTCGCCTATTTCATGTACCAGAAGCCGAAGACGGCCAAGCGACTGCATTTCGACGTGATCCCTAAAGCGGTGGACGAGTATCACCAGCAGCTCCGCGCCTATTCCGGCCAGGATGCGGCGAAGCGGCTGGCGAACCCGGTCTTCCACATTCACGGGTCCGACGTGCCCGGCTCCGACATGGTCGTGTCCTTCGCCATGCTCCTGAACCTCGCGAGCGTCTCGGGCGCGGAGGAGAAGGAGACCCTGTGGGGCTTCATCCGCCGTTACGCCCCCGAGGCGACGCCGGAGGCCAATCCGCAGCTCGACCGGGCGGCCGGCTTCGCCGTGCGCTACTACAACGATTTCGTGCGCCCGGAGAAGCGGTTCCGCGCCCCCGACGAGACAGAGCGCGCCGCGATCGCGGATCTGCGCGACCGGCTCGCTGCCTGGGAGGGGCCGCGCGACGCGGAGGCGCTGCAATCGATGGTCTTCGCGGTGGGCAAAGAGCACGGGTTCGAACCGCTCCGCGACTGGTTCCGCGCGCTCTACGAAGTGCTTCTGGGACAGAGCCAAGGGCCGCGCTTTGGCGGATTCGTGGCACTCTACGGCGGGACGGAGACGGTGGCGCTGATCGACCGGGCGCTTGCCGGTCAGCTCGCGACGGAACGGGCCTGACCGTGGCCGGAACTCGTCCGTCGGGGCGGAGGGGCTAGACTTCCCCCCAGGGGAAACCGCGCATTGAGACTAGCCGCACCGATATTCCCCGCCGCTCCCGCGGCCCTCCCGGTCCATGCCCAGGAGGCCGCGATCGAGGAGGTCATCTCCTCCCGGATCGATACCTTCCGCCAGGACGATTTCGCGACCGCCTGCGGCTTCGCCTCGCCCGGCACCGGCGCATGTTCGCGATGCCCGAGAGGTTCGGCGCCATGGTCCGGCAGGGCTATCCGAGGGCCCACTGTCCGTCGGAGGTGACCTTCCTCGACCTCGAGACCGGCGCGGGGACAGTGCGGCAAAGGGTGCTGTTCCGCGATGGCACCGGCGCCCAGCACGCGCTCGAATACGAGATGGTCGAGTGGGCCGCGGCCTGGAAGATCGCCGGCGTGCGGCTCCTCCCTGCCGGTGCGGCGGGGGCGTAACGCCACCGGACGTCGGCACAACGCAACCAAAAGGGGCTCTTTCTAGCCTGTGTCTCGGCCGAGAGAGGGGCACAGGGCATGGGTGACCGCATCTTCGATCGGGCTTCGGCGGCGGTCGATGTCAGGACGTTCGGGGCGATCGGGGACGGCACGGCGGATGACAGCCTGGCCTTCGAGCGGGCCGCGGCCGCGGCCGGTCCCGCAGGGATCGTGGTGCCCGCGGGAACGTTCCGGCTGTCCCGGGACGTCGTGTTCGAGGTTCCCGTGCGCCTTCTCGGCACGATCAGCCAGCCGGCCGGGCGGCATGCCGTCTTCCTCAGGAACCTTGACTATTCAAGCTATTGCGCGGCGTTCGGCGAGAGAGAGGCGCTTGGCCGCGCGCTGCGGGCGCTCTTCGCCGTGGCGGGGGCGGCCAGTCTCGATCTTGAGGGCCGGACCCTGGTGCTTTCGCGACCGCTGGACGTCGCGCGCGCGGCAGGGACGCGGCGGAGCGCGGGCCGCAAGGGCGTCCGGAACGGCACCTTCGCCGTGGCGCCCGGCCCGGCCTGGGAGCCAGAAACGATTCGGGCGCGCGCCCGCTTCGACCCGACCGGACCGGCCGAGCTGCGCGACGTCGCGCCGGGCGCGCGGATCGCGCCGGGGGCGCTCGTCTCCGGGCCGGGCCTCGGGCGCGCCGTCCATGTCCGCGACCGGGATGTGGAGGGGCGGACGGTCGGCCTGTGCCTGCCGGGCTGGGGCGATGCCGAGATCGCGCGGTACGAGTTCCGGAGATACCGCTACGCGCTCGACTTCTCGGGCTTCGACGATCTCCCCGACGTCGCGCTCGAGGATGTCCGGCTCGACCTCGGCGGCGCGGCCGGTGGCATCCTGCTGCCCGAGCGGCACCGCCGGTTCCGGGGCATCCGCCTCGTCGTGGAGGCGCCCGCGGGGCAGGGTCTGTCCGGTCTCGGGCGGGGCACTTCCGGTCTCGACCTCGACCAGTGCCGGTTCGAGGCCGCCGGCGCGGAGGCGGTGGCACTGGCGAGCGGCGGCGCCTCCGTCCGGCTGCGCGGCTGCGTCTTCGACGGGTTCGAGACGGCGGCGATCCTGAGCGGGCGGGGCCACCTGGTCTCGGGGTGCCGTTTCGTCGGAGGCGGCGGGGGCGGTCGCTCCACCGGCCTTTGCCTCACCCGGCGGGAGCCACGGTGCCAGGTCGTCGGGAATGCCTTCGACGGGTGCGGCATCCGCTGGAGCGACGAGCACGAATCGCGCTTCGATGCGGGTCGGAAGGCCGGGTTCGGGGGGCTCGGCCTCCTCGGCAATTCCTTCGAGGCCACCGATGCCGCCGAGCACGAGAGCTGGCTGACGATCCGTGCCCACCGGCGGACGCAGCCGATCCGCGACCTCGCGGTGATCGGCAACACCTTCGCCGCGATCGGCGGCCGATCCGACCGGGTGGAGCGAGTCTGCGCCTCGGGGGCCCGGCTCGACCTGACGCGGATGCGCCGGATCGACTGGCACGGCAATACCTGCCGCGGCGTTCTTGTCCCCGCCGCCAATCCGGTCACGCGGCAGTTCCGGCTCCGGATCCCGACCCGGATCTGGACGCTCGACCCCGGCGGTGCGCTGCCTTTCGGCGCTGTCGCCTCCGAGATCGTCGCGGTCACGGCCGTCGATCTCCGCAATGCGGCCGGGGATCCGGTGGGCGAGATGCCGTCGGTGGAGGTGGATGCGCTGAGCGGGCGGCTTCGGGCGCGCTTTCCGCTTCCCGTGTCCGGCGCGCTGCGCGTCACCATCCGTTGCGACGGAGCGGCCTAGAAGGTCAGCCAGGCTCCGAGTTCGAGTCGCGCCGGCAGATCCCCCGAGACGTCGGCGAGGACGCCGGCCGTGGCCTGCAGTCGCTCGCCGAGCCTGATTGCGCCCGTGGGGCCCAGTTCGGTGTAGGACGCATTCTCGATGGTGGTGTGGCGCAGTTCGAGCATCAGCAGATGCCCCGGGCCGAGCGACACGCCCGCCGTGGCGTCGAGCTTCAGGCGCGCGGGGTCATCGTCCCATGGCAGTTCCGCGCCGAGGCGCGCGTCCACCCAGCCGGTGCCGAACGGCGTCCCGAAGCCGCGCCCGAGATGCACCGCGGCAAGGAGCACCGCTTCCGTCGGCGCCGTCTCGCGATCCCGCGGGATCAGTTCGAAGCTCTCGGGGACCCTCTCGATATCGGCAGGAAGGGTCACGAAATCGCCGCTCTCGTCGTCGTAGTAGACGAGATCGTCATCCGCCGGATCGGTGAAGTTGAGATAGGTACGCAGTCCCGGTTCGCGGAAATCGGGGACCGGCCGCCAGAACGGTACCCTGTCGAAGCCGATCGCCGTGTCGTCGAACGCGATCCCGCCACCCGCCTCCAGCGCGATCTGCCAGCTCGCGTCGCTCGCGGTGAGGTTCCAGCGCGCGAAAAGCTTGGCAAGGGAATAGGGCGGGTCGAGCTTGTCGTAGCTCGTGCCGAGCGTGAGCCGGGACGTCAGGCCGTATTCGCCGTAAAGCGCGAAGGTCGGTTCGAGCTCCTCCCATCCCCCCGGCGTCAGGGCAACCTTGCTCGACACGAAGGCCTTTCCCTCGCCGCGCGCCCACGCCCCGGCGAGCGCCTCCGCCGGCGAGGTCAGGAGCAGGACGAAAAGAAGTGCGCGCATGGCGGCACGAGCGCACGATCACGGTTAACGGCCTGTTAACTCGATCGAAGAATCGCCCGCTCCGGTTTCCGCCGGTGCACCGACTCCCGCCCGCAGGCGACCGGGCGGGCGCGGTCCCCATGGCCGGGCGATCTCCGTCCCCCGTCCCGCAGGCGGCCTCGGAGAGCCGATGACGCGGCATCGGCCGCGCGCGGGCCCGAGGCGCGATGCGGAGCCCGCGTCCCGGAGAACGGTCATCGCGACGCCGGGAGAGGATCGCTCCGATGTCGGGGCTGGCCGGACCCGGCGGTGCTGCCTTACCGCTTCCCCCGCTTCACGTTTCCGCCCCGCTGACCGGGGCGCCCCGCCTTCGACCTTCCGCTGCCCCTGGTCGCGGCCTCGCCGGCCGCTTCTACAGCCGATTGCCGGGCGAGAGGATCGTCGGAGACGGCGAGGTCCACCGCCTCGAGCCGCTTGACCTCGTCGCGGAGCCGGGCTGCCTCCTCGAATTCGAGGTTCTCGGCCGCTTTGCGCATGTCGGTGCGCAGCCCTTCGAGCACGGCCTGCATGTTCGAGCCGGAGTGCTTGTCGTCGATCTTCGCCGTCACCCGGTTCATGTCCACGTCGCCCCGGTAGAGGCCGGCGAGGATGTCCTCCACGTTCTTCTTGATCGTGGCGGGGGTGATGCCGTGTTCGGTGTTGTAGGCGATCTGCTTCTCGCGGCGGCGGTCGGTCTCGCGCATGGCGCGCTCCATCGAGCCGGTGATGCGGTCGGCATACATGATCACCCGGCCGTCGGCGTTGCGCGCGGCCCGGCCGATGGTCTGGATCAGCGAGGTCTCGGAGCGCAGGAACCCCTCCTTGTCGGCGTCGAGGATCGCGACGAGGCCGCATTCGGGGATGTCGAGCCCCTCGCGCAGGAGGTTGATGCCGACCAGCACGTCGAAGGCCCCGAGGCGCAGGTCGCGCAGGATCTCGATCCGCTCGATCGTGTCGATGTCGGAATGCATGTAGCGGACCTTGATGCCCTGCTCGTGTAGGTATTCGGTCAGGTCCTCGGCCATGCGCTTCGTGAGCACGGTGGCGAGCGTGCGGTAGCCCGCCTGGGTGACGCGCCGGATCTCGTCCAGAAGGTCGTCCACCTGCATCTCGACAGGCCGGATCTCCACCTGCGGATCGAGAAGCCCGGTGGGCCGGATCACCTGTTCGGCGAAGACGCCGCCCGCCTGCTCCAGCTCCCAGGCCGCGGGCGTCGCCGAGACGAAGACCGATTGCGGCCGCATGGCATCCCATTCCTCGAATTTGAGGGGGCGATTGTCCATGCAGGAGGGCAAGCGGAACCCGTGCTCGGCGAGGGTGAACTTGCGCCGGTAGTCGCCGCGATACATTCCCCCGATCTGCGGCACGGAGACGTGGCTCTCGTCGGCGAAGACGAGGGCGTCGTCGGGGATGAACTCGAACAACGTCGGCGGCGGCTCGCCCGGCGCGCGGCCCGTCAGGTAGCGGGAATAGTTCTCGATCCCGTTGCAGACGCCCGTAGCCTCCAGCATCTCGAGGTCGAAATTGGTGCGCTGCTCCAGCCGCTGCGCCTCCAGGAGCTTGCCGTCCCCCACGAGCTGGTCGAGCCGCTGGCGCAGCTCGATCTTGATCTGGTTGATCGCCTGTTTCAGCGTCGGGCGCGGCGTCACGTAATGCGAATTGGCGTAGATCCGCACCCGGTCGAACGCATCGGCCTTCTCGCCGGTCAGCGGATCGAATTCGACGATCGATTCGAGCTCCTCCCCGAAGAGCGAGAGCCGCCATGCCCGGTCCTCGAGGTGGGCGGGCCAGACTTCGAGCACGTCGCCCCGCACCCGGAAGGAGCCGCGCTGGAAGGCCTGGTCGTTGCGCCGGTATTGCTGTGCGACGAGATCGGCCATGAGCTTGCGCTGATCGTACTCCCGCCCGGTATGCAGGTCGACGGTCATCGCGCCGTAGGTCTCCACCGAGCCGATGCCGTAGATGCAGGAGACGGAGGCCACGATGATCACGTCGTCGCGCTCGAGGAGCGCCCGGGTCGCGGAATGGCGCATCCGGTCGATCTGCTCGTTGATCTGGGATTCCTTCTCGATATAAGTATCCGACCGCGGAACATAGGCCTCGGGCTGGTAGTAATCGTAGTAGCTGACGAAGTACTCGACGGCGTTGTCGGGGAAGAAGTGCTTGAATTCACCGTAAAGCTGCGCGGCGAGGGTCTTGTTCGGGGCGAGCACGATCGCCGGGCGCTGGGTCTCCTCGATCACCTTGGCCATGGTGTAGGTCTTTCCCGTGCCCGTGGCGCCGAGAAGGACCTGGTCGCGCTCGCCGGCCGCCACGCCCGCGGACAGTTCGGCGATGGCGCCGGGCTGGTCTCCGGCGGGGGCGAACTCGGTCTGCATGCGAAAGGCGATGCCGCCCTCGAGCTTCTCGCGCTCCCGAACCCCCGGGGCGGGGGCGTGCAGGAGGTCGGGCATCTGGTCTGGCCGGTTGTTGTGCATGTGTCACCTCGCGCAATCTGTTGGAATGTGTCGCGCCGCGGCGGGGGCGCAACCCCCCCGCGGGTCCGCTCAGGGCGGGGCACCGGACAAAAACAACCTTAACGAGAAGTTTTTCCTTGCATGGAGACCAGAATTGTTGCCAAGGTGAAATCACCCAAGCAGCCTGAAGCCGGGCCGGTACATCCCCATCCCACCCTCACAGGTCCGGTCCGGCTTCTCCCTCCGTCGGGGGAAGCTATTGCGATACGGCGGCCGTTCCGGGATACTCCCGTGGCAGAAGATCCGAGGAGCCAGCCATGACCGCCCGCATCTATCAGCCCGCGAAGACGGCCATGTCCTCCGGCATGGCCAAGACGAAGGAATGGATTCTGGAATTCACCGCCGACGAGCCGCGTCGGATCGACCCGCTGATGGGCTGGACGAGTTCGTCCGACACCCAGGCGCAGGTTCGTCTCAGATTCGAGACCAAGGCGGAGGCGATGGAATATGCCGAGGCCCACGGCATCGACGCCATTGTAACGCTTCCGAAGAAGCGCGGATCGAATGTCCGTCCGGGCGGCTACGGCGACAATTTCGCGACCAAGCGCCGGGGCGCCTGGACGCATTGATATGGGGCCGGCCAAGTCCGGCCGGCCGTCGCGCTCAGCCCTGTTCGAACACGCCGCAGGCGATACGGTCGCCGGCATCTCCCGAGGGCTGCGACATGTAGTCGTCCGCGTCGGCATGGATCACGAAGGCTGCGCTGTCCTCGTCGAAGATCATCTCGTCGACATCGAGGAGCGGGTTGAAAATCTCGATGTTCACGTCGCCGTCGGAGCCGGCGATGGCGTTGGGCAGATCGCCCGGATGGGGACCGCCGCTGACGAAGACGCCATGTTGGGCGTCGCCCGCGATGTGACCGCCGGCGGAGGTGAAGTCGTCGGCGCTGCAATCGCCTGTCTCGTGCAGATGAATACCGTGGGTGCCTTCGGGCACGCCGCTTATCGCCACGATCAGCATTGGCATTCCGGACTCGGTCGCGTTGATGGTGACGGTGCCGATCTCGGTGCCATCGCGATCCGTCACGGCGGCGCGGGCGGCGGTGGTGAAGCCACTTCCTTCGGCGGACTGGCTGCCGCCCCCGGATTGCGAATCCTCCTGGGCAAGGGCCGGAGCGGCGATCAGGCCTGCGGACAAGGCCGTGGTCAGAAACGTTCGGATCATCGGGTTCTCCAGTTCGGTTCTGCATCTACAACGGGAAGGCGAAATCCTTGTTCCGCTTGCCGCCCGCCGGGCTTGGAGGTTATTGAGCCAGCAGCGGTCCCATAGCTCAACTGGATAGAGCGGCTGACTTCTAATCAGCAGGTTCGGGGTTCGAGTCCTCGTGGGATCGCCAGGGGCTCACGCCGCCGCCAGTGCCGCCTCCACCGCGCGGCCGAGCTTGTCCACGAGCTCGCCGATTTCCTCCTCCGAAATGATGAACGGCGGCGCGAGGAGCACGTGGTCGCCGCGTGCGCCGTCGATCGTCCCCCCCGCCGGATAGCAGATCAGGCCGTTCTCCAGCGCGGCGGCCTTGACCTTCGCATGGATCTTTCGCGCCGGGTCGAGGGGGGCCCCGGTCTCCCGGTCGGCCACCAGTTCGATCCCGCGGAAGAGACCGCGGCCGCGGATGTCGCCGATATGGGGATGCTGGTCGAACCGGTCATGGAGCGCGCCGGCCAGGGTCTCGCCTCGCGCCCGGACCCGGGGCAGGAGCTCGCGGCCGAGGATCGCCGACAGGACCGCATGGGCGCCGGCGGCGGCGAGGGCGTGGCCGTGGTAGGTATGGCCGTGCTGGAACGCGCCCGAGCCGGCGGCGATCGCATCGTGCACCCGGCCCGAGCAGAGCATCGCGCCGATCGGCACGTAGCCGGCGCCGAGCCCCTTTGCGATCGTGACGATGTCGGGCACCACCCCGTCCTGCTCGCAGGCAAATAGGCTGCCGGTCCGGCCCATGCCGCACATCACCTCGTCGAGGATCAGTAGCATGCCGTGCCGGTCGCAGATCTCCCGGATGCGGCGGAAATATCCCGGCACCGGCGGCACCGCCCCGGCGGTCGCGCCCACCACTGGCTCGGCGATGAAGGCCATCACGCTCTCCGGGCCGAGCCGCGCGATCTCCGCCTCGAGCGCCTCCGCCGCGCGCCGGCCGTAGGCCTCCGCGCTCTCGCCCTCCTCCCGAAAGCGGTATTCGTAGCAGGGCTGGATATGGGAGGTCTCGACGAGAAGCGGACGGTACTTCTCCCGTCGCCAGGCATTGCCGCCCGCGGCCAGCGCGCCGAGCGTGTTGCCGTGGTAGCTCTGCTGCCGGGCGATCAGCCGGTGCCGCCGGGGTTCGCCGGTCTCGAGAAAGTATTGCCGGGCGAGCTTGATCGCCGCCTCCACCGCCTCCGACCCCCCGGAGAGCGGATAGACCCGGGCAATCCCTTCCGGGGCGTGGGCCACGAGGAGGTCGGCCAGCGCCTCCACCGGCTCGGAAGTGAAGAAGCCGGTATGGGCGAAGGCGAGGCGGTCGAGTTGCGCGTGGATCGCGGCGCGCACCTCCGGGTCGGAATGGCCGAGGCAGGAGACGGCGGCCCCGCCGGAGCCGTCGAGATAGGCGCGCCCCTCGGCGTCGTGGATGTAGCAGCCGTCGCCTCGTACTGCCGTGGGGAGGGTCTTCGTCGCGCGTCCGAAGACGTGGCCGCTCATCCGCCGCGGACCACGAACACCGATTGCCGAGCGTGGCGCACCACCCGCGCCGCGTTCGGGCCGAGTAGGTAGTCGCTGACGTCGTTGGGCGGCGCGCCGATGACGATGGTGTCGACCGAGAGCCGGTCGGCCGCCGAGATGATCTCGTGATAGATGCGGCCGTGGACGACGTGGGGGTGGACCTCCTGATCTTCCGGGATTGTCTCGTTGACCCAGCGTGTCAGCGCCTCGCCGACGTCGTGAAGCGCCCGGTCGAGGAAACTGTCGTCGAAATAGCTCCCGACCACCGGCAGGCCGAAATTAGGGATGACCGTGACGACGTGGAGAACGCCGCCCGCCGCCATCTGCAGGGCGCGGGGCAGGGCATGTTCCCAGGTGGCGCGGTCGGCGAGGTCGACGGGGAGGAGGATGGACTGGGTCATGTCAGAAAGCCGGTTTGGTCTGCCGCCGGCGCTGCAGGACGATCACCAGGCCGAGGAGCAGGAGGGCGGGGAGGTAGAAGATCTGGGCAGGCAGGCGGCCCGAATTCGGTGCCAGGACCTCGGATATCCGAACGGGCTGGTCGGAGTAGAAGTCGAAATCCGACAGCTTCTCCTGCAATTCGGTTCCGAACATCGGCTCCTGCAGCGCGGCACCGCCGCCGTCCTGAAGCATGATGCCGGTCGCGTCCATCCGGGCCTGCTGATCGCCCTCCGGCACGGTCAGCGAGACGGTCGTCTGGGTCTCGTTGCCGGTGTTGAAGTCCGGCCCAGCGATCGTCAGCCGCAATCGCGAGTTGGGCGGCGCTTCGGCAAGGACCTGGGCGAAATTTTCAGGGTTCTCGTCGAGGAAGCGCGGCTGCACCTGGTTCAACCAGAAATTCGGCACGAAGAAGGTGAAGGCCACGAGCAGGAGCGCCGCGCTCTCGAGCAGTTTCGACTTGGCGAGGAAGTAGCCCTGCGTGGCGGCGGCGAAGAGCAGCATCGCGAAGGTGGCGACGACGAACACGAAGACCGCATGGGCGATGCCGGTGAAGGTCGTCAGATCGACGCCGTAGAGGATGAGCGTGGGATTGTAGATGAACAGGAAGGGCAGGGCGACCGTGCGCAGCGAGTAGAAGAAGGCGATGAAGCCGGTCTTGATCGGGTCGCCGCCGGATACCGCCGCGGCGGCGAAGGAGGCGAGGCCCACGGGGGGCGTCACGTCCGCCATGATGCCGAAATAGAACACGAACAGATGCGCCGCGATGAGCGGGATGATGAGCCCCTCCTGCGCCCCGAGGGACACGACGACCGAGGCCATGAGCGAGGAGACGACGATGTAGTTCGCCGTCGTCGGCAGCCCCATCCCGAGGATCAGGGAGAAGACGCCGATCAGCACCAGCATGATGATGAGGATGCCGCCCGACAGCTGCTCCACGAGG
Organism: uncultured Alphaproteobacteria bacterium; assembly: GCA_963829665.1. GTDB lineage: Bacteria > Pseudomonadota > Alphaproteobacteria > Rhodobacterales > Rhodobacteraceae > Palleronia. The sequence continues at coordinate 134,253 of CAWHJL010000001.1, read as the reverse complement.
CCCGCGAGTTCGGTGCCGATCGGCGTCTTCGTGACGGTGGCGACGATGATGCCGGCGGCGGCGGTGGCGACGCCGATGCCGATCATGTTGCGCGCGCCCGCGATCAGCCCGTCGATCAGGTCTGTGAATCCCTCCCGGGTCTGGTCGGCCAGGCTTTCGCCCTCGCGGAACATCGCCTTGAGCGGCTTCTGGGTGATGATGATGAAGAGCATCAGCGCGGTGGCGTAGAAGGCCGACTTGGCGGGCGATTGCTGTTCCACCATCAGGAACCAGACGAGGACCAGGATCGGCAGGATGTAGTGCAGACCGGTCTTCCAGACGTCCTTCACCTGCGGCAGCTTGATGTCCTCGCCCTCGGCCTCCAGGGTGTCAGGATCGAGATCGGTCTGCCGCGCGGCGATGGCCACCAGCCAGACATAGACGGCGGCGAGCGCGATCATGCAGATCGGCCCGGTCAGGTCGGGCAGGACCGCGTTCAATCCGTCCACCGCATAGATGAGCGCCGTGAATCCGATCCCGGCCACGGCGAAGCCGATGAAAAAATTGAGCGCCATGCGGGCGAGCGAGGAGCCCTCCCCGAGCGAGCGCATGTCCTTCTTCAGCGCCTCCAGGTGCACGATGTAGACGAGCGCGATGTAAGAGATCACCGCCGGCACGAAGGCGTGCTTGATGACCTGCACGTAGGGAATGCCGATGAACTCCACCATCAGGAAGGCTGCCGCGCCCATGACGGGCGGCATGATCTGCCCGTTGACCGAGGAGGCGACCTCGACGGATCCGGCCTGCTCGGGTGTGAAGCCGACCTTCTTCATCAGCGGGATGGTGAAGGTGCCGGTGGTCACCACGTTGGCGATCGAGGAGCCGGAGATCAGCCCGGTCATCGCCGAGCCCACGACCGCCGCCTTGGCGGGGCCGCCGCGCAGATGGCCGAGCCCGGCAAAGGCGAGCTGGATGAAGTAGTTGCCGGCGCCGGCCTTATCGAGAAGCGAGCCGAAGAGCACGAAGAGGAAGACGAAGGCGGTGGAGACGCCGAGCGGGATGCCGAAGACCCCCGCCGTGTCGAGCCATTGCGCGTTGATCAGCGCGCTGAAGCTGAGGCCCTGGTGCTCGATGAGCTCGGGGATCAGCCAGCCGGTTCCGAAATAGGCGTAGGCGAGGAAGATCGCGCCGACGACCGTCAGCGCCGGGCCGAGGGAGCGGCGGGAGGCTTCGAGCAGGAGCACGATGCCGGCCGCCCCGATCCAGACCTGCGTCGGCGTCGGCAGGCCGGACCGCGCCGTCTGCGCCAGATAGTCGGCGAACCAGAAGACGTAGAGCGCCGTCCCCGTGGCGGCGACGGCGAGCACCCAGTCGAAGACCGGGATGCGGTCGCGCGGGCTCGACTTGAAGGCGGGATAGCAGAGATAGGCGAGGAAGATCGCGAAGGCGAGGTGCAGCGGCCGCGTCTCCGACGAGTTCATGACCGGCAGATAGGCCCCGAACCACAGCATCGGCTGCGCGATCCAGAGCTGGAACAGCGACCACAGCAGCGCCACGCCGCCGATCAGGAGCGCGACGCCGCGCGCCTTCGGGGTCCGCGCGCCGGCGTCGGAGGAGGCGACGAGGTCCTGGAGTTCCTCGTCTGAAAACTGGCGGTTGCCGGATTTCTCTTCGGCCATGGCGCTGTCCTCTGCTGCGGCGTCCCCGGACTTGACCTCCGGTCTGGTTGAGCGGCCGCAGCGCTCGGCGTCGCGCATGCGGACCCGGAAACACGGCGGGGCGGCCCCGGGCCGAGGCCGCCCCGCATCACGGGTCGTTACTGCGACGATCCGCTGTCCGACGCGCCCTCGGAGGAGCCGCTTTCGGAGGAGGCGTCCGACGAGCCGGCGTCCGACCCCTGGCCGCCCTCGAGAAGCCCGGCCTCCTCGTAGTAGCGCTCGGCTCCGGGATGCAGCGGGGCCGAGAGCCCCTCGCTCGCCATCTGCTCCTTCTTCAGGTCGGCGAAGGCGGGGTGCAGCCCCTTGAACTGGTCGAAGTTCTCGAAGACGGCCTTGACCACCTGATAGACGACCTCCTCGGAGACATCGGTCGAGCTCACCAGCGTGGCGCCCACGCCGAAGGTCGTCGTGTCCTGATCGTTGCCGCGATACATCCCGCCCGGGATGGTCGCCATGCGGTAATAGGGATTGTTGTCGACGAGCTTGTGCACCGCCTCGTTGTCCACCTCGACGAGCACGGAATCGCACGAGGTCGTCGCCTCCTGGATCGAACCGGACGGGTGGCCGACGGAATAGACCATGGCGTCGATGTTGTTGTCGCAGAGCGCCTGGGACTGCTCGGCCGCCTGCAGCTCGGAGGCGAGCTGGAAGTCCGATGCCGACCAGCCCATCTCCTCCATCAGCCGCTCCATCAGCGCCCGCTGGCCGGAGCCCGGATTGCCGATATTGACGCGCTTGCCCTTCAGGTCGTCGAAGGTCTCGATGCCGGAATTGGCGCGGGCCACCACGGTGAATGGCTCGGGATGGATGGAGAAGACGGCGCGCAGATCCTTGTCCGCGCCCTGCTCGGCGAACTCGCCCTCGCCGTTATAGGCTTGGTACTGGATGTCGGACTGGGCGACGCCGAATTCCAGCTGGCCGTTGCGGATGGCATTCACGTTGTAGACCGATCCGCCGGTGGATTCGACCGAACAGCGGATGCCGTGTTCCTTTCGGTTCATGTTCACGAGGCGGCAGATGGCGCCGCCCGTGGGATAGTAGACGCCCGTCACCCCGCCGGTGCCGATGGTGATGAACGTCTCCTCCTGCGCGAAGGCGCCAGAGGCGCCGAGGGCGGTGGCGGCCGCGAGGATCGCGCCTGTGAAGGGTCTTGTCATCGCTTCTGGTCTCCCTGTCCATGTTGCGGGTCTGTCGCCCGTCGGTCCGACATCGTGAGACGAGGTCTCCGCGAAGGTCAAGCCGACAATCGAGTGGCGCGCCCCTCCGGGACGGCGGCGCCTTCCAAGTCGGGAATGTTTCCGCTAAACGGGATCGAGTGCCGAGGTACCCGAGATGAACGAACGTCCGATTCCGCCCCGCCGCCCGATGACGCTCCGCGACGTCTCCGAGGCCTCCGGCGTCAGCGAGATGACCGTGAGCCGCGTCCTGCGCAATCGCGGCGATGTCAGCGAGGCGACGCGGAACCGGGTCCTCGCCGCCGCCAAGGAGCTGGGATACGTGCCGAACAAGATCGCCGGAGCGCTCGCCTCGAGCCGCGTGAACCTCGTTGCCGTGATCATCCCGTCACTGTCGAACATGGTATTCCCCGATGTCCTGTCGGGCATCACGGAGGTGCTGGACGACACCCCCCTCCAGCCGGTCGTGGGGGTCACCAACTACCGCCCCGATCGCGAGGAGAAGGTGATCTACGAGATGCTCTCCTGGCGGCCCTCCGGGCTCATCATCGCCGGGATCGAGCACAACGAGACCTGCCGCAGGATGCTGCGCGCCGCCGACATCCCGGTGGTGGAGATCATGGACGTGGACGGCGAGCCGGTCGATTCGGTCGTCGGCATCTCCCAGCGGCGCGCGGGGCGGATGATGGCCGAGGCGATCGTCAAGCAGGGCTTCGAGCAGATCGGCTTCCTCGGCACCCAGATGCCGCTCGACCACCGGGCGCGCAAGCGTTTCGAGGGTTTCACCGAGAGCCTCGCCCGCGCCGGGATGGAGGTGGCCGATCAGGAATTCTATGCCGGCGGTTCGGCACTGAAGAAGGGCCGGGAGATGACCCAGACCGTCCTGACGCGCAATCCCGACCTCGACTTCCTCTATTATTCGAACGACATGATCGGCGCCGGCGGGCTGCTCTACTGTCTCGAGAAGGGCTATGACATTCCCGGCCGGCTGGGGCTTTCGGGCTTCAACGGCACCGAGCTCCTCGACGGCCTGCCGCGCAAGCTCGCGACGATGGATGCGGGCCGCGCGGCGACGGGACGCGAAGCCGCGAAGATCATTGCGGCCCGCGCCGACGGACGCCTAACGGAGCCGCGTCGAGTGGAGATCGAGCCGAAGATCGCCTTCGGCGACACGCTCAGGCGCTACAAGCCCTGACGCTCAGCCGCGCAAGCCGGCCGCCCGCGTCCTCCGCCGCGCCCGGAGCAGGGTGAAGATTCCCGCCGAGACGACGATTGCCGTGCCGACGGCGACGTTCGGCTCCTGGCTCTCGCCGAGGATGTAGACGCCGATGAACGAGGCGAAGACGAGCTGCAGATAGGCGAAGGGCTGCACCGCGCTCGCCTCCGCCACCTCGTAGGCCTTGATGAGGCAGAAATGGCCGACCGCCGCGGTGATGCAGAGCGTGGCCATCCAGGCCCAGTCCGGCCCCGCCATCGGCTCCCAGAGCCAGAGTCCCGGCGGCGTCAGCACCGCTGCGCCGGCGACGCCGGTCCAGAAGAACGAGGTCGCGGCGCTGTCCCGCCGCGCCACGTAGCGGGTCAGCAGCCCGTAGAGCGCGAAGCAGAGCGCGGCGGCGAGCGCCACCAGCGCGTCCGGGGAGAACATCCCGAAGCCCGGTCGCAGGATCACGAGGATGCCGAGAAAGCCGATCCCGATCGCCGCCCAGCGGCGCCAGCCCACCCGCTCCCCGAGCACCGGACCTGACAGGGCCGCGATCAGGAGCGGATAGCAGGCGAAGACGGCGTGGGCGTGGACGAGGCCCAGAAGAACGAAGGCCACCACCATGATGCAGACCTCCGTCGCGAGCAGGACGCCGCGGAAGATCTGCACTGCCGGCTGGTCGGTCTGCGCCGCCGCGCGGACGCCGCCGGCATTGCGCGCCGCAACCGCGATGACGAAGGCGGCGAAGAACCAGTAGCGGATGGTGATCACCATGACCGTGTTGTATTCCGCCGCCAGATGGCGCGAGATCGCGTCCTGCACCGCGAAGATGAAAGTGGTTATCACCATCAGGAGGATGCCCGTCCGGGTATTCTGTTCCGTCATCCGAGCCGTCCCTTCGTCATGTGGCGCTTGCGCCCGTATCCCGGTGCGCGGACGACGTCGAATCCCGCCGCGGCGAGCTCCCGACGGACATGCCCCGCGGCGCTGTAGGTGGCGACGGTGCCGCGGGGCGCGGTGTGCCGCGCGACCTCGGCCATCAGCCCGGGCGTCCAGAGATCGGGGTTCCGCGCCGGCGCGAAGCCGTCGAGGAACCAGGCATCCGCGCGCCCTGTCCAGCCGGGCAGGGTGGTCTCGGCGGGACCCACGACGACGGTCAGTTCGAGATCCGCGCGCCGGAGGCCCGCGCCGGTCCAGCCCTTGAGAAGGTCGGCCGAGAGGGCGCCGAGTTCCGGAAAGGCTCCGTGCGCCGCTGCCATGTCGTCGGCGGTGAGGGGGCACGCCTCGAAGGAGGTGAAGCGGAGCCGCCCTCCGGCGCCGCTCTGGCGGAAGGACGCCCAGGCCGCGAGCAGGTTCAGCCCGGTCCCGAAACCCAGCTCGGCGATGTGGAACCCGTCCCTGAATCGGCCCGGCAGATCGTTGCCGGCGAGGAAGACGTGCCGGGATTCGGCGAGACCGTCCTCCAGCGCGTAGTAGGGGTCGTCGTAGCGGCGCGACACCGGCACGCCGCCGCGCCACTCGATCCCGTCCCGCTGGTCTTCCATGCCGATCCGTCCTAGCCCGCCGGGCGGGAGAACCACGGGCGAGGGGCCATGGCAAGCGAGGTCACGGTGCGCGGCGCAGGCATCTTCGGCCTGAGCGTCGCCTGGGAATGCCTGAAGGCCGGCGCGCGCGTCACAGTGGTCGACCCGCACGGGCCGGGAGCCGGCGCGTCGGGCGGCGTGGTCGGTGCGCTCGCCCCCCATGTCCCCGAGCGCTGGAACGCCAAGAAGGAGTTCCAGCTCCGGAGCCTGTTGGCCGCCGAGGCGTTCTGGGCGGAGGTCGCCGAGGCGGGCGGGCTCGATCCACTCTATGGCCGGACCGGACGGCTGCAGCCGCTCGCCGACGCTGCCGCCGTGGCCCGTGCCCGGGAGCGTGCGTCTGAAGCCGCGATGCGCTGGCAGGGCCGCGCCAGCTGGGAAATCGTCCCGGCGCCGGCGGAATGGGGCCCGGTCTCGCCCACCGGCCTCGTCGTGCACGACACCCTCAGTGCTCGTCTCCATCCCGCCCGCGCCGTCGCCGCCTTGGCGGCCGCCATCCGGGCGCGGGGCGGCCGTCTGGTCGCAGATGCCCCGGATCGCGGCGCCGTGGTCTGGGCGACCGGGGCGGCGGGGCTCGTCGCGCTCTCCGCCGCGCTCGGGCGCGAGGTCGGCCGGCCGATCAAGGGTCAGGCGGCGCTTCTCGCGCTGGCCGCACCGCACCATCCGCAGCTTCTTGCCGACGGCCTCCACATCGTCCCCCATGGCGACGGTACCACCGCCGTCGGGTCGACCACCGAGCGGGACTTCGACGCAGGTTCAGAGACCGACGGCCAGCTCAACGCGATTCTCGACCGGGCCCGGGCGATCGTGCCCGCGCTGGCCGGCGCGCCGGTCGTCGCGCGGTGGGCGGGGCTGCGGCCGCGCGCCCGGTCACGCGGCCCGCTGCTCGGGCCCTGGCCGGGGCGCGCGGGGCATTTCGTGGCCAATGGGGGTTTCAAGATCGGATTCGGGGTCGCGATCGGCGTGGGCCGGGCGATGGCCGCATTGGTGATTCACGACCAGGACCGGATACCGGAGGAGTTCCGCCTTCCGGCCGGCCCCGCCTGAGGCATTCAGGTTGTTCGTAGTTGTCGGATGGGCCAGATTTTCCCGCCCCGATGGAAATGCATCCGGTATCTGCCCGGCCGGGCGCCGGAATGCGCAGCGTAAAGACGCCGGATGCCGGCCAGACGGTTGAATTGGGCGCACGGCGCTAGATGATGCAAACTAGTTGCCGATGGGAAAGTGTGCACGGATGACCGACGGGCCGTTACGTTCGAACCTGCTCTCAACTGCCGCGCCGATGACGCGCCGCCGGGCGATGGCCGGAACGGCCGCGTTCCTCGCCGCCACCGGTGCGCGGTGGGCCGCGGCCCAGGACGGACAGGGCGAAGAGGGCGAGGAGGTGAAGCCCTTCACCTTCGAATGGCTCGCCGACCGGATGCGGAGGGCGAGCCAGGAGGCCTACCAGCCGCCGCAGAGTGTCGACGGCGTCTTCGGCAATCTGGACTACGATTCCTACAGGCTGATCCAGTTCGACCCCGCTCATGCGCGCTGGTCGGAGGAAGGCAGCGGCTTCGTGCTCCACGCGCATCCGATGGGATGGCTCTTCGACACGCCGGTGGCGCTCAACGAGATCGTCGACGGCAAGGCGCACCGCCTGACCTTCAATACCAACGATTTCATCTACTACGGGAATCTGGATGAGCGAATCCCCGATGACACGCCTTTACCGGGTGTCGCGGGATTCCGCCTGAACGCGCCGCTGAACCGCAATGATCGCCTCGACGAAGTGGTATCGTTTCTCGGTGCGAGTTATTTCCGGGCGCTGGGTCGAAACAATCTTTACGGGTTGAGCGCGCGCGGACTCGCCGTCAACACGGCCACGGACTGGGAGGAGGAATTTCCCGCTTTCCGCGAGTTCTGGCTGGAGCGGCCGGCACCCGGCGCGGACCAGGTGGTCGTCTATGCCGCGCTCGACAGCGAGTTGGTCGCCGGCGCCTACCGCTTCGTCATCATCCCGGGCGAGATCACCCGCATCGACGTGACCGCGCGGCTGTTCTTCCGCCGGGACGTGCGCCAGCTCGGCGTGGCGCCGCTCACCTCGATGTTCCTCTTCGGGCCGAACGATCCCGGCGACTTCCACGATTACCGCCACAGCGTCCACGACAGCGAGGCGCTGCTGGTCAATTCCGGCGGCCAGTCGTTCTATCGCCCGCTCAACAACCCGCCGCGTCTGGCCAATTCCTACCTCACCTCGGACGGCCCCTCGTCCTTCGGACTGGTCCAGCGCAGCCGGGACTTCGACGATTATCTCGACGCCCATGCGCGTTACGAGCGCCGTCCGTCGCTGATGGTCGAGCCGGTGGGCAACTGGGGCCGCGGCACGATCCGGCTCATCGAGATTCCCTCGGAACTCGAGGCGAACGACAATGTCGTCGCCTACTGGGTGCCGGAGGGGCAGGTGCGGGGCGGAGACGAGCTCGAGTTCAACTACCGGCTGCACTGGGGAAGCCGGCCGCCCGGATCTCAGCCGCGGTACGCACGCGTGCTGCGCACGTTGGTGGGGCATGGCGGCGTCGCCGGCGCCCCGGCCGGGTCCGAGCGGCAGAAATTTGTCGTCGACTTCGTGGGCGCCTCGCTTGCGGAACTATCGGAGGATACCGAAGTTACGCCCCGTGTTACCGCGTCGAATGGGGAGATCGCGGAAACGACGCTTGAGCGGATCGGGGATGGCGGTCTGTGGAGGCTGGTGATCGAGGCGGGCGCCGCATCCGGCGCCGTCGTCGAAATCCGGGCCGATCTCTACGAGGGGGATACGCGTCTTACCGAGACGTGGCTGTATCAATGGGTCAAGGAATGAAACATACACTCGAAATGCGCGCGAACGGCTCCGACGGCGAGTCCGATACATGGGCTTCTGTTCAGGGCGAGTGGGCGCCTCAGCCGGCACCGCTCGAGGTGCCGCGGCAGACGCTCGAGCGTCGGCCTGACATGGTGGGCTGGATGCCGTTCGCGGGGCGGCTGATGCCACGGGATGTCTGAAACGCGCCCCGGAACGCTCCTGGCCCGCTCGGTCGCGCTCGGCTTCGCCGCGCTCTGCGCTGGCGGGGCCTCCTTCATGCTGGCTCAGGCCGCCTTCGTCGACGGGTTCGGCCTCTGGGACGGGATTCGCGTCGCCCTCATCCTGTTCACGACCGCCTGGCTCGCCTGGGGCGCGGCGCAGGCCTTGGTGGGCCTGCCGTCCCACAGGCGGTCGGCCGTCGCACCGCCGCTTGTGCGGCCGCACAGGCCGACGGTGGTGCTCGTGCCGATCTGCAACGAGGACCCCGTTCAGGCCTTCGCCCGGGTTGCGGCGATGGACCGCTCGATGCGCGCCGAGGACCTTTCCGTCGACATCGCGATTCTGTCCGACACGCGCGACGGGTCGCATCTCGCCCGCGAGAAAGCGGCCTTCTCCATGCTCCTGCAGGCGACCGGCGGGGCAGGGCGGATATTCTACCGGAACCGGAAAGACAATCGCGGCCGCAAGGCCGGCAATATCGAGGATTTCGTCCGCAAGTCGGGCGGCGGCTACGATTTCGCCGTGGTGCTCGATGCCGACAGCCTGATGGAAGGCGAGACCGTCGGGGCGCTGATCGCGCGGATGGAAGCGGAGCCTGATCTCGGTCTGCTCCAGACCCTGCCGAAGATCGTCGGTGCCGTGTCGCTCTTCGGCCGTGCGATGCAGTTCGCCGCAAGCTTCCACTCGCCCGTTTTCGCGCGCGGGCTGTCGCGCCTGCAGGGGCGCACGGGCCCGTTCTGGGGCCACAACGCCATCGTGCGCATGAAGGCGCTGGCGGAATGTTGCGGCCTGCCCGAGCTCGAGGGACCGCCGCCCTTCGGCGGCACCATCCTCAGCCACGACTACGTGGAGGCGGCGCTGCTCGCGCGCGGCGGCTGGCGCGTCGCCGTGGACGACAGGCTCGGCGGCTCGTTCGAGGAAGGCCCCGACAATCTTATCTCCTATGCCCGGCGCGATCGACGCTGGTGCCAGGGCAATCTTCAGCACATGCGCCTCGTCGATGCACCGGGACTGCACGGCTGGAGCCGGTTCGTCTTCGTGCAGGGCATCGTCTCCTATCTGGTCTCGATCCTCTGGGGAGCCTTCCTCGTCGCCTCGATCGTCGCCACCATCACCGCCCCGCCGCCGGACTACTTCCCCGAGCCCTACCAGCTCTTCCCGGTCTTCCCCGACGATCGGACGCGCGAGATCGTGGCGCTCGCCATCGGGATCGGCGGCCTGCTGCTGGTGCCGAAATTCGCCGTCTGGGCCGAGTCGGTGCTGACCCGGCGGGTCGCGGGGTTCGGCGGCGCGCTGCGGGCCTTGGGATCGGTGATCTGCGAGATCCTGCTTTCCTCGCTCATCGCGCCGCTGATGCTCATGTACCAGTCGAAGGCGGTGATCGAGGTCTTCTCGGGCCGCGACGGCGGCTGGCCCGCCACCCTCCGCGGCGAGGGTCGATTGTCTCTCGCCGAGGGCTGGCGCGCGGGGCAGTGGATCGCCATCTGGGGCGCGGGTCTCCTTGCCGCGACCGCCTGGTTCGCGCCCGACCTTCTGCTCTGGCTCGCCCCGGTCGGCGTGCCGATGCTCCTTGCACCGCTTCTCATTTCCTGGACGTCCCGACCCGTCGGAACGGCCTTGTTCACAGTTCCGGAGGAGCTCCGCCCCTCCCCGGTCGTTGCCGCGTACCGCGCGCAGTTAGGGCGCTGGACCGCGAGTAACGAGAACGATGACGACAGAGAGAAGAACGCGCGAACGGCCTGACGCCAAACTCGTGTCGTTTCCCGGATCGCCCCCGCCCGAGCGGCGGGGCCGCGACCCGCGCATTGACGCCTTCCGTGGCATCGCCCTGGCGATGATCCTCATCGACCACATGCCCGGCAATCCGTTCGAGGAAGCGACGATCCGCAATTTCGGCTTTTCCGACGCGGCGGAGGCGTTCTTCGTCATGTCGGGGATCGCAGCCGGCATCGCCTATTCCGGCGCGGTGGAACGCTGGATGAACGGGCAGGGGCGTCTCTGGCCCGCCATCGTGCCGATGTGGAATCGCGCCTGGACGCTCTATCTCGTTCAAATCATGCTGTCGGTCCTGGCGTTGGGATTGTTCGCCTGGGCGGCGGACACGTTCACGCGCGGCGAGTTTCGGACGTTCCACAATATCGGTCTCGTCTACAGCGACACCGGCGGCGCGCTGGTCGGGCTCGCGACCCTCGGCTACCAGATCGGTTACGTCAACATCCTGCCCGCCTACATGGTCCTGCTCCTCGCCGCGCCGGTCGTCGTCATGGCCGGGCTCAGGGCGCCGCGGGCGACCCTTGCCGCCTCTCTGGCGCTGTGGTTCTTCGGCGGGCTCTGGGAATGGAACCTGCCCAACCATCCCGGCGGCGGAGGATGGTTCTTCTCGCCCGTCTCCTGGCAGGTGGTCTTCGTCCTCGGCCTGCTCATCGGCATCCGGCACCGCAAGGGCGAGCGGCTCGTGCCGGTCTCCCGGCCGCTCTTCGCGCTCTCGGCGTCGTTCCTCGTCCTGGTCCTCGTCTGGAAGTTCGTCCCGCCGTTCGGGGCCTACATGAACAACAAGATGGCGGAGCTGGCGCAGCTCGGCGCGCCCTATCATATCGTCTCTCACACCAAAACCTATCTCGGCTTGCCGCGGCTCCTGCACATCCTGGCGCTGACCTACGTGATCTCCTGCCTGCCCTTCGTCGGCCGCGCCACGGCGCGCGGCTGGGCGGCGCCGCTGCGGCTCCTCGGCCGGCAGGGGCTTCTGGTATTCGGCTGGGGCACGATCCTGGCACTGGCCGGGCAGATCCTTATGGATGCCGAGCCCGACTCGATGATGCTGGGCTGGGTCCTGCCGCCGGTGGCGCTGGCGATCTCCTACATGGCCGCCTGGGTGAAGGATCGCAGCCGGCGACCTCCCGCTCCGCCGACCCCGCGCACGAGCATCGGCATTGTCGAGGAGCCACCCCTGGCGCTGGTCGCCCGCCGATAGCTCAGCCGGCCCGCCGGCCCGCCGGCGCGAGGGCGGCGCGGGCCTCGGCGCGAGTCCAGTCGGCGGGGATCGCCACCTCGCCGCGCCCGCCCCGCAGATGCGACAGCGCCTCGAGCGGCGCCTCCGCCCGGACCCAGCCGGCCACGTCGAACTCACCCTCCGCCAGGATTCCGTCGCCCGGAAAGCCCCGGTCCGGGGGGCCGTAGACCCCGGCGCGGCCGCGATTCACGTCGAGAAAGCTGCACCCGCACACCAGGCCCAAGGTCTGGGACAGCACCGCGATGCAGCAGCCCTCGAGCGCCCGGGCGCGCGTCGCGTTGCGCACCCGCGTCGCCCCCGCCTCGGTATCGGTGCAGGCCGGCACGAGGAGAATGTCGCAGTCGAGCGCGCGGGCGAGCGGCGGGAATTCCGCGTCGTGGCAAACGAGGACGCCCAGACGCCCCCACTCCGTCTCCGTCACAATCGGCGGATCGCCGGGGACGAGGTCGGTCTGCGCCCGCTCCCAGGGGGTCGGCACCTGCTTGTCCTGCCAGAGTACCGCGCCGTCAGGGCCGAGGAGATGCGCCCGGTTCACGATACCCTCCGGCACCCGCACAGGCAGGCTTCCCATCAGGCAGTGGACGCCGTGCCGGACGCAGAGATCCGCGTGGAGCGCCACCGCGGCCTCGGCGCGGGCGGTCGCATGTTCCAGCCAGTCGGGCGGCAGGTCGCGCGCCGGCGCCTCGATGAGCGCCGCCTCCATGCCGGCATATTCGGGAAAGACCAGAAGCTCCGCCTCCGCGGTCTCGAACCAGCGCCCGAGCTTCTCCGCATAACCCCGCCAGTCGCGGTGCCAGTCGAGGGGCCAGGCGGCCGCGGCGATCCTCACAAGCGTTTCATCCAGACGCGGAGCCGCTTCTCGGTGGGCGCGCTCTCGCCCGCATCGGTCCAGCTCATGCGCAGGACCGCGTCGCGCGCCCGGTAGCCGCGCCCTTCCCAGAACGGCGCGAGGCCGCGCGCGCCCTCGGGCCGGGCCGGATGGTCGTCGGGCCGCTCGACGCCGCAGAACATCGAGACGGCAAAACCGAGCGCCCGCGCATGTTCCTCGCGCCGGTCGAAGAAGACGTGTCCCACCCCCTGTCCACGGTACCGGGCGAGCAGAACGGATTCGGCGCAGTAGAAGACCTCCTCCATCCCCACGCCCACCTCCGCGAGCGGCACCTCGCGCGCATCCGCGTGGCGGGCGAGGGGCATACCCGTGGCGCAGCCGACCATCTTTCCCGTATCCATCGCGGCGACGATGATCGCGCCGGGCGTGTCCCTGTAGCTGCGCAGGTAGTCCGCCTCCTCCTCAGGGTCGCCGTCGTAGAGATAGGGCCAGTCCCGGAACACCTCGGTCCTGAGGCGCTCGACATCATCGAGGACCCCGCTCACCTGCGGATCCGTCAACGTCTCGAAGGTCAGGCTCATCCGCTCGCCCCGTCGTCCCTCTAGTCGTAGCGGCGCATGATCTCCGTCTGGTTCCGATCGGACAACCCCGCATCGGCGGCGTCCCGGAAACTGTCGCGCGCCGCGCGCGAGACCGGAACCTCGGCGCCGCCCGACCGGGCGGCGTCGTCGATCAGGCCCAGATCCTTCAGGATGCCGGAGATCGGGAAGTTTACCGTGTCGGTGCCCTCGACCATCATCTGCCCGTAATTCTTCAGCATCGGGCTCGCCACCGGCGTTTCGCAGAGGATCTCGAAGGCTCGGGCATGATCCGCGCCGAGGCGCTTCGTCATCCCCAGGAGTTCCGCCAGCGCCGCCTCCTGCGCGGCGAGCATCCCGTTGATGACGAGCTTGGTGGCCAGCGCCGCGCCCGCATCGCCGGCATGGTGGGTGGCCTTGCCCATCGCGTCGAAGGCCGGCTGCGCCTTCACCAGCGCGTCGCCGCTGCCGCCGGCGACGATCACCAGCTCGCCCGATTCCGCCGGCGGCAGGGTGCCCGCGACCGGGGCCGTGAGGAAGTCGATGCCCATCCCCTCGGCGGTCCCCGCGAGCGACCTGGCCCAGTCCGGCGACACGGTGGAGCATTCGACCGCCACCGTACCTTCGGCCATGCCGCGCAGCGCGCCTGTCTCGCCATCGGACCAGACCGCCCGGGAGGCGTCGTCGTCGAGCACCATGGAGAGGACGATTTCGGCGCCCTCGGCCGCCGCGCGGGGTCTCTCCGCCTCCCGCGCGCCGGCGGCGACGAGGTCGTCCGCCTTGCCGGGGGAGCGGTTCCAGACGGTGAGCTCGTGGCCCGCGCGGGCGATGGTCATGGCCATCCGCGCACCCATCGCGCCGAGGCCGAGAAATGCGATCTTCATCGGTGAACTCCGGGTTGGTCGCCGGTGCAACGCGCCGGGCGCGAGGGCGGTCCCGGAATCCGCCGCGCTATTTCGTCAGGATCAGCTTGCCCTGCCGGGTGATCCGCAGGGTGTAGAGCATCCCGTTCAGCTCGATCGTGGCGGTGTGTCCGCCAGCGGTCAGGGTCGTCGCGTCGTGGGAGGGGATGGGGACCTGCTGGTGAAGGGACATCGAGGACTCCTGATCCGTTATATCCGACTTGTTCTGTCAGGTTAGGCGGGGAAATCCGACCAGACAAGTCGGAATTATGAAAACGCCAACTGTTGCGCGGCGATATGCCTTGCCGGGCCGGTCGCGCGTCAGGGGGATCGGCGACCAGCCGCTAGCCGCTAGCCGCTCGGCTCGAAGGCGACTTCACGCAGTTCCTGACCGGCATCCGGATCAACCGGACCCGGAACGGCCGGACGTGGCTGCCCGCGATCCCGACCATGCTGAGGACGCAGCGCGACCTCCGGCACCGGCACCCGTGTCGCGGCGCGCGCCCGCCCGAAGGGAGAACGAATGTCGCGGATCGCCGGCCGCGGATCTTCAGGCCCGCGGGTCGAGCAGTCGCCGAATCAGACCCCGTCGCGAGACCCGGCCGATCCGCTCGCCGTTCTCGATGACGGTGACCGGCCCCTCGGCGGAGACGAGGGCGCGCATGACCTGCTCCACCGTCGCGTCGGATCCGATCGTCGCCTCCGGCCTGTCCCCCTCCGTCTCCATCACGTCCCGCGCCGTCAAAACGCCCAGCGGGTTCATGTGTGCCACGAAATCGGCGACATAGGCGTTCTCGGGATTCGAGTAGATCTCCGGCGGCGTGCCGGACTGCACGATCCGCCCGCCCTCCATGATCGCGATGCGGTTGCCGATCTTGAAGGCCTCGTCGAGGTCGTGGCTGACGAAGATGATGGTCTTCTTCAGCCGCTCCTGCACTTCCAGGAGCTCGTCTTGCAGCTTGTTGCGGATCAGCGGGTCGAGCGCCGAGAAGGGCTCGTCCATCAGCAGGATCGGCGCGTCGGTGGCGAAGGCGCGGGCGAGGCCCACCCTCTGCTGCATGCCGCCCGAGAGTTCGCCCACCTTGCGGTCGCCCCAGCCGTCGAGCCCCACGAGGTCGAGCTGCCGGTCCGCCGCCTTGCTCCGCTCCGCCTTCGCCATCCCGCCGAGCTCGAGCCCCAGCCCCACATTCTCCCGGACCGTGCGCCAGGGCAGGAGACCGAATTGCTGGAACACCATCGAGACGCATTCCCGGCGCACGCGCCGGAGTTCGCCCGGGGCGGCATGGGTGACGTCGCAGCTCCACTCGCCGTCATGCACCAGGACCTTGCCGCGGGCCACCGGATTGAGCCCGTTCACCGCCCGGAGCAGCGTCGACTTTCCCGAGCCCGAGAGCCCCATCAGGACGAGGATCTCGCCCGCCCCCACGGTCAGGTCGCAATCGTGGACGCCGAGGACCTGGCCGGTCCGGCTCTCGATCGTGCCGCGGTCGAGCCCCTCGTCCATCAGCGGCAGGGCGGCCTCGGGCGCGTCCCCGAAGACGATGGAGACGTTGTCGATGCGGACGGCGGTGCTCATTTGCGCCTCCCCACGTTCAGCATCCGGTCGAGGATGATGGCGACGACGACGATCACGAAGCCGCTCTCGAAGCCGAGCGCGGTATTGACCGAGTTCAGCGCGCGCACCACCGGCACGCCGAGCCCGTCGGCGCCGACCAGCGCGGCGATCACCACCATCGACAGCGACAGCATGATGGTCTGGTTCAGCCCCGCCATGATCTGCGGGAAGGCGGAGGGCATCTCCACCTTCCACAGCAGTTGGCGCGGCGTCGCCCCGAAGGCCCGCGCCGCCTCCACGAGCGCCACCGGCGTCGAGGAGATGCCGAGATAGGTGAGCCGGATCGGCGCCGGCAGCACGAAGATCACCGTCGCGATCAGGCCCGGCACCATGCCGATGCCGAAGAACACGATCGCCGGGATCAGGTAGACGAAGGTGGGCAGGGTCTGCATCAGGTCGAGCACGGGCCGCAGCCCGGCATAGAGCTTCGGCCGGTGCGCCGCCGCGATGCCGATCGGCACGCCGACCCCCATGCAGACGAGGCACGCCGAGAGCACCAGCGTCAGGCTCTCCGTGGTCTCTTCCCAGTAGCCCTGGTTCAGGATGAAGAGGAATCCCAGCGCCACGAACAGGCAGATCTTCCAGGATCGCTGCAGCAGCCAGGTCAGCGCCACGAACACGGCGACCACGACCAGAGGGCTGGGCTCCTGCAGGACCCACAGGATCGCATCGATCAGTGCTCCCATCACGTCCGACAGCCAGCCGAGCAGGAACTGGAGATTGGCGTTGATCCAGTCGAACACGTCGGCCGCCCAGTCGCCGACGGGAATCTTCCTTTCTGTCAACCAGGTCATCATGCGGCGCCCCGTCGCTGGGTCCAGAAGTAGGCCGAGTTCCGCCGATGACATCGAGCGGCACGCAACACCATGCGGGATCGGGTCAGAATGTGGCAATATCGCGGCGTGCGCCGATCACCGTATTTTTGGTCGGACACACGATTTGAATGTAGATTAACCCTTCTCGGGAGGCCACCCCCATGCTCGACAACAGCCAAGACGCCCGCCGCGTGCGGGCCAATTCCCGCTACATCGACGTCGCCCGGACCAACGACCCCAATCTCGGGCCGCTGAAGCTCCTGCCCGGCACCTGGCGCAACACCGAGGCGCTGAACGGCCGCGGCTGGAACCTGATCGCGCTGCCCTTCGTCCATCCGGACGGCGAGCGCCCGTTCCGGCTCCTGATGAACCAGTACAACGAGGAGCTGAAGTTCACCTTCATCGACGACAACGTCCCCAACCGCGGCATCACCAACGACAATCCGCCGGGCGACATGCCCGACCAGATCGTCACCACGCTCGACTACCAGCAGAAGATCGACCAGATCGCCGCGATGGACGACGAGAAGGCCAAGGACGGTGACGGCGCGCTGCTCGCGGGCGAGGCGGGCCTCGCCATCCACCACGAGCCGGGCCTCTTCCTGTGGATGATGAACCGCCAGACCGACGCCATCGACATCGCGCGGCTGGCCACCATCCCCCACGGCAACGCCGCCACCGCGATCGGCCGCTCCGAAATCGTGGAGGGCCGTCCCGACATCCCGCCGGTCAGCGGGTTCCCGATCGGCGTCTCGGCCGATATCGAGGCGGCCGTGGCCGCAGCGGGGGAAACCGACTACCTCTTCCCCTACAAGCACTTCTCCGACCAGCCCTTCAAGGGCATCCTCGCGGACGTGGCGGATTTCCCGGGCTTCTCCCCGGCCAACGCCAACGCTCTTCTGGGCGCCCTGCCGGCGTCGGACGAGGTGGAGCGCACCACGATCCTGCATTTCACCACGGATGCGCGCGAGCTGACCGACACGCCGATGGAGGAGGCGGGCATCCGCAACATCCCCTTCATCGAACGGCAGGCCGACGCCAACCTGATGCGGGCGACGTTCTGGATCATGGAGCTGAAAGAGACCGACCCGTCCGGCAACCCGAAGCTGTTGCTGGCCTATTCCCAGTTCATCTTCCTCGATTTCTTCCCGCGTCCGGAGGGGCAGGGCGAGGGGCTGATCCGCTGGCCGCATATCTCGATCAACGTCATGGAGAAGGTGGCCGAGCCCGCCTACGAGCTGGCCTATCTGAGCACACGGTCGCTGGCCTACGCCTGAGCCCGGCGCGGCGCGGGACCGTCCCGCGCCGTCCACCGCTCAGGACCCGAGCCCGAGTTCGGACCGCACCGCCGGCAGACCCTCCTCGCCCTCGACTGTGGTGACGCCCTCGAGCCAGGGGGCGATGACGTCGGGATGCGCCTGCAGCCATTCCTGCGTGGCGGTCGCGGCATCCTCGCCGTCGTCGAGGATCTTGCCCATGATCTCGTTCTCCATGGGCAGGGTGAACTTCATCTGCTCCAGAAGCTTGCCCACGTTCGGGCATTCCTCGGCGTAGCCCTCGCGGGTGACGGTATAGACCACGCCCTCGCCGCCGAAGAAGTCCTCGCCGCCCTTCAGGTATTTCAGCTCGAAATTGGCGTTCATCGGATGCGGCTCCCAGCCGAGGAAGACGATGTCCTCCTCGCGGTCATAGGCGCGCCGTACCTGCGCCAGCATGCCCTGTTCGGAACTCTCCTTCACCTCGAACTCGCCCAGCCCGTACTTGTCCTGCTCGGTCAGGCCGATGAGATAGGCGTTGCCCTCGTTGCCGGGCTCGATGCCGTAGATGGTCCCGTCGAGACCGTCGGCGAATTCGGCCATGTCCTCGTAGGTATGCAGGCCCTTCTCGTAGGTATAGGTGGGGACGGCGAGATTGTACTTGGTGCCGGTCAGGTTCTCGGTCACCTGCTCGATCTCGCCCGAATCGAGATAGGACTGGATCGCCTGGGTCTGGGAGGGCATCCAATTGCCGAGGAACACGTCGATATCGTCCTTCTCGAGCGAGGCGAAGGTCACCGGAACCGACAGCACCTTCACGTCGACGCCGTAGCCCAGCCCCTCGAGAACATGCTTGGCGACCGCGGTTGTCGCCGTGATGTCGGTCCAGCCGACATCGGAGAAGTTCACTTCCCGGCAATCGTCGCTGACCTGCGCCGAGGCGGCGCCGGCGGCGAGGAGCGCCAGGGCGGAGGCGGTGGCGAGACGGTGCATTGAGAGGTCCTTCCTGTCGCGATCTATTGATTGACGGATCAATTAAATGCTAACGCCCGCCACATGGCAACATTGGACGCCAAAACGCCGGGACGCGAAAGCGCCGAAACGCGCCGTCGTGCCGAACTGATCGCCGCGACCGTCGCGGAAATAGGCGCCGTCGGGTCGCTCGACGTGACGGTCGGCAGGATCGCGAAGCGCGCCGGCATCTCGCCGGCCCTCGCCTTCCACTATTTCGGCGACAAGGAATCGCTCTTCCTGATGGCGATGCGCCAGATCCTCACCGATTACGGGCGCGACGTGCGCGCCGCTCTCCGCTCCGTCGAGGGGCCGGAGGCGCGCCTCGCCGCAATCGCCGACGCGAGCTTCTCGCCGTCTAATTTCGGGCGCGACGCGGTCGCCGCCTGGCTGACCTTCTATGTCCTCGCGCGCCGGTCGCCCGGGGCGCGGCGGCTCCTGATGATCTATCGCCGCCGCCTCGTCTCGAACCTCGTCCACGCGCTGCGTCCCCGTCTCGGAGAGCGCGCCCGCCCTGCCGCGGAGCGCCTCGCCGGCCTCATCGACGGGCTCTATCTCCATGCCGCGCTCGACGCCGAGACGAGCGCGTCCGAGGCGAGGGACCATGTCCTCGCCGCCCTCGAAACCGAATTGCAGCGAGCCGAATGACCCGACCGAACATCCTCATCATCATGGTCGACCAGCTGAACGGAACGCTCTTCCCGGACGGGCCGGCGGACTGGCTGCACACGCCAAATCTGCGGCGGCTGGCGGAGTGTTCGGCGCGGTTCCGCAATGCCTACACCGCGAGTCCGCTCTGCGCGCCGGGCCGCGGCGCCTTCATGTCGGGGCAGCTTCCCTCGGGCACAGGCATCTACGACAACGCCGCCGAGTTTCCCTCCGCGGTGCCAACATATGCCCATCACCTGCGGCGGGCGGGCTACTACACCTGTCTCAGCGGAAAGATGCATTTCGTCGGGCCCGACCAGCTGCACGGTTTCGAGAGCCGGCTGACCACTGACATCTATCCCGCCGATTTCGGCTGGACGCCGGATTACCGCAAGCCGGGCGAGCGGATCGACTGGTGGTATCACAACCTCGGGTCGGTGACCGGGGCGGGCGTTGCCGAGATCACCAACCAGATGGAATACGACGACGAGGTCGCCTTCTTCGCCTGCCAGAAGCTCTACGACCTCGCCCGCGGCCACGACGACCGGCCGTGGTGCCTGACGGCCAGCTTCACCCATCCTCACGACCCCTATGTCGCGCGGCGGGAATTCTGGGACCTCTACGAGGACTGCGACCATCTGGAGCCCAGGGTGGGGGCCATTCCCTACGAGGATCAGGACAACCACTCCAGGCGCATCTTCGACGCCAACAACTGGCGCGACTTCGACATCACCGCGGAGGACGTGCGCCGCTCCCGCCGCGGCTACTTCGCCAACATCACCTATCTCGACCGCAAGGTGGGCGAGATCCTCGACGTGCTCGAGCGCACCCGGCAGGAGGCGATCGTGCTGTTCGTCTCCGACCACGGCGACATGCTGGGCGAGCGCGGATTGTGGTTCAAGATGTCCTTCTTCGAGGGCTCGGCCCGCGTTCCCCTGATGATCTCCGCACCGGGGATGGACCCGGGCCTCGTCACCGATCCGGTCTCCACCATCGATGTCTGCCCGACGCTCTGCGACCTCGCCGGCATCTCCATGGACGAGGTCATGCCCTGGACCAACGGCGAGAGCCTGGTGCCGGTCGCCGGCGGCGAGGGGCGCTCCGAACCGGTCAGGATGGAATACGCCGCCGAGGCCAGCTACGCGCCGATGGTCGCGATCCGGGAGGGCAGGTGGAAGTATACCCGCTGCGCCCTCGACCCCGAGCAGCTCTTCGATCTGGAGGCCGATCCGCACGAGATGACCAATCTCGCGGGCGATCCGGACTCCGACGGGATTCTTGCGCGATTCCGACAGGAATCCGACAGCCGCTGGGACCTCGAAACCTTCGACGCCGAGGTCCGCGAGAGCCAGGCGAAACGCTGGGTCGTCTACGAGGCGCTCTCCAAAGGCGGCCAGTATCCGTGGGATTTCCAGCCGCTGCAGAAGGCCTCCGAACGCTACATGCGCAACCACATGGACCTCAACGTCGTCGAGGAAAGCCAGCGCTTTCCGAGGGGCGAATGATGCTCACCATCTGGGGCCGCACCACCTCCTCGAACGTCCAGACGGTCATGTGGGCCGTCGGCGAACTGGACCTGCCGCACGAGCGAATCGACGCCGGCGACGCCTACGGTGTCAACGACACCCCCGAATACAAGACCATGAATCCCATGGGAAAAATTCCCGTCCTTCAGGATGGGGGGCTGACCCTCTTCGAGAGCATGGCCTGTCTGCGCTACCTCTCCGCCCGCTACGGCGACGCGGCTTTCTGGCCGCCGGATCCCGCCGCCCGCGCGCCCCTCGATGTCTGGGCCGAATGGTCCAAGACCACCTTCGAGGCAGCGGTCATCGATCTCTTCCGCACATTCGTGCGGCGCGATCCCGCAACGGTGACGAAGGCGGAACGCGACCGCCTCGCAGCGGCCTGCGACCTTCCGGCCCGGGTTCTCGACGCCCGGATCGGCCAGGGCCCCTGGCTCGCCGGCGATACCTTCACCTTCGCCGACATCGCCGCGGGCCACATGCTTCCGCGTTATTTCGGCCTCGATTTCGCGCGCCCCGAGACACCGCATCTTTCGCGATATTTCAGACGCTTGCAGGAACGCCCCGCCTTTTCCGAGCACGTCATGGTGACGTGGGAACCGCTCTATTACAGGAAGGACCGCTAGGATGGAGCGCCAGCCTCCCGCCAGCCACTATATCGACGGCGCCTATCACGAGGACGAAGGGGGAGAGCCGATCCCGGTTCTCTATCCGGCCACCGGCGCAGTGATCGCGCGGCTCCACGCCGCGACGCCTGAGGTCGCGGACCGTGCCGTCTCCGCCGCCGCCGCGGCCCAGCCCGCCTGGGCCGCGATGACCGGAACGGAGCGCGGCCGGGTCCTGCGCCGGGCGGCGGATCTCCTCCGGGAGCGCAACCGCGAGATGTCGGAACTCGAGACCATGGATACCGGCAAGCCGCTGTCGGAGACGCTCATCGCCGACGCCACATCGGCCGCCGACGCGCTCGAATATTTCGGCGGTCTCGCGGGGGCTCTCACGGGCGAGCACATCCCGCTCGGGGACGGCGATTTCGTCTATACGAGACGCGAGGCGCTGGGCGTCGTGCTCGGCATCGGCGCCTGGAACTACCCGACCCAGATCGCCGCGTGGAAGGCAGCCCCGGCGCTTGCCTGCGGCAACACGATGGTGATGAAACCCTCCGAGACCACGCCGCTCTGCACCCTGAAGCTCGCCGAGATCCTGTCCGAGGCCGGCGCGCCTCCGGGCGTGTTCAACGTCGTTCAGGGCTACGGAGCCCAGGCGGCACAGATGCTGGAGGATCCGCGTGTCGCCAAGGTGTCTCTGACGGGGTCGGTGCCCACGGGAAAGAAGGTCTATCAATCCGCGGCTACGGGCATGAAACACGCCACGCTGGAGCTCGGCGGCAAGTCCCCGATTGTGGTCTTCGACGATGCCGATCTCGAGAGTGCCGTGTCGGCCGCGATCAACGGCAATTTCTATTCCACAGGCCAGATTTGCTCCAACGGCACCCGGGTCTTCGTGCAGAGAGGCATCAAGCAGGCGTTCCTGTCCCGTCTCGCCGAACGGATGCGGGGCGCCCGGATCGCCGACCCGATGGTCGAATCCACGACCATCGGGCCGATGGTGTCGCAGCGGCAGCTCGACATCGTGCTTGGCTACATCGAGAGGGGCCGCGAGGAGGGCGCCCGACTCGTCGCCGGGGGCGAGCGACTGGAGCGCGATGGATTCTGGATCACGCCCGCGCTCTTCGCCGACGTGACCGACGACATGACAATTGCACGGGAGGAGATTTTCGGACCCGTGATGTCGGTCCTCGACTTCGAGACCGAGGAGGAGGCCGTGACCCGCGCCAACGGGACCGCGTTCGGCCTCGCAGCCGGCGTCTTCACGAAGGACCTGACCCGCGCCCATCGGATGGCCGCCGGCTTCCAGGCCGGGACGGCCTACATCAACACCTACAACCTCACCCCCGTGGAAGCCCCCTTTGGCGGCATGAAGATGTCGGGCCTGGGGCGCGAGAACTCGAAGGCCGCGATCGAGCATTACAGCCAGCTGAAGACCGTCTATGTCTCGATGAATCCGACCGAGGCGCCGTTCTGATGGAAGCCGATTACGTCATTGTGGGCGCCGGCAGCGCGGGTTGCGCGCTGGCCTTCCGCCTCTCCGAAGCGGGCCGGTCCGTCATCGTGATAGAGCACGGCGGCTCGGATGTCGGCCCGTTCATCAACATGCCGGGCGCGCTCAGCTATCCGATGAACATGCGGACATACGATTGGGGTTTGCGGACGGAGCCCGAGCCGCATCTGGGGGGGCGGCGGATGGTCGTACCGCGCGGCAAGGTCGTCGGCGGCTCGTCTTCCATCAATGGCATGATCTACGTGCGCGGTCATGCTCTCGACTTCGATCACTGGGCCGAGGCAGGCGCGACAGGCTGGTCCTACGCCGATGTCCTGCCCTACTACAAGCGTCTGGAGAATTGGCACGACGGCGGCCATGGCGGCGATCCGTCCTGGCGCGGGGGCGAAGGGCCGCTGCACGTGACCCGGGGGCTCCGGCAGAATCCGTTGACCCGCGCCTTCGTGGAGGCTGGCAGGCAGGCGGGCTACGAACTGACCGGCGATTACAACGGCGAGAAGCAGGAGGGGTTCGGCCCCTACGACGCGACGATCTGGAAGGGACGGCGGTGGTCGACCGCCTCGGCCTATCTGAAGCCCGCGCTGAAGCGCGAGAATTGCCGTCTGGTACGCGCGCTTGCCCGGAAGGTGGTGATCGCCAAGGGGCGGGCGACCGGCGTCGAGGTCGACCGCAAGGGGCGGGTCGAGACGATCCGGGCGAGGGCGGAGGTGATCCTCGCGGCGTCGGCGCTCAATTCGCCGAAGATGCTCATGCTGTCCGGTATCGGCCCCGGCGCTCACATGGCCGAACACGGTATCGACGTGGTCGCGGACAGGCCGGGTGTGGGACAGAATTTGCAGGACCATCTCGAACTCTACATTCAGCAGGCGGCGACTAAGCCGGTGAGCCTCTACAGATACTGGTCTCTTCTCGGGAAGGCCTATGTTGGCGCGCGCTGGCTTCTCACGCGGACCGGACCCGGCGCTTCGAACCAGTTCGAGAGCGCCGGCTTCATCCGCTCCGCGGCCGGCATCGCGTATCCCGACATCCAGTACCACTTCCTGCCCATTGCGGTGCGCTACGACGGCCGGACGGCCGCGGAAGGGCATGGATTCCAGGCTCATGTGGGCCCGATGCGGTCGAAGTCGCGCGGGCAGGTAACGCTCGCCGGCGCCGACCCCGCCGCGCCGCCGCGAATCCGGTTCAACTACATGAGCCACCCCGACGATTGGGCGGAGTTCCGCACCTGCATTCGCCTGACGCGAGAAATATTCGCCCAACCCGCCTTCGACGAGTATCGCGGCAAGGAGATCAGCCCCGGCGCCGCGGCCCAATCTGACGACGAGCTCGGCCATTTCATTCGCGAGGAAGTCGAGAGCGCCTATCATCCGTGCGGCACGTGCAAGATGGGCAATAAGGACGATTCCCTGGCCGTGGTCGATCCGGAATGTCGGGTGATCGGAGTCGAGGCGTTGCGCGTCGCGGACAGTTCGATCTTCCCCCGCATCACCAACGGGAACCTCAACGCGCCGTCGATCATGACGGGCGAGAAGGCGGCCGACCATATTCTGGGGAAGGGGATGCTGCCGCCATCGAACGCTGCGCCCTGGATCCATCCCGAGTGGGAGACACGGCAGAGATGAGGCAGATCGGCTACGATGTTGCGGACAAGCTCGACTGGCCGGGAGCCGTGGAGGCGCTCCGGGCAGGGCACCGCCTTCCCAGGGCCGAGATCCGCGACATGTTCCTCGGGCCGGCAGAAGGCACCAGCCTGACGCGCGCCGCCCATATCGAAGGCCTCGGCTATGGGGTGAAATCCGTCACGGTCTGCACCGGCAATGCAGAGAAGGGTCTGCCGACCGTTCAGGGGGCGATGCTCGTCTTCGCGCCGGAGACGGGCGAGCTGACCGCCGTAATCGATTCGAAGCTGGTGACCGAGTTCAAGACCGCGGCGGATTCGGTTCTCGGCGCCACGCTGCTCGCGCGGCCCGACGCGGCAACGCTCCTGATCGTCGGTGCGGGTGCCGTTGCGGCAAGCCTCGTCAGGGCCTATCCGGCGGTATGTCCCCGCCTCGAGCGGATCCGGGTTTGGGCCCGCAGGCCTTCGCAAGCGCAGAAATTTGCCGAGGAACATGCCACGACGATCCCCGTTGAAGCAGTGATGGATCTTGACGACGCGGCTCGGAGAGCCGACATAGTTGCTACGGCCACAATGGCTCGGAGCCCCGTCTTGACGGGTGACATGGTGTCGCCCGGAACCCATGTTGACCTCATCGGCGCGTTTCGGAAAGATATGCGCGAGGCCGATGACTCACTGCTTCGCAAGGCAGTCCTCCACGTCGACAGCCGCGACACGACGATCGGCCATATCGGCGAGATCGCCCTACCTATCGCCAGCGGCGCCATCGGAGAAGACGACATCCGCGGCGACCTCTACGATCTCGTCGCCGCACGTCCCGAGCGCGCTCCGGACGATGTCACCGTTTTCAAGAACGGCGGCGGAGCGCATCTGGACCTCATGATCGCCGACTGGATCGCGCGGAGCGTCTGACCGGTCGGCCCCGACGATCCGGTCCGGAGATGCGCTCCGGACCGTGGCAAGAACAACGAAAGGAGACCGCATGACCCGTTTCGCCACCACCCCCGCCGCCTGGTCCAACGAGGATGATCAGACACTCGGCGCCGACATCGATCTCGAGACCTGCCTGATAGACGCGGCGGAGATCGGATTCGAGGGCATCGAGGAAGGCTACAAGTTCCCGCAGGATCCGGTGAAGCTGAAGGACGCGCTTGAGGGGCATGGGCTCGCGCTCGCTGCGGTTCACCACGGGCTTCGTCTGCTCGAGCGCTCCGTCGAGGAGGAACGGGAGGCGATCCAGCCGGCCATCGACCGCGCGAAGACCGCCGGCGCGAATGTGGTCGTGGTGAAGGAGGTTTCGAACGCGATCTTCGCGAAGCCGGACACGCCCCTGTCGCGCAAGCCGGAACTGACCGCCGAGGATTGGGACAGCTTCGGTCTGAAGCTCGAACAGATCGCGACGTTCTGCGCCGATCAGGGTCTCACCTGCGTCTATCACCACTACATGGGAACCGTGGTGCAGACGCCGGACGAGATCGACCGGCTGATGATGGAGACCGGCCCGAATCTCTTCCTGCTCTTCGACACGGCGCAGTGCTATTTCGGGGGCGGTGACCCGGTTCAGCTGCTCACCCGGCACATGCCGCGGGTGAAGCATTTCCACGCTGGCAACGTGCGGGTAAGCCCGATGGCAAAGGCCCGGATGAACGACGTCTCGCTGCCGCAGGCGGTAAAGATGGGCGTCTTCACGGTCCCGGGAGACCGCGACGGCTCGGTCGATTTCAAGACCTGCCTCAACCTGCTCTCCGCATCGAGCTTCGATGGCTGGATTGTCTGCGCCGCCGGTCAGGATCCGGCAGAACGCGCGCCTTCGAAGTTCCAGTCCATGGGGCTTCGTGCCCTTCGGGAACTGGCCGGATCGACCGGCATCGCCGCCTGAGCGCTCCGCCAACCCGGTTTCGGGACGCCGCGCCTCCGGAGGGAGGCGCGGCTTTTTTGCGTTTCAGCCGGCTTGTTCAGCTAGGGCCGGTGGTCGGTTTCGGTACCGTTTCGTCTGCCGGGGGCAATCCGGGTGCGCGGAAGGACAGCGGCTGGGGTGAGCTGCGCGTGCCAACGCGACTGAAGACAAGGCGATAATGGCTTTCGCATCGAGATTATTCCGTCATTATGGGACTCAGCAAAGAATGAGACAGTAGCCAGCCAGCGAGGTCTTCCGGTCATGAGTGACACCAACCAATTCTCCCGCCGACAGATGCTCCTGGGAAGCGCCGTGATCGGCGCAGCGACAGCCTCTGCGGGCTCCGCCGGCACGGAAATCCAGGCGCCCGAGTCCGCCGCGGAAGATCATCACCGGGTCGTTCTCAAGGACACGCCCCACACCCGGACCTATTACGCGCTCGCGCGCAGCTGAGGAGCTCAGGCCATGCTCAAGCGCAAATCCCGCTCGGTCACGCGGTCTCGAGATGCGGCGCCGGCCGTCGGTGCGGCGCCGTCCGGTCTTTCGCGACGCGGCTTCCTGCAATCCTCCGGCGTCGCCGGGCTCGGCCTTGCGGCGCTGTCCGGCGCGCCGAGGACGGCGACGGCCCAGGTCACTCCCGAAAAGGCGGCCGACCTCCCGGAGTTCAAGAAGACCGTCTGTCAATTCTGCTCGGTCGGCTGTTCGATCTGGGCGGAGGTGGAGAACGGCGTCTGGGTCGGCCAGGAGCCGGCCTTCGAGAGCCCCATCAACCAGGGCACCCATTGCGCCAAGGGTGCCGCGATGCGCGAAGTCTCCATGGGGGAGCGCCGGCTCAAGTATCCGATGAAGCGCGTCGGCGGCGAATGGACCCGGATTTCCTGGGATCAGGCGATCAAGGAGATCACCGGCAAGCTGCAGGATATCAGCTCCGAATACGGGCCCGATTCCGCTTACTGGCTCGGCTCGGCCAAGTTCTCGAACGAGCAGGCCTATCTCTTCCGCAAGTTCGCCGCCTTCTGGGGCACGAACAACGTCGATCACCAGGCGCGCATCTGCCACTCGACCACCGTCGCCGGCGTCGCCAACAGCTTCGGCTACGGCGCGATGACGAACACGTTCAACGACATCCGGAACGCGAAGTCGATCATCATCATCGGCGGCAATCCCGCCGAGGCGCACCCGGTCTCGATGCTGCATGTCCTCGCCGGCCGCGAGAACGGCGCCAAGATGATCGTCGTCGATCCCCGCTTCTCCCGCACCGCGGCCCATTCTGACGAATATGTGCGGGTTCGTCCCGGCTCGGACATCGGCTTCATGTGGGGCCTCGTGCGCGAGATCTTCGAGAATGGCTGGGAGGACAAGGAGTATCTCGAGAGCCGGGTCTGGAATATCGGCGCGGTCCGCGACGAGGCGGAGAAATGGACGCCCGAAGAGGTCGAGAACGTCTGCGGAATCCCTGCCGAGCAGACCCGCAGGGTCGCGCGGATGCTGGCAGAGAACCGACCCGGAACCCTCGTGTGGTGCATGGGACTGACGCAGCACACGATCGGCTCGTCTAACACGCGCGCGGCCTCGGTGCTGCAACTCGTCCTCGGCAATATCGGAAAGGAGGGAGGCGGCACCAACATTTTCCGTGGCCACGACAACGTGCAGGGCGCAACCGATCTCGGCGTCGCAGTGGATTCCCTGCCGGCCTATTACGGTCTCGAGGAGGGCGCGTGGAAGCACTGGTGCCGCGTCTGGGACGTCGACTACCAGTACATGCAGGACAAGTTCGCCTCCAAGGAACTGATGGAGGCCGCGGGCATGCCGCTCAGCCGCTACATGGATGCGATTACCGAGAAGACGGAGGATCTCTGACCAGCCCAACCCGGTGAAGGCGATGATGTTCTGGGGGCACGCGGCGAACTCGATCGCGCGGGGTCCCGATCAGATCAAGGCGCTTGACACGGTCGATCTTCTCTGCGTGATCGACCCGCATCCGACCCAGGTCGCGATCATGACCGGGAAGCAGGACAACGTGTACCTGCTCCCCGCCGCCACGACCGCCGAATGCGACGGATCGGTGACCAATTCCAACCGTTCGCTCCAATGGCGCGACAAGGTCTTCGAGCCGCTCTTCGAGGCAAAGACCGACTACGAGATCACCTATCTGTTGGCCGAGGCGCTGGGCTTCGCCGACGAGATGTTCAAGCACATCGAGGTGAAGGACAAGAACCCGCAGGCGGAATCCATCCTGCGCGAGATCAATCGCGGCACCTGGACCATCGGCTATACCGGCCAGAGCCCCGAGAAGCTCAAGGCCCACATGCTGAACCAGGCGATGTTCGACGGGAAAACCCTGATGGGCAAGCCGGGCTCGGATTTCGAGGGTCAGTATTTCGGACTTCCCTGGCCCGCCTGGGGCACGCCCGAGATCAACCATCCCGGCTCGCCGATCCTCTATGACACGTCGAAGAGCGTCGCCGAAGGTGGCCTGCCGTTCCGCGCGCGCTGGGGGGTCAGCTACGAAGGCTCGAACCTGCTGGCCACCGACAGTTGGTCGAAGGATTCGGCGATCGAGGACGGTTATCCCGAGATCACCCTCGGCATGATCGAGGCGCTCGGCTGGGATGACGAGCTGACCGCGAAGGAGCGGCTGGTCATCGCCACGGTCGGTGCCGACCTGTTCAAGTGGGAGTATTTCGATATTTCCGAGGAGGATGCGCAAAGCCGCATCGACAACCTCACCCCGCAGCAGCTCCGCAAGAAGGGCGGCAGCAACAACGAGGATATCGACGGCTCCTGGCAGGGGGGCCAGGGGGGACAGGCGACAGACGAGAGCCAGGGCGAAACGATCGACATGCTGCGCGGGGACTATCCCGAGAACGCGATGACGGCGATCCGCGCCTATCTCACCAACAATCCGCAGGACGAGACGCCGAAAGACGCGACGATCCGCGACAAGATCCGGCGGGTCAACTGGAAGACCGACCTGTCCGGCGGTCTCCAGCGCGTCGCGATCAAGCACGGTCTCGCCCCTTACGGCAACGGGAAGGCGCGCGCCGTGGTATGGAACTTCCCCGATCCGGTGCCGCTCCACCGCGAGCCGCTCTATACGCCACGCCGCGACCTGCTGCCGCAATACGCGACCTATGACGACCGGCGGCTCTGGCGTCTTCCAGTCCGATACGCCTCGATCCAGGAGAACGATTTCAGCAAGGATTTCCCGATGGTGCTGACGTCGGGCCGCCTGGTGGAATACGAGGGGGGTGGCGACGAGACCCGGTCGAACAAGTGGCTCGCCGAGTTCCAGCAGGAGATGTTCGCAGAGGTCAACACGGAAGACGCCCGGGGCGCCGGCATCTCCGACGGCGACATGATATGGGTAGAGACGCCCGAGGCGAGAGTCCGGGTTTCCGCGCTGGTGACGCCACGGGTCGGGAAGGGAACGGTGTTCATGCCCTTCCACTTCGCCGGCTTCTACCAAGGCGAGGACCTGACCGGCCGCTATCCGGAAGGGACCAAGCCCGTCGTCGCGGGCGAGGCGGCCAATACTGCCTGGACCTACGGCTACGATGTCGTCACCCAGATGCAGGAAACGAAAGCCACCCTCTGCCGGATCGCGACGGCGTAAGGAGTTCGACCAATGGCACGAGTGAAATTCCTCTGCGACACCGACCGCTGTATCGAGTGCAACGCCTGCTCGACGTCTTGCAAGAACGAGCACGAGGTCCCCTGGGGCATGGTCCGTCGGCGGGTCGTCACCATCAATGACGGGGAGCCGGGCGAGAAGTCGATCGCCATCTCCTGCATGCACTGCACCGACGCTCCCTGCGTCGCGGTCTGTCCTGTCTCGACCCTCTACCAGACCGATATCGGCGTCGTTCTGCATGACAAGGATACCTGCATCGGCTGCGGCTACTGCTTCTACGCCTGCCCCTTCGGGGCGCCGCAATTCCCGCGCTCCACGCTCTTCGGATCGCGCGGCACGATGGACAAATGCACCTATTGCGCCGGCGGGCCGGAGGAGAACGGGTCCGAGGCTGAGTTCGAGAAGTACGGGCGCAACCGGCTCGCGGAGGGCAAGCTGCCGATCTGCGCAGAGGTCTGTTCCACGCGCGCGCTTCTCGCCGGCGATGGCGAGGTGATTGGAGAGATCTACCGCGAGCGTGTCCTGGCGCGGGGTTTCGGCTCCGGCGCCTGGGGCTGGCAGACGGCCTATTACCCCGAGGAGGCGTGAGATGACGGATGCGACACACGTGACCGGCGGCGCCTCGGACCGGCCCTCCTTCGCCGGCTACCGCATCGCCGGAGCGATCGCGGCCATCGTGCTGCTCTTGCTCCTGGCTGTCCAGCTGTTCGAACTTTTCGACAACGACAACCACACGGTCCCGGAGGTGCGTTGGGGGGTGCCGCCGATTTCCGCCGAGCAGACCGGTGACAGTTCCGTCGTCGCCAACGAGATTCTGCGCGACCGGGCGACGCTGCAGGGGCCGCGGGCCCAATACGGGCCTTCTCCGCAGAACGACCGCACCTTCCAGATCGGTTCCGAGACACAGCTCAGGGAGGAGCCGATCGAGAATCCCGACGACTTCCTGACCCGGAGCTGGGCAATTCCCACCGACGAGGAGATCGCGATGATCCGCGGCACCGACCGGGTCGAGGGAATATCCACTCTGCCCTATGTCGGCGCCAACGTCTTCGAGCGTCCCTTCGCCCGCGACTGGCGGTTGGGGATGGCCGACATCGCCACGCATCTGGGAGCGTTGGCGATCCTCGGCTTCGCCTTCCTTCTCGCCTCCGCCCTTGCGGTCCGGGGTCGGGTTCCGATCGTGCGGGGCAAATCCGGCAGGAAGGTCCTGCGATTCGGGCTGATCGAGCGGGTCACGCACTGGATGACGTCGGTGAGCTTCCTGATGCTGGCGCTGACAGGCATCGTCATTGCCTACGGGGACACGCTGATCCTGCCCTTCGGCGACGAGGTCCTCGGACAGACGGGCTGGTTGGCGACTTGGGGGCACATGATGTTCTTCCCCTCCTTCGCTATCGGGGTTGTCATCATGCTGGTCATGTGGGTCGGACACAACCTGCCGTCGCGACGCGACCTTGACTGGTTGAAGAAGGGCGGCGGCATGTTCTCGGACGATGTTCATCCGTCGGCGCGCAAGTTCAACGCGGGTCAGAAGCTTATCTTCTGGGCGGTGATCCTGGGCGGCGGGCTCCTCGTTGCCTCGGGCCTGTTGCTGATGTTTCCGTTCTGGCTTCTCGACATCAACGGAATGGGCTGGGCCATGCTCGCCCACGCCATCGTGGCCGTCCTGATGATCGCGGTCATTCTGGGCCACATCTATATCGGCACGGTTGGCATGCAGGGGGCCTTCTGGGCGATGTGGACCGGCGACGTCGATCGAAACTGGGCGGCGGAGCACCACGACCTCTGGCTCGACGAGATCGAGGACAAGAAGGGAGCGACCCGATGACGAGTTTCCTCTCCGGCGCGGCAATTGCCGTCATTCTCGCCATCGGCACCTACGTGGCCATGACGACGCTCTACGTTCCGACCGAGTTGCGTTATGCCGGCGACAACCTTCATCTCAGCGAGGAGATGATCGAGGCGACCGTTACCCCCGAGTGATCCGGCACAGCTACCGGGCGGCGCCCCCGCCCGGGGCCCTCGCTCGGCCAGCCCATTCCGGGCGGCACCATACTCGACCGGATCTCGTCCGGGCGTCACGGGGGGTCTACGGGGCGGTATGGCCCAACGCCCGGCCAGGGGGCCGCCGCGAGGGTGTCAGCCAATCAATCCGACGGCGCGCCGAACCTCGTCGTCCCGCAGAGAGGCCTCACGTCCCAGCCATTCCTCTCCGGCGGGACCCGCCATCCACAGAAGGGCCTTGGCCACCCACTCTGGAGGGATGTGCTCGGACCAGTCGCGGTCGCTGATCGGATTGACGCCGGAGGCCTTGATCTCCTTCTGCATCTCCGTCGCGACCGTGCCGGGCGAAAGCCCCATCGCGCGAATTCCGCGGTGCCGCTCCTCGACATCGACCATCCGGATCAGCATTGCCGCAGCTGCCTTCGAAGCGCAGTAATGGGACCACCCTTCGGTCGGACGGTGAGCCGCACCGGAGGAAATCGTGATGATCGTTCCGCCGCCGCCCGCCGCCATCGCGGGAATCGCCGCACGCATACCATGAAAGACGCCTTTGAGATTGATGTCGATGGCCTGTGCCCAGGTCTGCGGATCAACTTCCGAGAGGCGGGCTATCGGCTCGATAACACCGGCATTGTTGATGAGGATGTCGAGGCGGCCGAAGCATTCGCAACAGGCGTCGACGGCGGCCCGTACCTCCCAGTAGCGGGATATGTCGCAGGGGACCGCGAGGGCGGTATCCGCCCCGAGTTCCCCGGCGATTTCGGCGATGGCACCACGGCTCCGGGCGAGGAGCGCCACTTTCGCTCCGTTCGCCGCGAACTCCCGCGCCGCGGCGGCGCCGATGCCGCGGCTCGCGCCCGTCACCAGCACGACCTTGTCCGTCATTTCCCCCATCCCGCGTCTCCCTCTGCTGCCTCGGGAGAGACCCTAGGCCGGACCGGGCGGTCGCCAAGCACCCTTGACGGTCGCGCGGCGCTGGATCACCGTCCGCCCGTTCCGAACGGAAGGTCCCGCTCCATGCGCTTCGCGATCTGCGCCGCCTGCGTCACCTTCGGTCTGCCAGCGTCAGCCCAAGTTTCGCCGGACGCCCTCTGGAAGCTCTGGCGGTCCGGCGAGGAGGCGGTCGTCGCGATCGAGGGAACGCCACGGAGCGAGGCCGGCGGCCTCGTCATCGATGGGGCGGTTTTGCGGCTTGGACCGGAAGTGTCCGCACCCCGCATCCATGCGGACAAGCTTCGTATGGTCGCGGAGGACGGTGCAACGCTTGTCAGCCTGCCGAGCCGCTGGCGCGTCGAGGGCGAGGACGGGACTACGGCCGCGGTAAGCGCCAAGGATTTCGACATCCGCGTCGGCGGCACGATCGAAGCGCCCGACTACCGGGTTCGGGAGGACCAACTCGCCGCGAGCGCCGTCATTACCTTTCCCGACGGTATCGTTGAAGCGAGTCTCGAGGCCACGATGTTGGAACTGACCGCCAGCACGGCGGATGGCGAAAGCCGCCTGAGGGCCGATGCGCTGTCGGTGACCGCGACGCCACGCGATGCAGAGCAGGGCAGGATATCGGCGTCCTACGAGGATCTCTCGGCCGCGCTCGCCGGGAGCCCGCGGAGCGGGCCGGCGGACGGCGCGGACGCGCTTTCTCTGACGACCGATGCGGCGGCGAGCAGGCAGTCATTCACCGCACCGCTGGAGGAAGGGGGGGCGCCGGCCACTCTCGACATCACGAGCGGTCCGAGCCGCAGCGAAGTTAGCGTCGATGCCGGACGGATGGAAGCGCGCCAGACCGCGAGCGGGCTCACATTCTCGGCGGCAGGCGAACAGGTTCCGCTGCCCGATGCGCGCATCGATGTTGATGCGCTGACCATGGCGCTCACGACCCCCGCCGAACCCGTTGCGGAAAGTGTCCCGGTTTCGGTCGATCTCGGGCTGACCGGCGTGACGCCGTCCGAGCAGATCTGGCAATTGCTTGACCCGGGGGCCGATCTGCCGCGCGAGCCCGCCGAATTACGCCTTTCGCTTTCGGGGAGAATGTTCTGGCAAACCGATCAGGATCCGCCTGTCCCCGCGCTCGAACGCGTCTCTCTCGACACGATGCGGATTTCCGCTCTGGGCGCGGAGATCAGCGGCGATGGCGGAGTCCAGTTCACGCCGCCGGCCACGCCGGGGCGACCCGGAAAGCCGGTCGGCGCGCTCGCGTTCTCCCTGACCGGCTTCAATGCGCTCCTCGACAAGCTGGCCGCACTTGGAACCCTGCCGCAGGGACAGATTGTCGGCCTTCGCATGGGGCTCGGCATCCTGGCGATGCCGGGTGAAGGGGAGGATACTCTCCGGACCGAGGTGGAGTTCGCGCCCGACGGTGTGGTCGTGGTCAACGGCGCGCCCGTGGCGCGGATGCCCTGACCGCTCACGGCGAAATCACGTTCGCCTCCGGTCCGTAGGGAAAGCCGGTCAGGTTTTCCGCCCCGGTCTCGGTGACGACCAGAATGTCATGCTCGCGGTAGCCACCGGCACCGGCGCGGCCCTCGGGAATGCGGAGCATCGGTTCCATCGACACGACCATGCCGGGCTCGAGTTCCGTTCCGACATCCTCGCGGAGTTCGAGTCCGGCTTCGCGGCCGTAGTAGTGGCTGAGAAGTCCGAAGGAATGACCGTACCCGAAAGCGCGCGCGGAAAGCAGGCCCTCATCGGCAAGGAACCGGTTCAGTTCGGCACAGATGCCGGCGCAGGTGGCTCCCGGCCGGATCAGCGAGAGGCCGAGTTCGTGTGCGGCGACGTTCACGCGCCAGAGCCGCAAAGTCTCGGCATCGGGTTCTCCCAGAAAGAGTGTCCGCTCGAGCGCCGTGTAGTAGCCAGAGATCATGGGGAAGGCATTGAGGCTGAGGAGATCGCTGGGGCCGAGCGATCGCGTCGTGACGGGATTGTGCGCGCCGTCGGTGTTGAGACCGGACTGGAACCAGACCCAGGTATCGCGCAACTCGCTGTCCGGGTGGGACCGGGCGATTTCCGTCTCTATCGCGTCGCGGCCCGCCATCGCCACGTCGATCTCGCGAATGCCGGGCCGGATTGCGGCGCGAATGGCTGCGCCGCCGAGATCGGCGATGCGCGCGCCATCGCGTATGAGCGCGATCTCTTCGGCGGTCTTCACCATGCGGACCTGCATCAAATCTGCCCCCACGTCCGCTAGGTCGAGGCCCGGCATTGCCGCAACCAGAGCGTCGCTGGCCGAGAGGGACAAATGGTCGGCCTCGATCCCGATCCGCGCTCCTCCGCCGAGAAGGCCGGAGACCGCGACCCAGAAACTGTCCCGCCGCCAGTCCGTGTAGATCAGGTTGTCGCAATGGCTCCGCCGCCAGGGTTGGCCGCCGTCGATATTAGCCGAAACGAGGGTGCAATCGCGCGGGGACACCACGCATCCGTAGGCTCGACCGAAGGCGCAGTAGAGAAAGCCCGTATGGTAGGCCACGTTATGCATTGAGGTCAGCAGCACGGCGTCGAGCCCCCGCGCCGCCATGATTGCGCGAAGCGCCGTGATCCGGCGCGCGTATTCGCTCGCGCTGAAGGGCAGGCGCGCCCGCGCGCCGTTCTCGAATGTCAGGGTATCGGGGCGTTCTGTCATGTTGTCTCACGTCCTTGGGGCCGGACGCAGGAAACGCACCCGGCGGGTGATCCAGGCGTTCAGGACGGAAAGCCGCGCTCTGCGCGGGGAGGATCCGGTCATGTCCGGCGACGCCATCGCCGACCGATCTCCCGCCCGAATATTACAAGCCCGCGCCGTGGGATCAATCCGGATCCGTATCCGATGGCATCGCCAGACTTGGCACAACCGGTCGGACGGCATAGGTGACGAGCGACCGGCAGGGACCCCAGCAGATGACCGACGACCTCTCCACTCTCTCCTCCCGGCTCCTCGACGCGGCGCGGGATGCGGGTGCGGAGGAGGCCGATGCGATCGCCGTCCGCGATGCCTCGCTTTCGATCGACGTGCGCGACGGCGGACTGGAACAGGCCGAACGGGCCGAGGGCGTGGAGATCGGTCTCAGGGTTCTGATCGGCCGCCGCCAAGCCTGCGTCTCGGCTTCGGATTCTGACGGCCCGGACCATGTCGGAGATGGCCGAACGGGCCGTAGCCATGGCGCGGGAATCGCCGGAGGATCCCGGGGCCGGTCTCGCCGATCCGTCCGACCTCGCTCGGGACACATCAGCGGACGCGCTCGAGCTCGCCGATCCTGCATCCGAACCCGGCCCTGCCGGGCTCGAGGAGACGGCCCGCTCCGCCGAAGCGGCAGCGCGCGCCATCCTGGGGGTCGCCCAGGTTCAGGTGGCGTCGGCCGGCTGGTTTCGTCGCGCCGTGCATGTCGCGGCGACGAACGGGTTTTCGGCGGGCTTCGAGCGGACCGGCTCGTCGACATCCTGCGTCGCCATCTCCGGCGAAGGGGCGGGAATGGAGCGCGACTACGCCGCCGAATCGCGGATCTTCGCTGCCGATCTCCCGAGTCCGGAGGAGATCGGGCGCAGGGCGGGCGAGCGCGCCGCCGCGATGCAGGGCGCGCGGCGCGCCCGGACCGGTGCCTGGCCCGTGACCTACGACGAGCGCATCTCGTCGGGACTGATAGGGCACCTTCTGACGGCGATCAACGGAACCGCCATCGCCCGCGGAGCCTCCTGGGCGCGCGACCTTATGGGCGAGCGCGTGCTGCCGGGCAACCTTTCTCTGACCGAGGATCCGCACCGTCGGCGTATCGGAGGGTCTCGACCCTTCGATGCAGAGGGGCTCGCCACCGCCCCCCGGACCATCGTGCGCGACGGGGTCCTGCAGGGGTGGGTGCTCGATCTCGCGACGGCCCGGAAGCTGGGTCTCAACAGCACCGCCAACGCGGTGCGCAGCCCCTCCGCCCCGCCCACCCCATCGGTCACGAACGTGACCTTGTCGCCCGGCGAGATCACGCGCGAGGCGCTTCTTGCGCAGATGGGTGCCGGCCTTCTCGTCACGTCGCTGATCGGGGCGACGATAAACCCCAATACCGGGGATTACTCCCGCGGCGTATCCGGGTTCTGGGTCGAGGGAGGCGAGATCGCCTACCCCGTGAACGAAGTCACCGTCGCCGGAAACCTGCGCGACATGTTGAAGACGATCGTGCCTGCGAACGACGCGCGGGACCACCACTCGCGCCGCATCCCCTCGCTCCTGGTCGAGGGGCTCACACTTGCCGGCGACTGATCTTCCTCTCCTGATCGATGCCGCGCTCGCGGCCGGAGAGATCGCGCGCGCGCACTGGCGTCAGGACCCCGAAACCTGGACGAAGGCGGATCACAGTCCCGTCTCGGCCGCCGATTTGGAGGTCGACGCGGCAATGGCGCAAGCACTGCGCTCGGCGCGACCCGATTACGGCTGGCTGAGCGAGGAAAGCCCTGACGACTCCACGCGCCTCGATGCCCGTCACTGCTTCGTCCTCGATCCGATCGACGGTACGCGCGCCTTCCTGAAGGGCGAGGAAATCTGGGCGGTGTCGCTCGCTGTCACGGAGGGGCCCGAGGTCACCGCCGCCGTCGTCCATCTTCCAGCCCGTGACCTGACCTTTACCGCTGCGAAGGGGCAGGGCGCGCGGCTGAACGGCGCCCTCCTGACCGTCTCGACGCGGCCCGATCCCGAAGGGGCGCGCCTTCTCGCCTCCAAACCCACCTATGCTGCGCAGCACTGGCGCTATCTGCCGGGCTTCGAGCGGATGTTCCGCCCGTCGCTCGCCTACCGTATCGCCTGCGTCGGACGGGGTCGCGCGGATGCCATGCTGACGCTGCGTCCCGCCTGGGAATGGGACGTCGCCGCCGGCAGCCTGATCGCGGCCGAGGCCGGGGCGCGCGTGACCGACCGCCATGGCGCACCCTTGAGCTTCAACACTCCCGGCCGTCGCTCCGACGGCGTCCTCGCTGCCAATCCTGCGCTGCATAACGCGATCCGAGCCGCTCTCGCCTGACGCAACGGGAGCGCCAGGCCCGTGCGCCGCTCGAGAACGAACAGCCCGGGGCTTTGGTGACGGTGGCTCCGTTCATCCCATGCTGGTCCAGCGTTGGTCATGCCGAAGGCGTTTGCGATCGCTCCGCCAACTCCAGAATGCGATTCCTCCCCAGGCCAGGCAGTAGGCCGCGCCGAAGCCGAGGACCGCGATGCCGGGGACCGGCCCGATCCCGGCCCGGACAAAGAGATCCGAGGCCGCGGTCAACGGAATCGGATGCACCGTCAGCTTTCCCAGATAGGCCAGCGCCTGGATCAACAGAATCCATAGGTAGTTGCGCCGGATCCGGCGCCCCATCGCCGCCATAAGGGAGACATGGTAGCGCGGATGGACGTAATCGTTCGCAAGCGTCTTCTGCCAGTCCGCGTCTCGGTAGAGCGTGTCGTCGTGCAGCATCGGCGCGAAGAAATGCACTTCCATCCAGCGGCAGCGCGCGCGCCAGACGTTGAAGTAGCGGTATCGCCGCGCCTCCAGCATCAGGAAGAAGAAGATCAGCACGCCGACGAGGATCAACGGCAGCGCCGAGGCTTCGGGCCGCGCGAAGGAGATCGACAGCGCGACGCCGAGCGTCACCACCGACCAGTTCGTGGTCGTGTCGAGTCGCGTGCGCCAGACCGTGGAGCGATAGTTCTCGCCGCGATAGAGATGCGAGAGTGCGCCGATTTCGGCGTTGCCCAGCAAGGCCCGCTCCTCCTTGCCATTCCCGGCCATGCCCGTCTCCTCCCTGTTCCGGATGCTCGCATGGCAGGGGGCGGTCGGCAAGCGACGGCGACGGCCATTCGGCGTCGAGGCCGGGGGCGGGCGCTGCGATGCACGCGCGCATGCTGGCCTGGCTGCTCGCTTGACCGCTCGGGGCTACGCACCTACGACCCGGACAAACAGGAGACCGCCCATGACCCAGCGCCTGCATCTCGTCTTCGGAGGCGAGCTCGTCGATCCGGCCCGGAACGTCTTCAAGGACGTCGACGCGATCCATATCGTCGGAATGTATCCCGATTACCGCAGCGCCTACGACGCCTGGAAGGATACCGCGCAGCGAACCGTCGACGAGGCCAACACCCGCTACTACATCGCGCATCTGCATCGCCTTCGGGACGAGGAGACTGCCGCCTCGCCGACCGAGGAGCTCGGCTGAGCGGCCGGCGCGAGGGTGGATTTTTCGCTCTCCCTTCTGCGCCATCGCCTCGCCGCGCGCCGCCAGCGCGCCGCGCCCGATCTTCCCGCGCACCGCGCGGAGGGGCGCCTTCTCTGGGCCCATTTCGGTCATGGTCTGGACACGACGGGGGCGCGTCTCGTGCTCGAGGAAATCTCGCGGGAGGCGCCCGATCTCGCGATCCTGACGACCGGCACGACGGAGGAGACGGACGCTCCGGCAGACACGATCGCCGCCGCCAGCACGTTTCTCGAGGCCTGGCGCCCCGACATCGCCGTGTTCTTCGGTTCCGACCCCTGTCCGGCGGTCTGGACGGAGGGGCTTCGTCGCGGCGTCCCGCTCTTCGCCGCGGAGACGGATACCGCGCGGCTGTCCCTGCCGCTGATCCGGCCGATGAAGCGTTTCGACGCCGTGATCGCGGCGCGGCCGGATCCGAGACTGGAGCCGATCATCGAGCCCCTCGGACCGCTCTCGACCGTTCCAGCTCCCCCTCCTACGACCGACCGATTCGCGCCCCTCAGACAGGCCATCGGAACCCGGCAGGTCTGGTTGGCGCTTGATCTCCCCTTCGCCGAGCTCGATCTGGTGCTCTCCGTCCACGAGCGCGTCGCGCAGTTGTCGCACCGCCTCCTTCTCATACTCGCGCCCCTGGAGTCCGAGCGTGCCGGTCAGCGGCTCTCGGAGATCGACTGGCGGTTCGCGACCCGCAGCGCCGGCCAGGAGCCTAAGGCCGAGGACAGGATTCTTCTCGTGGACGATCCTGACGAGCGCGGCGACTGGATGCGCCTCGCCCCGGTCACCTATCTCGGCGGCACGATCTCCGGAAATGGTCCTCGGACCTCTCCGATGGCGGCCGCCTCGCTCGGGTCTGCTCTCGTGCACGGCCCCTTTTCCGGGCGTTTCGAGTTCGAGATTGCATGCCTGCGCGAGGCCGGCGCGGCTTGCGTCGTCGCTGACATGGCGGGCCTGGCCGCCGAACTGGAGCGACTTCAGAGCCCGGATACCGCGGCCGAACGCGCCCGGGCCGGCTGGACCGTCACGAGCGCGAACGCGGAAGCGTCCGCCCGGCTTGTCGAGCTGATCGGTGATACGCTCGCAGGGATCGACTTCTGATGCGGCCCCCTGCCTTCTGGTTTCTGCCGCCGGACCGCGCCGGCTGGAAGGCGCGGCTGCTCGCTCCCCTCGCGGCGCTTTACGCTGGCGAGACCGCGCGGCGCGTGGCGCGGCGGGGCGAGACCGCCGGCGTGCCGGTCATCTGCGTAGGCAACCTGACCGCAGGCGGAACAGGCAAGACACCGACGGTGATCGCGCTTCTCCAGCGGCTTGCGGATCGCGGCGTGGAGGCCCACGTGGTCAGCCGCGGATACGGCGGACGTATCCGAGAAGGCACGCTCGTCGATCCCGGGCTGCACGGTGCCGGGGACGTGGGAGACGAGCCTCTTCTCCTGTCGGCCTTCGCTCCTGTCTGGATCGGGCGCGACAGGGTCGCGGCGGCCCGGCTCGCCGCTCGGAGCGGGGCCGCCGCGATCGTCATGGATGACGGCTTCCAGTCGCCGAGCCTGGCGAAAGACCTCGCACTCCTGGTCGTCGATGCCGCCACGGGCTTCGGCAACGAGCGCGTTATTCCGGCCGGACCCCTGCGCGAGCCGGTCGAGGCCGGTCTCGCCCGTGCCGATTTGCTCCTGGTGATCGGCGACTGCGCGTCTCATGCGCGATTCGCCGGCTGTCTCGCTTCGCGTCCCCACGTTCCCCTGCTGGTCGGACAACTCGAGCCCTTGCCGACGGGGATGGCGTGGCGGGGTCTTCGCACCTTTGCCTTCGCCGGTATCGGCCGACCGGAGAAGTTCTTCCGCACGCTGCAGGATCTCGGAGCGGACCTCGTGGCGACTCGGGCACTTGACGACCATCAGCCGCTGTCGGCGCCCCTGATGGAGCGGATGGACCGCGAGGCACGCGACGCCGGCGCGCAGCTCGTCACCACGGAGAAGGACGCGGTCCGTCTGCCCGCATCCTTCCGCAGCCGTGTCCTCACCCTGCCTGTGCGCCTCGAGATCGAGGACTGGGCGATCCTCAACGCGGCTCTTGACCGTATCGGCCTCTAGTCTAGCTGTCGGTCTCCGCCAGCCGCTCGTCGAGTATCCCGGAGAAATCCTCGTAGCTCATGTTGGAGTATTTCTTGCCGTCGATGAGGAAGCTCGGGGTCGAGTCGATCCCGTCCGCCTTCGCGTTCTCTTCGAAATTGGCGACCATCGCCTCCGCCTTGGCGCCGTCCGTCAGGCAGGCGTCCAGCTGCTCCTCCCCGAGGCCGGCGCTGCGGCCGATCCTGCGGAGATTGTCGGCTATTTCCTGAGGTTCTCCCTGCGTCCAGTCGCGCTGCCTGTCATAGATCATGTCGCCGATGGCGAAGTATTTCCGGGTCTCCCCGCTGCACCGTGCCAGCATGCCGGCCCAGAGACCGAAGCGGTCGAAATAGACTTCGCGGTAGGTGAAGCCGATCTTGCCGGTATCGACATAGGCTTCCTTGATCTTCGGCCAGACGGTCTCGTTGAAGTTCGCGCAGTGCGGGCAGGTGAACGAGGCGTATTCGACCACCTGTACCGGCGCGTCCGGGTCGCCGAGCGTCATCTCCTCGACCGTCGCCGCGGGGGCGCTGTCTTCCGAGGCATCCTGCGCCTGGGCGGCGGCGGGAAGGAGCGAGGGAGCCGTGCCCGGGGTCGCTGTCATGTACCAGACGCCGGCGACGGCCGCTGTGGCGAGGGCGAGCGCGGGAAGCGTTTTCATCAAGTGCCTTTCTTGCGGTTTTCCGAGGAGAGCACGTTCGTACCCAGTCGTTCGAGCGCCTCCCGCAGGCCCACATCGCCAATCCCTTCGGTTCCGGCGCGTGCGGCGGCGATGGCGCGGCTGTCGGCTTCGGATTCTTGCGGCTGTCGCGCAGTGAGCTCATCGGCAGGGATGAATCCGGTCGGAGCGGTCTGGGTCAGGCGGATGCGGCGGATCGCCTGGTAGCCGTAGCAGGCGTTCACCTTCTCCCTCAGCCGCTCCTTCTGCAACTCGAGCATCGGAGCTTGCGCGCCGGTCGTCAGCACGGTCAGGGTCGCCCCCATTCCGCCGCGGGCGAAGGACACCTCCACGGGACGGGCGATCGCGGCGATCTCGGGGCCGGCGACCTCCTCCCAGCGCGTCAGGAGGCGGGAAACGGCGAAGCCGCGGCTTTCGCCCACTTCGCGAATCCGCCGCTCAAGCAGCGTGGCGGCGTGGACGGCCCCCTTGCGGACTCTGCGGCGATATGGCGTGTGGCTCGTGACCATCGTGGCCAATCTAAGGACCGGGACGATCGGCGAAACCCGAAATCGGGAAGGGAGCCATAAAAGTTGCGTGACGCCCGACTCTCGGACCGTCTCCTCGCCTGGTACGACGATCATGCCCGCGAGATGCCATGGCGGATCGGCCCCGTCGACCGACGCGGGGGCGCGCGGCCCGACCCCTACCGCGTCTGGCTCTCGGAGGTGATGCTCCAGCAGACGACGGTGGCGGCCGTGACGCCCTATTTCCGGCGCTTCACCGATCTCTGGCCCGATGTCATGGCCCTTGCCGCGGTCGAGGATGCGCGGGTGATGGGGGAATGGGCGGGGCTCGGCTACTACGCCCGCGCACGCAATCTTCTCAGATGCGCCCGCATGGTCTCGCACGAATTCGGGGGGCGCTTTCCGGAGACGCGAATCGGCTTGCTCGAACTGCCGGGAATCGGCCCATATACAGCGTCGGCCATCGCCGCCATCGCCTTCGACCGGCCGGAGACGGTGGTCGACGGCAACGTGGAGCGGGTCGTGGCGCGACTGCACGCCGTCGAGGAGCCGTTGCCCGGCTCGAAGAAGCGGCTGGCCGGTCTGGCCGAAGCCCTGACCCCCGACACGCGGCCGGGAGATTACGCCCAGGCGATCATGGATCTGGGTGCGACCATCTGTACGCCCCGCAGCCCGGCCTGCGGGATCTGTCCCTGGATGGCGGATTGCGCGGCGCGAAGCGCGGGTCGGGCGGCGGACCTTCCTCGCAAGGAGGCCCGAAAGGCCAAGCCGGTCCGGCGCGGCGTGGCCTATCTCGCGCGTCGGACGGACGGGGCCTGGCTTCTGGAGACGCGGCCCGGGAGCGGGCTTCTCGGGGGGATGCTCGGCTGGCCGGGGTCGGATTGGGCCGAGGAGGTTCCCGATCATGCACCGCCGGTCGAGGCGGAGTGGCATGAGCTCGGGGAGGTCCGCCATACCTTCACGCATTTCCACCTGTTGCTGACCCTCTACGGCGGCGAAACGGACGCTGTGCCTGATCGCGGCCGCTTCGTGCGACAGGAGGCGTTCCGGCTCTCGGACCTGCCCACGCTGATGCGGAAGGCCCATGATCTGGCCCGGAGCGCGCTTGCGGCGCGGCGAGAGGACGTGCGGAGCGGATCGTGAGCGTCTTGACCAAGTTCAGGCGTCCGGTCCGACACGGATCAGCGTCTTGCCGAAATTGCCGCCTTCCAACATGGCGAGGAAAGTCTTCGGGGCGTTCTCGAGCCCGTCCGTCACGTCCTCGCGGTAGTAGAGGTCACCCGACGTCAGGAGCGGCGCGACCTCGCCCAGGAAGTCATCGAATTGCTGCCAGTGGTCGGTCACGATGAAGCCGCGGACGGTGAGGCGGTGGGTCAGGATTGTCCGCCAGACCAGGGGAAGCGGCATCGTCTGGTCGAGATTCTGCCCATTGTACCAGGCGACCATGCCGCAGAGGGCGATCCGACCGTCCCGGGCCATGTTGGGGATCACGCCGGCGAGGGTCTTGCCGCCCACATTCTCGAAATAGCCGTCGATCCCGTCCGGGGCGGCCTCCCCAAGCGCCGCCGCCATCGCGCGCCCGTCCTCGTGCCTGCGGTGGTCGATGCAGATGTCGA
Source organism: uncultured Alphaproteobacteria bacterium (assembly GCA_963829665.1). Taxonomy (GTDB): domain Bacteria; phylum Pseudomonadota; class Alphaproteobacteria; order Rhodobacterales; family Rhodobacteraceae; genus Palleronia. The sequence goes on along the minus strand of CAWHJL010000001.1, from coordinate 90,014 downwards.
ATCCGAGTTTTTCCTTCGCGAAGAGGCATTTCTCCTCTCCGCCGGCGACGCCGACCACGCGGCAGCCGCGGGCCTTGGCGATCTGGCCGGCGACGCTGCCGACGGCGCCGGTGGCGGCGGAGATGACGACGGTCTCTCCGGACCGGGCGCCGATGATCTCGGTGAGGCCGGTCCAGGCGGTCATGCCGGGCATGCCGAGCACGCCGAGGGCGGTCTGGACAGGGCCGCGGGAGGGGTCGACGCGGGTCAGCTCCGCGGCAGGCATGACCGCGTGGCTGACCCAGCCGGTGCGGCCGGTGACGATATTTCCTTCAGTGAAATCAGGCGATTGGGAGGCCATGACCTCGCCGACCGTCTGGCCTTCCATGACCCCGCCCACGGGAACGGGATCGGCGTAGGAAGGGCCGGCATCCATGCGGCCGCGCATGTAGGGATCGAGCGAGAGCCAGATCACGCGGACCACGACCTCGCCTTCTTGCGGTTCGGGCAAGTCGCTGGTTCTGAATTCGAAATTCTCTTCGCCCGGCGCGCCGCCGGGGCGGCTGGCGAGGTTGATGCTGCGCAGGATCTCGGTCATTCGGGCCTCCGTCTCGGTACCGACGAGGTGGCGCGGGGCGGGGCGATGTCGAGGCCGGACAGGGCCGAAAAGGGCTGTCGGATTCCTGTCGGATTCCTGTCGGTTTTCCGTCGGAGCCCGGGGCGCGGAGTCGCGGCCTCAATCGTCGCGGACGAGGAGGCCGTACTTGCGCAGCTTGACGTAGAGACTCTGGCGCGAAAGTCCGAGCATCTCGGCCGCCGCCATGCGATTGTTGCCGGTGAGTTCCACCGCCGTCTCGATGCACATCTTCTCGATCACCTCGGTGGTCTCGGAGACGATCTCCTTCAGGGTCGCGGCCCCGACGAGATCGCGGGCCGGTCGCAGCCCCTCGGTGCCCGGCGGGCTGCGCAGGCTTTCCACCCGGCCGACATCGCGCAGCGCGAATCCGAGCGCCGGATGCGCCGCGTCGTCGAGCGCGGCGGCCGACACCTCCACCTGGCGCTCGCCGCCGAAGGGGGTGAGCACGCGGGTCGCGTAGAGCTTCATCTCGCCGTTCCGGATCGCGCCCTCGGACAGAACCTTCAGATCGACGCTGCCGCGGGCGAAGAAGTCGCCGAGCGACTTGCCCTTCACGCTCGCCAGCCCGTCGCAATCGACGAGATCGAAAAAGCCTTCGTTGGCCGACAGGATGTGCCCGGCCCGGTCGGTGAAGACGATCGCGTCGGGGGAAAGCTCGAAGAATTGGGCGGCGCGCATCTGGGCGGGCTCGGCGCCCGCCTCGCCGCCCGCCTCGGTCTCCCGGTCGAGGCGGCAGAGCAGCATCCGCTCGCCGCCGGCGCGGAACGAGGTGGTGCGCAGGGCGAGGCCCCTGTCGTGACCGCGGACGCGCACCCGGATCGGACCCGAGCCGTTCTCGCCCGCGCCCTCGGCCAGCCGCGAGATGTCGAGCGCGCCGTCCGGGGCGGAAAGGGCGGCCGCGAGGGGCCGGCCCCGGAGTTCCTCCACGTTGGCGTCGAGGAGCCGCGCGGCGCGGCCGTTCAGGTCGAGAATGCGGCCGGTGCCGAGGCTGGCGAAGACGACGGCGTCCCGCGTCGTCTCCATCAGGACCTTCATCCTGGTCGAGATCTCGCGCCGGTTCTCGTAGTCGCGCTCGAGGGCGACCTGCGCCTCGACGAGCTGCTGCTGCATCTGCGCGACGGGCCTGAGGTCGCGGCCCAGCATCAGGATCGCGCCGTCCGGCCCGATCGAATGGAAGCTGTAGCGGATCGGGAAGCACAGGTCCGGGGCCTCGGCGTGGTTCAGCTCGATCCCGCGGCCGCCGGTCTTTCCGGCGTTCAGTTCGGCGAGGCGGCGCTCGAACTTCTCCACGCTCTCGCTGGTCAGCGTGGTTCGGATGTCGCGGCCGACCCAACCGTCGAGACGGCCGAAGCTGGCATGGTCGGGATTGACGAGCAGCGACAGAACCTCGCCCAGATCGGAGATGACGACCGAGATGTCGGCGGCATGGGCGATGACGTCGCCAAGGATATCCGGGGCGATAAGCGGAATCGCTCCGCTCGACCAGTATCTGGTGCTGCGGCTGGTCATGAGGAATGTCCTGGGTTCGTCATCTTTACTTCCACGCAGTCTCGGGGAAGCCGATCAGTCGCATCACTTGCAGCGGGTCGCTGGTAGCGTGATCGGCCCCGGTCTCGGCCAAAACTCTTTCGACACCGATATCGAGAAGACCGCCGCCAATGACGAAAGGGACCCGGACGCCGATGAGTTCCCTGAGCATCGTTAACATTTGCTTTACAACGCCCGGATCGTCGCTTTTCGCGGCGGAGACGAGCACGGCGTCGAAGCCGCAGCCCGCGGTCTGGCGCTCGATCTCCTCCCTGCGGCGGCTGAGGAGCAGGCGCACGGAGGCGCCGCGCCGCCTGAGCTGCCCCGTCACCACCATCGCGCCGAGCGGGTGGAACTCGTCGGCCACGACCAGCACCGTGATCCGCCCGCTCTCGTCCACCGGCTCCTGGTCCGGGTCGAAGGCGACGTCGCGCAGGAGCGCCTGCAGGCGCGCCGCGCCGATCGAGACGTCGGCGAAGCTCATCGTGTCGTCGCACCATTCGTCGCCGAGGCGCCGCGCGACCGCCGGGACGTAGTGGTCGCACACCTGCTCGGCGGTGAGTTCCGCGGCCAGCATACGGTCGAAAACCACGTTCCGCGCCGCCGGGTCGGGGCCGACGACTGCGTCGTGGAGCGCCGCGAGCCAGTGTTCGGAGAGCCCGGTGCGGCCGCTTCGACGGGCGACGATCATGTCGATGGCGCGGGCCGCGAGCGGCTCGAACCTGCTCCGGTCGGGCTGCGGGCGCTCCGGCTCCGCCACCGAATCTCGTTGCCCACGAAGGTCTTCGACCTGTTTCGATGCTGGCATGGCACGCTCCCGGATCGGGGACGGCCGGTCCCGAGCGACGCAGCCGACGACGGACCCATTGATTTCGTTCGGGGGGTGCGATGTCAACGAAAAGCGACACCTGGCCGCCGCGACCGGCGCCGATCGGCTGCGCGCCGAGCGTGTCAATTAATGAGTGTAAGTTTGAGTTGACACATCGCCGGCCCGATGGTTCTCATGGGTCCCATGACCGAGGCTGCAATTTCCCAGATCGGCGCCGACCCGCAGCGCCACCCGATCTACACCCGGGCGGAGCGCGCCCGGCGCGACTCCAGCCGCTGGACCCTCGTCCAGGGGGTTCTGGCGCCGGTGCAGTTCGCCGTATTTCTGGTCTCGCTGGCGCTGGTGCTGCGCTACCTGGCGACCGGCGCGGGCTACGAGGCGGCGACCTGGTCGATCGTGGTCAAGACCGCCACCCTCTACGGCATCATGGTGACCGGAGCGGTCTGGGAGAAGGTGGTCTTCGGCCAGTACCTCCTGGCGCGGTCGTTCTTCTGGGAGGACATGATGTCCTTCCTCGTGATCGCGCTCCACACCGGCTATCTCTGGGCGCTCTTCTCCGGGTCGCTGGGCCCCGTCGGGCTCATGGGCCTGGCGCTCGCCGCCTATGTCGCCTACGCGCTCAATGCCGCCCAGTTCGTGCTGAAGCTCCGCCGCGCGCGACGGGAGGCGCCATGACCGAGATGCCGACCCCTCCGGCCCGCGGCTGCGGCGCCGCGCCCGTGCTCAAGGAGCGCGGCCAGCGCGAGGTGTTCTGCGGGCTGACGGGAATCATCTGGCTGCACCGGAAGATGCAGGACGCCTTCTTCCTGGTGGTGGGCAGCCGCACCTGCGCCCATCTGCTGCAATCGGCGGCCGGGGTGATGATCTTCGCCGAGCCGCGATTCGCCACTGCGATCCTCGAGGAGAGCGACCTCGCCGGCATGGCCGACGCGCAGGACGAGCTCGACCGCGAGGTGGCGCGCCTGCTGGCGCGGCGGCCCGACATCCGCCAGCTGTTCCTCGTCGGCTCCTGCCCCTCGGAGGTGATCAAGCTCGACCTGGCCAAGGCGGCCGAGCGGCTGACGAAGGCGCATGCGCCGCATGTGCGGGTGCTGAACTATTCGGGGAGCGGCATCGAGACGACCTTCACCGAAGGCGAGGATGCCTGCCTCGCTGCGATGGTGCCGGTGCTGCCCGCGACGGAGGCGCGCGAGCTGGTGCTGGTCGGCGCGCTGCCCGACGTGGTGGAGGACCAGGCGCTGGCGCTTCTGGAGGCGCTCGGGGTCGGTCCGGTGCGCTGCCTCCCGGCGCGGCGGGCGGACGCGGCGCCGGCGGTGGGGCCGGGCACGGTCTATGCGCTGGCGCAGCCGTTCCTCGGCGAGACCCATGCGGCGCTGTCGCGCCGCGGCGCGCGCCACCTCCCCGCGCCGCTGCCCTTCGGCGAGGAGGGGACGACGGCCTGGCTCGCGGCGATCGCGCGCGAATTCGGGGTGCCGAGGGAGCGGTTCGATGCGGTGACCGCGGCGCCCCGGGCGCGGGCGCGCAAGGCGGTGGCGGCGGCGACCGGGACGCTCTCGGGCAAGCGCGTGTTCTTCTTCCCCGACAGCCAGCTCGAGATCCCGCTGGCGCGGTTTCTCGCCCGCGAATGCGGCATGGAGGCGGTGGAGGTGGGCTCGCCCTTCATCCACCGCGACGTGGTCGGGCCCGATCTCGACCTCCTGCCGGAGGGGCCGGTGATCGCCGAGGGGCAGGACGTGGACCGCCAGCTCGACCGGGCGCGGGCGGCGCGGGCGGATCTGACGGTCTGCGGGCTCGGTCTGGCGAACCCGCTGGAGGCGGAGGGGCTGACCACCAAATGGGCGATCGAGCTGGTCTTCACGCCGGTGCATTTCTACGAGCAGGCCGGCGATCTGGCGGAGCTCTTCGCGCGGCCGATCCGGCGCAAAGAGCGGCTGAGGGTAGCGTCGTGAAGCTCTCGGTCTGGACATACGAGGGGCCGCCCCATGTCGGCGCGATGCGGGTGGCGACCGGGATGAAAGGGCTGCACTACGTGCTGCACGCGCCGCAGGGCGACACCTATGCCGACCTGCTGTTCACCATGATCGAGCGGCGCGACCACCGGCCCCCGGTGACCTACACGACCTTCCAGGCGCAGGACCTGAGCAGCGACACGGCGAATCTCTTCCGCCGCGCCTGCGAGGACGCCGTGGCGCGCTTCGATCCGCAGGCGATCATCGTCGGCGCCTCCTGCACCGCGGAGCTGATCCAGGACGATCCGGGCGGCATGGCCGAGGCGCTGGGGCTCGACATCCCGGTGATCCCGCTGGAGCTGCCCTCCTATCAGCGGAAGGAGAATTTCGGCGCCGACGAGACCTTCTACCAGATCGTGCGGCGGCTGGCGGTGCCGATGGAGCGCACCGAGCGTCCGACCTGCAACATCCTCGGCGCCACGGCGCTCGGTTTCCGGCACCGCGACGACGTGGCGGAGATCACCTCGCTTCTGGCCGACATGGGCGTGGAGGTGAACGTGGCCGCGCCGAAGGACGCCACGCCCGCGGACATCGCGGCGATGGGGCGGGCGCATTTCAACGTGCTGCTCTATCCCGAGACCGGCGAGGCGGCGGCGCGCTGGTGCGAGAAGGAGCTCGGCCAGCCCTTCACGAAGACGGTGCCGATCGGCGTCGGCGCGGTGCGGCATTTCGCCGCCGAGATCATGGAACTCGCGCCCGGCGCGCAGGCGCCGTCGGAGGCGGGGCTGCGGCTGCCCTGGTACTCGGCCTCGGTCGACTCGACCTACCTCACCGGCAAGCGCGTCTTCCTCTTCGGGGACGCCACCCATGTCATGGCGATGGCCCGCGTCGCCCGCGACGAGATGGGGTTCGAGGTCGCGGGGATGGGCTGCTACAACCGCGAATTCGCCCGGCCGCTCCGCAAGGCGGCGAAGGAATACGGCGTCGAGGCGCTGATCACCGAGGATTACCTGGACGTCGAGCAGGCCATCGAGGCGGCGGCGCCCGAGATGATCATGGGCACCCAGATGGAGCGGCATATCGGCAAGCGGCTGGGCATCCCCTGCGCGGTGATCTCGGCGCCGGTCCACGTGCAGGACTACCCGGCGCGCTATTCCCCGGTGATGGGCTACGAGGGCGCGAACGTGCTCTTCGACACGCTGGTGCATCCGCTGGTGATGGGGCTGGAGGAGCATCTGCTGCACATGTTCCGCGAGGATTTCGAGTTCCACGACGGGGCCGGGGCCAGCCATCACGGCGCCAGGGCCGTTCCGCGCGCCGAGCAGGCCGAGGCGTCCGCACCGGCCGCCCCGGGCGCCCCGGGCGGCGACGTGCTGGTCTGGCTGGAGGCGGCGGAGCGGGAACTGAGGAAGGTGCCGTTCTTCGTGCGCGGCAAGGCGAAGCGGAACACCGAGGCCTATGCGACGGAGCGCGGCCTCAGCGAGATCAGCGTCGACACCCTCTACGAGGCGAAGGCCCATTATGCGCGATGAGATCGGCCACATGGCGACCGGATACCGGATCGCGATCGTCACCCTCGACGCCCACAGCGCCGGGCCCGCGGCGCGGGTCCTGCCGCGGCTCTCGGCGGATTTCCCCGGCCTCGACATCAGTGTCCACGCGGCGGCGGAATGGCACGAGAACCCGGCCGCGCTCGACGCCGCGCGGGAGGCGGTGGACCGGGCCGACATGGTGGTCACGACGCTGCTGTTCCTCGAGGAGCACCTGACCGCGATCCTGCCCCATATCGAGGCGGCGCGGGACCGCGCCGACGCCGTGATCGGCATGGTCGCCGACGCGCAGATCGTGAAGCTGACCAGGATGGGCGATCTCGACATGGGCCGCCCGCCCTCCGGGCTCGGCAAGCTGATGAAGCGGCTCAAGGGATCGAAGTCGGGCCGCGCCTCGGGCGAGAAGCAGATGGCGATGCTGCGCCGCCTGCCGCGGCTCCTGCGCTTCGTGCCGGGCAAGGCGCAGGACCTGCGCGCCTGGTTCCTGACCATGCAATACTGGCTCGCCGGGTCGGACGACAACCTGGAGCAGATGATCCGCTTCCTGCTCGGCCGCTACGCCTCGGAATCGCGGTGGCGCGGCGCGAAGGCGGCGGCGCCGGTGGATTATCCGATGGTCGGGCTCTACCACCCCGACCTGGCCGAGCGGATCATGGCGGATCCGGCGCACCTCCCCACGCGCGAGGGTGCCGTCGCCACCGTGGGCGTGCTGATGATGCGGAGCTACGTGCTCGCCGGCGACACGGCGCATTACGACGCGGTGATCCGCGCCTTCGAGGCGCGGGGGCTGAACGTCGTGCCGGCCTTCGCGGGCGGGCTCGACGGGCGGCCGGCGGTGGAGCGGTATTTCGCCGGCGGGCAAATCGACACGCTGGTGTCGCTGACCGGCTTCTCGCTCGTGGGCGGGCCGGCCTACAACGACAGCGCCGCCGCCGTGGGCGTGCTCGAGGGACTCGACGTGCCCTATGTCGCCGCGCATCCGCTGGAGTTCCAGACCCTCGACCAGTGGCAGCGATCGGGGCGCGGGCTGGGGCCGGTGGAGACGACCATGCTGGTCGCGCTGCCGGAGATCGACGGGGCGACGAACCCGACCGTCTTCGCCGGGCGGCAGGGCGCGAGCGCGGGGGGCGAAAGCGTGGACACCCGCGCCATGCAGCCCTGCGCCGAGCGGGTGGAGGCGCTGGCCGACAAGGTGCTGCGGCTGGCGCGGCTGCGCCGGTCCGAGGTGGCGGAGCGCCGCGCGGCGGTGATCCTCTACGGTTTCCCGCCGAATGCGGGGGCGGCGGGCACGGCGGCGTATCTGTCGGTCTTCGAGAGCCTGCACAACACGCTGCACCGGATGAAGGTGGAGGGCTACGACCTGGAGCCGCCCGAGACGGTGGCGGAGCTGCGCGCAGCGGTTCTGGGCGGATCGGCCGAGCTCTACGGGCAGGAGGCCAATGTCGCCGCCCATTTGGCGACCGACGACATCGTGCGCGACTGTCCCTGGCTCAGGGAGGTGGAGGCGCAATGGGGCCCCGCGCCGGGGCGGCACCAATCCGACGGGCGCGGCGTCTTCGTGCTGGGCCGGCAGTTCGGCAATGTCTTCGTCGGCATCCAGCCCGCCTTCGGCTACGAGGGCGACCCGATGCGGCTGCTGTTCGAGAAGGGCTTCGCGCCGACCCATGCCTTCACCGTCTTCTATCGTTGGCTGAAGGAGAGCTTCGGCGCCGATGTGCTGCTGCATTTCGGGATGCACGGGGCGCTCGAGTTCATGCCCGGAAGGCAGGTGGGGCTGGGCGGCGACGACTGGCCGGACCGGCTGATCGGCAACCTGCCCAACGTCTATCTCTACGCCGCCAACAACCCGTCCGAGGCGACGCTGGCGAAGCGGCGCGCGAACGCGGTCTGCGTGACGCATCTGACGCCGCCTCTGGGCCAGGCCGGGCTCTACAAGGGGCTGGCGGAGCTGAAGGAGAGCCTGACGCGCTGGCGCGGGACCGCGCCGGGGGAGGCCCGGGGCGAGCTCGAATCGCTGATCGCGGACCAGGCGGAGGCGGTCGATCTGGGCGGGCACGCGCCGGGGGATCTGTGGCTGAGGCTGCTGGAGACCGAGCAGGCGCTGATCACCGACGGCCTGCATGTCGTCGGGCGGGGGATGGACGCCGGACAGCGCGCGCGGATGCTCGACGTGATGCCGGAGATGGAGCCGGAGCGGCGCGCGGAGATCGACGCGGCGCTGGCGCGGGAGACCGAACTGCCGGCGCTGATGCGGGCGCTGGGCGGGCGCTTCGTCTCGCCGGTGCCGGGGGGCGACCTGATCCGTTCCCCCGAGATCCTGCCGACGGGGCGCAACATCCACGCCTTCGACCCGTTCCGCATGCCCACCGCCTTCGCCATGGCCGACGGGGCGCGGCAGGCGCAGCTCCTGCTCGACACCCATGCGGAGATGCCGCGGAGCGTGGCGATGGTGCTCTGGGGCTCGGACAACATCAAGTCGGATGGCGGGCCGATCGCCCAGGCGCTCACGCTGATGGGCGCGCGGCCGCGTTTCGACAATTACGGCCGGCTCGCCGGCGCTGACCTGGTGCCGCTGGAGGAACTCGGGCGGCCGCGGATCGACGTGGTGATGACGCTTTCGGGGATCTTCCGCGACCTGCTGCCCCTGCAGACGCGGATGCTGGCCGAGGCGGCGTGGAAGGCGGCGACGGCGGAGGAGCCTCTCGCGCTGAATTTCGTCCGCGCCCATGCGCTGGCCCATGCCGAGAGGGCGGGCTGCGACATGGAGACGGCCAGCCTGCGGGTCTTTTCCAACGCGGAAGGTGCCTACGGGTCGAACGTGAACCAGCTGGTGGACGGATCGGCCTTCGGCGACGAGGACGAGCTCGCCGACGCCTACCAGGCGCGGAAGGGCTTCGCCTACGGGCGCACGGGCGCGCCGGCGCCGCAGCCGGAGCTGCTGAAGGCGGCGCTCGGCACCGTCGATCTCGCCTACCAGAACCTCGAATCGGTGGAGCTGGGGGTGACGACGGTCGACCATTACTTCGACACGCTGGGGGGCATCAGCCGGGCCGTGCGGCGGGCCAAGGGCAGGGCCGCGCCGGTCTATATCGGCGACCAGACGCGGGGGCAGGGCAAGGTGCGCACGCTGCAGGCGCAGGTGGCGCTGGAGACCCGCTCGCGCAGCCTCAACCCGCGCTTCTACGAGCCGCTGCTGACGCACGGCCACGAGGGGGTGCGGCAGATCGAGGCACATATCACCAACACGCTCGGCTGGTCGGCTACGACGGGGGAGGTGGAGCCCTGGGTCTACCAGCGGCTCTCGGAGACCTTCGTGCTGGACGAGACGATGCGCAAGCGGCTGTCGGATCTGAACCCGACGGCCTCGGCGCGGATGGCGGGACGGCTGCTCGAGGCCTCCGACCGCAGCTACTGGAAGCCGGACGCGGAGACGCTGGCGGCCTTGCAGGGCGCGGCGGACGAGCTCGAGGACCGGATGGAAGGGATCGCGGCCGAATGAGCGGGACGCGCACATTCGGACAGAGGAGCGATTTCTCGACGAGAAATCGGCTCCGGCACACGAAGGGAAGGGGGCGCGCATGAGCCCGAAGGACGAGATTTCGACGCTGCGGAGAGCCGCGGGCGAGGATGGCGAGGGATCGGTGCAGGTGCACCAGGACGCCTCGATGAAGATCGAGGGGGCGAAAGTGTTCGCGGTCTACGGCAAGGGGGGGATCGGCAAGTCCACCACCTCCTCGAACCTGTCGGCGGCGTTCTCGAAGCTCGGCCACCGGGTGCTGCAGATCGGCTGCGATCCGAAGCACGATTCGACCTTCACGCTGACCGGGCGGCTGCAGCCCACGGTCATCGACATCCTGAAGGACGTGGATTTCCACGCCGAGGAGCTGCGCCCCGAGGACTTCGTCACCGAAGGCTTCGGCGGCGTGCAATGCGTCGAGGCCGGTGGACCGCCGGCGGGGACGGGATGCGGCGGCTACGTGGTCGGGCAGACGGTGAAGCTCCTCAAGCAGCACCACATGCTCGAGGAGACCGACGTGGTGATCTTCGACGTGCTGGGCGACGTGGTCTGCGGCGGCTTCGCGGCGCCCCTGCAGCATGCCGACCGGGCGGTGATCGTGACGGCGAACGATTTCGACTCGATCTACGCGATGAACCGGATCATCGCCGCGGTGCAGGCGAAGGCGAAGAACTACAACGTGCGGCTGGCGGGCTGCATCGCCAACCGCTCGAAGGATACCGACGAGGTGGACCGCTATTGCGACGTGGTCGGGTTCAGGCGCATCGCGCACATGCCCGACATCGACGCGATCCGGCGCAGCCGGCTGAAGAAGAAGACGCTGTTCGAGATGCCCGACGAGGAGGACATCGTCGCCGCGCGGGCGGAATACGTGCGCCTCGCGGAACGGCTCCATGCCGGGACCGACCCGCTGGCGCCGGCACCGATGGCGGACCGGGACATCTTCGAGCTGCTGGGATTCGACTGATGCAGGCCGGCGGGATCATAACAGCGGCGGACCCGGCGATGAGAGTTCCGAGCAAGTTCCGCGAGACGCCCGCGGGCCCCCGCTACAGTTCCACCCGCGACCGGGTGGAGGCCTATTTCGACCGGACCGCGGCAGAGACCTGGGCCCGCCTGACCTCCGACGCGCCGGTGAGCCCGATCCGGGCCACGGTCCGCGCCGGCCGCGACCGGATGCGGGCGGTGATGCTGTCGCGCCTGCCCGCCGACCTGACCGGCGCGCGGGTGCTCGATGCGGGCTGCGGCGCCGGCCAGGTGGCGCAGGAACTCGCCCGCCGCGGCGCGCGGGTCTTCGCGGTGGACGTCTCGCCCTCGCTGCTCGACGTGGCGGAGGCGCGGATGCCGAAGGATCTCGCCGACATGGTGCAGTTCCGCACCGGTGACATGCTGTCGGCCGAATGGGGCCGTTTCGACCACGTCATCGCCATGGACAGCCTGATCTACTACGGCGCCCAGGAGATCGGCGCCGCGCTCGCCGGGCTCGCGGAGCGCACCGACGGGCGCATCGTCTTCACCGCCGCGCCGCGCACCGCACTCCTGATGGCCATGTGGGGCGCGGGGCGTCTGTTTCCGAAGGCCGACCGCTCGCCGGCGATGGTGCCCCATACCACGCGCCGCCTCGCCCGCGCGCTCCGGGCGGCGGGCTGCGCGCGCGAGCTTGCGGAGATCGAGCGGGTCAGCTCGGGGTTCTACATCTCCACCTGCCTGGAGGTCTCGCCATGAAGGTCGCGCGCCTGCCGCTGAAGTTCCTGCCCTTCGCCGATGCCGCCTCCGAAGGGCTGCCGATGCGCGAATTGCTGCGTCTGTCGCTGTTCCAGGTCTCGGTGGGGATGGCGACGGTGATGCTTCTCGGCACGCTCAACCGGGTGATGATCGTGGAGCTGGGGCTCGGCGCGATGCTGGTCGCGGCGATGATCGCGCTTCCGGTTCTGGTGGCGCCGTTCCGGGCGCTTCTCGGCCACCGCTCCGACACCCACCGCAGCGCCATCGGCTGGAAGCGCATCCCCTATCTCTGGTTCGGCTCGCTCTGGCAGATGGGGGGCCTGGCGCTCATGCCCTTCGCGCTCCTGGTGCTGGGCGGCGACACGGTCCACAAGGTGCCGTTCGCCGGCGAGGCGCTCGCCGGCGCGGCCTTCCTGATGACCGGGCTCGGGCTGCACATGACGCAGACCGCCGGTCTCGCGCTCGCCTCGGACCGGGCCACGGACGAGACGCGGCCGCGGGTGGTGGCGCTGCTCTATGTCATGTTCCTTCTCGGCATGGGCGTCTCGGCGGTGGTCATCGGTACGCTGCTGGCCGATTTCTCGGCGCTCAGGCTGGTGCGCGTGGTGCAGGGGGCGGCGCTGGCGACGCTTCTGCTCAATATCGTGGCGCTCTGGAAGCAGGAGCGGGTGCGGCCGATGAGCCGCGAGGAGCGGGACGCACCCCGGCCGCGGTTCTCCGAGGCCTGGCGCGACTTCGCCGCCGGCGGCGATGCCGGGCGGCTTCTCGCCGTGGTCTTCGTGGGCACGATGGCGTTCAACATGCAGGACGTGCTTCTGGAACCCTATGGCGGCGAGATCCTCGGGCTCTCGGTCTCGGCGACGACCTGGCTCTCGGCGCTCTGGGCGGCGGGCGCGCTGCTGGGCTTCGGCCTCGCCGCGAAATGGCTCGGCCGCGGGCTCGACCCGTTCCGCATGGTGGCGCGGGGCGTGCTGTTCGGCGTCGCGGCCTTCTCCTGCGTGGTCTTCGCCGCGCCGATGGGATCGGGGGCGCTGTTCTTCTGCGGCGCCTTCGGGATCGGGCTCGGCGGCGGACTGTTCTCCGTCGGCACGCTGACCGCGGCGATGACGCTCACCGGGCGCGGCCGCGCCGGGCAGGGGCTCGCGCTGGGCGCCTGGGGCGCAGCGCAGGCCACCGCGGCGGGGCTGTCGATCGCGGTCGGCGGGGCGATCTCGGACGGCGTCTCGGCGCTGGCGGCGCGGGGCGCGCTCGGCGCCGTGCTCGACACGCCGGCGATCGGCTATACCAGCGTATATCACCTGGAGATCGGCCTGCTCTTCGTCACCCTGGCGGTGCTCGGACCGCTGGTGCGGCTGTCATTCGTCAACCCGGTTCGCGAGAACCAAGAGGACGGCAGGATCGGTCTTGCCGACTTCCCAACCTGAGAGGAGGGCATCATGGAAGGTGTCGGACTGTTCGACGGACATATCGACCTGGCTCTGATCGCGGTCTGGAGCTTCTGGATCTTCTTCGCCCTGCTGGTCTACTACCTGCAGACCGAGAACATGCGCGAGGGCTATCCGCTCGAGAAGGAGGACGGCTCGGTGGCGCCGAACCAGGGGCCGTTCCCGGTTCCGGCGCCCAAGACCTTCGACCTGCCGCATGGCCGCGGCACGGTGGTCATGCCCTCGGCGGAGCACGAGGCCAGCCACCGGCGCATGGACCTCGCCCTTGCACCGACCGGAATGGTCGAGGGCTTCCCCCAGGCACCCACGGGGGACCCGATGCTGGACGGCGTCGGCCCGGCGTCCTGGGTGCCGCGCGGCGACCGGCCGGAGCTGACCGGCGAGGGCGATCCGAAGATCCAGCCTATGTCGGGCCACGAGCACTTCTTCGTCTCGGCGGGATACGATCCCCGGGGCATGCCGGTCGTGTGCAACGACGACAATGTGGTCGGCTACGTGGCCGATCTGTGGATCGACGTGCCCGAGCAGATGATCCGCTACATCGAGATCGAACTCGAGGCGAGTGCGGGCGGCGGGCGCTGCCTGGCGCCGATTCAGCTGGTCCGGGTGCGGCCGCGCTACGTGGACATCCGCACCCTCGACACCGCGCGGATGGCGCAGGTGCCGAAGACCGCCAGCATGAGCCAGATCACGCTTCTCGAGGAGGAGAAGCTGGTGGCGTTCTTCGGCGGCGGCGAGCTCTACTGCCGGCCGATGGGAAAGAGGTAAGGCCATGCCCCGCGACTTCCGTGACGATCACGACATCACCGTCGAGCGGATCCCCGGCCTGCCCGAGGCGCTGCCGCGCGGCGAGGCGGTGCTGTGGCAGGGGCGCCCGAAGCCCCTCGCCCTGGCGCGCTCCGCGCTGGCGCTGAGCTGGGTGGCGGGATATTTCGCGCTCCTGGCTTTCTGGCGCGTGGCCTCGCTGGCCGCCGAACATGGCTGGGCGGGGGCGCTGCCCTACGCGATCCCGTTCCTGCTGCTGGGGCTCGTCGCCTGCGGGCTCCTCTACGTCATCGCCCGGGTGCAGGCGCGGGCGACGGTCTACACGATCACCACGGCGCGGCTGGCGATGCGGATCGGTGCGGCGCTGACCCTGACGGTGAACCTGCCCTTCAGCCGCATCGCCGCGGCTGATCTCGGCCGCGAGCCGGGGCGCACCGGCACCGTCGCGATCACCACGGTGGACAAGGCGCGGCTCAGCTACGCGGTGCTCTGGCCCCATGTCCGGCCCTGGCGGATGCGCCGCGTCGAACCGGCGTTGCGTTGCGTGCCCGAGCCGGAGAAGGTGGCGCGACTGCTGTCGGACGCGGTGGCGGCGAGACGCGCCGAGCCGCGGATCGCCCGCGAGGACGCGGAGACGGCGCCGCGCGGGGTCGCGGCGGCGGATGACGCGCCGCGCGGGGCGGCGGACGGATTTCGGCCGCAGAGCGCGGCGACGGCAGGTTAGGAGGGGACGATGGCACGCGGATCGGGTCTCTATTTCGACGCGGAACGGCGGGAGATGCAGGTCAGGGACCGGGAGATGATCCCGCGCCAGCTGCTGATCGCCATGGCGGTGCTCGCGCTCGGCGCGCTGTCGCTCGCGACCTACGCCACGGTCACCGGGCAGCCGCTCTCGGGCGTGCCCGAGCCGGCGCCGGTGGTCGACAGCCGCACCTTCGTCCTGGAGAGCGACAGCGTGGCCGCGAAGGCCACGACGCCCGGGGGAGAGGTGCTGCTCGACACCGAGAACGGCGCGTTCATCGCGGTGGTGGGGGATGCCCTCCGCCGCGAGCGGACCGTCCACAAGATCGCGGGGAACCCCCCCGTGACGCTCGCCCGTCTCGCCAACGGGCGGCTGGTGCTGACCGATCCCGCTACCGGGTGGTCGGCCGAGATGACCTCCTTCGGGGCCGGCAACGCCCGGCACTGGGAGGTCCTGTTCGAGTGAAGGCTCGGACCAACAGGAGGGAACGAGAAATGGGATTGTTCACGAAGAGGACGGAGACCGCGCCCTGCACGGTCGAGGTCGTCCACAAGTTCGAGGAGCTCTCCGCCCATGTGCGGCTCGACGACGGCTCGGTGATCCATCCGGGCGACACGGTGGAAGTGCATGGCAGCCCGGTGATGGCGCCCTGGGGCGAGAGCGTCAGCGAGAGGCGCATCGCGACGATCACGCGGGCGAGCGGCCTGGAGCGGCTCTGGACGCGGCTGACCGGCGATCTGGAGTTCATGGAGCTCTGCGAGTTCTCGTTCTCGGATGAGCTCCGCGCCACCGGCCGCGGCGGAGAAGGGGCGATGGCATGAACGTACAGACACAGGACATGCGCACCTCCGGAGAGGCCGATACGCGCACCTCCGGAGAGGCCGACATGCGCTCCTCCGGAGAGGCCGACATGCGCTCCTCCGGAGCGACCGATACGCGCTCCTCCGGAGCGACCCACACCGCCGACGCGACGACGGTCGAGGAGGGGCTCGCGATCCAGGAGGAGCGGGCGAAGTTCGACAGCCAGGCGGCGACCGACCTGGCGATGCAGAACACGCTCCTGACGCCGCGCTTCTACACCACCGATTTCGAGGAGCTCGACGCAATCGACGTCAGCCCGGTGCGCGCCGACTGGGACAAGCTGATGGAGCGGATGCGCTCGGACCCCAACAAGGGCCACTTCAAGAAGAACGCCGACTGGGACGAGATCGACTGGGAGGGGATGGAGCCGGAGCTGAAGGCCGAGTTCCTGGACTTCCTGATTTCCTCCTGCACCGCCGAGTTCTCGGGCTGCGTGCTCTACAAGGAGATGAAGCGGCGCGGCACCAATGCCGACATCAAGGAGCTGTTCTCCTACATGTCGCGCGACGAGGCGCGGCACGCGGGCTTCATCAACGACGCGCTGCGCGAGGCGGGCGTGGCGGTAAATCTGGGCTTCCTGACGAAGCAGAAGAAATACACCTACTTCCGGCCGAAATTCATCTACTACGCCACCTATCTCAGCGAGAAGATCGGCTATGCCCGCTACATCACCATCTATCGCCATCTGGAGGAGAACCCCGACCAACGGTTCCACCCGATCTTCAAGTGGTTCAAGGAATGGTGCAACGACGAGTTCTCCCACGGCGAGGCCTTCGCGCTGCTGATGCGGACCGATCCGAAGATCACCCAGAGCTTCGCCAACCGGCTCTGGATCCGGTTCTTCCTGACCGCCGTCTACGGCACGATGTGGATTCGCGACCATGCCCGGCCGCGCTTCCACGAGGCGCTGGGCGTGGATATCGACTGGTACGACCTGGAGGTCTTCCGCAAGACCAACACCATCGCGCGGCAGGCCTTCCCGCTGGAGCTCGACATCGACAATCCGCGCTTCGTGAGGGGCTGTCGGAAGCTCGAAGCCGCGTCGCGGGCCATGGATGCGGCGAAGGCGCGCGGCGGCCTCGGCGGGGCGATCGGCCGCATGGCGGCGGGGGCGCGGGCGGCCGCGGCCTTCGCCTCGCTCTATACCATGCCGGTGAAGCGCAACGAGGTGCCGGAAAGCGTCCGGCTGGAACCGGCCTATTGACGGCCTGCCCCGGCGGCGGGACCGCCGCCGGGGGCGACGACAAGGAAGGGACGAGACTTGAACGGGAGCACATCCATCGACGAGAGCGGGGCGGGGGCCTGAATGGCCGCGACCTGGATCGCCGCGCTGGTCGCGCTCTTCGTCTGGTGGTTCTCCACCGGGGCGATCCTGTGGGCCGTGAAGCGGGCGGACGGGCAGGGCCGCGGCGCCCATGGCCGGGTGGTGCTCTGCGCGCTTCCGGTCCTGGTCGCGGGGGTGGCGGGCGCGATCGTGTCGGCCGCGGACGCCTCGGCGGTCTATCTGCCGTTCCTCTCCGCGTTGGCGATCTGGGGCTGGATCGAACTGTCGTTCCTGACCGGCTGCGTCACCGGGCCGGCGCGCGGGCCGATGCCCTTTTGCGCGACCGAGGGGCAGCGGTTCCGTGCCGCATGGGACGCGCTGGCTTGGCACGAGCTTCTGCTGACCGCCGGGCTGGTGGCGTTGTTTCTGCTGACGCGGAATGCGGCGAACGAGCTGGTCTTCTGGACCTATGCCGTGCTCTGGGGGGCGCGGATCTCGGCGAAGCTCAACATCTTTCTCGGCGTGCCGCGGATCAACGTGGAATTCCTGCCAAGGCCCCTTGCGCATCTGCCGAGCTATTTCCGCCGCGGGCCGGTGAGTTGGCTGTTCCCGGTCTCGATCCTGGTGCTGACGGCGGCGGTCTTCTGCTGGGTCGAGCGAGTCGCGACCACCGGCGAGACCGGTTTCGCGCTTCTGGCGACGCTGACGGGGCTGGCGCTTCTCGAGCACTGGCTGATGGTCCTGCCGCTCCCCGACGAGCGGCTCTGGCGCTGGGCCCTGCCCGCGCCCAAGACGAAATTGACGAAAGGAGAGGGACGGCATGGATTTTGAAGCCAGGTTCCGCACCCAGCTGGACGATCTGAAGACCGAGGGAAACTACCGGATCTTCGCCGATCTGGAGCGGGTATGCGGGAGATTTCCCAAGGTCAGGAACCACGGCGCCATCGGGCCCGAGGAAGTGACCGTCTGGTGCTCCAACGACTATCTCGGCATGGGCCAGCACCCTTCGGTGGTCGGCGCCATGATGGAGACGACGGAGCGGTCCGGCACCGGGGCGGGGGGCACCCGCAACATTTCCGGAACCGCGCATCATCACATCACGCTGGAGCGCGAGCTCGCCGATCTGCACGGCAAGGAGGACGCGCTCCTGTTCTCCAGCGGATACGTCTCGAACTGGGCGGCGCTCTCCACGCTCGGAAGCCGGCTGCCCGGCGCGGTGATCTTCTCCGACGCGAAGAACCATGCCTCGATGATCGAGGGGATGCGGCACAGCCGGGCGAAGCGCGAGATCTGGGCGCATAACGACGCCGCCGATCTCGACGCCAAGCTCTCGGCCTACGGGCCGGAGGTGCCCAAGATCGTCGCCTTCGAGAGCGTCTATTCCATGGACGGCGACATCGCGCCGATCGCCGAGATCGTGGAGGTCGCCGAGCGCCACGGCGCGATGACCTATCTCGACGAGGTGCACGCGGTCGGCATGTACGGGCCGCGGGGCGGCGGCGTCGCCGAGCGCGAGGGGATGATGGACCGGATCACGCTGATCGAGGGGACGCTCGGCAAGGCCTTCGGATGTTTCGGCGGCTACATTTCGGGCTCCGCGGCGCTGTGCGACTTCATCCGCTCCTTCGCGAGCGGGTTCATCTTCACCACCGCCATCCCGCCCGCGGTGGCGGCGGCGGCGACGGCCTCGATCCGGCACCTGAAGGTCTCCGAGATCGAACGCCAGCGGCAGCGCCGGCAGGTGGCGAAGCTCCGCGCCCGGTTCGACGCGCTGGGCATCCCGCATCTGCCGAACCCCTCCCACATCATCCCGGTCATGGTGAAGGACCCGGTGAAGTGCCGGATGATCGCCGACGTGCTGATGGCCGATTGGGGCGTCTACGTGCAGCCGATCAATTATCCGACCGTGCCGAAGGGGACCGAACGGCTCCGCTTCACGCCGGGGCCGCTCCATGGCGACGGCGACATCGACCATCTGGTCACCGCGCTGAACGCGCTCTGGAAGCAGTGCGCATTGTCGCGGCAGGTCGCTTGACGCTTGCGGCAGGAGGCCGGCGCGCTAGGCTCGCCGAAATCGGTATCGGGTCGAAAACCACGATCTTCAAAGGGAGAGAACTATGAGAGTCACTTGGATCAGCGCGGCCGCGGTCGCGCTCTGCGCCGCGCCGGCCCTGGCGCAGGAGGGCGACGCCGATGCGGGCGAGCAGGTGTTCAACCAGTGCGCGGCCTGCCATGTGGTGACGGACGACGAGGGCGAGACGCTCGCCGGCCGCGCCGGCCGCATCGGCCCCAATCTCTACGGCGTGCCGGGGCGCACGGCCGGAACGGTGGAGGATTTCCGCTATTCCACCTCCATGGAAGAGGCCGGCGAGGCGGGGCTCGCCTGGAACGAGGAGGATTTCGTCGCCTACGTGCAGGATCCGACGGCGTTCCTGCGCGACTATCTCGACGACAAGGGCGCGCGCGGCAAGATGTCGTTCAAGCTGCGCAGCGAGGAGGACGCGCACAACGTCTGGGCCTATCTCTCCTCGCTTGCGGAGCAGGGCTCGGGCGAGGGGCCGGGCGAGCACGGCTCCGGCGAGGGCAGCTAGGAAAAGCGCGGCGGAGCGGTCAGGCCGGCCGCTCCGCCGCGGTGATCGTGTAGGCGAAATCGTCGGGCGCGAGCGGATCGCGGCGACGGCCGCCGATCTCGGCCTCCGGATACATCAGGAAGGGGACGGGGCCGAACGGGGCGCCGGGGAGGTCGACGTCGTGGGCGGCGTTGAACGCGACCCAGTTGCCCTCCGCGGCGCCGAACAGCGCGGCGCGCACGTCGCGGACCCGTGCATCGCCCAGCGTTAGGGTCTTCGGCGGCTCCTCGAGCACCACCTTGCGCACGTCGGCCGGATCGGCGGGGACCCAGCCGAACCCGTCGAGCCAGACATCGGCGCGGCAATGCTGCGCCCTGGTGACGTTGACCGAACCGGCGCCGAGGCTCTCGTAGCCGAAATCGGAGGGCGCGACGCGCAGGCCGTAGATGTCGCGGGCGGGCAGGCCGCTGGCGCGGGCGAGGCCGACAAAAAGCGCGTTGAGGTCGGCGCATTTTCCCGTCAGGTCGCCGGTGCGGAGCATCGAGGCGATGTCGCCGAGACCGCAGCCCCGCGTCTCGGGATCGCGGGCGGACGTCTTCACCACCCAGTCGTAGAGGGCGCGCGCGGTCTCGAGGTCGCTTCCGGCGCCGGCGGCGACGCGCGCGGCGGTCTCGGCGACGATGCCGTCCGTCGGGATGAGCGCGGTCGGCGCGGTGTGGCGCGCCCGCAACTCGGGGTGGAGCGGCGGCACGGACCGGGGCCGCGAGAGATCGACGGCGCGGGAGCGCGTGGCGACATGGGAGACCGCGTAGAGCCGGCCGGTCTCGCGGCCCGCGGGCCACGCGGCCTGGAGGAATTGCGCCCCCGTGTCGGAATCGCGGCCGAGCGCGGCCTCCGCGGCATCGGTGCGCCAGGTGGTGGCGCCGGGCCAGCTCCAGCCCTTCGCGGCGAAGGCCGGGACCGGAAGCCAGACCCGGCCGGCGCGGCCGTCGAGCGGGAGGGTGACTCGGGTGGCGAGCTCGAAGCGGCGCCATGGTCCGGGACGGGGCGCGTAGGCGGCGGCGGCCAGTCGCGGACAGGCCAGCGCCACGGCGGCCGCGGCCATGAAGGATCGTCTGTCGCGTCGCATGGCGTCTCCATCGGGGCGAGCGGATCGGACCTGTCGGGGGGATAGGCTGCGCCGGTGCGCGACACAAGATGTCGAAGCGGGGGGACCGGGCGCGGGGCGGACATGCGCGCGCCTCGGGCGTCCGGCAGCGGACCCGCTCGGCCCGGGCGGACCTACGGTGGAGGAGGCGTTGGACATGCTCGACCGCGTCCGGCTCGTTCGGCGAAGCCCGGACCCCCGCGGCGCGGAGCGCGGATCGCCGGCCGGGTCGCTCAGACGTAGCTGCGCACCAGCGCCGAGGAGATCAGCGTCCAGCCATCGGCCACGGCGAAGAAGGCGAGCTTGAAGGGCAGGGAGACGATCGCGGGCGGCACCATCATCATGCCCATCGACATCAGGATCGCGGAGACCACGAGGTCGATGACGAGGAAGGGCAGGAAGATCAGGAAGCCGATCTGGAAGGCGCGCTCGATCTCCGACAGCAGGAACGACGGGATCAGCACCGAGAGCGGTGAGGCGGGCGTCGCGAGGTCCGGGTCGATCTCGGGGCGCAGCGTCAGCAGGCTCTCGAACGTGTCGGGGTCGATCCGGGCGGCCATGAACTCGCGGAACGGCGCCAGCGCGGAGGTCAGCCCCTCCTGCACCTCCACGTCGCCGGCGATGAGCGGCTGGACGCCGTTCGCCCAGGCCTCCTGGAAGACCGGCTCCATGACGAAGTAGGTCAGGAACAGCGCCAGCGTGACGATCAGCATGTTGGGCGGCGCCTGCTGCAGCCCGATCCCCTGGCGCAGGATCGACAGCACCGTGACCAGGAACGGAAAGCAGGTGATCATCACCAGAAGCCCCGGCACGAGGCTCAGGACGGTGACGAGGACCAGAAGCTGGATCGAGCGCCCGGCGAGCGATGCCTCGCCCTCGCCGAGATCGATGGAGATCTGCTGCGCGAGGGCGGGCTCGGCTGCGACGATGAGGAGAAAGAGAAGCGCGGGAGCCAGGCAGGATGCCGGCCCTCGTGTCAAAATCCGCTCTCCAGATCGGCCACTTCCGTCAGGCGGACGGCGAGCTGGCCGGCCTGGTCGCCCTCGAGCTCCTGCAACTCGCCGCGGGCGATGAGGCGGTCGCCCACATAGAGTTCCACCGGATCCTCGACCTTGGTGTCGAGCGGCAGGACGCTGCCGTGCTCGACCTTCAGCAGATCGGCCAGCCGCGGCCGGGCCTTGCCGACCGAGACGACGATCTCGACCGGGACCTGGGTCAGCGGGTTGCGGGAGGGGGCCTGCGCCTCGCCCGGGGAGCGTGCGTCGAGTTCGGTGTCGTCAGCCATTGCGGACGGATTCCTCAAGTTCGGTGTCGAGGGCGGAAAGCGCCTCGGTCAGGGTGCGCTCGAATCCGGCGAGGTCGATCTCGGTCTCGGACCGGCCGACGCGCAGATGCACCGTCCCGGTCGCGAGGCCCGCCTCCTCCCGGACGGTGACGGGGAAGGAGACCCGCCCGGCGAGGGCCGCCTCGATCCCGGCGCTCTCGCCGGGGGCGACGAGCAGCTCGACCTCGGCGGTGGCGGCCTCCGCGACCGTCTTCTCCATGATCTCGGTCAGCCGGGCGCCGAGCGTGGCATGGAGCGTCTTCGGCACCACCTGGGCGGCGATCGCGCGGGCGAGCGGCAGGACCGATCGGAGGACGTGCGCGCGCGCCTCGTGGAAGGTGAAGGAGAGGTCCTGAAGGCGGGCGAGGGCGGCCTCCGCGCTCTCCGATGCGGCCTGCTCGCAGGCCGCGGTCGCGTCCTCCCAGCCGGCGGCGAAGCCCTTGTCGAAGGCCTCCAGCTTCTCGGCCTCGAGTCGTTCGCCGTCGACGGTCTCGACCGGAACCGGACCGGCGAAGGCGCCGAAATCCTCCAGGACAAACGGGTGCGCGTTCATGCCTTCTCCTCGCTTTCCATCCAGGACTTGAGAATCTGCAGCGATTCGTCCTGCCGCTCGTCGATGAGCTGGCGCAGGCGTTGGACCGCGGTCGAGGTTTCCGATCCGCGGCCGTCCCGGGACCCGAGCACGTCGGGCAGGTTCTCGGGCGTGTCCTCGGGATCGATCTCGCCGCTGAGCGCGGTGCCATCCGCCGCGCGCCCCTGCATGCCGGGACCCGCGAGGGCGGGGGAGTCCGCCTCCGCGGGCTGGCGGCGCAGGATCGGGCGGACGACGAAGAGCGCGATGACGAGCAGGACGAGCGAGAGGATGCCGAGCTGGGCCAAGCGCATCGTGTCCACGGGCCCGAAGAGACCGGCCTGGATCGGCGCGGTTCCCTCCTGCGGCAGCGGCTCGAAGCGCATGTTGCGGACCGACAGCGTGTCGCCGCGCGCCTCGCGGAAGCCCACCGCGGCGGCGACGAGCTCGCGCAGCGCGGCCATCTCCTCCTCGGGGCGGGACTCCCAGGTGATGGTGCCGTCCTCGGCCACGGTGCGGATGCCGTCGACGAGGACGGCGGTGGTGACCCGGTCGATCGCCCCCGGCGTGCGGGTGACGCGGCGATTGGTCTCGGAGACCTCGTAGTTCACCCGCTCGCGGCTCTCGCTCGAGCTGCTGGTCGAGGGCGGGCCGTCCTGCCGGTTCGCCTCGCCGTCGGGCAGGTTGGAGGCGACGGTGACATCGCCGCCATTGGGGTCGGAGGAGCTGTCCTTCGACTGGGTGCTGTCCTGGCTGATGGCGACGCGGCTGTCGGGATCGAGGAGGCGCTCGGTGATCTCCTCGGTTTCGGTCACCGTCTCCACGTTCACCTCGACGACGGCATTGCCGTAGCCGACCCGCGCCTCGAGCAGGCGCTCGACATTGCGCTTCAGGGCGGCGGCGCGGTCCATGCCGCTGGCCGCGGAGGGCGCCGTCTCCTCGTTCGACAGGATCACCCCTTCGGTCGAATCGATCACCGAGACGTTCTCGGGCTTGAGGCCGGGCACGGCGGAGGAGACGAGGTAGCGGAACGCCTTCGCCTGCGAGGCGGTAAGCCCGCCCGCGGCCGGGGTGACGGTGACGGAGGCGGAGGGCGTCAGGTCGCGCTGGAACGGCTTGGTGCCGGAATTGGCGATGTAGACGCGGGCCGACTGCACGCTCGGCGAGGTGACGATGGTGCGGGCGAGCTCGCCCTCCTTCGCCCGCCAGTAGGCGGCGTCGAACATCTGGCTGGTGGTGCCGAAGCCGGACATCTCGTCGAGGAGCTCGTAGCCCTGCAGGGGGTTCCGGGGCAGGCCCTCGCTGGCCAGCGTCATCCTGAGCTGGTCGCGCCGGCCCGAATCCACGTAGATCGAGTTGCCACGGACCTCGTAGGCGACGCCGCTCTGCTCGATCGCGGCAACCACGTCGCCGGCGGCCTTGTCGTCGAGCCCGGCATAGAGAAGCGACATGCTCGGCGTGGTGGCGAGGCGGGCGACGCCGAGGACGAGGACGAACATCAGAGCGGTGGCGCCGAGAACGATGATCCGACGCTTCATCGGCAGATTCTGCCAGACGGATACCAGCTGCTGCAAGACGACCTCCTGTCATCCGGGGGTTCTCCCCGATTTCCGGGCCGACACTCTCCGACCGGACTTAACAATCGGTTAGCCCATTTGGGTTTATCCCCGCTCCGACACGAGAAGAGCGAAACAGCGGGGACCGAGAATGGCCGAGACCCAGAAACAGGATGAGGCGCCGGCGCCGAAGAGGGGCAAGGCGGCCCTTCTGACCGGCGTCCTGGCCCTGGCGCTCGGGGCCGGCGGCGGCTTCTACGCGACCTATTCGGGACTTCTCCTGGGGCCGCAGGCGGCCGAAGCCGCCGAGGGCGAATCGGGGGACCATGCGGAAGGCGCGGAGGAAGCAACCGCCACTGCCGGGGCCGATGAGCTCCATGGCGAGCCCGTGGTCGCCGGCGGATCGAACGTGGTCTTCATCCCGGTGAAGCCGCTCCTGGTCTCGCTCGCGGGATCGGATGCGCCGGCGCATCTGCGGTTCACGGCGCAGCTCGAGGTGCCGCAGGAGCACGGCGAGGAGGTGGCGCGCCTGATGCCCAGGGTGATCGACGTCATGAACGGCTACCTGCGCGCGGTCGATCCGGGCGAGCTCGACACGCCGGGCGCGCTGGTCCGGCTCCGCGCGCAGATGCTGCGCCGGGTGGAACTCGTCGTTGGGCCGGGCCTCGTCTCCGACGTGCTGGTCATGGAATTCGTGCTGAGCTGAGGGACCGAGACATGGCACTGATCGCAGATATCCTTCTTGCGGCCGGCGCGGCCGGCGTGGCCGTCTACTGCTTCGTGCTCTCGCGGCGGCTGACGCGGTTCACCGATCTCGAGCGCGGCGTGGGCGGTGCCGTCGCGGTCCTGTCGGCACAGGTCGACGACCTGACCAAGGCGATGCACGCGGCCAGGGCGGCCGCCGACGATTCGGGTCGCAGCCTGAGGGACCTGACCGAGAGGGCCGAGGACGTGGCGCGGCGGCTGGAGCTGCACCTGGCCTCGCTCCACGATTTCGAACCGGCGGCGAAGCCGGAGCCGGACGAGCGGCCCGCGGTCCCCGCCACGCCGCCGCAGGACGCGGCCAAGATCGCGGAGACGAGCCGCGACGAGCCGAAGCTGCGCGAGGTGCCGACCTTCCGCTCCGTCTCGGCGCGCGCCTCCAGGGACGAGGCCATCCCGGCGGCTCCGAAGACGCCCTCCTTCTTCGCGCGCCGCAACGCTGCGACCGCGAAATGAGCCGGTCCGTCCTCAGACCGCGGCCGAAGACGCGGGGCCTCGGCATCCTGCCCGCGCTCGCGGCGCTGCTCGTGGGCTCGGCGGCGCTGCGCACGCTCGAGGGCGAGAACATCGCGCAGGTGCGCGGCCTCTTCGAGGCCGGTCCCGCCCATGCCGCCGACACCCCGCAGACGCCCACGGACGAGATCGGCGAGGTCCTCTCCGCCCTGAAGCAGCGCGAGGCGGAACTCGACGCGCGCGAGGCGCGGCTCGACGACCGCGAGGAGGTGGTCGAGGAGGGCGAGGTCGAGCTGTCGCGCCAGATGGGCGAGATCGCCGATGCCGAATTGCGCCTGAGGAAGATGGTCAACCTGGCCGACAAGGCCTCGGAGACCGATGTCGAGACGCTGGTCGCCGTCTACGAGAACATGAAGCCCGAACAGGCGGCGCCGCTCTTCCAGCAGATGCCACCGGCCTTCGCGGCCGGGTTCCTGTCGAAGATGCAGCCCCCCATCTCGGCCGAGATCCTGGCGGCCATGCCCGCCGACGCGGCCTATGCGGTCAGCGTCGTCCTCGCCGGCCGGAATGCCGGGACCGCCGACACAGAATGAACCGCGCAGCCCTTGGAGTCGCCCCATGATCGCCATTATCGGGATCGTCGTCGTATTCGTGATGGTCTTCGGAGGCTACATGGCCGCCGGGGGCAAGCTCGGCATCATCATGAAGGCCCTGCCCTTCGAGCTCATGATGATCCTCGGGGCGGCGACGGGGGCGTTCCTGCTGTCGAATGACGGCAAGACGGTCAAGCACACGATCACCGACATCGCCCGGGTCTTCAAGGGCGCCAAGTGGAAGGCGCAGGATTACCGCGACCTCCTGTGCCTGCTGTTCGAGCTGATCCGGCTCGCCAAGAGCGATCCGCTGGCGCTCGAGACGCATATCGAGGAGCCCGGCGACAGCTCGATCTTCGGGCGCTATCCGAAGATCCAGGGCGACCGGGAGGCGGTGGAGCTGATCTGTGACACGCTGCGCTCGGCCAGCATGAATTACGACGACCCCCACCAGGTGGAGGTGGTGCTCGAGAAGCGGATGGAGTCGAAGCTGCACCGGGCGCTGCATCCGAGCCACGCCATGCAGACCATGGCCGACGGCCTGCCGGCGCTGGGGATCGTGGCGGCGGTGCTCGGGGTCATCAAGACCATGGCCGCGATCGACCAGCCCCCCGAGGTGCTCGGACAGATGATCGGCGGGGCGCTGGTCGGCACCTTCCTCGGCGTGTTCCTGGCCTATGGCTTCGTCGGACCCTTCGCGGCGAAGATGAAGCAGGTCGTCGAGGAGGACGCGCAGTTCTACCAGCTCATCCGCGAGGTGCTGGTGGCGAACCTGCACATGCACAGCCCCAACATCTGCATCGAGGTCGGCCGGCAGAACACACCGCACAACCTGCGCCCCGCCTTCGACGATCTCGAGGAAGCCCTGAAGGGCACGAAGGCGGCATGATCCGGCACACCCTCACGGCGATCCTGCTCGTCCTGCCGGCGGCCGCCGGCGCGCAGGTGGTGCCCGTCCGCACCGGAGAGCACGACGGCTACACCCGTGTGGTGCTCGATTTCGAGCAGCGGCCCGAGTGGAGGGTCACGTCGGATGCGGGGCGCATCTCGCTCGACACCGACACGCGGCTCTCCTTCGACCTGTCCGGCGTCTACCGGCGGATCGGGAGCGAGCGGATCGACCGGCTGGTCCAGCCGGCGCCGGGCGTGCTCGATATCCTGCTGAACTGCGATTGTGCGGCGCGGACGATCGAGCTCAGGAACGAGGGGCTCGTCATCGATGTCCGGACGGGGCCGCCGGAGCCCGAGCAGGCGGCGCGGGAGCCGGATCGCCCGCGGCAGCGGCCGCGGCCAGCGGTGGCGGCGATGCCGCTCCGGGACGGCTTGCTGCCGGGGCTGCTGACGCGGACGGTGCAGACCGCAGCGCCGGCCGGGGCCGACAGCGATACCGAGCGCCGGCCGCAGGCGGATCTCGCCGCGGCGGAGACGGCCGAGCCCGAGGAGCCGGCGGATCCTTCCGCGGACCGCGCGGCGCTCGACCGGGCGGTGGCGCTCCGGCGCAGCATCATCAAGGCGATGGCCCGTTCCGCCGAGCAGGGCCTCGTCGAACTCACGAGCGACCTGCCCGTCTCGGAGGAGGAGACGGCGCCCGAAGCCGCGCCGCGGGCGCCGGCGCCGCCCGATTTCACGCCGGGATCGAACATGCTGGTCGAGACCCAGGCGGAACGGGACCGGCGGGGATATTCCGAGATTCCCGCGGATGCGGGCTGCCCGGACGGGCTTTCGGGGGGCAAGCCGGACTGGCTGGCCGCGCTCGGGCCCCTCGACCTCGACGCGCCGATGCGCGAGCAGGCGCGGTCCGAGGCGGTCCGCCTGATCGCCCGCGGATACGGCGCCGAGGCACGGGGGCTGCTGGCGCCCTATCGCAGCGACGATCCCGGGATGGCGCTTCTGGACGAGCTGGCGCGGGTCGCCGACGGCGCCGCTCCCGCCCCGCATCTCCGCAGCGTGGCGGAATGCGGCCCGCTCCTGACGCTGTTCGCGCTGATCGCCGATCCGCCCGTGGGTCCGCGCCGGATCGCGCCCGTCCGCGCGGCGCTGCAGGGGCTCGACCCGGCGCTCCGGGTTCAGTTCGGCCGGCGCGCCGTCGCCGCGCTCGATGCGCTCGGCCGGGCAGAGGAGGGCGAGATCATCCGCGGGGCCCTGCGGCGGCAGAACCCCGACCTGCCCGAGGACGCCCTGGCGACCCGGAACTTCGCGCCGGGCGGGACCATCCCCACGGAGGCGGAAGCGATCCGCGAGCTCGCCGACCGCACACCGCAGGCCTCCGACGCGCTCCGCGCGCTGATCGATTCCCGGCGGCGGTCCGGCGAGACGGTCCCGAGCACGATCATCGACCAGGCGGCGGCGCTCCTGCCCGAGCTCGACGCGGAGGACCGCGCCGCGCTGTCGCGCTCGGTGATCCGCGCCGAGATCGTGCAGGCGAGCTACCAGAGCGCGGCGCGGCGGATCGAGGCGCTCGCGAGGCGGGAGCCGGAACTCGCACGGTCGCTCGACGCGGATCTGCACGAGGCGATCGTCGGGATCGCCGATGACGGGGTCTTCCTGCAGCAGGCGGCGCGCTTCGCGGGCGACCTCCCGCCCGAGCCGCAGCAGCGGCTGGCGATGGCGGAGCGCATCCGCGCGCTCCACGTCCCGCGGCTCGCCCGGCGGTTCCTGGCCGCGGACGGGGCCGCGACGCCGGCCGAGCGGCTCCTCCGGGCGCGGATCGATATCGGCCTCGGGGAGTGGGAGGCCGCGGCGACGGCGCTCACCGGTCTCGACGGGGCGGAGGCGGAAGCGCTCAGGGGCGAGGTCGCGGCCGGTCGGGCGCCGCCGCCCACGGTGGCCGAGGCGGAACCGGCGCCGACCGGCCTGGGCGCGGAGAGCCTCCAGCTGATATCCCGGAGCGCGGCGCTGCGAGAGAAGTACCGCGCGCTGCTGGCCTCCGGCGAATAGGGCGCGCTCAACCGTTTCGCAACGATTGGTCGGGTAACAGCGGACGCAGACGCCGCATCAGGAGAGTCTCCGGAATGAGAGACGTGGCCGGGGCAGAACGCCCGAACGCCGCCAGGCAAGACAGGACGACGGGCCGGAGGCACCGGCGATGAGCCTGCGCGCCGCGTTCCAGCCCACCGTGCTCCTGGCGCTGGCGCTGATGGCGGTCATCGTGATGATGATCCTGCCGATGCCGGCCTGGGTGCTCGATATCGGGCTCGCCTGTTCCTTCGCGATCGCGATCCTGATGTTCACCACGACGCTGTTCATCGAGCGGCCGCTCGACTTCTCCTCCTTCCCGACGATCCTGCTCGCCTCGCTGATGCTCAGGCTGTCGCTGAACGTGAGCTCGACGAAGCTGATCATCGGCCAGGGCCATACCGGCACCGGCGCGGCGGGCAACGTGATCGAGGGATTCGCCATGTTCGTCATGGGCGGATCGGTGTTCCTCGGCCTCGTCGTCTTCGGTGTGCTGATGATCGTGAACTTCATCGTCATCACCAAGGGTGCCGGGCGCATGGCTGAGGTCGGCGCGCGCTTCGCCCTCGACGCGATGCCGGGCAAGCAGCTCGCCATCGACGCCGACATGAGCGCCGGCGCCATCGACCATGCCGAGGCGCGCGAGCGGCGCGAGCGCGAGCAGCAGGAGACCACCTTCTTCGGCTCCCTCGACGGGGCGTCGAAATTCGTCAAGGGCGATGCGGCGGCCGGCATCCTGATCACGCTTCTCAACCTTCTCGTCGGTCTCGCGGTGGGGATCATCGTGCACGGCATGCCCGCCGGCGACGCGCTCAAGACCTACGCGATCCTGACCGTGGGCGACGGGCTGACGACGCAGATCCCGGCGGTCATCATCTCCATCGCCTCGGCGCTGCTGCTGTCGAGGGGCGGCGCCACCGGTTCGACCGACATCGCGCTCTTCTCCCAGCTCGGCAAGCACCCCGCGGCGCTGGTCACCGTTGCGGTGCTGCTGGCGCTGTTCGCGCTGGTTCCGGGCCTGCCCTTCCTGCCGTTCATCGCCGGGGCCGGGGCGCTGGCCTTTCTCGGCTGGCAGGCGCAGCGCCGGGTGGCGCGGGAGGCCGCGGCGGCGGCGGCGCCGTCCCGGAGCGAGCCCGCCGAGCGCTCGCGCTCGATGGGCGACGTGCTCGACCTCGACGACATCCATCTGGAATTCGCCACCGACCTCGTGCCCCTTGTGCTCGATCCGGCGACCGGGCTGGACGCGCGAATCGGCAACATGCGCAACCATGTCGCGGCCGTCTACGGGATCGTCCTGCCCGAGATCCGTCTGACCGACGATCCCGCACTGCCGGACGGCACCTACGTGATCCGGGTGCAGGGCGTGGAGCAGGTGCGCGACCGCCTGCTGCCCGGCCAGGTGCTGGCGCTGGCCGGCGACACGCCGGCGCTGATGCCGCCGGGGCAGGACGTGGCCGAGCCGGTCTACGGCGCGCCCGCGCGCTGGATCAGCCCCGACCGGCAGGAGGAGGCGGCGCTCGCCGGAACCACCTGCGTCCTGCCGGCGGAGGTGCTGGCCACGCACCTGCTCGAGACGATCAAGCGCAACTTCCACCGGCTGATGACGCTGAAGAGCCTGCGCCGGCTTCTCGACGAATACACCCGCCTTTCCGACCCCGACCGGGCGGCGGCGAACAAGCGCCTGATCGACGAGCTGGTGCCCGACAAGGTGCCCACGGAACTGCTCCTGAACGTGCTGCGGCTCCTGCTCGAGGAACGGGTCTCGATCCGCAACCTGCCGCTCATCCTCGAGACCATCGCCGCGGCGCGCGCCCAGGCCGGAACGCCGGAAGGCATCTGCGAGATCGTCCGGCAGCGGCTGAGCTTCCAGTTGGTCGCAACCCTGAAGCGCGCCGACGGCACGGTGCCGCTGGTGCAGCTCGACCCGGCCTGGGAGAAGCTTTTCGCCGATCACCAGCTCTCGGGCGAGCCCGGCGAGATCACCGTCGCGCTGCCGCCAGAGGATTTCAACCGGCTGGCGGACGGCGCGGCGACGAGCCTCGGCAACGCGGCGGAGATGGGCCTCTATCCCGCGCTCATCACCTCCGCCCGGCGGCGGCGCTTCCTGCGGCTCGTGCTCTCGGCCAAGGGACTCGCCAACCCGGTCCTGAGCTTCGAGGAACTCGGCACCGAGGCGCGGCCGGCGCTCGTGGGCACCGTGGCGGCGTGATCGGGGACCTGTCCTTCCTGGCCGACTGGGCCCGGACGGAGCTGGCGCAGGCCTTCCTCGTCTTCCTCAGGGTGGGCGGGGCGATGGCGCTGCTGCCGGTCTTCGGGCAGTCGATGGTGCCCGCGCGGGTTCGGCTCGGGCTGGCGCTCGTCTTCACCGCTGTGGTTCTGCCGCCGGTCGCCGACAGGCTGCCGCCGATCGGGCTCGACGGTCTCGTGGGCCCCGCCCTCGCCACCGAGGTCATCATCGGCCTCGCCCTCGGCGCGGCGCTGAGGCTCTTCGTCGTGGCGCTGCAGATCGCCGGCACGATCGCGGCGCAATCGGTGTCGCTGGCGCAAATCTTCGGGGCGACGGCAGGCACCGACCCGCAGCCGGCGATCGGCTCGATCATGACCATCTCCGGGCTCGCGCTCGCGGTGATGATGGATCTGCACCTCAAGGTCACGTTCTACCTGGTCGGGTCCTACGACATGCTGCCGCCGGGGGTGTGGCCCGCCGCGGGCGATCTCGTCACCTGGGGCACGGAGCAGGTCAGCTCGGCCTTCGCGCTGGGCTTCGCGCTGGCCATGCCGTTCATGATCACCTCGCTCGTCTACAACCTGACGCTCGGCATCATCAACCGCGCGATGCCGCAGCTCATGGTCGCCTTCATCGGGGCGCCGGCGATCACCGCCGGCGGCCTCGTCCTGCTGATGGTGTCTCTCCCGCTGATGCTGAACGTCTGGCTCTCCTCCATGGACGGCTTCCTCTCCGATCCCACGGGGGGCGTCCCGTGAGCAGCGAGGACGAGGCGGAAAAGAGCCACGAGCCGAGCCAGAAGAAGCTCGACGACGCCCGCAAGAAGGGGGAGATTCCGCGCTCGACGGATCTCAACACGGCCGCGACCTATGGCGGCATCCTGCTCGTCATGCTGGCGCTCGGGGGCCGGAGCCTGCGCGGGATGGGCGAAGCGCTGACCCGCCTCATCGCCGAACCCGACCGCATCGCGGTCTATCTGGGAGACAGCGGCGGCGCGGCGCTGACGGGAAGCGTGGTGCGGGGGATCGGTGCCAGCCTCGCGCCCTGGGTCGTGGCGCCGCTGGTCTTCGCGCTGGCCTCGATCTTCGCCCAGCGCTCCTTCGTCGTGTCCGGCGACAAGCTGACGCCCAAGATGTCGAAGATCTCGCCGCTGTCCAACGCCAAGCAGAAATTCGGCGCCGACGGCCTGTTCGAATTCGCCAAGAGCACGGCGAAGCTGACGATCTATTCGGCGATCCTGTTCATCTTCCTGGCCCGGAGCCTGCCCGACATCGTCAGCCTCGTGACCCTCGACCCGGCGGTGGCGATGGCGGTGTCGCTGAGGCTGATCGTGACCTTCATGTGGATCGTTCTCGCCATCGCCATCGCCATCGGCGTCGTGGACTTCTTCTGGCAGCGCCACCATCACCTGCAGAAGAACCGCATGTCGCGCAAGGAGATGACCGACGAGCACAAGGATTCAGAGGGCGATCCGTACATGAAGCAGGCCCGGCGCCAGAGGGGCCAGGAGATCGCCATGAACCGGATGCTCGCCGATGTGCCTGAGGCCGCGGTGGTGATCACCAACCCCACCCATTACGCCGTGGCGCTGAAGTGGAACCGCGGCGCGCAGGGGGCGCCGCTCTGCGTCGCGAAGGGAGTGGACCACGTGGCGCTGCGCATCCGCGAGGCCGCCGAGGCGGCCGGGGTCCCGATCCGCCCCGATCCGCCCACGGCCCGCGCGCTGCACGGCGTGGTCGAGATCGGCGAGGAGATCCGCCCCGAGCATTACGCGGCGGTCGCGGTGTCGATCCGCTTCGCCGAGGACATGCGGCGGAAGGCGCGGGCGCGATGAACGCGGACCAGCTCGGAGACCTGGCGAAGCTGTCGGGGATGATGCGCGACCGCGATCTCGCCGCGGTGGAGAAGATCGTGGCGCAGATGAAGGTGATCGAGGCCGACATCGCGCGTATCCGCGAGGTCCAGGATCAGCGGATGTCCGAGGACCGGCTCGACACGGCGCGGCTTTCGGGGCTCGACCCGGTGTGGTTGAAATGGGGCGAGGAACGGCTGGCGCGTCTGAACGGCGAGCTGGCGCGGCTGCGTGCCGCGCACGAGACCGCGCTCCGCGCCGCGCGGCGGTCCTTCGGACGGGCGGAGGTGACGCGGACGCTGCTCGACGATGCGCGGCGGACCGGCCGGACGGGGAAGGGCTGAGGGCGCGTCGCACTCGCGACAGTTGCCAAGCGGTGTCTACCGCAGGGGAAGGAATCCGGGGGCGCTTGCGAAAATCCCGCCGGGATGATGTGAGTCCGGAGAGTGTTTCCTCGAAGGATCGCGAGCGCGCGGATGGATTTGAAGGACTTCATCAAGGACGTCGTCACCTCGATCTCGGACGCGACTGCCGAATTGCAGAGCGATCTCGCCGAATACGGCGTCACCGTCACCCAGAGCCGGGTGATCGCCTCTGCCGGTGCCGCCCCGCACCCGGACAACCCCGACGGGTCGGGCGGGCCGCGGCAGGTCGAGAAGATCGATTTCGACGTGGCAGTGCTGGCCCCCCGCGATGGCGGCGCGACCGGCATCCGGGTGGTCGGCCCCGAGACGTTGCCGGCGGCGGCCGACGGGACCGCGGCCGAGCGGGCGAGCCGGGTCACGTTCTCGCTCGAGATCTCCTATCCCGCGATGCGCGACGAGATGGCGGGCCGGACCGAGTCGCACCGGCCCCGTCCGCGCAGGCGGGCCGGGAGCTCGGGCAAGTGGTCTCGGTTCTGAGAGACCCGCAGGGGCGCTGCCGGGCCGGTGCGGTCAGACCTCCTGGCGCGCGACATCGAGAATCAGCACGTCCCTGACGCCGCCGCCGAGCGCGGCGTTGCCGGCCTCCATGAGGGCGGTCTTCAGCGCGCCGAGGGCGCCGTTCGACGTGAAGGTGCCGTCGAAGCCGCCGGTATTGGCGTGATCCATGAGCACCCGGAGGAACCGGTCGCGCAGGAGCGGCTGCCGGGCGGTGACGGCGCCGCGCGAGCCCGGCTCGAGATCGAGCGTCAGCGACATGGCGACCATAGAGGTCACCCGGCCGTTGGCGAGGACCGGGATGACGAACTGGTGGTCGAGCTTCACGAATTCGCTTTCTCCAGCGTCGCCATGGCCATCTCCGTGGTCGCCCTCCCGCGGGTGCGCGGCCGCGGTCTGCGATGCGTGGCCGTCGGCCGTGGCCTCCGCGGCGTCCGGGGCCGGGGCGGGGCGCAGGACGTATCCGGCGCCGGCGCCGCCGGCGAGGCCGGCCACCGCGAGAAGGACGGGGAGCAGTTTCCTGATCATGGCGGTTACCTCAGAAGGGCGAGATCCGGTCGATGGCCTGCTGGCCCCAGCGCGGCTGCTGTACTTCCATGATGCGGCCGCGGCCGCCATAGGAGATGCGCGCGGCGGCGATCCGGTCGTAGGCGATCTCGTTGGCGCGCGAGATGTCCTCCGGCCGGACGATGCCGGTGACGACGAGTTCGCGCAGCTCATAGTTCAGGCGCACCTCCTGGCGGCCCTCGATGGCGAAGCTGCCGTTCGGCAGGACCTCGGTGACGGTGGCGGCGACGCGGAGCGTCAGCTGCTCGTTGCGGCTGGTCGAGCCGTCGCCGCTCTGGTCGCTGTCCGAATTGTAGCCGATCGCGGATCCGAGCGAGGTGCCGGTCGCCTCCTCCAGCCGCTCCGGGATGCCGACGAGGTTGGCGATGGCGAGGGAGCCCGAGGCGGAGCGGGAGCGGCCCGAACTGCCGGAGAACTCCGCGCTGTCGTCGATCTCGATCATCACGGTGACGATGTCGCCGCGGGTCTCGGCCCGGCGCGTTCCGAGGAGCGAGCGGCGCTCGGCGGACCAGAGCGAGGCCTGGTCCACCGGCCGGGCGGGGTCGAGGGAGACCGGGCGGCCCGGGCTCTGCATCGCCATGAGTTCGGCGCTGTCCTGAACGGGGGAGAGCGCGGGCACGCGCGCGAAGTCGGACCGCGTGCCACAGGCCGCGAGCGCGAGCAGGGCGGCGAAGGAAAAGGTCGTGAGCCGCATCATTGGAACATTCCCGAGACGATGATGGTGCCGTCGGGGGCCACCTGGCCCACCACGACGTTGCGGGAGCCGAGATTCATCGCGCGGACCCGGTCGCCGGCCCCGGCGCGGTCGAGGGCGCGCCCCTCGGCGCGGATCGTCAGCGTGCCTTGCCGGAAGGCGAGGGTGACGATCTGGTTGCGGTCCACGAGCGCCGGCGGGCCGATATCGCCGAGGCGGACCGGGCGGCCGGCATAGATCGTCGTCCGCGCCTCCTTGCCCACGACCTCGTCGGAATCGGCGGCGATGCCGGCGGCGTCCCCGGGTCGCGTCTTCAGGTCGTCCGGCCCAATCAGGCTGTTGGCGCGGATCGTGGTCGCCGCGACGACGATCTCCGCGGCGGCCGGATCCGCGGCGGTCAGGAGGAGGAGAGCGAGCAGGAGACGCATCAGCGGATCTGGGTGGTGGCCGCGAGCATCTGGTCGGCGGCGGTGATGACCTTGGAATTGAGCTCGTAGCCGCGCTGGGCCTCGATCAGCTTGCTGACCTCGCGGACCGGATCGACGGAGCTGTCCTCGAGATAGCCCTGGCGGAACGTGCCGAGCCCGTCGGTGCCGGGATCGCCGGGCAGGGCGGGACCGGAGGCGGGGCTCTCCACGAAGAGATTCGAGCCGATCGCCTCGAGCCCCTTGACGTTGGAGAAGCCCGCAAGGGTGAGCTGGCCCAGCATCTCCGGCTCGACCTCGTCGGCGAAGTAGCCGTAGATCTCGCCGTCGGCGTTGATCGACAGCGACCGCACGTCCTCGGGAATGGTGATGCCGGGGATTACCGGGTAGCCGTCGTTGGTCACCACCTGGCCCTCGGCGTTGCGCTTCAGCGCGCCGTCGCGGGTATAGCCCGACTGGCCCGAGGGCAGCTCCACCTCGATGAAGCCCTTGCCCTCGATCGCCACGTCGAGATCGCCGCCGGTCTGCACGACCGAGCCCTGCGAGACTTCCATCGTGATCGCGGCAGGTCTGACGCCGAGGCCGAGCTGGACGCCGGTGGGCAGGGTGGTACCGGTGGTCGAGGAGACGGTGCCGGCCCGCGTCACCTGTTCGTAATGCAGGTCGGCGAATTCGGCGCGGCGGGGATTGTATCCGGTCGTGCTCATGTTGGCGAGGTTGTTGGAGATGACCTCGACCCGTGTCTGCTGGGCGGCCATGCCGGTGGCGGCGATCGCGAGGGCGCGCATGCTGGATTCCTATCGTCCGAGTGTGTCGAGGACGCTGCGAATCCGCCCGTCCTCCTTTTCGAGAAAGCTCTGACCGAGCTCGTAGGCCCGCTGGACCTCGATCATGCGGGAGATCTCGCTGACCGGGTTCACGTTCGAGGCTTCGAGATGGCCCTGGAGAATCGTCGGGGTCTCGACGGGCACGGGCGCGCCGTTCAGGGCGAAGCGGACGCCGGCGCGGCGCTCGGTATCCTCGAGCGTCTCGGCCCGCCAGAGGCCGAGCTGCGCGATCGGGGCGCCCTCGGCCGAGATGGTGCCGTCGCGGGCCACCGCGACCGGGGTGCCGTCCAGCGGAAGCTGGATCGGCGCGCCGCCGGCATCGAGGACGCGCATGCCGTCACTGGTGACCAGCTCGCCGAATTCGTTGGAGACGAAACTGCCGGCCCGGGTGAGGGCCTGGCCGTCCGGCGTCTCGAGCAGGAAGTAGCCCTCGCCCTCGATGGCGAAGTCGAGCGCGCCGCCGGTCTGCTCGACGCCGCCCTGCAGCTCGGAGGTCTCGCGGACGCGGCCCGCTGCCATCGACAGCGACGGGCCCTTGTCGACCCGTTCGACGTATTCGGAGAAGATCACCCCTTCCTTGCGGAAGCCCGTGGTCGAGGCGTTGGCGACGTTGTTGGCGATCGCCTGCATCTCGCGGTTCAGCCCGGAGAGGCGGGTGAGGGAGGTGTAGGTCGAATTGTCCATGACATCAGACTCCGGCGACGAGCGGCACGATCGTGACTTCGAAGAACGACAGCAGCGTGCGCGTCATGAAGCCCATCGTGATCCAGAAGACGGTGCCGATGCAGACGAGCTTCGGCACGAAGGTCAGCGTCATTTCCTGCACCGAGGTGAGCGCCTGGAACAGGCCGATGACGAGCCCGCTGACGAGCGCCACGGCCAGGATCGGCGTGGAGATCTGGACCGCGATCCAGAGCGCCTCCCTGAGCGTGTCGAAGAAGACCTCTTCGCCGAGCATCTCTCAGACCGGCATCCTGAGGATTTCCTGGTAGGCCTCGACGACCTTGTCGCGGACCGTGACGGCGGCATCGACGGCGAACTTTGCCTCGCCGAGCGCCTCGATGAGGGACTGGGCGCTGGTCTCGCCGACCATCGCGCTCTGGGCGGTCCGGTCGGCTCTGTCGAGCGTGTCGGCGAAGCTCTGCGCCGCGTCCGAGGCGGCCCTGGCGACCGGATCGGCCGCCGTGGCGGGCTTCTGCGCAGCATAGCTCTGCGCGGCGAAGGTGGCTGAGATGTCCATTCTGGACCTCCTGTGGGGTGTCGACTAGCGGCCGGTCATCGGCGGAGGAGCTCGAGCAGTCCCTGGGCCATCTGCCGGGACTGGTCGAAGAGCTTGAGGTTGGCCTCGTAGCTGCGCTGGGCCTCGCGGGCATCGGCGATCTCGATGATGAGATCGACGTTGGAGCCCTGGTAGGTGCCCGTCTCGTCGGCCATCGGATGGCCGGGGTCGTAGATCTGGGGCAGGTCGCTCTGGTCGAGCCGGACGCGCCCGGCCTCGACGCCGCCATTGGCGATCTCGTGGAAGGAGACGGTCTTGCGGTGGTAGCCGGGGGTGTCGGCGTTGGCGATGTTCTCCGAGAGGTGGCGCAGCCGCATTGCCTGGGCCTGCATGCCGCTGGCGGAGATTCCGAAAGAGCCGAGGATGTCGGTCATGAAACGTCCTACCTGTTGGTTCCGAGGGAGGTCCTGAGGATGTCGCGGGCGGCGGAGTAGATCGACAGGGCCATGTCGTTCTGCTGCCTGATCTCGGCGGCGTGCATCATCTCGGTCTCGAGGGAGACGGTGTTGCCGTTGGGCGAGGCCTCGGCGGCGCGCGCGACGGGGCGGAGCGATTCGGTCTGGTCCTGCCATCCGATATGACCCGGCCGCGTGGCCTTGAGGGACGTACCGCGATCCAGGGTATCGGTGAAGGAGGGCATGTCGGTGGCGCGGTAGCCGGGCGTGTCGGCATTGGCCACGTTGCGGGCCACCTGCGACTGGCGGGCGGCGGCATGGGCCATGAGGTCGTGGGCCATAGACGTGATCTTCAGATCCGACATTCTGTCCGGGTCCTCGTTTCGTTCAAGGAAGGTTTAACCGGCAGACCTTTAGAAAGGGTTTCGAGAAACCGAGCGGAGCCTGCGCATGTCCCAGATCGGCCTGGACCACCTGACATTCCTGGTGCGGTCGATACCGATCGAGCGGCCGCTGGGGCGGATCGGCGCGATCACCGGCGGCACGGTCCGCGTCACCGGGCTGGGGGCCACGGCGATCGGCGACCGCGTCCGGCTCGGCGCCACCGGTCTCCAGGGCGAGGTGGTGGCCATCGAGGGCTCGGAGCGGATCGTCCTGGCGGACGGGGTGGCGACGGGGCTGACGCCCGGGCAGCCGGCTGTCGGGCTCGGGCCGCTCGCGCTGGCGCCCGACGATAGCTGGATCGGCCGTCTGGTGGACCCCTCCGGCACGCCGCTCGACGGCCGGCCGCTCCTGCCCGGCCGCACACCGCGGCCGCTCTTCGTGCCGGCCCCCGACGCCGCGACGCGCAAGCCGCTCGGCGCGCGGCTCGAGACCGGGCTCAGGGCCTTCAACACGATGCTGCCGATCGTGCGCGGCCAGCGCCTGGGGCTCTTCGCCGGATCGGGTGTCGGCAAGTCGACGCTCCTCGCCGCGCTTGCCCGCCGGGTCGAGGCGGACGTGGTGGTGCTGGCGCTGATCGGCGAACGGGGCCGCGAGATCCGCGAATTCGTGGAGAAGGTGCTGGGACCGGAGGGCATGGCGCGGACCGTCGTCGTGGGCGCCGCGGCCGACCGGCCGGCGGCGATTCGCGCGCGCTGCCTGCCGGCCGCGCTCGCCGTCGCGGAGCATTTCCGCGACCAGGGCAAGCATGTCCTGCTGCTGGGCGATTCGGTGACCCGGCACGCGGAGGCGCAGCGTCAGGTCGCCGCAGCCCGCGGCGAGGCGCCGGTTCTCGGCGGCTATCCCGCCTCGATGCCGCCCGAGATCATGGGGCTGTGCGAGCGCGCCGGGCCGGGACCGGACGGGTCGGGCGACATCACCGCGCTCCTCACCGTGCTGGTGGCGGGCGGCGACATGGACGGGCCGGTGGCCGACGTGCTGCGCGGCGTGCTTGACGGGCATGTGGTGCTCAGCCGGGAGATCGCCGAGCGCGGCCGCTTCCCCGCGATCGACCTGTCGCGCTCCGTCTCGCGCTCGCTGCCGGCGGCGGCGACCGATCACGAGAACACGCTGATCTCGGAGGCGCGGCGCCTGACCGGGGCCTACGAGCGATCAGAGATGATGATCCGCGCTGGTCTCTATGCGGCCGGCAGCGACCGGACACTCGACATGGCGATCCTCGCCTGGCCGAAGCTCGACCAGTTCCTCGCGCAGTCGGAGACCAAGGGCGTGCGGGAGAGCTTCGTGGCGCTCGCCCACTGCCTGTCGCGGCGCGCCGAGGCGGCGGGATAGACCCGCCGCGTCCGGTTCAGTAGCCGGGATTGAGCAGGGCGAGCGCGATCGAGGCGGAATTGTTGGTCGCCGCCGAGAGCGCGGCGAGCTCCGACCGGGCGAGGAAGTCGCGCACGATCTTGTCCCGCGTCTCCGGCTTGGCGATCTCGGAGATGTCGGAGGTGCCGAAGACGCGTTCGGCACGGTCGCGGAAATCGTTGAGCTGGCGGTCGAGATCGAGCTGGCCGATCGAGGCGGGCAGGCCGAGCGCCGTCTCGAAGACCTTGCGCAGCGGCGGGTTGCCCATGATCGTGAACCACTTGGCGTTGTCGCTCATGTCCGTCCCGGCGATCTCGTCGAGGTCGCGGCCGAAGGCCAGGGCGAGGCGCATGTCCCCGTCGACCTCGCCCGCGGCGACCTCGAACTGGCGGTCGGTGTAGAGCGAGACGATCTTCTCGGGAAAGCTCGCCAGGTCCGTCTTGGGACCGAAGGGATTGCCGAAGCCGAAGGCGTCGGACAGCGCCTTGTAGCGCTTGTCGGAATAGCGCGCGGCAAGGGATTTCTGGTCGGTGGAATCCGATTCCAGGATCTTCTGGATCAGGTACTTGCTGTTGACGTCCTCGCCGAGGCCGAAGGCGCCGAGCGCCACCTCGAGGAGCTGACGGTCGTTCACCAGCTCCTCGGCGGTCTTGATCGTGCCGATGCGCTCACGGAAGGCGGCGATGTTGCGCTTGATCTGCGGCGTCTGCTCCATGACCTTCTGCTGGTCGTCGCGGGTCCGCTTGAGAAACGCGAAGCCGCCGATGCCGCCCGTCGGGATGACCGGCAGGTAGGTCATGCCTGCGCCAGACCGAGAAGCGCCTCTTCGGTGTCGAGGAGACGGCGGAGGAACTTCAGCACGTAGTAGGGGCGGCGCTCCTCCACCGCCTGGCGCGCGGCCGACAGGACGGCATGGCTCTCGGCGTCGCGGAGGATCGCGGAGAGCTCCTCTATCCCTTCGAGGATCGCCGGTCCGACACTGTCGATGGTCGCGTCGCCAGACAGGGCGAGCTGCGCCTGGTAGCACAGGCGGCGGATCGGCGTGTTGGTCTGGTCGGGGTGGATGGCGTCGCGCAGGCGCAGGATGTCGGCGCCGGGGGTGAGGATGTTGAGACGTGTGCGGCGGTTGCCGTTCTCGATCACGGCGCCGTTGATCAGCACCCGCTCGTTGGCGGCGAGCTTCAGGACCAGGCCGCTCATGCCGGCGCCCTTTGCTGGCGCAGGCCGGCCATGATCGTCGTGTTGAGGTCGATCAGCACCTCGATCGCGGCCTCGCGGCGCAGGACCTTGCTGGTATGCTTGTCGGTGAAGGCGGCGAGCGAGAGGAGGTCCGCGCGCAGCTCGCGGGGCAGGCCGTTGCCCTCTCCGGCGAGGTCGGCGGCGAGGGTCGTCCACAGGCGGCGGTTGTTGGTCAGCGCCTCGGCCGTCTCGCCGAAGGTCTCGGCCTTCTTCATCGCGGCGGTGATGCGCGAGAAAGCCGTGTATTCGTCGGAGCGAGGGGTGCGGATCGCGCTGTTCGACGACCCGTAGGCGTCGCGGGCGAGAAGGGTGGCGTTCACGGCGGGTCCCTTTTTAAGACTGGCGTGGGAAAGACGGGCCCGAGGGCACTGGCAAAGTGGGGGGCGCCGTTCGGGCGCCCCCCGGGATCGCTATCAGCGGAACAGCGACATGATGGCGCCCGGCGCCTGGTTGGCGATGGAGAGCGACTGCACGCCCAGCTGCTGCTGCGTCTGCAGCGCCTTCAGCTTGGCCGAGGCCTCCTCCATGTCGGCGTCGACGAGGCTGCCCATGCCGGATTCCAGGGCGTTGGTCAGTTCGCCCACGAATTCGCGCTGGCTGGAGATGTTGGCGGCGGCGGCGCCGAGCGTGGCCGTCGCCCTTGATCGCCGTGTCGAGATGGCCCTCGATCTCGCCAAGGGCGGTTGCCGCCGAGGCTTGGTCAGTGATCGCGGTCAGCGCGGAAAGGTCGATATCCGCTTCGAAGTCCACCGAAGTGACGGTGATCTCGTTCGCCGTGGTCGTGGCGGCACCGTTGGTCCGGTCGAGCGAGGCGAGGGCCTTGTAGTCCGCGCCGCCATTGCCGATGTCGGTTTTCAGCAGGTTGATGCCGTTCATCTGGGATCCGTTGATCGCCGAGGTGATCTCCTTGATCTTGTTGGCGATCTGGTCCTGCACCTTGCCGAAATCGGTGCCGTCGGTCATCGCGCCGGCGGCAAGGTCCTTCATCTCGTTCAGCAGGTCGGTGACGCGGTTGGCCCCGGCCATCGCGGTCGACACGGTCGATTCCGCCACGCCCAGGCTGTCGTTGATCACCTTGAAGGAAGAGACGTCGGTTTCCATCGTCTTCGACACGGCCCAGATCGCCGCGTTGTCCTTGGCCGAGGAGACCTTCTTGCCGGTCGAGATCTCGTTCTGGGTCTGCTCCAGGCTGCTGTTGGTGGCGCGCAGGGTCGCCAGAGCGGTCATGGCGCCGTTGTTGGTCAGAATGCTGGTCATGTCGGTATTCCTCGTGTCTCGGGCATCTTCCGCCCGAAGGTCGACCGCAACTCCGCGGTCAGGTCCGAGGCCGTTCTGGCCGGGGAGCGGGGAGGCGGTTGGTCGCCCGTGTCCCGTCCGATGACTGCAATCTGCCCGCAAACAGCTAATCAATGGCTAACGCGCGCCGGTGGAGAACTTCCTTTGCCGGCGGAAACGCGAACGATTTGAAGCTAATTGCCGAGGGCGACGACCTGCCCGCCGGCGGCCTCGGCATCGGCGGGGTCGTGGGTGACGAGGATGATCGGGAGGCCGCGCTGGCGCGCCGTCTCGAAGGTCATCGCGCGGGTCCGGTCGCGCAGCGCCGCGTCGAGGCGCGAGAAGGGCTCGTCGAGGAGCAGCGCCTTCGGATCGGCCAGCAGCGTCCGCATCAGCGCGACGCGGGCGCGCTGCCCGCCCGAGAGCGTGGCCGGATCGCGCGGCCCGAACCCGGCGAGCCCGATCTCCTCCAGCGCCGCCGCGATCCGGTCGCGCCGGGCGGGTCGCGGGCCCGGCGGCAGGCCGAAGCCGAGATTGCCGGCGACCGAGAGATGCGGAAACAGCAGGTCGTCCTGGAACAGCAGGCCGAGATCGCGGGCATGGGTCGGCAACTCCGTCAGCTCCCGCCCGCCGAGGCGGACCCGGCCGGTGGCCGTGAAGGCGGAGGGCAGGGTGCCGGTCAGGAAGGCGAGGAGCGTCGACTTGCCACTGCCCGACGGGCCCATGACGGTCAGCACCTCGCCCGGCGGCACCACCGCGTCGACCGCGAGGAGCGGCGTCTCGCCCAGGCGGATCGCGATCCGGTCGAGATGGAGCGTGCCGGTCACGCCAGCCCCCGCCGGTTGCGGTAGATGATGGCGGGCAGGGCGAGCGCGAGCGCGAAGGGCAGGAGCGCGGCGGCGGTCTGGGCGAGGGCGAAGACGCCGATGGCGCGCCGGTCGCCGCCCGAGGCGAGCGCCACCGCCTCGGTCGTGAGCGTGGCGACCCGCCCGCCGCCGATGAGGAGGGTCGGCAGGTATTGCCCCACGCTGACCGCGAGCCCCACTGCCGCCGCCGTCAGCACCGGGCGGAGGAGCATCGGCAGCCGCACGGCGCGCAGCGTGCGGCCGGGGCCGGCGCCGAGCGCCGCCGCGGCGGTGGCGTAGCGCGTGTCCCAGGCGCGCCAGGGATCGCCGAGGGAAAG
Source organism: uncultured Alphaproteobacteria bacterium (assembly GCA_963829665.1). GTDB lineage: Bacteria > Pseudomonadota > Alphaproteobacteria > Rhodobacterales > Rhodobacteraceae > Palleronia. Next base: position 46,619 of record CAWHJL010000001.1, on the reverse strand, counting down.
GAAGACATAGGGCAGCACGAAGACCAGATGGGCGGCGATCACCGGTGCGGTGCCGATATCGGCGCCGAGGGAGAGGAGGAAGGTCTGCAGACCCGGCAGGAAGGCGGTCTGCGGCACGAGGAGCGGCGTGTAGAGGAGCCAGGTCGCGGCTCGGGTCATGCCGCGGCCGCGCCGATGCTCCGCCTCGAGGCAGCCGATGGTGAGGGCGAGGGCGAGTGCGGTGGCGGTGCCGGCGACGAGGAAGGTGTCGGCGGCGCTCGATTCGAGGCCCGGAAGGTGGCGCGCCCAGCTCCGCCAGGTGAGGCTGTCGGGGGCGAGATCGGGGAAGCGCCAGAGGCCGGCGACGGACCAGAACGCCAGACCCGCGAGTCCGGCCAGCACCGCGAGGCTCGTGGCCGCCCCGAGCGCGAGGCCCAGCGCCCGGAGCGCCGGATCGAGGGCGCGGCGGCCGCCGCCCTCCGCCCAGCGCCGGCCGAGACGCGCGACGGCCCATTCGCCCCCCCGCCAGAGACCGAGCGCGGTCAGGACGAGGCCGAGCTGCCAGAGCGCACCGGCCGCCGCGAGCAGGCGCATGGACAGGTCCGGCGCGCCCATCCAGTCCACGATCTGCACCGAGAGCGTCGGTGGCGTGGTCGGCCCGAGGATGATCGCCACGTCCACGACGGACATGGAATAGGCGAGGACCACATAGACCGGCAGACGGATCTGCGCGTAGACGCGCGGAAAGACCGCCTTCAGCCAGCCCGCCACGCGCCGGTAGCCCAGCGTGCGGGCGACGAGCATGGAGCGCTCCGCCTGAACCTGTCCGAGCGCGGCCAGCGTCATCAGAAGGAGGAACGGCGTCTCCTTCGCCACGAGCCCCGCCACCATCGACAGGCCGAGCGGATCGCCGAGGATCAGGAGGTCGGGCGGGCTCTGCCAGCCGAAGGCCAGCGCCGGGAGCCGGCCGATCCAGCCCGAGGGCGCGACGAGGAAGGCCAGGCCGAAGGCGGCCGCGGCATGCGGGACCGAGAGGAGCGGCGAGAGCAGGCGCTGCAGCCAGGCGAAGGCGCGGGTCCCCGCCCAGCCTCCGACGACCAGCGTGACGATGGCGAGGGAGAGGGCCGTGGCGAGGAGGCCCGTGGTCATCGACAGACGCGAGGCGGCGACGAGGCCGGGCCAGTCGAGGAGCCGGCGGAAGGCGGCGAGGCTCGGTCCCTCGAAGCCCGCCGCGGGCAGGTGGCCGAGGGCGGGACCGACCGCGCCCCAGAGCCCCGCCGCCACGGGCCCGAGAAGGGCGAGCAGGGTCAGGGGCGGCAGGAGTCGGATCACTCGGTTCCGTAGCGCCGGATCCATTCCTCCTCGACCGCGTGCGACCAGCTCGCATGGGGTTCGGGCAGGACCTCGCCGAGCTTCGCGGGTGGCAGGGTGGCGACGCCGAGATCGAGGCCGGAGAAGGCTTGCCGCTCGGCCTCGGGGAGCGCCTCCATGTCGAGCACAGTGCCGTAGCCGAGCGCGTCCGGGTCCTGGGCATGGAGCTGCACCTCCGGGTCGAGCAGCGCGTTGGCCACGACCATCGCCCCGGCCTTCGACCCCGAATTGTAGGGAATGGCGACGAAGCTCGCATTCCCGATCGTGCCGGTCTCCGGCACGAAGGTGCGCACCGTTTCGGGCAGCTGGAAATTGGCGATCGCGGTCGAGGCCTCCGAAGGCGAGAGGCTCGGCGCGATGTCGATCTCCTCGTCGGTGACGAGCTGGAACTGGGCCGGCCCGGAGGCGGGATAGGCGCGCCCCGATCGCCAGAGGGTCGGGGTCAGAGCGTCCATGTAGTCCCAGAGCGGCGCGGTCACCGCCTCGAACCGGTCCTTCGCGAGCGGCTCCTGCAGCACGGAGGGTTCCTCGACAAGGCTCACCAGCGCCTGCTTGAGGAAGGTGGTGCCGAGGAAGTCGGGCGGCTGGGGGAAGGTGAACCGGCCGGGATGCTCCGCCGCCCAGTCCTTCAGCTCCGCCATCGTCGCGACCGGCCCGGCATCGGCGCTGTCGTACATGAAGACGAGCTGCGCCTTCGCCCAGGGGCTCTCCATGCCGTCGACCGGGGTGCCGAAATCGTGGGTTATGATCGGATCGTCGGCCACGAGAGCGGCGTTCGGAAGCTCGGTGGCGAAGGGCCCGAAGAGGAGGTCGGCCTCCTTCATCGAGACGAAGTTCTCGCCGTTGATCCAGACGAGATCCACCGCCCCGTCGGCGTCGGTGCCGGCCTGCTTCTCGCTCAGCACGCGGGTGAGGGCATCGGCGGTGTCGGTCAGCTTCACATGCTCGAGCGTCACGCCGTACTGCGCCTCCACGCGGTCGCCGAGCCAGGCGATGAACCTGTTCGTCGCCGAGGAGCCGCCCCAGGCATGCCAGTAGACCGTCTGCCCCTCGGCCTCCGCCAGCACCGCTTTCCAGTCGGCGGGATCGGGGGCCGCGAGCGCCGCGGCCGGCAGCGCCAGGGCGGCGAGGAGGGCGAGAGGTTTCATGGACGTCCTTTCGGCTCGGAGAAGATGCGCCGCGCCGCGATCACCCTCAGCGTGCCGGTGGCGACGCAGAGCAGCGCGAAGATCAGCGCGAGGGCCGGGAAGGCGGCGGGGAAGAGGCAGAGGAGGACGAAGAAGAGGATCGTCTCCGTGCCCTCGAGAAGCCCGTTCGAGAAGTAGAGCGTCTTCTCGCCCTGCGCCTCGGTCGACATGCCCCGCCGCTCGGCGAGGATCGCGAAACCGAGGAAGGTGGTGCCATTGTAGTAGAAGCTGGCGAGCAGAACCGCGCCGGCCACCGCGTTGCGTTCCGGATCGGCCAGCACGAAGGCGAGGGGGATGGCGCCGTAGAAGAGGAAATCGGCGGCGATGTCGAGATAGCCGCCGAAATCGGTCTTCGTCGTGGCGCGGGCGACGGCGCCGTCGAGACCGTCGGCGAGGCGGGAGAGAAGAACGAGGAGGAGGCCGGGGCCGTAGAGGCCGGCGGCGACGAAGGCCGCGGCGCCGACTCCGATCGCGAGGCCCATCAGGGTGACCGTGTCGGCGCGGAGGCCGAGCCTCGCGAGGGCGCGGCCCAGCCGGTTGAGCGGCGGGTCGATCAGGCGGCGCGCTGCGGGATCGAGCAAGGAAGGTCCTCCGGTCGAGGGTCCTTCTCGCCCAATCCCGTCACCCCCGCAATCGGGCTGTCGGTGTTGTGACAGCCGGCCGCATCTCAGGCGCGGCGTTCGAGCGTCCTGCGGCCGCCCTCGAGGGCGGTGGTCTGCCCCTCGGCGGAATAGGTCTGCGTGCGCACCCCGCCGAGGATGCCCAGCAGACGGGTCTGCGCGGCCTCCGCGCCGGCCCTGGCCGCCTTCAGGAGGGGGAGGTTGCGCTCCGCTTCGGCGCGGATCGCCTGGAGAAGCTCGGAGGATGCGCCCTCGCGCTCGATCCGGTCGGCGAGATCGGACTTGCGCGCGGCGAGGCCCACGGCCTGGTCGGTGGCGCCGCTTTTCAGCAGGTCGCGCTCGCGGTCGAGAAGGCGGAGGAGATCACGCGCCGCTCTGGTCATGGTCCATCCTCGCCATGTACTTGAAAAGGTGCTCGGCGAGGCCGATCCCGCCGGCCTCGACCATCATCTGCGCCTGCTGGTCGCGCATCATGGAGGAGAACTGTTCCTCCCCCGTCCCGCCGCCGAACGGGCCTTCCATGGCGCCGAGACCGGCGCTCTTCAGCATCTCGGACAAGAACGAGGCTTCGAGTTTCCGGGCGGCATCCTGCATCGCGGTCTGGCGCGGCGTCAGGGCGGTCATCGTCTCAGAGATCTGCATCCGATCCTCCTTTGACCGGGACATTCCGCGATTCCCGTAAAGAATTGGTAAGCCTTGGCTGGTTTCCTTCGGGCAATCTGAAGCCCGGAGAATCGCGCCGATGCCCATTCCAGCCCTGGCCCCCGTTCAGGATGCGCAGCGCCCCCTCCCGGGCGCGGCCCGCCCCCGGGACCCCGATGCGGGCGACCGCTTCGAACGGGTCCTCGACGGGGAGGGCGGGCGTCGCGAGGCGGGATCGGAGGCCGGTCCCGCCGCCGACGATGCCGGCACCGGCCCGGTCCGGGAAGGGGGCGAGGTCGGAAGGGCCGATGCCGCAGCCGAGGCGGAGGACGGCACGGAGGAGAAGTCGGGGACGGACGATTTCAGGCGCGAGATCGCGGCCGGGGACGGGACCCCGGAGATCGACGGAGAGGACGCCGCGGCGGGTTCGGCCGGGGAGGCCGCGTTCGAGACACCTCCCGACCAGAGCGAGTGGGATGCGGCCGTGGCCCGGGCGCTGGCCCAGGTCGGCGAGGAGTCCGGTACGGGAGCCGATGGCGACGGGGCGCCCGAGACGGCCGAGGCGACCAATGCGGAGGCGGCAATCGCGGGCGAGACGGACGCCACCGATCCAGCCGGGACGGGCGGTTCGGACGGGGCCGCGACGGTCCCGGAGGGAGATGCGCCGCGCATCTCGAAGGACGGGATCGCGGGCCCCGCGAGCACGCCGGGCCGGAACCCGGAACCGATGCGCGGGGGCGACCCGGCTTCCGCCGCACCGGCCCTGGCGCCGATGGGCGCCGCGACCGCGGCGAGCCCGGCAGCGGCCGAGCACGCGCGCGAGATCGCGCCGCCGCGGGACGCCCGGAGCGCCAGCGGTCGGGACAGTCCAGTCGAGGCGCGGCGGACCGACGCGGCGGATCGGCCGACCCCCTTCGCGACCGCCACGACTGCCGACCAGCCCCTCCGGCCGCAGCCGTCGCCTGCCGGCGGCGGCGCGCTCCATCAGGCCGCATCGGCGGCGATGCCGGACATGCAGCGGGTCGAGAGCGACATCCCGGCGCCGCAACACGGCGCGGCTCCGGCGCCGAACGCGACGTCGGCCGACGCGCCTGTGCGGAGCGCCGCGCCCGTTTTCCTGGCGCCGAGCGCCCCGCCCATGCGGCAGGTGGCCGACGCGGTTGTCACCGCCACCGGCAACCGGATCGAGATAGCGCTTTCCCCGGAGGAGCTCGGAACGGTGCGGATCACCATTTCGCATTCGGACGCCGGCCTCTCGCTCAACCTGTCCGCGGACAGGCAGGACACGATGGGCCTTTTGCGCCGGCACGCGGAGGAGCTGTCGAAGTCGCTCGCGGAGATGGGTCTCGGCTCAGCCGATATCGGCTTCTCCGACGATCGCCGCTCCCGCGAGGAAGGCGGCCGACAACCGGCATTCGGATCCGGCGCAGAGCCGGCCGCCCCGCTCTCGGTGCCCCTCGCTCGACCCGAATCGCTCCGTGCCGCCCTCGACGGCCGCATGGACCTGAGACTTTAGGAGCCGACCATGGATCTCACCCAACCCGCCCCGACCGTCCCCGCCCCGTCGAGCCTCGGCTCCTCGTCGGCGAGCAAAGCCGCCGGAGCGGCCGGGACGCCGCAGATCAGCTCCGACTTCCAGACCTTCCTCAAGCTGCTCACGACGCAGATCAGGAATCAGGACCCGATGCAGCCGATGAAGTCGGAGGAGTTCGCCGTCCAGCTCGCGACGTTCTCGAATGTCGAGCAGCAGGTGAAGACCAACGAGCTCCTGTCCAAGATGGCGGGCGTGGGCGCCGGGGCGCTTTCCTCGGCGAGCGGCTGGATCGGCCGGGAGGTCCGCGCGAGCGGCGCGTTGCAGTTCGACGGAGAGGCGATCTCGCTCGCGCCGGAGCCGGCCGTGGCCGGCAATCGTCACCAGCTCGTGGTGACCGACCTGGCCGGACGGGAAGTCGACCGCCGGATCGTTGACGGCCAGGGAACCGCCTTCGTCTATGACGGTCGGCGCGCCGACGGGTCGAGCCTCCCGAAGGGGAGCTACCGCTTCGGGATGGAAAGCTTCGAGGGCGGGGATCTGATCGCCACGGCGCCGGTCGCCGGCTATGCTCGGGTGGTCGAGGTCCGCTCCGGGGCGACCGAGCCCGATATCGTGCTGGCGGGCGGCCAGGCGGTGCCGATGTCGCAGGTGACGGCGGTGCGCGAGGCCGGCTGACGGCGCTAGATGCCGACGACGAGGAGCACCACCGTCGCCGCCGCGGCAGCGCCGAACGCGCCGGCGACGATGGGGCGGATCCAGTCCGTCGCGGTCTCGGAGATCTCGTCGCGCGCCTCCTCGATCAGCCGGTTCTCGGCGATCTGGGGCAGGCGGGGGCCGAACCGCGCGAGGATTCGCAGCGTGTGCGCCAGATCGCGAAGGACGGCCTTCGGGCCGATATTCTCCTTGATGTAGTCCTCCACGATCGGCTGCGCGACCTGCCAGATGTTGATCTCCGGGTGCAGCGAGCGGGAAACGCCCTCGACCACGACCATGGTGCGCTGCAGAAGGATCAGTTCCGTGCGCGTCGGCATGCCGAACCGTTCGGTCACCTCGAACAGGTAGTTCAACAGCCGGCCCATCGAAATCCGCGACGCGTCCATGCCGAAGATCGGTTCGCCGACCGCACGGAGCGCGCGGGCGAACTCGTCCACATCCTGGTCTGAGGGCACGTATCCGGCCTCGAAATGGACCTCGGCAACGCGCCGGTAATCCTTGCGGATGAAGCCGAAGATGATCTCGGCGTAGACGCGGCGGGTATATTCGTCGAGCCGCCCCATTATCCCGAAATCCATGGCGACGATGTCGCCGTTCCGGGCGATCTTGAGGTTTCCCTGGTGCATGTCGGCATGGAAGAAGCCGTCGCGCAGAGCGTGGCTCAGGAACAGGCGCAGCACCCGTTCGCCGAGGGCGATGCGGTCATGACCGGCGGCGTCGATGATGTCGATGTCGTTCGCCGGGATGCCGTGCGCCCATTCGAGCGTCATCACCCGGCGGGCGGACAGGAACCAGTGCACCTTCGGGACGCGGAAGCCCTCGTCCTGCTCGGTGTTGGCGGCGAATTCCGCCGCGGCCGAGGTCTCGAGCCGGAGGTCGAGCTCGCCGCGCACCACCCCGTCGAAATGGCGAATCACCTCCATGGGGCGCAGCCGCCGCGCCGAGGGGGCGAGGAGATCGACCATCCGTGCGGCGAGATAGAAGGCGTCGATGTCCCTACGGAAGGCCCGCTCGATGCCGGGGCGCAGCACCTTCACCGCCACTTCCTCACCGGTCTCCGACAGGCGCGCCTTGTGGACCTGGGCGATGGACGCGGCCGCGACCGGCTCGGAGAAGTCGGAGAAGACCGTGCCGGGGTCGATCTCCAGCTCCTGGCGGATCGTTTCCAGCGCCACGTCGCGGGGGAAGGGCGGCAGCTTGTCCTGCAGGACGCGAAGCTGGCGCGCCAGCTCGTCGCCGACGACATCCGGCCGGGTGGAGAGGACCTGGCCGAACTTGATGTAGGCGGGGCCGAGCGCGGTGATCGCCCGCGTCGCCGGCGGCAGGTTCGGGTCGCCCTTGTAGCCGAGCCAGGTGAAGGGCCAGCCGAGCAACCGCGCCGCGATCCGGAGCGAGGGCGGCGCGCTGAAGGCGTCGAGCACGACCTTCATCGCGCCGGTCCGCTCGAGCGTCGCGCCGGTGCGGACGAGACGCCAGATATTGTGGGGGCCGCGCACCCTAGAGCTTCCAGCCCGAATGCAGCGCAGCGATGCCCATGGAGAGATTGCGGTAGCGGACCTGGTCGAAGCCCGCATGCGCGATCATCTCGGCGAAGGTCTCCTGGTCCGGGAAGCGGCGGATCGACTCGACAAGATACTGGTAGCTCTCGCGGTCCCGCGCGATGACCTGGCCCATGCGCGGGATCACGTTGAAGGAATAGAGATCGTAGGCCCGCTGCAGCAGATCGTTGGGGATCTGCGAGAACTCGAGGACCATCAGCCGGCCGCCGGGCTTCAGCACGCGGAACGCCTCCGCAAGCGCGTCGGCGGGCCGGGTCACGTTCCGGATCCCGAAACTGATCGTGTAGACGTCGAAGCTCGCGGCGTCGAAGGGCAGGGCCATCGCGTCGCCCACGGTCCAGTCGAGCCGGCCGGCAAGGTTTTCCGCCTCCGCACGGCTGCGGCCGGCGTCGAGCATCGATTCGGTCAGGTCGAGGACCGTGGCGGTGGCCGAGGGCGCGCGCTTGAGGAACCTGAACGCGATGTCGCCGGTGCCGCCGGCGACATCGAGCAGGCGCTGCCCGGGCCGCGGCGCGAGCCAGTCCATCATCGCGTCCTTCCAGAGCCGGTGGACCCCGCCGCTCATCACGTCGTTCATCACGTCGTAGCGGGACGCCACGGAGGTGAAGACGCCGCGCACGCGGCCGGCCTTCTCGTCCTCGGGAACGGTCTGGAAGCCGAAATGTGTCGTGCGGTCGTCGCTGTCGGCCATGCGCTCTTGCGTCCTTGAAAACTCGGGCCTTGTTATATGTCCCTGCCCACAGGGCACAATGCGACCGCAGCGACAAGGGGTCCTTCGATGCCCGAACTTCCCGAGGTCGAGACGGTTCGTCGCGGCCTGGAGCCGGTGATGGCCGGCCGGCTCATCGAACGGGCCGAGATCCGCCGCCCCGACCTGCGCTGGCCGTTCCCCGACCGCATGGCCGAACGCCTCGCCGGCGCACGGGTCGTCGGGCTGGGCAGGCGGTCGAAATACCTTCTGGTCACGCTCGACCGGGACGAGACGCTCATCGTCCATCTGGGCATGTCGGGGCGGATGCAGGTCGATGCCGCGCCCACCGCCGCCTACCGCTACGAGCGTGCGGCGCTGGCGGCGCATGATCACGTCGTCCTGCACATGGAGGGCGGAATCCGCGTGACCTTCAACGATCCGCGCCGGTTCGGGGCGATGGACCTCGTTCCAACCCCGGATCTGGAGCGCCACTGGCTGATCCGGAAGCTCGGCCCCGAGCCCCTGGGCAACGCCTTCGACGAGGTGTATCTGGTCGCCGCCTTCCGCGGCCGGCGCAACCCGGTCAAGGCGGCGCTGCTCGACCAGAGAATCGTCGCGGGCCTCGGCAACATCTATGTCTGCGAGTTGCTGCACCGGGCGCGGATCTCGCCGCGCCGGCGCGCCGGTCGGATCGCGCCCGCGCGGCTGCGCGTGCTCGTGCCGGCCATCCGCCAGACGCTCCTCGACGCGATCGAGGCGGGCGGCTCGTCGCTGCGCGACTACCGCCAGGCCGACGGGGCGCTCGGCTATTTCCAGCACAGCTTCCGCGTCTACGGCCGGGAGGGCGCCCCCTGCGTGACCCCCGGCTGCGACGGCGTCATCCGGCGGGTGGTACAATCCGGCCGGTCAAGCTTCTACTGCGCCAGGTGCCAAAGATAGCTTGAACGGCCCGTGCGTGTTGTTAAGGCTCGGTCCCTGACGGAAACAGCGAAAGCATGTTCGAATGGCCTTCAAGACCATCGTCGTCGAAATCGACGAACACGTCGCCCTGATCCGGCTGAATCGACCCGACGCGCTGAACGCCCTCAATGCCGCCCTGATCGGCGAGCTCTCCCAGGCGGTCCGGGAGGCGGAGGAGAACGAGAAGGTCCGGTGCATCGTGCTCACGGGGTCGGAGAAGGCGTTCGCCGCCGGCGTCGACATCAAGGAGATGGCGGAGAAGAGCTTCGTGGACGTCTTCTCCTCCGACTTCTTCGGCCGGCAGACCGGCGCGATCGAGCGCTGCCGCAAGCCGATCATCGCCGCGGTCTCGGGCTACGCGCTCGGCGGCGGCTGCGAACTGGCGATGATGTGCGACTTCATCATCGCCGCCGACAGCGCCAAGTTCGGCCAGCCCGAGATCAATCTCGGCATCATCGCCGGCATGGGCGGCACCCAGCGGCTGACCCGCAGCGTCGGCAAGGCGAAGGCCATGGAGATGCACCTGACGGGCCGTTTCATGGATGCCGAGGAGGCGGAGCGCAGCGGCCTCGTCAGCCGTGTCGTGCCGGCGAAGAAGCTGATGGACGAGGCGATGGGGGCGGCGCAGAAGATTGCCGAGAAAAGCCAGATCGCGGTGATGGCGGCGAAGGAATCGGTCGGCCGTTCCTACGAGACGACGCTCGCCGAGGGGCTTCTCCACGAGCGGCGCCTGTTCCACGCCATGTTCGCCAGCGAGGACCAGACCGAGGGCATGAGCGCCTTCCTCGAGAAGCGCGAGGCGCAGTTCCGCGACCGCTAGCGCTTCTTCCCGCCGAGCAGCCTTCACAGCTGCGCGCTTCTCGTGTAGAGGGGCGCGCTACATGCGCGTGAGGCCCGCTCGGCCGGATGTGCCGGTATGGAAACCCGGCCAGGGTCTTCCCGCGTGAGTTGAATTAGACACACGACGAAAGGACTAGATCCGTGGCCAACACCCCCCAGTCGAAGAAGCGCGCGCGGCAGAATGCCAACCGCTTCGAGGTCAACAAGGCGCGTCGTTCGCGCATCCGGACCCACCTTCGCAAGGTCGAGGAAGCCATTGCTTCCGGGGACCAAAATGCCGCGCGCGAGGCTCTCAGAACCGCCCAGCCGGAGCTCATGCGCGGGGTCACCAAGGGCGTGTTCCACAAGAACACCGCGGCCCGCAAGATGTCCCGCCTCAGCCACCGGGTGAAGGCTCTGGCATAGGACAAGTTCCTGATATTGAATTCTTAAAGGCGCGCCGCACTGCGGCGCGCCTTTGTTTTGCAAGGGGTTGGGCGGCAACCGCCCCCGGCGAATCCGGGCGGCGCGGATTCCTCGGCAGACAATGGGTGTCAACGACTTTGATCTGTTGCGGAGCGCAGGACCGGGTTGCTAGGTTCATACTGCGATTCACGGGGGGACAAGGACCGTTCGGAAAGACCCTGCGACGACAACACATCGTCGCGGTCCGGAACGAAAGCCGGACACGCTAAACGGGAAAACAGGGACACCGAACGCCTTCCTGTCCAGAACGACCGCTCGCCGCGCCCGCCGGGACTGCCATCCCGGTTGCGCGGCCTGTTTCGGACCGCAGCGTCGGCACAGGGCGCGATCAACCCGGTTTTCCGGGGCGATGCCCTGTTGCCCGATGCCGGATCCGGTCGCCGCTCCGGCGGATCGTGGCCCCGGCGAACCGGGGGACATGGAAACGCAGGCGTGGTGGACACAAGATGACGGACGAGACCTGGGGCAAGGTAAGGCAGGCGCTGCGGCAGAAGGTCGGGCATAACAACTTCGTCACGTGGATCGAGCCGCTGGCGTTCGAGGATCTGAGCGACGGCGTGCTCACCTTCGCCGTCCAGTCCCATTTCATGGGCAACTGGGTCGATCGCTACTTCGGCGACGCGATCATGAGCGGCGTCACCGCCGAGGGCCACGAGGTGCGCCGCCTGGCCTTCGTCGTTCGCAAGCCCGCCAACGACGCCACGGGCCCCGGTCCGCGTCTCCTGACGCCCGAGGGCCCGGCGTCCGACCCCGAACCGGCCCGCGACCGCGCCGGGGACCGCTCGGTCTTCGCCGCAGGCCAGCCGCTCGATCCGAACCAGACCTTCGACAGCTTCGTCGTGGGCAAGCCCAACGAACTCGCCCACGCCGCGGCCCGCCGCGTCGCCGAGGGCGGGCAGGTCACGTTCAACCCGCTGTTCCTCTATGGCGGGGTCGGGCTCGGCAAGACCCACCTCATGCATGCCATCGCCTGGGAGGTCAGGGCCCGCAATCCCGGCGCGCGGGTGCTCTATCTCTCGGCGGAGCGGTTCATGTACCGCTTCGTGCAGGCGCTCCGCGAGAAGGACATGCTGGGCTTCAAGTCGATGTTCCGCACGGTCGACGTGCTGATGATCGACGACGTGAAGTTCATCGCCGGAAAGGATTCCACCCAGGAGGAATTCTTCCACACCTTCAACGCGCTCATCGAGCAGAAGAAGCAGATCGTGCTCTCGGCCGACACTGCGCCGGGCGATATCGACGGGCTCGAGCGGCGCATCGTCAGCCGCCTGAATTCCGGGCTCGTCGTCGACATCCACCCGACGAGCTACGAGCTCCGCCTCGGTATCCTGCAGAAGAAGATGGAATTGTTCGCGGAGCAGTTTCCCGGCTCCGAGATCGGCGAGGGCGTGGCCGAGTTCCTGGCGCACCGCATCACTTCCAACGTCCGCGAGCTCGAAGGGGCGCTGACCCGTCTCTACGCGCATTCCTCGTTCCTCGGCCGCGAGGTCGACCTGGAGATGGCGCAGGAATACCTGCGCGACATGCTGAAGACGGCCGACAGGAAGGCCTCCATCGACGACATCCAGCGCAAGGTGGCCGACCATTACCACATCCGGCTTGCCGATCTCGTCGGTCCGAAGCGGAACCGCGAATTCGCCCGGCCGCGGCAGGTCGCCATGTTCCTGGCCAAGGAGCTGACCGAGCGGTCGCTTCCGGAGATCGCGCGGAAGTTCGGCGGTCGCGACCACACGACGATCATGTACGGCATCCGCAAGATCACCCAGCTTTCCGGAACCGATGCCGGCATCGCCGAGGATCTGGAGCTCCTGCGCCGGGCCCTGCGGCTCGCCTGACCCGGCCATCCCTCGCGGCGCGCAGGCCGCGGGCCTTTCGCGCCGATTGGGATTGCACGGGCCGGCAAAGCGTCTAGCGTGACCTTCCCCGGAAATCCGATGGAGGACAGCATGAAGATCAGCATCGAACGGGCGGCGCTTCTGAGAGCCGTGGCCCGGGCGCAGTCGGTGGTCGAGCGCCGGAACACGATTCCGATCCTCGCCAACGTGCTGATCGAAGCCGATGGAGACGAGGTGCGCTTCCGGGCCACCGATCTCGACATCGAGGTGGTGGACCGTGCCCCCGCCAAGGTCGAGCGCGCGGGGGCGACTACGGTCAACGCCGTGATGTTCCACGAGATCGTCCGCAAACTGCCCGACGGGGCGCTGGTGAACCTCGCCGATGACGGCGCCTCGGGCCGGCTGAGCGTGGAGGCGGGTCGCTCCACCTTCGCCCTCGCGACGCTGCCGAAACAGGACTTCCCGGTCATGGCGTCCGGCGAATACGGATCGAGCTTCACGGCGCCTGCCCCGGTGCTGCGGCGCCTCTTCGACAAGTCGCGGTTCGCAATCTCCACGGAGGAGACCCGCTACTACCTGAACGGCGTCTACATGCATGTGGCCGAGGCGGAGGGGAGCTCGGTGCTGCGCTGCGTGGCGACAGACGGCCATCGGCTGGCCCGGATCGACACCGGCCTGCCGGAGGGCGCCGAGCAGATGCCGGGCGTCATCGTGCCGCGCAAGGCGGTGGGCGAGTTGCGCAAGCTCCTCGAGGACGACGAGACCGAAATCTCCGTGTCCGTGAGCGAGACCAAGATCCGTTTCGCCACGCCCGAGCTCACGCTGACCTCGAAGGTGATCGACGGCACCTTCCCCGACTACACGCGGGTCATCCCGCTCAACAACACCCGCCGGCTGGAGGTGGATGCCGCCGATTTCGCCAAGGCGGTCGACCGGGTGGCGACGGTGTCCTCCGAACGCAGCCGCGCGGTGAAGTTGCAGATCGAGGACGACCGGCTGGTGCTGTCGGTGAACGCCCCCGATGCCGGTAACGCCGAGGAGGAGCTCGTCGTCGCCTATTCCGACGAGAAGCTGGAGATCGGCTTCAACGCCAAGTACCTCCTCGAGATCGCCAGTCAGGTCGACCGGGAGAATGCCGTCTTTCTGTTCAACTCCTCGGGCGATCCCACCCTCATGCGCGAGGGCACCGACACCAGTGCCGTCTATGTCGTGATGCCGATGCGGGTGTGACGGGAAGCCGCCCCCGCCGCGGCTCCGCCGCGACTTGTCTCGGAAAGGATGAAGGAGCGGCGGGATGCACGTGACCCGCCTCGACCTGTCCCATTTCCGCTCCCACCGCCGCACCGTCCTCGAGACCGACGGTCGGCCCGTGGCGATCTTCGGGTCGAACGGGTCGGGCAAGACCAATCTCGTGGAAGCCGTCTCGCTGCTCTCTCCGGGCCGCGGCCTCCGGCGGGCGCCGGCGGATGCGCTGATGCGGCGGCCGGCCGGCATCGGCTGGCGCATCGGCGCGGAGGTCGTGTCGGGCGCGGCAGCGCACGAGATCGACCTGCGCGCGGAGCCCGCCGACGGCCGGCAGGTGCGCATCGACGGCAAGGCTGCGCCCCAGGCCGCGCTCGGCCGGATCGCGCGCGTGCTGTGGCTGGTGCCGTCGATGGACCGGCTCTGGATCGAGGGGGCGGAGGGGCGGCGGCGCTTCCTCGACCGCATGACCCTGAGCTTCCTGCCGGGCCACGCCGAGGCCTCGCTCGCCTACGAGAAGGCGATGCGGGAGCGCAACCGGCTCCTGAAGGACCAGATCCGCGATCCGGGCTGGTATCGGGCGCTGGAAGCGCGGATGGCAGAGGCGGGGGCCGACATCGTGGCGGGACGCGCGCTCGCGCTCTCGAGGCTGGTCGCCGCCCAGTCCGACACCGCCACCTCCTTCCCGGTTTCCGACCTGGTGCTGGCGGAGCCGGAAGACGCCGGCCCGCTCTCGGCGGAGAGCCTGGAGGCCAGCCGTGCCCGCGACAGGGCGGCGGGCCGCACGCTGATCGGGCCGCACCGGACCGACTTGCAGGCCACCTATCGCGCCAAGGGCGTTCCGGCGGCGCAATGCTCCACCGGCGAGCAGAAGGCGCTCCTCGTCTCGCTCGTCCTCGCCAATGCCCGCGCGCTCCGCGCCGAGATCGGCTCCGCGCCGATCCTGATCCTCGACGAGGTCGCGGCGCATCTCGACGCCGCGCGCCGGGCCGCACTCTACGAGGAGATCGCGGCGCTGGGCGCGCAGGCCTGGATGACCGGCACCGGGGCGGAGCTCTTTGCCGGTCTCGGGGCGCACGCCCTGCGGCTCCGGATGGCGGAGTCCGACGGGGAAAGCCGCATCGAACCGGCCTGAGCTTGCATTTGCCGCGGAAGCAGGGTTTCGCTCGCGGGTGACCGTCTCCACCGTCGATCTCGCGCTCTACGCCGCCGGGCTTCTCGCCCTGTTCCTGACGCCCGGGCCGGTCTGGGTGGCGCTTCTCGCCCGTGCGCTTTCGGGCGGGTTCGGCGCGGCCTGGCCCCTGGCGCTCGGCGTGGTGGTGGGCGACGTGCTCTGGCCGCTCCTCGCCATCCTCGGCGTCTCTTGGGTGATCTCGATCTACGGCGGAGTGCTGACGGTCCTGAAATGGATCGCCTGCCTCGTCTTCCTCGGCATGGGCGGGATGATCCTGCACCACCGGAGCGCCTCCATCGCCCGGGACGGCCGGCTGACCCGTCCGGGCCGGCTTGCCGGCTTCACCGCCGGGCTCGCCGTCATTCTCGGCAACCCGAAGGCGATCCTGTTCTATGCTGGAATGCTGCCCGGCTTCTTCGATCTCCGTGCCCTGACGGGCGCCGACATCGCGGCCATCTGCGCGTTCTCCGCTGGAGTGCCGCTCCTCGGCAACCTCCTGCTCTCCGCCGGGGTGGGGCGGATCCGGCGGGTTCTCTCCTCGCCGCGGGCGGTCCGGCGCACCAACACCGCGGCCGGATGCCTGCTTCTCGCGGTCGGCGCGGCGATCCCGTTCCTCTGATACCAAATCTTGTGCTGCGGCGTGACAAGCGCCGCGAAAGCAAGTAGACAGCGGCAGCAACCGACACGACAGGCCGACATGACCGAAAGCGCGCTTCACCGGGACGAGTACGGTGCCGATTCCATCAAGGTCCTCAAGGGTTTGGAGGCAGTCCGGAAGCGTCCGGGCATGTATATCGGTGACACCGACGACGGGTCCGGCCTGCACCACATGGTCTACGAGGTGGTGGACAACGGCATCGACGAGGCGCTCGCCGGCCATGCCGACCGCGTGACCGTCACCCTCCACACCGATGACAGCGTTTCCGTGCGCGATAACGGGCGCGGCATTCCCGTGGGCCTCCACGAAGGCGAAGGCGTCTCGGCGGCCGAGGTCATCATGACCCAGCTCCATGCCGGCGGAAAGTTCGACCAGAACAGCTACAAGGTGTCGGGCGGGCTGCACGGCGTCGGCGTGTCGGTCGTCAACGCCCTGTCGGACTGGCTGGAGCTGCGCATCTGGCGCGAGGGCAGGGAACATTCCGCGCGCTTCGAACACGGCGAGACGGTGAAGCATCTCGAGGTGGTGGGCGACGCCAACGGCGAGAAGGGCACCGAGGTGCGCTTCCTCGCCTCGACCGGCACCTTCTCCGACCTCGACTACAGCTTCAAGACGCTGGAGACCCGTCTGCGCGAGCTCGCCTTCCTCAATTCCGGCGTGCGCATCGTCATCCGCGACGAGCGGCACGGCGAGCCGCTGCAGACCGAGCTCTGCTACGAGGGCGGCGTGCGGGAATTCGTGAAGTATCTCGACCGCTCCAAGACGTCGATGATCGCCGAGCCAATCTTCTTCGAGGGCGAGCGCGACGGCATCTCGGTCGAGGTCGCGATGTGGTGGAACGACAGCTACAACGAGATGGTGCTGCCATTCACCAACAACATCCCCCAGCGCGACGGCGGCACCCATCTCGCGGGTTTCCGTGGCGCGCTGACCCGGACCCTCAACCTCTATGCCGGGCAATCGGGCATCGCCCGGAAGGAGAAGGTCAACTTCACCGGAGACGACGCCCGCGAGGGCCTGACCGCGGTCCTGTCGGTGAAGGTGCCCGACCCGAAATTCTCCAGCCAGACGAAGGACAAGCTCGTCTCCTCCGAGGTGCGACCCGCGGTCGAGGGGTTGATGAACGACAAGCTCGCCGAATGGTTCGAGGAGAACCCGAACGAGGCGCGCCAGATCGTCACCAAGATCGTGGAGGCCGCGCTCGCGCGGGAGGCGGCCCGCAAGGCGCGCGAGATGACGCGCAAGAAAACCGCGCTCGACGTCGCCAACCTGCCCGGCAAGCTCGCCGATTGCCAGGTCAAGGACCCCGCCCAGCGCGAGGTCTTCATCGTCGAGGGCGACTCGGCGGGCGGCTCGGCCAAGCAGGGCCGGTCGCGCTACAACCAGGCGGTGCTGCCGATCCGCGGCAAGATCCTGAACGTGGAACGCGCCCGCTTCGACCGGATGCTGTCGTCGAACGAGATCGGCACGCTCATCACCGCCTTCGGCACCGGGATCGGGCGCGACGAGTTCGACATCTCGAAGCTCAGATACCACAAGATCATCATCATGACGGATGCGGACGTGGACGGCGCGCATATCCGCACGCTGCTTCTGACCTTCTTCTTCCGGCAGATGCCGGAGCTGATCGAGGGGGGCTATCTCTACATCGCTCAGCCGCCGCTCTTCAAGGTGATGCGCGGCAAGTCCGAGGTCTACCTGAAGGACGAATTGAGCCTCGAGGATTACCTGATCCAGCAGGGGGTGGAGGGCGCCGTTCTGCGCCTGACCGACGGCTCCGAGATCGCCGGCAACGACCTGTTGCGCGTGGTCGACGAGGCGCGCACGGTGCGCCGCATCCTGCAGCAGTTCCCCACGCACTACCAGACGCGGATTCTGGAACAGGCCGCCATCGCCGGGGCCTTCTCCCCGGGCGAGGTCGAGCGGGACCTGCAGGGCGCGGCCGATGCGGTGGCCGACCGGCTCGACCAGATAGCAGCCGAATACGAGACCGGATGGAAGGGCCGCATCACCCAGGATCACGGCATCCGTCTCGCCCGCATCCTGCGCGGGGTCGAGGAGATCCGCACGCTCGACGGCGCCATCCTGCGCTCCGGGGAGGCGCGCCGCCTCGGCGAGCAGACCGCCGCGCTCCAGGGCGTCTATGGCGACCCCGCCCATCTCGTGCGCAAGGAGCGCGAGCAGGTGATCCACGGCCCCCTCGACTTGCTGGACGCCATCACCGAGGAGGGCGAGCGCGGCCTGACCCTCCAGCGCTACAAGGGTCTCGGCGAGATGAATCCCGACCAGCTCTGGGAGACGACGCTCGACCCCGAGGCGCGCTCGCTCCTGCAGGTCAGGGTCGCGGACGTGGCCGAGGCAGACGACATCTTCACCAAGCTCATGGGCGACGTGGTCGAGCCCCGGCGGGACTTCATCCGCTCGAACGCGCTCTCGGTCGAGAACCTCGACACCTGAGCGGCGCCGCGGCGGCGGGCGTCACGAGCGCGACAGGGTCTCGGTGAGCCAGGCATTGACCGGCTCGCGCACGCCCTGCAGCCCCTGCTCCCGTGCCCGGTCGATCACCGCCCGCGCCTCGCCGAGATCGACGCGGCGCAACAGGTGCTTCACCGGGCCGATGGAGGCGGCGCGCATCGACAGGGCGCGCAGGCCGATGGCCGCCAGGCACATCGCCTCGAGCGGCCGGCCGGCATCCTCGCCGCAGAAGCTGACCGGCGTCGAGCTCCCGGCGGAGCGGTCGACGATCATCTGGATGATGTTGAGGTAGCTCAGGTTCAGCGTGTCGTAGCGCCGCCGCACGCGCTCGTTCTCGCGATCGGCGGCGAAGAAGAACTGCTTCAGGTCGTTGCCGCCGATCGAGATGAAATCGCACTCGTCGTAGAAGGCGCGCGGCGCGAAGGCCATCGAGGGGGTCTCGACCATGGCGCCGACATGGATGTCGCTCGGCAGGACATGGCCCAGCACGCGCTCGCGCTCGATCTCGTCCTCCACCATGTCGCGCGCCGCGCGGAACTCGTCGAGCTGCGCGACGAAAGGGAACATGACCCAGAGCGGACCGCCCCGCGCTGCGCGGATCAGCGCCTGGAGCTGCATCCGCATCACCCCCTTCTTCTCGAGGGCGATCCGGATCGCCCGCCAGCCGAGCGCCGGGTTGGGCTCCTCGGGCCGCTTCATGTAGGGCAGGACCTTGTCGGACCCGATGTCGAGGGTGCGGAACACCACCGGCCGGCCCTTCGCGGCGTCGATGACGCCCGCATAGAGCCGCGCCAGATCGCTCCGCCGCGGCACCGATCGGTTGGCGAGGAATTGCAGCTCCGTGCGGAACAGGCCGACCCCCTCCGCCCCCGAGCCTTCGAGGGAGGGCAGGTCGGCCAGGAGGCCGGCATTCATGGTCAGCGCCACGGTCGCGCCGCAGAGCGTCTCGGCGGGCAGGGCGCGCAGGTCCTTGTAGCGCTCCTGCGCCTTGGCCTGCATCGCCATCTTGTCCCGGAACGCCGAGACGATGTTCTCGGCGGGACGCAGGTGGACGTTGCCCTGCTCGCCGTCGAGCATCACGTGATCGCCGTTCAGCGCCTCGGCGGTGACGTTCGCGGCATGGATGACGAGCGGGATCGCCAGCGCCCGGGCAACGATGGCGGCGTGGCTTCCGACCGCCCCGTTCTCCAGCACGATCCCCTTCAGGAGCCGCCCGTAATCGAGCAGCTCGCCCGGCCCGATGTTGCGGGCGACGAGGATCGGGTCGGGGGGCATTTCCGCCCCGGTCTCGCTGCCCTGGCCGGTCAGGATCCGCAACAGCCGGCGCGACAGGTCGTCGAGGTCGTGCATCCGCTCGCGGATGTAGCCGTCGGCGGCGTTCTGCAGCCGAGCGCGGGCGTTCGACTGCTCCTTCTCGACCGCGGCCTCGGCCGAGAGGCCGGCATCGATGTCCTCGCACATCCGTCTCAGCCAGCCGCGGGAATGGGCGAACATGCGGTATGTCTCGAGAACCTCGCGCTGGTCCTTGTCGCCGGCGAGCGCCACGCCGTCGAGCATGTCGTCGACGGTCACGCGCAGCTCCTCGATCGACGCCGTCAGGCGCTCCTTCTCGCGTTCGGGATCCTCGGCGATCGGGTTGGTGACGACGACGCGGGGCTCGTGCAGCCAGACATGGCCTTCGGCGATTCCCTCCTGCCCGACGGTTCCGCGGAACAGGACCGGCTGCTGGTGCCGGGCGGAGAGCGCCGCGCCCTCGTCCGTGAAGGCGCCAAGCTCGGTCATCTCGGCAAGCACCATCGCCACGACCTCGAGGGCGTAGATCTCGTCCTCGGTGTAGTGGCGGTTGTCCTTCGACTGCACGACGAGCACGCCGAGCCGCTCGCCGAGTCGCTGGATCGGCACGCCGAGGAAGGAGGAGAACCTCTCTTCGCCGGTTTCGGGCATGTAGCGGAACCCCGGTTCGGCGGGTGCGTCCGGGGAGTTGATGTTCCGCCCCACCCGCGCCACGCGCCCGACGAGCCCCTCGCCGAGACGCATCCGCGTCTGGTGCACCGCCTCCGGCATCAGCCCCTCGCTGGCGCAGAGTTCGAGCGTCTCGGGGTCGCGGAAGAGGTAGATCGAGCAGACCTCTGTCCGCATCGACTGCGCGATGATCGTGGTGATGTGGTCGAGCCGCTCCTGGCCCTCGCTCTTCTCGGACAGGGCGTCCCGGAGCCGCCTCAGGAGCTTGCGGCTCTGCGTGTCACTGCTTTCCGCCATCTGGTTCACCTATCTTCGCGGGAAAGCCTGTGCGTCATGCAGGCTGTACGCGAGCCCCGCCGCCGAGAAAAGCGTGGCGGGAGGCCACGCCTTGCGGGCGGGGATCGTCGTGGTTCGGGGCCGGACCTCTCAGCCCGCGCTTTCCAGGCCGAAGGCATCGTGCAGCGCCTGCACGGCCAGTTCCATGTATTTCCGCTCGATCAGGACGGAAATCTTGATCTCCGACGTGGTGATGACCTGAATGTTGACGTTCTCGGCCCGGAGCGCCTCGAACATGCGCGCCGCGACGCCGGCATGGCTGCGCATGCCGATGCCGACGACGGAGACCTTGGCCACGTTCTCGTCCGCGATGAGTTCGCGGACCTCGAGCGGACCGGCCTCCCGCGACCGCTCGATCGCCTTACGCGCACGGCCCACCTGATCGACCGGGCAGGAGAAGGTCATGTCGGTCTTGCCGCCCTCGGAGACGTTCTGGACAATCATGTCCACGTTCACCCCCGCCTCGGCGAGCGGCCCGAAGATCGCTGCGGCGACGCCGGGGCGGTCCTCCACGCCGAGAAGCGTCAGCTTCGCCTCGTCGCGACTGTAGGCGACGCCGTTCACCACGTTGCTTTCCACGATCTCGTTCTCCGCACAGACAAGCGTCCCCGCCGCCTCGTTGTATTCCTCGAAGGAGGACAGGACCCTCAGTTTCACGCCATAGCGCATGGCCAGTTCCACCGACCGTGTCTGGAGCACCTTGGCGCCGAGGGAGGCGAGTTCCAGCATCTCTTCGAAGGCGATGCGCTCGAGCTTGCGGGCCTTCGAGGTGATCCGCGGATCGGTGGTGTAGACGCCGTCCACGTCGGTGTAGATGTCGCAGCGCACCGCGTCGAAGGCGGCGGCGAAGGCGACCGCGGAGGTGTCCGACCCGCCGCGGCCGAGCGTGGTGATGCGGCCCTCGGGGCTGATCCCCTGGAATCCCGCGATCACCGCGACCTTCATGCCGTCGGCGAACCGGCCGGCGAGGTTCGCGGTCGGGATCTCCTCGATCCGCGCCGCGCCATGGGCGCCGGTGGTCCTGAGCGGCACCTGCCATCCCTGCCAGGAACGCGCCGGGATCTCCATCTGCTGCAGCGTCAGCGCCATTAGCCCGGCGGTGACGTTCTCGCCCGAGGAGACCACCGCGTCGTATTCGCGGGCATCGTAGAACGGGGCGATCTCGTTCACCCAGCCGACCAGTTCGTTGGTCTTGCCGGCCATCGCCGAGACGATGACGATGATGTCGTGGCCATTCGCCACCTCGCGCGCCACCCGCTTGGCGACGCGGCGAATCCGATCGGGCGTGGCGACCGACGTGCCGCCGAATTTCATCACAAGACGCGACACCGCGCTCACTCCGGCAATTCGCTGGCCGTCTTAGGAAGTGCGGTTCGGCGGCGCAAGGGCCGTCGACGGTTCATTGATTTTCGCCGGCGGAGCGCCACTTTCTGCCCCGTGGCACGCGACGTCGGGAGCAGGGTCCTGTCTTTCTACCACCTCGCCGAGAGAACGATCTCGGCGCTGGTGCTGCTCGGCATGATCGGCGTCGTCCTGCTCGCGGTCTGGTCCTTCGGCCTGACCCTGTGGGACACGATCGTCGCCGGGCCCGGCCCGCTCGACTACAAGCAGTTCCAGACGCTCTTCGACCGGGTTCTCGCCGCCGTCATCGCCCTCGAGCTCGCCCGGTCGATCGGCCAGCTGGTCGCGGGCGAGCACGGTCTCGCCCAGCTCCGCACGGTGATCGTCATCGGCATGCTGGCCGTGGTCCGGAAGCTCATCGTGCTCGAGGTCGACAACGCCACGGGAGCCTTCCTCGCCGGGGTCGCCAGCGCCATCATCGGCCTCGCTCTCGCCCTCGTGGCGATCCGCTACGTGGAGGGCCGCTTCGGGCCGGACGAGGACCGGGCAGGGAAGTGAGGCCTCAGCCGCGCTGGAATCCGCCGTAGCGCCCGCTCTGGAAGACGAGCGGCTCGCCCTCCCGGTGCACGGCCTCCAGAACCCGGCCGACGACGATCGCGTGGTCGCCGGCATCGTGGACCGCGTGGGTCGCGCAGTGGAACCGGGCGAGGCAGTCGTGGATCAGCGGCGTGCCGTCCTCAGCCTCGGACCATTTCAGGTCGTCGAAGATGTTGCCCTCGTGCACGAAGGCGCTCGAGATCGTATGCTGCGCGGAGCCCATGATGTGGATGGCGAAGCGATCCGTGGTCGTGAAGGGCGCGAACCGCGACGAGGCCTTCGCCGGCAGCCACAGGACGAGCGGCGGGTCGAGCGAGACCGAGGAGAAGGAGTTTGCGGTGATTCCGAGCGGCCAGCTTTCCGCGCGCATCGTCACCACCGTCACCCCGGTCGCGAAGCGGCCGAAGGCCGCGCGCAGTTCGCGCTCCGTGTAGGGCGTCATGCCGCTCATTGCAGCCCCCGTCCGGCGGCGCCGGCCGCGGGTGCGCGGTCTCTGTCGGGCAGGTCGGCGGACACGGAGCCTCCTTCGCGGCCATGGTCTCGGGCGCGACAGAAGACATGGGGCGCGGGGGCTCTTGTCAACTGCTGCCCGAAGCGTGATCGTTTCGTCCTTCAACTCGGGTCCCGTCTGTTCTAAGGAGGGCCCGGTCAAGCCGGGTAGGGAGACCCCCATGCTCAACAACATAGGCCTGCCGGGCCTCCTGCTGATCGCCATCGTCGTGCTCGTTCTGTTCGGGCGGGGCAAGATCTCGTCGCTCATGGGCGAGGTCGGCAAGGGCATCACCGCCTTCAAGAAGGGCGTCGGCGAAGGCTCGAAGGACGACGACGAGGAGGCGCAGGCCTCCAAACGGGTGGAGGAGATACCGGCGCCGCCCGTCGATACCTCCGACGCCGCATCCCCCGCCTCGAACACCGCCGAGCGCGAACGGGTGGAGAGCCACAAGAGCTGACGGCCGCGGGGTCGAAGGACCGGTCCAATGTTCGATATCGGGATGACCGAACTGCTGGTCATCGGCATCGTGGCGCTGATCGTCGTCGGGCCGAAGGACCTGCCGGGCATGTTCCGCACCCTGGGGCGGTTCACCGGCAAGGTGCGCTCCATGGCTCGCGAGTTCCAGCGCGCGATGGAGGACGCCGCGGACGAATTTGGCGTCCGCGACATCGGCAAGGACCTGAAGAGCTATTCCAACCCCAGGAAGTACGGGCTCGACAAGCTGAACGAGGCCGCCGACAGCTTCGAGAAGTGGGATCCGATGAGTTCCCCGGCGAAGAAGGGGCCGGCCCACAAGCGCGGGCCGGAGGCCGGTCAGCCGGCGGCCGGCCCCGAGAAGGACGGACCCGAAAAGGAGAAGTCCGACCGGATCCGGACCGCCCTCGACCGGGCCCAGGCGCGGCGTGAGGCCGGGTCCGCGGACCGGCCCGAGGCGGGCCGGGAGCCCGAGGAATGAGCGTGGCCGACGACCGGAACGAGATCGACGAGTCCTCCGCGCCGCTGATCGAGCATCTGGCCGAACTGCGCACGCGGCTCATCCGCTCGGTCCTGGCCTTCGTGGCCGGCATGGTGATCTGCTTCACGGTCGCGACGCCGATCTTCAACTTCCTCACCGCGCCGCTCTGCCAGGTGCTGGCGCAGCGCGGCCAGGATTGCGACCTGATCTTCATCTCGCCGCAGGAGGGCTTCTTCGTGGCGATCAAGGTGTCGATGCTGGGCGGGCTGTTCCTGAGCTTTCCCCTCATCGCCCACCAGCTCTGGCGCTTCGTCGCGCCCGGCCTCTACCGCTCGGAGAGGGGGGCGATGCTGCCCTTCATGATCTCCTCGCCCTTCATGTTCGTCATCGGCGCCGCCTTCGCTTTCTACGTGGTCACGCCGCTCGCCTACGACTTCTTCCTCGGCTTCCAGCAATTCGGCTCCGAGGGAGAGGCGATCACGCCCGAGGCCGCCGCGCCGCTCTCGGTGGTCTTCCAGGGCTCGGCGCAGGAATACCTGAACCTCACCATCAAGTTCATCGTCTCCTTCGGCTTGTGCTTCCAGCTTCCGGTGCTGCTGACGCTGCTCGGCAAGGCCGGCATCGTCTCTGCGCGCGGCCTCGCCGAGGTGCGGAAATATGCCGTCGTCGGCATCCTCGTCCTCGCCGCCCTCGTCACGCCGCCCGACGTCATCACCCAGATCATCCTCTTCACGGTCGTCTACGGACTCTACGAGGTCTCGATCTTCCTCGTCGGACGCGTCGAGCGGAAGCGGGTGGAGGAGCTGCGCGCCGAGGGCGTCCTCGGGCCGGACGAGGATCTCTACGACATGGACGGCCCGGATCCCGACGACGACCAGGACCCAGACGACGAGACCAAACGCCCGTGACCGAAGATCTCTCCCGCATCGCGGAGGCGTTGGAGCGCCTGTCTCCGCCGCCCTTCCGCACGCCCGATTTCGACGCCGCGGACGCCTATCTCTGGCAGGTCGCGCCCGACCGGCTGCGCCCGGTGGAGAAGGTCAATCGCGTCGATCTCTCGCTGCTGGTGGGCATTGAGCGGGCGCGCGACACACTCCTCGAGAACACCCGTCATTTCGCCTCCGGCTATCCTGCGAACAACGCGCTGCTCTGGGGCGCGCGGGGCATGGGCAAGTCCTCGCTGGTCAAGGCCGTCCATGCCGAGGTGCTCAAGGAAGCGCCGCTGAAGCTCGTGGAGATCGGCCGCGAGGACCTGCCCTCGGTCGCCCGGCTCCTCGAGATCCTGCGCGCCGCGTCGTCGCACCGCTTCGTGCTCTATTGCGACGACCTGTCCTTCGACCACGACGACAGCCACTACAAGTCGCTGAAGGCGGTTCTCGACGGCGGCGTCGCCGGGCGGCCCGAAAACGTGCTCTTCTACGCCACCTCGAACCGCCGCCACCTCATGGCCCGCGACATGATCGAGAACGAGCGCTCCACCGCCATCCAGCCCGGCGAGGCGGTGGAGGAGAAGGTTTCCCTTTCCGACCGCTTCGGGCTCTGGCTCGGCTTCCACACCTGCAAGCAAGACGCCTATCTCGAGATGATCCGCGGCTATTGCGCGGCCTACGGCGTGGAGACCGACGAGGAGACGCTCCGCGCCGAGGCGATCGAATGGCAGGCCACCCGCGGCTCCAGGTCGGGCCGCGTCGCCTGGCAGTTCTTCGTGGACCTCGCCGGGCGCCGCGGCGTGCGGCTCGGCTGAGCGGTCGAAGCCACATCCTGCCAAGGTCCCGCCCTTTTCCGCCGAGCCGGCATCCGGCGCCACCGTGCAGTGACAAAAGCGGTCGAGAGCGGAGAGACCCCGAAGCCGGCGAAGACGCAGACCCGGGACGGTAACCCCGGCCGGAGCGATCGGAGATCTTTCCAGCGGGCAGACGAACCCATCAATCCACACCGGTTCGGGCCCGAGCCCGGTCTTCGGACGTGCGGGATTGCTCACGGCTCGCCGGAGGGTCGCAGTTCCTGGGCAGGACGAGTTCCGCCTCGAAGCCCGTCGCCCGCCCGGGGACCGGCGATTTCAGCGACAGCGTTCCCCCGGCCTGCCGGGCGATGGTCTCGCTGATATGGAGCCCGAGGCCGAAGCCGTCGGATGCGGTCCCGTTGCGGCGGAAGCGTTGCGTCAGTTGCGCCAGATCCCCGGCCGAAACCGGATCGCCCTCGTTTCTCACCGAGACCACGGCGTCGGGAGAGAGCGAGAGACTGACGGCTGACCCCGGGGGAGCGTTCTGGAAGGCATTGTCGATGAGATTGGCGATCACGATGGCGAAGGCGTCGGGATCGATCGGAGACAGGACCCCGCCCTCCGGAAGCGATAGCCTCAGGCGGGGGCCGCGCGTCGAATCCCGAAGGTGCTCGTCCGCCACGGCGGTAAGAAGCGAGGATATGTCCTGCGGCGCGTGGGAGAGGCCGAGTCCGGCATCGGCGCGTGCGAGCTGCAGCAGCCGGGTCACCAGCCGGGACATGCGCTTCAGGGCCTCCTCGATCCGGCCGATGTCCTGCATCTCGGTGCCCGTCAACCGGTCGCGCAGCCTCTGGGCCTGCGCCAGCGCCACCGCGACCGGGGTCCGCAATTCGTGGGCGGCATTCGACGCGAAGGCGCGTTCGCCGTCGAGCGACCTGGCGAGACGGATTATGAAGCCGTTGAGCGTGGCCGTGATGGAGCGCAATTCCGCGTACTGGCCGTTTCCGTCGATCGGATCGAGCCGGCCCTGGCCGCGTTCGGCGATCTCGTCCCGCAGCCGGGACAGCGGCCTCAGCGCCGACGCCGCGATGCGACCGACCAGCAGATAGCCCAGCGGGAGGATCGCCAGCATCGGGGTGAGAAAAGCGAAGAGACTGTCGCGATAGGCCTCGTAGCGCTCGATTTTCGGATCTCCAAACCGCACGGCGAGCCCGTCGGCATTGGCCTTTGTCGTGTAGTAGACGTGGGTCCGGGTCTCGGCGTAGCCTTCCTCGGGGGGGCCTTCGGGGCGCACGATGGCGTCCGTGTCGTTCGATTGCGCCAGGGTGGCGCCGGACCCGTCGACGAGAATCCAGACGAGGATTTCGTCGGAATCCGCCTCGGGATCGGCGATGGGCGGGCCCGCCTCCGGCCGACCGCCGAGATACTCGCGGGAGAGGACGGGGAGAAACACGTTTGCCGTCTCGCGAAGCTCCAGGTCGAGCATCTCCTCCTGCTCTGACCGGAGGACGAGCGCCGTCGCCAGAAGGGCCAGAAGCCAGATCGCGGCGAACCCGCCGCTGATCAGGAGTGCCAGGCGGCGAGACAGCGAGCCCGGGCGGGTCATCCCCGTCCCATCCGGTAGCCGAACCCGCGGACGGTCTCGACGGCACCACGCCCGAGCTTCACGCGCAGGCGGCTGACATGCGCCTCGATCGCGTTGCTGTCGACCTCCTCGCCGAACCCGTAGATTGTGTGCTCGAGATCGCTCTTGGACACCGTCACCTCCGGCCGTCGGCTGAGGCGATCGAGAAGCGCCCATTCCCGGCGGGTCAGTTTCACCTCTTCACCACCCCGCAGCACCGTCCGCGAGCGGGGTCTGATCTTCAGGTCGCCGAAGCTGTGCTCCGGCATCCGCAGATTGTCCGCGCGCCTCAGGATCGCCGCGATCCGCGCCAGCATCTCGTCGAGGTCGAAGGGTTTGACGAGGTAATCGTCGGCGCCGGCCTCGAGCCCGGCGATACGTTCCAGAATCCGGTCGCGGGCCGTGATGATAAGGACCGGCGTGGCATCGCCCCGGTCGCGCAGGCCTCTCAGGAG
Source organism: uncultured Alphaproteobacteria bacterium (assembly GCA_963829665.1). GTDB lineage: Bacteria > Pseudomonadota > Alphaproteobacteria > Rhodobacterales > Rhodobacteraceae > Palleronia. The sequence goes on along the minus strand of CAWHJL010000001.1, from coordinate 19,187 downwards.
TGACAGCCCGTCGCCATCGGGCAGGCGAAGGTCCAGCAGAACGAGATCGTAGGGCGCGACGCGCACCGCCGCCTCGGCCTCGTCGAGGGTCGCGGACCGGTCGACGGCATGTCCCGCCGCTTTCAGGTGGTCGGTCACCGCCTGCGCCAGGTCCCGTTCGTCTTCCACCACCAGTAGCCTCATGCGGGGCCTTATAAGGTGGCCGTCAGCGATCCGTAAGGTCGGACAGCCAGATGCGCCCGGCAAGACGAATTGACCTCCCCAAACAGGCGCGGATCGAGTGACGGAAAGCAGCTTCTGGATCGTGGTCGGGTTTCTCGGCCAGATATTCTTCACCTCCCGGTTCCTCGTGCAGTGGATCGTGAGCGAACGGCGTCGGGAGAGCGTGATCCCGCTGGCCTTCTGGTGGTTCAGCCTGTTCGGCGGCGCGACGCTTCTGAGCTATGCCATCTGGCGGCAGGACCCGGTCTTCATCCTCGGTCAGGCGACCGGGCTGGTCGTCTATACCCGCAACCTGGTGCTGATCGGCCGCCGCGAGCGGGAGGTGCCGGCGTGACGGGCCGCTTCGCGACGGCCCGGATCGCCGCGATCTTCTTCGCGGTGGCGGCAGCGGGCGTCCTGCTGCGCCCCCTCATCCCCATCGACGAGACGCGCTACCTCGATGTGGCCTGGGAGATGTGGCTGAGCGGCGACTACGTCCTCCCGACCAGGAACTTCGAGATCTACACCCAAAAGCCGCCGCTGCTGTTCTGGCTGGTCAACCTCGTCTGGTCCGTCACCGGCGTGACGGAGCTTGCCGCGCGCCTGGTGGCCCCGGCCTGCGCCGCCCTGACGGTCTGCCTGACCGGTCGTCTGGCGCGCCGGCTGTGGCCGGAGGATGCCGGCATCGGCCCCCGCGCGATGCTCGCGCTCGCGGGGAGCATGGTCTTCGTCGTCTCGGGAGGGCTGACCATGTTCGACGCCCTCCTCGCCCTGACCGTGGTCGCGGCCATGCTCGGGCTCGTTCCGGCCGCCCGGACGGGCCGGCTCCGGTGGTGGGTCGCGGTCGGCATGGCGATCGGCCTTGGCGTGCTGGCGAAAGGGCCGGTGATTCTCGTTCACGTCCTTCCGGCAATGCTCGCGGTTCCGGTCTGGGCGCGGCCGGGCGCGGGCCTCGCCGCGCGGGGGATGGCCGGGCGCGTCGGCCTGTCGCTCCTGGTCGCCCTGGCCTGCGCCTCGCTCTGGCTCGTCCCGGCGATCGTCTCCGGCGGGCCGGATTACAGGGACGCGATCCTCTGGACGCAGAGCGCCGGGCGCGTGTCGAACTCCTTCGCCCATGCCCGCCCTTGGTGGTTCTTCGCCGCGCTCCTTCCCCTGCTTCTCTTTCCCTGGATTCTCGCCCCCGCGATCTGGCGCGCCGGACTCAAAGCCCGCTGGTCGGAGCCCGGCCTGCACCTTGCCGCGATCTGGGGGATCGCGGCCTTCGCTACGTTCAGCCTCGTCAGCGGCAAGCAGATGCACTACCTGATCCCGGAACTCCCTGCTGCCGCCCTGATCGTCGGGCGATTGACACGCGACCTCCGGTTCCGCCCGATCTTTGCGGCCATGCCGCTGATCTTGATCGGCCTTGCCGCGGGCTTGGCATCGGCCGGTGCGATCCGGATGGGCGAGGTCGGCCGGCTGCTGCACCCCGCCTCGACGTTGCTGGCCTTCGCGTTCCTGCTCTTCGCGATCTGCTGGGCCGCGATCCGGACCGGCGGATTGGCAGGCGGCGCCGTCCTGTCGCTCGGCTCCGTTCTCGCGCTCGATCTTCTGATCGGGCTGACGCAGGCCGGGACGATCTACGACACGCGCCCGATCGCCCGGCTGCTCGCGCCCCACCAGTCCGACGGGATCGCCAGCTACGGCCAGCGCTACCACGCGGAGTTCAACTTCGCCGGGCGGTTCACCGAGCCGGTGGCGATGCCGCAGACCATGGCGGCTCTGGAAGCCTGGGCGGCGGCGCATCCCAAGGGGGTGATCGTGTCGCGTTCGGATCGCGAGAGCCCACCGTGGTCGCCCCGTGAGACCGTCCTGTTCAAGAATGCCCGATACGGCATCTGGTACGTGGCCGACGCCCGGACTGCGCCGATGCAGGCGACGTCCTGATGACCGGGATCTGCGTCGTCATCGAAACTCGCGCGAAAGGACCAGAAGACCCCGCACCGAGGCCCGTAAGGTGCGCCGGACGATCTCTCGTCCCGGCGCGCGATCCGGACCGGAACGCTCCGGGTACCACCCGTGCCGATTGTGAGAAGCGTCAGACATCCCCATGCCCCGGCGTGCCGCGCCCGAGGGACCACATCCGTCGCAGATCGTATTCCGAACCGACATGGTGAAGAAGGGCCATTGCGGCGTGTCCGACCAGGTAGGCCCAGACCAGGTTGGCGAGCGATTGATGAACGACCATCGCCCATCCCGCCAGTCCGGGTGCCTCGGGGTTTGCCGCTCCGGTCAGGGCATAGATCGTGCCGGTCGCGGCCATCGCCGAGACGAGGCAGAGGCCGAGACCGTGAATGGCCGAGGGCAGCGCGCCCCCGTCCTCGTGCGCGGGAAGGCGCAGGCGGAACAGGGCGGCGAGATGGCGCCTGAGGTCGGCCCGAAGCGCCGACAGTCTCGCGGACGAGAGCCACGGGAAGATCGCGCCGAGCGGCGTCCCGACGCGCCGTGTCATCGCGACGGCCCAGAAGGCAAGGAGGAGGGCGAATGCGGCAAGCCCGCTGGCCCTGTGGGCCTGGAACAGCAGGTTGCCCGCATGCCCGTGCTCGGCGGGGACCATGCCGAGCGAGGAGGCGAGCTGAACGACGATCGCTACCGCGAGACATGCGTGGACGACGCGGGTGGCCTGGTTGTGGTGGGTCGGGGTGGTCATGGAAGATGTCCTGCTGGAACTGCCGCACTTTGCGCGGTGCCGGCCCGATACCAGCCGAACCTGACGCTGCGCTGACGACAGGGGGAGGGGTTCTCGATCCCGGACGGAACGCCGGTTCACGTCCGCACGATCTCGCAGAGATCGTCGGACTTCAGGAGAATGTCGCGAGGCTCTGCCAACAATTCGTGGAGACCGACAGGAAGAACCGGGTGGCCCGCCCGAGCGCGAGGAGGAAGACCCATGACCATCACGAAACGCCCGATCCAGCTGCTTCGGCAAAATCGATGCCGCTGCCGGTGCGGCCTTGGCCGCTCTACGGGCGCCGAACCCCGAGCGGCAAAGGTCGAGACGACCCCGGGCGCCCTGCAAACGGCGCGTGCCGATCCTTCTGCTTCCGCGGGCGGCGGGGCCGTCGCAGATTTTGCCGGGGTCGCGGTGGCGGAGGAGGCAGGCCATTCGTCGCCCTGCAAGGTCATGCGCGCCGACCTCCACACGCCCGTCGGACGGCCGGATCGCCCGGCGACCGGCCAAAGGCCACCGATCTCCGGTCGACTGCGCTCGAACGCTGCACCGCCGACGACGACACCTGCGCCGGCGCCTTCTTCCGGACCCGTCATCGCGAGCTTGGCCGTCGGCTGCTTCGCGCTCGACGGACTCATCGCCTTCCGGCGCGCCTGCCCTCTCACCCGGCTCCCATCTTCGGCGAGCTCTTTTCGCAATCGAAGGCGTATGGCGGGTTCGGCATCGGGACCCTGGAGACGGGATTCCCGTTTCTCGCCACGATTGCCCTGACCGTCATCGGAAGACCCCTCTCCGGATCGGGACGGGACCTTGTGCCGGCCGGGTGACCCACTCATGACCGCAGGCGCGGCCGGCCGGACGCCGGCCGCGCCTTTGCTTGCCCGGAGGATCGGATTCTTGTCGTCCATCACATCGCTGATCCTTCCGACGCTCGATTCCTTCGGCGTGTGGGCCTACTGGATCGTCGGCCTTTTCGCGTTCCTGGAATCCTGGTGGCTGACCGGCGTGATCGCGCCCGGCACGCTCGTCGTTGATGCCGGCGGCGCACTCGTCCGGCTCGGTCATCTCGATTTCCTCGACCTGTGCTGGTTCGTGGCCCTGGGCGCGGTCCTGGGCGGAGAGGTGGGCTTCGCCACCGGGCGGCGCGTGGGCGGGCGCTGGATGCGATCCGGGCGCACATTCGACCGAGCCGGGGACCTCGTGCGCCGCTATGGCGCCTTCGCCCTCGTCCTCGGCCGCTTCCTCGGGCCGGTCGCCGGACTTGCCGCGCTGGCCGCCGCCCTGTCGGGCATGGAGCGCCGCCGCTTCCGGATCTGGAACATCCTCGGTGCGCTCGTCTACGCGCCGGTCCATGTGGCGCTGGGATATGCCGTCGGCGACGTCCTGGCCCGAATCGGCCCGCTCCTGCCGCGCGTCGGCCTGCCGCTCCTCGCCTTCGCACTCCTCGTCCTGGCGATCTGGTTCGTCACCCGTCAGATCCGCCGGGGCCTGCCCGCCTTCCATGCGGGAGCGACCGCCCTCGGCCATCGCCTGGCCGAGCTCGGGCCCGTGCAGGGCGCGGCCCGGCGTCATCCGCGGATGGCCGCCTTCCTCCGGGCTCGGCTGGCGACCGGCCGCGGGGACGGGCTCATGGCGACCGGGCTCGCGGCGCTGCTCGTCTACCTCCTCGGCCTCTGGGTCGACGGCGCGATCGACCTCGTCCTGGTGCCCGGCACCGCCGAGACCGATCTGCGCGTCTCGCGCCTGATGCAGAGCTACTGGACGCCCGCGGGTCTGCGGATCGCCGGCTGGATCACGCAAGCAGGCCACGTTCCCGTCGCGGCGCTCCTGGCCTGCGGCGCCGTGGCGGCCTTCGCCATCTCGGGGCGGCGCGCAGCCGCGGCGGGATTCGCCGTGGCGACCCTCGGGAATGCCGCCACCGTCACGCTCCTGAAGCTGGCTTTCGGCCGGAACCGGCCCGACTTCGCCGTCTTCGAGGAAAGCTCCCACAGCTTCCCCTCGGGCCATGCGGCGATTTCGGTCGCGCTGTTCGGCACGCTCTTCGTCCTGGCCTGGCGCGAGAGGCTGATCGGTCCCACCACGGCCCTCGTCGGCGCCGTCACCGCCGCGATCGCGATCGGCGGCACGCGGGTCTATCTCGCCGAGCATTTCCTCTCCGACGTCCTGAACGGCTGGACCGTCGGCGCGATCTGGATGGTCATCGGAATCGCCACCGCCGAAATCCTGCGGCAGCGCCTGTCCGGCGGCCGGCGCTCGGCCGGAGCCGCGGCGGTCATCTTTGCCGTCGCGCTGGCCGGTGCGCTCTGGGTTGCGGTCGCCGATCCGCCCTCCGAGGCGCCGCCTGTCCCGCCGGCGCCCGGCGAGATCGCCGATCTCTCCGTCGCCCTCGGCACGGCGGACCTGCCCGTCGCGGTAAAGACGCTGGACGGAACCGACCTGCCGCCTGTCGCGCTCGTCACCGCGGGACCGCCGCTGGCCGACATGGCGAGGCGGCTCGGGGACCGGGGCTGGCATCGCGTCCCCGGAATCGGCATCGCCTCGATCCTGGCCGCCATCCGGTCGGATCTGACCGGGCGTCTCTCGGCCGGGGCCGCGGCCCCCCCGGCCTTCCGGGCCGGGCGGCCCTCGTCGATGGCCTTCCGCCCCCCCGATCTCGGCGCCATCGTCAGGGCGTGGGACGCGGGGCGGACCTCCGACGGGGCGCCTCTCACGGCCTGGGCGATCGCCCCGTCGGCCGAGCCGGAAGGCGTCTGGCGACCGGACGGGGCGCGTCGGAGGCTCGCCGCCGATCTCGGCGCCAGCGACCCCACGACCACGCGCCTCGACCCGGCTCGCGGCGACCTGCCGGACGAGGCCGGCCGATGGGCCACGGACGGGCGGGTCATGGTCGTGTCGTCATGGGAATGAGCTGGGGGCGGGCATGCTACGCCCGCGAGCTCTTATCCGGTCCGCGTCTATGGCCATGTCCGGTCCCCGGCCCGCGCGCGGCCGGACCTGGATCGGTGCACCGTGCGAGGCCGGCCGCCTAGCGCGGCGAGAATGGTCGCAATCGCGTCGCGCGACAGGTCGGGGCGTTCGCCCCCGATCTCGAGCCGTACCGTCGGGCGCTCCTGCCGGAGCGGAGATTGACTGGATCCTGCCCGAACCGGGTGCCACTCGGTGCCTTCCGGTGCCATTTCAAAGGTTTGAAGCGCATTTCGGCCGTCGCGAGGTCCGGGACGGTCTCGCCTTGTAATTCCGGGGTTTGCGCGGCTATACTCGTTGGCGGAGACGTGGCCGAACGGTCGAAGGCACACCCCTGATAAGGCAGCGGACGATCTTGATAAGTCCCTGAAAAACAGGGACTTATCGGGGCCGAGAATTCGGGATTCCCAGATCTTGCCCATCATGTCCGGAAATCCCATCCGTGGGCGAGCAGGCGGTCGGCGAGGTCCTTCGGGGCCCGCTTGCGGTAGCGGCGCGCCATGCTTGAACTGGCCCATCCGCCCCGGTCGATCAGCAGGTCGTGGTCGCCCACCTGCGCGCTGAAAAATGTTGCCCAGCAGTGTCTTAGGCTGTAGAGGAGCAGTCGCTCCGTTTCGTCCGGCTGGGAAAGCCCGGCGGCGGCGCATAGCTTGTGGAACTGGCGGATCACCGTGCTTCCGCGCTTGCCGTCCGGAACCACGGGCTTGCCGGTGGTGGTGAGGAACACGCGCCCCTCTGCCGGCAGCTCGCCCATCAGCTCCCAGGCGCGCGGCGGCAGCTGCACCATTCTCGCGCGATAGGGTGTCTTGCCGGCGCCGGGCTCCTCCCCGCGAATCCAGACCTCCCCGGAGGCCCGGTTGATGTCCCCCGCGCGTACGCAGAACATCTCGCCCGGCGTCGCGCCGCTGCCGAGCAGGAAGGCGATAATCTTCAGCAAGCGCCGGCGAGGATCCCGCACCGTCTCGGGCGGATCTTGCGCCACGGCGATCAGGCGCTCCACCTCTTCGGGAGTCGGAACGCGGCTCCGCGCGTTGTCTTCACGCGGTTCGGGGCGCAACCCGAACGCATTGCTGAGTACCGCCTTCAGGGGCGTCGTGACCTCCTTGCGCGCGGTCTCGTCCGACCCTCAGCTCGGCTTTTTGAGATCGACCTTGCACTTCTTGATCGCGAAGGCATCGATTCGTCGATCGGCACGAACGGCCCGAAATAGTCGACGATCCTTTCGACCTCTTTCTTGTGGCTGTCAAATTCGTCAAGATAGAGATCCGCTGCCTCCTTCAGTGTCGGGAATGGCGACAGCGCCCGCTCCCAGGCCGCGTCATGCACTCCCTTCGCTACCTCGATGGCGATTTCAAGCGCCTCCGGATCGCGGACGCCCGTCGACCGGCGATACCTCTTGCCTTCGACGTAGAAATCGTAGCGCCATGCGCCTTTCGCCCAGAAAGGCCACCATGGCGAGATAACGGCTCCGCCACCGCCCGGGTCGAAAACGACGAAGCGGCACGCCTCCGTTCTCGCAATTGGTCCGTTTCGCATGACAGGATCTCCTTCAGTGTTTCGATGTTCTTCCGATAGAATAGAACCCTGCCTCGATGGATCGCCTCGACCTCATGCGTCGCGCGATAGTCCCGGCGAAGCTTGAAGAGGCACTCGACCGAGAGACCCAAGACGCGCGCCGCTTCGGGTAGTGCCCCACTCCGTGGTGTAGGAGGCCGCGCGCGAAGCCCTTGGCGTAGCGCAGCGCGTGGCCGGGCTGGCGGCCATCGCGCGTCTTCGTAGTCTGAGGTTGTTCGACGACCGAAGACAACGAAGGAGAGCACGATGACCGAGGCTATGATCAACCTTCCGGAGGCGATCTCCAAGAGCGACGACACCGATTTTCTGCGTGAGCTGATCCAGGATGCGGCGCAGCGGCTGATGGAGATCGAGGTGGGCGCCGTGTGCGGGGCCGGTCTGCGCGAGCGAACGCCGGACCGGGGGAACCAGCGCAACGGCTACCGGCCGCGCCGCTGGGATACGCGGGCCGGGACGATCGGGCTGAACATTCCCAAGCTGAGGAAGGGGAGCTACTTCCCGACCTTTCTCGAGCCGCGGCGGACGGCGGAGAAGGCGCTGATGGCGGTGGTGCAGGAAGCCTACATCCACGGCGTCTCCACTCGAGCGGTGGACGACCTGGTGCGCGCCATGGGGCTGACGGGCACCTCCAAAAGCCAGGTCTCGCGGCTCTGCGAAGAGATCGACGAACGCGTCCAGGCCTTCCTGAACCGACCGCTGGAGGGCGATTGGCCCTTCCTGTGGCTCGACGCCACCTACGTGAAGCTGCGCGAGGGCGGTCGGGTTGTCTCGATGGCGGTGATAGTGGCCGTCGCAGTCAACTCGGATGGCCGCCGCGAGATACTCGGCATCACGGTCATGCCCTCCGAAGCCGAGACGTTCTGGGCGGACTTCCTGCGTTCGCTGACCCGCCGCGGCCTGCGGGGCGTGCAGATGGTAATCAGCGATGCGCACGAGGGCCTCAAGGCCGCTGCAAGCAAGGTCCTGGGCGCCGGATGGCAGCGCTGCCGGGTGGGGCCGTTGAAGAATTGCGCCGAGAACGGGCCGCTGCGGCCTACGCTGCCATGGCCGGTTCCCTTTCTTGAACGTCAGGCTGGTTTTCGCCATTCGCGTTCATCGGCGCCGTCGAACGGGCCCATCCAGCTGCAATCGACAGAATGCGTGCGAGCGCCGAGCAGAGCGCAGCCGCCAGCCTCTTGAGGTTGACCGCTGCCGCCGTGAGGAAGGCCTGGATACGCATGTTCTGGAGACCGCGCCGGACCGCGCGGGCGAGCCCATGCCAGGTCTTCGCCTCGCCATGGTAGCCCTCCGACCGCCAGCGGTGGCGCTGGTAGAGGTCCCGGTCTTCCTCCGACCATCTCTCGCGACGGCGTCGCGCGCGCAGAAGGGCGGGGTAATCATTCCCGAGCACGACGGCCTTGTTCACGCGCCCCTTCGACAGGCAGAGACGGGCGAGATCGCATCCGCGGCAGTCGCGCGCCCGGGATGTGAAGAAGCGCCCATGCTTGATGGCCCGTCCGGCCTTGAGCTTTTTGCCCCGGGGGCATTTCAGGATGTCGTGCTTCGCGTCGTAGCGGAACCGGCGCATCGGGACCGGGCTGCGGATCGGTTCGGCCTTGGCCGGAATGACGGCGGCGATCTTCCGGCGTTCGAGCCCGCCGTAGATCTTGGCATAGGCATAGCCGGCATCCGCCGTCACCGTCTCGACTTTGGTCCCGGTCGTCTTCTCGACAGCATCGAGGCGGGCGAGGATCTCTTCGCCTTCGTTCACTTCCCCGGTCGTGACCTCGACGTCGAGAACCACGCCGAAGACATCGTCCACGACGCCATGCTGCTTGTAGCTGGGCTCCAGGCGACGGTTGCGCCCTGACGTCGCCATGCTCGCATCGGGATCGGTGAGGCAGACCTTCTTGAACTTGCCGGTCTTCTTCGAGTTGCGGGCCCGAACCGTCTCCGCTTCCTGCACAGGATCGCCGTTCTCAGTCGCCACCGCATCGACATGACGCACCACGAGGCTCTCCCAGGACACGTCGGCCCGGATCAGAGACGCATCAACATGCACGACCTCGCCCTTGGCGATCCCGGCGCCGACGCAGTCCCGCACCGTGCGTTCGAAGATGCGCCGGAACCGATCGGCGCCCCATCTCTGACGGATGCGCGTGAGCGAGGAATGATCCGGCAGCCTGTCGTTCAAGCCGAAGCCCGCGAACCAGCGGATCGCCAGGTTCACTTGCGCTTCTCGCAGGAGGCGCCGGTCATGGACGATGCCGAGCAGGAAGCCCGCGAGCATCAGGCGGACCGCGGCTTCCGGATCGATGCCCGGTCGGCCAACACCTGGCGCGTAGAGATCGGCCACCTCCGCGCGAAGCCAGCCAAGGTCGATAACCCGGTCGACGCGGGCGAGGATGTGATCGTCGGGGACGAGGTCACGCGAGCCGATCCGCAGACAAAGAATTCCAACTGATCTCGGGTCCGACTGCCGATCATGCCACCCTCCACATGATGCCGCCATGAAGATGGAATCAGCAGATCGCGCCTTTTTCAACGGCCCCACCCGACAGCGCTGCCATGTGGTGGAGAGCACGCGCGCCGTGGCGGCCTTGATGCCTTCGTGGGCATCGCTGATCACCAGCTTCACGCCTGTCAGACCGCGACGCATGAGATCCCGAAGAAAGTCGGTCCAGAAGGGTGAGGCGGAGCCGAACGCTTCCGAGGGACCGATGGCCATGCCGAGCACCTCGCGGCGGCCATCCGTGTTCACCCCGACCGCGATGGTCACTGCGACGGACACGATGCGCCCGCCCTGGCGGACCTTCAGGTAGGTGGCGTCGATCCACAGATAGGGCCATTCGCCCTCGATCGGCCGGGTCAGGAAGGCGTCCACCCGCTCGTCGATCTCCTCGCACAGCCGGCTCACCTGGCTCTTGGAGATCCCCGTGCCGCCCATGGCCTGCACCAGGTCGTCCATGGCCCGCGTCGAGACCCCGTGGACGTAGGCCTCCTGAATCACGGCCCTCAGGGCCTGCTCCACCGCCCGCCGAGGCTCAAGGAACGACGGGAAGTAGCTGCCCCCGTGCGCAGCTTCGGAATGCGCAGTTCCACGTCCCCGGCGCGGGTCTGCCGTCGACGTATACGTCGACCGGTCGCGATACCCGTTCCTCTGCGCCAGCCGCTCGGGAGACTTCTGGCCATAACCGGCGCCCGTCTGGCCGCCGACCTCGAGTTCCATCCGCCGCTCGGCGGCAAAGCCGATCATCTCGCGCAGAAGATCCGCATCGCCGCTCTTCTCCACGAGCTCTCTGAGGTCCATCATCGGCTTGGTCATCGCGGTCGTCCCTCGGTTCAGGTTGGCGTTCGCAACCCGACCCTACCGAGAAACCCGATGACCGCCTCAGCTACACCACTCCCCGGGACGCGACCAGGCAGTCAGGACCAGCATCAGGCGGCTGCCATCGTCGCGTGCCGAACGGTTCCGCGCCGCATCCGGATGATCGTTGTGCCACAGCGGCAGGCTTGCCGCGATGAAGACAAGGGCCGCGACATCGAAGCCCAGAATGACGGCCTGATCGGGCGGGACCGCGACTGCGCCGAGGCCCGATACCGCGAGCAGCACCGCAAGAAACAGCACGAAGCGCGGATGCGGCAAGGCGGACGTCTTCATGCCGCCACGACGCCGAAGAGATGCCCGACGCCAGCCGTCGCGGCCATAGCCAGCGCACCCCAGAACAGAACGCGCGCCGCGCCCCTGATCCGGCCCGCTCCACCAGCGGCCGCACCGAGCCCCCCAAGCCCCGCCAGCGCGACCAGCGTCGCACTGGCCACCCAGACCGTGATGTGGGTCGCGGGTGCAAGCGCAGCCACGCCCAGCGGCACTGCGGCACCGGCCGCAAAGGTCGCGGCGGACACGAAGGCCGCCTGAACGGGCGCCGCGCTCACGATCTCGGAAATGCCCAGTTCGTCGCGCAGATGGCTGCCCAGGGGGTCTTTCGCGGTCAACTGTTCCGCGACCTGCCGCGCCAACGATGGGTCCAGCCCGCGCGCGGCGTAGATGCCCGCCAGTTCCTGCAACTCGCCCGTAGGATCGGAGGCGAGTTCGGTCCGCTCGCGGGCAAGATCCGCCGCTTCCGTATCCGCCTGCGAGCTGACCGACACATACTCGCCCGCCGCCATCGACATGGCGCCGGCCACCAACCCCGCGAGGCCGGCGATGAGGACCTCGGAGCGGCCCGATCCGGCGGCCGCGACGCCCACGATCAGGCTTGCGGTGGAGACGACCCCGTCATTCGCGCCCAGCACCGCGGCGCGCAGCCAGCCAATGCGGTGCACGAGATGACGTTCGGCGTGGCGGTTGCGGGGCATGAAGGTCTCCTTTGTTCCTTGCGGCCCGAACCCACGGGCCCATAAAGCGGCTACTGCACGTGAATGGCGAAAACGGCCAAAAGCCCGGCCATCGCCGCGACCGTGAAAAGCAACAGCGCATCCACCGGACTTGCTGCGTCGTCCACGGCCTCGGATGCGTCAATGCGCCTGCGCAAGTGACGCATCCTGAGAAAGGCCACGAATACGACGACACCCCCGGCTCCAAGCATCAGTGCTTCGGACCAAAGCGCGCCTGCGTCTGGGCCGATCCGGGCGGCGACCAGGCCGAAGCCTACGACAGCGACCACGGTGCGCACCCAGGCCAGAAACGTGCGCTCGTTGGCGGCATGCTCTGCGAAGTTTCGGATCATGTCGCCTTCTTCCCGACCAATCCGCGGACGCCGCCCGAAATCAGGCCGTTGACCTCGTAAAGCACCTGCGCGACCGCGAACCCCCCGGGGCTGACGAGATAGACCGGCATCCAGTCGGGATCGAACTTCTCCTTGAAGGCGCGCAGACCCTCGAACCGATAGAAGCGCTCGCCATGCTCGTAGATGAACCCGCCGAGGCGGTTCCAGGCGGAGCCGAGCGCATGTTCGTCCAGTCCGGACAAGGGCGCCGCCCCCAGCGAGAACCAGGCGAACCCCGCAGAGCGCCCCCAAAGCAGCAGATGGGCAAAGAGCGCGTCCATCACGAAGCCCGGTCCGGCCGGATCGTGCCGCATCAGGTCGACGGACAGTTCATGCCGCCCGGCGCCCTGCAGCAGGTTGGCGAAGGCGACGATCCGCCCGCCGGGGCCGTGGCGAAGCACGGCGATGTCGAAGTTCTTCAGGTAATCATGCGTGCAGGCCCCGAGCGAAAATCCCTTCTCCGATACGCGTTTCGCTTCAAGCCAGGCGTCCGAGACCTGCCGCAGCTCGGCGAATTCTGCGGCCACCCCGGCGGCCGGGATGATCTCGAACACATATCCTTTGCGCCCGGCCTTCGAGAGCGAACAGCGGAAATCCTTCTTCTTCGGCCCGCCCAGCGTGAACCCGGGCAGCGCCACCCGCGCCCTCTCGCCGATCTTGAGGATCGACAGGCCGAGATCGAGATAGGTGGGCAGGAACGCATCGGCGACGCTGTAGAAGGCGCAGCGCCGTCCGGCGCGGTCGGCCTTTTCGCGCAAGCTCCAAATCAGGTCGCGCGCGGCGTCGGGCGCCCCCACCGGATCACCCAGGACGATGTAGCTGCGGCCGGTGTCGGCATAGGCGAGATACGCGCGGGCATCCGGAGAGATGAGGAACAGCTTGTCGCCACTAAAGGCGATCTGCGCATCCGCCTTGGGGCAGGCCGCCAGCAGATCGCGCACGGCTTGCGGGATCGGCCCTGGCGTCGTGCGCGCTCCGCGCGACATGACGAAGGAATTGACGCCGAGCGCCAGCAGAACGACCGCAACCGCCAGCGAGGCGCGCAGGAAGCGTGAGGCATCGCCGTTCAGCGTGAACTGCCACCAGAGCGCCTCCCGGTAGGCGACATGCGAATAGGCGAAGAGCCCGATCAAGAAGGCCGCACCCACCACGGCGATGATCGTGCCGATCCAGACCGCGTTCAGGCGAAAGACCGAGGCGCCCTCGACCCGGTAGAACGCGCTCTTGAAGAGCCGGAGCAGCCCCATTGCGACCAGAAGCAGAAGCGCCTCTTCCCAGTCGAGGCCCTTGGCCAGCGACGTCACGAGCCCCAGCCCGAGCAGCAGCATGGCCGCGACCCAGGCGCGGTGCAGCTTGCGGTAAAGGCCGCGGGCGATCACGATCAGCAGCAGTCCGGCGATGCTGGCCGCAAGGTGCGACGCCTCGATCAGCGGCAGCGGGACGATGTCGCGAAGGATCGCCAGTCGTCCGGGTTCGCCCGGAAGGTTGCCCGAGAACAGCAGGATGATCCCGGCCAGCAGAGCGATGCCCGCCGCGAGCGGCGGGACCGCGGGACGGGCGATGGCGTGGGTCCATCGTGCCGGACGCCCGATACCGTGTCGCGCGCGGAACGCCTCGCCCACGCCGAGCCCGAGGGCGGCGACCACGAAGGGCAGCACGGTGTAGATCATCCGGTAGAGGACCAGCGCCGCCAGCACGTCGGACCGCCCGCCGGCGCCGAGGCCCATGACGATCGTCGCCTCGAACACGCCAAGCCCGCCCGGTGCGTGGCTGAGCAGGCCAAGCAGGACGGCTCCGAAGAACACGGTGAAGAACAGGGCGTTGTTTTGCGACAGGTCGGCAGGAAGCAGGACATAGAGTACGGTGCTCGTCGCCAGAAGGTCGGCGACCGCCACGGCCGTCAGAAGGACCGCGGCCCGGAGGTTCGGCAAGGTCAGCGTCGCACCCATCAGGCTCAGCCGTCTCGGGCCTCGCGAAAGCCAGGCAAGAAACACCCCGAGCCCCAGCAGCAGCGACAGGCCGAGGCCGGTTTCAAGCGCCGGAGCCAGCGGGAGAACCGCCGAGAGACCCAAGGGATGGAACGCGAGCAAAAGCCCGACGATCAGCGCGCCGCCCATCCAGAAGGCGGACCAGTTCAGCGCGATCACCGCCGCAACCTGCCCGGCATCGAGCCCGAGCGCGGAATAGATGCGGTAGCGCACCGTGCTGCCGGTCAGCCAGGAGAAGCCCAGCAGGTTCGAGATGGCATAGCCGCTCGCCCCGGCCAGTGCTGCGACCTGCGCGGGCACGATCCCCGGCACGACTATCCGCACCGCAAGAACGTCATAGAGGGCGAGGGCCGCAAAGCTGGCCATGGTTGCGCCCACGGCAACGGCCAGGGCGCGGACCGAGGCCGCGGCGAGGTCCGCCCGCACATCGCCCCATGCGACATGGCTGGCCAGCCGGTGCAGCACCAGCACGGCAATCGCCACGATCACGAGCGGCAGCACGATGCGCAGGGCCGGGTGCGCGAGGAGTCGCGCGAACCGGAGCCCTCGCGGCTTCACATCAACGGCGGTCACGGTTGCGGTCCTCGAGCAGCTCGATCTGGATCTGCTGCATCTCCACCAGCCGTTGCCACTGATGCGCCAGCTGGTGGTCGATCTTCTCGTGCAACTGGCGGATCTCCAGCTCCGCCTTCAGGTTCACGCTGTAGTCGTTCTCGCCGCGCAGGCGATCCTTGGTTTCCTGGCGGCGCTGGCTCATCATGATGATCGGGGCCTGCAGCGCTGCGATGCAGGACAGGACGAGATTGAGCAGGATGAACGGATAGGGGTCGAAAGGCGCGCGCAGCAGTCCCGCCACGTTGGTCCCGATCCACAGGGTGAGCACACCGAGGAAGATCAGGATGAACGGCCAGCTACCGCCGAAGGCTGCCACCCGATCGGCCATGCGTTCACCGAAGGTGATCCTGTCGTCGAAGGCTGTTTCCAGGTGCCGCGACATCGTCTGCCCGGACTCGAAGCTGTCCAGAACAGCGCGGTCGAGCGCGCCCAGTTCGCCACGCTCGTCCTCCAGCATCTGTTCGACATATTGCCTCCGAAACCTTGCGAGATCGGACTGGCAGATGCGCCCGCCCTCCTGCCAGCCTGGCGCTTCGGCCTGGATCAGGGCCGACACCCCGGGCCGGACCGCGATCCATGGCCGCAGCTCGGCCACCGGAAAAGACACCCCGCAGACGTGGCACGTTGCCTGCTCTCGGACCGGCGTTCGGGTCATGCGCGGGTCGCCACGGCAAGGCCGGAGGCAAGTGCGAGCAGAGACACGCCGGTGGTGAGGAAGTTCAACCCCACCAGCAGCCCCAGCACCCAGGCCGCACTGCCCGGCCAACCGGCCAGGATGAGCGCGCCGAGAGCAAGAGCGGAGAGACCGCTGAACACGATCCAGCCCCAGCCCGGCATCTGCCCCCGTAACTTCAGGCCGATCAGGACCGAGCCTGTGCCTTCGATCAGAAACACGGCGGTCAAGAGCAGGGTCAGCGTCGCGATACCTGCGCGCGGCGAGGCAAGGAACACGAGCCCGAGCGCGAGCACCAGGGCCGAGAACAGGGCCATTCCGCCCCAGCCCCGTGCGGGCCGGAGCATCGCGGCAAAGCCGAGGCCCGCCGCCCCCCAGACCAGCAGCAGGAGGGCGATGAGGATCTCAAAGGCCAGCGTCATCGCCGCGGGCACGGCGATGGCCAAAACGCCGAGCCCCAGGAACACCGCGCCGATGATGCGAAACTCACGGGACAGGGAGCGCGGTGAAGGAGACGAAGCGGTGGTTGGCATGATGAACCTCGGTCAAGGGTGCGCGACCGAGCCACGCCGGAGCGGCGGATGGCTGGTAGCCCCCCAAGCGATTATTACCGGGAAATCAGGACGGTGCCTTTCCAACAGTTTACAAATGCGCAAGGTTTTCCGGCCCATCTCGCAAATCGCCGAAACCCGGTAGGGTATGCGCGAAAAGGACCGCCTGCGCGCCGTCCGATAGAATGCGCTGCGCGGGGACGGAAACACCATGAAGATACTGCTTGCCGAAGATGACACGAAACTGGCCGATTATATCTCTGCTGGCCTGTCCGAGAGCGGATATTCCGTCGATCACGTCACGGATGGGCGCGATGCGCTGAGCTATTGCCTCTACAACGACTGCGACGTGGCCATTCTCGACCGCATGATGCCCGGGCTGGACGGGCTTTCCGTCGTCAAGGCGCTGAGAGCTGCGCAGAAGGATGTTCCGGTGCTGCTGCTGACGGCGATGGGCGACGTGTCCGACCGGGTCGAAGGGCTGTCCGCGGGGGCCGACGACTACCTTCCCAAGCCGTTTCACTTCTCGGAACTGCTGGCCCGCGTCATTGCCCTGACACGACGGCAAGCGTCCGCCGCGGCACAGGCGACGGAACTGAAGGTCCACGACCTGACGCTGGATCTGCTGGCGCGCACCGCCCGCCGTCAGGGCCATGTCATCGAGCTTCAGAGCAAGGAATTCGCGCTGCTGGAGATATTGATGCGCAACGCCGGGCGCGTGGTGACGCGCACCATGCTGATCGAGCAGGTCTGGAACTTCAACTTCGAGCCGAACACCACCGTCGTCGAAACCCATGTTAGTCGCTTGCGCGCCAAGATCGACAAGCCCTTCGCCGTGCGCCTGATCCACACGGTCCGCAGCACCGGGTACTCGATGCATGGACCAAGGTAGGATCCTTTCCGGCGGCGCTTTCCGGGCCGCGTCGCGCGCAACGCTGTTCTTCGGGGCGTTCCTCTGCGTCGCCGGGTTCATCGCGTTCTTCTACGTCGATCGCGAGATGACGCTGGCGCTGGAAGACCAGATCATCGCTGACCGTCAGGAGCTTCTCGCCATCCACGAAAACGCCGGCACGCCCGGCCTGATCGCGGCGATGGATGCGGCAGGCGGACCGCTCGGCCTAAGGCTGCGGGTCTTCGGACTGTTCGATGAACGCGGCCTACGCCTTGCCGGCAATCTTGTCGAACCTCCCGCCACACTCGGCTGGCAGACAACCGAAACGCGACTGGCGCCATCTTCGGACGGCGCGGCACGGGTCTATCTGAACGCCAGCCAAGTGGACGGGATGGCCTTGGTCGTTGGTCGCGACATCGATCTGATCGCGCTGCAGGAACGGCGCATGCTGGGCGCATTGGTGGCATTCGGACTGGTGGTGGGCTCAGTGTACCTGCTCATCGGTTATCTCGTGAGCCTTCAATCCCTGCGGAAACTGGACCGGATGGCCGCGACGCTGGAGCGGGTTTCGCAGGGCGACACCGGCGCCCGGCTCGGCGTCTCGGCGCAGAACGATCAGCTCGACCGCGTCTCAAGCGCGATGAACCTGCATCTGGACCGGCTGATGACCGTCACGCGCACCGAGGCGACGGCCATTGCGCATGATCTTCGCACGCCGCTGTCGCGCGCCTGGCTGCGACTTGGGCAGGCGATGGCCGATATCGAGGCCGGGCGCGATGCACTGGGCGCGTTGGCCGATGTCGAGGCGGAACTGCAGCGGCTGGGCCACATCTTCGACGCGATCCTGCGGATATCCCGGCTTGCCACCGCGGAGGATCGCAGCGCGTTCCGAGAGGTACCGGTCAACCGGCTTCTGGGCGAGATGCAGGAGACCTTCGGGCCGGTGGCCGAGGAACGCGGCCAGACCCTGATCGCGCGCCCGGCGCGCGACGCGCTCGCCGTGTTCACCGATCCCGGGATGCTTTCGCAGTTGCTGGCCAACCTGGTCCAGAACGCGATCACCCACTGCCCGCCCGGGGCGACGATCAGCATCGGGGCCGAGCAGACCGGGACCCGCACGATCCTCACCGTGTCCGACACGGGCCCCGGTATTGCGGAGAGCGACCGCGGACGGGTGTTCGATCTCTTCGTCCGCCTCGACCCGCAGCGGACAGGCAGCGGAACCGGGATTGGGCTGGCGCTGGTCCGCGCGCTGGCAGACCGCCTCAGCGCGACCGTCAGCCTGTCCGACGTAGGTCCGGGGCTTCGGGTCGAGGTCGCGTTCGACCGGGAAATCGCGCCAGTGGCAAGCTAATCCTGAATGCCCTGCGCGCCAGCCCGGTGGACCATGGACCGGCGCGAAGCGACGGATCGCCTGACGTCATCCGCCCATGAGGCTGCCTGCCATCAGATGCGGGTAGAGCCCGGCCACCCCAAAGAGGATCAGAAACGCCGCAACGATGTAGTTGAGCAGCCGGGGCACGATCAGGATCAGCACGCCGGCGATCAGCGCGATGACCGGCTGGATGACAAAGACGCCGGTCACGACTGCAGTTCCGGTTCGGGCTTTGCGCCACCCGTTTCCGGAGCAGACGCGCCGTGGGCCCTGGCCGCTTCGGTATGGGCGATGTTGAACGCGCGCCGCAGGTGGTCCTCCGCGCTCCGGTCGAGATTTGTGCGCAGGACGTGCCCGCCCTTCATGCCGAGACGCTCGATCACGCGGTCGGTCGCTTCCGTGCGCATCATCATGAAAAGCGCCGCCTGGCCGGCCTGCAACACCCCTGAAACGTCCTTCATGAAGGTGTCGTTGATCCCGTAATCCGACAGCGCGCCGGCCAGTGCGCCCGCGCCGGCGCCGGCAGCAACGCCAAGAAGCGGGTTGAAGAAGATGAGGCCCGCCAGCAGGCCCCAGAACGCGCCACCCGAGGCGCCGACCGTCCACAGGTTGACCATTTGGTTCAACTTGACGTTTCCGTCCTTGTCGGCCGTGGCGACCACGGCGTCGGCCACGTCGACGAGATATTCCCTGGCCATGCCGAACAGTTCGGTGCGGGCGGCTTCGGCCTTTTCGGGTGTGTCGTAGGCGATGACGATGAGTTCGGACATTTCGGTCTCTCCAGTGATGCGCCGGTGCCGCCGGTATGGCGGGGCCGGGGCGGTTGCGGATTTCAGTTCATGAACCAGCCGTGGCTGACGACAAGCGACTGGCCGGTCAGCGCATTGCTGGGGAA